>NZ_CP082271.1:2941930-4412895 GCF_019880365.1 Pseudomonas sp. DNDY-54
GGACAGCGCTGACCACGCCAGCACCCGGCGCGGTAAACATCACGCCTAGTGTCTTCTTATCGGAGAACAGTACCTGCCCCAATTTGACCCGATCACCGACCTGAACTTCCATGGTCGGCTTCATACCGGGATAGTCAAACCCCATTATGGCGACGCTTCGCACGGGCCTTCCGGCCTCGATACGCTGCGCCGGCGCACCCGCAATGGGCAAATCAAGCCCACGTTTTATATTGATCATCGGTTCGCTAACCACTGATTTAAAAGGCTTTTTTACGAGCCCCGCGGCTTGGCTAAAGTCGAATTGCACAACGCGCGCCGATCAGTTATCAGCGCGACGCTATGCCGCGGGCCCAGGTAGAAATCCGCCCGATTATAGAGGTCGTGACCCGTGACTGGCCACCCAAGGTCTTTCAATTTTTTGACTAGGGACAAGCGGTTCGCTGTAACCATCTATTGACGCAGCCGTCAGCGGCCGAAACCTCGCGAATAATTCCGATGAAATGCAAAACGGGAGCCGAAGCTCCCGTTTCTATGAATCACCGATGCGTTATCGCGGGAACGCAGGTGGATTCACTCCGGCCATGTCTTCCATCACGCGGACGACCTGGCAGCTGTAGCCGAACTCGTTGTCGTACCAAACGTAAAGCACGACACGGTTATCGCTGCAGATCGTCGCTTCGGCATCCACCACGCCCGCATGACGCGAACCCACGAAGTCGGTGGAAACCACTTCTTGAGAGTTGACGAAATCGATCTGCTTTTGCAGGTCCGAATGCATGGCCATCTGGCGCAGGTACTCGTTGATCTCGTCGCGAGAAGTGGCCTTCTCCAAGTTAAGGTTGAGGATCGCCATCGAAACGTTAGGCGTCGGAACGCGGATGGCGTTGCCGGTCAGCTTGCCCTTGAGCACCGGCAATGCCTTGGCGGCAGCTGTCGCAGCGCCGGTTTCGGTGATAACCATGTTCAGCGCAGCACTACGACCACGACGACTGCCCTTATGGAAGTTGTCGATCAGATTCTGGTCGTTGGTGTAGGAGTGAACGGTCTCGACGTGACCGTTGACGATGCCGTACTGGTCGTTCACAGCCTTGAGCACCGGCACGATGGCGTTGGTGGTGCATGAAGCAGCCGAAACGATCTTGTCGTCATCGGTGATCTCACCATGATTGATGCCATGGACAATATTCTTCAGCTCACCTTTGCCTGGCGCTGTCAGCACCACGCGCGCAACACCCGGGCACTTCAGGTGCTGGCTGAGGCCTTCGGCGTCACGCCACTTACCGGTGTTGTCGACCAGCAAGGCGTTCTCGATACCGTACTGGGTGTAATCCACAGAAGACGGGTCGTTCGAGTAGATCACCTGAATCAGGTTACCGTTGGCGGTGATGGTGTTGTTTTCTGCATCGATATGAATGGTGCCATCGAACGGACCATGAACCGAGTCGCGTCGCAGAAGGCTAGCGCGCTTGACCAGATCGTTTTCCGCGCCCTTGCGCACGACGATTGCCCGCAGGCGCAGGCCGTCACCGCCGCCAGTCTTTTCAATGAGGATACGTGCCAGCAAACGACCGATCCGGCCAAAGCCGTAGAGCACGACGTCGGTGCCCTTGTGAACGCCGGTGGTGTTGCGCTTGCCGGCGACTTCGGCCAATTCGTCACGCACGAATTGGTCGAGGGTACGGCCATTGCCTTCAGCCTTGTACTTGGCCACGACCTTGCCCAGATCGACAGACGCAGCGCCAAGGTCCATATCGGTCATGGTGGTGAGAATCTGGTGCGTCTCATGTACCGAAAGCTCGGCTTCGTCAGCCTGACGATGACGAGCGAAACGATGCGCTTTTAGTAGCGCAATCACCGAGCGGTTGATCAGGCCACGGCCGTAGATGGAAGTCACCACGTTGTTGTTACGATACAGCTGACCAATCAGCGGAATCATCGCTTCGGCGAGGGCTTCTCGATCAATCCATTCACCAAGACACTGGTCGGGCTTCTGAGTCACGGGCAGTTCCTTCCAACATGTAGGGGCTGAGAAAAAGGGCTACATTATGCCGGCGCACCCTAGCGCCGGCAATCTGTGCAGCGGAAACACTGACAGCGTCCCGCGCGGATAGTTACAATCCGGGCGGTCCATTTTTCGACCGGAGCCACGCCTACTCGTGTCCGTATTGCGCCTTCCGCCCATGCCCGCCGCCAGCGGCAAGCAAACTTGGGGCAACCTTCCTGGAGCCGCGCTGAGCCTGGCCATTGCCGAAGCAGCCAGCAACGCAAAGCAATTCACCCTTCTTCTTACCGCTGACAGCCAAAGCGCCGAGCGACTGCAGGAAGAGCTTGCGTTCTTCGCGCCCGGGCTTCCGGTTCTGCATTTCCCGGACTGGGAAACGCTGCCGTACGACGTGTTTTCCCCGCACCAGGACATCATTTCCCAGCGGATCGCGGCGCTTTATCAGCTGCCCGAACTGACCCACGGCGTACTGGTAGTCCCCATCACCACCGCGCTACACAGGCTGGCGCCCAAGCGTTTCCTGCTCGGCTCGAGCCTGGTGCTGGATGTTGGTCAGAAGCTCGATGTCGAGCAGATGCGCGCTCGCCTTGAAGCGGCCGGCTATCGCTGCGTCGATACGGTGTACGAGCATGGCGAGTTCGCTGTCCGCGGCGCGCTGATTGATCTGTTTCCCATGGGCAGTCCCCTGCCCTACCGCATCGATCTGTTCGATGACGAAATCGAAACACTGCGCACTTTTGATCCTGAAAACCAGCGCTCGATTGATAAGGTCGAGTCGATTCGCCTGTTGCCGGCGCGCGAGTTTCCGCTGAAGAAAGAATCGGTCACCGGCTTCCGTGCGCGGTTCCGTGAGCGTTTCGATGTGGACTTCCGGCGCTGCCCGGTCTACCAAGACCTGTCCACCGGCATCACACCGGCCGGGATCGAGTACTACCTGCCGCTGTTTTTCGATGAGACCTCGACGTTATTCGACTATCTGCCGGAGGACACTCAAGTGTTCTCGTTGCCGGGGATTGAGCAAGCGGCCGAGCACTTCTGGAAAGACGTGCGCAACCGGTACGAGGAACGCCGAGTCGATCCCGAGCGGCCGCTGCTTCCCCCCGTCGAATTGTTCATGCCGGTGGAAGATTGCTTCGCCCACCTAAAGTCCTGGCCGCGCGTTGTTGCGAGCCAGGACGATGTGGAAACCGGCATTGGCCGCGAGCGTTTCCCGGCCAGCCGATTCCCCGAACTGGCCATTGACGCCAAGGCCAGCGAGCCGTTGGGTGCGCTGCGCCGCTTCCTCGAGGAATTTCCGGGCCGCGTGCTGTTCACCGCCGAATCTGCAGGGCGTCGCGAAGTGCTGCTGGAACTGCTGGCGCGGCTAAAGTTGCGTCCCCAGGAAGTCGCTGGCTGGTCACAGTTCGTCGAAAGCAACGAGCGTCTGGCCATTGCCATCGCCCCGCTGGATGACGGATTACTGCTGCAAGAACCTGCCCTGGCATTGATTGCTGAAAGCCCGCTGTTCGGGCAGCGGATCATGCAGCGCCGGCGACGCGAGAAAGGCCGCGATGCTGGCGAGAACGTCATCAAGAACCTCACCGAACTGCGTGAGGGCTCACCGGTGGTGCACATCGACCATGGTGTCGGTCGCTATCAAGGGCTGGTCACCCTGGAAATCGAAGGCCAGGCCGCTGAATTCCTCATGCTGCAGTACGCCGAAGAGGCCAAGCTCTACGTGCCGGTATCCAGCCTGCATCTGATTGCGCGCTACACCGGCAGCGACGACGCGCTGGCGCCGTTGCACCGGCTGGGTTCGGAAACTTGGCAGAAGGCCAAACGCAAGGCCGCTGAGCAGGTCCGCGATGTCGCCGCCGAGTTGCTCGACATCTACGCCCGCCGCGCCGCACGGGAAGGCTACGCCTTCGAAGACCCACAACTCGATTACGAAACCTTCAGCGCCGGTTTCCCGTTCGAGGAAACGCCCGACCAGCAAGCCGCGATCGAAGCGGTACGCAACGACATGCTCGCACCCAAGCCGATGGACCGGCTGATCTGCGGCGACGTCGGTTTCGGCAAGACCGAAGTGGCCATGCGCGCGGCGTTCATCGCCGTTCACAGCGGTCGCCAAGTGGCTGTACTGGTTCCGACAACCTTGCTTGCCCAGCAGCACTACAACAGCTTCCGCGACCGTTTCGCCGATTGGCCGGTACGTGTCGAAGTGATGAGCCGTTTCAAGTCCACCAAGGAAATCCAAAGCGCGGTGCAGGAACTGGCCGAAGGCAAGGTCGACATCCTCATCGGCACGCACAAACTGCTGCAGGACGACGTCAAGTTCACCAACCTGGGGTTGGTCATCATCGACGAAGAGCACCGCTTCGGGGTGCGTCAGAAGGAACAGCTCAAAGCGCTGCGCAGCGAGGTGGACATTCTCACCCTCACCGCCACACCGATTCCGCGCACCCTGAACATGGCGGTCGCCGGTATGCGCGACCTGTCCATCATCGCCACACCGCCAGCACGACGGCTGTCGGTGCGCACCTTCGTCATGGAGCAACAAAACTCAGTCATCAAGGAGGCGTTGCTGCGTGAGCTATTGCGCGGCGGTCAGGTCTATTACCTGCACAACGACGTCAAGACCATCGAAAAGTGCGCGGCTGATCTTGCAGAGTTGGTGCCCGAAGCGCGCATCGGTGTCGGCCACGGCCAGATGCGCGAACGCGAACTCGAACAGGTGATGGGCGACTTCTATCACAAGCGTTTCAACGTCCTGATCGCCTCGACCATCATCGAGACCGGTATCGACGTGCCCAGCGCCAACACCATCATCATCGAACGTGCCGACAAGTTCGGCCTCGCTCAGCTGCACCAGCTGCGCGGTCGAGTCGGACGCAGCCACCACCAGGCCTACGCCTATTTGCTGACCCCGCCGCGCAAGGCCATGACGCCCGACGCCGAGAAGCGTCTCGAAGCCATCGCCAACGCACAGGACCTGGGAGCGGGCTTCGTCCTGGCCACCCACGACCTGGAAATTCGCGGCGCCGGCGAGCTGCTTGGCGACGGCCAGAGCGGGCAGATTCAGGCGGTCGGATTCACGCTTTATATGGAAATGCTCGAACGCGCAGTCAAATCCATACAGAAGGGTGAGCAACCGAACCTCGATCAGCCCCTGGGTGGCGGACCCGAAATCAATCTGCGCGTACCGGCGCTGATCCCAGAAGACTATCTACCGGATGTGCACGCTCGCCTGATTCTCTACAAGCGTATCGCCAACGCCGCCGACGAAAATGGTCTGCGCGAACTACAGGTGGAGATGATCGACCGCTTCGGCTTGCTGCCCGAGCCGGCCAAACATCTGGTTAGGTTGACCCTGCTCAAGCTGCAGGCCGCCAGCCTCGGCATCACCAAGATAGACGCCGGCCCGCAAGGCGGGCGTATCGAATTCGCCGCCGACACCAGCGTCGATCCGATGGTGTTGATCAAGCTGATCCAGAGCCAGCCCAACCGCTACAAGTTCGAAGGCGCCACCCAATTCAAGTTTCAGGTCCCCATGGAACGCGCGGAGGAACGCTTCAATACGCTGGAGGCTCTATTGGAGCGACTTGCCACCGGCGCGAAGTAATCCCAAGGCACGCACGAAATAAAGGAAACGTATGCAGCGGTTGCCCCGTTTCGCCCTGCCATCGCTGCTGGTTTCACCAGCCCCGCTGGCAGAGCAGGTGTATCGGGTGGTTGAGGAGGTCTGCCGTAAGGCTGCGCAACTGTATTCGGCGCGCGGCCATAGGCTCGTCCCTGGCCAACACATTTTGCTCGTTCGACACAGTCTTGGCGTGTCGAGCGGGCTCTCTGCACGCTGACGACGGGGCACTTCAATATGGCTCCGCCTCTTCCACCGCGTACTGAACGCCATCTGGGAACAATCGAACCCGTTGCACGATTGAGTCTCGGCAGCTACCTGGCGGCCCATTACCAGCCGGGCAACCAGCGAATGGCTCGCGAATACCAGCATCGCGCCGGGCTCTGCTTCCGCTATGACGACGCCGTGGTACATGGCAAGCGTGACGGTCAGCCGGTGCGCCATCTGCACGACGAAGAAGTCATCATCTTCCGCCGCCAGCCCCTGGCAGAACAGGCGTTCCGGGAGCAGCTAGAGCACTTCGGCTGTCGACCGGCATTGCGACAAAGCCTGGCGCTGCCGAAGGATTCGGCAGAGATGTACCAGCTGGCCAATGACGACGGCTGGCTACGTTTCGTCCAGGACGTATTGCCGCAGCTGCGAAACCAGGGGTGGGAAGTGGAGATAAGCCCCGGATTTCTCTTCGATTTGACGCCGGTCGACTCCTGGTTCGCCAAGATCGACGAATCGGATGACCGAAACTGGTTCGAGCTGGAGCTGGGCATCGTGGTCGACGGCCAGCGCGTCAGTCTGCTACCGGTGCTGCTCAAGTTGATTCGTCAGAGCCCGGAACTGTTAAGTCCAGACAACCTGAAGCAGCACGGTGATGACGATCAGCTGCGCGTGCAGCTCGATCAACTGCGCAGCAGCGATGGCCATGCGCTGCAAGTGGCCTTGCCGTACGGGCGCCTGAAGCCAATCCTCGCCACGCTCGGCGAACTCTATCTGCATGACCAGCCGGTGGACTCTCGCCTGCGCCTGGGCCGAGGGGATGCCGCGCGGCTGGCTGGCCTCAGCGAGCTGGCGATGGAATGGCGCGGCGGCGAGACGCTGCGTGCGTTCTCCGATCGGCTCCAGAATCTGCATACAACGCCAGTGAGCCCACCGCCAGGCCTGCAGGCTCAGATGCGCCCTTATCAGCTGCAGGGCCTCAACTGGTTACAGACCCTGCGTGAGCTGGGCGCTGGCGGCATTCTCGGCGACGACATGGGGCTAGGTAAAACACTGCAAAGCCTTGCCCATCTACTGCTGGAGAAGCAGGCCGGGCGCCTGGACCGTCCGGCATTGGTGGTCATGCCGACCAGCCTGATCCCCAACTGGCAAGACGAAGCGGCTCGTTTTACACCCGATCTGCGCGTGCTAGCGCTGCAAGGCCCGTCACGACGCCAGTTGTTTGCTCGCCTCGGCGACTACGATCTGCTGCTCACCACTTACGCCCTGCTGCCGCGCGACATCGAAGCGCTGCGCCACCAGCCGTTTCATGTCCTGATTCTCGACGAAGCGCAGAACATCAAGAACCCGTCGAGCAAGGCCGGTCATGCGATACGCGAACTGAATGCGCGCCAGCGTCTGTGCCTCACCGGGACGCCGTTGGAGAATCACTTGGGTGAGCTCTGGTCTCTGTTCGATTTCCTGATGCCCGGCTGGCTGGGTGACGCCAAAAGCTTTGCGCGCAGTTACCGTGCGCCGATCGAAAAGCATGGCGACGTGAACCGACTCGCGCATCTGAAAGCGCGGATCAAACCCTTCCTGCTGCGACGGCACAAAGAAGAGGTGGCCAAAGAGCTGCCCGCGAAGAACGAAATTATTCACTGGGTAGAACTCAGCGACGCCCAGCGCGACCTTTATGAAACCGTCCGCCTCGCCATGGACAGCAAGGTGCGCGACGAGATCGGTCGCAAGGGGCTGGCGGGCAGCCAGATCGTTATCCTCGAAGCGCTGCTGAAACTACGCCAGGTCTGTTGCGACCTCCGCCTGGTGAAGAACGAACCGACAAACCATCCACGAAGCAGCAGCTCCGGCAAACTCGATAGCCTGCTGGAAATCTTGACCGGCATGCTCAGTGAGGGCCGCCGCGTGCTGCTGTTTTCGCAGTTCACTTCAATGTTGGCGCTGATTGAGCAGGCACTGGACAAGCGCGGCATCGCTTATGTGAAGCTGACCGGGGCGACACGCGACCGCCGCGAACCGGTCAACCGCTTCCAGACCGGAGAGGTGCCGCTGTTTCTGATCAGCCTCAAGGCCGGCGGTACAGGCCTCAACCTCACCGCCGCTGACACCGTGATCCATTACGACCCCTGGTGGAACCCGGCTGTAGAGAATCAGGCCACCGACCGCGCTTACCGCATCGGGCAGGAGAAACCGGTCTTCGTCTACCGGCTGATTACCCGCGGCACGGTCGAGGAACGCATTCAGCAATTGCAACGACGCAAGGCCGAGTTGGCCGCCGGCGTGTTGGAAGGTGACGGCAGCGGCGACTGGGATGTTCAGCAGAGCGATATCGACGCGCTGTTTGCGCCCTTGCCTTGAACAGGCGTAGCGCGGGTCGCGCGATGCAAGCTGACATCAATGGTTTTGCCAGCCCCGCCTCATTTCGCTCAATTGACGCATGCACGGTCTGCGGCAGGCTGCCCGAGAGCGCGCAGGAACGGCTAGTATCTCCGGCAACGCGTCGCCTAAAGAACGAGGAACCCCGTCATGAGTCGCTATGAAATCGCCTTCTCCGGCGAGCTCGCCCCTGGTGCCACGCTGGAGCAGGTCGAGGCCAACCTGACCCGCCTGTTTCAGGCCGACGCGCAGCGGATCGCCGTGCTCTTTTCCGGCCGCCGCATTGTCATCAAGCAGGACCTCGATCACGCCAGTGTCGAAAAGTACCGCCAGGCGATGGCCCGCGCCGGCGCGATCGCGGAAGTTCGCCCTATGCCCGTCGAGGTTGAAGAGATAGAGCTGGCCCCGCCACCTGACGAAGCCCCTTCCACAGCGCCGACGGCGGTCGGTTCAGGCTCCGCGCCTTCGCCACAGCCGCTCAAGGTGACACCGCGCGATGAATACATGGCTGCCTTCGCCGATGTCGAAGCACCGGACTTCGGTATCGCGCCGGTGGGCGCCGACCTTCAGGACAGCCGCCCGGCCGCACAACCACCCCAGGTCGACCTGTCGCAATTCAGCCTGGCGCCCGTGGGCAGCGATTTGGGCGAAAGACGCCGCGCCAGCGATGCACCCGTGCCGGACACCTCGCATATCAAACTGCAGGAATGATCGCCCATTTCCAGTGGGCTGAAGCGGAACGCTTGACGCTACCGTGCACGCCTCCGTTGGGTGGGCTTTAGCCCACCCGCGCCGAACTCGCAGCGCCGCCCCGGGCTCCAACGTTACAAGCCCGCAAAGTGCCTGTATTCATGGATCTTGTCGTTGCCCGCCCCGAAGGCCTGTATTGCCCGCCCGGTGATTTCTACATCGACCCCTGGCGGCCGGTAGAGCGCGCCGTCATCACCCATGCCCACGGCGACCACGCGCGCTGGGGCATGGGCCACTACCTGGCCTCCTGCGACAGCGAAGGCATCCTTCGTTCGCGCATCGCAGCCGACATGCCGCTGCAGACACTGGCGTACGGTGAGTCCATCGAGCATCACGGCGTTAAGCTCAGCTTTCATCCCGCCGGCCACGTGCTCGGCTCGGCTCAAGTGCGCCTGGAATGCAAAGGTGAAGTCTGGGTCGCCTCTGGTGATTACAAAGTCGAACCGGACGGCACCTGCGCGGCCTTCGAGCCTGTGCGCTGCCATACCTTCATCACCGAATCGACGTTCGGCCTGCCGATTTACCGGTGGCCTTCACAAGCCGAAGTGTTCCGCGAGATCAATGACTGGTGGCGCGCCAACGCAGCGGCCGGACGCGCCAGCGTGCTGTTCTGCTACGCCTTCGGCAAGGCGCAACGCATCCTGCATGGCCTGGATGAGCGTATCGGCACCATCGTGGTTCATGGCGCCGTCGAGCCGTTGAACAAGGTCTACCGCGAAGCCGGCATCTACCTGCCGCCCACCGTTTACGCGGGAGACTTGAAGAAGGCCGATCCGCGACTGAAACAGGCCATCATTCTCGCCCCACCGTCTGCGGGTGGCAGCACCTGGATGCGCCGCTTCGGCGATTACGCCGATGCCTTCGCCAGCGGCTGGATGATGCTGCGCGGCACTCGGCGGCGCCGTGGTGTCGATCGGGGCTTCGTCCTATCCGACCATGCCGACTGGCCGGGCTTGCTCTGGGCTATCGAACAGACCGGTGCCGAGCGGGTCATGGTGACCCACGGTTCTGTTGCGGTACTGGTTCGCTACCTGCGCGAAATGCGCGGCCTCGATGCCCAGGCGTTCGACACCGAATACGGCGAAGAAGATGACGCCAAGCCCGAGGAGGCCGAATGACCCGGCATTCCACTGCGCAGCCCGGTACGGATCACTACTCAAGGCCCTCACACCGCTCGTCTAGGGGCCAGCATGCTGGCGATCTGGTCTCGCCGGTGCCGCTCGACGGAGGCGCTGCATGAAGGTGTTCGCCACGCTCTACAGCCGTCTCGACTCGACGACGTCGAGCAATGCGAAGCTCGCCGCCATGCGCGACTATTTTCGAGAAGCCGATCCTGCCGACGCCGCCTGGGCCGTCTATTTTCTTGCCGGAGGCCGCCCCCGGCAGCTGGTCCCGACTCGGGTGCTACGCGAAACCGCAATGAGCGCGTCTGGCCTACCGGAATGGTTGTTCGAGGAAAGCTACCAAGCGGTCGGCGACATGGCTGAAACCATTTCGCTGCTGATTCCGGAGGCCGAGCACAGCTCTGACGATGGGCTGGCCGTGTGGATGCAGGACTACCTGCTGCCGCTGCGTGGCTTGCCGCCAGAAGAACTGGCCGTGCGGCTACCGGCGCTGTGGGGCCAGTTGGATCGATTGAGCCTGATGGTCTGCATCAAGCTGATCACCGGCGCCTTTCGCGTCGGGGTATCCAAACTTCTGGTGACGCGAGCGCTTGCCTCGCTGGTTGATCTTGATCCAAAGCGCGTGGCCCAGCGGCTGGTCGGTTACACCGACCTGTCCCATCGCCCCAGCGCTGAACGCTACCTTGCCCTGATCGCCGACGAATCCGAGCACGAACATGCTCAGCGCGGCGGCCAGCCCTACCCGTTCTTCCTGGCGCACTCGTTGCAGTCACCGGTGGAAACATTCGATGCTCTGCTCGGCGCGCCGGAACACTGGTTCGTCGAGTGGAAGTGGGACGGCATCCGCGCTCAGCTGGTCAAACGCGACGGACAGATCTGGATCTGGTCGCGCGGCGAGGAGCTGGTCAGCGATCGTTTTCCTGAGCTGTGTGAACTGGCGAGCTGCTTGCCGGATGGCAGCGTAATCGATGGGGAGATCGTCGTCTGGAAACAGGCGCCCGAGCGGTCGCCAGCCGCACTGTTCGACGCCAATGATGGCGACACGACGTCCGCCGCCGAGCGCTCCGGCGTGCAACCGTTCGCGCTGCTTCAACAACGCATCGGACGCAAGAACCTCACTGCCAAGGTGCTGCAGGACGCGCCCGTCGTGGTGCTCGGCTATGACCTGTTGGAGTGGCAGGGTGACGATTGGCGCCAACGGCCGCACCACGAGCGTAGGGGGCAACTCGAAGCCGTTATCCAGCAATGCGCAAACCCGCGGCTGATGGCGTCACCGTTGGTCCAGGGCAACGACTGGCACGACCTGGCCCGCCAGCGCGAAGCCTCACGCGCGCTAGGCGTCGAAGGCATGATGATCAAGGCCCGTGCGGCGCAATACGGGGTGGGCCGGACCAAGGACGTCGGCGTGTGGTGGAAATGGAAGATTGATCCCTACTCCATTGATGCTGTCCTGATCTATGCGCAGCGCGGGCATGGACGCCGCGCCAGCCTCTATACCGATTACACCTTTGCCGTCTGGGACGGCGATCCGGGTGATCCGGAGCGCAAGCTGGTGCCATTCGCAAAAGCGTATTCCGGACTGACCGATGAAGAAATGCGCAAGGTCGACGCGATCGTACGCAAGACCACCGTGGAAAAATTCGGCCCGGTGCGCAGCGTGACGCCCACGCTCGTGTTTGAGCTGGGCTTCGAGGGTATTGCCGCCAGCAGTCGGCACAAGAGCGGCATCGCCGTACGTTTTCCGCGCATGCTGCGCTGGCGCCATGACAAGCCAGTTGAGGAAGCCGATACGCTGGCGACGCTGAAGGAACTGCTGGGATGACCCCGCCACACCAGCGCCCACTTGTAGCAGACGAGGGAAGGCCCGGCTTGCTGGCGAATCGTAGACGCGCGGTGTCCTGGATTCGCGAGCAAGCTCGCGCCTACAAAGAGCACAAGCCCGGCACCCGTGTAGGAGCCGGCTTGATGGCGAACCATAACGACACAGAAGCACAGCTTCGCGAGCGCGCTCGCTCCTGCGAGAAGCAAAACCGCGATCCTATTTCGTACCAGGCGAGGCGCCGGGCATGAGCACGTCATCGCCTGATACCTTCGGTGAACGCTGGTTCTACGAACGCGGGTGGGCGCCCTTCGCCTTTCAGCGTGAGGTTTGGCAGGCGGTAAGGGATGGCGAGTCCGGCCTGCTACACGCGACGACGGGTTCGGGCAAGACCTATGCCGTCTGGCTGGGTGCCTTGAATCGATTCGCCGCGCCGGCGCCGCACGCCGCAAAAGGTCCGGCGGAAAAGTCCTCCGACAAACCCGCCCCCCTCACCCTGCTGTGGATTACGCCCATGCGTGCCTTGGCTGCCGATACTGCACGCGCGCTGCAGGCGCCGTTGGACGATTTGGGCATCCACTGGAGCATTGGCCTGCGCACGGGCGACACTGCCAGCGCCGAGCGCGCGCGACAGAGTCGGCGCTTGCCCAGCGCATTGGTCACCACGCCGGAAAGCCTGACACTCCTGCTGACTCGCGCCGATGCCCGCCAGGCCTTTGCCGGGTTGCGCATGCTGGTGGTCGATGAATGGCACGAACTCCTCGGCAACAAGCGCGGTGTGCAACTGCAATTGGCGCTGGCCCGTCTGCGCCACTGGATGCCGGAGCTGATCGTCTGGGGCCTCTCAGCCACGCTGGGCAATCAACCGCATGCGCTGGAGGTGCTGTTGCACCCGAACAGCGGCAAGCTCGTGCAAGGCAAAATCGACAAGCAACTGCACGTCGATACCCTGCTCCCGCCGAACATCGAGCGCTTCCCCTGGGCCGGCCACCTCGGCCTGCGCATGCTGCCGCAGGTCGTCGAAGAGATCGACTCGGCCGCTACGTCCCTGGTCTTTACCAACACCCGCTCGCAATCGGAACTCTGGTATCAGGCGATTCTCGAGGCGCGCCCGGACTGGGCCGGACTGATCGCCCTGCACCACGGCTCGCTCGCGCGTGAAGTCCGTGACTGGGTCGAGTTGGGCCTGAAACAGGGCGCACTGAAGGCGGTGGTCTGCACCTCCAGTCTGGATCTCGGCGTGGACTTCCTGCCAGTCGAACGCGTGCTACAGATTGGCTCGCCCAAGGGGGTTGCGCGTTTGATGCAGCGTGCTGGCCGTTCCGGTCACGCGCCCGGGCGGGCCTCCCGCGTTACCCTCGTGCCGACCAACAGCTTCGAGGTGGTGGAAGCCGCGGCGGCCAAGGTTGCCGTCGCCGAGCGGCGGATTGAAGCACGCAGTGCTCCACACCGACCCCTGGACGTGTTGGTGCAGCATCTGGTCAGCATGGCGCTAGGCGGTGGCTTCCGCCCCGAATCGCAGTTCACGGAAGTCCGCCAAGCCTGGTCCTATCGCGATCTGGACGAGGAACAGTGGCAATGGGCGCTGGCCTTTGTCCGTCACGGCGGCCATTCGTTGACGGCCTATCCCGACTATCAACGCGTCGAACCTGACGAGACGGGATTATGGAAAGTGCCCAGCCGTCGCGTCGCCCTGCGCCATCGCATGAGCATCGGCACCATCGTCAGCGATGCCAGCCTGACGGTGAAATTCTGGGCCAAAGGCGGCAGCGGTCGCTCCCTCGGCTCCGTCGAGGAGGGGTTCATCGCCCGCCTGCGCCCCGGTGACAATTTTCTCTTCGGCGGGCGCCTTCTGGAGCTGGTGCGAGTCGAAAACATGACCGCTTACGTCAGCCGTGCAACCGGCAAGAAAGCCGCCGTGCCGCGCTGGAATGGCGGTCGTATGCCGCTCTCCAGCGAACTCGCCGATGCCGTCGTCGAGCAGCTTGGTGCGGCCTCGCAGGGTGCGTTCACTAGCGATGAGATGCGTTTGGTTGAGCCGCTGCTGCGCGTGCAAATGGAGTGGTCGACGCTGCCGACCGAAACCACATTGCTGGCGGAAGTCATGAAATCGCGCGAGGGCTGGCACCTCTTTCTCTACCCGTTCGCCGGCCGTCACGTGCATCTCGGCCTCGCCAGTCTGCTGGCCTGGCGAATGGGTCAACGTCAGCCGCTGACCTTTTCCATCGCCGTCAACGACTATGGCTTCGAGCTGCTCTCGGCCACCGAAGTGGACTGGCTGCAATGGCTGACCCCGGCGCTGTTTAGCCAGGACGATTTACTGCATGACGTGCTGGCCAGCCTCAATGCAGGCGAGCTGGCGCGTCGACGTTTCCGCGAGATCGCGCGCATTGCCGGCCTGGTCTTTTCCGGTTACCCCGGTGCGCAGAAAAGCGCGCGACAACTGCAGGCTTCCAGCGGGCTGTTCTTCGACGTGTTCCGTCAGTACGACCCGACCAACCTGCTACTGACGCAAGCCGAAGAAGAGGTACTCCGCCAGGAACTGGAGGTCGACCGGCTGGAACAGACCTTGACGCGGCTACAGCAGCGCCGGCTGGATATCCATCCGGTTCGACGGACCACGCCGCTAGCCTTTCCCTTGATGGTCGAGCGCTTCCGCGAAAGCATGAGTTCGGAGAAGCTGGCCGACCGTATTCGTCGGATGGTTGCCGAACTCGACAAGGCCGCCGGCCCCGGTGGCTACCAGCCAGAGGCCAACGCCCGTATTGACGTGGAACGGGAGACCAGCGCCAAGCGCAAACCGCGCCAGACTAAAGACGGTACGCCGAGACAGAAGAAAGCGCGGCCACCAGGCTGAACCGTCGCCTGCTCCTTTCCCGGTTGGTATGGCCAGACCGATCAACCGCCTACGGAGCGTGGGAACCCTCGAACGCTCACGTTAAACTCGCCGCATGACCCCACACCTGCCCATCGAACTGGAACAGACCGAACTCTGGCTGCTCGCCGACAAGGCTATTTACTGGCCGGAACAACAGGCGCTGTTGATCGCTGATATCCACTTCGGCAAGGCCGCCGCCTACCGACGCCTCGGCCAACCGGTGCCACACGGCACCACTCAGGCCAATCTGCAGCGGCTGGACGATCTGCTCGGCCGATATCGCTGCAGGCAATTGATCTTCCTTGGCGATTTTTTGCACGCACCGGAATCACAGACACCCGCCACCTTGGCGCAACTGCATGAGTGGCGCGAGACCCACGGCGACTTGCCGATCACGCTGATCCGCGGCAATCACGATAAACGTGCCGGTGATCCGCCCACCACGCTCGGCATGACGATTGTTGAAGAGCCCCTCCTGCTCGGCCCTTTTGCGCTGCAACACGAACCCGAGCCACACCCGTCACATCACGTGCTGGCCGGCCATCTGCATCCCGCTTTCCGCCTCAACGGCCGCGGCCGGCAGACCCTTCGCCTGCCCTGCTTTTGCATCGGCACGCGTGTCAGCCTATTGCCGGCCTTTGGCAGCTTCACTGGAATGATGGAGGTCGACGCCGACCCGGGTCGGCGTCTGTACGTGGTTGGGGATGGGAGTGTGTGGCAGGTGGCTTGATCGACGATCAGGCCTGGGAAATTCCGGTTACGGTGATACCGAAGCGTTCAGCCAGCCGGGTGGCCGGTGTCTCCTCGATGTCTGGATCATGCTCGTAGGCATCGTCCTCGCCCGCGTAGTCGTGCTCAGCTTTCTGCGTTACCAGCGCTACTGCCTCGTCTATATCCGGCTGGTGATCGGACTCGGTCCTGAGAATGGAAGTGTTGCCGTCTTTACTGTACGCGATGATCCAAGTCGTCATGGATGCCCCCTTGTTCTAGCGCCTTCGGCAATTACGCTCGCCGATATTGGCGTCGCTTTGTTTAGAGACTAGTTCGCCTGTTTCAGTTCTGCCGCTTACGCTTGATCGGACGACCTGCCGAACGGTCTGAAACGGGGCCTGAGACCGTCGGTCATCGGTAAAGAAAGGATCCAGGAGACAAGGCCATGATTCGATCACGCCCGCGACCTACCGAGACGACCGAAGAACAGCTGGTCGAGTTGCTACGCCAGCACGCGACACCCCTCCCGGCAATGGACGACCCGGCGTTTGCGGACCCCTTCGATCAATTCGCCGACGCAAAAGTGGTGTTGATTGGTGAAGCTAGCCATGGCACGTCCGAGTTCTATCGGGCGCGCGCGCAAATTACCCGACGGCTGGTCGAGCGCCACGGCTTCACGATCATCGCCGCTGAAGCTGACTGGCCGGATGCCGCAAAAATAGACCATTTCGCCCGTCATCTGCAGCCATCGACCTGGGTGGACGAAGGTTTCAAGCGGTTTCCGACCTGGATGTGGCGCAACCAGGAAGTGGCCGAGTTCGTCGGCTGGCTGCGCAGCCACAACGAACCGCTCGCCCCAGAGGAGCGGGTCGAGTTTCGCGGGCTGGACGTGTACAGCCTCGGCTCCTCGATCCGCGAAGTGCTGGATTATCTCGACCGCATCGACCCGCAAGCCGCCAGCGCCGCACGCCGCCGCTACGGCTGCCTCAGCCCTTGGCACGAAGAACCGGCCATTTACGGCCACAAGGTGATGCTCGGCGAGCCGTCTTGCGAAGACGCCGTCGTTGAGCAGCTGCGCGCCCTGCTCGATCAACGGCTGGAATACCTTGAACGAGACGGCGGCAGCTTCTTCAATGCGGAGCGCAACGCCCGCGTGGTGCTCGCCGCCGAGCAGTATTACCGAGCCATGTACCAGGGCTCCGCAGAGTCTTGGAATCTGCGCGACCGGCACATGTTCGACACCCTCCGTGCGCTATTGGAACACCGTGGCGAGAATGCTAAGGCCGTGGTCTGGGCGCACAACTCGCATATCGGTAACGCCGCCTCGACGTCCATGGGATGGGGCGGCGAGTTCAACATCGGCGAGCTGTGCCGAACCGCGTTTGGTCGCGACGCGGTGCTGATCGGCATGGCGACCGACCATGGCGAGGTGGCAGCAGCAGACAACTGGGACGAGCCAATGCAGATCAAGCAGGTCCGCCCATCACGCCCGGACAGCTGGGAACAGCTCTTTCTACGTACCGGCGTTGCCTCATCACTGACCACCTGGCGCGATGATGCCTCCTTGCGTCAGACGCTCGCCCGGCCCCGGCTGGAGCGGGCGATCGGCGTCATCTACCGGCCGGCTACCGAGCGGCAAAGCCACTATTTCCAAGCCATACTGTCTGAACAGTTCGACGCCCTGATCTGGCTGGCTGAGACCACGGCAGTGACGCCCATTGGGCCGCAACAGATCGACGGCGAAATCATTCCGGATACCTACCCATTCGGAGAATGAGCCATGCGTGCGTTCATGCCTGAATCCTATCTTTTTCGCGACCGCCAGCATGCTGGGCAGGAACTCGCCGAAGCGCTGGGCCACTTATCCGACCTTAACCCGCTGGTGCTGGCGTTGCCGCGCGGCGGCGTGCCCGTCGCCTTCGAAGTCGCGCATCGTCTCAAGGCACCCCTCGATCTGGTTCTGGTACGCAAGATTGGCGCACCCGGTAACGAGGAGCTGGCGCTGGGCGCCGTGATCGACGGGGCGGAACCCAAGTGGGTCATCAACCAGGAACTGGTCAACCAGATCGCACCACCGCCGAACTGGTTCGAGGAAGAGATGCACCGCCAGCTGGTCGAGCTGGAGCGCCGTCGTCAACGCTACTGTGGCGGTCGGCCCGCACCGGCCGTCACTGATCGCTGCGTGATCGTGATCGACGACGGGATCGCAACAGGGGCAACCGTCCGCGCTGCGTTGAAAGGGCTTAAAAAATCGAGCCCACGCAGGATTGTCCTGGCGGTTCCGGTTGGGCCGCGTGCAGAGATAGAGATGTTGAGAGCGGACGTGGATGAACTCGTTTGCCTGGCAATGCCCGAACCCTTCATCGGGGTTGGCCGTCATTACGAAAATTTCGATCAGACCGACGACGAGCAGGTTATCGACCTGCTCGCCCGGGCTCAGGCCTTCACAGGCGCCACGCTATAGCCCGGTTTTATGCAACTGGCGCAGGCGGCGGCTGGTCGGGAAGGGTCGGCTCGCCCGGCTCGCTGGGTAGGTCCGGTACACCGGGCTCTTCCGGGTCGCCAGGCACGCCTTGGGCCTGCAAGGCATGCGTCTCTCTCTCATCCGAATAACGGGTGTTTTCCATGGTGCTGTCCTCCTGCTGAAACCGGAAAGCCCGGACGGGCTATAGCAGTAGAGGCCGCAGCGCTGGCATAAATCCGTCCTTCCGTCGGAGCCGCCCACAACGACCAGCGCGCCACGCGCAAGGAACGCTCACCGGGATGACCCGCAACGCTTGGTTGGGAAACGGGCGCGCTCGCGTACCGCGCTATGCGCTCACCGTCCACCTGGCCGCGGGTTCTGCGTCAGGGTCATTCAGGGCGACGGCCGAACGGCCTACCGGAAGTGGGAGAAAACCCTAGCTGATGGCCAACAACCTGCTGCCAATCCAGGGCAGCAGGCCCGATCAGCGAGCCGGACGGCTCACCACATCAGATCATCTGGAATCTGGTACGCCGCGTACGGATCGTCGGCGTCCGGCGCTTCAGTCTGGGTGTTGAGCTGCACGATGCGGCGCGGGTCGCGCTCCTGAATCTTTAGTGCGGCCTCTCGCGGAATCACTTCGTAGCCACCGCCGTGCCGGACGATGGCCAGCGAGCCGCTGGACAGCTTGTTGCGCATCAACGCGTTCACCGACAGGCGCTTCACCTTCTTGTCATCAACGAAGTTGTAGTAGTCCTCGGTGGTCAGCTTGGGCAGGCGACTGGTTTCGATCAATTGTTTGATCTGCGCGGTGCGCGCCTTCTGCTCTGCCTTTTGCTGGTGCTGGCGGTTCAACTCCTGATCGCGGGCCAGCTTCTCTGCCTGCGCTTTGAGCGCTGCTTCGCGCTGAGAGTCGTCCTTTTCGAGCTGGCCTTTCTTCACCAGACGCTGCTGTTTCTGCTGCTGCTTACCGGCCTGCTTGGCCTGCTTCTCATTGACCAGCCCGGCTTTGAGCAGCTGATCGCGAAGGGAAAGACTCATGTGTCGGCTCGTCTCGTCGTGGATTCAAATTGGACGTGGGGCGGGTCGGGTGTACCGATCCGCCGGCAGCATTGTGGTGGATGTAAAAAACGACATCCACCTTAGGTGCTCGCCATTATTAACCGCAGGAAAGTGACCGCTCGGCTTTCTTGGCTTCACCCCAGAGCGCGTCGAGGGTTTCCAGGTCGCAATTCTCGATGGGCCGGCCGCTTTCCCGCAAGGCTTGCTCGATAAAGCGGAAGCGCCGCTCGAACTTGCGGTTCGCCGAACGCAAGGCATTCTCCGGATCGACCTTCAGGTGCCGCGCCAGATTTACCGTGACGAACAACAGGTCACCGATCTCCTCGGCGATGGCCTCGGCGTCGTTCTCGCTCATGGCTTCGAGCACTTCGTCCAGCTCTTCGCGCACCTTGTCGACCACCGGAAGAGCATCCGGCCAGTCGAAGCCGACCTGCGCGGTACGCTTCTGCAACTTGGCGGCGCGGCTCAAGGCGGGCAACGCGTTTGGCACGTCATCAAGGAGCGATAGCTGCTCGGGGGCGACGGATTTCTCGGCACGTTCCTCGGCCTTGATCTCTTCCCAGCGCTGCTTGATCGCCGTCTCGTCCAGGCGCGGCAGCTCGGGAGAGCCATACAGGTCACCGTCGGGAAACACATGCGGGTGCCGGCGCAGCAACTTGCGAGTGATGCCATCGACTACCGCATCGAACTCGAAACGCCCCTCCTCCTTTGCCAACTGGCTGTAATAGACGACCTGAAACAGCAAGTCGCCCAGCTCGCCGGGCAGGTGATCGAAATCGCCACTTTCGATGGCGTCCGCCACCTCGTATGCCTCTTCCAGCGTATGCGGAACGATGCTGGCGTAGTCCTGCTGCAGATCCCAAGGGCAGCCATGCTGCGGGTCTCGCAGACGCGCCATCAGGTGCAGAAGGTCGTTGAGCTGGTACATGAGAGTCCTCGGTGAAAGCCTGAGAGTGAAGCTGAAGCCATTGTAGGGTGGATGACGCTTCATCCATCCACCCTAAACGAGCGGATTGTTGTCGGGCCGTTTCCGTGTTCGGGGGTTCGCTATGGTGGATGTAAAAAGCGACATCCACCCTACGGGCTCCTTGCCGCCGCAGCTCAATGGCCAACGTAGGGTGGATGACGCTTCACCCATCCACCGCAAACGAGCGGATCATTGTCGGGCCGGGGCGGTGTTCAATGGCTCGTTTTGGTGGATGTAAAAGGCGACATCCACCCTACGGTCCGCCACCTGAAGACTTGGGCCCGGCACCGAACGTCGCGAGCGAAGGCCAGACAAGGCGAAAGCCTGCTGAAAATCGGAGTTGGCTGTTGCCAATGAGCATTTTTTAGCAGGCTTTCAACGCCGTATGGCCAAGCAGAGCAGGTCAGGTGGTGCGTTGGCGCTTCGCCTCGATAATATTGGGCAACTGCGAAATCCGACTGAGCAACCTTCCCAGCGCATCCAGCCCCGGGATCTCGATGGTCAGCGTCATTTGCGCCGTGCTGTCTTCCTTGTTCGAGCGAGTGTTGACGGCAAGCACGTTGATTCGCTCATTGAGCAGGATTTGCGACACGTCACGCAGCAGGCCGGAACGGTCGTAGGCGCGAATGACGATATCGACCGGGTAGGTTTTCTCCGGAATCGGCCCCCAACTGACCTGAATGATCCGCTCGGGCTCACGCCCGGCCAGTTGCAGCACAGACGCGCAATCCTGGCGATGGATGCTGACGCCGCGACCCAAGGTGATGTAGCCGACGATCGGGTCGCCCGGCAGTGGCTGGCAGCAGCCCGCCATTTGCGTCAGCAAGTTGCCAACGCCCTGAATCTGCACATCGCCACGCTTGCCCGGCTTGGTACTGGTGGGGCGTCGTGGAATCAGCTCGAGCTGATCAGCCGAATGGCTGTCTGGCTCGACGAGCTGCTGCGCATGGTTGACGAGCTGGGAGAGCCGCAAATCGCCCGCACCGAGCGCAGCGAACATATCCTCGGCGGTTTTCAGGTTGGCTTTTTCCGCCAGCTTGTCGAAATCCACCGGCGGCAGATCGAGACGGCCCAGTTCACGTTCCAGCAACGCCTTGCCGGCCGCCACGTTCTGGTCGCGGGCCTGCAATTTGAACCAGTGGACGATCTTCGCCCGCGAGCGCGAGGTGGTGATATAGCCGAGGTTCGGGTTCAGCCAGTCGCGGCTCGGCGAGCCGTGCTTGCTGGTGATGATCTCGACCTGCTCGCCGGTCTGCAGGCTGTAGTTGAGCGGTACGATGCGCCCATTAATCTTGGCACCACGGCAGTTATGACCGATCTCGGTGTGCACGCGGTAGGCGAAGTCCAGTGGCGTGGCGCCCTTGGGCAGATCGATGGCATGGCCGTCCGGCGTGAACACGTAGACACGGTCGGGCTCGATGTCCACGCGCAGCTGATCGGCCAGCCCGCCGATGTCGCCCAGTTCCTCATGCCATTCGAGCACCTGACGCAGCCAGGCGATTTTCTCTTCGTAATGGTTGGAGCTGGAATTGACGTCGGTGCCCTTGTAGCGCCAATGTGCGCAGACGCCCAGTTCGGCTTCCTCGTGCATGGCGAGGGTGCGAATCTGCACCTCCAGCACCTTGCCCTCCGGGCCGAGCACGGCGGTATGCAGCGAGCGGTAGCCGTTTTCCTTGGGGTTGGCGATGTAGTCGTCGAATTCCTTGGGGATGTGCCGCCACAGGGTGTGCACGATACCGAGCGCGGTATAGCAGTCACGCACCTCCGGCACCAGCACCCGCACGGCGCGAACGTCGTAGATCTGGCTGAACTGCAGCCCCTTTTTCTGCATCTTCCGCCAGATTGAATAGATGTGCTTCGCGCGGCCGTCAATCTCCGGGTGGATGCCAGTCGCCGTCAGCTCATCCCTCAGCTGCTGCACAACGTTCTGAATGTACTGTTCGCGGTCCAGTCGGCGTTCATGCAGCAGTTGCGCAATTTGCTTGTACTGCTCGGGCTCGAGATAGCGGAACGACAGATCTTCCAGTTCCCACTTGATATGTCCGATGCCCAGGCGATGGGCCAGCGGCGCATAGATATCGAAGACTTCCCGGGCGACGCGGTGGCGTTTGTCATCGTCGGCGTTTTTGACCGCACGGATCGCGCAGGTGCGCTCGGCCAGTTTGATCAAGGCCACGCGAACGTCATCGACCATCGCCACCAGCATTTTGCGCAGGTTTTCCACCTGCGTCTGGGAGCCCAGCACCAGCGACTCGCGAGAGGTGAGGCTGGCACTGATGGCCGCCATGCGCAGCACGCCTTCGATCAGTTTGGCAACCACCGGACCGAACTGCTGGTGAACATCTGCCAGCTGGACGTTGCCCTCACGCACGGCGCGGTAGATCACCGCCGCCACCAGGCTGTCCTGGTCGAGCTTGAGGTCAGCGAGGATCTCGGCAATCTCCAGCCCCGTCTGGTAACTGGAGGTGCCTTCACTCCAAAGGTTCTGTGCGGCGTTGGCCTGCTGCTCGGCTTCTCGTGCGAATTCGCATGCCTGCTTGAGTGCATCGCGGTCGAGTGCCGGGTCCATCCCCAACACATGATCGAGCCAGCCATCGAGGTTGATGCTGCCGTCGGTATTGATCGGCTGAAGCGCTCTGACCTGGACCATCTATTACCTTCCCTCTGCGCGTATCTGCGCCGAATACGCCGACTTTCTGTGAGTCGGTCGGTTGAACCGTAGGCCTCTCGCCTGCCAAAAAATTCTTGCGCTACATCGGCCGCTCGAACAACGCCATCGCTTCGACGTGCGCGGTTTGTGGAAACATATCCAGAACCCCGGCCCGCTTGAGCTGATAGCCCTGTCCGATCAGCTCGGCTGCATCCCGCGCCAGCGTGGCAGGATTGCATGAAACATAGACCACGCGCCTTGCGCCTAAAGTCGTCATCTGCCGCACTATTTCCAACGCACCATCGCGAGGAGGATCGAGCAAAACCGCCTGAAAGCCCCCTTCGGCCCACTGTGCCTCGGCCAGCGGCTTCGACAGGTCCGCCTGATAAAAGTGCGCATTGAGCAGACCGTTGCGCGCCGCATTGGTGCGGGCCCGCTCGACCATCTCCGCCACGCCTTCCACCGCGACCACCTGCGCACCATTACGTGCCAATGGCAGGGTGAAGTTGCCCAACCCGCAAAAGAGGTCCAGCACCCGCTCGCCCGGCTCAGGCGCCAGCCAGTCCAGCGCCTGAGCGACCATCGCCTCGTTTACCGGGGCATTCACCTGCACAAAATCCCCAGGCTGCCAGGCCAACTCCAGCGCCCACGCCGGCAGTCGATATCCCAGGCTGTACGCCGGGTCCAGCGGCTGCGGACCACCCTCGCCCTGCAACCAGAGCTGCACGCCCTGTGCCTGTGCGAAAGCCGACAGCCGCTGCAGGTCCGCATCAGCCAGCGCGACCGTATGGCGCACGAGCACCGCTATCGCCGTACCGCTGAACAGTTCCACATGCCCGATCGCCTGCGGCCTGTCCAATGCATGCAACACAGCCAACAACTCTGGCAACAGCGTTTGCAAGGGCTGTACCAGCACCAGGCATTCACGGATGGAAACGATGTCCTGGCTGGCGCCGGCGCGGAAACCCACGTCCAGCCGCCGCGCCTTATGATCCCAGCGCACCGCCAACCGAGCGCGGCGGCGATAGCCGAACTCCGGGCCGCTCAGCGGCGCTGACCAGTGCGCTGGCTCGACACCCGCCTGACGCGACAGCTGTTCGGCAAGGCTGCGCTGTTTAAGCGCCAACTGATCAGCGGCGGGCACATGCTGCAGGCTACAGCCACCGCAGACCCGCGCATGCGGGCAAGGCTCGCTGCGACGCTGCGGGCTGGCGGTCAGCACACGTTCGTTGCGCGCCTCGACCACCTGACTGCGCGCGCCCGTCACACGTGCTTCAACCTCTTCGCCCGGCAGCGCGCCATCGACGAACCAGGTGCGGCCCTCGAAAAATGCGATGCCACGGCCGTCGTTGGCCAGCCGCTCGATACGCAGGCGCTGCTTCTTTCCGGTTGGAATCTGCGGCTTCTTCTCACCGCCGCTGGGCTGAAAGCGCAAGCCGCCGCTGCGTTTGGCCATCAGCAGGTTCTACCTTGAGCGCGAGCACTCCGATCAGGCCTGGTCATAGACGCCCGTCGACAAATAGCGATCGCCCCGGTCGCAGATGATCGCGACGATCACCGCATTCTCAACTTCCAGCGACAGCCGCAGCGCTGCTGCCACGGCGCCCCCGGACGACACACCGCAGAAGATGCCCTCTTCGCGGGCCAGGCGGCGCATCACGTGCTCGGCCTCGTCCTGAGCCATATCGACGATGCGATCGACGCGCTCGGACTGGTAGATTTTCGGCAGGTATTCCTGCGGCCACCGACGGATGCCAGGGATTGACGCACCTTCCATCGGCTGCAGACCAACAATCTGAATCGCCAGGTTCTTCTCCTTCAGGTAGCGCGATACACCCATGATGGTGCCCGTGGTGCCCATGGAACTGACGAAGTGGGTGATGCTGCCGTTGGTCTGCTGCCAAAGCTCCGGCCCCGTGCTGTTGTAATGCGCTTCGGGGTTGTCGCCATTAGCGAACTGATCGAGCACCTTGCCCCGGCCTTCTGCGGCCATCTTCACCGCCAGGTCGCGGGCACCCTCCATGCCTTCTTCCTTGCTCACCAACACCAGTTCGGCACCATAGGCGGTCATCGCCGCCTTGCGCTCGGCGCTGGAGTTGTCCGGCATGATCAGAATGAACTTATAGCCCTTGATTGCCGCCGCCATCGCCAGGGCGATGCCGGTGTTGCCCGAGGTGGCTTCGATCAGCGTATCGCCGGGTTTGATATCGCCGCGCGCTTCGGCACGGGCGATCATCGACAACGCAGGCCGATCCTTGACGGACCCCGCCGGGTTGTTGCCTTCGAGTTTGACCAGGAGGGTATTGCTGGTTTCGCCGGGCAGACGCTGCAGGCGAACCAGAGGCGTATTGCCAACGCAGTCGGCAATGGTCGGGTACTGAATTGTCATGGCGTCGATGAACCGAGCGGCATTTGGAAGGCGCACATGATACCGGCAACGACCGGACACGGGCATACCGCTCGACTTTCGTTGCAGCTCCACGGCGCCCCGCGCTCACTGGACGATCCATGCCGGGCCGTATCGAGCGCGAGCACGGATCAAACGCAGCGATCAAGCTTGGCAGATAGTTGTCTGTGGTCTAGGTCTATAAGCAGCACGCGTCTCTGCGTCCCATAAGGAACTCCCCATGCCTCTCGGTCCCGCTGCACTGATCGTCTCCGCGTTACTCGCCAGCCTTAGCGCCTGTACCAGCCAGGATATATCCAGCCCGACACCACCCGCTCCGGAGGCTTCCAGCGGCTATACGGCCAAACCCGGTTGGGCCACGGAGCGTTTCGCCGTGGCCGCCGCCAACCCGTTGGCGACCGAGGCGGGTTACAGAATCCTCAAGGCCGGTGGCAGTGCGATGGATGCGGCCGTGGCGGTACAGATGGTGTTGACGCTGGTTGAGCCGCAGTCCAGTGGCCTGGGCGGTGGGGCCTTTCTGCTGCATTGGGATGGCGAGCAGGTGACCGCGCTGGACGGGCGTGAGACCGCGCCCGCCGCGGCTAACGAAGCGCTCTTCCTGAAAGCCGACGGAAGCCCCATGGATTTCCAGGAAGCCGTGGTTGGTGGCCGTTCGGTGGGCGTGCCGGGCACCGTGAGGATGCTCGAACACGCGCATCAGCAGCATGGCAAGCTGCCCTGGCGAGAACTTTTGCAACCGGCCATCCAGCTCGCTGACGAGGGTTTCGACATCAGCCCGCGCTTGCACAGCCTGCTGCTGAGCGACCCGGCGCTGCGCGAGAACCCGCCGGCGGCTGCATTTTATTACCAGCCGGACGGATCGCCCTGGCCGGTGGGCCATCGGTTGCGCAATCCCGCCCTCGCCGCCCTGCTGAAAGACATCGCCGCGCGCGGCAGTGACGCGTTCTACACGGGCGCCAATGCCCGGGCGCTGGTTGTGCAAGTGAACACGCACCCGAGCAATCCTGGCCGCATCACCCTGAGTGATCTGGAGGGTTACCAACCGCGCCAGCGCGACGCCATCTGCACGCTTTGGCAGAAGCGCTATCAGGTCTGCGGGTTCCCGCCGCCCTCGTCCGGCCACATCACCCAGATGCAGATTCTCGGAATGCTGGAGAAGTTGCCTCCCTTCCAGCCGCTCGATCAGGGCGTGCCGTCCGCCGATTTCCTGCACCGCTACACCGAGGCCTCTCGCCTGGCCTACGCCGATCGCGCCAAATACCTGGCCGATCCTGATTTCGTTCCGGTACCGGGTCGCACCTGGAACAGCATGCTCGCACCGGCCTACCTCAAGCAGCGCGCTGCATTGATCGGTCCGCGCAGCATGGGCACCGCCGAGCCAGGCGAGCCCGGAGAAATGCCCATTGCATTCGCTTCCCAGACCGAGCAGCCGGAATACGGCACCAGCCACATCAGCATCGTGGACGCCGAAGGCAACGCATTGGCGATGACGACGACCATCGAACAGGCGTTCGGCTCACGCCTGCTCAACGATGGCGGCACCGGGCTGGCGGGTGGTTATCTGCTGAACAACGAACTCACCGATTTCGCCTTCGAACCCTACGACGCCATGGGTCAGCCGGTGGCAAACCGGGTCGAGCCGAACAAGCGCCCACGCTCGAGCATGAGCCCGACCTTGGTATTCGACGCTGCGGGGGATCGCTTTCTGGCCAGTGTTGGCTCCCCAGGTGGCGCGGCGATTATCCATTTCGCCGCGAAAACGCTGCTGGGAATGTATGACTGGGGTCTGGATGCCCAGCGTGCAATCGACCTGCCGAACTTCGGCAGCTTCAACGGCCCGACCGTGCTCGAAGCCGGGCGCTTCCCCGCGAGCACGGTGCAGTCGTTGAAGGACCGCGGTCACGTTATTAATGAAACGGAGATGACCAGCGGCTTGCAGGCCATCCAGCGCACGGACAGTGGCTGGTTCGGCGGGGCCGATCCGCGTCGGGAAGGTGTGGTCATGGGCGACTGACTGCCCTTTGTTTCGGTCACGCCAGCGGCTATTCGCCTCGCGCCGTAATGGCCCCGCATGCTTTGCAAAGGCTGCTGAGCATGCGAGGCCCCGACTGCGGAGCGAACCGTCTAGCTAGCCGGCTCGCCTAGACGACGCGCGCCTCGTGCTCGAGACGCTCGATTGCGCTGTCGAGCTCATCCATCGCCTGAACAGCGCTCGGATGGTTCTGCTTCAGCAACGTCTCGCTACGCTCGCAGGCGGCGCGCAACTGCGGAACGCCGCAGTAACGGGTCGCCCCGTGCAGGCGATGGATGCGGTCAATCAGGGCCTGCCGGTCATTCACCAGGCGTGCCTCACGAATGGCGCGGCGGTCATCCTCCAGCGAGGCCAACAACATGCTCATCATGTCTGCAGCCAGATCGGCTTTTCCGGCCGCCAGACGCAAGCCTTCTTCGGAATCCAACACTTTCAGGAGGGTGTCCGGTAGCAGCGGCTCGGCAGGTGCCGCAAGGAAGCTGCGTGCCAGCGGCAAGCCGGTCCATTTCAGGATCACCTGAGCCAATTGCCGCTCGCTGATTGGCTTGGTCAGGTAATCGTCCAGGCCACTCTGCAGCAGTGAGCGTTTTTCGTTGGACAGCGCATGCGCGGTGAGCGCGATGACGGGCAATGGCGGCTGGCCAGAATCGGCTTCCCAGAGACGTATTGCCTCGGTGGTTTGGCGCCCATCCATCCCGGGCATCTGCACGTCCATGAACACCAGATCGAAGGATCTGCGCTTCACCGCCTCCAGCGCTTCCTGCCCACTGCTCACCGCCTCGACTTCGCCGCCCATGTCAGTCAACAGGGTTTCCAACAGCAACAGGTTGGCCGGATTGTCGTCCACACAGAGGACGCGGGGTGGCCGGGTTTCAGGCAGCGCGAGGCTTTCAACCAGCGCCTGTGGCGGGCGCAGCAGATCGAGAAGGACCCGCTGCAGCTTGCGGGTGCAAGCCGGTTTGCTTTGCAGCTGGGCATGCGTATGTGATTCGGGCAGCGCATCGTGGTACTGCGCCTGTTCGCTGGTTGGGCACAGCACGATGCATTTGCAGCCCAACGCTTCGAAATCCCATAGGCGCTGGCAGAGTTGCTGGGGGGCAATCTCGCGCTGGCTGACGCCAAGCACGGCGATATCTATCTGAGTCTCGCTGCTATGCGCTGCGGCAACCGCGTCGTGCAGCAGGTCCAGGCTTTCGAATGGCAGCACCTCCAGCCCGCAACTTTCCAGTTGATGTTGCAACGCCTGGCGCGCCAGCGGGTGCTGCTCGAGCACGCCGACCCGGCGGCCCACGAGCCCCGCACGAGGCAGGTCTTCGATGTCGTCACGCGCTTTCGGCAAGCTCAGGCTGATCCAGAACTCGGAGCCTTCTTCAGGAATGCTGTCGACCCCGATTTCACCGCCCATCTGCTCGATCAGGCGCTTGGAAATTACCAACCCAAGCCCCGTGCCGCCTGGCTGGCGCGACAACGAATTGTCCGCCTGGCTGAACGCCTGAAACAGCGAGCGCAGATCCTGATCGGTCAGGCCAATTCCGGTGTCTTGCACGCTGATGCGCAATTGCGCCCGATCGGAACGTTCATCCTCGACCATGGCGCGGACGACCACCGTGCCTTCATTGGTGAATTTGATGGCGTTGCTGACCAGGTTGGTCAGCACTTGCTTGAGCCGCAGCGGATCACCAACCAGCGACAGCGGCGTATCGCGGTAAACCAGGCTGACCAGCTCCAGATGCTTGGAGTGCGCCGCCGGGCCGAGAATCGTCAGGGTGTCCTCGATAAGGTCGCGCAGGTTGAAGGGGATGCTGTCGAGCACCAGCTTGCCGGCCTCGATTTTGGAGAAGTCGAGGATCTCGTTGATGATCCCGAGCAGGCTGTCGGCGGACTTTTCGATGGTCGACAGATAGTCTTGCTGGCGCGGTGAGAGGTCGCTTTTCTGCAGCAGATGAGTGAAGCCAAGGATGCCGTTGAGCGGCGTACGGATCTCATGGCTCATGTTCGCGAGGAATTCGGATTTGATCCGGCTGGCTTCCAGCGCTTCCTTGCGTGCCAGGTCCAGTTCGATGTTCTGGATCTCGATGGTCTCGAGGTTCTGCTGCACGTCCTCGGTGGCCTGGTCGATACTCTGCTGCAGCTCCTCGCGCGCACTGAGCAACGCCTCCGCCATGCGGTTGATACCGGCCGCCAGCTCGTCCATTTCGTGACTGCCAAGCGCCGGCAGACGGGTTTCTAGATAACCGTCCTTGAGCTGCGCGACCGCCACCTTGACCTTGTGCAACGGCTTGCTGATGGCGGTGCTCATCCGCAGCGCCAGCAGCGCGGTGATGATCAGCCCCGCGCCGATCAGCAGCAGGCTGGTAAACAGGCTGCGATACCCGCGCAGCAACGTGCCCTGGTGCGACAGCTCGAGCTCCAGCCAGCCAATCTGGCGAAGGTCGTCTTCCGGGTTGTCTGCGGCGAGGTTCAGGTGTTTGCCCAGGACCGGCAAGAGGATGCGCGTGGTGTCGACGCTACTGACCTGGGTCAGCGCCTCCGGGTCGGTGGGCGGCGAGGGAGTGATCATGTTCGGCCCCGCATGGGCCTGCACGTTGCGCTCGGTGTCGAGGATGGACACGGCACGCACATCCGGCTGGTCCAGCACCTGGTTAAGGATCCGCTGTAGACGCTTGCCGTACCCCTGCGCCATGGCCGGCGCTGCCAGGGGCGCCAATTGCTCGGCAATCAGTTGCCCGCGCTCGTCGAGCTGATGACGCATTTCCGACAACTGCATCCACGTGAAGTAGACGCCAAGCGCCACGGCTAGCACTGTGCTGGGCAGCAATATCAACACCAGCACGCGACTCTTTATTCCTAGGTCTCTCAGCACGGATCCATTCCCCTGGTTGCCAGGCCGCTAGTGTAGCGGCTCAGCAAGCGGGAATCTGCACGGCAGAGCCGTCGGCCGTCGGCGGATATGAATCAGTGGTGACGCTGGGGCGGATCGGCTGGGACGATCAGTCCAGACCGCGGATATCACGCCCCTGGAAATCGGGCAGCTTCCACTCAAAGATCATCGCCAGCACCCGGAACAGGAAACCCGCACAGAGCGTGGCGAGCGAGGCGATCGAGTTGCTGATGCCCAGCCACAGCAGGCCGACGTACAGCACACCGGTGAACAGCGCCACGGTGGCATACAGCTCGCGCCGCAGCACCAGCGGAACCTCGTTGCAGAGGATGTCGCGCATCAGCCCGCCGAAGACGCCCGTGATCACGCCGGCCAGCACGACGATGGAAAGGTGCACGCCCATTTCCATTGCCACGCCACAACCAATCACCGTGAAGGCCACCAGCCCCAGACCGTCGACCAGCAGGAACACCTGCCGCAGATGGTGCATGTGCCGCGCCACCATGGCGGTCACGATGGCTGCGCCGACGGTAAAGCCTAGGTATTCGGGGTGAGCAATCCAGCCGATCGGGTGATGCCCGAGCAGCACGTCCCGCGCGGTGCCGCCGCCCAATGCGGTAACGGTCCCCAGCAGGCAAATGCCGAACAGATCCATGCCGCGCCGCATCCCCATGATGGCTCCCGACATGGCTTCGGCTGTGATGGCGACCAGATAGATGATGTGCAGCAGCGTCACAGCGGTACTCCAGAACAGGGCATAACGGATGGAAGGTGCGCCATTATGGGGCCGGCCTTTTGTAAATTGACCCAGCTAAGCAAATTTAGGCTATACAAACATTTTCTTAATCTGGAAGAAGCCGCTTGAATCTCGACCCCAAGCAGACCGAAGCCTTCCGCGCCGTCATCAGGACCGGCAGCTTCGAGCAGGCCGCGTTGCGCCTGCATCTGACCCCGCCGGCGATTTCGCAACGGGTACGCGCCCTGGAGAGCGCATTGGGCAATGCGTTAGTGGTACGCAGCCGCCCGTGCCGGCCGACTGAAACCGGTCAGCGATTGTTGCAATACCTCAAGCGAGCCACCCTGCTCGAAGCCGATCTGATGGCCGATCTGGCCGAGCGTAGCGATGCGCCGCTGGTGGTGGTGGCCGCGCTCAATGCCGACAGCCTCGGCACCTGGTTCTTTCCGGCGCTGGCGGAAGTCCTGATTCAAGAACGCGTATTGCTGGACCTCACCATCGAGGACCAGGATCACACCTACAGCCTGCTGGAAACCGGGCTGGCCATTGGCTGCATCAGCACCGAACCCAAGCCCATGCGGGGGTGCACGGCAACGCCGCTTGGCAGCATGCGCTATCGCCTGGTCGCGTCCGCCGCGTTTCGCCAGCAATACTTCGCCAACGGCCTGACCCGCAACGCCGCACGCAACGCGCCGGTCGTCGCCTACACACGCAAGGACCGCCTCACCTCGTCCTTCTTGCTGCAGCAGCTTGGCCTGCCCGAAGGCGCCTATCCCTGCCACTACGTGCCCGGTGCCGAGCCGCGCTTCAGTGCCATTCGCTGCGGGCTGGGTTACGGCATGGTGCCGGAGCTGCTGTTGCACGATGCGCTGGCTGAGGGCTTGGTGGTCGATCTGGCGGCAAACGCACCGTTGGATGTTTCGTTGTACTGGCACACCTGGAAAGTGCAGTCGCCGCGAATGGAAAATCTATCGCGGCAGATCGTCGAAGCCGCGCCCAGAATTCTCGCGCGGCCCGCCGACGCGTGACGGCGGCACGGCAGGACTGCGTTTGCCTCAACGGTAAGGCACACTAACGCTCATGAACCCGCTTCCTCCACAACCCGCCTGTTGCTCGCCGCTGCAGGACCATTGGCCACTGCCGCGCGCCCTGCCCGGCGTGCGCCTGGTCAGCACCCGTTTCGATTCCGACCTGCTTGACCCCGAGGACTTCATTCGCTGGGGCATTCCCCCCATGGCGGCAGTGAGCAAGCGTCAGACCGAGTTTCTCGCCGGGCGCCTCTGCGCGTTCGAAGCCTTGCGCAGGGTCACCGGCGAGCCTGGCATTCCTCCCGTAGGCGAAGACCGCGCACCCTGCTGGCCGGCCGGCGTGGTGGGCTCCATCACGCACGGCGCCGGTTGGGCCGCGGTGGTCGTAGCTCAGGCTGCTCAGTGGCGCGGGCTCGGGCTTGATGTCGAAAAACGCCTTGCGATCCAGCGGGCCGACCGGTTGGCGGCCGAAATCCTCACACCACGAGAACTGGAAGGCTACGCCGAGCTTGACGACGCACAGCGGGCACTGCGCGTGACGCTGACTTTCTCGATCAAAGAAAGCCTGTTCAAAGCGCTCTATCCGCTGGTCAAGACACGCTTCTATTTCCAGGAGGCCGAACTGATTCACCAGGACGCCGGCGGCCATGCGCGGCTGCGCTTGCTCAACGACCTCTCGGAGGAATGGCGGACGGGGGCAGAACTCGACGGCCAGTTCGTTCTGTTCGACGACTACCTGCTGAGCCTGGTAAGCATCCCGGCCTGATCAGCCCCGGCGAACTACTACCCCATCACCTAGAGCCCGCTCCACACCCGCCCGCTCACACAACCTGAGTGGCGAACCTGTTCGCCCATGAGGCCGACAGCTCCGGTGCGACTGGCTCAGCCCACTACTGCGTATGCTTACGCGGCCAGACCAGGCTGAAGCGCGCACCGCCCAGTTCGCTGTGACCGATCTGCGAGCGGCCGCCGTGCCAGTACGAAATCCGCCGCACGATGGACAACCCCAGCCCGTGCCCGCCAGAGGCGCGGGTGCGGCTGTCGTCGAGACGTAGGAACGGCGCGAAAACCTTTTCCCACGCCTCTTCCGGCACGCCCGGGCCGTCGTCATCCACCGCCAACTCCGCCCGCTCGTTATCGACGATGAAGCTCACCTGCACACGGGTTTCGGCGTGACGCATGGCGTTGGTGATCAGATTGCTCAGGGCCCGGCGCAGGTAATGGGGCTCGGCATCGACCACGCTGCCGGTGTCGTTCGCCGCAACACAGGCGCCCCGTTCGACCCTTACGGTTGGGCGCAGCGGAGCGAGCTCGCCGATGACCTGATCGATCAGCGCGCCGAGGTCCACCGCCTGAAAGGTCAACTCCGGTGATCCGCGCTCCAGGCGCGTGTAGACCAGCATCTCGTCCACCAGACGGTCGAGATCATCGATGTCGCCGTCCATGTCGTCCAGATAGCGCGTTCGGGCCTCTGGTGTCTGCGCCGAACCAGCCATTTCCAGCCCAAAGCGCAACCGGGCCACTGGCGTCCGCAGTTCGTGCGCGACCGCGCTGACCATCTCCCGCTGTACCGCCAGCAGACGCTGCAGGTGGCTGGCCATGCCGTTGAAGGCTTTCGCCAATCGACCGACCGAGTCCGTCCCGGCATCCGGCACCCGCGTTTCCAGATGGCCGGCAGCGATACGCGTGGCGGCGCGCTCAACACCGCGCAAACGCCGCTCCAGCTGTCGCACCAGCAAATAAACCATCAACCCGATCAGCGACAAGCCGAGCACGCCGATCAGCGCGAGCAATTGCGGCGGGTACAAATTGAGCTGGTAGAGCGGCCCCAGCGCCATGATCCAGGCCGTGCCGGAAACCGCCGCGAACACTCGAATGGCTTCGCCACCGCGAACCAGAGCCATCACCGTATCGCCTTCATCCAGACGGCGCCGCTGATCGTCGTCGAGGCTGGCGCTGTCGCGGGTCAACAGGTCCAGCTCATAACCAAACCCGTGCGTCTGCTTGAGCTCGGCCAGCCGCCGGGGTTGTTCGTCTTCCGGGTAGCGGATCAATTCGTCGATAAGCAGGTAAATGGTCGCGCGCGCCAGCTGCTCGCTGAGCTGCTCCACTTCACCGGTCAGGGCCAGGCGGTCTTCTGCGCTGACCAGCGAAAAGACCGTGACGCTGTGCGGCCGCACCTGCTCGACCAGCACCTGGCCGTTGAGCAGGCGTGCTTCCAGGCGGCTCTCCAGGCTGATGTCGTCCAGCGTCCGCACCCGCAGCGGAATGCCCAGCAAGCGACCCCAGAGGTTTGCCGCCTGACGCCGCTCGATCGGCGTCATGCTGCTCATGTTGTAGGCCATCAAGCGGAATGTCCCGCTGGCCAGCGCCTCCCGATGCCGATCCGCCCGGACCTCGTTGAGCAACTGCAAGCCGCCTGCGCCCAGCAACCCAACCAGCACCAGCACAGCGAGCATGCCGCCATAGATGCGCAGGAAGATTGAATTCACTGCAGCGCTTCAGCCGCTTCGGATACGAACAGATAACCCTTGCCGCGCACCGTCTTGATCAGGCGCGGATGATCCGGATCATCGCCGATTTTCGGACGAATCCGCGAAATGCGCACATCAATGGAACGATCCTGGCCGTCGTACTCGATCCCGCGCAGCTCTGCGAAAATCTGCTCGCGCGACATGATGCGGCCGGGGTTGGAGGTCAGCAGCCAGAGGAGGTCGAACTCGGCGCCAGTCAATTCGATGCCTTCGCCCCGCAGCCAGGCTTCGCGCAGTGCATGGTCGACCACCAGCGGGCCGTACTGGATACGCTTGCTGGCTGCCGGCGCCGTCTCGACACCTTCACGTCGACGCAGCAGCGCGCGGATACGCGCCAGCAACACCCGAGGGCGCACCGGCTTGCAAACATAGTCGTCAGCGCCAATTTCAAGGCCGAGCACCTGATCGAGGTCATCGGCGCGGGCGGTGAGCATCAGGATCGGGCCGTCATAACGGTCACGAACCTTGCGGCAGATGCTCAACCCATCCTCACCCGGCAGCATGAGATCGAGCACCACCAGATCGGGGCGCTCGTTGATGATGCGTGCCGCGGCCTGGGCGCCGTCCGCTTCGACAGCAACGTGCAAGCCGTTGCCTTCAAGATATTCCCGCGTCAACTCGGCCAACCGCTGGTCGTCTTCGACAATGAGAATTCGCCAAGCTTCTTGATCCGTCATGCGCCCTCCTTACAGGCCATCGGGCGCATTGTAGCGTCAGGCTGCAGCCACATGGCAGCGGTTGCGACCGCCCCGCTTGGCGGCATACAGAGCTTCATCGGCCTGCCGCATCAAGTCGGCACTGGCCAGTTCGCCAACCGGTCTGGCCACAGCGGCACCAATGCTGACGGTGATGCAAGACTGATCGCCGCCAGCCGCATGCGGAATCGCCAGGGCCTCGATTGCGGCGCGCACTCGCTCCGCCACGCGCCGCGCGGTTGGCAAGTCCGTCTCGGGCAATAGCACGACGAACTCCTCCCCGCCCAACCGAGCCACCAGGTCAATCTTCCGCACCTGTTTGCCGATAATCGCGGCGACCCGCTGTAAACAGACGTCACCCATCGGGTGACCGAACGCATCGTTGTAGGCCTTGAAGTGGTCGATATCGATCATCAGCAGCCCCACCTCATCGCCCGCCGTTCCGGCTTCCCGCCAGGTCGCTTCGAACACCTGCTCGAACCGACGGCGGTTCGCCAGCTGGGTCAGAGGGTCGGTCTGGGAGATATGCGTCAGTGTGAGGTTGTCTTCGCGCATGGCATCAGCGCGCAGCTGCTCACGCAAGAGGAACAGATACGCACGTCGATCGGTCACCTCGAACCTGAGATTCGCGACCAGCGTGAAAACCGCCGTCGCCGTCGCAAGCACCAGGGAAAACAACTGCGCATCAACGCCCAATGTAGAGGAAGACAGTACGTACCCCGCCATCACCAGCAGGCCGGCCACCGAGGCCGCGAGCGCGTACTTGAAGCGCAGCGCGATGACAATGTTCCCGGCCAGTAGAATCAGATCGAAGGAAAACGGGTCGAACATATCGACTGGCGAAGTGGTGATACGGAAAATTTGACCCGAAATCGCCATCGCCACCACCACCAGGCAGGCCATCAGGCCTTCCCTCCACCGAGCCGTTACGCCCCGGTGAATCACCAGCAGGTAGAACAGCCCAATAGGTGTCATCAGGCCCAGACGCAACAGCAGGATTTCAGCGAAATTTACCTGTCGCATCGCGTAATCGCCGATAAGAAACGCATTGAAAATGCACAGGGACACTAACCCAGTAAGCACAAACATCCGCGCCCGTCCTGCGCCGGTATCCGATTCGAACCGCTGCTCCAGGTCCGGACTGAAGCGCAAGCGCTTTCTAAGTAGATTCGACTCGATCTGGTGCAACAGCTCGTCGGTGGTTGGCAGCGTCGTTTCGGATGTATTCATGGCGTGGCTCACGAACGCTCGAATGATATCAGTGAGCCATTATTGCCGAAGTGCCCTGCACTTACCTTTCCTGTTGTCGGAAAGTGGCGCCTGGGCGGGAAAGACAGCCGAAAAACAAACACTACATATAGTGTTGTCAAGTGATTTTGGAAGACTCGCATTTCGTACTCAGCGGGCGACAAACGCGCAAGACCTTGAAGCGTCTGGACCACAGGTGATAACCCACAAATCGCCCACATGTTATCCACAGGTTGTTCATTTTCTCGCACCTTGCGTTAGCCAAGCAGCGCAACTATCGTGTCGATCCGAGCGGGTTAAACCCTATATGTGGGGTTGTATCAGCCATCGAGACACAACCGAGCAAAAAAGCAAGCAAAAAAGATTTCGTGTCAGGTAACGCTTTCGTTACCGCCGTTCGGTCAGTGCGGCAGCCGTGAAAGCCCCGGCCAGCCGAGCCCAACATTGATTTCGCTCAAGCCCACCCGTAGCGCACGCGCCAAGCGCGTCACACTACATGTTGTGTTTTGAGGTTGTGATCTTCACAACGTCTGACTATGCTTCGGCACATTCGATTCGCCGCGTCCCGCGACAGGATCGACCCCTATTAGCGACACCCATGTACCGGTTCGCCGGGGCATGCTTCATGCAATACGACACACGCAATAGAACAAGGCCGCTCACGAAGCAGGCCCAACACCTAACGTGCTACCGAGACAGAGAGAATCCGGAGACCCCATGCAGAACGAGTCCATTCGCGAGAACCCGCACGCCACAGACAGCACGCTGGACCTGGCCGCCACTGCGCCGGGCCAGCTGCGCGTGATCAAGCGCAACGGTACAGTCGTCCCCTACACCGATGACAAGATCACCGTCGCCATCACCAAGGCGTTTCTCGCAGTGGAAGGCAACAGCGCCTCCGCCTCGTCGCGCATCCATGACACCGTCGCCCGCCTGACCGAACAGGTCACCGCCACCTTCAAGCGCCGTATGCCCTCCGGCGGCACCATCCATATCGAAGAAATCCAGGACCAGGTCGAACTGGCCCTGATGCGTTCCGGCGAGCAGAAAGTCGCCCGCGACTACGTGATCTATCGCGAATCCCGCAGCCAGGAGCGCAAGCGCGGCGCAGTCGACGCCCCGGTCGACGCCCACCCGAGCATCCGCATCAAGCGTGCCGACGGCAGCATGGCGCCGCTGGACCTGGGCCGCCTGAACACCATCATCACCGAAGCCTGCGAAGGCCTCGAAGAAGTCGATGGCTCGCTGATCCAGAAAGAAACCCTGAAGAACCTCTACGACGGCGTCGAGCAGACCGACGTCAACACCGCTCTGGTGATGACCGCCCGTACTCTGGTTGAGCGTGAGCCGAACTACTCCTACGTCACCGCCCGCCTGCTGATGGACACCCTGCGCGCCGAGGCTCTGACTTTCCTGGAAGTCGCCGAGTCCGCTACCCATCACGAAATGGCCGACCTCTACGCCAAGGCGCTGCCGGCCTACGTGGACAAAGGCGTGCAGTTCGAACTGCTCGACCCACGCCTGAAGGAATACGACCTGGCCAAGCTGGGCGCCGCGATCAACCACGAGCAGGACCAGCAGTTCACCTACCTCGGCCTGCAGACCCTTTACGACCGCTACTTCATCCACAAGGATGGCGTTCGTTTCGAGCTGCCGCAGATCTTCTTCATGCGCGTCGCCATGGGCCTGGCCATCGAGGAAGAACAGCGCGAAGCCCGCGCCATCGAGTTCTACAACCTGTTGTCGTCCTTCGACTACATGGCCTCCACGCCAACCCTGTTCAACGCCGGCACCCTGCGTCCGCAGCTGTCCTCTTGCTACCTGACCACCGTGCCGGACGACCTGGGCGGTATCTACGACGCCATCCGCGATAACGCCCTGCTCTCCAAGTTCGCTGGCGGCCTGGGCAACGACTGGACTCCGGTGCGCGCACTGGGCGCCTACATCAAGGGCACCAACGGCAAATCCCAGGGCGTCGTGCCCTTCCTGAAAGTGGTCAACGACACCGCCGTCGCGGTCAACCAGGGCGGCAAGCGCAAGGGCGCGGTCTGCGCGTATCTCGAAACCTGGCACCTGGACATCGAGGAATTCCTCGAGCTGCGCAAGAACACCGGTGACGACCGTCGCCGTACCCACGACATGAACACCGCCAACTGGATTCCGGACCTGTTCATGAAGCGCGTCTTCGATGACGGCAAGTGGACCCTGTTCTCGCCAAGCGAAGTACCCGACCTGCACGACCTCACCGGCAAGGCCTTCGAGGAGCGCTACGAGTACTACGAAGCCCTGATCGAATACGGCAAGATCAAGAACTACAAGACCCTGCAGGCCAAAGACCTGTGGCGCAAGATGCTCTCCATGCTGTTCGAAACCGGCCACCCATGGCTGACCTTCAAGGACCCGTGCAACCTGCGCAGCCCGCAGCAGCACGTCGGCGTGGTGCACAGCTCCAACCTCTGCACCGAGATCACGCTGAACACCAACAAAGACGAGATCGCCGTCTGCAACCTGGGCTCGATCAACCTGCCGCGCCACATCGTCGACGGCAAGCTCGACACCGCCAAGCTGGAGCGCACCGTGCGCACCGCCGTGCGGATGCTCGATAACGTTATCGACATCAACTACTACTCGGTGCCGCAGGCGCGCAACTCCAACCTCAAGCACCGCCCGGTGGGCCTGGGCATCATGGGCTTCCAGGACGCGCTGTACCTGCAGCACATCCCGTACGGCTCAGATGCCGCCATCGACTTCGCCGACAAGTCCATGGAAGCGGTCAGCTACTTCGCCATCCAGGCCTCCTGTGACCTGGCCGACGAGCGCGGCGCCTACGAAACCTTCCAGGGTTCGTTGTGGAGCCAGGGCGTGCTACCGCTGGATTCCCAGCAGATCCTCATCGAAGCGCGTGGCCAGAAGTATATCGACGTCGACCTGACCGAGTCCCTGGATTGGGCCCCGGTGCGTGCCCGCGTCAAGAACGGCATCCGTAACTCGAACATCATGGCCATCGCACCGACCGCGACCATCGCCAACATCACCGGCGTATCGCAGTCCATCGAGCCGACCTACCAGAACCTATACGTGAAATCGAACCTCTCGGGCGAATTCACCGTGATCAACCCCTACCTGGTTCGCGACCTCAAGGCACGCGGCCTGTGGGACGCGGTCATGATCAACGACCTCAAGTACTACGACGGTTCCGTGCAGCAGATCGAGCGCATCCCGCAGGAGTTGAAAGACCTCTACGCGACCGCCTTCGAAGTGGAAACCAAGTGGATCGTCGACGCCGCCAGCCGCCGCCAGAAGTGGATCGACCAGGCCCAGTCGCTGAACCTCTACATCGCCGGCGCCAGCGGCAAGAAGCTGGACGTGACCTACCGCATGGCCTGGTACCGTGGTCTGAAAACCACCTACTACCTCCGTGCCCTGGCCGCGACCAGCACCGAGAAGTCCACCGTCAACACCGGCAAGCTCAACGCCGTGTCCAGCGGTGGCAACGGCAGCGCCAGCCCTGCTCCGGCCAAAGCTGCGCCAGCGCCAGAAATGGCAGCCGGCCCGGCACCGGTCCCAAAAGCGTGTGCGATTGATGAACCAGACTGCGAAGCCTGCCAATGAGGAGCCTGGCTGACGCACGAATCTGAGCGGACCGCGCGTTGTTGTCCGCCAAGCCGGCCCCCATCACGTACAGCTGTACGCTCAGGGGCTCCGGCTTGGCAGACGCCTAGCGCTGCCTCGCTCAGCTTCGCGCTCACACCGAGTGGCTGCGTTCGCTTTGATCTTCGTAGGAGCGAGCTTGCTCGCGAAGCGCTATCCGCCAACTCATCACCCGAGTTAGCGCATAGCCCGACGCCACCTCAAATCCAGTCCCCTCGCCCCTCCGGGGAGAGGGCTAGGGTGAGGGGCAGCCCACCAGACAACACCAAGGCCGGGCCCAACCCCCGACCTGTTACAGAACACCAAGGGCGCAGGGCACCACCACCCTCCTCCCCAAACAAAACACCCGCTTTTGCGTGCAAACCAAAAGCCACCAGACATTTTCGACCGGCCACGACCGGTCCCCAATCAGGAGAAACCGCCATGCTGAGCTGGGACGAATTCGACGAAGAAGACTCCACCACCGCTGCGCCTGCAGCCCCTCAAGCCGCTGCCGCCGCAACCGAGGCCCCCGCCAAACTCGACAAGGACGCCGCAGGCTCCGTCGAAGAAGCCCGCGCCGTAGCCGCTGACGACTCCGCGGCCGTGGCCCGCGCCAAGAAAGCCCTGGACGACCTCGACATCCAGGAAGGCTTGGATGAACTCGAAGGCGAATCCGCCCGCGTTCACGTCGGCGACAAGCAGATGATCAACGCCCGTGCCGACCTCAACCAGCTCGTACCCTTCAAGTACGACTGGGCCTGGCAGAAGTATCTGGACGGTTGCGCCAACCACTGGATGCCGCAGGAAGTGAACATGAACGCCGACATCGCCCTGTGGAAGACACCGGACGGTCTCTCCGAGGACGAGCGCCGCATCGTCAAGCGCAACCTCGGCTTCTTCTCCACCGCCGACAGCCTGGTCGCCAACAACCTCGTGCTGGCCGTGTACCGCCTAATCACGAACCCCGAGTGCCGCCAGTACATCCTGCGCCAGGCCTTCGAAGAGGCGATCCACACCCACGCCTACCAGTACTGCATCGAATCGCTGGGCATGGATGAAGGTGAGATCTTCAACATGTACCACGAGATCCCAAGCGTCGCGAAGAAGGCCTCCTGGGGCCTCAAATACACCCGCTCCATCTCCGACCCGACCTTCCAGACCGGCACCGTCGAAACGGACAAAGAATTCCTGCGCAACCTCATCGCCTACTACTGCGTCCTGGAAGGCATCTTCTTCTACTGCGGCTTCACCCAGATCCTCTCCATGGGCCGCCGCAACAAGATGACCGGCACCGCCGAGCAGTTCCAATACATCCTGCGCGACGAGTCCATGCACCTGAACTTCGGCATCGACGTGATCAACCAGATCAAGATCGAAAACCCACACCTGTGGGACGCCGCCATGAAGGACGAAGCGACCCAGATGATCCTTCAGGGTACGCAGCTCGAAATCGAATATGCCCGCGACACCATGCCCCGCGGCGTCCTCGGCATGAACGCCTCGATGATGGAGGACTACCTCAAGTTCATCGCCAACCGCCGCCTGACGCAGATCGGGTTGAAGGAAGAGTATCCAGGCACCACCAACCCGTTCCCGTGGATGAGCGAGATCATGGATTTGAAGAAGGAGAAGAACTTCTTTGAGACGCGGGTGATTGAGTATCAGACGGGTGGGGCTTTGAGCTGGGATTGATCAAAAATCGCGTAGCGCAAGGACGCGCTGACTATCGAAAAATAGCGATTTCGAGGATGTAAAACAAGAAACCCACGGAAGCCTTCCTAGGGGCCGCCGTGGGTCTTGACCGTGTTTGAAAGCGAAGCCTGCAAGCACGGGCCGCGACTGAAGATTGGGCCTCAATCACGTAGCATTTGAGCAAATGCGCTGCGTGATTATGGTCATTCAACGGGTGGTGTCAACGACTTCGGACAAGAGGTATTCGCCATGAGCGGAACCCCAACTCCACCGCCAGGCTACAGAGCTGTGTTCTGTATGACCTTCAAACATTGGCGGAGCGGTAAAGATGTACGCCGCAAAGACGGGCGCCCTTTCTGCTTCTTCGTGAAGCAGTAGCCCAAGCAGAGAGGCGGTGTAAACCGCCTCTCTCTACCATAGTCACACAGAGGTATTTACATGACACGCAAGAACCAACATGTTGTTCCGCATGATGATAAATGGGCTGTTCGAGGCGCTGGCAACAGTAAAGTTACCAAACAGTTCGATACCCAACGAGAAGCTATCGAGCACGCACGAGGCATTGCGACCAACCAGCAAAGCGAGGTCTTGGTCCACAACAAGCAAGGTCAAATTCGCGAGCGGAACAGCTACGGAAACGACCCATTTCCTCCAAAGGGATGACCCTAAGCCAGCGAGGTAGCCTGGAAGTGACGCGTGGAAAAGGCTTCGCCGTTTTCCACCCTACGCAACGTCGAGGCGTCGGTGGAATGGGTGGTTGAGACGGCGTAGGGTGGATAACGCTTTTCTTATCCACCAATACGATCTTCCGCCAACATCAAGCTCAAGGATGAGCCCACATGTCCCACTACCGCCGCGCCCGTGTGCCGGGCGCCACGTATTTCTTCACCGTCAATCTGTTCAACCGTCGCAGCGATCTGCTGGTCCGCCATATCGACCTGCTACGCGAGCCGGTGCGAGCCACACGCTCACGCCATCCCCTCCATATCGACGCCTGGGTCGTTCTGCCCGATCACATGCATTGCGTCTGGACGCTCCCGGATGGCGACGCTGACTTCGCCCTGCGCTGGAAAGTCATCAAATTTGCGTTTGCCCGGCGACTGCCGAAGACGGAGGTGCTTACAACGACCCAACGCTCTCGCGGCGAACGGGGTATCTGGCAACGGCGTTACTGGGAGCATCTGATTCAAGATGAACGCGATTATCGGCATCACGTCGATTACGTTCACCTGAATCCGTTGAAACACGGATTGGTGGAGCGCATCGCCGATTGGCCCTACTCCAGCTTTCATCGGGCGGTCCGGGCTGGTGTCTACCCGGTTGACTGGTGCGGTGATGAAACCAGGGGGATTAGTAGATGATGCGGGCAGACGCGTGGAAATGAATTGCCACATCCTCCTACGATTGCACTATACATATGCATCATCCCTCATTATTTCTTAGTGAGTCGATATAAGCCCCAGCCTTCGCATAATCACCGCCGGCAAAAACCATAATATGAGCAACCAGCATGGTGTATTCATGGAAAAATTTCGGCTTCTCTCTTGCCAGTCTTGTACACGTTTCCGTTTTAAGGCTTTTTATAAAGCCATTATTCGCTTTAATTTTTTCTAGAACGTCTATTGAAGAGCGTCTTGCTGACCAACTATCTTTAGACGACATAACTTCTATTTTATATCTTATAATCGCCGACTCGTATGCAATCGGACAAAATTCTTTAGCGCTAACTCTGTCTATTGCCTCAACCATCCCTCTGAGACCAGAGTCATATTCCCTCGCATCTATCAGGAGATTAGAGGCCGAGGTCATAACTAAATAGCAACGTACTGAATCGTCCGTGCACTTATTTTTCATCACATGATCTATAAGCTCCTGATTTTTACTTGAACCCTCGCGAAGGCTTAACAAATTTATGCGTTCATGTTCGTTAAGACCCTCCATGCGAGCATAGAAATAGCTTGAGCCCCACATATCCTGCAATATCCAGCGCGACTCTCGCTCACCAATAGCGATCACAGAATTTCCATAGACCCAAAACGATGCAAAAGAAGCAATTAAAATCCCGCTGAGCACCAGAAACCTGATCTTCATCCTACACACCATATTTAAATAAGCACTTCTTCCAGCTTTGAAATTTCACTCTTGTAATCTGACCCTTTGCCCAGCGTTTCGTTTTTCCGAAACGGACTCGAGAAATAATCTATCACTGGCCTCATTGTGGTCTCCGGTCGGTTTACCGAAGATGCGAAGGCCTTCACGCAGGGCAGGAATTCGCAATTGATCGAAAGCGCCGAGCTGAACAACATGAATTTTGAAAGCCGCAGCAAAAAGGGGACAGGTTTATTTTCTGATGCCGGCTCGCAGCTCGGCGTCCCCCACCAGCTTACCTCGGTCCTGCCGACAGGTTTCGCCTTGCACGGCGAGTCACTTTTTCTTGTCTGGCCAAGAGCGAGGTAGCCTGGAAGTGACGCGTGGAAAAGGCTTCGCCGTTTTCCACCCCACCTTCGGTAACGTCGATGCGTCGGCGGTTCGGGCGGTTGAGATGGCGTAGGGTGAATAACGCTTTGCTTATCCACCGATACGAAATCACCGCCAACACCAAGCTCAAGGATGAGCCGACATGTCTCGGTACCGCCCTCGCCCAAGCGACAGCTCACGGCTGACCTGCGTTACCGCCACACGCTTTAATTTTTCTAACGGCAAGGATCGCGCATGTTTCACATCGTTCTGCGCTACAGATACTGGGCTTTTTATATCATCGTCATAGCGATTGCTCTTAAATACTGCTCTGCCATGACTGACTCATATTTGCTAAAGCGATTCCCAGCAGGATTAGCAGACGGCGGTATCATCCTGAGTGAACGTCCATTTTTTGGGTATTGCGGCGTAGCGATAGTAGAGTTAGATGACAACACTTTGATGGGAATTAGAAAAAACGGGGTGATCTTCCTGAACGAGCGCCGCCAGGCGAGTCATGGTGACAAACATTCCCTAACTTTTAGTGAATGGAGCGAGACACCCCCACCGCACAATTGGACATCAGAAGGTACCGACTCCTGGCTATCTTGTGATGGAAGTTCGTACGACAAAATCAAGAACGAATTTCCTCAGATAACCAAACTAATCATGACATCCGGTTCCTTCTATACAAGCAACGACCATAACAGGCTGGTTCTATTCCCAGCACTCAAGATTGCCATTCTTACCAACTTCTAATATCAATCAGTCTGAAGATCGCAATGAAAAATGCGCAAAGAGGCAGCCTGTAAATAGCGCGTGGAAAAGGCTTCGCCGTTTTCCACCCTACGCTCTGGCAACGTCGATGCGTCGGCGGTGTAGACGGGTGAGATGGCGTAGGGTGGATAACGCTTTTCTTATCCACCGAAACTACAGCCAACACCCCGCTCAAGGATGAGCCGCATGTCTCGATACCGCCGCGCCCAGGTGCCGGGTGGCACCTATTTCTTCACGGTCAATTTGCGTAACCGCCGAAGCGATCTTCTAGTCCGTCACATTGACCTTCTCCGCGAAACGGTCCGCGCCACGCGTTTGCGCCACCCGTTCCATATCGATGCCTGGGTGGTCCTGCCGGATCACATGCATTGCGTCTGGACGCTACCTGATGGCGACGCTGATTTCGCTTTGCGCTGGAAGGTCATCAAGTTTGCGTTTGCAAGGCGGCTCCCGAAAACGGAGGTGCTGACGGCAACCCAACGATCCCGTGGTGAGCGAGGGATATGGCAACGACGCTATTGGGAACATCTGATTCGTGACGAACGCGATTACCGCCACCACGTCGATTATGTTCACCTCAACCCGCTGAAACATGGGTGGGTTACTCGCGTCGCCGATTGGCCTTACTCAAGTTTCCATCGCGCCGTCACAGCTGGCCTTTATCCCTCCGACTGGGGCGGCGAGGCGAGATAGCTGGGAAGCGAGCAGCCTGGAAGTGACGCGTGGAAAAGGCTTCGCCGTTTTCCACCCTACGGATCCGGGGCGCTACCTGTATTAGGCAGTACCTCATTCACCCGCTCGGTAGCGCCATCAACCGATCTCTCCATTCAAGCTCTCGCATACAACCGAAGCACTCCTCGGGCTTGGGCAGCTTCCCGATGAACGCTGCAATGCTCAGGGGAAACATGGGCGTTAATAAGATCGCCTTTTCCGCCGTGAGCAGGCTATCGAAAAGAAGCTATCCACCGAGGGACAGCTTCGACTCCTATCCACGGCCTATCGCCACATGCGGCGGCAGCCCTACCGTAAAGCAACATGGCTCAGGTCGTGGTCATGCAACGGCCCGGGCTGCAACTCCTCAGGAAGCTTCGTCTTCTACAACGTCCGACGCATGCGCGGCGCTATCGGATAGCACTTAATTCAAAGCGCCCCAATTTTCTGCAAGTACTTCTCAAGCTTATTGGCTTCGTTGTAAGAATCCCCTCGATCCCATATCTGATCTATTCGAGCCGCCAATTTCAGATTTTTGCCGTTATCGGTCATGTTCGCGACCATCACCAGCTGGTTATAGATGTGACGCATATCGCCGCCATAGCCCGGGCCCATCGAATGCCACTCACCATTTTTGGTGAAGTAGACAACGTCATCCACTACGCGGATCGACGCGGCATCGACCTTGTCCATGTCTTCCTTGAACTCATCCTGATCCTGGTTAGGCACCCGCATAAGACCCGCTTCTCCATCCGGGGTCTTATCCGCCCAGGTTCGTGGCTTCGGTGGGTCCATGTAGGCCTTCATCCTGCCCAGATCGTTGTAGTCATCAGTCGCCCCGAGCACCCGATCCATCTCCGTCGCCCGCGCCTTATAGTCCTCCCTCGTCGGGTCGGCTATATCGTGCAATCCTTTCAGATAGCGAATGATTTCCGTATTGGTATCGTTTGTATCGGATATTCTTTGCTTAATGCCATCTTTAACAAAAACGACTGATCGCCCATCATCAGATATGGCAATAGTCCCCACATCCACTCTATCAATATCCTCAATAAAATCGCTCGACGTACCAACTTCGTTATGATTCACACTGCCACGTTCATTATACGTGGTGCCAAATGTAGCGGGCTCCTCACCGTATTCCTTCGGAAATTTCTCCACGAGGTGCTCACGAAGCGTCTCGATACCATTATAGTCATCGCCCTTATTGTGCAGATCTGTAACTTCCTTGGCGATTTTTTTATCTATATTTTTACCGTCAGGGCGAATCAGATTGTGCAAGTCACGCAAGTAGGTATATATGTCCTTAGCATTGTCGCCATCCAGAATTCCGTGATTCTCCGTATCCAACATCCACTCTTTACCATCCTTAACAAAATAGATAACGCTACTGTCCTCTGGATCCAGCCTTATCGTATCGACGTCGACACGGTCAATGTCTAGCTTGAACTCAAAATAGTTTCCGGGTTTTGTGTCATCTTTACCCATCATGTGGACAAAGTCGTCACCCAAAACACGCCTTAACTCTTCAATCTCGTTGTATCTATCGGATTCATTGTGCAGGTCTGTAATGCGCTTAATAATCTTTTCATCTCGCTTGCCTCCCGGATGCGCCAGTTCGTACAGGTCTGTCAGGTAACCAACAATCTCCTGATTAAGCCCGGACTCGTTAGTCCCTATTACGGGATCGATAATTTGCTTGACCCCGTCCTTGACGAAAATAACCCTACCATCCTCCAGCAACTCGATAGACCCGACATCAACGCGATCCACATCCATTTTGAATTCTTCAAAATTACCGGTGCCATCTTGATCTCCAAAACGCGGCAAACCGCTTTCATCACCGTCACTATCTCGATTGATGACCACGCCGTTTGCTCTGTCCCAGTGATCAAACCATTCTTCAGAGGAGAGATTGTCATTTTTTTTGAGGTGTTCAGTAAAATCTTCATACTGCTCCGGCCGGGCTTCCCACACAGGGATGTCAGCCGGAAATGCATCAAAGTAAGACTCTGAACCGTAGGCGTAATAATAGGCATAACGGGCGTTTTGAGTGTAATTGAGCTTATCCCCCCAATCATCTTCGGTGATGCCCAACGCACTCCAATTATTGAACTGCTCGGCTCGTTTGTTAAGCTCTTGCCCTCTCTTTTGGCTGGCAACTTCACGGGCAATGATTCCTGCGATCACCCCAAAACCGATGCCGATGATGCCTAAAACACCCGAAGCGATGCTAAGGCCCGCGGCAAGTGCGGGGCCTGCAATCAAAGACGCCAAACTGGTGGTGGCCATTGCAGCGATAGAGGCCCCTCCCAGCACTTGCATTGACTTTTCAGCGAACTCCAGCGAGGTGCCGCCGTTCTTGATCAGCTTGTCAATTCCCATCGCGCCCAGAGCCAAATCGAGGAAACCGCCTGCTGTATCGGCCACAATACCGACCGGCCCCAGGATGGTGCCCACGAGCCTCAGTTTGCTGGGGATATCCATGCCCTTCGGATCAAGCCGCATCTCATTGATGGTGTTATCAAGCCATGAATCGAGAAAAGCACGGCTTTTTTGATCTAGGGCGTCGACGGCGGCCAAATCGAGCCTTGATGTTCGCGACTCGGCCGCATCAAGACGGAGGTCGGTTTCCGCCATTATCTGATCAAACTCTAGAAACGAATTCTTCAACCACTTTTTAGTCTCACTGTCCAAGTCGGCGCTACTTATAAAGTCGACTTTATCTGCAGCTACCCCATCAAACCAGTTTGTTATATCAGCCAGGTCTACCGTTGAATTAGGACTGTATGAGACCACCGACCGATAGTCGTCAGCGTTGTACAACCCCTTAATGGATGCATCGTCGTCAGCCACCATAGGAGCCGAGCCCGGGAACCGTTTCTCAAAGATCTCGCGCAGCTGCGTATTATCGCCAAACCCAAGTAAGTCCCTCACGCCTGGTTTATTGAATACCGCACCGAATATATCCAGGGCATTACCAACCAAGGCGGGGGATGTCGCAATAGTGATCATGAACAAACGCGCGGCTGCCATGCGATCTTCAACCGTTTCGCCTTTGTTCTTCGAAAGATTATAGATGGCCGCCGTTGTAACCAACATCCCGCCCATGGCCGGGATTACCCCTCGACTCATCGCCGCATGAATAAGCGCGGCCGCACCACGACGCGTACTTAATCCATCCGGATTGTTCGAGGTGAGAAAGTTGGACAGTCGCGAGGATATATCCTTTATGTCAAAGGTCCCTTTTGCCTTGACAGACTGATACATCTCGTTGCTCAGTATTTTAACCGCCTCTTTATAGCTATCGAGGCTGCGCTTGATGTCCTCGGAGAGATTTCCGCCACCCTTACCACTCAGGTAGCCTTGAACTGACCTGTCAGCGAAGGTAATACCAAAGAGCGCAGACCAGGTGCTCGACAGCCCAAGGGTTACGGTATCCGTTACCGCCGCCTTTAATGATTCGTCGGAGTAGCTGCCATTTTCAATCATCTCGGCGACATCATTAACTATATCGACGTCGACCTCGACGCCACTTCCCAACTCGATGGAGAGCTTGCTAAAAACTTCGTCGGCCTTATCTTCATCCAGCATTTGCAACGATTTAAAATCATTGGCAAACCGCACGTTGGCGGCTTGCGGGTCCATGCCTTTCAGCATGTTCACGTAGTCATCGCTCATCATGCTGTTGTATATCTTGTTGGTCAGGCCGTTCTTGTCAACGATTTTATCTACGGCATCTTCCATTAACTTGTCGAGGCCGTTTTTCACGATGTCATTATCGGACAAAGCTGCCAGCTTCTTGTAAATCTCTTCCTCCTTCAATAAGCCGTATATGTTGGCGTTATGCATAACAACGCCATCTCTGTCTACTGTTTCACTATACCAATATTTTGCTTTTGTTATGGCTGGCTTATATACGTAGCCCGTTTCCAGAGCTGTCTTTGCCTGAAGCAGTTCATAATATTGACGCCGCGGATCGCTCATATCGAGCTTGCCCCACTCTTCCTCCATCTTGTCCTGAAATAGCTCGCCAACCGTCTTCCCGTCTTCCGTGGTCTTGGCATTCATGAAATCCGTTGCTTCGGAATCTGGAACATCGACTTTGATGTCATTGTCCGTTCGACGAATATCACTACCAACTACCTTATTTTCCATAACTGAATACTTAAAGGGCGTCAGGTGCACCGATACGGCGTAAGTCTTTCCGTCGTATTCATAGGTATAGGTCGTATCGTCGACCCTGGTGGGTTTAAGCTTACCCATTGGGGGTAATTCATCGTCCTCTTCGACTACTATCCACTCTTTTTCTTTGGCCTTCGCCCGAAACTCCTCCTCTGTTGCCGGGCTCTTGGATCCATCGCTCGGCGTGCCTTCGTCCATCTTCGCCTTGGCGGTCTTGAAGAGTTCGGGGTGGTAATCGGGGTGTAGCAGCACCTCCTTGCCATCCTTGGTCTTGACCCTCAGCATCCCGTCCCATAGCAGCAACGAGTCACCCGACGGCGATAGCCAGCGATCCGAGACACTCTCGATATCGTCCTTGCCCAGCTTCATGTCCGGGTCGGCCAGCTCGGGCTTGCCTTCCAGATAGGGCCCGCGTTGCTTCTTGTATTCGTCGAGCGAAGGTTTCTTTTCTTCCGGCGTGTTGTTGGTGACCCGGGCTTGGGCCAGGCCGATGATTGTTTCGAATATTTCGACCAGGCCTGCCTGGGTATTGTTTTTTTCGACTTTCATTCGAATGCCCTCGATGCCTGCATGAAGTTCGGGACGGTACGAGCCAAGCTCGACCAGCCCTTTCAGCGGCGTCGACGGGGGATGATTCATCCGACCTGACGCCGTTGCGGGTTGATCTGGAACGATCAGCCAAATCACGGCGCGTACAACTGAAACGTGCGCTTAACAGGATTGAAACGCTGCCTTTATCAGCACTCAACAATCGAGGCGTTTAATCCACAACGTTTCACAACCGGCAACCTGTCCGGGGCGTGGCGCCTGTTGCCGGGGGTGCCGAACCGCGTGGGCAGCGTTAGTGGGCTGGCGCTCGTCGAAGTCGGTTAGAGCGATCGCGGCAGCGAGCATTGAGCATTGAGCATTGAGCGTGAAGCATTCAAGCCGGGGGAAGATCGGATTCTTCGGATCGCGAGGTGTTGGTGAGTAGCGCGTGGAAAAGGCTTCGCCGTTTTCCACCCTACGGCTGCGTGGCGCGACTGGTATCAGTTAGTCATCTCACACAACCCACCCGGCACCGCCATCACCCAATCCTTCACAGCCAGAACGGTCGGGTCATCCTTCCGCCCCTCCGGATACACGAGATGAAATGGCTTGCCCTCCATCTCCGGCCCGAACGGCTGCACCAACCGCCCCTTCCTCAACTCATCCTCAATCAGCTGACGGCTCATCAACGCCACGCCTTGCCCGTCAATGGCGGCTGAAATGGCGTGGGTTTCATCGGAGAAAACCAAGCCGGCACTGACGTCCAACCACGGCACCTTGGCCAGCTTCTGCCACGCCGCCCAATGAATCGGGGCGGAAGCTGCGCCCTGGGCGCGAAAGTGGATGAGCGAGTGCTTGGGCAGATCGGCTGGATCATGCAAGCCAAGGTGAGGGCTGCAGGTCGGTACGAAGGTATTGTCGAACAGCTTCTCCGCCACCAGCCCAGGCCAACGGCCATCGCCATAGCGAATGGCGACATCTGCCGTGACGCCATCCAGCGCGACCGGCTCATGAGAGGTGTGGAAGCGCAGATCAATATTCGGATGAGAGTCGCGCAGCATGCACACCCAGGGCACCAGCCAGCGCACCGCGATGGCCGGTGTCGTGCTGAGCGTGATCGCCTGGCGACACGGCCCGGCGCTGAGGCGACTCACCGTTGTGGCAATGGTGTCGAACGCGGTCTCCAGCACCTGTTGCAGTTCGCGCCCGGGGTCAGTCAGCTGCAGCTTGCGGGGCTTGCGCAGAAACAGCGCCACGCCGAGGGATTCTTCCAGCAATCGAATCTGGTGGCTGATGGCCGTGGCGGTGACGGACAGCTCTTCAGCTGCCTGCTTGGCGCTCTCATGGCGGGCGGCCGCTTCGAAGGCGCGCAGTGCAGAAAGCGAGGGTAATCGGCGGTGCGCCATGGCTGAGTTTTCCTCATCTGTATCTGGAAATAATCATCGTTTGTGGCTCACAGAGCCTAGACCTAGCCTGGGTCTACCGCGAATGACAGATGAATTCATTCACAGAGGAGACCCACCATGACGCACCTATTACACCTCGACGCCAGCGCCCGCCCCGGTCTTGCGGGCAAAGACGCACACGGCTCCCACAGTCGGCATCTCAGTCAGCGTTTCGTCAGCCAATGGCGGGCCCGCCGCCCGCAGGACAGCGTGACCTATCGGGACATCGGCCAGAACCCACCCTCATTCGTCGACCATGACTGGATCGCCTCGGCCTTCACGCCGCAGGAACGTCAGGAGCCGTGGATGACGGATGCACTGGCCGAAAGCAACCAGCTGGTTGATGAGCTGATCGCCGCCGATGTGCTGGTCATCGGCACGCCGCTCTACAACTTCGGTATGCCGGCGGCGCTCAAGGCCTGGATCGATCAGGTGGTGCGCCTCGGCCGCACGGTTGGCATCGACGAGTCTCGACTTCCCGACGACCCGTATCTGCCGATGCTGGAAGATCGGCCGCGGCACGCGGTCATCCTCACCGCCCGGGGCGGCATTGGCTTTGGCCCTGGCGGCGAGATGGCGCACATGAACCATCTGGAGCCCAACCTGGTAACGGCGCTCAACTTCATCGGGGTCACTCGCATTCACCAGATCGCAATCGAAGGCCAGGAGACGGGCGGCGAAGTGTTGGCCGCCTCGGTGGCCCAGGCACTACGTCAGGTTGATGTGTTGGTAGGCGAGGTTCAGGGAGCGCTTGGATCAAATCTTCAGCCCGTCTTCACCCAACACGCCTCTGCTGCAGCCCCGGCACCGGCTTCGTGAATACGCACTAATGGGCTGTCCTTAATCAGCATGGGCTGACTTCTTCTGGTGGTTGGTTTACTGCACCCAATGGAAGCTGATGCGCCCAGCGACAGACCCGCCTATAGACTGCCAACAACCCTCGGTCGCCCCGCAACCAGGCTTCCACGCTAAGCGTGGGAGCCTTCATACGCTGATCACCCGCACTGGCACTCGCCGGGTGCGCAACGCCCGGTACAATGCCGCCTTGCCGCACCGCCCGGAGCCTTTGCCAATGTTTACCCTCACTCACCTGAACACCCCACCGCCCGAATCGATGAAAAACCAGGTGTTGCAGATGGTGGTGGATTACCTCAGCGACATCAGCGCGGTATCGCTCCCGCCGAGCAACCCGCTGTATCAGCTGTATCAGTACGTGGTGGGCTTGGAGGTGCATCGTTATCTGGACAGCATGGACGGTGCGCAGGCAGGCAAGCCCGAGCTGATCATGGCGTTGGATGCTGACGATCCGGCTAGCCTGCTCGGCTTTGCGCTGTACTTGCCCTATGTAGATGATCCCGACGCCTGCTCGCTGTTGTATCTGGCCGTACAGGACAGCCATCGCCGACAAGGCATCGGGCGGGCTATGGTCGAGGCGATGCTGGCGCGTTACGCACATGCGGAAGTGGCCTGCGTTGCCGGAAAAGTACCTTACTTCGAAGCGTTGGGCTTTCTCCCTGTGGCAGCGCGCGGCCCGCAAGTGGTGATGAACATCCGAAGCCAACCATCGGACGGCGCTCTGGCGGTGCAGGATCTGGAGCCGATCTTCCAGTCCGAGGAAGTCCGGCAGATTCATACGTACCTGGTCAAACAACACGGCACGGAAGCCATGAGCGACGCAGAGAAAGCTCGGGACCACCGGCTCGATGAATTAGCCCAGCAGGCAGCGCATCTGATCCAGACGAGCTCGACGGCGAAGCGCTTGCACTAAGCGCTTTGCGCCAACTCGATGAACCGCAACACCGTCCGTCCTGTGCTGCTCCGAAAGCGTGATCTGCACCACTAAAACTACCCCGAGAACTTGCCCACAACCGTTGTGAGGTTAAGGTGCGCGCGCTGGCAATTTGCTGCCATCCCTCTGCCAAACACTCAGGAACGAGTATTCATGTTCAAGCACTTCATGATGAGCGCCGCGGCGCTGAGCTTCGCCGTATTGACTGGCTGCGCGTCGGTACCCATGGAATCGCCCGAGAAGGATCAGGCTTACAAGGCCTTCCCAACGCCACCACAGGACCAGGCCGGTCTCTACATCTTTCGCGACTCGATGCTCGGGGGAGCGCTAAAGAAGTCGGTGAAAATCGACGGTGAAGTCATCGGCGAAACCGCGCCCAACACCTATTTCTATCGTTTGATCACGCCAGGGTTGCATTCGCTTGCCACCGAATCGGAGTTCAGCGACAACCTCATCGAGCTCAATGCCAAGCCCGGCAAGAACCACTACGTGCGCCAGTCAATCAAGATGGGGCTGTTCGTAGGCGGAGCCAAGCTGACCGAAGTGTCTGAAAGCGAAGGCCAGAAAGCCGTGGCAAACACCGAACTCGCTCGCTAGTCGTCCAATTCGAGCGCAACAATAAAAAGCCCCGTCATCGCGGGGCTTTTTCATGTCGGCTGTACGCGCTGAGCGCCCGGTCAACTCTTCACGCAGGCAAACAACGCATTCCCCGAATTACCACCCCAGGGAATGAGCCTCTGATAATCGTGCTCGAGCACGTGGACGTCGAAGTGCGGCTTCAGCAGGTCGGAGAGTTCACTGAAGCTGACGGCGACCATGGGATGCTCGTCTTGCCATACCTGGCTGTCGCCGGCGAGGGTCCGCTCGATACGAAGCTTGAGTAGCTGGCTTTCGCCAGTGCCGGCGTAGTGCCAGCGGGAGCTGAAAGTGAACAGGCCATCGTCATGCCGGGCGCTGTGCGACACATAGGAGCGGTTGTCGATGCTGTGCTTGTCGACGGCGTTGAAGCAGAACAGCCCACCGGCCGCTAACGCGCTGTGTGCACTGGCGATACAGGCCTTCAACCGCTCGACGCTAGCGCTGTAGTGGATGGAGTACAGGAAGCAGGTAATCAAATCGACTGGCTGATCCAGGGTGAAACCACACATGTCCTGCCGGGAGAAATGCGCTTCCGGGCAGCGGATGGCCGCTCTGTCCAGCATGGGCTGATTGATGTCGAGCCCGCTGCTCTCGAAGCCCGCGTCGATGAAATGCCGCACATGCGGCCCGGTCCCACAGGCGAGATCCAAGTGCGTCTTTCCGCCATTGCCGAACAGCTGTTGAAGCCGATGAATACAGTGGCTTTGTGCGCTGTAGTCGATGTCGGCACACATGAGGTCGTAGTAACCCGACAAGTCGGTATAGAGCGCATTGCCGGGCATGATGGCCTGCTGGTCGAGCGGGAGCGTTGAGGGGCGCGCATCATAATCTCAACCCCGGCACGGTGGAATGGCCCCGTAGTGGCCGAGGGCAAACACGAGGAAGGTGGCGGGCCTTACAGGCGCCTGAGCCCGCCACCCTTCTCGCCTTAAGGACAATCACTCATCCGGAATCTCTGCCTCGACCAGCTTCGCCAGCAGTGTCAGCGACTCCTGCCAGCCGAGATAGCAGGCTTCGGCGGGAATCGCGTCGGGGATACCTGCCTGGATGATGTTCAGCTCGGTACCGCAGGAAACCTGTGTGAACGTCACGGTCACTTCAATGGTGCCCGGTAAGCCGGGATCATCGAACCTGTCTTCGTAGCGGATGCGCTGGTTTTCCAGCAGTTCCAGATACTCGCCACTGAAGCATTGGGTCGTGCCGGTGGTGAAATGGGTGAACGACATCCTGTAACGGCCACCAACACGCGCATCGAGCTCATGCACCTTGCCCGTGAAGCCATTCGGCGGCAGCCATTTAGCCTTGGCGTCTGCATCGAGGAACGCGCGGTAGAGGCGGTCTGGCGTCGTTCGCAAGACGCGGTGAAGACGGACGGTGCTGGTCATGGCGGTTCTCCATTGGTTGCGGGTTCGCCTTGATAGTCGAACGCAGGAGGAGGATTTCGACGACCGCGTGCGTCTTGTGATCCATCAGGTGTTCTCGTGATAGGCAATCGATCGATGGCGGTCAGGCCGTATCGCTTGAACCCGCGAGTGAGCGCAGACACAGCTGCTCCATGCAGCCGGCCCAGGCGTGCATGCGATCCGCTTCGAGCTGCACCAGCATGGCGTAACGGCGCCCGCCCCAAACGGAAAGATGAAGCGCTTCCAGGGTCGCAGCAGAGGGGCGCACCGGCAGGTCGGTGGCGACGTCGATGACTCGCTGCCAGGCGCCCAACAGATCTTCGTAAACCCTTCGCTGATGCTTGGGCTCGGCCACCAGCGTTTCCAATTCGAGCATGTCCGGGTGAAACCACGGCAGCTGCGGCTCGACCCCGGCCAGAGCGCGCACCAGCCGCCGGATGCGTTCGTGCCAGGCCAGCGCGGTTGGCGCTATCGCCTGCACGTCGATCGCATCCAGCAACTGCTCGACGCAATAGCGCACGTAGCCCGAGTGCAGCGCATGTTTACTGGGGAAATAGTCATACAGCGTACCAATGGCCACGCCGGCTTCCAGAGCAACCGCTCGGGTGGTCAATCGAGACCAGCCGTCGCGCTGCCAAATCCGAACATAGCTGTCGAAAATCGCCTGAACAGTGGCCTTGGCGCGCCGCTGAGTAGGCCGTTTGAGCGGCTTGGCGCTCGGCAATCGTGTGCTCATCTAATCCGAACCCGGCGGTGAAACGAAAGGGCTACAGTCAATGCCGTCCATTTACGAACCCAAGGTGCCATTGATGAGCGTCATTCGCCAGTTGCAGAACAACAAGAAAGACATGGAGCAGACCCGCCTTCAGACCCAGGCCATGCCGGAACTGAAACCCGGCGAAGCCCTGCTGCGGATCAGCCGACTGGCCCTGACCACCAACAATGTCACTTACGCGGCGTTCGGCGAAACCCCTCACCTGCGTTACTGGGACTTCTTCCCACCGGGCGATGCCGACTGGTTCCACATGCCCGCCTGGGGATTTGCCGAGGTCGTGGAAAGCACCGTTGATGGCCTCGCGAAAGGCGAACGCTTCTATGGCTTCTGGCCGATCGCCAGCCATTTGGTCATGCAACCGGTGCGGGTCTCCGAGCGCGGTTTCTACGACGGTGCCGACCATCGACTTGAACTCACATCAGCCTACAACCAGTACCAGCGCATCAGCAGCGACGACGCCTATCGCGCCGAGAGCGAGAACTACCAGATGCTGTTGCGCCCGCTGTTCATCACCTCGTTCATGCTGGCCGACTTCCTGGACGACAACGCCTTCTTCGGCGCACGCCAGATTCTGATCTCCAGCGCCTCGAGCAAAACGGCATACGGCACTGCATTCTGCCTGCAGGATAACCCCGCCGTGCAGGTCATCGGCCTGACATCACCCAGCAATACCGACTTCGTCAAGCGTCTCGGCTGCTACCGTCAGGCGCTGGCCTACGACCAGCTCGCTTCGCTGGACCCGAGCGTGCCCACGCTCTACGTGGACTTCTCCGGTAGCGCGAGCCTTCGTCAGCAGATTCATGGACACTTCAAGGACGCCCTGGTGTACGACTGCTACGCCGGGTCCGCCCAGAGTCACGAATACAGCAAGCGTGACCAGACGCTGGCCGGCCCGCAGCCGCAGCCCTATTTCGCGCCTTACCAGATCAAGAAACGCAACGCCGACTGGGGCCCCGCCGAGGTGACCCGCCGCTTCAACGAAGCACAGCTGGCCTTCATTGCCCGCGTGAGCGACGCACAGCAGCCTTGGATGCAGGTGAACGAGCACGCCGGCCTTGAAGCGGCGCAGACGCTCGCCGAATCCTTGATCAAAGGCGCTATCAATCCGCTGGAGGGGCACGCCGTGGTCCTCGACTGAACAGTGGTCGGAAGTGCCTGACGGTGATCGAACGCGCCGCGATTGGCGAACAGCCAGCGCGGCGAAGCGCCTGGAAAAGGCGGAGATCTCCCTACCGCCCGTGCAATGCCAGCCCCCACGTTGCGGCTTACGCGTCCCGTCTGCGCGACGTGCTTCGCGGCTGTAGCTGGTCCAGCGCCTCCGAGTTCTGCCTCGCCCAGTCGTAGATCATCTCGATAGGCTGGACCATGAGTTTGCCCAACGGCGACAGCGCGTAGCTCACCGCCGGGGGTACGGTGTCGAGCGTGTGGCGTTCAATCAGCCTGCTCGCTTCCAGCTCGCGCAGCGTCTGGATCAGCATTTTCTTCGAGATGCCCGGCAGGCTTCGGTGCAGCGCGCCGCTCCGCGCTACGCCGTCGTGGCGGGCCTGTAGCGTGTGCAGAATCATGCTGGTCCACTTGGTCGAGAAAAGCTCGAGCACGCGGCGTGGCGCGCAGTCTTCGCGCCATTGTTCTTCATCAGAGCTGGGTTGCATCGGGGATGGTTACCATTTGGTGCCGACTTGGAGCGGCATTTTTGAGGGGGTAAGGTGCAGGCCTGTTTCATTTTGTGGGGGTCTGGACATGACAAATCAAGCACTGGTGGTCGGCGCGAGTGGCATCGTGGGTAGCGCGGTGTCGCGCCTGCTGGCCAAAGAGGGCTGGGCCGTCGCCGGGCTGGCCCGTCGACCGAACGCCGAAACGGGCATCACGCCGATCAGCGCGGATCTCTTGAACCCCTCTGCATTAGCCACAGCGCTGAGCGGCGTGTCGCCCACGCATCTCTTTCTGACCACCTGGGCTCGGCAAGCCAGCGAGGCGGAGAATATCCGTGTCAATGCGCAAATGGTGCGCAACGTGCTCGAAGCCGTCCGCCCGTCCGGCTCGGTTCGCCATGTGGCGCTGGTCACCGGTCTCAAGCATTACCTCGGCCCGTTCGAAGCCTATGGCAAGGGCTCGCTGCCGCAGACACCGTTTCGTGAGGAACAGGGGCGGCTCGACGTCGAGAACTTCTACTACGCGCAAGAGGACGAAGTGTTCGCGGCGGCCGACCGAGATGGCTTCACCTGGAGCGTACACCGGCCCCACACCGTCACCGGCGTGGCCGTGGGTAATGCGATGAATATGGCAACCACGCTGGCCGTCTACGCGTCCATCTGCCGGTTTACTGGCCGACCCTTCCGTTTTCCGGGCTCGGATGTGCAGTGGAACAGCCTGACCGACATGACCGATGCGGATCAGCTGGCCAGGCATCTGCGCTGGGCCGCGACCACACCGGCAGCTGCCAATCAGGCCTTCAACATCGTCAATGGTGATGTGTTCCGCTGGAAATGGATGTGGTCGCGCATTGCCGAGTGGTTCGGTATCGAGGCGGCAGCGTTCGATGGCCAGCCCGCGCCACTGGAGCAGCAGATGGCCAACGACGCCGAGGTCTGGGCAGAAATGACCAAGCAGTTCGGCCTGGCTGAAGCGGACATCGGCAAGCTCATCTCGCCATGGCACACCGATGCGGATCTGGGCCGACCTATCGAGGTGGTGACGGACATGTCGAAGAGTCGGAAACTAGGCTTTCTGGACTACCAGGCGAGTGACGAGGCGTTCTTCAACGTGTTCTCGACGCTGCGTGCCCGCAAGCTCATCCCCTGATCGCCGCCGGTTACGTCGCAGCCACCGGCGTTCGGGCTGTCCCGTATACTCGCGCGTTTTCCGCGCGAGTCTTCCCTTGTGAGCAACAAACGATACGCCTGCATTGGCCTGAGCAACCCGAAGTCGCCCTCGAACGTCGGCGCAATCATGCGGGCGGCGGGCTGCTATGGCGCGGCCTCGGTGTTCTATACCGGCACCCGTTATGACCGCGCCAAGGACTTCATCACCGACACCAAGAAGGTCCACCAGGACATTCCGCTTATCAACATCGACGACCTGCGCAAGATCCTGCCCCTTGGTTGCGTGCCGGTCGCCGTGGAGCTGGTCGAAGGTGCACGCGCCCTCCCCGAGTACACGCACCCGGATCGGGCCCTATACATCTTCGGTGCCGAAGACGGATCGCTGAGCAAGGAAATCCGCGACTGGTGCGAGGATGTGGTGTACATCCCCACCAACGGCTGCATGAACCTCGCCGCAACGGTGAATGTGGTGCTTTATGACCGCTTGGCCAAGGGCAACAACACACGCTCCGGCCCAGGCTTCGGACGCGAACCCCAGCCGAACACCTAGGCCCGCTGCCGCATTCGCCAAATCGGTACGTTCAGCACTGGCCGTACGCCTAGCCGCGGTCGGCAGCTCGGTTATCAGGTCATTTTCTCGATAGCGTTTTAGCGTCTAGCCTGAGGAGCTGACCTCACCACCGCCGGGGACGCCGATGACGAGCACCGAACTAACCGATTGCTACACGGGCTACATTGCCTGTTTGAACAGCCAGAACTGGTCCGAGCTGGGCCAATTCGTCGATGAGGATGTGCATTACAACGGTCAGCGAATTGGGCTTGAGGGCTATCGTGCGATGCTCGAGAACGACTTTGAAGCCATCCCCGATCTGCATTTCAACGTCGGGCTGCTGATCGCCGAGCCGCCGCGTGTGGCCTGTCAGTTGCGGTTCGACTGCCGGCCCGTTGGCGAATTGTTTGGCTTCCCGGTAAACGGGCGAACGGTGCAATTCAGCGAAAACGTGTTCTACGAATTCCGGAACGGAAGGATCTGCAACGTCTGGTCAGTCATCGACAAGGCGGCAGTTGGCGCCCAACTCGAAGGCCACTAGCGGGAGGTCATGCGTGAAGTCGTGGTAGCGGCCGCGGTCGGGCGTTCTAGCCGTGCCCGTCCACAGCCGCGCAACGGCAACAGGACGGGCCGAAGAGACGGCCGCCACCCGCCCACGTATGACGAAACAATCGGTGCGAGCCGCTTCGGTTCAGGACTTGGCCATCACCAGTACAAACCCCACGACAATCCCCGCCAGGGCAATCAGCCAGCCGATCCGATGCGCACGGTTCTTTTCGGCCTGGCGCACGGGGTCCACGGGTTTTTTCTTTCTCACGTTCCACCTGTCTGTCGGTCTATACGGCGCACGCTGAGAAGGGGGTCGAGCCTGCTCAGCACAATGCGCGCCTTTTTAGGCCGTAAGGGTGGGATTGTCCAGCGGGTCGCCCCGCTGTGATCAGGAAACTCAGCCGGCCATGCGATGCGGCTGTTATCCGAGCGGGCTCTCGCCCGGGTTCGGTTCGACATCAGATTCGGCTTCTTTCTCCGACTCGGCGTTTTCGCCTGAATCAGGCGCGTCTCCGTATTCATCGTAATCGGGCGGGGTCAGCCCATCTTTTAGCGGGTCTTTGGGGTCGATCATTTCAGCGGTCCTCGTGGATTCGGCGATGTCGTGAAGCTGCTGAGATTGGAACCCGCCAAAAGACCGTGGTTCGGCTATCTGGCCGGGCGCCGTCTGAATGAGCCATCGTCCGGGCTGTCCGCTACACATGAGAACGCGCCACTCCCCAGAGGGAGCAGCGCGCTACAGGCTGCGGTACCGCTGAGGCTTACTGGGTCTGCATGACCGACGCCGTATTGCCGTTGCCGGATTGCATGATGAATGCACTGTTGGCCTGCATATCGTTTTGCATGACGGTCGCCACGTTGTAGGTACCCATTTGCGTCACGTTCGCATACTGGTCAGCGCCAAACTGCTCGACGTCGATGGTGTTGTTGTTGCCGCCCATTTGCAGCGCATCGACGATGAGCGAGTCGCCATCCTGCGCGATATCCACGTTCTGGTTGTCTCCGACTGACATGCCCTCGACGTCGTTATTGCTGCCGGCCTGAGTGAGGGTTGCCACGTTGGCGTTACCGTCCTGCAGGAAATTCAGCTCGTTGCCGGTGCCGGTCTGCGAAGCGGTCAAGTCGTTGCCCTCGCCGGTCTGGCTGACCGAGGCGTATGCATCCGTCGCACCGGTCTGGGTGATCGAGCCCCTGTTGTAGTTGCCGTACTGCTGCAGGTAGGCCTCGTTCCCCTCGCCTTGTGTCTGGGTCACAGTGCCGTCGTTCCAGTCGCCCTCCTGAAGCACGTCGGCCAAGCTGTTAACCGTACCGTACTGGTCGATCTCTGCCAGGTTATTGGAGCCATCCTGTTCCTGAAGCGCGGTGACCGAGGTGGAATGCTGCTGGTAGACGCTCGCACTGTTGCCGGTGCCGTTAGTCTGGATCTGTTCAGACAGTGAATTGCCGGACGTAGCGAACTGCTTTGCATAGAGTTCGCTGTTGGTCGAGCTGTCGGTCTGTTCCTGAACTGCCCGGGCGAATGAGTCGGTCTCCTGGTAGATCTCGACGGTCCCGTTATCGCCCGCCTGATATTGCTCAGCCTCGTTCATCCGGGTGTTGTAGATACCGTTTTTCTGAGTGACGGTGGCCGTGTTGTTGTCTCCGGTCTGCTCCTGGATGGAGGTATCGAAGTTAGCGAACGCCTGGGTCGCGAACACGGTCAGGATGGCAGCAGCGAGGGGTTTGAACTTGAACATGTTGTTTCTCCATGGATGTTTTTGTTCTTAAAGGCACTTCCTTTACCGGTAGTGGCGGACCAGCACCGTACTGCGCTGGCGCGGGTAAAAGCCCACGCCAGGGTGCAAACGGGCACGGCAGTAAGCCCGGCTGCTCATGGCGTCCGTCAAGACGCGCTGTTCTTGCTCGGCAGGCGATTCGCGCTGCGAAAAGCGGATCGATTGTGGTGATTCGCGAGGTGGGTCAGCGACGGGCTTTGCGCGTGGAGTGGAGCAGCTTTGAATGCGCGGCTGCGGCCAATCACGTCAATCAGCGAGGTCTGGGTAGCACTCGTGGGGTGGGAAAGCTCCGTCGGCCCTTGCATGGCAGGTTCCTAGCGTCCGTTGTCTGGTTGCGATCATGCGCAACGCCATCGCGGGCGGAATCCATCCAACGAGCGAAATGCATCTGTCTGAAGGCGCAGCCTGTCTGGACCTGACCAACGGTTGTGGGTCGCTAGCGTCGGCGGACCAAACCTGACCAGCCGAGAGCAGTCGGCTGCTGTGATGACTGGCGCGCGGCCAATCACCGTCCGCCAAACATGCCGACCCAGAAAATCCCGGCGTCGCTCTGGGGATCCACTGCGTAGGCAGCACCCAGTTCGCTGAACTGCGGGTTCATGATGTTGGCGCAATGCCCCGGGCTCGCCAGCCAGCCTTCGACCACACGGCGCGGCCGGTCCAGCGCGGCGGCGATGTTCTGGCCGACCGGCGAGCCGGTAAAGCCGGCCAATTCCGCCCTGTCACCTGGCGTGCGACCGTCTGGATCGAGGTGGCTAAAGAAGTTGCCATTGGCCATGGCTCGGCTGTGCGCGTCTGCCAGGCTGGCAAGTGTCGTGTTCCAGGTCAGCGGCGGCGCAGCCGAAAAGGATACGCCCCCACACTGGCGCGGCGTTGTGCGGGCGCGATTGACCTCCTCCAGCAGCCGCTGCCCTTCCGCCTGCCAATCCCTGAGGTGGCCACCCAGCAACGGCCGCGCCAGGACGATGCGCCAATCGCGGCCTTCACGGCTGACGCCGATGTCGGCGTACTGCGGGTCGAGTACCACGCGGCAAAAGCTTTCGCGCAGCGCTTGCATGGCCGCCTGAGCATCGCGCGGGCCGGACAGGCTCATGGCTTGCACATTGGCCATGGGGTAACCGGCGCGGGCCAGCGAGCCCTGAAGATCGCCGGCGCCAGCGGCCGGCAGCAGCACCAAACGCGAGTCCGGCGCAAGCGCTGTCAGCTCTTCACTGGCCCGACCGTCGCAACGCTGGACTGCGCTGCGGTAATGATTGATCGCCTCGATCAGCTGGGCTTCCTGCCCCTCGTCTGCGCCAACGGCAACCCGACCACTGCCGAGCAATACGACGAGAAGCAGCGAAGGAGTAAGCAGGCGCATGATCGTCTCCAGCGAACCGAAATCAGGAACGCTGAAGATGCACCGTGAACGCTCGCCAAGTCGAGCCCGCGCAACCGTCGCACACGAATAGAGGCCGTTTCGTTCCGGGGCCATTCGGCACTTGCCGTATCGGCAGGCGCTCAATCTATAATCGTTCTTATTTGCACCGGACTAACCATGGCCTCTTCTGCAGTCCGCCAGATCCTGGCGATCGAAGACGACCCGATTCTCGGCACCCACCTGAAAACGTCGCTGGAGCACCGCGGGTTTGACGTCACGCTTGCTGATAACGGCCGCGCCGGTCTGGCGTTGGCACGCGCGTCGTCGTTCGACTTGATCCTGCTGGATGTGATGCTGCCGGAGCTCAGCGGCATGGAATTGCTGACCCAGTTACGCAAGGACCAACGTACACCCGTGCTGATGATGTCCGCGTTGGGCAACGAGGCACACCGCATCCAGGGCTTCGATAGCGGCGCCGACGATTACCTGCCCAAGCCGTTCAGCATCGAGGAATTGCAGGTGCGTATCGCCGCGATCCTGCGACGCGTGGCCTATGAGCGCAGCAGCATGCCACCCGCGGCGAATGATGACTTGATTCGGTTCGACGATCAGCGCTGTGATGTGCGTTACGACGGGCGCTGGGTCGGTTTAACCGCCACCGAATACCGGCTGATCAAGGTGCTGCACGAGTCTGCGGGTGAGGTGCTGAGCAAACCCTTCCTCTATCAGCAGGCCCTGCGCCGCGGTTACTCACAACACGATCGCAGCCTGGACATGCACATCAGCAACATCCGCCGCAAACTGGTGCGCGAGAAGGTCACGGCGCTGCGCCTGGAATCGGTATGGGGCAAGGGCTACGTGCTGGATCTGCAGGCCAGCTGATGCCCAATCGCCATTCGCTGTTCTGGCGCCTGGTGGTGCTCGTCGCCGGGTTTTGTCTGTCAATGATCTGGGCCGGCGGGTACGTGGGCCGGCAAATCGACCGGACCAGTTCCTATTTGTCGCAGGACGCCCACGACGTGCTGGCCGGCTATGCCGATGAAGCGCATCGCGCCCTGCAAGCAGGGCCCGATGCGCTGGGCCAATGGATCACCGCGATGCATCAGCGCGAGGTGGACTGGCTGGTGGTCGTGGATCGGCAACTCCAACCGCTTGGCGGGCAGCGACTGACTGACCAAGAGCGGGAAATGCTCACCTTCGTACGTCATTACGAATGGCCCATGAGCCGCCGCAATCAAGGGATGCCGTTGGTCTCGGTGCCAATAGAGGACAGCGGCGCGCGGCTCATCCTGCGCTTACCGGAACGCTTCCGGCCCTGGCGCAACCATGCGCTGCTCACGGCCGGCGCGGTGTACCTGCCGCTGGTTCTGTTGTCGGTGCTGTTCTGCGGGTTGCTTTATCGCGTGCTGGTCTCGCCGCTAGACAGCTTGCGTCGGCAGGCCAATGCACTGAGCGGCCACCGTCTCGATGCGTTGCTTCCGGCTGCGATTGCCGGGCGCAACGACGAGCTGGGCGAACTAGGGCGGTCCCTGGAATACCTCACCCGGCGTCTGCGCGATTCCATCGATCAACAGCAACAGTTGCTTCGTGACCTGTCCCACGAGCTGCGCACGCCACTCAGCCGCCTGCGCGTAGCCTGTGAAAGCGACTTGAGCATCGAGGACATGCGCCGCCGCACCGACCGCGAAATCACCAGCATGCAGCACCTGGTCGACAGCACGCTGGAGTTCGCCTGGCTCGACAGTGAGCAGCCCCGCTTCGAATGCGAGGCGGTTGAGGTCGCGGCGCTCTGGGACATGCTGAGCGAAAATGCTTGCTTCGAAGCCGGCTGGTCGCGCGAGCGTATCCAGGCGCAGGTCCCGGACGATTGCCGGGTCCTCGGCAACCTCAACGCCCTGGCGCAGGCGATGGAAAATATTCTGCGCAACGCGATCCGCTACTCCCCGTCTACCGGCACGGTCACCCTGTCGGCGGAACGCGACGGCTCGCATTGGCAACTGCGCATCGAAGACCAGGGCCCCGGTGTACCAGCGGATCAGCTCTCATTGATCTTCCGGCCGTTCGCGCGGCTCAGTGCGGCACGCCCCGGCGGGGACGGCTTCGGGCTGGGCCTCGCAATCGCCAGAAGCATGGTGCTGATGCAGGGCGGCGACATCTGGGCCGAGAACCGCGACGCGGGTCTATGTATGACCATCCGACTGAGAAATGTATAGATTGTAAATGCGCTTTACTCTCAAATGAGAATACATAGCATTGCTGCAAATTGAGCGTGCGCTCCGCTTCATAGCTGAAGAGCGGCACGTTCAGAACCGCAACGGCGAAATGTTCTCAGGGAGACTGTTGTACATGGTGATTTTCAATCGGCATCGACTGGGGTGTGCGGTCGCGATGGCAACCTGGATGAGCACCCCTGCAAGCGCCGAGCAGCCGGTCGAACTTAATAAAGTCGTCGTTACCGCTTCGGGTTTTGAGCAACAAATAAAAGAAGCGCCTGCCTCCATCTCGGTCGTTACGCGCGAAGACCTCGAGAAAAAATCCTATCGAGATGTCACCGATGCACTGCGCGACATCCCAGGTGTAGTGATTACCGGCGGCGCCAGCTCCAGTGACATCAGCATCCGGGGCATGGCCTCCAAATACACGTTGATCCTCATCGACGGCAAGCGCATGGAATCCCGGGCTACGCGCCCCAACAGTGACGGCCCAGGCATCGAGCAAGGGTGGACGCCGCCGCTCGAGGCGATCGAGCGCATCGAAGTGGTGCGCGGGCCGATGTCCTCCCTCTACGGTTCAGATGCTATGGGCGGAGTGGTCAACATCATTACGCGAAAGGTAGCGGACAGCTGGCACGGCGGTTTGCGCACTGAAAACACCTTTCAAGACCGCTCTGATTCCGGCGACTATCGCACCCTCAACGGCTATCTCTCCGGACCGCTGGTCGACGGGCTGCTGGGCCTGCAGCTTTATGGACAGACGTCACAGCGCGACGAGGACGATATCCTCCGCGGCTTCAACGAGCAAAAGACTAACAGCGGCACTGCAAAGCTGTCGTTCACACCTAACGATTCCAACGATCTGGTGCTGGAAGGTGGAAAAGTCGAGCAGAAACGCAACGCAACCGTCGGTCGATCCGGGTCGGGCAACACCGACTCGCTCTCGGATTATGACCGGACGCATGTCTCTCTTAGCCATACCGGCCGCTGGAGCATGGGCCAGTCCGAGACCTACCTGCAGCAGGAGCGTATCGAGAATCCTGGACGGGAAATGGAGCTGGAGAACAGCGTCTTCAATACCCAAACGTCATTGTTTATTGGCAACCATGTTGCGACTGTCGGCGGCCAGTACAAATACGAAGACCTGACTGACGAGGGTAACCAGTTGGCCGGTGCCGAAGACTTGACGCGTCTAACGCGATGGTCGTGGGCATTGTTCGCAGAAGACGAGTGGAGTTTGACCGACACCTTTGCACTGACGACCGGGCTGCGGATGGATCGCGACGAGAACTATGGCACTCATTGGTCTCCACGCGTCTACGGTGTGTGGCAAACAACCGATCATTGGACGGCAAAAGGCGGCGTTTCAAGCGGCTATCGCTCGCCCGATATTCGCGCTGCCGTCGATAACTGGGGTCAGATCACAGGCGGCGGGCAAGGTGATCCGGCGGTCATCGTAGGCAATTCAGCCCTCAAGCCCGAAGAAAGCCTGAGCCAGGAAATCGGCATCATGTGGGACAGCCTGAACGGCTTCTCTACCGGCCTGACCCTGTTCAACACCGATTTCAATGACAAGATCACTGAGTTGCGTCGTTGCACTGACAGCACGGGAACGGCTTCCGGTCAATGCGTCGTCAATGGCGAGGCCTACCGCTTCATCAGTGACCGCGTAAACGTCGATGAGGCGCGCATGCGCGGCGTCGAAGCGACATTGGACTGGGCGATCACCGAAAGCGTGTCCTTGGGTGCCAACTACACCTATACAGACTCTGAGCAGCGAAGCGGTGATTTCCGCGGCGAGCCCTTGAATCAGATGCCCAAGCACATGTTCAACACGACGCTGGACTGGCAGGCCAGTGACCGTCTTGGTACGTGGGCCCGTCTTAATTATCGCAGCGAAACGTCCGAATACCTGTCTCGCACCAGCATGGCTGAAAGCACCCCTGCGTACACGCTGGTCGATGTTGGTGGGACTTACGACCTGAGCAAAAACCTCAAGTTGCTGGCTGGCGTCTACAACGTCTTCAACGAAGAGATCGATTACGAAAGCTATGAAACTGTTCTTGACGGCCGCCGTTACACGGTCGGAATGAATCTATCGTTCTGAAGACAACGGGACGCTTGCAGTATCGAGCGTCCCGATTCGCAAGTGCCGTTCGCTGAACGTAATTATCCAGAGTGGACCCGATCGACACTCTGGATACTCAAGCCAACCGGAACCCGGTGCCGAACTGCTTGGTAGCCCGTTGGGCACTTTCTCGTTTGAATTTCTTCGAGTACCTGACGTGGCTCGTTCCGTATCGCAATCCCGTCGTACCTGGCCCCGCGTCGCCGCGCGTACTGGCCTCGCCATCATGGGCGGCTACGCCTTTACCTACGCCTTCACCGCCGCGCTGGCCCGGCTGCTTCCGGTGAATCCGGTAGACGCCTCGACCATCGCCTCGCTGCTGTCGTTTGTGGTGTATCTGCTATTTATCTTGTGGGTCTTCGCCGCAGTCTCCATACGCCGGGTGCTGCTCGGCCTGAGCATGGCCCTGCCGTTGGCAGTCATCGGCTTCGGGCCCCAGTTGCTGGAGGCCTGGCGATGAAAGGCAGCCTGACGCAATCCATGTCCTGGTTGCATACCTGGTGCGGGCTGTTGCTCGGCTGGGTGCTATTCGCGATCTTTCTGACCGGCACGTTGGCGGTCTTCGACAAGGAGATCAGCTGGTGGATGCAGCCTGAGTTGTCGGACAGGACTCAGTCTCCAGCCGCTGCGGCGAACGTGGCGCAGCGCTGGCTGATGGCACACCACCCTGACGCATCGCACTGGAACATCAACCTACCCACCGAGCGCTCACCCGACCTCAGCGTTTCGGTCGGCGAGCGCCGCCGTGGCGCCGAACAGACCCAGCTGGACCCGCGCTCAGCAGAAACCGTAAAGGCGCGGGAGACCGTCGGCGGGAATTTCTTCTTCCATTTCCACTACACCCTGCACTTGCCGCGAATATTGGGCGTGTGGGTCGTGGGGTTCGCGGCGATGGCGATGCTGGTGGCGCTGATCAGCGGCATCATCATCCACAAGAAAATCTTCAAAGAGTTCTTCACCTTCCGCCCGGCCAAGGGGCAGCGTTCCTGGCTGGACGGCCATAACGCCAGCGCCGTTCTGCTATTGCCGTTTCATCTGATGATCACCTACACCGGACTCGCCATTTTTTTCGTCCTTTACATGCCAGCAGCCGTGGATGCGCTGTACGACGGTGATCGCCAGGCCTACTTCCGCGACGCACAGTCGTCCCGGGCTGCCGAGCAGGGCCAACAGGCTCAACAAGGACCACATCGCGAGCAGGCGCTGCGAGGCGAAGGGCGCAACTCGGTTACCGCACCCGCGGCACCACTCCTCGCCTTGAGCGAGTTCGTCCGCAACGCTGAGGCTCACTACGGCCAGGGCATGATCGGCGGTCTGGCCGTGAGCAATCCAGGTCGGGCCAACGCCGAGGTCACGGTGCGCCCCGTACTGGGCAATCGCATCGAACTGACAAAAGGCGAAGGCATCGTCTTCAGCGGTGTTACCGGCGAGCTGATCCAGTCGCCCGAGCCGTCGCGCGCTAGCCTGCTGACCCAACGGGTGATGGCGGGTCTGCATTTTGCTCAGTTTGGCGGTTACCCGATGCGCTGGCTGTACTTCATCTGCGGCCTGATCAGCTGCGCCATGATCGCGACCGGGTTGGTGCTCTACACCGTCAAGCAACGCAGGCAAGCCAAGGTCAATCAGCACTTTCTTCGGCTCGTTGAAAGCACCAACGTGGCGATTGTTGCCGGGCTGTCGCTGGCCTGCATCGCGCTTCTCTGGGGCAATCGGCTATTACCCGCCGAGCTGAATAGCCGACAGGCGTGGGAGCTGCGGATATTCTTCGGTCTATGGGCGTTGAGCTGGGTGCATGCCTGGGGCCGTAAGCCTTTGCACGCGTGGCGCGAGCAGCTATTCGCCACCGCCGCACTGGCGCTGTTGTTGCCGGTGCTGGACATGGCCACGACCAACACGTCGCTCGATGGCATGCGGTTGTCCGTTCTCGCCAGCGTCTCGCTACTCGGTCTGCTGATTGGCTGGATCGCCTGGCGAATTCAGATCCCCATCTCAGCCAGAACGATGCGGCCCGCTCCGATCAAGCAGCCGGCTCCGGGTGTCTCGTCATGAGTAGTACAGCCCTGCTCGCCAGCCTGCTGCTGGCCTATTCCGGCATGCTCGGTTTTTGTTTGGGCAAGGAACGTCATTGGAAACAGCTGGCTCACCCTCGGCTGCCGGCCCGACTGCGCCGTCTCGCGGCGCCGAGCGGCGCGCTACTGCTAGGCCTCGCCGTCTATGTGGCTGGCCACGTCTGGCCTGGCGGCATGGCGGTGGTCGGCTGGTTTGGCCTGATTTCACTGGCCGGCCTCGCCCTGCTCATGCTGATCCCGTATGCGCCGCGCGTGGCGACAGCGCTGCCACTAGTGGGCGGCACGATCTGGGCGCTAGTGGTGCTGGCAACTTAGCGGTCGACCATGGAAACGCCATGGCAGATATGAGCGGAAGCATCCTTATGCCAACGAGGATTGTCTGAGCCAGATACTTCCGTCCGGACTGTAATGGCTGCCGGATATGACGGTTGACGCTACGTGTCCCGAACTGCATGCCGCACCCGCTATCAGGTCTGCTCTTCAATGACGCCTTAATCACGCCAGCAAAGTTTAGCCAGCCGCTTCACACGCCCGGCGGCCGACCCAAATGGCCCGCAAGCTATTACAATGCGCGCCTTCGATCTACACCCGGTCCGCGCTCATGTCCCTGCCCCAGCATCACCTCGAACTGCTCTCCCCTGCCCGGGACACGACCCTTGCACGTGAAGCCATCCTGCATGGCGCCGACGCGGTGTATATCGGCGGGCCGAGTTTTGGGGCGCGGCACAACGCTGAGAACAGCGTGGCGGACATCGCCGAGCTGGTGAAATTCGCCCACCTGTTTCATGCCCGGGTGTTCGTCACCATCAACACCATCCTCCATGACGACGAACTGGAAGCCGCGCGGGCGCTGATCTGGCAGCTCCACGAGATTGGTGTCGATGCGCTGATCGTGCAGGACATGGGTGTCATGGAAATGGACATCCCGCCGATCGAACTTCACGCCAGCACCCAGACCGACATCCGCACCCTGGAGCGCGCCACGTTTCTCGACAAGGCCGGGTTCTCTCAGCTGGTGCTGGCCCGCGAATTGAACCTGCAGGAAATCCGTGCGATCAGCGATGCGACCGATGCGACGATCGAGTTCTTCATTCACGGCGCCCTGTGCGTGGCGTTTTCCGGACAGTGCAACATTTCCCATGCGCAAAACGGCCGCAGCGCCAACCGTGGCGATTGCTCCCAGGCGTGCCGCCTGCCCTATACGCTCAAGGATGACCAGGGCCGCGTCGTTGCCTTCGACAAGCATCTGCTGTCGATGAAGGACAACAACCAGAGCGCCAACCTGCGCGCGCTGGTCGATGCCGGCGTGCGTTCCTTCAAGATCGAGGGGCGCTACAAGGACGTGAGCTACGTGAAGAACATCACCGCGTACTACCGCCAGCGCCTCGACGAGATCCTCGCAGACCGCCCTGACCTGGCCCGCGCGTCCAGCGGCCGCACCGACCATTTGTTCGTGCCGGACCCGGACAAGACCTTCCATCGCGGCAGCACCGATTACTTCGTGACCGACCGCAAGATCGACATCGGCGCCTTCGACTCGCCGACCTTCACCGGTCTCGCCGTGGGTGAAGTGCTCAAGATCGGCAAGCATGACCTGACCGTGCAGACCCGTGAGCCGCTGTCCAACGGTGACGGCCTCAACGTGCTGATCAAGCGCGAGGTGGTGGGTTTTCGCGCCAGCGTGGTCGAGCCGCTGAAGCAGTTCGAAGAGGACGGCCAATCGCTCTGGCAATACCGCGTCGAACCCAACGAGATGCCCGACGCGATCCGCCAGCTACGTCCGAACCATCCGCTCAACCGCAACCTGGACCACAACTGGCAGAACGCGCTGCTGAAGACTTCCGCCGAGCGCCGCATCGGTGTGCGCTGGCTGGCCAAGCTGCGTGCGGACGAACTGGAACTGCACGTCACCAGCGAAGAAGGCGCCTATGCCAGCGTCTCGCTGGCCGGCCCCTTCGGCGAAGCGAAAAAGCCCGAGCAGGTGCCCGGCCAGATCGCCGACCTGCTGAGCCAGCTGGGCACCACGATCTACCACGCCGAAGAAGTCGACGTGGACGCGCCCCAGGCGTTCTTCATTCCCAACTCGCAGCTCAAGTCGCTGCGCCGCGAAGCCATCGAGGCGCTCACCGAAGCCCGTGAAGCGATCCGCCCGCTGGGCAGTCGCAAAGCCGTCAGCGTGCCGCCACCGGTTTACCCAGAAGCGCACCTGTCGTTCCTCTATAACGTCTACAACGAGAAAGCCCGGGCGTTCTATCACCGTTACGGCGTGCAGCTGATCGATGCGGCCTACGAGGCCCACGAAGAAACCGGCGAAGTGCCGGTGATGATCACCAAGCACTGTCTGCGCTTCTCCTTCAACCTCTGCCCGAAACAGGCCAAGGGTGTGACGGGCGTGCGGACCAAGGTCGCACCGATGCAGCTGATTCATGGCGATGAAGTCCTGACGCTGAAGTTCGACTGCAAGCCCTGCGAGATGCACGTGATCGGCAAGATCAAGGGCAACATCCTCAACCTGCCGCAGCCCGGCAGCGCCAGCAGCGTCGTCGGCCATATCACGCCGGCCGACCTGATGAAGACCATTCGTAGCAAGCCCCACGCCTGAGCCCTGTCGAGAATCAACCCGGAATTGCCTCACGGCGGCGGAATGCATTCGGCGCTACACATCGTAGGGCTGAACCTGTTCGGCCGCGGGCACTGCGGTAAGGCGGCGGCACGGCGTTACGCAAATCCCTTGTGAGGGTTGGTCGCTCTCCGTTACGTTCGACGTGCCCGACTGACGGGTCAGAACAATAACCGCAGCCTTAGGCATGCCCTTGCAAGGAAACACCATGAGATCTCTGATCACGGCTGGCATCTTGCTGGCCAGCGGCGCGACCTTCGCCGCGCCCTCCTCCTCAGTGCTCGATGAAGCCCAACAGCGCGGTACGTTGAAGGTCTGCACCACCGGTGACTACAAGCCCTACACCTTCCTGCGCGACGACAAACAGTACGAAGGCATCGACATCGCGCTGGCCGAGTCGCTCGCTAAATCGCTGGGCGTGAAAGTCGAGTGGGTTCCAACGACATGGAAAACGCTGATGCCGGATTTCCTCGCTCAATGCGACATGGCCGTCGGTGGCGTGTCCATCTCGCTGGAGCGGCAGAAAAAGGCGTTCTTCAGCGACCCCATTGCCGTGGACGGCAAGATCCCCTTCGTTCGCTGCGACGAGGTCGAGAAGTACCAGACCATCGAACAGCTCAACCAGCCCTCCGTGCGGCTGATCGAGCCACCAGGTGGCACCAACGAGGCCTTCGTCCATCGCGAGTTGCCCAAGGCTCAGCTCGAGCTGTTTCACGACAACACAGTGATTTTCAAGTCCGTCGCCGACAACAAGGCCGACGTGATGATCACCGACTCGTCAGAAGCGCAGTACCAGCAACGCAACTATCCGACCCTGTGTGCGGTGAACCCCGACAAGCCCCTGCAGTACAGCGAAAAGGCCTTCCTGCTTCCGCGTGACGATGTGGCGTTCAAGGCCTACGTCGACCAGTGGCTGCACCTGACCAAGGCGACTGGCGAATACCAACGCATCGCTGATACCTGGCTGGCCAAGCCGAGCGAGTGAACCGATAAGGCGGACCCGGGCGATGCAGGTCCGCCTTTGGTTTGCCCGTCACGCTTACCGCCTCGGCGCGTACGCCGCCGAGCCGTAAACACAGGCGGGCGCGCGCACGACGGTGTGTCATGCGGACGTCATAGCGCTCGCTTCGCTACTCAGCAAAACTTACGGACGCGGCGACACTCTTAATGGCACCGCGCCGCCTAGCGAGCGCCAGCACACCACCTAGCAGACAAGGATCGATCATGCTCCACAGGCCAGCCGTTTGGTTAACTACCCTGCTCGCGGTCGTCGCCCTTGCGGGCTGCACCACACCCACCCCGAAAACACCCTCACCACAAGCGCCACCCGCCGCACCGACCACCGAGTTGATCGGCTCCGGCAAGGCCTCCTACTACGGAAGCCAGCATCACAACAAGCTGACCGCCAGCGGTGAGCGCTTCGATCAGGGCGCGCTGACCGCAGCTCACCGCACCCTGCCCTTCGGCACTCACGTGCGGGTCATCAACACGCGCAATGGCAAAAGCGTGGTGGTCCGCATCAACGACCGTGGGCCGTTCGTGCGGGGCCGCATTATCGACTTGTCCAAAGCGGCCTTTCAGAGCATCGCCAGCACCCGCTCCGGGATTATTAGGGTGCGCCTGGAAAAGGTTGAGTAGCCGAACAAATCCTTTGCAGGCGGCATCAAGTCGGGGCGCAGCGTGCCGATAGATTGTCACGTCCCCTCCCGCCCGGTGCTTCCATGTTCAATGGTCAATTAAAAAAACAACTCGAAGAACAAGCCGCAGAGCTTTTGCTGCTTCGCCAGCTGCGCGACCAGATGAACGCGACACTGCTGTCGATCACGCTCGACACCGAGTTCCGAATGGCCGCCATCAACCCGGCATTTGCCAAGACGCTCGGCTACACAGTTGAGCAGCTGCAAGGCCGGCCAATGGCTGAGATCGTTCCGGCGTACGTCAAGAACCTGCCCTGCTTCCACAATTTCCGGGCCGCTGTCGCCAAGCTCGCGCCCGTGAGCGATGACTACCGTTTTCTGCGCACCGACGGCAGTCTGGCGTGGCTGCACATCGACTGGTTCCCGATCAAGAACGCCCAGGGCAGCTTGCTGCAGATCAGCGGCTATGCGCGTGAAGTGACTAAAGAACTGCAGCTCGCCAAGGAAAACGAGGCGTTCATCAACGCACTGCTTCGCTCCACCGCTGTGATCCAGTTCAACCTGGACGGCACCGTCGTAACGGCCAACGATCAATTCCTGCAAGGCATGGGTTATTCGCTGAAGCAGATCGTCGGCAAGCATCACAGTATGTTCTGCACCACCGAAGAAGCGTCTTCGCAGTCCTACAAGGCCTTCTGGCAGACTCTCAATCGGGGCGAATTCGTCGCCAATCGCTTCAAGCGCATCGACAGCATGGGCAGGGACGTCTGGCTGGAAGCAACGTACAACCCGGTCTACGACACCGAAGGCACGCTCTGCAAGGTCGTGAAGTTCGCCAGCGTTGTGACCGAGCAGGTCGCGCGTGAGGAAGAAGTTCGCGAAGCGGCCAGCATCGCCTACGACGTGTCGCGCAAGACGGACACCAGTGCCGAGCGCGGTGCCGTGGTGGTCAAGGACACGGTAGCCACCATGCAACGCATCGCCGAGGAAGTCGAATCAGCCACTCAGGGTATCGAGGCGCTGGGCCAGCAGTCCCATCTGATCAGCTCCATCGTGCAGACCATCGGCGGCATCGCCGCACAGACCAACCTGCTCGCGCTCAACGCCGCCATCGAAGCGGCGCGTGCCGGTGAGCAGGGTCGCGGGTTTGCGGTCGTCGCCGATGAGGTACGCCAACTGGCTGGCCGGACCAGCGCGGCTACCGAGGAAATCGTCAGCGTGGTCCAGAAAAACCAGTCACTGGTCGACGAAGCCGTACGGGAAATGGCCAACAGCCGCGAGCAAGCCGCTCAGGGTTTGTCCCTCGCCAATCAGGCCGGCGCGGTGATCGTCGAGATCCAGGACGGCGCCAAACAGGTCGTTAGCGCCGTTGGCCGCTTCGCCAATGAGCTGAAATAACCGCGTCGGAAGACCGGTCTGAATGCACGGACGCTGTCTGTGCATTCCCTTCTTTCAGCGTTGGTTCTGTCTCGGGATTCGGGTCCGTAACACGTCGAAACCCCGCGAGGGCCAACGCCATCCCATTCTGAGTGTTCAGCCCGTCGAACACGGCACTGTGAGCCCCTGATTGCCAGGAGTCAGCTCACCGTCGTGCTCATCGGACGCGCAAAACGGTACGTGGCGAAACAGCACAGCACCACGCCGCTCAACGCCAGCAAGCCGCCGACGATGCCGACATTGCTCAGTCCCAGATGAAGCGTGACCAGGCTCCCCAGCAGCGCCCCGCCGCCAATCCCGACGTTATAGATGCCGGAGAACATGGCCATGGCGACGTCGGTCGCATCGGACGCGAGGTTGAGTACCTTGGTCTGCAGCGCCAGACCGAAGCACATCCCGGCGATTCCCCAGACCACCACCAGCGCACCTAGCAACGAGCTGTCCCGCGCGGCGGGCAGCAACAGCAGCAGGCAGGTCGCCATGGCCGAAATTGCCGCGATCAGAAAGCCCCTCGGGTAGCGACCGCTGTAACGACTGAACAGCACCGAACCCAGGATGCCGGCGCCGCCGAAGAGCAACAGCAGCACCGTCGTCATTTCACCGCTGAGGTGCGCGATGGTCTGGGCGAAGGGTTCGATATAGGTGTAAGCGGTGAACTGCGCCGTGATCACCAGCGCAGTCAGCACGTAAGCGGCCACCAACGCTGGGCGCTTGAACAGCACCGGCAGGCTGCGCAGCGATCCGGAGTTCTGGCTGGGCAGCAATGGCAGGGTGCGCGCCAGCACCACAACGACCAGCGCGGCGATCCCGGCAATGGACAGGAATGTCGTGCGCCAGCCGAGTGCTTCACCGACGACACGACCCAACGGAATGCCCAGCACCATGGCCAGTGCGCTCCCCGTCGCCAACAAGCCCAGCGCCTGAGCCTGCTTGCCTTCAGGCGCAACACGCACGGCCAACGATGCAGTGATCGACCAGAACACCGCGTGCGCCAGCGCGATGCCAATCCGACTGAGCATCAGCATGCCGAAGCTTGACGCCACGCTCGAGACCAGGTGGCTACCAATAAACACCACGAAGACGAACATCAGCAGCGTGCGGCGCTCGACATTGCGCGTCAGCAGCATCATCGGCAGCGACATCAACGCAACCACCCAGGCGTAGATGGTCAGCATCAAGCCGACCTGGGCGGGCCGCATATCGAACGAGCGCCCGATATCACTGAGCAAGCCGACCGGGACAAACTCGGTGGTGTTGAAGATGAAAGCGGCAAGAGCCAGTGCAACGACACTGAGCCAACTGCCGGGCTGGGCGTTCGATTCGTTCATGTAGACAGGTCTGACTGCGGTGCATTGGTGGAGGGATGCCGCATGGCATCCGGGCACGAATGGCGATTGGAAGATGACAAGCCGCTTGAAAGTCCACAACGCGGTCGCGCCGCTACTCCGAAGAAGTACGGGGATCGTTCACAAAGGAATGTGTTTCAGGCGGAAGGTCTGAGCGGCGCGGATTCTACGCCTGCAGCTGAAGCCTGTCAGGCACGGGGGATGACGGCCGACCAATGGCGGCTGCGCCCAGCAAACAGCGCCTTGGAACGAGGCGTCCAAAGCGCTGGGGTGTAGCGATCAGTTGGTGAACCGCAATTACGGGTTAAAGTAGGCCCGGGCGCGCGCCACTTCAGCGGCGGTCGGTGTATAGCTGGTCCACTGATCCTGCTCGTTCTTCTTGTAGCGCACCACACCCTTGGCCACATCGAACTCGTAGAACGGATAGACCTCACGCAGGTTGTAGAAGGCGGCGGGGGCGAAGAACAGGATGTCCGCCACGAGATAGCCACTGTTGAACTTCAGCGGGATCAGCCCGTACATGGGCTCCATGCCGGCCTGCGTGGCGCGGAAGCGGTACTGACCGAAGCTGGTCGCCTTGTAGGTCTTGCTGACCGGATTCTTCAGCACCAGCGGCGCGTCATCGTTGATCTTGACTGCGAGGCTGGGGTCGCTGGAGCGCAGCGAGGTGGTGGCGGTGCAGGCGGACAGCAGAACAGCCATCAGCGGCAGTGCGAAAAGGTGTTTGGTTTTCATCGTCATTCCCTTGCAGGTGGTTGGCGTAGACGGCTCGCTGTCGCCCTGCGCTGGGGTGCTGCGGCCGTCCGTTGGCGGGCGGCACTATAGGGCAACGTCCGTGTTGTGGCCATGTGACACGACGCCCAAGCAGCCTGTTTCCGATCACCGGTCCGTTCGCATGCTGCCACTCGGCACTCCGCCGAAACTTTCCCCGCCGGGCACCAGCCGTATTTACAGAACCCATCCGACTCTGGAGCACCTATGGCTTACCCGAAGATCCCTGCGCAGCAGCAGGACCGCTTGCCCGGCCGTGAAACCGAGATGCACCCGCAGGCCGAATTCATACGCGACAGCTACAAGGGCAGCGACAAGCTCGCGGGCAAGGTCGCGTTGATCAGCGGCGGCGATAGCGGCATCGGCCGTGCCGCTGCGGTGCACTTCGCCCGTGAGGGCGCGGACGTCGCGATCATGTACCTCGACGAACACGAGGACGCCGAGAACGCCAAGCGCATGGTGGAAGCCGAGGGCCAACGCTGCCTGCTGTTACCCGGCGATATCCGTGACAGCCGCCACTGCAACGATGCCGTCGAGCAAACCGTGAAAACCTTCGGCCGGCTGGACGTGCTGGTGAACAATGCCGGCCGCCAGGAGGTGCAGACGCGGCTCGAAGACATCACCGACGAGCAATGGGAGAAGACCTTTGCCACCAATATCCACGGCTACTTCTACCTCACCCGTGCCGCCCTGCCTCACTTGAAGGGCGGGGCTTCGATCATCAACACGACCTCGATCAACGCCTTCATCGGCAACCCGTTGCTGGTCGACTACACCTCGACCAAAGGGGCGATCGACGGCTTCACCCGCGCCCTGTCGCAGCAATTGATCGAGCGCGAGATTCGCGTCAACCAGATCGCGCCCGGGCCGATCTGGACGCCTCTGCAGCCGCCGTCGCTCGGCAAGCATGATCCACAGCTGCTCGAAGATTTCGGCAGCCAGATGCCCATGGGCCGTTGCGGCCAGCCCTCCGAGCTGGGCCCGGCCTACGTTTACCTCGCCTGTGAAGATTCATCCTACGTCAGCGGCCAGACGATCCATATCAACGGCGGCAAGGTGGTTAACGGCTAGGCACCGTTTCCACCATCTGCTGGGATTTACGTCGATTCGACTCGGTGAAGCATCGCGAAATGACCGCGTATGGAACCATCGCCTCGCTTGCCCCGCCCAACAATCAGGACGACGCGCATTGACCGAGCCGGGCTGAATGCGCGCCACGCACTTCCATCGCAGCGCACGCTGCACGTGAACAAGGTGAAGTCATGACCCAGATTCTCATTGCGGCCTTTGACCGCTACGCCGAGGCCGAGCAAGTCAAATCCGAGCTCCTGAGCAAGGGAGTAGCCAGCGACGCCATTCAGCTTTCAGCCTCGTCCAATCCCGAGACGATCAACAGCAGCCGCGTCGAGGTGATCGGGGAAGAACCGGATGAGGACGCCTCGGTGGCCGATAAGCTCGGCAGCTTCTTCAGCAAGGTCTTCGGTGACGACGCAAGCAAACACGCCGGCCGCTATCCGGAGGCAGCCCGGCGCGGTTCGACGGTGGTCACCGTCACGCTGGAAGACGACAGCCAGGTTTCCATGGTCGAGCAGCTGATGGAACAGAACGGCGCCATCGATATCGACGAGCGCAGCGCCACCTGGGGCAGCGATGACGCCACACCGATCACGGCCAGCACCGAAACCCTGACCACCGGTTACCCCGACGCCTCTTCTATCAGCGAGGACGAACGCAAACTGAACGGCATGGCCACACCGGATCGCGGTGCTGACGATGGCAACATTCCAGGCCGTGCGGAAAACGAGAAGGTCGCACGCCGTGACAATACCGCTGGCCGGGTGCGCATCATTCCGCGCTAAGCCGGTGGCAGGCGGCCGTTGCTACCGCGACTCCGCCTGCACGTATTGAAAGCCGTGATGTTTGAACAAGGGCCTTACTGCGTCGCGAAGACCTCATCGAGCAGGTTGTTCATCGCCTGGAACGCCCGCTTCGCCACTTCCGGATGGTATTCGTTACGCCCCGGCACGTTGGCGTAGGGGTCCGTGAAGGAGTGCACCGCATTGCCGTAGCTGTTCATTTGCCAATCGACGTCAGTGGCCTTCATCTCGGCGATGAACCCATCGACCTGTTCTTTGGGTACGGCCGGGTCGTCCGCGCCGTGCAGCACCAGCACTGGCGCCTTGATTTGTTTCGCATCGGCCGGGTTAGGCGTGTCGAGATTACCGTGGAAGGACACGAAGGCATCCAGATCGGCACCCGAACGCGCCAGTTCCAGAACCGCCCCGCCACCAAAACAGAAGCCGATCGCCGCCATGTTCGCCGTATCCAGCGGCACCACCGTTTGCGCTTTGAACGCATCCACGGCCCCCTGCGCCCGCTTGCGCATCAGTGCTCGATCGCCACGCACTGCGGAGGCAGCGGCCTTGGCTTCGTCCGGGTTGGATGGGCGCACCGTTTTGCCGTACATGTCGGCCATGAACACGACGTACTGGTCCCCCGCCGCTCGCGCCGCTTTTTCCGCAGAGCGCTCGGTTACCCCGAGCCAATTGGGCACCATCATCAGGCCGGCCCGGGGGGTCGTCACCGCATCGTCGTAGATGATCAGTCCCTCAAACGCCTCGCCATCAATGTCATAGGCATGCGGCTTGACCACCACGGCAGCCTCGGCAACGCCAACCATTGCCGCCACCACCAAAGGAATGCACAGCTTCTTCATCGACCCACTCCAATCAATCAGTGAACCTAAGCAACACTAGAGGAAAAACCCAGCAACGCAGATTTTTCGAGCGGGCCTCCCCTGTGCCATCGACGATCCCAGCAGAGCCGATGCCGGGAAACCCATGCACGCTGCCCCACGGTTACTACACTCGACAGGCGTGCAAGCGCTACGACGGGCCGCTTCAGCAATGCTGATGCAGGCGTGCGCTCCCTCATCTACAAAGAGAACTGCCCTATGAGAATCACCCACAGGGCCTTCGCCCTGGCTTCGCTCGCTGTACTGATCTCCGCTTGCGGGACGCAACACACCGCGCCGACACAACCAGAGCTAGTGGGTCGCGCACAGGACCTGTACGAGCTGCCCCCTGCCTACCAGGCCGGCACCTACCGCAACATGGATGCGCTGTTTTTCACCCGAGAGGTGGCGCGCGGCCCGCAGGTCTATCCGTTGCCAACAGGTGCGCCGTTGGAGGTGGAGTACCGCGTCGAAGGCAAGCCGCTCAACACCGATGACTTCATGCAACGCAACCAGGTCGCCGGACTCTTGATCATCAAGGACGGCCAGGTCGTTCTGGAGCGCTACGGTAAAGGCAACGATGAAACCACTCGGTGGACGTCGTTCAGCGTGGTGAAGTCGATCTCCTCCAGCCTGATCGGTGCTGCCCTGCATCAAGGCAAGATTGTCAGCCTGCAGGATCCGGTGGTCCGCTACTTACCGGAACTGGAAGGCAGCGCCTATGACGGCGTGACCATCGAGCAGGTACTGCAGATGAGCTCCGGCGCAGGCTGGAACGAGACCTACCGAGACCCTGAATCAGACCGGCGTCAGCTGTTCGATCTGCAACTGGCCAACAGCCCCGGCGGGTTACTCCGCCTGATGGCGGGACTGGAGCGGGAGCAGACACCGGGCACGGTGTTCAACTACAGCACCGGCGAATCCCATCTGCAGAGCGAGATCGTGCGCGCCGCAACGGACATGACCGCCAGCGACTACCTTTCCGAGCGAATCTGGGCGCGGATGGGCATGGAACGTGACGCCTATTGGCAGCTCGATGCCAAGGCGGGCCAGGAGATCGGCAGTAGCGGCTTTTCCGCCACGCTGCGTGATTACGGCCGGTTTGGTCAGTTCATCCTCAACGACGGGGTGATCGGCGGCGAGCGCATTCTGCCGCGCGGCTGGGTCGAGCAGGCCAGTCGCGTCGACCCCGACTCGCACCTTGCGCCCGGCAAACTCTACGACGGCGAATACGCGCTGGGTTACGGCTACCAATGGTGGACCTTTCCCGTGGGGGCACAGGCATTACCCAACCATGACGGCGCCTTCGAAGCCCAGGGCATCTTCGGGCAGTTCCTCTACATCAACCGCAAGGAAAACGTAACGGCGGTGGTCTGGAGCACCTGGCCGGAGCCCGAAATGGACGCCCACGAGCAAGAAACCTATGCCTTCCTAGGCGCAGCGGTTCAGGCGCTTCGGCAGAAGTAAAACCCGCGTGCGCCGCGCCGCTTACTGGGAAAACACCGCATCGCACGCGGCAGGCAGCGTCTGCCGTGGACGGTCCATGGCGATCGGCCGGGGCGTCGGCAGGATCGCCTTGCAGCCTTCGCCCGGCGGTGGCGGGGGCTGGTCGACGCAGTCGGCCGCGCCCTCCGGGCAACGCAAGCGCACATGCAGATGTTCATCGTGGAAAGGCCAGGGACGGATGCGTTGCAGCCAGGCGCGGTCCTCCCACTCACGCTCGCAGAGGTCCCGCTTGACCGCGCCATCGACGAAGATCCGTGTCACGCGTGGATCTTGTGCGGCAAGGTGGATCAGCTTGGCCTGATTGTTGTTCCACCTCGCCTTGTCGAGTTCGCCGGTCGTTGCGTCGACTAGGATGGGCTGTTCGATGCCTTCCCGCTGGCTGCGCTCGAGTGGCGGCAGGTCCAGGCGAAACCAGATATCCACGTCCAGCCCGCTTTGATGGCTGACGTGCCCGTACGACATCGGCCCGCCGCGTGGCTGCGCCATGTCCCCCACCAGCATGGGCCCAAAACCGGCCGCCTCGACACGGCGCCCAAGCCCCTCGATGTAGTCGACCAGATCGGGATGGCCATAATGCCGATTGCGCTGCAGGTCGACGGCCTGATAACCCTCGCCGTCGGGCGGGAGTTTTACCGCGCCGATCAGGCAGGCCGCTCCATGCTGCCCGATGACCCGCGGTTCGCCAGGCAGCGGCTCGGCAAGGCTGGACCAGTCCCTGTCTGCCGCCCCTGCGGAGGCGGTGAAGGTTGCCAAAAGCCCGCAGATGGCCAAAGCCTGCAGGACGGGCCGATTCACTGTTCGAGGGGAACAACGCATAGCTAACAAAAAGTCCTCGTATCGATTCGAATGTCGTATCAGCGGCGCTGACGGGCTAACCACTCCAGCCCAGGCCGGTAGAGCATGTCGTGCTCGCCTTCGAACAACACCAGCTCGGCAGGACCGGACTTCAGATGCAGCAACACGTCGGCGTCCGCCTCGGCAAAGTGCGGGAAGTCATTGCTGTCCTGGGTCGAGCGCTCACGCAAGCCAGCCGGCACCTGACGGGTTTCCATCAGTTGGTCGATCTGCTCTTGCGGGATGCGGTCTTCTTCGTTTGCCAGGTCGTTAAACGCATGCAGCGCCTGTTCCGGCGGAACGGTGGTGTCGCCGATACCATGCGCGATCAACACACGGATTTCGCCCGCGGCGTCCGGTACATGGGTGCTGGGACTGCGCTTGCGGCACTCTTCAAAGGCGCTGGAGCCTTCGCTCGGCTCGCCACCGCAGGCCTGTGCGATCTCGCCAGCGTATTTCTCCCCGCGCGCTTCATTCCATTGATGCCAGGTAACCAGGTCATAGACCGGCACCCAGGCCGAAACGCCGGCAAACACATCGGGGTGGCGGCTCGCCAAATGCAATGCGTTCATCGCGCCGCCCGAATAGCCGAGCAGGTAGATCCGTGATTCGTCGATCTTGGCGTTCTCACGCGCGTACTTGAGCGCATCTTCCATGTCGGAGATCGCCAGGTCAGAAGCGGTCGACTCGGGGCGGCCATCGTTCTGGCCGCGAAAGTTCGGATGCATGAACACCCAGTCATTGGCGACGGCGAACTGACCCAGCGGAATATCGATGTTCTGCAGGTAATCGGTGCTCCAGCTGTGCAGGACCAGCAGCAGCGGCTTTTTCGTATCCGACTCGGAGTCGTAGAACAGCGCGGCCTGCTCGCCGTCGTCGGCACTCGACGGTATCCGGATGTCGTCTATTTCGGGTGTCTCTTCCCGCCAGCGGGACAGTTCGGCATCAGCCAGCGTGCCGGGAAACCGGGTGACGCGCAGGTGCTCGCTGGGGTGTTCCAGGTCAGGGTTTTGCCGTCGCTCGCTATTGCTGGGATCTGCGTTCTGACCGCCCGTCGCGCCTTGGCCAGTCGACGAGGTCTGCGCCTCGCTGGTCGCCCCGGTCTCATCACCATCACCGCAGCCGCTGACCAGCACCATCGCGCCGAATAAGGCGGCGAGACCGAGCTGTTTGTATCGACAGGCGCACGTTGCCAGATGGCCCATGCCGGGCGAAACGATTCGGCTAGCGAGAGCGGAGTAACTGCAGCGGATGGATCGCATCATTGTGGTCTCCGGCAGGCGTGTTTCCAGGGTCGTATCAGTTTTGCGACCCTGCACGCTTCCAGACGTTCCTGCTGCTGCGCTTTGTCGGCGCGACACGCATCCTGAGCGATCGGAACTCGCCATCAGGTTGTCCATAATGAGCAGCTGAACGGATCAGAGAGGTGTCGATCATGCGCAAGGCCGAACTCAAACAGCGTCACGCTCGCAAGCTGGAGCGGCTGCAGCGCTTCCTGGACTGGGCAGCGGAACGTCATCCGGATTTCGTGCCAAAGAAGAACCACCAGGAAAACTGGTTCAGCACCTACATCGGTCATCAGCCGCCCGAGATCGGCCGCGCCGCCCGGCTGTTCTGGTTGGGGTTGGACGAACCGACCGTGAACGCCAATCTCGAGGGCGCTGACCCGGCGAGCCTGATCGGCAGGCTGCTTAACCGCGATCTGAATGACTACAGCTGCCGTGTCGATGTGTTCGGCGTCGAGAAAACCCTCGACTGCGGTCCGGTTCAACAGTTGCTCGAACCCGACTTCGCCCTGCGCATCGAAGACAGCGCCTCGACCGATGCCTTCGAGGCGCATGTTCGCGACGCCATCGAGGCATTGGTAAGAGATCGGCTGCACGTGCTGGACCACCCTTTCACCAGCATGACTGATGACGAGAAGGAGCAGTGCCTGCAGCGGTTGCCATCGAAACTCTCGCGTCTCGACGATTTCGCGGTGAAGGCCGTCGACATCGTCAACGAGGTGAAGCACGAGCTGCGCTACGTGGTGGAGCTGCGCCACGGCGATATTGCGCTGGACATGCAGCGGCGCATTCCCGGCGGCCAAGGCCATGTACTCAGCGAGCGGGATGTGGAGGCGCTCAAGGAAGAAGACCGCCAGGCGATGAACGCCAAATTCGAGATGATGGTCGAGGAAGCCGGCGACTTCGACCTGCAGGTGCTGGGGGAAAAGCGCCTCACCGAAATCTTCATGATGGAGCCGAAAAAACTTCGGCGAACCATCCGCTTCGCCCGTCAGGACCACAAGGAAAAAATGGCCTTCGCGGTGCTGCTGGAAAACAACCCGCGCTTCGTCCACTACCACAAGCTCTACGCCGCACGGCGCATCACTCGTACCTGGACCGCCCTGCTCGGTCCTACCAACAGCGGCAAAACCCACCAGGCGATCGAGGCGATGACGGGCGTCGAGCATGCCATCTACCTGTCTCCCCTGCGCCTGATGGCGCTGGAGAATCAGGAACGCATCGAATCGATGGGGGTGCCCTGCTCGCTGGTGACGGGCGAAGAAGAAATCATCCGCGAAGGCGCCACGCATTTCTGCTGCACGGTGGAGGAGTTCGCGCGCTTCCGTCACCAACCCTGGAACGTAGTGGTGATCGACGAAGTGCAGATGATGGCTGACTCGCAACGCGGCTGGGCCTGGGTCGATGCGCTGGTCAGTGCGTACACCCCGAACCTGATCATGACCGGCCCGGAACTGATCCGACCCTCCCTGCAGACGCTATGCGACCTCTGTGAGGACGAGCTGGTGGTCAAGCGCACCAAACGTCTGTCACCGGTCGAGGTGGCGCGCCGCGCAACGAGCCTCAAGCAGCTCGACGAAGGCTCGATGCTGGTGGCGTTCAGCCGCAAAACGGTCCTGGAATTGAAGGCGATGCTGGAGATGACCGGCAAAAGCGTCTCGGTGGTCTACGGCGCGCTGTCGCCGGAAGTGCGCCGCGAGCAGGCCCGGCGCTTTCGCGAAGGCGAGGCGGACATCATGGTGGCCACCGATGCGGTGGGCATGGGCCTCAATCTGCCGGCGCATACCCTGTGCTTCTACACCGATGAGAAATACGACGGCATCCAGAATCGTCAGCTGAGGGTCCAGGAGGTCAAGCAGATCGGTGGGCGTGCCGGCCGTTTCGGTCACCATGACAGCGGCACCATCACCGCGCTGGACGCACAGACGTTGCAGTCGATCAAGCGCCTGTTCCACAGCGAGGATTTGCCGGTGGACCTGTCGCAATTCCAGGTGCGCCCGTCCATCGAGCACCTGCAGGCCATCGCCGAATTGATGGGCGACCCCAGCCTGCTGCGCGCCTGGCTGACGTTCAATCGCAACATCAACTACGGCGACGAATTCATTTCGGTGTTGCCCGACGAGCTGGCCGACTGGATCAAGCTGATCGACGACCCGACCATCGACCTGCCGCTGCGCTGGATCTTCGCCTGCACGCCGATCCGCGGTGGTCTCGACAGCCCAGCGAGCATCTTCGCTCAGCAATGGCTGAAGAAGGTCGCGCAGGACAAGGTGGTGGATCTGCCCCGGCTGATGATCGACGCGGATCTGGCCACGCTCGAAGGCTCGCTGCACATCATCGAGACCTACCTGCATCTGTCGCGCACATTGCCGGCGCATTTCCCGGCGCTGGAGCAGGCCGAGCAGCACCGCCGTCTGCTCAATGATGCAATCACCCGAGAACTGTCACGCCGCAAGAAACCGCGCGGCAGCGACCGGCGCCGCCTGTCCGGCGACACACGCCATTGCCAACAGTGCGGCAAGGCGATGCCGGTGCTGAGCCGGCAATTCCGCTTGTGTCAGAGTTGTTTCCGCAACCAGCGATAAGCGGCTAACGGAGCGGCACGCAGACCGGGCCTTGCCGCCCGGGGCTGACGCACAGGGCGCGTCGCCTCGTGACGGCGGGCTGGCCAGCAGGCACCCTGGCCTTTAGGATGCGGCGGGCTCATGGCAATCGGGCCCGTGTGCCCGTGTCACCCACGTTTATCCGCCTGCCAAGGAGAAGGGCCAATGCCGATCATTTTTCAGCTGCGCCAGCAGATGGCGGCATTGAGCCGACGATTCGGCTGGGTCGGCCTGATGTTCGCGCTGTGCGTCCATGCCGGCGTGTCGTACCTGGGTTTACGGCTGTTTGGTGAAGCGAATCTCACCGACCTGCGGACCTTCATCTACTTCTATTTCACCACCGCGTTGACCGTCGGGTATGGCGATCTGTCCCCGCAGACAGCGGGCGGCCGCCTCTTCGTCTCCACTTGGCTGATGATCGGTGGCATCGCGCTGTTGACCGCAGTCATCGGCAAGACCACCAATTCCGCAATCGAACTCTGGAGGAAAGGCATGAAAGGCAAAGGGACGTTCGCCACCTGCACGGGCCATACCGTCGTGGTGGGCTGGGAAGGCGCGGTCAGCGAACGCGTCATCGAGCTATTGCATGAAGATGAGACGTCCAACGATCACCTGATCGTCATTTGCGATACCACGCTGGAAGAAAACCCAATGCCAGGCAAAGCCGAGTTCATTCGCGGTGAAAGTCTGTCTTCCGCGGCGCTGCTGCAGCGTGCCGGCGTCAAAGGGGCGGAGCGGACATTGGTGCGCACCGGCTCGGACGACATGACCCTGGCCGTGGTGCTGACCATCAACCAGCTCGAGCCGATCGGTCACGTGGTGGCGCATTTCAGCAGCAGCGAAACTGCGCAATTGGCACGCAGCTACGCGCCAAAGCTGGAATGTACCTCCAGCATGGCGATCGAAATGCTGGTGCGGTCCTCCCAGGACCCGGGCTCGTCCGTGATCATCAACGAGCTGCTCAGCGTGGGTCGCGGCGCGACGCAATACCGTCTGCAACTGCCGGACAGTTTCGAAAGCACTGTCGGTGCGCTGTACAAGCAGCTCAAGGACTCACACAACGCAACGCTGATCGGCTACCGCGCCGAAGGTCAAACGCAACCGTCGATCAATCCCGCCAACGACACCCCGGTACGCGGTGGGGAGCTTTTCTACATTGCCGCCGCCCGCCTTGGGGGCCTGGACAGCGCGCGCTGAACATCGCCTCCAACGCGAGGCGCCTGCCGGCGATCTTGAAATCATCAAGCCGGCACCGACGAACCGCGGGAATCAATGCCCTCCCGACCGCTCTCAAGCAGACATGCACCGCGAGCAACCGGAGAGACGATGGGCGATCCACACGACCTGCAGCGATTCGTCGAGGCACAGATACCCGTCTATGAGCGCGCGCTTGAGGAGTTGCGCGCAGGCCACAAGCAGAGCCACTGGATGTGGTTCGTCTTTCCGCAGATCGCAGGGTTGGGCCACAGCGCCATGGCTCAGCGCTATGCGATTTCAGGCGTTGACGAGGCCCGTGCTTACCTCGAACACCCGTTGCTCGGCCCGCGCCTGCAAGCGTGCGCGCAGGCAATGTTGCTTCACCGCGACCGGTCAGCTAGACAGATTTTAGGTTCGCCCGATGACCTCAAGCTGCGGTCGAGCATGACCCTCTTTGCTGCCATAGCACCCGAGCAACCGCTCTTCCAACAGGTGTTGGACACCTTCTTCGAAGGCGAAGCCGACTCACAGACGCTGTCGCGGCTGCAACACTGACCGACTCGCTGACGCGGTGCACCGCGACGCATCCACCCGGCTATAAGCAGGCTGCGGTTTTTTTGCGGTATGAAGCGAACTTGAACCCAAAGCCGCCCTCCTAGCAGGCGCGAGAAACGCCCCTGCGCCTCGTCACGTTCAATCTCGGGCCATAGCGGCCTTTTGCCGCTCACCCTTCGCCACCGTCATGTTCAAATTTTTACTTTGACAGGCGGTTTGTTTGACCTTAAGTTTTCGCTTCCGAACATTTCCGAACCAACGCAGTATTCGGTTTTATAACAACAACAGTCTCACAAGAGGTTCTGCGCATGAGTAACCCGTCCACCCCGACTCTCGGGGGGCAATGCATTGCCGAATTTCTCGGCACCGCCCTTCTGATCTTCTTCGGCACCGGTTGCGTCGCCGCACTCAAGCTGGGTGGTGCTGAGCTAGGTCTCTGGGAAATAAGCGTTATTTGGGGAATAGGCGTCAGCATGGGGGTCTACCTCGCGGCCGGCGTATCCGGTGCTCACCTGAACCCCGCCGTCTCCATTGCGCTCTGGCTGTTCGGCACCTTCGAGCGCAACAAGGTCCCCGCCTACATCCTGGCGCAAACGGCTGGCGCGTTCTGCGCCGCGGCGTTGGTATACGCTCTCTATAGCAGCTTGTTTTTCGATTTCGAACAGGCTCAACAGATGACCCGCGGCAGCGTGGCCAGTCTGGAGCTCGCATCGGTGTTCTCGACCTATCCTCATCCATCCCTTTCCATCGGCCAGGCGTTTCTGGTGGAAGTGGTGATCACCGCTATTCTGCTGGGGATGATCATGGCGCTGACCGATGACGGTAACGGTCTGCCGCGCGGGCCGCTGGCACCCTTGCTAATTGGTCTGCTGATCGCCGTGATCGGCGGTGCGATGGGGCCATTGACCGGCTTTGCGATGAACCCAGCGCGTGATCTCGGACCGAAGCTGATGACATTTTTCGCCGGCTGGGGCGAGGTCGCGTTTACGGGCGGTCGGGACATTCCGTACTTCCTCGTCCCGCTAATAGCGCCAGTGCTGGGCGCCTGCATTGGCGCCGCCGGTTACAAGGCACTGATCTGCAAGCACCTGCCCGGCGTGGGCGGGGGTGCTTGCGACGCACCGGCTCCCCCCGCGACCGCTGACAGCAAGCCCTACAGCAAACACGACGTCACCGCCCACGAAGCCCGCTGATCGCCAATGGATGCTTTCTGCCCTGTATTGCCTCCCTCGCCTACGCTTTCAGCAGCCTGTTAAGGAATTGACACCATGAGCACCCAGAACAACAAGCAATACATCGTCGCCCTCGATCAGGGCACTACCAGTTCCCGCGCGATCGTGCTGGATCGCAACGCCAACGTGGTCACCATTGCCCAGCGCGAATTCGCACAGATCTACCCACAGCCGAGTTGGGTCGAGCATGACCCGATGGAAATCTGGGCCACCCAGAGCGGTGTGTTCGTCGAGGCGCTGGCCCAGGCCGGCATCACCAACGAACAGGTGGCAGCGATCGGCATTACCAACCAGCGCGAAACCACCATCGTCTGGGACAAGAACACCGGCCGGCCGATCTACAACGCCATTGTCTGGCAGAGCCGCCAAAGCACGCCGATCTGCGACCAGCTCAAGCGTGACGGCATGGAAGACCACATCCGCAAAACCACCGGCCTTGTCATCGATCCCTACTTCTCCGGCACCAAAATCAAGTGGATCCTCGATCACGTCGAGGGCAGCCGTGAGCGCGCGCGCCGTGGCGAGCTGCTGTTCGGCACCGTCGATTGCTGGCTGATCTGGAAGATGACCCAGGGCAAGGCCCACGTCACCGATTACACCAACGCCTCACGCACCATGCTTTATGACATTCATAAGCTGGACTGGGACCCGGTCATGCTCGAAGCGCTGGATATTCCGCGCGAGATGCTGCCCGACGTACGCTCGTCTTCCGAAGTCTATGGGCACGCCTACCTGGGTTCGGGCCAGAGCACCGGCATCCCCATCGCAGGCATCGCAGGCGACCAGCAAGCTGCCTTGTTCGGGCAGATGTGCGTCGAGCCGGGCCAGGCCAAGAACACCTACGGCACCGGCTGCTTCCTGCTGATGAACACCGGGACCAAGGCCGTGCAGTCCGAACATGGCTTGCTGACCACCATCGCCTGCGGACCGAAAGGCGAGGTGAACTACGCATTGGAAGGCGCCATCTTCAACGGCGGTTCCACGGTGCAGTGGCTGCGCGACGAGTTGAAGGTGATCAATGACTCGCTGGACTCGGAGTACTTCGCCACCAAAGTGAAGGACAGCAACGGCGTCTATTTGGTCCCGGCGTTCACGGGGCTCGGCGCACCCTACTGGGACCCTCGCGCCCGTGGCGCGCTTTTCGGCCTGACCCGCGGCGTGAAGGTCGATCACATCATCCGGGCGGCGCTGGAATCCATCGCCTACCAAACCCGCGACGTACTCGACGCCATGCAGCAGGATGCCGGTGAGCGACTGCGATCCCTGCGGGTGGATGGCGGTGCCGTGGCCAACAACTTCCTTATGCAGTTCCAGGCCGACCTGCTCGGCACGCAGGTCGAACGCCCCGAAATGAAGGAAACGACTGCACTTGGCGCGGCTTATCTGGCGGGCCTGGCGACGGGTTTCTGGAGCAGCCTGGACGAGTTGCGCAGCAAGGCCACCATCGAGCGCATCTTCGAGCCCGCGTGCGACAGCGAACAGCGCGAAGCGCTCTACAAGGGCTGGAAGAAGGCCGTCGACCGCACCCGCGACTGGGAAGAGGAATAAGCTCAGCGCGCGACAACACCACGCCCCGTGACCGGCCCGAATCCGATTCGGTGCCGGGCACATCGATTCGAAAACGAACAATTCTTTAATCACGGACCAGACTGCGGCATCCTTCCCAGCATATCGATAAGAAGGAAGCCTCCATGAGTCTGGCCCCACGACAGCAGAGCATTCTCGAACTGGTGCGCGAACGCGGCTACGTCAGCATCGAAGAATTGGCGCAACAGTTCGCCGTGACGCCTCAGACCATCCGTCGGGACATCAATCAGTTGGGCGAAGCCGGCCTGCTGCGCCGCTACCATGGCGGCGCCGCCCACGACTCCAGTGTCCAGAACACGGCCTATACCCAGCGCGCGCGGCAAATGCGCGACGAGAAGCGCCGCATCGCCGACGCCATGGCCGCGCACATTCCTGATCAGGCATCGTTGTTCATCAATATCGGCACCACCACCGAAGCCGTCGCCCACGCCTTGCTCAACCATCGCGACCTCAAGGTCATCACCAACAACCTGCACGTGGCAAGCATCCTCAGCCCCAAGGAAGATTTCGACGTACTGATCGCCGGAGGCAACGTGCGCAGCGATGGCGGCGTGGTCGGTCAAGCCACAGCGGATTTCATCAGCCAGTTCAAGGTGGACTTCGCCCTGATTGGCATCAGCGGGATCGATGAGGACGGCACCCTGCTGGATTTCGACTATCAGGAAGTGCGCGTCTCCCAGGCCATCATCCACAATGCGCGAAAGATCTTCCTCGCCGCGGATTCGAGTAAGTTCGGCCGCAGCGCCATGACCCGGCTCGGTTCGCTGGAACAGATCGACATGCTCTTCACCGAAGCCCAGCCGCCCGAAGCCTTCCTCGGCCTGCTGGCACAGCACAACGTGAAGCTGGAAGTCACAGGCTGAACCAGTGACCGTCATGTGCGAGGCATGAGCCGCCTGCGCACTACCAACCTGACCAGATTTCTTTGGTGGCGTGAATACGGGAGCGGCAAAGACTGCCGTGTTTTGGTGGGCTGAAGCCCACCCTACTTCTCCGACTGAACCGCTTCAGTGACCGTCATGCTCTGGGGCACGCGCAGCCTGCGCACTACCAGCCTGACCAGATATCTTTGGTGGCGTGCATACTTGAGCGGCTAAGGCTGCCGTGTTCCGGTGGGCTGAAGCCCACCCTACTTCTCCGGCTGAACCCACTTCAGTGATCGTCATGCTTGGAGTATGCGCAGCCTGCGCACTACCAGCCTGACCAGATTTCTTTGGTGGCGTGCATACGGGAGCGGTCAAGACTGCAGTGTTTTGGTGGGCTGAAGCCCACCCTACTTCTCCGGTTGAACCGCTTCAGGGGCACGCGCAGCTTGCGCAATACTCGCCTGGACCAGATTTCTTTGGTGGCGTGAATACGTGACGGCTAAGACTGCCGTGTTTTGGTGGGCTGAAGCCCACCCTACCTTTAGCGTTACCCTTCCAACGCACACCAATCCGTCGCAGCCGTAGGGTGGGCTTCAGCCCACCAATCAGCCCAATCGGTTCACCGCCAGGATAACTAACGCGATCTCACGCTCTACGTTCGCCCTAAGCCACCGAGCCGCTCACCGGTAAGGTGGGCTTCAGCCCACCACATGCAGACTGCACCCGCTAACCGACTGAACCCCCGCTAATTTCTGCCGAACAGTCATAGATTGGCCGCTCAGCACCAATAAGCAGTTCGGATCGATTCGATTATTTTCTTTTGATATAAAAAACGAATATCAGCTCTAGAGAGAGGTTCTTTTCTACGCTAGGATGTTCGTATTCGAAAATAAATGTTCGTTCTTGAGGAGAATCCTGTGACCGAGACCGTCTCCGAGCTGTATGACATCGCCGTCATAGGCGGTGGCATCAATGGTGTGGGTATTGCTGCGGATGCAGCCGGACGCGGCCTGTCGGTGTTTCTATGCGAGCGCGATGATTTGGCCAGCCACACATCCTCGGCGAGTAGCAAGTTGATCCATGGCGGCCTGCGCTATCTGGAACACTACGAATTCCGCCTCGTGCGCGAGGCACTGGCCGAGCGTGAAGTCTTGTTGGCCAAGGCACCACACATCGTCAAGCCGATGCGCTTCGTGCTGCCGCACCGCCCGCACCTGCGTCCGGCCTGGATGATCCGCGCCGGGCTGTTTCTGTATGACAACCTCGGCAAGCGCGAAAAGCTGCCCGGTTCGCGAGGCCTACGTTTCGGAGAGGACAGTCCGTTAAAGCCAGCGATTACCCGCGGTTTCGAATATTCCGATTGCTGGGTCGATGACGCGCGGCTGGTGGTACTCAATGCCATGGCGGCGCGGGAAAAGGGCGCGCATATCCACACCCGTACGCTATGCCTGAGCGCCAAGCGAGCCGGCGGCATTTGGCACGTCGAGCTGCAACGTCAGGACGGCAGCCGCTTCGCCCTGCGTGCCAAAGCGCTGGTTAACGCCGCCGGCCCCTGGGTCGCGCAGTTCATTGGAGACAACCTGAAGCAGCGCTCCCCGTACGGCATCCGCCTGATCCAGGGCAGCCACATCATCGTGCCCAAGCTGTACGAAGGTGAGCAGGCCTACATCATGCAGAACGAGGACCGGCGCATCGTCTTTGCGATCCCGTACCTGGACCGTTACACGATGATCGGCACGACGGATCGTGAGTATCACGGCGACCCGGCGACCGTCAGCATCACCGAAGAAGAAACCACCTATGTGCTGGGTGTCGCTAACACCCACTTCCGCAAGCAATTAGAGCCGAAGGACATTGTGCATACCTTCGCCGGCGTACGGCCGCTTTGCGATGACGAATCGGACAATCCCTCTGCCGTGACCCGCGACTACACCCTCTCGCTATCCGCCGAAGAGAAACAGGCGCCGTTGCTCTCGGTGTTCGGCGGCAAGCTGACCACCTACCGCAAGCTGGCGGAATCGGCGATGGCGCAGCTCAAGCCGTTCTTTCCGCGCATGGGAGAGAGCTGGACGGCGACTTCCCCGCTACCCGGCGGTGAAGGGATGAGCAGCGCCGAAGCGCTGGTCGATGAGTTGATGAACACCGTAAAAGGTGCCAGCCGACCGTTGGCAAAACGCTGGGCGACGCTCTATGGCACTCGCGTCTGGCGAATGCTCGGCGATGTCCGCTCACTCGAGGCGCTGGGCGATGACCTCGGCCAAGGGCTGTATGCGCAGGAAGTCGGCTACCTGCGTCGGGAAGAATGGGCGACGCATCTGGACGACATTCTCTGGCGTAGAACCAAGCTTGGGCTAGCCTTTAACGAGGCTGACAAAGCTCGCTTGCAAACCTATCTCGCGGAGCAACCGGCTGCCATCAACGCGCACAGCAGCGATGCCGCCTGACCTTGATTGAAATCCGGAGCCGCTGGCCGACCGGCTCCGCGCTAGATCCACCGGCAACTCCTCAACCCGCGACCAGTCCAAACGACAGGTAGCGTTGAAACGGCTCCGCACGGTTCAGCGCCCTGCATCGTCACCCGTGCACCACGCTCGCCTGGGGAACGTCGCCATGAAGCAGCTGTTACCCATCACCGCGATTGGCCTCTCCGTTCTAGCACTCGGCACCTCTCTTTGGCTGGGCTGGACGACCCTTGAGCACAATCGTCTTTCGGTTGCGCCCTATCTGATCGGCACCCCCTACCTGGAGGGGCCGGACGCTCGCAACGGGCTTTATCTGGCCAACATCGGTCCGGGCCCCGCCATCATCAACCACGCCAGCATCAGCCTGGATGGCAAGCGCCACGACCTTTCGCACAACGTGTGGGAAGACGCGCTGCTGGCGGTCGAGTTAGAGCCCATGTGCTTCAGCAAGGCGTGGCTGCCGCCGAAAACGGCCATCAAGAGTGGTCAGGAAATCATGCTGTTGGCGATTGCGAACGACCGCATGGAGCTCTGCCTGCTCGAGAACCTGAAGCTCCTGACTGAGCATCAGGTTCAGATTCACATCGAGTACGAATCGCTATACGGCAAGACACGATGGGCCGCTAACGCCTACGAACTGACCTCAGCGCGGCACGACTATGCACGCGCGCTGCGAAGGCTTAAATCCGGGCAGTGAACGACTATCCGTCTGGAAGGCCCGCCCCGCGGGTACCACTTCTCAGGTTTAACGCTGCTAAGCGCGCCGAGTAATTTGCACGTAGCGAGGCAGCATTGCAGCCGCCAGGCGCGTCGGCCCATTAAGCCGATGACATTCTCACGCTACAGGTGGGATGCGGATGATGACCGACGCCGCGCGATCCTATGCAAGCGCCGTCCGAAGAGGATGAGCGCCCGCGATGCTTGAATCGCTGAACAAATCCGGTAGGCTCGCAACTTTCCTAGAGGAGACACCCCCATGGCCCGAGCCACTGCCCGCCACATCCTGGTTCCCACTGAAGAAAAGTGCAACGAGCTGAAAGCTGCCATCGAAGGCGGCGCCGACTTCGCTCAGGTGGCCAAGGACAACTCCACCTGCCCGTCCAGCCGCCAGGGCGGTGATCTGGGTTCGTTCGGCCCAGGCCAGATGGTCAAGGAATTCGACACCGTCGTGTTCAGCGCTCCGTTAAACGAAGTGCAAGGCCCGGTGAAGACCCAGTTCGGTTATCACCTGCTGGAAGTGACCAGCCGCCAGGACTGATCCCGCCGTCCCCGCACGCCATGTGCGGGGACTCGCCGCTCTTCTGCAACCCATGCGAAGCGGCGCTTTCACACCGCACCTCCCCGCTCCGCTTTCTACTGATCACGCCTCGAGCCGGAAACGTCCAGTCAATGTCTTGAGCCCTTTCATGCTCTGCATGATGGTATTGCCTGATACCGCCGTGTCTTGCGTTGCGTTGGCGGCCTGATCAGCCACCTGGGCGATGCGCGTCAGCGATTGATTCATGTCTTCGGCAACCTGCGACTGCTCCTCCGCCGCGGTGGCGATCTGATTGGTCATTCCGCGAATGGTCTGCACCGCGCCGACGATCTGACCCAGCGCACGCTGAGCTGCCTCGATCTGGGTGAGCGTAACCGTGCTGCTCTGGCGTGAAGCGACCATAGCTTCACCTGCGCGGGTGGCCTGGCTCTGCAACCGCTCGACCAGCACACTGACCTCCTTCGCCGAACTCTGGGTGCGGCTGGCCAGGCTGCGAACCTCGTCGGCAACTACCGCGAAACCGCGCCCCTGCTCGCCCGCACGCGCCGCCTCGATGGCCGCGTTGAGCGCCAGCAGATTGGTCTGTTCGGCGATACCACTGATCACGTTGAGCACTTTGCCGATTTCATGGCTGTCCTGCACCAGCTGCTGCATGACATCGGACAGCCCATCGACATGGCCGCTCAGAACGCGGATGGCGCCAACCGATTCATTCATCACCGCGCTGCCGGTATTGGTTTCCTGCTCCGCGATATCCGCGGCGCTGGCGGCTTCGACAGTGCTGCGCGCCACCTCTTGTGAGGTCGCGAGCATTTCGTTCATGGCCGTCGCGACCTGATCGATCTCGGCCTGCTGCCCTTCGACATTACGCGCGCTATCGCTCGCAAGGTTGGCCATGCGAACGCACTGACCATCAACGTCGTCAGCGGCCAGGCGCATGCCCTTGATCATCTCGCCAACCTGCCCCAGCAGGCGGTTGTACGCCAGTGTGATCATGCCCATTTCATCGTCCGCATGACGCACCTGCAGCGGCGCGGAAAAATCGCCCTGGCTGACCTTTTCCAGGCGGCCGCGCAACTCGTCGATCTGCAGCATCAGCCAGTTCATGCCTGCGATACGGCCAAGAACGACCAGCAGCAGAATGCAGAAAGTCGACGCCATCGCCACCCAGAGCTGCTGGGAAGCGCTGCGGTTTGCCTCGGCAGAGATCAGTGAAACCACTTCGTTGGAGGCCGCGAGAATGTCATTGGCATCCGTCGCGAGAGCCTTCAGGTCCGGGCTCTGACCGGCGGCCAGTGCCTGCACGGCGGGACGGTAGCGCTGCCAGATCTGGTCGACGCGCTGCAGGTGCGGCTGGGCGCTGGCCAGTTCCACCGGGGCGACGCCCTGGCTGCGGTCACCCTTCATCAGCAAGCGATGCGACAGCTCGAACCGCTGGATTGTCTTCTCGGCGTCCGCCGGGCCACCGATGCCCTGCGCAGCCAGCAACGACTCCTTCATCATCTTCTGGCTGAGCATGCGCTGCGCGCCGGCCATGTCAATCTGGCTGGCGTCCTTGCTGGACATGAACAGGACGCCGGCCGTCAGCGCTGCGCAGAGGAAAATCAGGCTGTAGGAAAAGAAGAATTGCAGGTTGATGGTGCGTAGACCCAGCCCGCGTAAAACGGACTGAATGACGTTCGCTAAAGTGCTGGTCATGGGGGTATCCAACTACAGGGAAAGAAAGCGGTGCCATCCTGGACAGCGTCGCACTTGCCCGGTTCTCGGCCGCATCTGGAACAACTTGATACCGCCGATCAGCTTTCTGGAACACGCACGCTAGAGCGCTTTCCATTCAAATAATGGTTCACGGACAGGTGCCAGACACACTGACCTCAATCAACAAAAGCCTCGTAAAGATGACTGATTAGCCTGCCCAAACGCGGGGCAACGGCTATCGTCTGGTAACGACAGCCCGCTCTCATGACACGAACTCAGCTGAGAGGAACGCCTCATGTTTCACGTAACCCGGATTGGTGACAAACGCATCGACGTGGATTTTTCCGGCAAGCTCGACAGCAACGAAATGCGCTTTGCGCTGGATGAGCTGATGAGAAAATCCGAAGGCATCACCCATGGACAGATGCTCTTTCGGGTCGGCGACTTCGACATGCCCACCCTCGGCGCGGTAGGCGTCGAGCTGTCGCGGCTTCCGCAGATGTTTCGTTTCATCCGCCGCTTCGACCGCTGCGCCGTGGTTTCGGCGAAGGAGTGGGTCAGGAAAACCAGCGAGCTCGAAGGCGCGCTGATTCCTGGCCTGACCATCAAGGCGTACGACCAAGATCGGGCAACCGAGGCGCATCAGTGGCTTGAGGGACAGATCTGATCGGGTGTCAACGAGGCTTACCGAAGACCTGCGTCCAATAGCTCACCGCAGCGCTGTCCTTGTTAATGGCGTAGGCCGCGCCCATTTCGGTAAACGTCGCATTCATGATGTTGCTGCAGTGCCCGGGACTGGCCAGCCAGCCGGCGACAACCTGCTCCGCCGAGCCCTGCCCCGCCGCGATGTTCTCGCCGATCCGCTCCCAGCGATAGCCGGCGCGACTGGCACGGTCGCTGACCTGGCTGCCATCCGGCGCCTGATGCGCGAAGTACTTCTGCTTGGCCATGTCGCGGCTGTGGGCCAGCGCCGTATCACCGAGTTCAGCGTTCCAGCTAAGCGCCGGTGCGGGGTCAAACGACTGGCTACCGCAGCGACGCGACTTGGCCCGCGCCTCGTTGACCCGCTGCAGGATGTTCTTGCCAACCTGTTGCCAATCGCCAAGGTCCGGGGCGAGTAACGGTTTGGCGAGCAACACTTGCCAGGTCGTACCGTCACGCGATACGCCGATCTCGGCATAATCCTGACTGCGTAGCGGTGCGCAATAACGCTGTTTGAGCGCCTGCATCGCGCTCTGCGCATCGGCCGGACCCGAAACCGAAATGGCTTGCAGCTTGGCCGGCCGGTACCCGGAATCCTGCAGCGCCTGCTGCAGCTGCGTGCCACTGGTAGCCAGTGGCAACGCCAATGCCTCGTTCGGGGCCAACGGTCCGACAGCCTGAGCCTCGCCGTCTCCACAGCTCTGGGAAGACCCACGGAACTCGTTGACCAGACTCACCAGATCGGACTCCTGAGCCTGTGTCTGGGCGCTGAACAGCGCCACAAGCGTCAGACACGCGGTGGGTATTGCATGCGACCGCTCGAGCACGGGTGTCGAGTGGCCGAGTGAAGCGAAGTTGGGCAGTTTCATGCATCACCTTGTCGGGCTGCGGTTAAGCATCCTGACCACGAGTGGCCGCAAGCGATCCACGGCGATAGCAGCAGCGACTGAGATACGCGCTTCAAACGCGACCGTTGTTGTACGCGCCATAACGCGCATCCGCATGGGATGATGCCTAACCAAGCGGCTTCTATTGACCGATCACCTACATGACCCTCTCCGATTTCCTGCTATTCGCCCTTCCGGCCATCTTTTTGACCGGGCTGTCCAAAGGCGGTTTTGGTGGCGCATTGGGCGGTATTGCCGTGCCGTTGCTGGCCCTGGCCATTTCGCCGAAACAGGCTGCCGCCGTGATGTTGCCGATTCTCTGCCTGGCCGACGTGGTGGGGCTGAAGGCCTACTTCGGCAAGTGGGACATTGCCAACCTGAAGGTGATGCTGCCCGGTGCGCTGATCGGCATTGCGCTCGGCTCACTGACGTTCGGCCTGCTCGATGAACGCATGATCGGCCTGATGATGGGCGCCATCGCCGTGGGGTTCGTGCTGCTCGGGCTGCTGACCAACAACGACAAACCCAGGCCACTGCAGCGCGGCCGAGGCACGCTCCTCTCCTCGATTGCGGGATTTACCAGCTTCGTCGCACACGCCGGCGGGCCGCCGATCATGATGCACCTGCTCCCGCAGCAACTGGACAAGCTGCGCTACGTCGCGACCATCAACCTGTTTTTTCTGATGACCAACGCGATCAAGCTGATTCCCTATGCTGCGCTCGGCCAGTTCGGCCACGAAAACCTGATGCTGAGCCTGACCCTCGCACCCATCGTGCCATTCGGCGTCTGGGCCGGGCTTTGGCTACACAAGCGCATCGATCACACCTGGTTCTATCGGATTGCCCGCATCGGCATGCTGATCGCCGGCCTGCAGCTGATCTGGAAGCATCTCTGACGCCAGCATTGAGCCTCTACCGGCACCCCGAAACTTCGCTGCTCTGAACGATCACCGCCATGCTCAGTCGGAATTGATGTACCCACTGCAACAGGAGTCATCGTTATGCTGAAGTTTCTAGGTAGCACAATCGGCATCATTTTCCTGATCGGACTGCTGGTGGTGATCGGTTTGTTCATGCTGGTGTTCTGATACCGCACCCGCTGAGCGCAGACGGGTCTGAACGAGTCCGCTGTGCCGACCGAATGACAGCGTTACCGACGGGCCGCCGAGATCTAGGCGGCCCGGTCGTATCTGCAACCGAACAGCCACTTCGGAACCGCAGCCTTTCATGCACACGCACCTAACCTTTTCAACGCCCCGTCGCGCCGTCTGGCTGCTTTTAGTCATGCTGGCCTGTCAGGCACTGATGCCTGCCGGGTCCGCCGCCCAGGAAAGCGTCGCCACGGTGCGGCTGGACGGCCGTGCCCTGTTTCGTATCGGGCCTGACGACGCGCTGGAACCCCGGCCGCGTGCACGGCAGATCGAACGGCAGCTGGCGGCGGTCTTGGAAACGCCACAAGGCATTACCCGCGCACGCATTTCACCGAGCGAAACCGAGAATGAAGGCCTGCAGATCAGTGTGGCCGGGCGGCCGCTGCTGGTGGTATCGCCGGCAGACGCCGAAGCCAACGGGCTGACCCTGGACAAACTGGCGCGTGAGTGGGCTGCGATCATCGATCGTGCGTTAGCGACCGCGGTTAAGCGCCGTGATTCGGACCGCGGCCGCTTCGTCACCCCCGTCCAGTCGAGCGTCGAGACCGCATTTGCGCGCTTACTCGAATCAGCGATCAATATCATTCCGCGGGTCCTCGCTGCCCTGCTGGTATTGCTGTTGTTCTGGGGCCTGGCCACGGCGGTGCGCGCGTTGATGAGAAAGCTGGTCAGCCGCCTGGCGAACGACCTGACCGTGGAAAACCTGGTGCGCCAGGTCAGCTATTACGCCGTCTGGCTGCTCGGCATCATGGTCGCTGCAAGCGCTTTCGGGCTGGAGCCAAGTACGCTGGCGACCGGCCTTGGGCTGACCAGCCTGGCGCTGGGTTTCGCACTCAAGGACATCCTCTCCAACTTTGTCAGCGGCTTGCTGATCCTGACGCTGCGCCCATTCCAACTGGGCGACCAGATCATCATCGGCGAAACCGAAGGCAGCGTTGAGCGCATCGAACTGCGCGCAACGCAGATTCGCACCTATGACGGCCGGCGCGTGCTGGTCCCGAATGCCGAAACCTTTACCTCGCGTGTCACCAACAACACGGCGGCACCGGTCCGGCGTGGCAAGGTGGTTTGCATGCTGGGATACGGCATCGACATCGATGCAATCAGTGCAGTGATGCGCGAGGCCGCCCAGCAGACCACCGGTGTGCTGGCGACTCCGGAAGCCTCGGTACACCTCATTGATCTGGGCGAGAGTCAACTGGTGTTCGACGTGCAGTTCTGGTGCGATTCGCGCCGCTCGGATTTCGTCGCCACCGCATCAGAGGTGCGAAAGAGCCTGATAGCGGCACTGCGCGCGGCCAGAGTCACGCTGCCTGACGAGGCGCGCCAGAACGTAGTGCTCCATACCCCAAAAGCCTGAGCCGCACGTATTGCCAGGGAAATGATTGGACGCGGTGGGCTTACGGAACGGGGTCCTGATCGCCGGCAGGGGTTTCAGGTGGGCTAAAGCCCACCCTACGGAACGACGGGACGGGGTTGATGACCGGTAGGGTGGGCTTCAGCCCACCAAGAGGAAGCGGCGGATTCAGTCAACCCTCGCTCCCCGGCTGGACCACCATCATGCGTGTACCGCCGGAAGGCAACGCGGCGGGCGTTCGTTGCGACCTGCTTCTTCACGGCGAACCGAGCCAAGACGACGGATAACACCGGAACCGTGCCAGGCATACGGCTGGTAGGGTGGGCTTCAGCCCACCAAAAGGCGCGGCGGATTCAGTCAACCCTCGCGCCCCGGCTGGACCACAATCATGCGTGTACGACCGGAAGGCAACGCGGCGGGCGGCTCGTTGCCACCTGTTTCTTCACGACGGTCCGAGCCAAGACGACGGATAACACCGGAACCGCGCCAGGCACACGGCGGTCGAGTGTAGGTCAGCGCGCTATCCCGCGGCGAAGACGTGCGAGACGAAAAGGTCCGACTGAATGAGGCAGTTACTGCAAAACGCTGCGTTAACCTGTGCCACGGCGCTGTTGCTGGTGGCGTGCTCCGACGACGAACAAACCGCACCACCCGCCCCCCCGCCGCCGGAGGTGGAAGTGATGACGGTCGACCCGCAACCGGTCGCGAACATCATCGAGCTCCCCGGGCGCGTCCAGGCCGTACGCATCGCCGAAATCCGCGCGCGGGTCAACGGCATCATCCAGAAACGACTCTACGAAGAAGGCACTGAGGTCGAGGTCGGCACGCCACTGTTCCAGATCGACCCGCGTGAAATGCGCGCCAATCTCAAGGCCGCCAAGGCGGCACTGGAGCGCGCTGAAGCCACGGCGCTGAATGCCGCGCAGGACGTCAGGCGTTACAAGGGACTGGTCGCCAAGCAGGCCATCAGCCAGCAGGAATACGACACAGCCCTCGCCACACTGCGCACCGCGAAAGCGGATGTGTCGCAAGCCGAAGCCAACGTGCAATCGGCGGAGCTCAATCTGGAATACACCACCGTCGAGTCGCCCATCGAAGGCCGGGCCGGGCGCGCGCAGGTCACCGAAGGTGCGCTGGTCAGCGCCAGCGAAGGCACGCTGCTGACCACCGTGGAGCAGTTTGATCCGGTCTACGTGAATTTTTCACAGTCCAGTTCCGACCTGCTGGAGGTCCGTGCCCGAATCGCCTCGGGTGAGCTGGAGTTGCCGGACGAAAGTCGCGTCGAGGTGAAATTGATCCTGGAAAACGGCAGCGAGTATCCGCACCCCGGGTACATCGACTTCTACGCCATGAGCATCGACGAAACCACCGGCACCGTGGCGGTACGCGCCGAGTTTCCGAACCCCGACAAGCTGCTTTTGCCCGGTCAGTTCGTCCGCGCACGCGTGAATGCGGGTGTTCGCCCGAACGGCGTGCTGATCCCGCAGCGTGCGGTGGTGGTCAACGACCAGGCGGCGCGAGTACTGCTGGTTGGCGAAGACGACAAGGTTGCCTCACACGAGGTGGAACTCGGCGAACTGCAAGGCAGCGAGTGGGTGATCCGCAGCGGCTTGAAGAAAGGCGACGTGGTGATCGTTGAAGGTGGCGGCAGCGTGCGTAGCGGTGCGGCGGTGCGCACCATACCCTTCGAGCGTGAGGCGCCACCGGAGTCGCCGGAAGCGTCCGCGACGCCCGAGTCAGCCCAATGACACCGTCGTTCTTCATTCGTCGCCCGGTCTTCGCCTGGGTCATTGCACTGGGCATCCTGCTTGGCGGTCTGCTGGCCGTGCGCTCGCTGCCCATCGAGCAATACCCCAGCATCGCGCCGCCCAGCCTGCGCATCAGTGTCACCTACCCCGGCGCCGATGCGTCGGTGCTGGAGACCAATGTCACCCAGGTGATCGAGCAAGAGCTCAACGGTGTTGAAGGGTTTCTCTACATGGACTCGTCGAGCCGTTCCAACGGCAGCGCCTCGATCGAACTGACGTTCGAGTCCGGCACCGATATCGACATTGCGCAGATGGAAGTGCAGAACCGCTTGAGCCGCGTCGAGCAGCGACTGCCAGAAGAAGTACGCCGCCAGGGCATTCAAGTGTTCCAGGCATCGCAGGACTTCCTGCTGATCATTTCGCTGTTCTCTGAGAACGGCACCATGAGCACCCTGGAACTTGGCCATTTCAGCACCACGCGGGTGCTCGATGAGTTACGGCGCGTGCAGGGCGTGGGCGACATCCGCGAGTTCTATACCGCTTATGCCATGCGGATCTGGCTCAACCCTGATCGTCTGGCGAGCTTCGGCCTTTCCGCGGCGGACGTGTTACGAGCGGTACAGGAACAGAACAGCCAGTCGGCAGGCGGCGCGCTGGGTGATCTACCGCTGGCCGACGACATCGAGATCAACGCGCCACTGGAAACGCGGGGCCGCTTCAGTACGCCGGAAGAGTTCGCCTCGATCATCCTGCGCGCGACACCCGATGGCTCGGCCATTCGACTGAAGGACGTCGCGCGAGTCGAGCTGGGTGCTCAGAATTACACCTCGCGCAGCGAGCTCAACGGGCAGCCGGCAGCGGGTCTGGCCGTTCAGCTGACGCCGGGTGCCAACGCGCTGGACACCGCGGCAGCGGTCAAGCAGCGAATGAACGAGCTGGCCGAAGGCTTTCCCGAGGACATCGGCTGGACTGTTCCCTTCGACTCGACCCCGTTCATTTCCTCCTCCATCCAACAGGTCGTCGTCACCCTGCTACAGGCCATGGCCCTGGTGGTGCTGGTGATGCTGCTGTTCCTGCAGAACTGGCGGACCACGGTCATTCCCACCATCGTGATACCGATCACCTTGGCGGGGACATGCCTAGGGCTCTGGATCGCCGGCTTCTCGATCAACCTGTTGAGCCTGTTCGGCATGGTGCTGGCGATCGGGACCCTGGTCGACGACGCCATCGTGGTGGTGGAGAACGTCAAGCGGATCATGGATGAGGAGCAGTTGCCCCCCTACCAGGCCACGGTCAAAGCCATGGAGCAGGTCACCGCGCCGATCATCGGCACGACCCTGGCATTGATCGCAGTGTTTGTGCCCCTGGCGTTCTTTCCCGGCTCCACCGGGGGCATCTACCGGCAATTCGCAATTACGCTGTCGATCGCCGTGGCCACGTCCACCGTGCTGGCCCTGGTACTCACACCCGCGCTCTGTGCTGCGCTGCTCAAACCGAACCAGCAACAGGACGAAAAGCCCGGCCTGAGCCAGCGCATCTTCGGCCCCTTCAATCGCTGGATGGACCGCACCACCGATCGCTATCACCACGCGGTGGGTGGCATGCTTGCTCACCCGCTCTGGTTCCTGCTGGCCTTCGTCGGGCTGCTGGCGCTGACGGCGTTTCTGTATCTGCGCATGCCCAGCGCCTTTCTGCCGGATGAAGATCAGGGCTCGCTGATGACGGTGATTCAGGCACCGCCGGGCGCCACCGTCGAGCGCACCGAGGAGGCCATCGAACAGGTGAAGGCGTTCTACGCCGAGCATCCGTTGGTCGAGGACGCGATCACCGTCTACGGTTTCAGCTTTTTCGGCCAAGGCCAGGCGCACGCCATGTCGTTCGTGCGCCTGATTCCCTGGGATCAGCGGACCGAAGAAGGCAGCTCGGCACAGGCGTTGGTCGGTGAAGCCATGGCCCGCTTTTCGCAGATCAAGGAAGCGCGGGTGTTCGCCTTGAATCCACCCTCCATTCCCGGGCTGGGCGTCGCAGGCGGCTTCACCTTCAAACTGGAGGACCGTGGCGGGATGGGCTACAGCGCCCTGCTCGATGCGCGCAACCAGCTGCTGGGCAAAGCGAGTGAAAGCCCGATCCTGCAGAACGTACGCCCTGAAGGGGCGGATGATGCGCCGCGGTTGCGCGTCAACATCGACCGTATCAAGGCGCGTGCACTGGGGCTTTCGATCGACGAGGTCAACGCGACGCTGGCGATAGCCTTCGGCAGTGCCTACGCCAATGACTTCAACCGCGACGGACGGGTGCTCCAGGTCCTGTTGCAGGCCGATGCGCCCTATCGGATGACGCCTCAGGACGTGTTGGATCTCAAGGTGATCAACGATCAGGGCGAAAGCGTGCCGTTCGGTGCGTTCACCTCGGTGGAGTGGACCGAAGGGCCAACCCAGTTGCAGCGTTACAACGGCTATTCGGCGCTGACCCTCTCCGGCAGCGCCGCGCCCAGCTCGACGACGGGCGAAGCGATGACCGAGATGGAGCGGCTGGCGGCCGAGTTGCCTGGCGGATTCAGTTATGAGTGGACCGGAGCGTCACTGGAGGAGCAGCAAGCCTCCGGGCAGGTCGGCTTGCTGTTGGGCCTGTCGTTGCTGGTGGTACTGATGGTGCTCGCAGCGCTCTATGAAAGCTGGACGGTGCCCATCGCCGTGCTGCTGGTGGTGCCCTTCGGCGCGCTCGGTGCGGTGTTGTTTGCCATGCTGCGCGACCTGCCGGCGGACGTGTATTTCAACGTCGGGCTGGTCACCATCATTGGCCTGTCGGCAAAAAACGCCATCCTCATCGTCGAGTTCGCCATCGAGGAGGAAGGGCATGGAAAGAGCCTGACCGATGCGGTGATGAACGCGGTGCGTCTGCGCTTCCGGCCGATTCTGATGACCTCGCTGACCTTCATTCTCGGCATGCTGCCGCTGGTACTGTCCACCGGCGCCGGCGCGGCTGGCCGGGTGGCTGTTGGCACCGGTGTGATGGGCGGGATGATCGTCGCGACCCTGCTCGGCCTGTTCTACATCCCGCTGTTCTATCTCTCCGTACGCCGCTGGCTGACCAAGCGCCGCCCACCAACCGCAGAGGACAAGGCGCACGCGGCTGAGGAAGAGGAGGCGCCGGACAATGCATAACGGGCCGTGGGGAAATGCAAGCGAGGCAGGAAAAGCCGAGCTAAAAGGGTCGAAACAGCGGTGCTCAGCTGCTGCTCACAAGGACGGCAGGCCGACTATGGTGTCTCGATGGACTGCGTCAGCCGTGCCGCTGCTCGTGGCCAGTCTGCTAGCCGGCTGCCAACTCGCGCCCCCCCACGATCAGCCGCCCTCTCCCAGCGCTGCGCAGTATTCGGCCGAGTATCAACCGAGGCGCGGCACGGTACAGGCCAGCGAAATTGCCTGGCGGACGTTTCTCCAAGATCCTCGCCTGCACGCCTACATGACCGCCGCGCTGCAGCGTAATCGGGACCTGCAGATCGCGGTGGCGCGCATCGAGGAAGCGCGAGGGCAATTCAACGTGCAGGGCGCGGACCGCTACCCCACCCTGGCCGCCACGGCCGACGCCAGCCGCGGCCGCTTCCCAGCCGGCGGTACAGGCGCAACCGGCACTGGTTCCTCTGGCAGCGGCTCGGCACCGGGCGGCACGAGCGGCCTCTCCGCCGGCTCCGGCGGTCGGGTGACAGAACGGTTCTCGGTAGGGCTCGGTATTACCGCGTTCGAGCTCGATTTCTGGGGACGGGTGCGCAACCTCACGGAAGCGGCGCGGGGGCAATACCTGTCGACCGTTGAGGCGCAACGGGCCTTCCGGCTGTCGCTGATCGCCGATGTGGCGTCGACGTATCTGGCGATCCGCGGTGCCGAAGCACGTATCGATCTCGCTGAAGCGACCCTGCAAAGTCGCCTCGATGGGCTGCGTATTGCGCGTGTGCGCTTCGACGCCGGCATCACCTCGGCGCTAGACCTGAACCAGGCGCAATCGCTACTGACGCAAGCCAAAACCGAGTTATCCAGCCTGCGCCTGACACGAGCCGAGCAGATCAACTACCTCACCCTGCTAGTCGGCGGGCCGATGCAACAGGCACTGCCAGGACCGTTACCGCTGAACGAACAGATCAACCCGATGACGCTGGACGCAGGGCTTCCCTCCGAGGTGCTGCTGGTTCGGCCGGACATTGTCGGCGCTGAACAGAACTTGCGTGCGGCACGCGCCAACATCGGTGTCGCACGCGCGGCGTTCTTCCCACAGATGTCGCTGACCGGCAGCTTCGGCTATAGCTCGAATGAGCTGAACGGGTTGATCAGCCGCGACAATCGCACCTGGAGTATCGGGCCTTCGATCAGCCTGCCGCTGTTCGATTTCGGTCGTAATCGGGGCAACCTGACGGTCGCCGAAGCGCGCGAGAACATTGCAGTCGCCGAATACGAGCGTGCCATCGAAACCGCCTTTCGCGAGGTCGCCGATGCGCTTGCCGGGCGCCGTTACCTGGCCGAGCAGGTAGCCGCACAGGACGAAAATGTCGCAACGCTCAGACGCATTGCCGATCTCGCGCGCGAACGCTACGCCGAAGGCGTAGTGAATTACCTGCAGGTGCTCGATGCTGAACGCACGCTATTCGATGCTGAACAGGCGCTCATCGAGGTCAAACGCGCACAGGTGCAAAACCTGGTCGAGCTGTATGTGGCTCTCGGTGGAGGCACAGCGGCCGAGCCGCCTGCTACCGCGGCAAGCCGACGGACAAACGGTTGCGCCGACGCCGCCCATCCGACCTGCGGGACGGAATGACCTGAACGCAGCGAGGGTCAAACCTTAACCATCATCAACCGAGGATCATGCAATGGGCCTGTTCGATACGATCAAAGAGAAGCTAGGCATGGGCGGCGTGAGCAATGAAGCTCACAAACCTGCTGCGCCGGATTCTGGCACCAACCAGCACGCCACCGATACGGTTGTGGATTCCGAGCGCCCCACCACGGCGAACAACGCGACGACCACACCCCCGGGCGTCGGCGGTACTGCAACCGGCATGACCGGCGCAGCCGGCACCGTGAGCACTGCCGGCGCAACCACCAGTGCGGTGGACGTACCGGCGAAGCTCGACGGCATGGCCGCCAATCATCCAGAACAGTTGAACTGGCGCACGTCCATCGTCGATCTGCTCAAACTGCTGGGCCTCGATAGCAGTCTGGAGTCGCGTAAAGAGCTTGCCACCGAGCTGGGTTGCCCGCAGGACAAGATGGCGGATTCGGCTCAGATGAATACCTGGCTGCATCGCACCGTCATGCACAAGCTCGCCGAACACGGCGGCACCGTGCCTCCGGAACTTCGCACCTGAGAGTAAGCCAGGTCTAGTCGTTCGCGGTGCAGCAGTGGGCAGTGATCGCCAGCAAGCTGGCTCCTACAAAAACAGGCAACACGCGCCGTTCCGTAGGAGCGAGCTTGCTCGCGAATTGAGCGTGAATGATTGATCGTCTCCATGCTCCGCCATGGGTACGCTCCCGCGTGCAGGGTCCGTTTAGCCGTCCAGCGAAGGTCCGATCATCTCGGCAAGCTGTGGATACACGCCCGGGCAAGCGACGAGATACGGATTTCCCCGCAACAACCCATCGTTACGGAAGAAGTCGTTCACCTGTCCGCCCGCTTCTTTCACCAGCACCAGGCCGGCCATGCAATCCCAGCTTTTAAGCTCGGTCTCGTAATAGCCAAGCAAACGTCCGGCGGCTACGTAGGCGGTCATCAGCGCGCCGGAGCCATTGCGAAAAAACATCCCGCCTTCAGCCAGCAGCTTCTCCAGGAAGGGAATGAAGTGTTCCTTGCCGCGCGGATGGAAGGTTCCGGTGGCGGTAACGCCCTGCCCCACGTGAGTCGCGCGACTCACGCTCAGCGGCGTGTCGTTGACGAAGGCGCCGTGGCCCAGGCAGCCATGAAACAGCTCATCGTGGTTGGGGTCGGCGATGGCGCCCAGATGCGGCTCGCCATCGATCAGCAGACCGATCGACACACACCAGTTATGCAGGCCGTTAACGAAGCAAGCCGTCCCGTCGATGGGGTCGATCACCCACACACAGCGGGCACCGAGATCGGCTGAGCCACTTTCTTCACCAAGAAAGCCGTCTTCCGGGAAGCGTTCGGCCAATCGGCCACGGATGAAATCTTCGATCTGCTTGTCAGCGATGCTGACCACATCCTGCAGATCATTGCCCTTGTGTTCGACCGTCAAGGCTTCACGCCGGCGGTAGTAATCCATGCCGAGTTGTGCCGCCTCGAGGGCCAGCGCTTTTGCGCAGGCGTAGCGGGCAGCGATATCAAGGGCGTTGGCTGCCGAGTCGTCGGAATTCATGAGTGTCCTTTTTGCAGCACAAATCTAAAGCGGAGCGCGAAGCCGCGCGGGAGTGGCCGATTCTAGTGAATCGCCCCGGGCAGACAAGCGCAACGCGAGGCGGCGGCTCCAGCACGCCGCCGCGCGTTCGGCCTTGCTAGCGTTTGACGCTCGGCTGGGTAGCGTTGCGCGTATTACTACCCTCGGCCTCGCCGCTGCTATATGTCGCACCCGCGAGGTTGTCGCCCGGTGCCGCACGCCCTTCCAATGGTGGCAGTGCCTTGGCCTTCTCGATGTCCACGCCCACCCCGTCTGCGAGTCGCTGACCGTAATCCGGATCGCAGTGCCAGAAATGCCAGATCATCCGCAGGCAGATGTGCTCAGGGCATTCCTTGAGGTCGGCGGTGATATTGGCGATCAGGTCGTCGCGCTCCCAGTCTTCGAAGGTGCGGTAACGCTCTCCGGCCTGGTGATAGTCCGCTGCGGTTTTGGTCGTTTGATATCGCCCGAGATGCCCTTCAACCCATTGGTGGTAGTCCGGCCTCGGCTTGGGAGCTTCGGTCAGGCCGCCCATCGAGCTGGGCTCATAGTTGACGTGCGGGTTTTCCCCACCCGTGTCGACGAAATGCGCCATCGACCCATCGCGCTGGTTGGTCGCAGCCGGCGTTCTGGGTGCGTTGATTGGCAGCTGCAGGTAGTTGGCACCGACGCGGTAACGCTGGGTGTCGGAATAGGACAGCGTCCGCCCTTGCAGCATTTTGTCATCGGAGAAGTCGATGCCGTCTACCAGTACGCCTGTTCCGAAAGCGGCCTGCTCCGTTTCAGCGAAGAAGTTCGACGGGTTGCGATCGAGTACCAGACGCCCCACCGGCAGCAGAGGGAACTGGTCTTCGGGCCAGCGCTTGGTATCGTCCAGCGGATCGAAGTCCAGCTCGTCATGCGGGTCGTCGGACATGATCTGCACACACATTTCCCATTCGGGGAAATCGCCGCGATCGATGGCATCGTAAAGGTCGCGGGTGGCATGACCGACGTCCTTCATCTGGATATCGGCGGCCTGCTGCGCGGTAAGGTTCTTCACCCCAAGCTTGGGCTCGAAGGAGAATTTGCAGAGCACCGCTTCGCCCTTGTCGTTGACCAACTTGTAGGTGTTTACGCTCGAACCCTGCATGTGGCGGTAGTCGGCTGGGATGCCCCAGGGGCTCTTGACCCACGTCACCATGTGCAGCGCTTCGGGATGATGCTGGACAAAATCATAGAAACGCCAGGCTTCCTGACGGTTCGAAATCGGGTCCGGTTTGAAGGCATGGATCATGTCCGGAAACTTGATCGCATCGCGGATGAAGAACACCTTGAGGTTATTGCCCACCAGGTCCCAGTTACCGTCCTCGGTATAGAACTTGATGGCAAACCCACGCGGATCACGCGCGGTTTCAGGCGACTCCTTGCCGCCGATCACGGTCGAAAACCGCAGGAAGACCGGCGTGCGTGTGCCCGTGTTGGTCAGCACCTTGGCACGGGTGTACTTGCTGGCTGGCTCGTCGCCAATCTTGCCGTAGGGCTCGAACCAGCCATGCGCCGCGGTGCCGCGAGCATGGACCACGCGCTCGGGAATCCGCTCCCGGTCAAAGTGGGTGATCTTCTCGATGAATTGATAGTTCTCCAGCGTGGCCGGGCCACGCTCACCCACACTGCGCAGGCTCTGATTATCGGAGACGGGGTGGCCCTGTCGGGTCGTGAGTGTGTTTCGTTCTTCAGTCATGACGGCTCCTGAAAAGTCGAGGCGGGAGTTGTTTAGGCGCCACCAGCCGACCCGGGTTCTACATGCAGAAGACTATCTGACCGATAGACAAACTAACCCGCCGCCAAACGCCTGGAAGGACTCAGGGTTGCTTCTGTTCTTCATGGAGGCGGACATTGAGCTCGTCGACAATAGGTGCCCATTCAGCGTCTTCGATCCATTCGTCGCGCAGTAGCGCGCGTTGCCCTTCGTTCCAGAACGGGGCTTCGGCAAGCTTCATGTGATTGGGTAGCGGGGCGTGATCAGCGATGAAATTGTCGATGCTGGCTGGGTCTGAAGGCAGGCCAAGCTGCTCGAACAGTGTGCTCATGTCTTTGTTGGGAAGTTCCATTCAAACGACTCCTCACCTGATTGTTTCGCACCCGCCGAAATGCGGGCGATGCGTACAGTAGAGGTTGCGGTGAGCCCAACAGTTCAACAAACGGGACGCCCTGGGAAGATGGTCACTGAGGAACGAAGCGGGCCCCGCCGAGGCGCGGCCCGCTAGAAGCTCAGGCGGCTTTGTCGAATAAATGTCTTCCCTGATCCAGGCATTGGTCCACCAACCATTTGCCATGGGCGATGGATGCCCGCTGCGCCTGCTCGAGTTCCGCCATGAAGGCGTGCCCAACCGGAAGCGCCATACGCCGGGTAGTCTGTCCCTGATGATTACTGATTCGGCAACCGCCGGCCCAGGGCGTCGGTGTACCGGGATGTTCCATTACTTCTGCGGTAATGACGTGATCGCGGTATTCGCATTGCATCATGGTCATGGTGACACCTCGCTGCTAATGGCCAAAGCCGCTAAGGAAGCGACACTCGCGGCCGGATGAACCCCCTTTTCGTCAAGGTCCGCCACGAGCCTAGCGCACCATAAAACTATGGCGCGCCCCATGGGGTACCTCAGATGTGTATAGCACAGACGCGCCAATAATCAGGACCGATGGTCGCGTAACGGATAGCCGCGGACGGAACGCCAGATGCTAGGCCGGAGCGCCAGACAACGGAGCGGTGCCTGCGTTTTCAGAGGGCTGCGAGGCGGGATAAACGCCCGCCTGGGGAAGGCGGGCAAGAGGGGTCAGGAGGTGCGAAGTTGTTCGTCAGCTAGAAAATCTTCTTCCAGCAAGGCATCCCGGCCTTCGACTTCCAGCGTCTCGCCTTCGACAGGCGTCGGCGCCGAGGCGCGCTTGCTGCGCAATCTGCCGAACTGATGCTTGAGGGCGTTGTTGAGCTTACCGATGGCGCCATCCACGGCCAGTTCAACCGATGCCGCCTTGTGGGTGACCGACACCGGCTGCTGGCCTTTGGGCCGGGCCTCGATCTGGCAGCGCTTGTCATAAGCGCCGGCCTTTACGCCATTCTCGTCGTTCAGATGCACCACGATGCGGGTGACTTCGTCATCGAATCGATCCAGCTTGTCAGCGACATTGCTGCTGACCCAGTCTACGAGACGGGCGCTTCCTTCGATGTGGTTATCGCTATGTACTTGGATCTGCATATGCTCTTCCCTCTACGCGATCTAGGTAACCACCGTTCAGCCACAAACGGCCTGAGCTAGGAATGCCACTGTTGGCGAGATTAAGCAAGGCCAACGCAACGGTCTGCCCAACGCAGTGCAACCAAGCCTGTGCCGATCCAATCCTTCAGTCAGCCGGCGATCACGTCGCGCCGGTCAGCTTCTTCTTCGGGTAGATGTCGTAGCGGCTGGATTTGCCTTCCAGGCTGTAACCCGGCTTGGCACCCTCGATGGTCGGCGCCTTGCGTGGCCGCTTCACCACAACGCGGTGTGTGGCCAAGGCCAGCGCCTGTTCAAGCAAGGCGCCGGCGTCCAGGTCATCCCCGACGAAGGGACGGAACAGGCGCATCTCCTTCTTCACCAGCGCGCTTTTTTCCCGGTGTGGAAACATTGGATCGAGGTAAATCACTTGGGGTGGCTCGCCTTCCCAGTCGCGCATCAACGCGATGGCATTGCCCGTTCGCAACACCATGCGCTCGACGATCGGCCGTACCTCGGCGTCCTCACGGCCACGCGCCAGACCGTCTTCCAGCAGCGCCGCAATCAGGGGTTGACGCTCGAACAGCACCACCTCGCAGCCGAGCGTCGCCAGCACGAACGCGTCGCGGCCGAGCCCGGCCGTGGCGTCCAGTACGCTGGGGCGGATGCCAGGCTGAATGCCGACCGCCTTGGCAATCATCTGCCCGCTGCCGCCGCCGAACTGACGCCGGTGGGCAGCGCCACCTTCAACGAAATCCACCCGCACCGGCCCCGGCGCCTGCGGCTCAAGTAATTGCAGCTGGAGCCCGGCTTCGCCCAGCTGCAGGGCGAACTGCGCACCCTCTGCCTGGGTCGGCAAGCCCAGCCGCGATGCCCAGACACGTGCCCGCTCAGCAAACTGAGGGCCGAGGGCTTCGACACGAACCAACGGGGGGGAGGCAGTCATAAGTGGCTCGCCGGCAGAAAACGCCGCATTCTGCCAGACACGCGCGCGACACGCCTCAGCGGCACATGCCGAAACCGCCCATATCGACGTGGAAATGGTCGTGATGGGCGGCGTTGTATTCCGGACTCAAGGTAATTTTGAACGCGTCGCACGCCGCGGCTTTCACCTGACGAAGAAAGCGTGCCTTGTCGTCATCACCGGTCCAGTCACGCGCGACGGTGATGCGCGTACCGTCCTGCAATCGGAAACCGGCCAGATCCAGCGCATTCGCCGAGGCATGCTGACTGCGGCGGTTGCTGCGCGCGATGTTGCGGCAGGCAAAGCTGCCGAAGTGATCGACGCGCACCACCGGTTGACCAAACACCTGTTGCGCAGCGGGTTGCAAGCCATGGCGCTCGAACAATGCATACGCTGCCGCAAGCGGACAGGTCGCCAGAAACGCACCGTTGAAGCGAACCGCCGAGCCGCTGACACGCACGGCATTTTCAACCGGACACCCCGGCTGCGGCGTGCTGTCGGGCACAGCCACATAGTTCAGATCAGAGGTGGTTAACGCCTGCTCGCACAACGTGCGGTCCTCCTGCAGACGCCGGAGCTTGAAGGACGTCAGCAGGTTCGGCGCCTCGCGGATATCCAGCGGCGCCCAGGGGTTCCACTTGGGTGGGACGTCGATGTGACCACGCCAAACCGCGAAGACGAACCCGCCTGACGCGAGCAATAGGAAGAGAATGAAACGGCCGAAGGTCATGAAGCGTTCGGCAACGCCCGCGCGGCAAGGTTGCAGCGATCGCTGCTACGGCGTGTGACCTTCAGCGGTCTGTGACCCTCAGCGGTCATTGCCCAGCAGTGATAGCTGCGACTCACTCTGCATGGGCGCGACCGCGATCGGCGGCAAACCAGGCAACCGCTCCGTGAGCCGGTCATGAAAGCGCACGGCCAGATCAGGCGCCAGTCGGTTGTCCGGCGTATGCAGATAGACGTGCGGTCGCTTGCCCGCCTCGATCCAACCCGCCGCCTTCTCGACCCAGGGCGCCAGGAAGCGGTCGTTCGCCTCCAGCTCGGGATGCCCGACGAAGCGCAGCTGGGGAGACTCACTGAATGCGGTCGGCCGCACCGGCAGCCTCGGCTTCTTGCTCTGCGCATGCAGCAACGCCGGATCACGCGACAGGCAGCTGAATAGCGCGCGGGTATCCATACAAATGCGTTCCACGCCTCGCTCGTGGAGCAACCGATTCAGTGCTCGTTCGTCATCACCCCTGGAGAAGAACGCGGTGTGGCGTACTTCCACTGCCAGCGGCCGGTCCAAGGTCTCGATAAGCGGCACCAGCTCCGCGAGACGACTCGGCCCGAAGTTAGCAGGCAACTGCAGCCAGAACGGGCTGATTCGCGACCCCAGAGGCGCGAGCAGCGAACGGAACGCCAGGACGAGGTCCAGCACGTCACGCAGATCCGGCGCCTGGCTGATTTCCCGGGGCAACTTGGCGCAGAAGCGAAACGCCTCGGGCATCAGAGCCGCCCAGCGTGCGACCTTTTGCTCGGACGGCCAGGCATAAAGCGTCGTATTGCCTTCGACGGTGTTGAACACCGAACAGTAATGGGGCAGAAACTCGCTCGCGGGCAGGCCCGGCGGATAGAGCGAACCACGCCACGCTGCATCATTCCAAGAGGGGCAACCGAGAAAATAGGGAAGCGACAAAAGGGGCTTTCGCCTCAGGCGTAGAGGTCCAGACCGAGCACTTCATGGGCATCCAGGTCTGCACTGAAGCTGGCGGTAGTGCCATAGCTCTGCAGCGCTTGTGCGGCACGGCTGTTCAGCGGCCGTTCCATCATTGCCTCGAAGCGCGCCGGCATGAAGTCCCCGGATATGACCGAGCCATAATCGGTTGATTCACTGCGGCTCGGTCGGGAGAGATGTTCGTACGTGGAATCGGTCGAGCTCGACGGCGTGACGATCGACTCGCGTGCCTTCTCGGCTGCCCTTTCACTTTCGCGATAAGGAACCGGCGCGCTTTCCCGCTGGGGAGCACGTTCGATGGGGTAGGCGGAGGGGGCGAGACCGTTGAGGCGCATCATTCACCTGTTCAAGTTCGCCGACTCTAGCGAGCCGCCCGGCAATTGGCAATGCCGCTGGTCACCGAGGCGCTTTCGGCGTGGCGACGTTATCGCGCAGGTAGATCGGCTGTGCCTGATCGGCATCCACCGCCTCCCCTCGTTGGTAGCCATGAACCGCCAGCATCAACAGGTCTTCGGCGTGCGGCAGGAGCGTCGCATCTGTTGCCGCAGGCGTTACCGCAAGCCGCTCAGCGTAGCGCCAGCCTGTGCCGGCAGCGAACCAGGGACCCGCGCTATCACGGGGCAGACTGACCTGTTCCGGTGGGAGGACCGCCTCGATACCAGCCAGCTGCATTTCGCCCGCCTGGGCACGGTAGCAACCCCAGTAAACCTCATCCATGCGCGCGTCAATGGCCACCGCCACCTGATCCACACCGTGTTCGCGGTGCGCGCGCTGAGCAATGGTCGCCAGGGTCGAGACCGGCAGGACCGGACGCTCCAACGCGAACGCCAAGCCCTGCACCACGCCGACCGCGATACGCACGCCAGTGAAGGCGCCCGGGCCGCGGCCGAACGCCAGTGCATCGACCGCTGACAGGGCGATGCCCGCCTCGGCCAGCAGGGACTGGATCATCGGCAGTAGCCTTTGCGCGTGCAGCCGCGGAATCACCTCGTACTGGCTCAGCACTCGGCCGTCGTGCAGCAGCGCGACGGAGCAGGCTTCGGTGGCGGTGTCCAGGGCCAGCAGCGTGGTCATCGGCAATTCCGATCAGTGAAAAAGGGCGGCGATTGTAGCAGCTGTGCGCTTGCTCGATCAGCTAGGCACACGCGACTGGCAGGTGTCTATTCAGAAACAGAAACGGCCCGCAAGCGGGCCGTTCAGTAGGTGCTTTGGTGAATCAGCTGAGCGCAGCCATCACCTTCGCAGTGATCTCTTCCACTGAGCCGACACCTTCGACGCGGCTGCACTTGGGCGTGCCCTCGGCGGCTTCCAGGTTCTGGTAGAAGGCTACCAGCGGCTTGGTCTGGGAATGATAGAGGCTCAGGCGATGACGAACGGTTTCTTCCAGATCGTCCTTGCGGTGCACCAGCTCTTCACCGGTAACGTCATCGACACCGGCGACTTTCGGCGGGTTGTGCTCGGTGTGGTAGATACGACCGGAACCCGGATGAACACGGCGGCCGGACAGGCGACCGACGATTTCCTCGTCATCCACCGCGATTTCAAGTACGTGGTCCAGTTTGACGCCGGCATCACGCAGTGCTTCGGCTTGCGGAATGGTGCGTGGGAATCCATCGAAGAGGAAACCGTTGGCGCAATCAGGTTGCTGCAAACGCTCCTGAATCAGCGCAATGATGATCTCGTCGGAAACCAGACCACCGCTGTCCATAACGTCCTTGACCTGCAGGCCAAGCGGCGAGCCTGCCTTGACCGCTGCGCGCAACATGTCGCCAGTGGAGATTTGCGGGATGGCGAACTTCTCGGTGATGAAGCGTGCCTGTGTGCCTTTTCCAGCACCGGGCGCTCCGAGCAAAATCACGCGCATGGATGTGTCCTCAAAGTTTGCAAAGGGATGCCGCCAGGATCGATGGTCTGCAACCCTACCTCTGGCGAATCAAAAATTCTGGTTTGCCGCCATGCGACAAAAGGTTGAACACGATACACAGCGCACAGAAAGCAGACAAGCGGCCTCCGGAGGCCGATCCGTCCCTTAGCTAACGCAGCGCGCAGAGACGGGAAAACGTCATCCATCACTCTAGACGACGTTTGCCCGGCGCATCATCCGGAGGCCGAAAGCGCTCAGCCAGTGTTGCGCAAGCCGGCCGCAATCCCTGCGACGCTGACCAGCAGGGCCTGCTCCAAAGCGCCTTGCGCCGGGTCCTGTTGCTGCCGCGAGCGGGCCAGAAGCTCGGTCTGCATCAGGTGCAGCGGATCGAGATACGTATTGCGCAAACTGAAGGCCTCCAGCGTTGCCGGACTATGCGCCAGCAGCTCCGACTGCTCGGTCAGCTGAAGGACTGCGGTCACCGCCTGCGACAATCGGTCACGCAAATCGCCACCCAGCGGCTGCAGTTGAGCCGTGACCAAACGCTCGTCATAGCGACGGGCGATGTCGGCATCCGCTTTGGCCAAAACCATCTCCAGCATGTCGATGCGGGTACTGAAGAACGGCCAGCGCTGCCGCATCAGCCGTAATCGATCACCTTCGCCACGCTCAAGCGCGGCTTGCAGCGCGTGCTCCCAGCCCAGCCAGGCGGGGAGCATCAAGCGTGTTTGGGTCCAGGCGAATATCCAGGGAATCGCTCGCAGGCTCTCGATCCCGCCTTCACGTCGCTTCGCCGGGCGACTGCCCAACGGCAGACGACCCAGTTCCTGCTCGGGTGTGGCCTGGCGGAAGTACTCGACGAACTGGGGATGATCACGCACGACGCTGCGATAAGCCGAGACGCCGTCTGCCGCCAGCTGCTCCATCGTCTCCCGCCAGTCAGGCTCAGGCATCGGTGGCGGCAGCAGCGTCGCTTCCAAGACCGCAGCCAGGTACAGGCTGAGGTTCTGCTCGGCAATGTCCGGCAACCCGAACTTGAAGCGAATCATCTCGCCCTGCTCGGTCGTACGGAACCGCCCTGCGACCGACCCAGGGGGCTGGGAGAGGATCGCCGCGTGAGCTGGCCCGCCGCCGCGTCCAACGGTCCCGCCTCGGCCATGAAACAGCAGCAATTCGACCTGGTGCTCGCGGCAAATCTCGACAAGACGCTCCTGAGCACGGTACTGCGCCCACGCGGCAGCGGTGGTTCCCGCATCCTTGGCCGAATCCGAATAGCCGATCATCACTTCCTGCGGGCCATGCAGGCGCTGACGATACCCAGGCAATCCGAGTAGCGTGTCGATCGTGGGCCCCGCGTTGTTCAGATCGTCGAGTGTCTCGAACAGCGGCACAACGCGCATCGGCCGTTGCAATCCGGCCTCCTTCAGCAACAACTGAACCGCGAGCACATCCGACGCGCCTCGGGCCATGGAAATGACGTAGGACCCGAGCGACGAACTCGGCGCCTGCGCCACCACCCGACAGGTGGCCAGGACCTCTGCAGTCTCTGCCGATGGTTGAAAATGCGCGGGCAGTAATGGACGACGATTGTTGAGTTCGCCCTGCAGAAACGCCAGGCGCTGCTGCTCGTCCCACTGTTCGTAGTGACCAACCCCCAGGTAATCGGTGATCTCTGCCAGGGCTGCGACGTGCCGGGCCGAGTCCTGACGAATATCGAGGCGCACCAGAAACAGGCCGAACACGGCCACCCGCCGCATGACGTCAAGCAACGTGCCATCGGCAATCATGCCCATGCCACAGGCATGCAGCGAGTGATAACAAAGCTCCAACGGCTCGCGCAGGTCGCGGTTGTCCTGCAACACCGCCGGCGATGGCGGCTGGTCGTGCTCGATCGCCGCATTAGCCCAGTCGCGCGTGGCCTGCAGGCGCTCCCGCAATCCCTTGAGCAAAGCGCGGTATGGCTCGGCCGACTCGCCGCTCTGGCGAAGCAGCTCGTCGCTCGCGTTCTGCATCGACAGCGCCGCTATCAACCCGTCGATATCGCGCAGGAAAAGATCGGCCGCCACCCAGCGCGCCAGCAGCAACACCTCACGCGTCACCTTCGCCGTCACGTTGGGGTTACCGTCGCGATCGCCGCCCATCCAGGATGCGAAGCGAATCGGCGCTGCATCCAACGGCAAGCGCAAGCCAGTACTCCGGTGGAGCGCTTGATCTGTCTGGCGCAGCACGTTGGGTAGCGCTTGCCAGAGTGAGTTTTCGATGACGGCAAACCCCCACTTCGCCTCCTCCACCGGCGTTGGCCGGCTACGGCGAATCTCCTCGGTGTGCCAGGCCTCGGCGATCAGCCGTTGCAGCTGCAGTTCAATCCGGCCCAGTTCTGCTGCGCCAAGGTCGGTGTGATCGCGCGCGGCCAACTGAGCGGCGATGGCGTCGTATTTCTGGATCAGGGTGCGTCGCGAGACCTCGGTCGGGTGCGCCGTCAGTACCAACTCGATGTCCAGCCGCCCCACTTGCCGCGCCAGAAAGTCCTGACCGAAACCTTCGCCCTTCAGACGTTCGAGCAACCCACCCAATGCGCCTGCTTCGAACGGAGCCGCCTCGCCTGGTCGGCGTCGACGCACCTGGTGATATTGCTCAGCAATGTTGGCGAGGTTCAGAAACTGATTGAAGGCACGGGTCATCGGCAACAGCTCATCATCCCCGAGCCCGTCCAGCGTCTCCTGCAAGAGCCTGGCCCCGTCGGCCGATCCACGGCGCGCGCCCTTTGCGCCCTTGCGAATGCGCTCGATCTTGTCGAAGAAGGCATCGCCGTGTTGCTCGCGGATGGTATCGCCCAGCAATTCGCCGAGCAGGTGAACGTTCTCGCGCAGCCGCGCGTCGATCTTCGCCATATTCGCCTCTCTTCCAGCAGCGGCAGCACCGCGACTTGCAAACGATCTTGAAACGATGCTGAACCGCTACGCTGTATGAACCGTCCAAACAGAGTGCCCAGCGTCTACGGTGAAGACAAGCGATAGCACAACACGCCTGTATGACGCTCACTCGTACGACCCGCCAAACATGTTCGCCAACGCGAGCTAAGGATGGAGCTAGATGAGAATTTCAGAACTGGTCCGAGAATGGGAAAACAGTGCCACCGGCCGCATGAGCACTGAGCAGTACACCATTCCACTGGACATCGAAAGCGCCGCCAGACTAGCCGCACTGGCCGAGATGTACCCCAAGCGCACCACCGAGGAGCTCCTGGGTGAGCTGGTTGGCGCTGCCTTGGAAGGTATCGAGACCAGCCTGCCTTACGAACAGGGCACCAAGGTGATTTCGACGGATGAGCAAGGCGACCCGATCTACGAAGACATCGGTCCCACGCCGCGTTTCCTGGCGCTTTCGCGCAAGCATCTCGAACGCCTGCTCGACGAACAGAACGGGCAGTCCTGAGCCGACGGCAGACGGCACGCCAACGTCTGCGATTCGCATCGTTTGACACCCGCGAGACGGCACCTGGGCCGCCTCGCCGCGCCCTCGATGGCTCTAGGAAGCCATTTTCCTCGTCGCTGCGTTTGTTTTTACTGGAACGAATGCGGCCCGCTGACCTCACAAAAACATGCCCGTTGTGATTGCTGGCCACCCTTTTCGGTAATTGGCACAGCGTGACGGGCTCTGTTTTCGATATCCCAATGGAGACTGGCCATGAAAATGAACACCATCGAAAGCCCCCTGTCGCGATTTCAGTTACCCAAGCTGGCAGCTGTCGCGCTGGGAGGTCTGTTGCTGGTTGGTTGTGCCGGCAATCCACCCAACGAGCAGTTCGCGGTAACCGAGTCGGCCGTACGCAGCGCGATGAGCGCCGGTGCAACCCAATATGCTCCGGTCGACATGCGTGCCGCGCAGGAAAAGTGGAAGCAAGCCGAGCTCGCCATGCAGAAAGAAAATTTTGACGAGGCCCGCAAACTCGCTGAACAGGCGGAGTGGGATGCTCGGGTTGCAGAGCGTAAGGCCCAGGCCGCCAAAGCACAGAAGGCTGTAGAAGACGCTCAGAAGGGGATCCAGGAACTGCGCGAAGAAAGCATGCGTGGTCTGCAGCAATAAGCCGCCCTTCCCTCCCGCTCTCCCTTTAGCAAAGGATGAATCGACATGCATAAGCTAGTAGCCATTCCCACAGCGATCGCCATGAGCATTGGCCTTGCGGCCTGTTCATCGCAGCCCAACCAGACTCTGGAAACGGCGCGCACTGAATTCTCCGCGCTGCAGAGCAACCCGTTGTCCCAGAAGTACGCCGCGCTGGAAACCCAGGACGCGGCCAAGCAGCTGGATAAAGCCAACGAAGCCTACCTGCAGGATGCCGATGAGGAGCGCGTCAATCAGCTCGCTTACCTGGCCAACCGCCGAATCGATCTGGCCGAGCAGACCATCGAGCTGCGTAACGCCGAGCAGCAGATCGAGCAGGCGTCGACCAAGCGCGCGCAAGCCCGCCTGGAATCTCGCGAAGAAATGCTCAAGCGTCAGCAGGACGAGATCCGGAAGCTGCAACAGGACTTGCAGGCCAAGCAGACCGAACGCGGCACGCTGGTGACCTTCGGCGACGTTTTGTTCGATCTGGACAAAGCCGAGCTCAAGCCGGCCGGCATGCGTGACGTGCAGAAGCTGGCGGATTTCCTCAATGAGAATCCAGAACGCAAGGTCATGGTAGAGGGATACACCGACAGCACAGGGTCGGATTCCTACAACCTGCAACTGTCCGAGCGCCGTGCCGAGGCCGTGCGCCGGGCACTGACGCGTGCTGGGGTGGATGCACAACGCATCCAAACCGTGGGCTACGGCGAGGAATACCCGGTTGCGAGCAATAACTCGCCTTCGAGCCGGGCGATGAATCGTCGGGTCGAAGTGACCATTTCCAACAATAACCAGCGTGTGGCGCCACGTTCGTCGATGGAATGACAATGACGCGTTAGGCCCGGCTACGCCGGTGCCGTCGAAAGCCCGCCCTCCTGGCGGGCTTTTTATTGCTCGGTCTCCGGCCTGATTGCACGCCGCGCCGTGTTATCGAGCCTCTGGAACCGCCTTCGCCGGGACTTGCTGGCCCATGCAGCGAATCGCCCGCTTACGGCTGTCCACCAGCACACCGCTCAACCCCTTCTGTTCGGTATCGAACAGAACCAGCACACCGTCAATGCATTCGGCTACCTGCGGCGCTGGCTTGAGCGAGACACGATAGTCTTCACCGGGAACCGTTTTGAGCATCGTGAAATCCGCCAGCAGCAGCGCGTCCTCCGGTTTGGCGATATGCAGGTAGCCGTAATACGACAGCACCGCAACGGTGCCGATGACACTGCCGATGGCCGTGAGGATCAGCGGAATAGGGTTACGTTCGGACATGATTGACGGGGTCACCTGATCAAAGAGGCGGCATTGTCGCAAAATTAAGCCGTGGACGGCCAAGCTGGCCGACCACCTGACGCCTGGTCCTGCTGATGGATGCCCCCATGCCCCCATGCCCCGCACGAAGCTTGCCACCGTTGCGCCAGCAAGGTTCTGGTCTGCTGATTGCCTGCCATCGCCGGTGCGAATAACGCTTCCTCCATGCTCGATTAGCGCTGATGGTTGAGGCAATCCGTGAGCGGCGAATACCGCCGCCCACGCCTGTACTTCATCCGAAGGGATGTCACCAACAGAACGAGCCTGCCCATGGACACTTCTGCCCGCCCAGACGCCGTAAGCCTCGATCAACCCTTTGCGGCTATTCCCGAACTGATTGTGCATTGGGCAAGACACCGGCCCGATCATCCTGCGCTGGTCCAAGGCGAACAGCACCTGACCTTCTCCCAGTTGAATGCCCGCATGGACAGCGTTGCTGCCGCACTGCAACGCGACGGCCTGGAGCCTGGCGATGTGCTTGCAATCTGCGCCATCAATTCCATCGAGTACGCAACGTTATTTCTCGGCGCTTTGCGTGCCGGGTTAGCGGTAGCGCCCCTGGCACCTTCGGCCAGTGCCGAGAGTCTGCTCACCATGCTGACGGACGCTTCACCGCGCCTGCTGTTCATTGATGCCCAGACGGCTCAGCATCTACAACCTGTGCAGACGCAACTGCCTTGCCCGACCTTGCGGCTGGATCAGTCCCCGGACGGGCTGTCTGCGTGGATGAGCGATACGGCGCCCGAACCGGTCGCGATCCAACCCGAGTGGCCGTTCAACATCATCTATTCGTCCGGCACCACCGGCGAGCCCAAAGGCATCGTGCAGTCCCATGCGATGCGCTGGGCACACGTAAGGCGCAGTGCCGCGTACGGCTATGGTGACGACGCCACTACCCTGATCTCCACGCCGCTGTACTCAAACACCACACTGGTGGCCTTTCTGCCGACACTCGCGCTGGGCAGTACCGTGGTGCTGATGAGCAAGTTCGACGCGGGCGAGTATCTGCGGTTGGCGCAGCATCACGGTGCGACCCACACGATGCTGGTCCCGGTGCAATACCAGCGACTCATGGCGCGTGGCGACTTCGATCAGTACGACCTCAGCCGCTTCCGTTACAAGATGTGCACCAGTGCGCCGTTCAGTGCTGCATTGAAGGCAGAGGTGCTGGCGCGCTGGCCTGGCGGATTGATCGATACCTACGGCATGACCGAAGGCGGCGGGACCTGCATCCTCGCTGCACATGAGTACCCGGACAAACTGCACACCGTCGGCAGACCGGCCGAGGGGCATGACATTCGTGTTATCGACGATCAGGGCGTGGAACTGCCTGAGGGTGCCATCGGCGAGATCGTCGGGCATTCACCGGCGATGATGGCGGGCTATCTGAACAAGCCGGATAAAACCGCCGACGCCGAATGGTACGACCCCAGCGGCAAGCGGTTCATCCGCACCGGTGACGTTGGTCGCTTCGATGAGGAAGGCTTCCTGACGCTGCTCGATCGCAAGAAAGACATGATCATCTCCGGCGGCTTCAATCTGTATCCGAGCGATCTCGAGGCGATTCTGCGCGAGCACCCAGCCATCGCGGACGTGGCCGTGGTCGGCGTGCCCTCAACACGCTGGGGCGAAACGCCGGTGGCCTTTGTCGTCCGCGCACCTGACGCAACGGATGAACCCGAAACGCTGCTGAGTTGGTTCAACGGTCCCGTCGGCAAAACGCAGCGCCTTGCGCGCCTGATGCTGATTGACGAACTGCCACGCAGCGCGATTGGCAAGGTACTCAAGCGTGAGCTGAGAGACCGTTACACGGCAGCGCACGGCCCGGCGGATTAACGCCAACAGGCCGTCTGGCTGGGTGATTGTTCCGGTGCACTGCAGGGAACCGGCGCAACGGCGACGCGATCCGAACGCGTCCGCCTGCCTGCGCCTTACTTGATAGCCGCGTTACTCAATAGCCGCGTTGGATGTCGACGATGCCGCTGATGGACTGACCTTTTTCAAGCGCAAGGATCTTGTCGCCAATCTGGGCAATCGTGGCCTCGCGCAGCGTACGAGCCGATACGTGTGGGGTGATGGTGACCTGCGGCATCTGCCAGAACGGGTGGGTGGTTGGCAGCGGCTCTTCGCGGAACACATCGAGTACAGCGCGTGAAACGCGGCCCTCCTCAATCGCGCGGCACAGGTCCTTATCGACGACATGCTCACCGCGACCGACATTGATGACGACGGCATCGGGTCTCAGCTTCGCGAGCAATGAATAGTCGATCAGATCGCGTGTGCTGGCCGTCAGCGGCAGGGTGTTCACCAGCACGCGGGTTTCACCGAGAAAGCGGTCGAGCTCCGCGGTGCCGGCAAAGCCGCGGACGCCCTCGAGGGTATGTTCCGAACGCGCCCAGCCACTCACGGGGTAATCCAGCACAGCCAGTGTGCGCGCGACACGCTGGCCGATATGCCCCAGCCCGAGTACACCCACCGGCCATTCGCTGCGCTCGATCGGCCGGCGCAGTTTCCATTGGCCCGCCGCCTGCTGCTCGCGGTATGCATCCATGTCGCGGCTGATGCCGATCACGTGATACGCAACATACTCGGCCATCTGCACCGACATGCCGGCATCCTCGAGCCGCACCACCGGAATGTCGCGCGGCAGATTCGGCACCTGCACCAGCGCATCGACGCCCGCGCCGAGGTTGAACACCGCTTTGAACCGCGGCTCCTTGTCGAACAGCGCCGCCGGCGGATGCCAGACGATGGCGTAATCCGCGCCGCAGCTCGGTAAGTCCGGATGCCATACCTGGATGTCAGCCTCCGGCAGGTGCTGCTGGATCAGGCTGGTCCAGCGCTCGGGCTTGGGGTCGGCGGCGACGAAAAGGATTTTCATAAGCTCTCAGTATTCTGTTCGGTGAAGAATGCCGGGCCGCGCGGCAAGCGGCACCGTTGCCTGGTACTAGATGGCGTAGACGTGGCCGTTGGCTTCCAACAGGCGCAACAGGGCCGGCCAGGTCAGCTTGGAAGCATTGCCCAGTTCGGCGGACTGCTGACGCGTGGTCTCGATGGCCGCGGCGGATGGCAGATGAGTCGGGCCACAGGATTGCGCGCGCACCTGAATCTCGCAGGCCTTCATCAGGAAATACAGGTAGGTAAAGGCTTCGGCAACCGTGCTACCGGCGGTGAGCACGCCGTGGTTGCGCAGCATCATCATCCGCTTGTCGCCGAGGTCGCGGATCAACCGCTCGCGCTCGCTCAGATCCAGCGCGACGCCTTCGTACTCGTGATAGCAAAGGTGGTCGAGACAGAGCATCGCCGTCTGACTCAGGGGCAACAAGCCATCGCGATGCGCCGAAACCGCCACGCCATCAGCCGCATGAAGATGCATGACCGCACCGGCATCTGCCCTGCCCATGTGCACGGCACTGTGGATGGTGAAGCCGGCCGGATTGACCCGATGCAGGCTACCGCTCTGAACGATCTGCCCCTCCTGATCGACCTTGACCAGGGACGAGGCGGTGATTTCCTGAAACAGTAAACCGTAGGGGTTGATCAGAAAATGATGTTCCGGCCCCGGCACGCGCGCCGACAGATGGGTAAACACCAAATCGTCCCAACCGAAGTGCGCCACCAGCCGATAGGCCGCGGCGAGGTCCTTGCGCACCTGCCATTCGGCTTCGCGATTCGTCGAAGTTGACTCTTGCATAGCTCTGCTCCAGTGGTTTGGTAGGCGCGCCGGGGGGCGCATGGCCCGCAGTGGCCGGTGTGCTCAGGCCTCTTGTGTGTGACCGGCGTGCTTGCGGTTCTCCTCTTCCTGCAGGGCGCGCCACATCAGCTTGCCAGTCGATGAGCGCGGCAGCGAGGTAACGAACTCCACATACACCGGCGCCTTGTAGGCCGCCATTTCCGCCTTGCACCAGTCGATGATGTCCTGCTCGCTGACCTGTCCGGCCTGACCGTCACGCAGCACCACGCAGGCCTTTACCGTCTCGCCGCGCTTGGGGTCGGGGCAGGAAATGACACAGCACTCCTGAATCGCCGGGTGGCGGTACATCAAACTTTCCACCTCCGATGGCCAGACCTTGAAGCCCGAGGCGTTGATCATCCGCTTGACCCGGTCGACGAGGAAGAAATAACCCTCTTCATCGTAGTAGCCCATGTCACCGGTGCGGAAAAACCTCTGGCCGTCGAGTTCGATGAAGGCCCGTTCGGTCTCTTCCGGCCGGTTCCAGTAGCCCTGGAACAGCTGCGGCCCGCGACTGATGATCTCCCCCACTTCGTTGGGCCCCAGCTCCTGCTGGGTAGTCAGGTCGATGACACGGCTGTCGACGTCGAATACCGGAATACCGAGGCACTGCGCCTTAGGTCGCGGCACTGGATTGATATGCGTCGCCGCGATGGTTTCGGACAGCCCATAGCCTTCGATGTAACGCAGGCCGGTGAGCCGATGCAGTTTCTCCTCCACGGCCTTGGGCATCGCGGCGCCGCCGCCACCGACGCTGACCAGGCTGGACAGGTCGTAGCGTTCCAGGTCCGGATCGGAGAGGAAGTCGATGGCCATCGTGGCGATGTTTACCCAACCGGTGACGTTGTGACGCTCGATAAGCTGGGCGGCCACCTTACGGTCCCAGCGGGTCATGATGACCGCGGTGCCGCCGTTGTAGATCGGCCCGCTCATGGCGCCCTGCATGCCGGTGACGTGAAAGTAGGGCAACGTCGCGAGAATCACTGATTCGCTGGTGCTGTTGGTCCAGACCACGCGATGAATAATGGTGGCCATCGCGGAACGATGGGTGTGCATGCAGCCTTTGGGCGCGCCAGTCGTACCGGAGCTGTAAGGGAATACGCAGAGATCATCCGGACCCGCCGTATGCGGACCCGGAACATGACCCGCATCGAAGGTGTCGCGCCAGGCGATACCGCCAGCGAAATCCGGGGTACTCGGCGCAGCCTGCACTTCGGCCGGTAACGCCAGATCGGTGGGCTTCCGAACATATTCCGAATAGGCCGCGACGATCACGTGGCGCAGCTGTGCAGTGCCGACCAGCGGTGCAATGAAACCTGTCAGTTCCTGCCCGCAGAGGCATACCGAAGCGCCGGTGTCGTGCAGGTAATGTTCCAGCTCGGCGCTGTGGTTCATCGGGTTGACCGGTATCACCACGGCGTCCGCACGCAGGATCGCGTAGTAGGCGATGGTGAATTGCGGTGAGTTCTGCATGTACAACAACACCCGATCGCCCTTGGCCACCCCCAGATGTTGAAGGTAGCCCGCGAGCGCCTCTACCTCGCGCAACAGCTCGGTGTAGGTGATCAGGGTGTCGTAATAGACGATGGCCGTCTTGTCCGGGAAGCGCCGTGCGGCGATTTCCAGGTTAACGAACAGGCTGGTCTCCGGCACCGTCAGGTGCTTGGGCAACTCTTCAGGCCAGACCGCATGATGACGAGTGAACATTACAGAACTCCTGAATCGCTATGAGAGGCCAGTTCGGCTATGGCCCGTTCTTCGCCCCACTCGAGCCAGCGTCGGGTGTCGCGCAGCGGCGTAAGGGCGATACGTTTCTCCCGCAACGCCGTGACATCTGCTTCAGGCGCGACGATGTGGGCCGAGGAGTGCTCAAAGCCGAGCCACCAATACAGAAGCCCCCGCCCGTCCTGACCTGCCTGCAACCGCGGCCGCGTAATCGAGCCCAGCGATTGCTGGGTCATCCGCAGATGGCTCACGGCAGTGGCCGAGCACGCCGGGAAGTTCACATTCCAGCAGCAACCGCTGCCCTCGCGACGCGCCCAGAGCGCCCTGATCGTAGGTGCGGCGTAGCGTTCGACGCAGGACCAATCGATGGCCGTGCGATCGAGGAAAGCCTGGCTCAAGCCAATCGCGGGCAGGCCCAGCAGATCGGCACTGAGCACCGCACCGAGCGTTCCCGAATAAGGCACCGAATCGCCGATATTCGCCCCACTGTTGATGCCGGATAGCACCAGGTCAGGCGGCGTTTCCTCCAGCCATTCGGCCATGGCAAACATCACACAGTCTGAGGGCGTACCGGAGACGGCGAAGCGGCGCTCGCCATGGTGATACACCCGCAGCGGTGAATGCACCGAGATGCCCTGACCGGTGCCACTCTGGTCGTGCTCGGGCGCGACCACCCACACTTCTTCCGCCAGTTGTGCGGCGATCCGCTCCAGCAAGGCCAGTCCCGGCGCGGCAATGCCGTCATCATTGGTCAGCAGTACGCGGCGTAGCAAGGGCGCACTCATAACAATGCTCCCTTGTCGCCACCTTGGGCGATGCGCCAGCCGGCTTCGGCCAGCAGGCCCGCACGCTGGCCGACCTGCAAGGCATCGGCGTTGCTGGCGTTGCCCTGCAATGCGCGTGCGTAGACACCCTGAAGAATCGCCGCCAGCCGGAACAGGGAGAATGCGACGAACACATGCCAATCGGCGACCTCGGCACGCCCGCTTTGCTGACAGTAACGGGCCAGCACGTCTTGTTCGGAGGGGATGCCCTGCGCCTGCAAGTCGATGCCGATCAGACCACGCAAACCGTCGACGCCGGCCGGAAGGTGGTACGGCAGGCAGAAGTAGGCCAGGTCCGCCAGCGGATGGCCGACGGTGGACAATTCCCAATCGAGAATTGCCGCCACCCTCGCCTCCGCCGGATCGAAAATCAGATTGCCGAGCCGGTAGTCTCCGTGGGCGATGGCGCACTCGTCGCGCTGCGGCACCTGCTCGGGTAGCCATTGCATCAGATTTTCCATCGCCGGCATGTCGCCGGTGCGGGACGCCTGATACTGGCCGGACCAGCGCTTCACCTGACGGGCGAAATAGCCCTGTGCCTTGCCGAAGTCACCAAGCCCGACGGCGGCGACATCAACCTTGTGCAACTCGGCCAGGGTATCGACCGCGGCCAGATGGATCGCGTGGCGGTCATCAACGGCCAGCCCTTCCAGCGCCGGATGGCTGAAGATCCGCCCCTCAACGTGGTCCATCACATAAAAGGCGGTGCCGATAATCGCTTCGTCCTCGCACAGCAGATGTACGCGTGGCACCGGAACTGCGGTGTGCTCGGACAGAGCCCGGATCACCTTGTACTCACGCTCGACCATGTGCGCCGTGGGCAGCACTTTGCCCTGCGGCTTTTTGCGCAGGACGTAACGCCGTCCAGCACTTTCCAACAAATACGTCGGGTTGGACTGACCGCCCTGAAACTGCCGAACCTTTAGCTCGGAGCCTAATTCTGGCAGCTGCTGCCGAAGGTATTGCGCCAGCGCCGCCTCATCGAAACGATGCGCGGGAAGCACGTCGATCAACTCGGGTTCATTCATCGCCGAGCCCTCAGCATGCGGTTTCGCCGCCATCGGCAACGATGACCTGCCCTGTGATGTAAGCGCTCGCGGGCGCGGCCAGGAACACGGCCAAGCCGGCAATGTCCACCGGCTCGCCAATACGGCGCAGCGGTGTTTTTTCCGCCGCTCGGCGAACCCGCTCCGGATCATCGAGCAGCGCCTTGGCGAAATCAGTACGCACCAGCCCCGGCGCGATGGCGTTGACGCGGATGCCCTTGGGCCCCCATTCCGCCGCCAGGTTGCGGGCCAGTGCCGCTTCGGCCGCCTTGGACACGCCGTAGGTGCCAATCACGGTGTTGCCGCGGAGCCCGGCGATGCTGGAGAGCATGATCACCGCGCCCTCGCCACGCTCGGCCATCTGCGGCAACACCATGTTGGACAGCCAGAAGGTGCCCTTGACGTTGGTGTCCATGATCTTGTCCCAGGCGTCGTCGGTCAGCTCACTGGTTGGGCCATAGACCGGGTTGGTGGCCGCGTTGCAGACCAGCACGTCGATCCGCCCCCAGGTCTGCAGCGTGGTGTCGACCAACCGCTGCAGGTCTTCCTTGCGCCCCACATGACAAGGCACCGCAATCGCCTCGTGGCCCGCGGCTTTGAGCTCGGCAGCGACGGCCTCGCAGGCATCAGCCTTGCGGCTGGAGATAACCACCCGCGCGCCGCACCGAGCCATCTCCTCGGCGATGGAGCGGCCAATACCACGGCTGGAACCGGTGATCAGCGCCACCTTTCCGGACAGATCGAACAAGGGATTGGTCATGAGGACTGCATCCTTCTTTTGGGTTTGTCGGAAGCTCAGCGCTTGCTGGAATAGTTCTTCAGTTCGAGCTTGGCGATGGTGTCCAGATGCACCTCATCAGGACCATCGGCCAGGCGCAGCGTCCGCTGATGTGCCCAGGCTGCTGCGAGGAAGCTGTCCTGCGAAACGCCTTTTGCGCCGTGCACCTGAATCGCGCGATCCAATACTCGCAACGCCATGCTCGGCGCGGCCGCCTTGATCATGGCGATCTCCTGCCGTGCGACCTTGTTGCCAACGGTGTCCATCATCCGCGCCGCTTTCAGCGTCAGCAGGCGGGTCTGCTCGATCTCGATGCGCGAGCGGGCAATGTCCTTGCGGATCGAATCGAAGTCGGCGAGCTGCTTGCCGAACGCCACTCGGTCATAGACGCGCTCGCACATGGCTTGCAAGGCCCGCTCGGCCACGCCGATGGTGCGCATGCAATGGTGGATGCGGCCCGGGCCGAGACGCCCCTGGGCGATCTCGAAACCGCGGCCTTCGCCAAGCAGCATGTTGCTGGCCGGCACGCGAACGTTGTTGTAGTGAATTTCGGCGTGGCCATGGGGCGCGTGGTCGTAACCGAACACGTGGAGCGCACGAACGATCTCAACACCAGGCGTGTCCAGGGGCACGAGAATCATCGACTGCTGCCGATGGCGCTCGGCCGTCGGGTCGGTTTTGCCCATGACGATGGCAATCTTGCAGGTGGTGGTCATCGCACCTGACGACCACCATTTCTGCCCGTTGATCACATACTCATCGCCTTCGCGGCGGATCTCGCAGGCGATGTTGGTCGCATCAGAGGATGCCACTTCGGGTTCGGTCATCGAGAAACAGGAGCGTATTTCGCCATTGAGCAGCGGCTTGAGCCACTGTTCCTGCTGCTCTGGCGTGCCGTAGCGCGCCAGCACTTCCATGTTGCCGGTGTCCGGCGCTGAGCAGTTGAAGACTTCGGCGGCAACATGCGAGCGGCCCATGATTTCGCAGAGGTGGGCGTACTCGAAATTGGTCAACCCGGCGCCGAACGCGCTTTCCGGGAGGAACAGATTCCATAGCCCCTGCGCCCGCGCTTTTTTCTTCAGCTCTTCGAGAATCGGCGGTGGCGCCCAACGATTGTGGGCATTGGCAACCTGCTCATGAAAGACATGCTCGTTGGGGTAGATGTGTTCCTCCATGAACGCCGAGAGCTGTTCATGGAGCTGTAACGCTTTACCGGTCAGTTCATACATCGCCATTTTCCTTCTTATTGTTGTGCTGCGCCGGAAAGATCAGCGGCACCCCTTGCGGATGCTCACTGCCCGAGCGCAGACGGAAAGTCGCTTCGCCGATCGCCAGTAGACGATCGTCCTGGTCGCGCACTTCTCCTGAGCTGTTGAAAATCCGACTGCCGCCGGCACGCCGCTTGCCAATGGCACGGATGACGCCCCCCGAACACTGCCCGGTGAACGTGGTGTTGAGCACCAGCGTGATCGCCTTGCGCACTCGGCCCGGATAGGGGCAGTACGTTCCCGCCTCGGCCAGCACGACATCGAGCAGCGAGGTCAGCACGCCACCGTGAAGCACGCCGGCCATGTTCAGGTGGCACGCCTGGACATCGAGTTCGATCACCGCTTCGTCTTCCGTCCAGGACACTTGACGATAGCCAAGTACCTGATGAAAGCCCGGCAGGTCCTTGCCTCCGCTGATAGGCAGCTCGGCAGTCGGGTCTTGGTGGGCAAGCGGGTCCATCTCCAGCCCTTTCATCGCTCAAGCTTCAAGCGAGGCGTATTGATCGGTGCGCAGATCGGCGCCGGTTGCACCTTGATGTTCCTGACGAGCCGCATGGCGTTGTCCTCATGATTATTTTTGTGGCGAGAGGCTTCCTTTTGAAGCTGGCATGACTGAAACGATGCGTCAATTCGAAATCGAGTTCCATCAGGCAGAATTATGACGACTCACAACCAGAACCGTCTAAAGTCAATATCGCAGCGCCACGACGCTCGCCAAATAAGCGGTTACACATGATTTGAAAGAAACCTAGGAGGCGATAGCCTTCTGCTAGTGGTTGAAAAAGCTGCCCGCTATGTTAGCTTTCGGACAGCTTTGCAAAAATCAGTTTTACTGTGCGAAACAAAGAACGATGTAAGTGCTAGGCAAAATGGCCGTCAGCCAGACAATTACAACAAGAGGACGCGTTATGAAATCCATGCTCAAGAAGCTACTCGTTCCAGCCAGCCTGATCGCGATGGCGGTCGCCGCGAGCGCGCCGCAAATCGCCGCCGCGCAAGACGTCACCAAATGGCGCGTCCAGTCTCACTGGCCGAGCGCCAGCAGTTCCTATGAAGACAGTCTCGGCCGCCTGAAGCGCGAGATCGAGCGACGCACCGAAGGCCGCCTGGAGTTGCAGCTGTTCGAGTCCGGCGCGCTGTTCAAGCCGCAGGAAACTTTCAATGCCGTGAGCCGCGGCATCATCCAGATGGGCACCATCTCCCCGGGCTACGCACAGGACAAGATCACGCTGGCCGGCATCGCCTCCGGCCTGCCCTTCGCCTTTCAGAACGTCTGGGAAGCCGCGTATTTCCATAAGCACATGGGTTTCGAGAAGATGCTGCAGGAAGAAGCTGCCCAGCATGGCGTCTACTGGTCGACCGATAAGGTCTACCCGACCGAGATGGTGGTGAAGAACCCGATCAACAGCTGGGAGGATTTCACCAAGCTGAAGATTCGCTCGTCGGGCGCGCTGCAGAAGTTCCTCGATGAAGCCGGGGCGTCAACGACCTATCTGCCAGGTGGTGAGCTTTATCCGGCGCTCGATACCGGTGTCGTAGACGGCGCGCACTGGGGCGCAGTGCAAGGCGCGGCGAGCATGAGCTTTTATGAAGTGGCGAAGCATCATGTCCGACCCGCTCTGAACATCGCCGGCACTGATGTGATCATCATCAGCCAGAAGGCGCTCGACAAACTGTCGGAGCGCGACCAGGAAATCGTCAAGCAGATCCTCGACGAACAGTTCTGGTACCGCACCAATGAATACCTGTATCAGGAGCAGATCGCATTGCGGAAGGTCATGGCCGAACAGGGCGTTCAGGTCAATACGCTGCCTGACGACGTGCAGAAGCGTCTGAGAGACGTTGCGCAAAAATCCTGGGAAGAAGAAGGCAAGCGCAGCGATAAAGCAGCCGAAGCCCTTCAGAAGCTCAAGTCGTTCCTGAGCGATCTCGGCTACCTGTAAACCCCCTCGCTTGATCAGCACGCCCGGCGCGGTTACCCGCTCGGGCGTTTGATCCGCTCAACTTCGCTTGTAGGGCTCGCCATGCGCCTGATCCATGCCTACATCAATGGCATCACCCGGCTTAATGAATTCATCGGTCGCTGGGTGGCCTATCTGATATTCGTCATCTTCGTGTTGCTGCTACTCGAAGTGTTCATGCGCTACCTGTTTTCGAGCCCAACCTCCTGGACCAACGAACTCGGGCAGATGCTGTTCGGCGCTTACGTGGTGTTGTCCGGCGGCTACGTGATGGCGCACCGCGACCACGTCAACGTGGACCTGCTCTATTCCTCCTTCAGCCCCCGCACACGGGCGTGGGTCGATATCTTCACCTCAAGCATGTTTTTTCTGTTCATGGCGGCATTGCTGTACTTCGGTAGCTCCATGGCCTGGGAATCGGTTCAGGGCATGGAAACGTCGTACTCCGCCTGGAACCCACCGATCTGGCCGATCAAGGCGATGATTCCGCTGGGAACGCTCCTGCTGCTGTTGCAGGGCATCGCCAAACTGCTGCAAGACATCCTCGTCGCGCTGGGCCGTGAGCCGGCTGGCGACGCCAAGCACGCGGAGGATGCGCAATGAGCATCGAAATCACCACGCTGCTGTTCTTCTTGACGCTGGTGTTCTTCCTGGTTCTTGGCCTGCCGCTGGCCTTCGTACTGGGCGGTGTCTCGGTCCTGTTCCTCTATTTCACCTGGGGTGTCGACGCCTTCTATATGGTGGCCTCGCAGATGTGGGGCACCATGGAAAGCTTCACCCTGGTCGCCATTCCGCTGTTCGTGTTCATGGCCATGCTCCTTGAACGAACGGGCGTGGCCCGCGACCTCTATCGCATGATGCACCTCTGGTGCGGCGGCATGCGTGGCGGGCTGGCGATCGGCACGCTGGGGATCTGCGCGGTGTTCGGTGCGATGGTCGGCATCAGCGGTGCGGCCGTGGTCGCAATGGGCACCATCGCGCTACCCGCGATGCTGGAACGGGGCTACGACAAGCGCATGGTGCTGGGTTGCATCAACACGGGCGGCGGCTGGGGCATCCTGATTCCACCGAGCATCATGATGATCCTCTACGCGATGATCAGTGGTCAGTCGGTCGGCAAGATGTTCGCGGCAGGCGTCCTGCCGGGTCTGTTGCTGGTCACACTGACGGTCACTTACGTACTGGTTCGCTCTTTCCTGCAGCCGCACCTGGCGCCAGCGCTGCCGAAGGAGGAGCGCGGCACCTGGCGCGAAAAATTCCTGGCGGTGCGCGCCGTGCTGCTGCCGATCGGCATCGTGGTCATGGTGCTTGGCTCGATCATTGGCGGGCTGACAACGCCGACCGAGGCCGCTGCAATGGGCGTTTTTGGCGCGCTGATTTCTGCCGCGGTGTACCGCAAGCTTGACTGGCCGGTCCTGCAGGAAGCGGCTATCCGCACCTTCAAGCTCACCGGCATGATCGCGTGGATTCTGTTCGCGGCCCACGCGTTCAGCTCGGCCTATCAGGGCATGGGCGCACAGTCGCTGATCGAAGGGCTTATGATGGATCTGCCGGGCGGCCGCTGGGCGATCATCATCTTCATGATGGCCATCGTGTTCGTCATGGGCATGCTGCTCGATCCGGTCGGCATCATGCTGATCACCCTGCCGGTATTCCTGCCCATCGTGGCTTCGCTCGGCTTCGACCCGATCTGGTTCGGCGTGCTGTTCGTGATCAACATGGAAATCGGCTACATGACCCCGCCGTTCGGGTTCAACCTGTTCTATCTCAAAGGCATTGTTCCGCCCGGTATATCCATGAAGGACATTTACTGGTCGGTCATCCCGTTCGTGATCGTCAACATCATCGGCATGGGCATCATCATGCTCTTCCCGGAGATCGCGACATACCTGCCGGATACGCTGTTCTGACGGCAGTCGCTGAAACGAAAAAGCCGGAGCAGATGCTCCGGCTTTTTTTTGCGGTCGCTTAGATGATATTGGCGTAATCAGCTTCGATGCGATCCAGGCTCAAATGGTTGAGGAAGTTGGAAAAACACATCCAGGCCGACAGCGCATTGAGATCCTGGAACTGCTGCGGCAGGTACTTGGGCGGTACGACCATGCCCTCCTCTACCAACTGGCGCAGGGTGCGCATGTCTTCCAGCGTGGTTTTGCCACAGAACAGCAGCGGAATCTGCTCCAGCTTGCCTTTGCGTACCGCGAGCTGGATGTAGTTGTAGATCATGATGAAGCCCTTCAGATAGGACAGGTCCTTGGTGAAAGGCAAACCATCGGGTGTCGAACCGCGGAAAACGCGGCCCGCATTACCGTAGCTGTCTTCGTCGGAGTAGCCCTGCTCACGGAAGAAGCCGAACACATCGAGAAAATCCGCACCCTCTTCTGCCATGTGGATGGCGCGGGTGCGATTGGTGAGCTTGCGCAGGCGCGTCGGGTAAGACGCAAAGGCGATGACCTCCATGAGAATCGCCAAGCCTTCCTGCGTGACGGTCGACGATGGCGGCCCTTTGGCGAGGAAAGTACAGATCGGCTGATTTTGCCCGTTGAGTGTGGTGCCGACGTGCACCAACCCCTCGTGAACCTCCAGCGCCCGCACGTCGCGCTCGTTGAACATCGCATCGCTGCGGATCTTGATGTAATCAGCGCCGGCCGCGGCATCAGCCAGGATGCCATCGGATTCAAAGACGCGGATGACGCCTTCACCCTCGCCGAATACCAGATCCAGGCGGCGCTGCAGCATTTCCACCGCTTGCGGTGCGGTCAGCAGCTTGGCTTCGTCCTTCAGGTCGCCGCGGTCGGCAATATTGTTCAGGTAGTCCGAGAGCATCAGGCCGAGGTCGGCCAGGGTCGGGTCACCGGCATGGAAGGCATCGGAGGCCGCGCCGTAAAGCTCCTGAGAAATCAATCCGAAATCGGCGGTGCCGCGTGCCTCGAGCATGCGGATCACCATGCGGTATTCCTTGCACATGCGCCGCATGATCTGCCCGACCGGGTTGAATTGCCCCAACTGCCGGGTGATATCGCGCTCGATGTTCTGGAATTCTTCTTTCTTTGCACTGGAATCGAAAGCCAGCGGACGGCTTTCGTAGTAGGCCCGATCCACCTTCGGCAGCTCGCGAGCGCCCGTCGCAAAAAAGCTTTGCCGGACGCTGTCGTCCCACTTCACTGCATCGAGCACCCGCACTGGGGTTTGTGCCTCGACGATGCGATCGGACAAGCCGCGCACCGTGAGCTGATATTCGTCCAGGTTGTTACGGGAATTCATCCGTACCTCGTCAGTGATGAGCCGTAGCCTTCAGCTTATACACCAGCGGACCCTTTTGATCCGTGCCCGGTTCGCGAACGGCTCATCAGGCATACAGAACCGTGTCGGCGGGCATCGACCGATCTAGCGCCGGCCATTACGGCGGACAGATGCGCCCGCTTGTAGGCGAATCAGCCCGGCGCAACACGGGCGGACACGGGAGTCTGATCCCGCGCCGTCCATTCAGAAAAAAGCTGACCAAAGCGCCGCTCGCGACAACAACGAGCGGCTCGGCCTGCCTGATCAGACCTCAGGACGCATATGCGGGAACAGGATCACGTCGCGAATCGACGGCGAATTGGTCAGCAGCATCACCAGACGGTCGATACCGATGCCCTCGCCTGCGGTCGGCGGCATGCCGTATTCCAACGCGCGGACGAAGTCGGCGTCGAAGTGCATGGCCTCGTCGTCGCCGGCGTCCTTGTCCCGGACTTGCGCGTGGAAGCGCTCGGCCTGGTCTTCGGCGTCGTTCAGCTCGGAATAGGCGTTGGCGATCTCGCGGCCACCGATGAACAGCTCGAAGCGGTCGGTGACGCTTGGGTCGTCGTTGCTACGACGCGCCAGCGGCGACACTTCGAAGGGATAGCGGGTGATGAAGGTGGGCTGCTCCAGCTTGTGCTCGACCAGTTCCTCGAAAATCATCACCTGCAGTTTGCCCAGCCCTTCGAAGCCGAGCACCTTGGCCCCGGCTTTCTTGGCGATGGCACGGGCGGTGTCGATATCATGCAGGTCGGCGGCGCTGATCTCAGGATTGAACTTGAGGATGGCGTCGAACACCGAGAGCCGTGCGAAGGGCTCGCCGAAGTGGAACAGCTTATCGCCGTACGGCACATCGGTGCTGCCCAGAACCAACTGCGCCAGTTCGCGGAACAACTCCTCGGTCAGGTCCATGTTGTCTTCGTAGTCGGCGTAGGCCTGGTAGAACTCGAGCATGGTGAACTCGGGGTTGTGCCGGGTCGAAACGCCTTCGTTACGGAAGTTGCGGTTGATCTCGAATACGCGCTCGAAACCGCCAACAACCAGACGCTTGAGATAAAGCTCCGGCGCGATGCGCAGGAACATCGGCAGATCCAACGCATTGTGATGCGTCTCGAACGGCTTGGCCGCGGCGCCGCCGGGAATGGTTTGCAACATCGGCGTTTCGACTTCGAGGAAGTCGCGCTCGTTGAGGAACTTGCGGATATGCCCGATCACCTGGGAACGCACACGGAAGGTATGGCGGGTTTCCTCGTTGACGATCAGGTCCACATAACGCTGGCGATACCGTTGCTCAGTGTCGGTCAGGCCGTGGTGCTTGTCCGGCAGCGGGCGCAGCGACTTGGTCAGCAGGCGCACGTCGGTCATCTCGACGTAGAGATCACCCTTGCCCGAGCGGGCCAGGGTGCCCTCGGCGGCGATAATGTCGCCCAGGTCCCAATGCTTGATGCCTTCCAGCGTCTCGGCCGGCAGCGTCTTGCGATTGACATAGACCTGGATGCGCCCGGTCATGTCCTGCAGGACCATGAAAGCTCCGCGGTTGAGCATGATGCGCCCGGCAACCTTTACCGGGATTGCCGCTTCTGCCAGCTCTTCCTTGGTCTTGTCGGCGTATTTCAGCTGCAGGTCGTTGCAGTAGCTGTCGCGACGGAAGTCATTGGGAAAAACGTTGCCTTTGGCGCGCTCGGCGGCCAGTTTTTCCTTGCGCTGAAGGATCAGGCTGTTTTCTTCCTCTTGGATGGCGTGCTGGTTCAGCGGTTGTTCGCTCATGGTTTCAAAATGCCTGGATCGAATGGATGAATCCTGGGGAGGGTGTTGGAAGGCGTTTCGCTTCATTCCATCACGGACCTGCCCCTATTTTGGCGGGCTGAAGCCCACCCTACATCTGGACGCTTGGAACTCGAGTTAGGTGGGCCGGGCGGCGTTCCGCTTCAGCCCACCAACGCTGGCTAAGCGCGGTAGCTTACAGCCCCTGTTTCAAACTGGCTTCGAGGTACTGATCGATGTCGCCATCCAGAACCTTCTGGCAGTCGCTACGTTCCACGCCGGTACGCAAATCCTTGATGCGCGAGTCGTCGAGCACATAGGAGCGAATCTGATGACCCCAGCCGATATCGGACTTGGTGTCTTCCAGCGCCTGGGAGGCCGCGTTGCGCTTCTGCATTTCCTGCTCGTACAACCGGGCCCGCAGCATTTTCATGGCGGTGTCCTTGTTGGCGTGCTGGGAACGTTCGTTCTGGCAGGCCACCACCGTGTTGGTTGGTACGTGGGTGATACGTACCGCCGAGTCAGTGGTGTTTACGTGCTGACCACCGGCACCGGAGGACCGGTAGGTGTCGATGCGCAGATCCGCCGGATTGATGTCGATCTCGACCCTGTCGTCGATCTCGGGCGAGACGAACACTGCCGAGAATGAGGTGTGGCGGCGGGCCCCAGAGTCGAACGGGCTCTTGCGCACCAGGCGGTGCACGCCGATCTCGGTGCGCAACCAGCCAAAAGCATATTCACCCTTGATGTGAACGGTAGCGCCCTTGATACCGGCGACTTCGCCTTCGGACAGTTCGACGATCTCGGCAGTGAAACCGCGCTTGTCGGCCCAGCGCAGGTACATGCGCAGCAGGATGTTGGCCCAGTCCTGCGCCTCGGTGCCGCCGGAACCGGCCTGGATGTCGAGGTAGGCGTTGTTGGGGTCCATCTCGCCGCTGAACATGCGGCGGAATTCCAGCCCTTCGAGGATGCCGCGCAGGCGGTCGAGTTCGGCGGCGACATCGTCCACGGCGCTCTGGTCGTCTTCTTCGACAGCCATGTCGAGCAGGTCGCGGGAATCGGCCAGGCCGCCCTCGAGGTCGTCGATGGTCTCGACGATCTGCGCCAGGGTGGCGCGCTCGCGGCCCAGGTTCTGGGCGTATTCAGGTTTGTTCCAGACGTTGGGGTCTTCGAGTTCGCGGTTTACTTCGACGAGACGATCATGCTTCTGATCGTAGTCAAAGATACCCCCGAATGGACAGGGTGCGCTCGGACAGGTCCTTGATGCTGTTGAGGATCGGGTTGATTTCCATAGGTAGGCAGCTCTCAATCGGACGTTGCGAAAAGCCGGCGATTATAGCGCAGCAGGCCGCTGCTGACAGCCCACGCGGGGCTGCCGAAGCGGCGGAAGTCAAGCGAAGTTGTTCAAGAAGGGAGCGGAGGCGGCGTTAAGGCCGCCTCGAACATGCCCTCGAACATGATCACACGGAGACGCCACGCACCTGACTCTCCAGCTCAAGCTTCAGCTGTGCATCGAGTTTAAGCTGGCGGGCCAATTCATCCAGGTACGCGCGCTCCATGAACTGCTCCTCGTCCACCATCAAAACGCTGGCGAGGTACATTTCCGAAGCCATTTCCGGGGTGGTAGCTGCAGCGGCTACGTCGACCGGATCGAGCGGCTTGTTCAGCTCCTTTTCCAGCCAGCGTTGCAGTTCAGGATCATCGGTGAGCTGGGCCAATTCGGCCTCGATCATCTTGCGCTCCTGATCATCCACGTGGCCGTCCGCCTTGGCCGCAGCGACCAGCGCTTTGAGGATGCTGCGGCTGTGTTCCTCCACCTGTTCGGGTGGCAGGCGGTCCACCGTCTTTGGCTCCGTTTGAGTATTTGGCTGCGTCACTCCGGCCCCGCCCTGCTGCGCCTGTTGTGCCTGCCAGTTGCCGTAGGCCTTGTAGGCCAGCATGCCGAGCGCGGCCAGGCCGCCATAGGTGACGGCTTTCCCGCCAAGACGACGCCCGCTGCGGCTCCCCAACAACATGCCGAGCGCACCGGTCGCTAGCGCGCCTTTTCCTATGCCTCCGCCACCGCCCCCAAGAATGCTACCGAGCGGGCCGCCCGCGCCGGAGAGCATATCTCCGAGCGAACCCCCGCTTTTAGACGGTGTTGAGCGCGTCACGGAACCTTGCTGCTTCTGCAACAGGTCCTGACCCGATTTGAGCAATTGGTCGAGCAAACCGCTGGTTTTCATGGAAAGACCTACCTGAATACTGATGAAAGGAACTTACTCGAGCGAATCGGGCACCTGCCGGATTGGCGTGTTTCGATGAGCAGCGCGAACATACTGGGCTGGCCATGGCACCGTGCTGTCGCGTAGATCTTCGGCCGCATGCAACGGCCAGTAAGGGTCGCGCAACAGCTCGCGTGCCAGCAGGATCAGGTCAGCCTGACCGGTGCGCAGGATATGCTCGGCCTGGACCGCTTCCGTGATCATGCCGACCGTGCCCGTGGCGATGCCTGCTTCGCGCCGAACCTGCTCGGCGAACTGCGTCTGGTAGCCAGGACCGACCGGGATTTCCGCATTGGCCGCCGTACCACCGGAGGAAACGTCGATCAGATCGACGCCAAGATGCTTCAACCGCCGCGCCAGCTCGACGGTTTCCTCGGCGTTCCAGCCGTCCTGAACCCAGTCGGTTGCGGACAACCGGACGAATAACGGCAGCTCCTCCGGCCACACCGCACGCACGGCCTGGGTGACTTCCAACAGCAAACGGATACGGTTGTCGAACGAGCCACCGTAGCCATCCTGGCGCTGGTTGGACAGTGGCGAGAGGAACTGATGCAGCAGGTAGCCGTGCGCCGCATGTACCTCTGCAATCTTGAACCCCGCGGCCAGCGACCGCTCAGCCGCCCGCACGAAAGCCTGGATCACGTCGTTGATGCCGACCTCATCCAGCGCGGTCGGCACCGCGTGCTCCGGATCGAACGCAATGGTCGACGGCCCTACCGGCGTCCAGCCGCCAGCGGCAATGGGCACGCTGCCATGACGTCCGAGCCAGGGCTGCCACGTACTTGCCTTGCGTCCGGCATGCGCGAGTTGAATGCCAGCCACGGAACCCTGGGCTTCGATGAAGCGCGTGATTCGCCGCAACGGTTCGACGTGCTCGTCCGACCAGATGCCCAGGTCCTCAGGGGAAATGCGACCGTTTGCGGTAACAGCGGTGGCCTCGATGATGACCAGCCCCGCCCCGCCGACGGCACGGCTGCCCAGATGGACCAGATGCCAGTCGTTCGCCATTCCGGCCTTGGCCGAGTACTGGCACATAGGCGAAACGGCGATTCGATTGGCCAGCGTCAACTGACGCAGGGTGAGCGGCTGGAAAAGCTGTGTCATGGAAACCTCACTGCAATGGATGCGCGTTGGACACCCTTCAGTACAGACTGTTTCCGAGACTTTGCCTGGTCAGGCGTCACGGCCGCCCCGATTCGGTGACCGTATGTTGCGAACATCCACGTCGGGCACCTCACGAACACCGATAACCGTCCAGCGAGGCCATTCTCGGTCGCTTCATCTGTCGTACCGGAACGTGGCGAGAAGCGTGCCGGCGTAGTGCGCTATGCAGTTCTTCTTAAGGTTCACCTGTGTGTGCCTGCAAGAGCAGCGAACACGCGCACAACCATCTGCAGCCCAGCCCGCTCCAGTATGCGGAACGCTACGCCGCCTCCACACTCACTGGAACGCCATTGAGTGCAGCATTGCCGGACAACGCGTCCAGATAGCTTTCATCGGTCAGATCATTGGCACTCGCACCGGGCTGAGTACTGGCGATGCCCATCTGCACACCCGGGCGGGCATGGCCCCAGCCATGCGGCAGGCTGACCACGCCGAGCATCATCTCGTCACTAACGGCCACTTCAACTTCGATCACGCCGACCCGCGAGCGAACCCGCACGCGCTGACCGTCAAGCAGGCCCAGCCGGCTCAGATCCGCCGGATTCATCAGCAGCTGATGGCGCGGCTTGCCCTTCACCAGACGGTGATAGTTATGCATCCAGGAATTATTGCTGCGCACATGGCGACGTCCGATCAGCACCAGCTGCTCGGCAGGCACGCTAACTGCCTCAGCGAAACGCTGGACGTCGCCGAGGAACAGCAAGGGCGCTGCGTGTACTTGCTGACCCTCGGTTTTCAAGCGCCCAGCCAGATTTGGCTTGAGCGCACCGAGATCAAGCCCGTGCGGATAGTCGCGCACGCTGGATAGGCTCAGGTTCATCTCGCTCTTCGCGCCGTACGGCCCGGCGCGCAGGCCGAGGTCGATCATCTGCTCTGGCGTCATGGTGGGCTTGAGATCCGCGCCGATTCGCGCCGCGAACGCCTTAGCCAAGCCGATGAAAATTTCCCAGTCATGCAGCGCGCCCACCGGCTTGCCGAGCACCGGCTCGTTGAAGCGGGTGACGTTGCGCACCGCGAACAGGTTGAAGGTGGTGTCGTAATGATCATGCTCCAGCGGCGCCGTGGGCGGCAGGATCAGATCGGCATAGCGGGTGGTTTCGTTGATGTAGAAATCTACGCTGAGCATGAACTCCAACCCATCAAGCGCCTGTTCCAGTTTTCGCCCATTGGGCGTGGAAAGCACCGGGTTGCCCGCGACCGTCACCAGCGCGCGGATCTGACCTTCCCCTTCGGTAAGCATCTCCTCAGCCAGCGCTGAAACCGGCAGCTCGCCGCCGTATTCCGGCAGGCCCGACACCCGGCTTTGCCAACGGTTGAAGTGCCCTCCCGAGGTGTTCGCGACCAGATCGACTGCCGGCTCCGTGCAAAGCGCGCCGCCCACCCGATCCAGGTTGCTAGTGACCAGATTGATCGACTGTACCAACCACTGGCATAGCGTTCCGAACGCTTGAGTCGAGACACCCATCCGCCCGTAGCAGACGGCTTTGTCCGCAGCAGCGAAATCCCGCGCCAGTTGTCGAATCTGTTCAGCCGGTACGCCACAGCGCGGCCCCATTACTTCGGCGGTGAAGGGCTTTACGGCCGCCCGAAGTTCATCCATACCCGCCACGGGAAGATGGCTGGCACGTGTCAAACCTTCATCAAAAAGCGTATTCAGCAAACCGAAAAGCAACGCCGCATCTTCACCCGGGCGGACAAACAGATGCTGGTCGGCGATGGCCGCGGTTTCACTCCGACGCGGATCGACCACGACGAACTTGCCGCCGCGCGCTTGTAGCGCTTTCAAGCGCTTTTCCACATCCGGAACGGTCATGATGCTGCCGTTGGACGCCAGCGGGTTGCCACCGAGAATCAGCATGAAATCGGTATGGTCGATGTCTGGAATCGGGATCAGCAGACCATGCCCATACATCATCAGGCTGGTCAGGTGATGCGGCAGCTGATCGACCGAGGTGGCCGAAAAGCGATTGCGTGTTTTCAGCTGACCGAGAAAGTAGTTGCTGTGGGTCATCAGCCCGTAGTTGTGCACGCTGGGGTTGCCTTGGTAAACCGCCACGGCGTTGTGGCCATGTCGTTCACGAATATCGGCCAGCCGCTCCGCGACCAGCGCGAAGGCTTCGTCCCACTCGATCGCCTGCCACTCGCCGCCGACCCGTCGCATGGGGTGGCGCAGGCGGTCCGGGTCGTTCTGGATGTCCTGCAAGGCGACGGCCTTTGGGCAGATGTGGCCGCGGCTGAAGCTGTCCTGAGGGTCGCCCTTGATGGATACGATCTGCTCGTCACGGGTTTCGATGGTCAGGCCACAGATGGCCTCGCACAGATGGCAGGCACGGTGGTGCTGGGTCGTTTCGCTCATCGCAGGCTCCGAAGGATTGTTCTTGTAATCCAATCACTCTAGGCCGGAGCCGGGCGTGCGCCAATCATGCACGTCGTGGCAAATAGGGAGCGATTCAGACAACCGATCTTGCAACTGGCAGTGCCGAGTTCGGATACGCCGCCGCTCCTGTAGGAGCGAGCTTGCTCGCGAAAGGATGTCCAGCTAGCGCCGGCTAGAGCACGCGCCACCTTGGCTGCGACCGACCGTGAACCTGAGGTCAACGCGCCGCGATATGCGCCACCAGCAGCTGCACGCTTTCCCGACCGCGAAACTCGTTCACGTCGAGTTTGTAGGCGAGATCGGCCCAGCGCACCGTGGGATTGGGCCAGAGCTCGCGATCGATATTGAAAGCGATGCCATCAAGGGTCAGCGAGCCGCATTCGCTCTTGAGGACCATTTTCAGGTGCTTCTCGCCGACCAGTCGCTGCTGCACCAGCTGGAACACGCCGTGGAACACCGGCTCGGGAAAATGCTGCCCCCACGGCCCGGCATTGCGCAGCGCCTTGGCCAGTTCGAGGTGGAACTCCTCGATGCTCAACTGACCATCGGTGAGCAGGCGCCCGGTCAGGTCGTCTTCGCACAGCTGACGCCGCACCTCAGCATCGAAGGCCGCCGCGAAGGCGCCAAAGTTAGCTTCCGGCAGCGACAGACCGGCCGCCATCGCATGGCCACCGAACTTGCTGATCAGCCCTGGGTGACGCGCAGCAACGGCATCCAGCGCGTCGCGAATATGAAAGCCCGGCACCGAGCGCGCCGAGCCTTTCAACAACCCGTCCCCGGCGCCCGCGAAGGCAATGGTCGGACGGTGATAGCGCTCCTTCAGGCGCGAGGCGAGGATGCCGATCACGCCCTGGTGCCATTCCGGTTCGAACAGACAGAGGCCGAACGGCATGTCTGCGAGCGGCAGGTCTTTCAGCTGGGCCAGCGCCTCGCGTTGCATGCCCTGTTCGATGCCCTTGCGATCCTGATTCAGCTGGTCGAGCTGCACGGCCATGTCGCGCGCCAGCGCTTCGTCCTCGCAGAGCAGGCATTCGATGCCCAGCGCCATGTCGTCGAGGCGACCCGCTGCGTTCAGCCGTGGGCCAAGGATGAAGCCCAGATCGGTCGAGGTGATACGGCTGTGATCGCGACCAGCAACTTCCAAAATGGCGCGTAACCCCGGCCGCGCCCGCCCGGCACGGATGCGCGCCAAACCCTGGTGCACAAGGATTCGGTTGTTGGCATCAAGCGGCACCACGTCGGCAACGCTGCCCAGCGCGACCAGATCCAGCAGCTCAGCCAGATTCGGCTCCGACCAGCCATTGCGGGTGAACCAGCCCGACTCACGCAATGCCGCGCGCAGGGCCAGCAGTACGTAGAAGATCACCCCGACGCCGGCGATGCATTTGCTCGGAAAGGCGCACTCGGGCTGGTTGGGATTGACGATGGCGTCCGCGTCCGGCAGCAGCGGACCTGGCAGATGGTGATCGGTCACCAGGACCTTGAGCCCTGCGGCCTTGGCCGACGCTACGCCGTCCACGCTGGAAATGCCGTTGTCGACCGTAACCAGCAGATCAGGCTGACGTTCGAGCGCTACGGCGACGATTTCAGGCGTCAGTCCGTAGCCGTACTCGAAGCGGTTGGGCACCAGATAATCCACGTGTGCTGCGCCCAACTGGCGCAGGCCCAACACACCCACCGTACTGGCGGTGGCGCCGTCGGCGTCGAAGTCGCCGACGAATAGAATGCGATGGCGCTTCTCCAGCGCATCGACCAGCAGCGCCACGGCACTATCGATTCCCTTGAGCTGGCTATAGGGAATCAGCCGCGCCAAGCCTTTATCCAGTTCGTTTACCGATTGCACGCCGCGGGCTGCGTAGAGCCGGGTCAGGAGCGGCGGCAGGTCGCCCAGGTCGGGAAGCCGTTCAGGAAGTGGGCGGGGTTCGATACGCATCAGTGGGTTATCCGGCGTGAAGCATGAAGTGGATCAAAGCGATGTCGCAGCACGCGCAGCCTGGTCATAGAGGCCGGACATGGCACGCAGCAAACCGGCGAGACGGTGAATCTCGTCGGGGTCGATATTCAGATTCTCGAAGGAGGCGATCAGGCATTCCTTGCGGATGTCTGCATATTCCTGACACAACTCGCGGCCCTTTTCCGTGGTCCGGTAAAACATTTCTTTGCCCTGCTTTTCGCCCTCGACCAGACCGAGCTTGCCGAGTTTCTTCAAGGCGTAGGTCACGGTGTGAGTGTCTTCGATATTGAGCAGCAGGCAGATATCCGCCTGTCGCTTGGCACGGCCGCGGCTCGCCAGATTGTGCAGCACCATGACGTCCAGCGCGTTCATCTCCACGGCACCAGAGGCTTTCATGCAGCGCTCCATCCAGCGCATCAGCGCGGCGCTGGCAACGATGATGCCGTACTCGAGCTCGGAGAGTTCCTGCGATTGTTCGGCGAGATGCGCCGACGCAACGATGGACGATCGCAACGGGCGAGGGGATTTAGCGTCAACCATCTTGTGGACCATGACATGAGGGGCGAAGCGTGATTTCGCCCGATGAATCGGGTCGGCAAGCATACAGCAATGAGCCTGGAGCGACCGCTGCGAAGCCTGACATTAAATTTTTATTGATAAATCATCGATAATTTATCATCGTAATGTCACTCACCCGCCGGCACGCCGGCCGGGCCAGCAGTTCAGCGAGGAATGGTATGAAACGTCTACTTCTCAACTGCGACATCGGCGAGAGCTTCGGGGCCTGGACCATGGGCCTGGATGCCGAAGTCATGCCCTTCATTGATTGCGCCAACGTAGCGTGCGGTTTCCACGCCTCTGACCCGCAGATCATGCGACGCACCGTCGCGCTGGCGGCGCAGCATGACGTGAAGATCGGCGCCCATCCGGCCTACCCAGATCTGGTCGGCTTTGGTCGACGCTCCATGGCGTGCACCCCGGACGAAGTGGAGAACATGCTGCTCTATCAAATAGGCGCGCTCGATGGCATCTGCCGCGCCGAGGGCACCCAGGTCCGTTACGTCAAACCGCACGGTGCGCTCTACAACGACATGATGCGCAAACCCGAACTGCTCCGAGCAGTGATGCGCGCGGTTATCGCCTATTCCCCGTCGCTTCCCCTGATGCTGATGTCGACACGCGACAACAGCGCTGCGCAAGCGCAGGCGGACGAACTGGGTGTGATGCTGTGGTTCGAAGTGTTCGCTGATCGTGCCTATGACGCGGCCGGCATGCTGGTATCCCGAGCCTTGCCCGGGGCGGTACACCACGATGCCGAAACGGTCGCAGCCCAGGCGCTCTGCCTGGCCAAAGGCGAAGCGCTGACCGCCAGTGACGGCAGCGCTCTGGTACTGCGCGCCGACACGCTTTGCGTTCACGGCGACAACGCCGGTTCGGTCGCCGCCGTGCAGCGCATCCGCCAGGCGCTCGAGAAGCTGCCGGCATGAAGGCGCGTATCGAAGTCGTCGGCATCGACTGCCTGATGCTGCGTCTGTTCGACGAGATCGACGAAGCTCACATGTCCTGGCTACTGGCCGCAGCACGGCGCCTGCGCGAATGTTTCGGCGCCGCCCTGATCGATCTGGTGCCGTCCTACACCACCCTGCTCATTCACTACGACCTAGCACAACTGGACGACGACCAGGCGCGTCGTCGGGTAGCGGATGCGCTGCATGACCTGCAGCCGGATGCGGGAGCTCAGGCACGCGAGCTGTACATCCCGGTCTGGTACGACCCAAGCGTCGGGCCGGAACTCGACGCAATGGCGCAGCGCAGCGGGCTCGGCGTTTCCGGCGTGATCGAGCGCCACAGCGCCCGGACCTATCAGGTTTTTGCGCTGGGCTTCGCGCCGGGGTTCGCCTTCATGGGGCTGGTCGACGAATCCCTCGCCAGCCCGCGCCTGCAAACGCCACGCAAGCAGGTTCCGGCTGGCAGTCTGGGTATCGCTGATCGACAGACCGCTATCTATCCGCTGGTATCGCCCGGGGGCTGGAACCTCATCGGCCGCAGCCCGACGCGGCTGTTTGACCGAGAGCTGGATGGCTACAGCATCTGGCAACCCGGCGACCGCGTGCGATTCCAGCCCATCGAACGGGCCGAGTTCATTCGGCTTGGCGGAGACGACAGTCCTTTTGAGGTGGCGCCATGAGCCTGTTGATCGAGCGCAGCGGCGCCATGGCAAGCCTGCAGGACGGCGGCCGGTTCGGTGTTCGTCATCTCGGCGTAACCCAGGGCGGTGCAGCAGACTGGATTTCTCAGGCATGGGCGAACTGGCTGCTGGGCAATGAACTGCACGCCGCAACCATCGAAATCACACTGGGGAATTTCGCCCTGTTGGCCGAAGCTGACAGCTGCCTCGCCCTGTGCGGCGCGGACCTTGCGGCCACGCTGGATGGGCAACCTATTGAACCGGGACGCAGCTTCAACATTCGCAAGGGTGAACGCCTGACCTTTGCCCAGCCGCGCCGAGGCGTCCGTGCCTATCTCGCCGCTCCGGGTGGCTTTGCTGCACCTTTGACCCTGGACAGTTGCGCGACGGTGCGCCGCGAGGCGCTTGGCGGCCTGCACGGCGATGGCAAGCCGCTGGCCCAGGGTGATCGACTGAAGTGGAGCGGCGCGGCGCCCAGGCCGCGTGAACTGGATGCCGATTCGATCACTCCGTTGTCATCGTCAGAACCGCTGCAGGTGGTGCTTGGCGCACAGATCGGCGACTTCAGCGGGCAAAGCCTGTTCGATGCATTCAATAGCGAATGGACGGTGGACCAGCGCGCCGATCGCATGGGCATCCGCCTGCTCGGTCCAGTGCTGCGCAGTTCACGACAGTCGATGATTTCTGAAGGTGTACCGCTGGGAGCGATTCAAGTGCCGCCCGATGGGCAGCCCATCGTCCTGCTCAACGACCGGCAAACCATCGGCGGTTATCCCCGGCTTGGCGCCCTGACGCCCTTGGCAGTTGCTCGTCTGGCGCAATGCATGCCGGGCACAGTCCTGCGGTTGAAGCCGGTTGCCCTGGAAGCGGCCCAACGTCAGCAAAGCCGGCTGCTCGCCAACTGGCGATAACCCACTCACCCCGGAGCGAAGCCCATGAATACGAGCCCCCATCGCCATCTGCCTCCCTCCGAACTACGCCAGTTGATCCGCAGTGGTGAGCTGAACGGACCAACCGCAGGGCTGGCCAATGGATTTGCCCAGGCGAACCTGATGATCGTTCGCCGGGACCTCGCTTATGACTTCCTACTGTTCTGTCAGCGCAATCCCAAGCCCTGTCCCTTGCTCGATGTCACGGACCCAGGATGCACCGAGCCCTTGCGCGCCGCACCTGGAGCAGACATCCGCACTGATTTTCCGAAATATCGGATCTATCGCCACGGCAAGCTGGAGCAGGAAGTAAGCGATATCACGAGGTTCTGGGAAAACGACATGGTCGGCTTCCTGATCGGCTGCAGCTTCAGCTTCGAGGGCGCATTGCTGGCAAACAACGTTCCGGTGCGGCACATCGAGGACGGCCACAACGTGCCGATGTATCGAACCAACATCCCTTGCCAGAGCGCCGGCTCCCTGAGTGGCCCGATGGTGGTCAGCATGCGACCGATGCCGGCAGACAAGGTCGTGCGCGCGGTGCAGGTCACGTCTCGCTTTCCGGCGGTGCACGGCGCACCGGTGCACATTGGCGACCCGCGTCAAATCGGTATCCAGGACCTCAACAAGCCTGATTTCGGTGAACCATCAATCCTCCGCGAGAACGAGATCCCGGTGTTCTGGGCCTGCGGGGTAACGCCGCAAGCGGTAGCCATGCAAGCGAAACCCGAACTGGTCATTACCCATTCCCCCGGCCACATGTTCATCACCGACATCCGTGACGAACAAATGGGGGTGCTCTGACCCTTCATACCGATCTCGCGGCACCTCATAACAAAAATTACATCGAGAGTCCGGCTCGCACCCGGCTGCATTCCCTACCTGCCCCAACATCAAGAAAAAAGGTATCCCGATGCACTCCACCCCCAGTGCTACTCCAGCGTCACAACGCAACGTCCTGCGCGGCGCCATCTTCATCATGGCGACGTCGTCGATCGGCCCGGCTTTTCTGACCCAGACATCTCTGTTTACCGAGAAGTACCTGGCGAGCTTCGCTTTCGCCATCGTCATATCGCTACTAATCGACATCGGCGCTCAGCTCAATATCTGGCGAGTCATTACCGTGGCAAACCTGCGCGGCCAGGATGTGGCAAACCGGGTGATTGCCGGGATGGGCCATCTGATCTCCGCGTTCATCGTCCTCGGCGGCATCGCCTTCAATATCGGCAATATCGGTGGCGCCGGCCTGGCAATGAACGTGATTTTCGGAGTGCCTCCGGTGATCGGCTCGTTGATCGCCGCCGTGCTGATCATCGGCATCTTCCTGCTGCGCAACGCCAAGGGCGTGATGGACTCGGTGATGCAAGTCCTTGGCCTGGTGATGCTGTGCATGATCGGCTACGCCATGCTGCAATCCAGCCCACCGCTGATGGAAACGGTCAGTCGCAGCTTCAATCCGGACGATCCACTGATTCTGCTGCTCCCGATCGTGACGCTGGTCGGCGGAACGGTAGGCGGCTACATCTCCTTTTCCGGCGGGCATCGGCTGGTCGAAGCGGGGATCACCGGCGTACAGAATGTCGGCGTGGTCACACGCGCAGCGGTGATCGGCATTGCCACTACAGGCGTTGTGCGCATCTGCCTCTTCCTTGCCGCGCTCGGGGTCGTCAGCCAAGGCTTGAGCCTGGACCCAGCCAATCCGGCAGCGTCGGTGTTCTCGCACTCCATGGGCACGATCGGCTACAAAATGTTCGGTATCGTGTTGCTGGCCGCTTCGGTGTCGTCGGTGATCGGTGCTGCCTACACCAGCGTTAGCTTCATGTATTCACTGCATGAAAGCATCCAGCGCCACAATCAGCGGGTGGTCATCGCCTTCATCGCCTGCTCGACGCTGATCTACAGTCTGGTGGGGCAACCGGTAAAGGTGCTGGTCGTGGCCGGAACGCTCAACGCGCTGGTACTGCCGCTTGCGCTGGCCTGCATTCTCTGGGCGGCCAAGAAGCCGAGCATCGTCGGTAATGAGTACCGTCACCCGACCTGGATGCTGGTGTTCGGCCTGTTGGCCATGGTGGCCACAGCGGTGGGCGTGGTGATGTCGTTCAACGCGTTCGTCCAGTTCTGGCAGTCCTGACACAAACAGCGGAGGGCCTTGGCGCCCTCCTCTACAATCGCTGGGCGCTTAGCCGCGCTCGCCGATCAGCCACTCCAGCGGCACTTCGTGCTGACCACGCTCGTCGGTAATGAACAGTGCGCCCTCGCTGACCATTACGCTCCAGTTGATCGAGCGGGGCAAGTCTCGAGCCACGGTCTCCAGCGCTTCCTGCCCAACGCCGACAACATTGATCTTCTTGAGACTGCGCACGCTGTCGAGCACCTTCGTCTGCCAGACGCGAAGGTTGCCGTAGGCCACCAGACTGAAACGCTCGGCACGGCGCGAACACCAGGTGATCCGCTCAGCGTCGGGCTGGCCCACTTCGATCCAGTGCAGCACACGATCGTCCAGACTCTTCTCCCACAACGCCGGCTCATCGACGTCCGACAGACCGCGGCCGAAGGCCAATTGCTCGCCATACCAGAGTATGTAGGCGATCAGCCGCGCGACCATCCGCTCTTCAGTCTCCGATGGATGACGAGCCACGGTGAAGCGCAGATCCTGATAAACATGACGATCGAGATCGGTAAGATTGATTTCAACTTTGTAAGGAGTGGCTTGCAGCGCCATGGCGGGCATCCGGCGAACGAAAGGCGAAGAGTCTACAGAATTATGGCGCCTTGAGCCCGAGAGAGACCAGGTTGGCATTTGGCATGCCCCGTCATTGCGCCCTTCCCCGCCCGGCCCTTATAAAGCGCCGCCTGGCCCCTGTCACGGGCGCTCGGCAACGGAGAGCGTAAGGGACACGCTGGTCGCCGCCAGTGGGCAGCGATCAACAATTATCCGCATAGCGCGCCCAGAGGCTCTCGAATTCTCGCGCGTAATCGGCCAGCAATTGGGGGTGATTGATCACCAGCAGATTTTCTTCATTGCTGGTGGTCGCGCTACGGGTGCAGCTGAAACTGCCGTTGAGTAGCAGGCGCCCGTCAAATAACGCGAAGCACCGCCTAGACCGTGCGGCATGGTCGCTCAGGCCGTTACACGCTGGCGTCGACTACTGCACGCCATAAACACCAAACGAGGCGACGAACGAACTTTGACAATCATTCTCATTCTGTTTAGCATCTCGACATCACAGACCCAACGGGTGTTTCGTATGTACGTGTGTCTCTGCCAGGGCGTCACTGACGGTCAGATCCGTGAAGCGATCTATGAAGGTTGCTGCAGCTATCGTGAGGTACGCGAAGCCACCGGCGTTGGTAGCCAGTGCGGCAAATGCGCATGCGTAGCCAAGCAGGTCGTTCGCGAAACGCTCACGAACGTGCAGAGTGCACAGGCGTCCTTTGCCCCTCCGGTCAGTTTTGTTCCCGCCTGATTAGGGCAGCATTCTGGAAGCCGGGCTGACGCCCGGCTTTTTTATGCCTGAAATCAAAGCGTTGCTAGCAAGGCGCGGAACCGACGTATTCTCATTCAGCTTTACCCTTTTGCATTCAACGACTTAGGTTTGACAGCCCACAGGTTCGTGGCCAGACTGCTTGCATCAAATACACGGTTCGACGCAGGACACCCCGACATGAAAGGCGACAAGCTAGTCATCCAGCACCTCAACAAGATCCTTGGCAATGAACTGGTCGCCATCAATCAGTATTTTCTGCATGCGCGGATGTATGAAGATTGGGGCCTCGGCAAGCTCGGCAAGCATGAATACGATGAATCCATCGACGAGATGAAGCATGCCGACAAGCTGATCAAGCGCATTCTCTTCCTCGAGGGGCTGCCCAACCTGCAGGACCTCGGCAAGTTGCTAATTGGCGAAAACACGCGGGAAATGCTCGATTGCGACCTTAAACTCGAGCAAGGCGGCGTGCAGGATCTAAAAGTTGCGATCGCCTATTGCGAGAGCGTCGGTGATTACGGAACCCGCGAATTGCTAGAGGATATTCTCGAGTCCGAAGAGGAACACATCGACTGGCTTGAAACCCAGCTGAGCCTGATCGACAAGGTCGGCATGGAGAATTACCTGCAGTCACAGATGGACAGCTGATCGATCTGGGTGCAGAAAAACGGGAGCCATTGGCTCCCGTTATCGTTTCTGGATAGCGCCGTTGGCCAGGACTATCGGTTTATTGGCTGATTTCTCGCTTTGCAGAGCACTCGCTTTGCGTCTGAAAGCTAGACAGTCATTCAGACGAGCTAAGCGTGGACAAAGCACGGACCGCTTGAGGTTAAGAATGAATTCGCCAAAAAAACCCGCCATTAGGCGGGTTTGGATCCAACTGATTGAGCTCAGGCACCGGCTTTTTGCACGGCGTCCTTGATCAGCGGCTGCAGTTCACCTTTCTCGAACATCTCAAGAATGATGTCACTGCCGCCAACCAGCTCACCATCAACCCACAGCTGTGGAAAGGTTGGCCAGTTAGCGTATTTGGGAAGGTTGGCGCGGATTTCAGGATTCTGCAAAATGTCGACGTAGGCGAACTTCTCGCCGCAGCCCATCACAGCCTGTGTCGCGCGGGCGGAAAACCCGCACTGCGGCGCATTGGGCGAGCCTTTCATGTACAGCAAGACCGGGTTCTTTTCGATCTGCTCTTTGATGGTTTCGATGATATCCATTGGGCACCTCGGCTAGTCACGGTTGACGCGCATTGTACAGGATCAACCCTATAAAAGCCGAGTCGGCGGCTCGGCTTTTATCCCCTGCCTTCCTTGCATGCGGCCACCATGGGGCCGATTTATAAGCGCCGCGGCCGATTTGCGCCCACGAAGGCTTCTGGATAAGATCTCGCCTTTCCCGTTTCGTCGCTTTTCGTGCGACCCCCTGTCGTAGGCCCCCTTTTTCTCATCGAAAACCTCCGGCCTCGATTGCGGCAATAAAGGTAGTTGATATGAGCGCAAGGCACTTTCTCTCACTGATGGACTGCACGCCCCAGGAGCTACTCGGCCTGGTGCGTCGCGGCATCGAGCTGAAGGATCTGCGCGAGCGCGGCATTCTGTTCGAGCCGCTGAAAAACCGAGTGCTTGGTATGATTTTCGAGAAAGCCTCGACGCGCACTCGGCTATCTTTCGAAGCCGGCATGATTCAGCTCGGCGGCCAGGCCATCTTTCTCTCGCCTCGCGACACCCAGCTTGGGCGCGGCGAGCCAATCAGCGACTCCGCCATCGTTATGTCCAGCATGCTCGATGCGATCATGATTCGGACCTTTGCACACGCGACGCTTACCGAGTTCGCCGCCCATTCGTCAGTACCGGTGATCAACGGGCTGTCCGATGATCTGCACCCATGCCAGCTGATGGCTGACATGCAAACGTTCCACGAACAGCGCGGCAGCATCGCCGGGAAATCGGTAGCCTGGGTCGGTGATGGCAACAACATGTGCAATTCCTACATGGAGGCTGCCATCCAGTTCGATTTCCAGCTCCGTGTTGCCTGCCCTGAAGGGTATGAACCAGAGAGCGATCTCTTGGCGCTTGCCGGGGATCGCGTTCAGATATTCCGAGACCCGCGCGAGGCGGTAAACGGAGCCCACCTCGTCAGCACCGATGTATGGGCCTCGATGGGCCAGGAAGACGAAGTCGCAGCACGTATGGCCACCTTCCGGCCCTATCAGGTCGACCGCGCCCTGCTCGACGTGGCCGCGGAAGACGTGTTGTTCATGCACTGCCTTCCCGCTCACCGGGGCGAGGAGATCAGCGACGATCTGCTCGATGACAAGCGCTCGGTCGCTTGGCAACAAGCCGAGAACCGTCTGCATGTACAAAAAGCTCTGCTTGAGTTTCTTGTCGAGCCGGCCTACCACCACGCATGAGCCACGAACCGCTCCTGCATCTGCGCGATCTCGACTGCGGCTATGGCGGACAGAGTGTCGTGCAGAATCTCAACCTGCACCTCAATCGCGGCGATATCGGGTGTCTGCTGGGGCCATCGGGGTGCGGTAAGACCACGACGCTACGGGCCATTGCCGGCTTTGAGCACGTCAATGCCGGCGAGATCCAACTGGGCGACGCGGTTCTTTCGCGACGAGGTTTCACACTGGCGCCGGAAAAGCGCCGGGTCGGCATGGTGTTTCAGGACTATGCGCTGTTCCCCCATCTGACGGTCGCAGAAAACATCGCCTTCGGCATCCGCAAACATCCGCAATGCCAACGCATCGTACGAGAGATGCTCGAACTGGTGCACCTGTCGCCATTAGGCAAGCGGTATCCGCATGAGCTCTCTGGCGGACAGCAGCAGCGTGTCGCCCTTGCACGCGCGCTCGCTCCAGAGCCGGAGCTACTGTTGCTCGACGAGCCGTTTTCGAACCTCGATGGCGACCTGCGGCGACGCCTGAGCCATGAGGTCCGCGAGATCCTCAAGGCGCGCGGAACAAGCGCGATTCTCGTTACCCATGATCAGGAAGAGGCCTTCGCTGTCAGCGACCAGGTCGGCGTGTTCAAAGATGGTCGTTTAGAGCAGTGGGACACGCCTTACAATCTCTATCACGAGCCGCTCACGCCGTTTGTCGCAAGTTTCATCGGTCAGGGATACTTCATTCGCGGTCAGTTACTTGACCCAGAGACGGTACAGACAGAGCTGGGAGTCATCCGCGGCAACCGCGCCTACACCATGCCGGCCGGCAGCTCGGTGGATGTGCTACTACGTCCCGACGACATCATTTATTCGCCGCAAAGTGCGCTCAAGGCGCTCATCGTCGGCAAGACGTTCCTAGGGGCCTCGACCTTGTATCGCCTTCAGTTGCCGACCGGGAATCAGCTCGAGGGTATTTTCCCCAGCCATGCTGACTACCCTACCGGTGAGCAGGTCGGAATCGGAATCGCCGCTGACCATCTCGTGGTATTCCCTGCACAAGGCAGCGTCGCGGCTCATGTAAAGTTGCCGGAAACGGGCGTGCGGCGCTACAGCAGTAACGTTTGAACGCTGACGCCAGCTAGCCCTCTGCCGACCCCTGCAACACATCGCCGTTACGGTTTTTGAGGCGGCGCATCCGAAAGAAGTCGCTCAGCACCTCGCTGCATGCTTGTGACATCACACCGCCCTCGACCAACACACGGTGGTTGAGAAACTCCTGGGAAAAGAACTGGCCACGACTGATCGCAACGCCGGCTTTGGGCTCCGGAGCGCCAAAAACAACGCGCTGAATGCGCGAATGGACGATCAAGCCCGCGCACATGCTGCAGGGTTCCAGCGTCACGTACAGCGTACTGCCCGGTAGTCGATAATTCTGCACCCGCAGCGCGGCGTCCCTAATCGCCACCATTTCGGCGTGAGCGCTGGGGTCGTGGAGGGAAATCGGGCAATTGAAGCCACGACCGATGATTTCGCCGTTCTGCACGACGATGGCGCCTACTGGCACCTCCCCAAGGCGCGCGCCCTCAGCTGCCAGCACCAGCGCCTCATGCATGAAGTCTTCGTCACGGGAACGATCAATGATCACGGGCTTCTTCATGCCAGAGCCAACTCTACCTGTCCCACTCGCTTTACTCCTGCTCAGCTTGCGTCCCGCACCGTCAGACAACTTCTATGGCGGCCATCAGACCGGTTTCCATGTGATCGATGACATGACAATGAAACATCCAGACACCGGGATTATCCGCTACCAGAGCGATTCTTGCGGTCTCATTCTTGCCTAGCAGGTAGGTATCGGTGAACCAGGGCTCGATCTTCTTCCGATTGGACGAGATCACCTTGAAGGTCATGCCGTGCAAATGGATAGGGTGCTGGTATTGACTGAGGTTGCGCAGTTCGAAGATGTAGTGACCATTCTTCTTCAATGTTGCGATAGGCCGCTCCGCGCAGGTCTTGTCGTTGATATCCCAGGCCTGGCCATTGATCTGCCAAAAGGTGAAGCCTTCACCCTGCCCGGCCTCACTGGATAGCACACCGGCCCATTCGAAGTTGAAGCGCAACGTCTCCGCTTGCTGCAGATCAGGCTCAGCAATTGGATTGGCGGGCAGCGGAGCCGGCCAAGTTCCGTCACTTTCATCAGCGCCAACCGATGCAAGGGTTGCCAGCCGCAACGGTCCGTTGCGCAGCGATAGCGCTTCCCCTGGCGGCGGTACCTTCAACGCCAGGTCCACACGCATACCCGGCCCGAGCCAATATTCTTCGCCCAGCGGACGCGGCGTGATCGGATTGCCATCAAGGGCATAGAGCCGTGCGTTGCCGTCTGGAAGATTGAGTCGATACGTCAGGGTGTTATCGAGGTTGAGGATACGCAGCCGTACAACCTCTCCGGCCGGCAACTCAAGCGTCGGTGCGTGCTCCCCGTTAACGGTCGAGAGAACGCCGGGCGTCCCGCCGCGAGCCGCCTCACGCGGAACGCTGAACGCTGTGAAAGCGCCCTCCTTGTCCACATGCCAACTCTTGAGGCTGAGTGTTCGCTCATGACGGAAACCGCTCGGCTCACGCTCGTCGACGATCAACGGCCCGACCAGACCGCGGCCCAGTTGCTCAGCGCTGGTGGTATGCGGGTGATACCAGAAACTGCCCGCATCGTGCAGCTGGAACATATAGTCGAAGGACTCGCCCGGCAGCACGGGTAGCTGTGACACGTAGGGCACGCCATCCATATTCAATGGCAGACGAATGCCATGCCAGTGGATGGTGGTCGGTTCCGGCAAGTGATTAATAAAGCGCACTCGCAGCCAATCGCCCTGCCGCGCCCGCAGCTCGAGCCCTGGCGCCTGACCGCCATAACCCCAGGCAGGTGTCTTGTGCCCGGCGATCAGCTCGACGTCCACCGGTGCAGCAATCAGTTCGTAGTCATGGCTGACCGCGTTGGCCGGGCGTCCCAGCCAGTAGCGCGCGCCCCCGCCGACGGCACCCAGCACACTCAAACCTGCGAGGCCCGCCAACAGTTTCCTTCGGGTAAACGACATGGTGACTCTCAAAAACCAGCCGCGAGCCAATCAGAGCTTCGCAGCGAAAAAGGAATAAATCGCATTTACGCCATCCTACAGCTTTCTCAAAGCTCGTACAGACGCCAGATTCCAGACCGCGCATAGATCGAAGCGAACCCTCTTCGCCCGCCCCCGTCTACTGAACTGACATTTCACAAATTGACAGGAGGCCCCATGCAGACCACCGCAGCCCATGCCAAGGGCGAAGTCAGCCGAGGCATCACTTGGCTCGCTCGCGGCGGCTACGCCGCACGAGGCGTTGTCTATCTGATCATCGGCGCGTTTGCCTTCATGGCCGGCGTCGGCAGCGGTAAAACCGTTGGAACCAAGGGCGCCATACAGGAATTGTTAGGGCAACCCTTCGGCGAGACCTTGCTGTGGATCATGGTCGTCGGCCTCGTGGCCTACGTGGCATGGCGGGTGACTCAGGCAATTACTGACCCAGAAGGGCACGGTACTGATGCCAAAGGCTTGTTGATCCGAGCAGGACTGATAGGCAGTGCCGTTAGCTACACGCTGCTAGCACTGTTCACCCTTGGCCTGCTTGGCAGCTCGATTGGCAGTTCGGGCGGCGGTGGCGGCGCAGGTGGAGGAGATTTTCTATCCGGTCTGCTCGGCTGGAAATATTCAAACTACCTGATCTACCTCGTCGCATTGGTGCCGCTTGGTGTCGGTATTGCCCACATCATTAAGGGTTGGAAAGCCAAGTTCGAAAAATATTTTTACGCCTCTGAGCACGTTATGAAATGGGTTCGCCCGATTTCTCGTGCCGGTCTGATTGCCCGCGGCGTCGCCTTTCTGGTCGTCGCCGGCATGCTCTTTACAGGCGGTAGCCGCTACGAGCCAACCGACCCGCCAGGGTTGGAAGACGCTTTGAATGCCTTGCTGAATCTGCCCTTCGGCACCTTCTGGCTATCGCTGGTCGGCCTGGGATTGGTGGCGTTCGCGATGTACAGTTTTTCAGAAGCAATTTGGCGCCGTATCGACACGCCAGCGGTCATGCATTAACGATCCGATAAGAAAAAGCCCCGTATAACCGGGGCTTTTCAAGGACAGCCTAACGGATCATTCCCACTCGATCATCAACAAGCCGCCCGAACCCGCTTGGCTTAAGGGACTGGCTGAAATTGACATGGGCCTTACCGCCACTTCTACCGTCAATCGCGCAGAGCTTTACTAAGGCGAGAGATAGATCGATTTGCGGGGCGACGGATCTGGCAACGCCATCATCAATCAGCCTACATATTATCCGCAAGCCGCCCCCGAGACGAACCCGAACATGCCGTCGCTGAATCAGGGCCGAGGTGTTGCCCGTCTTCAATCTCACCTACGCCACAGTAGGTTGCCATCCTGAAACCCTCGGGCTAGAGTGCGCCCGTCGTGGTAAATCCCACGACCGGGTGTGACAACCTGATTCGTTCGAGGCGCGGTAGCGCCATAGCTTAGGTAGCCAGCAATACGATTGCTTGGTTGCTTAACTTCTATGGCGGGCCGTGTGGGGCAGGCTTTTGCCTGGCCGGTTCCCTCGGACGCCGGTTTGTCACCCCCGCACGGTCCGCCACCCATATCCGAGTGACAACGGCGGGTGACGGCTCCTTAATCGTCTGAGGAGCACAAGGAAAATGCGCTACCCCTTTTTTACCCGAGAGCTCCGCCTTGGGCTTCAGGTCTTGCTGTCCACCTCTGACCCGGAGGTGCGCCATGGCTGAGTTCGAATCCTGCGTTGTACCTTTCCCGCTGCAGCGAAGCCCGCTGCATGAATCCGAACGCTCTACCCTACCCTCTGAAGCTGCCGCTGAACTGCGCGGCGTCATGCTCGGCAATCTGCTGGATCAGTTGGCCGAACCCGATGGGTTGCAGCCGGATGATCTGCGCGTGCGGATCGCTGCTTACTCAGCTCTGGATCTGCTCGATGAGATGGTCGTGCTCTATCGTCGCGCCCTATCCGAGGCGCGAGGGGGGGCGAGATGAGCAAAGGTGTAATGACCTGCCTTCCACCTCACGACGGCCACCCAGGTGTGGAAATTACCTGGGCCACCGACTGCAAGGAGGCGTTCAATCAGGGCGCAATGCTGGCCCAGAGCTGGCTGGATAATGCTCGCAGTGGTTGGCTCTGGGCAGTCATGATCGCCGAGCGCGACTTACTAGCATGTGCGATAGAACGAAGAGCCTTTGAAGTGGGCTTCCTCAGCCGCGTCCACCAGCGCATATGCTCACCCAGGTGCTGCGGCCAGTCGGCTAAACCCCTTTCCTTGGAGCGGTAAAGCTGATGTTCGCCAGCCGGCCTTGCCGGCTTGCGCTAACCGTCACATGCCGTCAAATTTTGGCCCCCATAACGCGGGCTCCCTAGAACAGGCAGAGAACGGCCAAAAGCAGCCGCTTTTTCTAGTACTAGTGATGAAGTTTGGCGCCCTTAGGGGGCTACTAAGTCCTAGCTTAGAAAGGGTTAGTACCGAGGCTTCGACCATCCAGGATAGCCGTCGAGTTCTTCTAGCAGGTCATCGCGGTCATCCTGGATACGGCGATTTCCGCTGGATGCTGGGCGCTGCTCGAGTTCCTCGAAAATGAGGATGGACTGAGTCTGTTTAGTGGGGGCGTGGTAGGTGGTTTGCTCATAGCAGGCAAATCGTCGGGCATCATCACTGTTGCTCCAGTCCAGGCCCTCAGCATCCGCTTCGTGAAAGCCACTGGCTCCGGACATGAAAGCCTTTGCAGCTGCGGAGTTCTTGGGCAATGGAATGTCCCTAGATATCCAGACTCGAGCCTCTTTCAGTGCCTTCGAGGTGATGGCGTATTTGACGACTCCTTCCTCGGCCACCACAAACGCTAGGTGGGCTCCAGAGGCTTGAGCAAATCTGGAGGCGACGCATGATCGGGACGCCTGAAACTGTTCAGCCAGTTCCGCTAGATGCTCAAGCGTGAAGTCTTTCTCTTCAGCAAGAGGCTGAATCACTCCCCAGGGCACCAAGCACTCAGCGGCAAAAATGTCGCAAAGCACCTCTTCAGGAGGGCGGCCAGTAAAGTGTTCCAGCTCAGCAGCTGGAACCTTTTCTTCATGGTTGGATTTGAGTTCGAGGACGTGGTGGGCGATCTCATGAAGGATCGTAAATCTCTGACGGAGGGGGCTGTCATCCTGATTGACCCAGATACAGGTCTTTCCACGGCGAACAACGGTGCAGCCGGCTTCACCCTCTGCCATCTCCGTCCGAGCAACTCGAATATCCAGAAATGAAGCGAGGGCTTCCACATCGACAGGCACCGTTGTGATACCCGCATCTTTCAAGAGCTTTCGAGCCCGAGCGACCGCAATGTTTTCGTCCATGAAAATCCTCGCTCTACATCTGTTGAATGAGCTCGATCCGCTTGAGCCAAGCTTCCTCTGTGTTAGGTCGCTCACCTCGGAAGCTCATGGTTGCAACGTCCTCGAAGTCCTCCCAAGGGATGTCTTCACGAGACATCATCAGGCGGTAGAGCGCGTCGTCGAGGGTTACAGGCTTTGCCAGCAGTTTAAACACCTCAGCCTCGCGATGCCCCAACCCCAGAGCCTGGCCCAATCGGGATACGACGTCGTCGGAAGGGGCCTGTTTACTACCCTTTTCTAGTCTCCAGATGTACGCGTGATCTAGATCGCCTGCGCGCTTCTCCAGCTCACGAAAGCTCAGCTCTTGCCGTTCACGCATGGCTGCGATGAACCCCGCCAAATCCATTTTTTTCTCCAACCGCTTGCATTGCCCGCGAAGGCGGGAGTAGTCTGTTGTCCAACCAGACAACAGCTGCGTTTCATGCTCCATGATAAGCGGCTTTTTTTTGAAGTCCACTGTTGTCTGGCCGGACAACGACCTACGGGTCGTTTTTATGGGCGGCTGTGTTGTCCAGACAGACAACGCGGCGTCTAACTCATGCAAGAGGGCTTTACCATGACTCAGTTGAACGATCTCGACGTGGAGGACGTGGCCGCCGCTGTATCGGTTGGCCGCGAAGTTCGCGAGCACGGGCCTTACAAAATCCAGGTGGGTAATGAGAACCTGGACTACCGGCCTTTGGTGATCACTGATCCAGTTCCGACCGGGCAACAGGTACTGGAAGCAGCGGGACTGCGCCCAGTCGGCGAGTACCTGCTCTACCAGATGTATGCCAATGGCCATCTCGAATTGCTCAGCCCGAGCGAGACGACCGATTTGCGCCAGGCAGGGATCGAGAAATTCCTGGCATTCAAGAGCGACCGCTCGTTCCGCTTCTTCATCGATGGTCGCTCGCAGGACTGGGGAGGCCAGCGCATTTCAGGCCGCACTCTGAAGCACCTCGCAGGCGTCGACGCTCATAAATATGAGGTTTTCCTGGTGATCCCCGGCGAGGACGATGAGCTGGTTGAAGACAATGAGCTGTTTGACCTGGCTCGCCCGGGGGTGGAGCACTTCGCTGCAGTCGAGATCAGTATCAAGGTCTTCGTGAACACCCTGCCTGCCTTCGTCCACTCCCGCTACCTCAGCTACTGGGAGGTGGTACGCCTTGCCTATCCCGACGCGGTGCCGTCGCCCAATGCTCAGTTCACGGTGACCTACGCCAAGGGCTTTGAAGGCAACTCGCTTACCAACCTGGTTGAAGGCCAGATCGTCCGTATCAAGAAGGGGATGCACTTCAATGTCACACCAACTGATAAGTCGTAGTCCGCAGCTCCTGCGCTTGCGCAATGAAGGGTACAACCTCGAAGTCATGGGTTCTTACCTGCTGGTTCGCGAGGTTCCCTACGTGAATGCGCAGCGCCAGGTCTGCAAAGGCGTGCTGGTCATGACGCTCAACCTCACTGCTGATGTGGCAGAGAGCCCCGGCGACCACACTGCATATTTCATTGGCGAAATCCCCTGTGACTCACAGGGGAGACCACTCGAGCAGATCATCAACAACAGCAACCAGCAGCAGCTGCTGCCCGAGTTGACGGTGAACCACTACTTCTCTGCCAAGCCTCGCACTGGAAATTACGCGAACTACTACGAGAAGGTGTCGCTGTACGTGGCCATGCTGTCTGGCCCAGCCAATGCTCTCGACAAGGATGTCACCGCAAAAACCTTCTCGCCCATCCGGTCGGACGCGGATGAGTCGGTGTTTGTATATACCGATACAGCCTCTGCGCGAGCAGGTATCGGTATGCCTACCGAGAAGCTCAAACGGCTGAAAATTGCGATTGTGGGATTGGGCGGTACAGGTGCGTACATCGTGGATCAGGTGGCGAAGACGCCTGTGGCTGAGATCCACCTGTATGACGGCGATGCCCTACAGCAGCACAACGCGTTTCGTTTCCCCGGGGCTGTGCCGTTCGCGGTGCTGGAGCGGGGTATTACGAAGGTGGAGTACCTGTATGAGGTCTACAGCGAAATGCACCGCCATATCACACCTCACGCGTGCATGATCACTGCGGACAATGTGGGTGAGCTTCGTGTCTTTGACTATGTGTTCCTGTGCGTCGACAACACCAAGGCACGCAAGCTGGTGGTGAAGGAGCTCAAGGGGACACAGACCACTCTGATCGATGTAGGCATGGGCGTTCATTTGGTTGGCGAGACGCAGCAGATTTGGGGGACGTGCCGGGTGAGCGCACTTACTCCTGAGCACCATGATCATGCTGACCGGACGATGCCGCTAACCGAAAATGACGCTGAGGATATCTACCGCTCGAACATCCAGATCGCTGATCTGAACGGCCATAACGCGATGCTAGCCATTGGGGTTTGGAAGCGACTCTGCGGCTTCTACTCCGATAACAGTCAGGCTAGTCACATCACCTATTCGACCAACCTGAACGAAATGGGTAACAGCGAGGAGAGGCTATGACAATTCGTCGCCTCACCCCGCAGTTTGTAGAGCATTTCCCGGAGAGGCTCGAGCCTGGTGAGATTTACCTCGCAATGGAGTTCGCTACTGCAGTGCATCTGTGTGCGTGTGGTTGCGGAAACAAGGTAATAACGCCGTTCTCTCCGACTGACTGGCAGATGTCCTTTGATGGTGAGTCGGTTTCGCTGAAGCCCTCGATAGGAAATTGGTCGTTCCGCTGCCGATCACACTATTGGCTACGATCAGGCCGGATTGTTTGGGCTGGCGATATGTCCCAAGAGGCAGTCAATGCAGTTCGCAATCGAGACCTTCGAGCGAAGGTACTGCACCAAGCAGCTCGGGCTAAGGGCGAGGACGCAGGTCAGTCGGAGTGGGTAGATCCTCAGGTAGAGCCTAAGGCCGCGACTTGGTTTGATCGGCTCAAAAGCCGGCTTGGGTTGTGATGGGATGAAGCATCGGAAATCTACGTTTGAAAAGAACGGGGAAACTCTTCAGCAGTTGACTGAGGGGCCGACGCCATTCCGCCAAGCGAGCTCTGCTTGGACTGCTGTGCCGATGACTTAAGACTCTGATTTACTGGATGAGAAGGCTTATCGTTACCAAAAGCATCCAGAGCGCGCCAAGCATACTCAAGTGATAATGCGGAGTGATCGAATTTGTATGAGGTCAACCGCCTACCGCGCGCTATTCTCCAAAAAACCAGCACAGTTTTTCATAAAAAATTCCATGAAAATAATGAGTTGCGTGCGAGTTTCATATGTATCTTGCTGACTGCTAGCAATTTGCTATATTTGTTCAAAGAGCCAATCAAGGATGTAAGGCCGCAGCATGCCAACATTGAAGTGCCTCCACACGGGTAAAGACATCCCGTACACCATCTCCGATGGCATTGATCTCCGCACGACGGTCAGCCTTGACGTGGATTGGGGCGAGGAGAAAGCAAGGCTCTTCGGGCAACTGATCGCAGAGAATCCAGGCGCCTTGGACGATCCTGCTAAATGGGATGAGCTGCTTAATACCTATCAGTTAAATGACTATCACTGGGCATGGGCTCAAAAAGCCCGGCAGTGTAACTCTGCTGAATATTTTTGGTTTTATTTAATGGCGGACGGTAAAGTCCAGGCCGCATGTATTATCAAACACCCCAAAGAAAGCCGGGTGGATAATGCGGGAATTTTCTATGTCGATTACCTTGCTGTTGCATATTGGAATCGGAGAAGGAATGGTTATGCTCGGCGCTTCGATGGGGTTGGTACGAAGCTATTGATTCATGCAATAAATTATTCAATTAATGTCTTAGGATATCGCCCTGGATTCTCGCTTCATTCTTTGCCTTCATCGGAAGGTTACTACCGAAGCCTGCAAATGACAGATTATGGGATTGATGCCGCTTACCAGAATCTTCGGTATTTTGAAGCAACAGAGCCAGTAGCTCGGTCAATAGCGCAAGGAGCTGCGTGATGAGCGAGGGTAATTTCTCTCCTTGGGATGACGCCCCCATAATCCCAAGCTCCGAAACGTCACCCCAACCATTGTTTGAGGCATTTAAGCGCTTTAGCGAAGAGCTTTCAGGTAAAGACATCGATTCGCGAAAGCCGGCGAATATGTCGAGGCAAGAGTATTTGGCAATGCTCGCGTTTCAGTCGACTGAGGTGGCCGGCGTTCTATATAGAAAGAACCCCCAGGCACACGAAACAAAAGTCCAAGCTTGGCTTTCGTCCTCTATCACGATGGCAAAGCGGCTTTCACTTACGATGGCTGCGGAATACAAAGGTATCTCTCAGGACGATATCGGTAACATTATACGATTAAGCCTGAAGCCGGAGAACATTGCTAGGCTGCCAGATATTCTAGCTGAACAGCATGGTGTGGCTTTGATAGTTCAGCCCGGTTATACCTCGATGAAAATGGACGGCTGCGCACTAAAGTTGCCAGACTCTCGGCCAATGATTGGGATTACGCTTCGATACAATCGTTACGACAATTTTTGGTTCACCCTTGTGCATGAGCTCGCACATCTTTGCCTCCATGATGATCATCTTGATACTCCAATCGTAGATGACTTAGATGAAGCTGTAACAGATGACATAGAGGCAGAGGCGAACGCATTTGCTAGAGAATGCTTTGTCCCGCGTCGTGAGTGGCGCGTTCTATATGAAAATCGTCACAGCGAATCCCAGCTAGAGAAAACGTGTGCGGATCTTGGGGTTCATCCAGATATTGTCGCAGGCTTAATAAGGTTTGCTGCCAAAGACTACAAGCTCTATCCCCGCCGTCATCGTACAGTGGACGTCAAAAAACTTTTGGGGTTTGCGGATGTATAAATACGCTCCGTTTCTGAAGTTTAAGCAAAATGAGATCCAAGCGGTATTTTCCATATATCCTGACATACAGGGCTTTACTTTGCCGCTTTTTGATATACCTAAAGAAAAAAAACAAGACACTGAACTAGATATACTAAATAGGCTAAGCAAGGGCGAGAAGCAGTTAGCTGCTCATTCAAGAAAGATCCCGAATCTAAAATTCTTCATAGATAACTTTGATATTGATGACAGCGTACTTTTGGGCGGCACCCAGCAGTACCGATATATACTCGGCAAGCTTGAGACTTACAACATTATACCTATTGTTGCTTTTGATCGGGCGCCGGATCACAACGTCGCAGCTATTGAATACTGCAAGCGAAAGTGCAGCAGATTAGGAATCCGACTGCAAACTGAGGATTTTCAAAGCTTCAATTTGCTTAAGCTGAAATTGGCTCAGATTTTGTCTGAGGCGACTGAGGCAGGCGTGACGACCACCTATCTCATTTTCGACTGCAGGATGATTGAAAGTCACGAGGACGTTGACGATCTTAAAGCTTCGATTGAAAAATTCTACAACCAATGCAGCCAGCAATTTTCGATTAATCATTACATAGTTGTTGGATCGGTGATCCCTGCAAACATTACAAAGCTAATGAAAACCAAAACCACAATGATGGTTGAAAGGTTAGAGGATAAGCTTTGGAGGAAGTTGACAGCCATTCCGGCACTTTCAGGAATTAATTACGGTGACTATGGGGTAGTTAGCCCTGAGTTTTCAGAGGCGGATTTACCTGTCGAGTTAATGCCTAAATTTATGGCCCCTAAAGTTTTTTATACAACGAAAGGGGAGTTTTATGCTGAGCGCGGAGGGCAGTTTCAAGGTCATGCCAAGGGGTACGGCCAATATTTCGATATTGCGGACAACATAGTAAGCAAGCCCTATTTTTGTGGAGCCGGGCATTCAGATGGCGACAAGTATATACACACAAGGAGTAATCTGAGTGCGCGACGCCCTAAGAAGGGTGGTTCGCCTGGTAGCTGGATAAAAGCAACCCTCTCAGCTCACATTACGTTTGTCGTAAGGAAGCGTTAGTTCGGTTTAGAATGGCGCTTTGGATCTGCGCCAAGGCGTCGCTCTTATTGACAATGGACCCTAGGTTCTTTGCGAAGTCATTTCGATTGCCGGACTTCTTCTGTATCACTCCCATCCTCTCGGAAACGTCGAGAAGCTCCTGACGCCAAAGCATCATGAGCGCCTTGTTGGTGACGAAGTCAGGATTATTGGATGCTTTGCGTTCATATCTAAATATGACTCGGTCGCCCTTATCCTGCGCAACCAAAACACCCCAGTATTCAGGAAGGTTCCGCAGCGCCCAGCGAACATGTTTAGTGGTAAGCACTAGCGTAAGTTTGGGGAAGGAGTGAGAGAATACTTCCGCTTGCTTTAGTATTCGCTGAATGCTATCAGTTTCACCCTTGATCTCGTAGCAGTGCATTTGCTTATAAAATGCGACGACGTCCGCAACAGCATTTCCATTGTGCACATGAAGTTCTTGCAACACATGGGTCGGTCGAGGAGACCTAGTATTCAGATGCTGCACTAGCGCATTTCGAATCTCAGCATCTTTAAGCATGCAATAAATGCTCCACTGTAAAGCTTGTAAACTTTTATTTTACACATGCAATATAGATAAATCGACAACGAAGATGTGGCCTGCTTCATGCCGCGGGTCTTTCATCGATGCCAACAGGCAGCAATGCGAAATCAATCGCCCTTGGGGCGCCCCCTCCATACCTATGCGTAAGCATTTCTGTCAGCGCCCTTTTGGCCCAGGCCGTGTAAAAGCGTTGGCATCGACCTTGCTGTGATTTGATGGAGTCAAACTCAGCAGGGCTAGCCATGAAGCGTTTCATACAGGGAGAGCATCGAGGCCAAAGCACACTGCCGCGCGCCCCCACCCGAAAGGCTGATGCTCAGGCGCGCGCACCCGGCAATCAGCCTGGAGCAACCGCATTAAGCTGCCAGTTGATTGAGACCGTTACGGTCTTACGGTTTTGCACAAATCCGTCGATACGTATCCACGGATTTACGGATTGGTGGGGAAGCGGATCTGCGCTTTTACGGATTTACGGAAATCCGCCGATGCGGTTTTCCGGTTTTGCAGAAAGCCGTAGAACTGCACCTTCGGAGACTGCAGCCACACAAGCCGCGTACCGCCCATTGGGCGAGACTGCGAGACGCGAGCTCGCACACGAACAGGCCAGGGTCTACCAGTGAGGCCCGCCTGTTCACCCTTGAGCTACGCTTACCGACAGCGGCTAGAAACGCCTCCAGAGCCCCTTAGAACGCTCCAGCCGCTTTACCCCATCTGCGCCCCCCAAGTCATCTGAAGCGTTTCAACGCGCTCCTAGGCCGTTCCCTGCAAACGCGCACAGACCCGGGGGCGACCATCGGCGCTAACACCAGCAAGAGGACGACGCGCCGCAGATCGCAACGCATCCCCTCGGCGAGATTATCTGGAGCCGCCTGCGCCCAGCTTCGGAGCGACGCCCTCTCCTGCCTCGGAAACCGCTGAAACATCCGGCGCACGCCGGCACGTGCTATCAGGCGCATCACCCTCGTGCTATTAGGCGCATGAACTCCGCTGCAGGCCACGGCTGGCGGGGCTTACAGCTTCCCTTAACTTAACTAACTTAAAAACTCTAACTTGTTATTGGGGCAGCGCCTGTGTGTGAACAGGTGCTAATCGGGGCAGTCTGGCCGGGGGATCCGGCCATGATCGTCGCCCTGCTCAACCAGAAAGGCGGGGTGGGCAAGACCACCCTGGCCACCCATATCGCCGGCGAACTGACCCTGCGCGGGCAGAACGTCATCCTGCTCGATGCCGACCCGCAGGGCTCGGCGCCGGACTGGACGCAGCGGCGCAGCCAGCAAGGTTTGCCAAGATTGTTCAGCGCCGTCGGCCTGGCGCGCGAGACGCTGCATCAGGAAGCCCCGGAGCTGGCTCTTCGCTCCGATCACGTGATCATTGACGGGCCATTGCGCATCGCCGCCCTCGCCCGCTCCGCGTTGCTGGCGGCAGATCGCGTGTTGATCCCGGTGCAGCCCAGCCCCTACGACCTATGGGCCAGCGCGGAGATGGTCAACCTGATCCGCGAGGCGCAGGTGTTCAGGCCCACGCTGCGCGCGGCATTTGCCATCAACCGCCGCGTCAGCACCACGGTGATCGGCCGCGAAGCGCGCGGCGCCTTGGCCGACCAACCGCTACCGGCACTGCAGGCCGAAGTGCGCCAACGCATCGTCTTCGCCGAGAGCGTGGCAGCCGGTCGCTTGGCACGCGAACTGGCACCGGATAGCGCTGCTGCACGCGAGGTCAGCAGCCTGGTCGACGAGTTGCTGAGGTGGTCGCCATGAGAAGCAAGCGCATCGGTATCGGTGCACGTCCACTGGCAGATCCCCAGGCCGAAGCCTGGATACGCCAAGGCGCAGTCATCAACAACGGAAGTGTCGAGCGCTACAGCACTCGGCTTACACTAGATGTGACGCAGGCGCTACGCACGCACCTCAAGCTGACGGCCTTCGCCCCCGGCGTGACCATGCGGAAATGCTGCGCGAGTTCCTGATGCAACAGGCCTTGTCATTACGCATAGGTACTTACCAGACATGGCGACCGCTGACACTGCCCGCAGGCAGCATATTCGCCATGGGTTGGGCAACGCTCGCAACGCCGCCACCGCAGCTGGTCTACAACACGTCCGACAACGTGTCTGCAGGCTTGTATCGCACTTCTCCGGCCAATGCACCGGCTCCTAGCAATCTGATGGTGGTTCACCTACCACCGGAGGCAATGCAATGGCTGCGCAACACGGCTACCTGCTGACGAACGCACCGTTGTCGGCGGCGATCGTGCCGCAGCGCATGTGTATGCAAGAGGGCCAGGTGGGCGCGCATCAATGGCGTCATTGTTGCCAGGCTCTTGCGCAGAGATCGACAGGGTCGCGCGTTGCCAGCCTGGCGAACCTACCAACGCCTGGTTGGCGATGAATTGCTCCTGCTCAGCAGCATCAACCCGAAGTCATTCGACAGTCGCCACTTCTTTCCGCTGTCTGTCGGCGGGATGATCGTTCTGGCGCAGCTCTTGTGCTCGGACTCATGTCGATAAGCTGTCCATTATCGCGTCGCTCTAGATGTCGATAGCGTGTGCTCAGCCTGCGCATTCAAGCACCGCGGACCCGCGGATACCTCTGCCCTCGGCTACCGCCCAGCGGCTGCGAGATCCTTAACATCACCCTGCCTGTTTGCCCTGCTCAGGAACACAACTGCACGGAAAAAGCGGAGGGCAAGATAAAAGGGGGCGGCACTCCGTTGGCCCGGAAAGCAGTCTGCACGGGGGTTGGAGACGGCACTCAATGCATGCATAGGCGTGCCGTGCACAACGCAAACGCCCGCCAGTTCTGGCTTTGGCGCGTGCCTAACACTCCTCATTGCGATCAGCTTGGAACTTGAAACCTAAGCCTGAAGCCTTGGGCCGATATAGACCCCTGATAGTCTGGCCCGATCAAAACTGAACACGTGCGTGTGTGGACTTTCACCGCACCTACCAACAAGAGGCACTGGGTGATCTGGCCTTCCTTCTGCTAACAAAATCCGGCCACCACAGAAGGGACAGTCACTTGAAAAGCGCACGAACCTTGTCCAAGGCCTCTTCTCATCATCACGGTACATTTCGAGTTCGGCAGAATCCTCCTTGAATGAAAGCAACGGAGCCGGTGCCTTTACGACTCGGTTGTCTACCAACTCAACCCATGGTTGATGTACACCACGCCATATGCACCAAGCCAGAAAGCCCACTAAAACGCTGATGACGAGCTGCCGTAGCGTAAGCGCCTGATCAATTGCGGAAAGACTCCATAGCGATGCAAAAACCCAAAGCGACAGAAACCCCATACCAAGCAGCACTGTGAGTAGCATCATCACACCCCGCCAACTGCGGTTCTCCAGCACACCCTCGCGGAAAATAAGCCGTAAAAACAGGGCTGGCTTAACCTCACCATTTTCCGTCCTGGTGTAGATGATCTGTCGAAATGCCTGCCCTGTAAGCAAGCCGCCATCACTGTTTTCAATCGGCTGAGTTGTAAGCCAGTAGACTCGCTGGTTACCTGCCCCGCCCTTCGCATCACTGCTTGCGATCACCGGTAAATGCTTCAAGCCCATTTGCTCTGCACGTTTCCGAATCGAGTTCATCCGGGAGTCTAGGAATGTTTCCAGCGCGGTGGTTGGCAGCCAACGCGCAGGGTCACGCCCGGCCGCTTTCACTTTCGGGTCGCATATATCTAGCAAGGTCGCGCGGTCAAACGTCTGAGGGTCCTGGTTGCCCTTTTCCAGAGCATTAATGCTGGCCTCCAGCAAAACTCGGATCACCTTGTAGGCTTTTACATCTGGTGCAGGCGACTGCCGCAGCTCTTCATCCAGACAACGCATTACTTTCAGCACAAACCCTCCCTATGCCCCGAAAATAAAGGGACCTAAGCATCTCCATGAACCCTCCCGAACCCTTTATGTAGGGTTCGGGGGAGGTTTTAACCAGCTCGAATCATGACTCTTGAAGCCGTCTTAACACCAGAGGCTTAACCCATGAGCATGTTCGTTGCACTCGATCCAAACGGCCAACTGATAACCATTGAAAACGCCATGCGTGGGCTTGCGTGCAATTGCTCATGCGCATGCTGCGGTGAGCCGGTGGTCGCTCGCAAAGGCCTGATCCGTGAGCATCATTTCTCCCACCACTCGAACAAGGAAAGCTGCTTCATCCAACGCGAAAGCCTGCTGCACCTGTACGCCAAAGAAGTCATCCGCAACCAGCTCGGTCTGCAGCTGCCACCTATGCCTGGTGTCTGGCCGGACAGCGAAGACAAAAGCAGCTGGTGGGATTTCGAAAGGGTGGCAGAGGAGGTCCCACAGCAAGGATTCCAGCCAGATCTGGTCGCCCACCTGAAAGATGGCAGTCAGCTATTCATCGAGGTAGCGGTCACCTCATTCATTGGCGTCGAAAAACTGGAGCGGATCAGAAGCGCCGGCATCAACACCGTCGAGATTAACCTCAGTGAACTATTGCTCAACAAGCAGCCAATTCCCTCAGAAGAGGTGAAAGCCCATGTATTGGAGCAGACACGCAACAAATCCTGGATCTTTCCCGAACCGCCCCCATTACCTGCGCACCCGGCAATTGACTGGCAAGCCATTGCAGCCAAGCTCCCTTCAGCTGATCCCCAAGCCAAATGTACCGAGCACCGCTATACGATTATGGGGATGTGGTTATCCGCCCGAATACTGCCTACAGGCTCAGTTGCCGTGCGCTCCTGGTCATTCAACCCACAAATCACTGAGCTGCTTAAAACCTGGCGAAATGAGCTGGGAGGCGAGTACAACCTCAAGTACAAGAATTGGATTTTCTATCCTCAGTGTCGAAACGAAGTACTAAAGCGCCTTCAAGAGTTGAACCAGGAGCACTGATTAGGCATGCCACTCAAGCCAGGCCAGCCCGGTTGGAAATTGGACAGTGAGCCGAATAGGCTCGCTAATCGGCTCATAGATGAACACCCCTTATGAATGACCCGCTCTGGATCTGGCAGCAGCCCAACTGGCACAGTTCAGTTGGCAAGCCGAAGCGCTTGCACCGCTGCTGCGCGCCTGCAGCCAGGCTCAGGGACGTTTGTTAGGGATGCTCGGTGCTAAGTGCAGAGCAGCCTGGATGCCATGCTGCAGAACATCGTCACATCTTCAGCCATCGAGGGTGAGCAGTTGAATGTCGGTTCGGTACGCTCATCACTGGCTCGGCGCTTGGGGCTGAGCGAAGAAGGTCGCACCACCTCACGTTCCGAAGGTCTGACGGAACTGCTGCTCGATGCCACCCGCCTGCACCAAAAACTGCTAGACGAACAGCGACTCATCACCTGGCACCACTGGCTATTCCCCAGCGATGACCAACTGCTGGCCAGACCACTGCAAATCGGCGCACTGCGTGGCGAAGAGCCCATGCAGGTGGTTTCCGGTCGAATCGACCGCCCTACCGTACATTTCGAAGCCCCTCCTCGCGCCGGGCTGAAAGCGCAACTGGCGGACTTTCTGGCCTGGTTCGAGAGCAGCCGCAGCGATGCCAGCCTTGATCCCTTTCTGCGCGCCGGCATCGCCCATTTCTGGTTCGTTACCCTACCCACTTCGATGACGGCAACTGCCGCCTCACGCGCGCCATTACCGACCAGGCATTGGCTCAGGGCGAGCAGCAGGCTATTCGCTTCTATGCCATGTCCGCGAGCATCCTTGATGATCACGCTGGTTATTACCGCATCCTTGAAGCTAGCCAGAAAGGTACCCTGGACATCACCGCCTGGCTGCAGTGGTTTCTCAGAACATCGCTTAATAACCTGGAGCAAGCCCTTGCTCGTATCAACCGTATGCTGGTCAAGGCGCGCTTCTGGCAGGCACACCGCAGCCAAACGCTATCGGCGGAGCAGATCAAAGTGCTTAACCGCCTGCTCGATGGCGGCGAGCGCGGTTTCGAGAACGGTATCAGCGCGGCGCAGTACCAAGCCGTGGCCAAGGTATCCAAAGCTACCGCAAACCGTCATCTGAGCGACCTGCTGGGAAAAGGCTGCATCGAGCGACTTCCCGGTGGTGGGCGCAGCACGCGTTACCAGATAGCACGCTGAGCACCCTAGCCGAGCTAGTCAGCCTCTAGTGCGTCATCGCGCCATAGGACAATGGTCGTGATCCCCTTGAGCGATTGAAAGCAATTAGCCATTATCCAGACCAGTGCCAGTCAACTGGATTTCGGCACGCCTGCCCGCCCAGCCATCAAGCAGCTTTGCTCAAGGAAGAAAATGGATTACAGCCCGATAGTCGCCCAGGTCTGGGGCATGCTGACCTGGTTCATCCCGGCAGCCCTGCTGATCGGCCTGCTCAAATCACCTTGGGCCAAGGGGCAGATCGGCGAACTGCTGGTGCGCCTGTTTACCCATTGGCAGTTGGACAAGCAAACCTACCGCCGCCTGCACAACGTCACCCTGAACACGCCGGACGGCACCACGCAGATCGACCACGTATTCCTTTCGCTCTACGGCATCTTCGTACTGGAAACGAAGAACATGAGCGGCTGGATCTTCGGCAGCGAGAAGCAGGCGCAGTGGACGCAGAAGCTCTACAAGCGCAGCTTCAAACTCCAGAATCCGCTGCGGCAGAACTACAAGCACCTCAAAGCTCTGGAAGCCACCCTAGGCGTCAGTCCCGAGCATCTGCACTCGGTCATCACCTTCGTCGGCGGCGGCACGTTCAAAACAGAAGTGCCTGCCAACGTCACCCAGGGCAGTGGCTTTATCTGCTACATCCAGTCATTCCAGCAGCCGGTATTCAGCGAGGCTGAAGTCGACACCATGCTGCACGCCCTGCAAACCGGCCGACGTGCGCCCACCCTCGCCCCCCATCGCGAGCATCTACAGAACCTTAAGCACCGGAGTGATCCGACAGCCAAACAGCGATGCCGTAAATGCGGAAGCGCGCTGCTTATTCGTACCGTTAAGTCGGGCCCGAAAGTAGAACATCAATTCTGGGGCGGCTCGGCTTTTCCAAGATGCTGAACCATGCAAAGCCTCTGAGCGCATGAATCAGCAAGAACGTTTGGCCTGTCACCTATAGCCTCATTACAGCTAAAGCGAATACGGAACATAGTAAATGAAAGCAAGCATTATTGAACTGATATCCGAGCATGAATCACCTATTCTGGAGTTTAAAAGGCAGTGGTATTGGAATGATGACACCCCCTCTTCAGAAATGTCCGACCTTTGGGGCGAACTAATAAAAGATATTATCTCACTATCAAACGGGTACCTAGGACATACCGGAAAAACCCGCCACTTGGTGATCGGCTACTCGGAAGCAGAGAAGAAGCTTTTTGACATTGAACTATCAAAAATCAAGCAACTAAGCAATATCCAGATCTTCAGAAAAGATTTAATTCGACGCCTAGAAAAATACACGACCCCATCGCTAACCGATATAAATATTCATATTACAAGCCACGAAAGATGCTCCTTACTCGTAATTGAGATCCCTGCAAGAGGATATATAACGGAGCTTAAATCTGGATTAAAAACCAAAACCAGACACATCGATGAGGGAGGAGTTTTAATAAGAAAAGGACAAAAAACCGACGAAGTTAGAACCGCCACTCCCGCTGAGTACCAAAGCCTTAAAGAAGAATTTGATACATTCAGACACTCAGATCTTTTTACAAAAATTAGCCTCTCAGAGCCAGAAGCACAACAAACTGAAAGAAGCATTGAAAAAACCGTCCAATTATTTATGGACAAAAACTCCAGCCTTTCTCTCGCAGAAAACTACCCCGTAAGAGTAAAGAACTGGAAAGAAAGTATCATTTACGAAGTATACAAACTCACAGATGGATTTGATGGCGGAAAAGATTTTATTTATATCCATGACAGTTCAAACCAAGGAAAAACCTTTGGAGAGATAAACAGCAAAGGTTATATCTCCAAACCTGAATCCTCAATCATACTGATCGACAAGCCAGCACTGAAGGATGTGGAGAAGAGAAAGGAGAACATATCCAAGTTATTTGGCACAAAATTTGTCTATTTTGTAGACGAGTTCGGGCGAAATTTTTTATACAAAGACTGCTTACTACCATATGAAAAATTTAATCTGCCGATCTATGTCAACGGCCTTTACGATCTAGAGGAAGAGCACGACCTCCCTGCACTCGAAAAACTTAAAGAATGGTATCGAACTGAGAATGAACCTTTATTCATTGTAAGCGGGCATGGCGGAATAGGGAAGACCACACTTGCAAAGCAATTCCTTGATCAAATATATTCAGAAGAGCGTGATCAGGGAATTTTATTTATCGATTCGAAAGAAATCATTAATGAGCTTTCAAGAAACTCAAAGATTAGTGACGTATTTGACTTCTACCGCGCCCAAATGGACGTAGATGGCAACGACTCATCTAGATTCAACAAAGACCTCCTTAAACTATCGATAGACAATGGAAGTCTAACCGTTGTTCTAGACGGCATTGACGAGGTAATTGCAAAGCTAGGAAATAGATTCGACGTACAGGCATTTATAACCTCAATTTTCCAAGAATACTCCTCCGACCTTAGGAAAACCAAATTCCTAATCACATGCAGAGATCATTTTTGGAGCGAAGTAGGAAAAAAAATCCTTCTACCCGAAATCATATTGAAAGCATTTAACAGCACTTTGGCGCATGAGTTTTTCAACCAGAAACTAGCTGGTGACAAGAAACGCATCACAAATGCGATGACCATCGCCGAAAAGCTAGCAATCGAAACCACAACAAAACAAGGCAATGCAGAACTTGTTTACATTCCATTCCTCCTAGATATGATTGGATACTTAATAAACTCTAAAAGCGAAGATTTCACGCTAACAAAACAAATCACCAGCCGATACTTGTCATCAGAAAATCATACTGACTTTCTGATTGCACAGGTATGCGACCGAGAAATCATAAAACTCGGCGGATTAAGTGTAGACCAGCAAATAGAACTGTTTATTCGAATTGCCATTAGCAAAGACAGCGGCATCGACCTTTATGACATCAAGCAAGAGCTTCAAAAAATTGTCGCAGAGCCAGACAATGCATTGATCGAAAAAATCAAAGGCCATACGTTACTAGTGTGCTCGGACAACAAGATACAGTTCAGATATGATGTTTTTGACGTCTACTTTACCGCATTGCATCTCGTATATTTCTTCAAACAGAAGGACATAGCAGCACTTAATGAGCAAACAGCTAAGGTGATCGCAGGTTATTTGAAATATGACAGCAGCTTCATAGAATCAGTATGCGAAAGGATAGAAATAAATGATGACCTTCTGTTGTTTTGCATAGAAATAATAGAGTCTGCAGCAGACTATGAAGATGGTAACACTTTAATTTCCTCAATTGTCTCCCTTTTACTTTGCCTACTCCAAAAGTCCGATAGCAGTCAATCCAACACTGAAACCAGGACAGACCTTATAGAAAAGCTATTCCTGAAAGGCAACGAATTGGTAGGAATGGCACTTATAGACATATTCGGAAGCTCTTCTGCAAAACCAACATTTGACTTTAGAGACCGAACACTACGCGATTGCACTTTCGATAATTACGAGTATTTCTGGGAGTGTCCAATGAATGAGGGCACCAGATTCGAGAGCTCCCAATTTAACGACATCAACCCCAGAGCCGGGGTAACAATAAAAATACATAGCGGTCTTTTCTCGAGCACTTGTGACCTGACGCAAATCCAACATCTACTGACTGAAAAAGAAGAAGAAGAAGCACAAAACAAAGAAACAGTTCTCGCAGAACTATTAAAAGTATTTAGACTGTTCCATCAGCGCGGGAACTTTTATCCAAGAAAGCAAGAAGAAGTAAGAAAGAAACTTTCCGCCGTAAATCTTCTCCCTATTTTGCTAGAGAAAGGGGTATTGAAGAATTACAAAGACCCCCAAAAGCCAACTATGCGACAGTTCAAGGTGAGCGATGAATATAAGAGCGTGATAGATTACTTTGAACAAGGGAGCCCATCTCTGGAACTCTTTCGCTTAGCAGAGGAACTTTCTTGAGACTCGTATGCTTCATAATTTTTTGGCCCACGGTCGCAATGCGAACCTCTGAACTGAGCGGGAGCTTAAACACAGCCTGGGTAAGAAGCAGCCTCTGCACCAGACTACGCCACAGCATGTTGTTCCGATAAATACCGACATCCACCATCTCCCCATGGAACGTAATCATGGAGATAGAGATGGATACGTCTGCTCGTACAACCGATGCTCTCGACACTGCGTCTGACCAGCCCCTCCCCTTACCAGGCTCGGAAGCCTACGAGTCGCTTCCGCAGTTCCCCAAGGGCAGCCCCCTGCCCTTCCGGCGCACAATCCGCAAGTATGAGCTGAGACAGATCGTCCCACTGGCTGAATCAACGATCTACGAAATGGAACGTCGTGGCGAGTTCCCCAAGCGCTTCAACCTAACACCACGTTGCGTGGTCTGGGATCTGGCCGAGGTGGAGGCCTGGATCGAGGAGCGCAAGCGAGCACCTCGGGTCAACATCAACAAGCCGGACGTTTACCTGAGGAAAACCCGCCCTGTCCGGGCGGGCTCCAGTCAAGCATGAAGTCCGCGCCATCCCCAGCCGACAAGGGCTAGCAGTTCATTGGAGGCCGGGCGCGTTAGCCGTCGTTCTTCCTTGGCTAGGTTGAACTGCAAGGCCACCTGAGCCACGTCCAAGATACCGCCAGGCAGCAAATTGCTGCCTTTGGCTTGCAGCCAAGTCAGCACATCCGCCCGGTGCCAGATCGAAGCAATGCCCTCATGCACCGGCGCAGGGAAGCTGCTCGGATAAGCCAACATCAGCTTGCGCATGTTCTGGCGCGACACGCCGACGATCTCTGCCACGTAGGTGGGACCTATCAGATCCGGCGTCACTTGATCAGCCTTGAAGTCTATAGGCAGTTCGTCTGCTGTGCCGGAAGCTCGGTCTGTTCGATAAAGTGCTCGTAGGTAGATCCAGGAGGGGCTATCAGGGAGGCTCTGACGCTCCCGGCAAGCTATGCAAAGCCATACGCTGGACACTTATAAGCGCTATGCTCGCATTCTCGAAAAGGAGCGGAGGTAGATGGTGAGCAAACAACAATCTGACAATGCACTATCCACATTATTGGACGAAAAAATACGTAGCTTTGTAGCGTCATTCATCGAAAGTTCTCGGCGGCTATTCGTAGATGAGCAAGGCACATTAGTACACTCGCTAGAATTTGGCGTGTACCGCGAACGGATTGTCGGTGACTTCCTCAAATTATTCACACCAGAACGCATGGGCTTAGATACTGGATTCGTTGTTAACTCGAATGGCCGCATCAGCACACAATGCGATATCGTCATATATGATAAAACAGTCACTCCATTGATTCGAGACGACCAATTCCAACGTTTCTTTCCTATCGAGTCAGTCTGCGCAGTTGGTGAAATCAAATCACATATGTCGCTGACGGAATTGAAGAAGGCGCTCCGCAAGCTAGCAAAGCTGAAATCGCTTAGAGACTCGCTCTACGAGCCGTCCTACTCTTATACACTTAAGTCAGGTGGGATACACGGCAGTACGTTCGAACCTGAGCGAGACGAGCTGGATCAAATTTTCACATTCCTAATATGCGAGTCGTTTCAATTTAATGTACAGCACCACCTGCAAGATATCGTGAATTGTTACAATGAGGAGCTTCCCAATCATCCGTTTTGCCACCGGCACAATATAATTCTCAGCCTCCGCGATGGGATGCTTGCGTATTTGCACCCCAACGGCTCAATATTTCAATTTCCATCCCACTTGCTGACACTCATCGACGAAAATGGTTCTCGCTCAAGTCAAGCACTGCGTTTAAAGCATCGCTTAATTCTTCCAATTGAAGAGCAATCAATCGAGCATTTAAGACACTTCTGCACACTGTTCCACCAAGGGCTAACAACAGTATCCGTGCTTTACCCAGATATGGGACGTTATATTCAGAGCCGGGAGGATGTGGTGTTTATTGATCTTGAGCAGGAGTATTAATAGATAGATACAGAACTTATCTCCCTCAAGACTTTGGATTATTCCGATCCACCTTGAAACCAGTTCAAAAATTCAATTAGTAGGTCACGCATAGACTGAAGCATTCACACCAAAATAGAACAGCTACCCGGCATGGTTCTTCATGCGCCGTATCAACGATTAACGAAATGGATCGCCGTGGTAAATTCCCCAGGCGCTTCAACCTGACACCGCGTTGCGTGGTCTGGAATCTTGCCGAGGTAGAGGCCTGGATCCAGGAGCGCAAGCGGGCGCCTCGGGTCAATATCAGCAAGCCGGATGTGTACCTACGGAAAACCCGCCCTGCCCGGGCGGGCTCAAACCAAGCATGAAGCCGATGCCATCCTCATCCGACGAGGGCTTGCAGCTCCTGGGAGGCGGGACGCGTTAGCCGCCGTTCTTCCTTGGCTAAATTGACCTGCAGGGCCACCTGGGCCACTTCCAAGACGCCACCAGGCAGCAAATAGCTGCCTTTGGTCTGCAGCCAGGTCAGCACGTCCGCCAGGTGCCAGATCGAAGCACTGCCCTCATGTACCGGAGTAGGGAAGCTGTTCGGATAAGCCAACATCAGCTTGCGCATGTTCTGGCGCGACACACCGACGATCTCCGCCACATCGGTGAGTCCGACTAGGTCCGGTGCCGCCTCGATCAGCCTGGCCGACGGTACGGCACTGCGCACATCAGCCAGTGCGCTACGCACAGCCGCCTCAGCGTTCTCCGCTTCACGGGTGAACTCCAACGCCAAGCGACCTGGCTGACCAATGCCTATCAGGGCATCGTCGCAGCCAGCCTCACCGAGGCGCTCGACCAACGCTTCCGCATCACGGTCATAGTCGGCCAGTTGGTATTTCAGAGTGAAGGTGTATTCCATAGCGCTACTCCTCTGCACCCTCAGCGGTCTGCCGCTGCTTACGGTGCGTGGTGCAGTTGTCGACGACGCGCCGAAGGGCACGCGCATGGTTGCCTGGGTTCTTCGGTGTGCTCCACACGCTGGTGATGCAGAACTCGCCGCAGCGACACTCTTCATCGTTGTAGGGGCAGTAGATTCGCCCCCAAGCGTGGCTACCACCCAGCTCTATGCGCCAGCCCTGTTCTTCGGCATGCCTGAGTGCTTCTTCGACCTCTTTCTTCGAGTGAGAAGGACGGGTCATCAGTGATCTCCAGTATTCGCATGAACGGCAAGGTTGTCAACTGACAACCTTGCACTTTCCTTAAACTGTGGCACTCAACACCGGCACCACGACGCTGTCCGGCAGAAGTCGGGGAATATGAGTGCGGCCATCGATCCAAGCGTCGATCATGTCCGCCCACTCCTGCAGCATGTGCCGGCGCTGCTCCGCGTACTCGGCCTTGTTGTAGACCGAGCGCGAGGAGCGACCATCTTCGTGAGCCAGGCATTTCTCGATCCAGTCGCCGTTGAAGCCCACCTCGTTGAGCAGAGTGGACCCAGTCCTGCGCAGGTCATGGACGGTGAACGGCTCCAACGGCAGGCCTGCCTCCTTCGCACGGGAGGCGATGAGCTGGGTGATGCGGTTCAGGGTGGCGTGCGACATGCAGCGGTAGATGTCATAGCGTGAGGGCAACACATAGCGCGAACCGGCCGCACAGGTGTGCAGCGCCACGAAGATGTCCAAGGCCTGGCGCGACAGGTAGACAACGTGCGGGTTACGCCCCTTCATCCGCTCCTTGGAGATCGTCCAAGTGGCGTTCTCGAAGTCCACCTCGTCCCATGTCGCCTCGATCAGCTCGCTCTTGCGTACCAAGGTCAGCAGCACAAGCCGCAAGGCCAGCTTGATCGTGGGATACGCGGCGATTGTCTCCAGTTGATGAAAGGCCAGCCGAATTTCGGTCGGGCTCAGCGCCCGGTCCTTCGGCGCGAAAATAGCGATGGAAGACGCCTTAACGTCGTCAGCCGGATTCTCGACTCTCTCGCCATGCAGGATCGCGAACGCATATACCTGTTTCACGATGTCGCGAATATGAACCGCAGTTGCCGGCGCCCCTCGAGCCTTTACCTTGGCACACAGTGCTCGCAGATCGTCAGGGGTGATTTCAGTCAGCAGCCGATTTTCGAAGACCGGCAGGATGTCGCGGTCGATGATGCTTTTACGCATCGCACGCGTGCTGTCGGCCATGCGCGCACCGGCCAACCACTTCGTCAGCGTTTCACCGAAGTTCTTGGCAGCGTTCAGGCGCCGCTTAGCACGCTGCTTCTCCAAGGAGGGAGACTTGCCCAGGGCGACCATGCGCTTGGCATCGAGAAGCTTCTCGCGAGCCATGGCCAAGGAGATGCCAGTTGGCCCATAACGCCCGATGGTCAGCGTCTCTCGGCGTCCATTGAGACGGTAGTCGTAGCGAAAGGTGACGGTACCAGTTGGCGATACCGTCACGTACATACCATCGCGGTCGGAAGCCTTGTACAGCTTGGACTTGGGCTTGAGATTGCGCAGTTTGGTATCAGTAAGCATCGAGGTTTTTACTCCTGTTCATGACGGCTTTTACCGTCAAGGGTCAGGAGACCTGTTGATGCCGGGAAAGCCGCACAGGGCAAGCTTTCCCAAGGAGCGATTTACCGTCAAAGACCGGTTTTGACCGGATAGTAAACAGAACGGTCTCAATCCGACCGCTGTTTACTACCGTCCCCGCTACCGCCAATCCGTTCTGCTAATCGGCGATAGGCCTCGATAACCATTGCAACGAATTTTCTTTTAAATCAACACGTTGCAATTGGCTATCGATACATCTCAATGAGCCCAGAAGGACCCGACATCACTCCCACTCGATCGTCGCTGGCGGCTTGCTCGACACATCGTAGGTGACGCGGGAGATGCCTTCGATTTCGTTGATGATGCGGTTGGAGACTTTCTCCAGCAGCTCGTAAGGCAGATGCGCCCAGCGTGCAGTCATGAAGTCGATGGTCTCGACAGCACGCAGCGCGACGACCCACGCGTAGCGGCGGCCATCACCCACGACACCAACCGACTTGACCGGCTGGAACACCACAAAGGCCTGGCTGGTCTTGTGGTACCAATCGAAGTTACGCAGCTCCTGGATGAAGATGTGGTCGGCACGACGCAGCAGGTCGGCGTATTCCTTCTTCACCTCGCCCAGAATGCGCACGCCCAGGCCCGGACCCGGGAAGGGGTGGCGGTAGACCATGTCATACGGCAGGCCCAACTCCAGGCCGATCTTGCGGACTTCATCCTTGAACAGCTCGCGCAGCGGCTCGACCAGCTTGAGGTTCATCTCCTCCGGCAGACCACCAACGTTGTGGTGCGACTTGATCACGTGCGCCTTGCCGCTCTTGGCACCGGCGGACTCGATGACGTCCGGGTAGATGGTGCCTTGGGCGAGGTACTGGATGTTGTCCAGCTTGCTGGCCTGAGCATCGAACACGTCGATGAAGGTGCGACCGATGATCTTGCGTTTCTTCTCTGGATCGGCTTCGCCGGCGAGGTTATCCAGGAACTGCGCTTCGGCATCGGCGCGGATCACCTTGACGCCCATGTTCTCGGCAAACATCGCCATCACCTGATCGCCTTCGTGCAGGCGCAGCAGGCCGTTATCGACGAACACGCAGGTCAGCTGATCGCCGATGGCCTTGTGCAACAGCGCCGCGACCACCGACGAATCGACACCGCCAGACAAGCCCAGCAGAACATTGGCCGAGCCGACCTGAGCGCGAACCTGCTCGACGAGATCGTCGACGATGTTGGACGGCGTCCACAGCGCTTCGCAGCCGCAGATTTCCAGCAGGAAGCGCGACAGGATGCGCCCGCCCTGACGGGTGTGGGTCACTTCCGGGTGGAACTGCACGCCATAGTAGCGACGGTCATCATCACCCATGGCAGCAATCGGGCAGCTAGGGGTGCTGGCCAGGATGTGGAAGCCTTCCGGAAGGGTCGTCACTTTGTCACCGTGGCTCATCCAGACGTCGAGACCGAACACGCCGTCATCGTCCATATGGTCTTCAATGCCCTCGAACAACTTGGACTTGCCGACCAGATCGACCCGCGCGTAACCGAACTCGCGCTCATCCGAACCCTGCACCTTGCCACCGAGCTGCTCGGACATGGTCTGCATGCCGTAGCAGATGCCGAACAGCGGCACGCCCAGATCGAACACTGCTTGCGGCGCGCGCGGGCTGCCCTCGGCATGCACCGATTCCGGTCCGCCGGCGAGGATGATGCCGCGCGGGTTGAATTCGCGGATGTCCTCATCGCTCATGTCGAACGGATGCAGCTCGCAGTAGACGCCAAGTTCGCGAACGCGACGGGCGATCAGCTGGGTGTACTGCGAGCCGAAATCCAGGATCAGGATGCGGTGAGCGTGAATGTCAGGATGAGCCATGGGCATCTCTCGTGGTAGTCACAAATGACACGGGGCTGAGTAAGCAGCCCCGTTTTTCATATATTTGAAATCGATTTGCCGCGTCGCGAGCGACGGGCAGGCAAGGCGGAGAAAAACGAGAAAGCGGAGTTTGCTGAAGCAAATGAGCATTTCGAGTTTTTTCTCCAACGCAGCATGACCTAGCGCAGCAGCGTCAGATCGATTTTTCAACCAACCCGGTAATTGGGCGCCTCTTTGGTGATCTGCACGTCATGCACATGGGATTCAGCCATGCCGGCACCGGTGATGCGCACGAACTGCGGATGGGTGCGCATGTGATCGATCGTCGCGCTGCCGGTATAGCCCATCGAGGCGCGCAAGCCGCCCATCAGCTGATGGATGATTGCCGCGAGCGATCCCTTGTACGGCACGCGCCCTTCGATACCTTCCGGTACCAGTTTCTCGGCACCCGCCGAGGAATCCTGGAAGTAACGATCCGACGAACCCTGCGCCTGGGACATAGCACCCAGCGAGCCCATTCCGCGGTAGGCCTTGTATGAGCGCCCCTGAAACAGCTCGATCTCGCCTGGCGCTTCTTCAGTACCGGCGAACATCGAGCCCATCATCACGGCGTTGGCGCCAGCAACGATGGCCTTGGACAGGTCACCGGAGAAACGGATGCCGCCGTCGGCGATCATCGGTACGCCGGTGCCTTCGAGCGCAGCAGACACGTTGGCGATGGCGGAAATCTGCGGCACACCGACGCCGGCGACGATACGGGTGGTGCAGATCGAGCCGGGGCCAATCCCGACCTTGACTGCGTCAGCGCCGGCCTTGACCAGGTCCAGTGCCGCTTCGGCGGTGGCGATGTTGCCGCCGATGACTTGCACCTGCGGGAAGTTATCCTTCACCCAGCGCACGCGATCGAGCACGCCGCGGGAATGGCCGTGTGCGGTGTCTACGACGATCACGTCGACGCCGGCAGCTGCCAGGGCTTCTACACGTTCGGCGGTGTCGGCGCCGGTACCCACGGCTGCACCGACGCGCAGACGGCCCTGGTCGTCTTTGGATGCCAGCGGATAGGTCTTGGCCTTTTCGATGTCACGGAAGGTGACCAGGCCACGCAGGTGGAAGTTGCTGTCGACCACGAGCATCTTCTCGATGCGATGTTCATGCAGCTTGGCTTTGATTTCCTCGAGCCCCGTACCTTCCTGCACGGTGATCAGCTTTTCCTTGGGCGTCATGATCGCGGCAACCGAATCACCGACGTTCGGCGTAAAGCGCAGGTCGCGCCCGGTGACGATCCCCACCAGCTCTTTGCCCGAGACCACAGGGAAACCAGAGAAACCAAGCTCGCGCGCCTTGCGCAGCAGTTCGCTGATCTTGGTTTCGGGGGTCACGGTCGCCGGATCGTGAACGATGGCCGTTTCATGGCGCTTGACCTTGCGCACTTCGGCGGCCTGCTGCTCGACATTCATGTTCTTGTGGATGATGCCGATGCCGCCTTCCTGCGCCATGGCGATGGCCAGGCGAGCTTCGGTGACGGTGTCCATTGCCGCCGAAACGAGGGGAATGTTCAGCTCGATTTCGCGGGTCAGGCGGGTCTTGAGGCTGACATCCTTAGGCAAGACCTCGGAATAACCCGGGATCAGGAGAACATCATCGAACGTCAAGGCTTCTTGGCTGATACGCAGCATGGCGGGGGCTCCCAGGCGGGAAAAAGGAAGCGCGGCATTATACCCACGCAGCCCCTCTCACTCAATGTGGTTGTGCGGCAGGCCGCGCGCCCGAAACCGCTGGACGCCGACAAAATGACCAGCCAGTCACGCGCGATCTATCACCAGCGCCACCTTGAAACCCAGGCGTGCGGCGAACTCGTCCAAAAACGTCTCGCGAAAGCCTGCCTCACCCCAGCCATTGAAGATGAACCCGAGATTGGAGAATCCGCAGGCCGGAATGAACATGAAGCCGTTGATGTCGTCCTCGAAGTCGCATTCGGGGCATACGAACGTGTCGGTGTGACGGGGCATCCACTCGTCGAGGCTTTCAAACAACGCTTCGCCGATTTCGCGGCGACACTCGGGGCACCCGGCCTCCTCGACGAAATCACGAGTCGGTGTATAGATGCAACGCTTGGTGATCACTTCCAGCCCATTGATCGCCTCGCCGTAGGGCAGCCGGTCAGGATGCTGCACGACGCTGCGGGCGCCTGTCGCAATGGCGTATCCCATGCCTCCGACTCCCCGACCACAGGTGGTCGGCAGCGCCTCGACGATACGCCGTTCGGAAAGCCAACGCAGAATCATCCGCGCCTTGGCTTCGTGGCCGGGGAACGTGGAGATGCGCGGCACGACGATGGCTTGGCTGTGGCTCATGAGGGCTCGAAACGAGAGGCGAACGAAGCCGCGCAGCTTAGCGCCCCGCCCAAGGTGGTCAAGGGTGGCTGACGGAAGCGTCACAGTTTCGGTTCCCGCATGACCGTGCGCGGCTTATCATCGCGGCCATGCTCAATGATCCCTTCCAACGCCTGAACCTCGACCGCGAAGTGCTGACCGTCAGCCAGCTCAACGGTCGCGCGCGGCTGCTGCTCGAAGACGTGTTCGCCCAGGTCTGGGTCGAAGGCGAAATATCCAATTTGGCCAAGCCCGCCTCCGGCCACATCTACTTCACCCTCAAGGACAAGAACGCGCAGGTCCGTTGCGCGCTGTTCCGGCAGAACGCGTTACGCGTGCGCCAGGCGCTGCGCGATGGCCTGGCGGTGAAGGTACGCGGACGGGTGTCGTTGTTCGAGGGTCGCGGCGACTATCAGCTGATTCTCGATAATGTCGAGCCGGCCGGCGACGGCTCGCTGCGCCTGGCTTTCGAAGCACTGAAAGAAAAGCTCGATGCCGAGGGTCTTTTCGATGCCGCCGGCAAGCGCGCCCTGCCCCTTCATCCGAGGCGTATCGGCATTGTCAGCTCGCCAACGGGCGCGGTCATACGTGACATCATTTCTGTGTTTCGGCGACGCGCCCCGCATGTCGCCCTGACGCTCGTACCAACGCCCGTCCAGGGACGCGAAGCGACGGCGCAGATCGTCCGCGCGCTGGAGCTGGCCGACCGCGGCGGCTTCGATGCACTGATCCTGGCTCGCGGCGGCGGTTCGCTGGAAGACCTCTGGTGCTTCAATGAAGAAGCGGTCGCGCGGGCCGTGGCCGCTTGCGAGACGCCGATCGTTTGCGCGGTCGGCCATGAAACCGATGTTTCGATTGCCGACTTCGTCGCCGACGTCCGTGCGCCAACCCCGTCGGCTGCGGCCGAACTCCTGGCACCCAGCAGCGCCGACGTCCGCCAGCGTCTCGAGGGTCTGCGCCAGCGCTTGTTGCTGCGCATGCGCGATCGCCTGCATCGCGATGCCGCACGACTGGACGGCCTGACGCGGCGTCTGCGTCATCCCGGCGAACGCCTTCAACAGCAAGCCCAGCGTATCGACGATCTGGAGGCGCGCCTCCTGCGGGGTATCGACCGTCGACTCTGCGCTGGACAGGAACGCCTCGCACGCCTCGAGACTCGCCTCGCCGGGCAGCACCCAGGCCGAAGTCTGAACCTGTTGCGCCAACGGCTCGAACATCTGTCCAGCCGCCTACCCCGAGCGATGCAGGACACGCTCAAAGGCCATCGCCAACAGCTACAGGGACTGGCGCAGACGTTGAACGTCGTCAGCCCGCTCGCCACGCTGTCACGTGGCTACAGCATTCTGCTCGATGACCGCGGCCAGGCGATCCGCCGAGCCGACCAGACCCAGCCTGGCCAGCGCCTGAAGGCTCGACTAGGAAACGGCGAGCTGGATGTACGTGTCGAAGATAATCACCAGATGCCGGTAACCCTGTCGTTGCTGGACTAATTCACTTTCACTCAGGACTTCCATGCGCTTCGCCCTTACCCTGCTGCTCTGCCTGACACTTCCCGCCCATGCCGAAGGCTTTCTCACCCGCCTGCTGAACAAACCCGTGCCGGGTGGCGTAGCGGTCATAGACCTCGGTAACGATGCCAGCGCGCCTAACGTGCGCTACGACAGCAAGCCCGTGCTGGTGGTGCGCGAGGATGATCAGCGCTGGATCGCCATCGTCGGCATTCCACTGAGCGTCAAAGCCGGCAGCCAATCACTGAATGTTGATGGCCAGGTACACAGCTTTCACGTCGAGCCCCGCACGTATCGCGAGCAGCGCATCACTCTGAAAAACAAGCGGCAGGTCAATCCGAATCCGGACGACCTCAAGCGCATCGAGCGCGAATTGGATGAACAGACCCGCGCCTATCGCCAGTTCAGCCAGCGCCAACCCAGCAACCTGTTGTTCGACAAGCCGGTCAACGGGCCACTGTCGTCACCGTTCGGCTTGCGTCGCTTCTTTAATGGTGAGGAACGCAACCCCCATTCAGGCCTGGATTTCGCCGCTCCGGCGGGTACGCCGATCAAATCGCCTGCCGCCGGAAAGGTGATCCTCACCGGCAACTACTTCTTCAATGGCAAGACGGTGTTCGTCGACCACGGCCAAGGCCTGATCAGCATGTTCTGCCATCTGTCGCAGATAGACGTAAAGCTCGGAGAGGAGTTGTCACGCGGTGCGGTACTCGGCCAGGTCGGGGCGACCGGCCGGGCCACCGGCCCACATCTACATTGGAACGTCAGCCTCAACGATGCGCGCATCGATCCGTCCATCTTCATCGGTGCGTTCAAGCCCTGATCAAACCAAGGACAACGGCATGCTTATCCGCGCACAGGACTCTACCCTCCTCATCATCGACATTCAGGAACGCCTGTTTCCCGCCATCGATGGCAATACGGCGCTGGCCGAGCACAGCGCCTGGCTGATGCAGGTTGCCGAGCGCATCGGTGTCCCGGTGCTGCTGACCGAGCAGTACAGCAAGGGCCTGGGCCCGACAGTTGCTTCCCTGCGCGACGGCGTAGCCGAAGAGGCAATCATTGAGAAGCTGCACTTCTCCGCTGCGCGTGACGGTGAGCTGTTCAAGCGTCCTGGCGGGGAGCGAAAGCAATTCGTGATCTGTGGAACCGAAACACACATTTGCGTGTTGCAGACCGTCCTCGACCTGGTTGCCCGTGGCAATCAGGTCTTCGTTGTCGAGGAAGCCGTCGGCTCGCGCCGCGCCAGCGACAAAGCGCTCGGCCTCGCGCGCATGCAACAGGCCGGCGCCAGCATCGTTTCACGGGAAATGGTTGCGTTCGAGTGGATGGAGCAGGCGGGTACTGACCTTTTCCGCTCGGTCAGCCGCGAGTTCATCCGTTAACCCACCCACGCCGTCAATCTTTCCGAGGAACGAATCCATGCAGGACGAGATGAGTATCTGGCTGGACTGGCTCAGAGCCCACCCTGAGCTGCAGACGCTGGTTGCCAGTGCGGCTCTGGTATTCGCCGCCTGGCTGGCCAACTGGATAGTCAAGCGGATCCTGGTGCGCGGCCTGTACAAGGTGCTGCGCAGCGCACGCGAAACTCAACTGCAGGACTTCGGCATCATCCGGCGGCTGTCCAACATCGTGCCGGCGCTGGTCCTGTCGGTAGGCGTCAACGCCGTACCGGGCCTGCCGGAAGCAGCCGTCACGGTGGTGCGCAATGTCTGCGGTGGCTTCATCGTACTGACCATCGCCCTTGCGCTGGGCGCACTGCTGGACATCATCAACATGATCTACCAGCGTCGATCAGACGCTCACGTCCACCCCATCAAGGGTTATCTGCAAGTTATCAAGATCGTGATCTATGCGATCGCCACCATCCTGATCATAGCCACGCTGATTGACCGCTCCCCCCTGATACTGCTGTCTGGCCTCGGCGCCATGGCCGCGGTCCTGCTGTTGATATTCCAGGACACCATTCTCTCGCTGGTCGCCAGCGTGCAGATCACCTCCAACGACCTGATCCGCGTCGGCGACTGGGTAGAAATGCCGCAGCTAAACGTCGACGGCGATGTCATCGACATCGCGCTGCATACGGTAAAAGTGCAGAACTGGGACAAGACCATCAGCAACATCCCCACCAAACGCTTTATCAGCGATTCGTTCAAGAACTGGCGAGGGATGCAGGAGAGCGGTGGCAGGCGGGTCAAGCGCAGCCTGTTTCTTGATCAGCAGAGCGTTCACTTTCTCAGCGAAGACGAATGCGAGCACCTGCATCGCTTCAACCTGCTTGATGACTACCTCACCGAAAAGCGCCGCGAGATCGACGCCTGGAATGCAAACCTCAAAGAGCGTGGCAAGGAGCCGGTGAATACGCGGCGCATCACCAACATCGGCAGTTTTCGCGCCTACGTCGAACGCTATCTGCGCAGCCATGGTGGCATTCACCAGGCCATGACCCTGATGGTTCGTCAGCTCAGCCCGACCGCGGATGGTCTGCCGCTGGAAATATATTGCTTCACCAATACCGTGGCCTGGACACAATACGAAGCGATCCAGTCGGACATCTTCGATCACCTGCTGGCGATTATTCCCGAGTTTGGCCTCAGGGTATTCCAGCACCCGAGCGGCGCTGACATGCGCGAAGGCTACGGTTCGGTCAGGGAGTTGTTCAGCCAGCCAGCGCTTGAACATCCCCAGCCATCCGAGCGGCGTATCGACAGCGAGCAACGCGAAGGTTAAAACCCTAAGGAAGAAAGCGGCTATGCCGCTCCCTCCCGACTGGCGTGCCTCTTGCGTAAGCGACGATCAGAAACTCAGGTCGACACGCGCCCAATAGGTGCGGCCAGGCTCGTTGATGCGTGTATCCGCGGCATAACCGAAACCGGCGCTTCCCGCCTGATTCAAATGCTCGCTGTAGGCCTTGTCGAGCAGGTTGTCGATACCCGTACTGACCCGATAGTGCTTATTCAAACGGTATGCACCATTGACCGAGAGCACGCCGAAACCGGCACTGTCGCCGAAGTCCTTGCTGGTGACGTTACCCTGCCCTTCAGCCACTCGACTCTGTTTGGCCACCACACGCCAGAGTCCCGCTGCACTCCAATCGCCACGCTCGTATGTCAGCCCCAGACGGCCCTCGAGCGGAGGAATTTGCGGCATCGGACGATCATCCGAGCGGTTCTCACCCCACGCATAGGCCAGGCTTGCGTCGGTTTTCCACGCGGGAGAGAGTCGATAGCTTCCGCCAAGCTCGCCGCCCATGATCCGCGCCTCGACGTTGTCAACGGAGGTGCGCGTCATCATGCCCATCGGCACGTAGTTGAACAGGATGTAGTCACGCACCTGCCCGACATACCCGGACGCCCACATCGACAAGGGCCCCTGCTCGTACTGAATACCGAAATCAAGCTGGGTGGTTTTTTCCGGCCTGACCGTTTCGAACGCCTGAACGCTGCCTACCGGCCCGGTACTCGCAGAAAACAGCTCCCAGTAATCCGGGAAGCGCTGGGCATGACCAAGCCCGAGATAGGCCGTAGCGGGCAGGTCGTTCAGATCGTGCTCGTAGCGCACAAACGCGCTAGGCAAGGTGTCGCTGCGCTCGCTGTTGGCGCTCGGATTGGCCCAGTTGCCGCCCATGGAATTGGAGAGTTGCTGCCGATAGTCCTTGGCCGAAGCACGATCGAGACGCGCACCACCGATCACACGGTCGCCCTCGGCCGCGCTCCAGCTCAGCTCGCCAAATGCACCGTAGTTGTGAAAGCCGGCGTCCTTGCTCCAGCTCGCCCGCTCATGGCTGGTGTAGCCGCCCATTATGCTGAAGGCCGGCGCGCGTTTGCGATGTTCGTTGGTCTGCGCGTCGATTCCGGCAACCAGCTCGTAGGCGTCCCACGCCCAGGTGCCGGCTACTCGGCCGCCAAGTGTTCGTCGATCGACGTTGCTGGCCATGGGGTTGGCCATCATTCCGCTGCCTGACGGCGTCCGCAGACTGAAATTGTCCATTACGTGGTCGGCATAGTTGTAATAGAGCCTGGCTTCGATCTTTTGCAGAACCTCTCCGAGATTTTCACGCTCGAAACGCAGCCCCAAGCTTTCGCGTTCGAACTGGCTGCCGTCCATACCGCGACCTGCGTAGGCCGCTTCGCCGTCACCGACGCCGGCGGTCAACTCAAGCAGCGTATCGGTATCAGGCGTCCAGCCGATGACCAGGTCGCTGCTCCACTTGTCCCACCGCGAGTGCAGGCGGTCGCCATTGCCGTCGCTGTAATTGTCGGAATCCGAGCGGTTCGCCAATAGCCGGAGATAACCCAGGTCGCTGCCGGTCGCCGCATCGATGGCACGATCGAATCGCCCATCCGAACCGACCAGCAGGCTGGCATCGACGCGGCCACCGAACTCGCTGAAACGCTCCGGCTCTCGTTCAAACAGAATGGTGGCCGCCGAGCCGCCCGGTCCCCACAGCACAGTTTGCGGGCCTTTGATCACCGTGAGCTGGTCGTAACTCTGCGGCGTGATGTATGAGCTGGGTGAGTCCATCCGGCTTGGGCATGCGCCAAGCATCACGCCACCATTGGTGAGCATGTTCAGCCGTGATCCGAACATGCCGCGAAATACCGGATCGCTATTGGAACCACCGCCGCGCACGGCGGAAAAGCCAGGAATTGTCTGTAGGTAGTCGCCCGCGTCGCTGGCGGGCACCGGTTGGCGCGGGATCTTCGGGTCAGTCACTACGGTCAGCGGAGACTGTTGCGCCACGCCGGTGATGATCATCGGCGTCAGTTCAAGCGAGTGGTGCTGATGCTGTTCGGCCGCCACGGCACTGCCGGCGACGCTGCCCAGCAAAGCAAGGTGGGCCAAGCGCCAGTAACGGCGCAACGGACGCAGAACGAAAGTAACGGACAGGCAGGCGCGCGCCTCATGAGCAAACGTATTCTTGGACATACTGAGATTTCCACATCTGAAAACAGTGAAGAGGCCGCAGAGGTGCGGCTCGAAGATCAGCTGTGGAAACGTGGCGGCGCGCGAGGATGCCCGCCGCTGCGGCGCGGCTCTGGCGGCAGCGGTTGTTCTGAACGCAGCCGTGCGTATGACGGTGCGTAGTAAGGCATCGTGACGATCACGGCCAGAACCAGCGGCGGACTCAAGGTCAGCAGCTCGCAATAGCCGCACAGGTCGAGCGCTTTCAGCCACGCAGGCTCTGCGTCACTCTGATGCTGGAGATGGTGTTCCGTTTGCGCATGCGCACCATGAAGGTGTTCGGATGCGCTTGTCGCGGCCGACGGCGCCAGCTGAATGGCTGAGTAAAGCGGACCAACATGAACCATCAACATGGCGAAAAAGCCAAGCCAAAGACCCACTAAAAGGTGTGCTTTACGAATCACGCGACCGTTCCTGTTCGCTGGCTGTGCTCAGCCTGCTCAATTAGCGCGGGATCATGGCACGAGAGGCTGGCCGCGTTGAGTGCGACACGGGGCCGCAAGCGGTGAGCAATCGAAGTCACACAAAGCTGTGTAAGTAACGTAAATATTCTTCTGATTTGCCTTTTATTGGAATCAAGCACCAATTTTTTGTCGACCCTTGCAATAGCGGCATGGGAACCACTAGATTCCAACCATCTGATTCGCATCAATCCGTTCCGTGTTCTGCGCTACGCATCGCGCACGGAGCGTCGCTCAAGGAAACACCATGACAATGCTCAAGAATCCATCGACGAAATATCGCGCCTTTCCTATCATCAACATCCCGGATCGCACCTGGCCGTCAAAGACCATTACTCAGGCGCCGATCTGGCTGAGCTCCGATCTGCGGGATGGCAACCAGTCGCTGATCGAACCGATGGACGCAGGCAAGAAGATGCGCTTCTTCGAAACGCTGGTTCAGGTCGGCGTGAAGGAGATCGAAGTGGGTTTCCCGTCGGCCTCACAGACTGACTTCGACTTCGTTCGCGAGCTGATCGAGGGCGGGCACATTCCGGATGACGTCACCATCCAGGTCCTGACACAAGCTCGGGAGGATTTGATCACTCGCACCTTTGAATCGCTCAAGGGCGCAAAAAAGGCCATCGTCCATTACTACAACGCCACGGCGCCGAGCTTCCGCCGCATCGTCTTCAATCAGGACAAGGCCGGCGTGGTACAGATTGCGGTCAACGCCGCGCACGTCGTCAAACGCCTGGCCGATGCGGCGCCCGAAACGCAGTGGCGCTTTGAATATTCACCGGAAGTGTTCAGTTCCACCGAGACCGATTTCGCCGTCGAGGTGTGTAACGCGGTCATTGAGGTGTTTCAGCCGACGCCGACGCAAAAACTGATCCTCAACCTGCCGGCCACGGTCGAAGCCGCCACGCCGAACATCTATGCCGACCAGATCGAATACTTCGGCCGACACATCAACAAGCGTGACAGCGTGTTGATCAGCTTGCACACCCATAACGACCGTGGCACCGGAGTGGCCGCCACCGAGCTTGGCCTGATGGCCGGCGCCGATCGCGTCGAGGGCTGCCTGTTTGGCAATGGCGAGCGCACCGGTAACGTCGATCTGGTGACGGTCGCCTTGAACATGTATAGCCAGGGTGTCGATCCGCAGCTGGACTTTTCGGACATCGATGCGGTGCGCAAGGTGGTGGAAGAGTGCAACCAACTGCCGGTGCATCCGCGCCACCCCTATGTCGGCGATCTGGTCCATACGGCGTTCTCCGGCTCCCATCAGGATGCGATCCGTAAGGGCTTCGCCCAGCAGGACCCGAACGGCCTCTGGGAAGTGCCCTACCTGCCGATTGACCCGGCTGACATTGGTCGCAGCTACGAGGCCGTGATTCGCGTCAACAGCCAGTCCGGTAAAGGCGGCATCACCTATCTGTTGGAGCAGGAATACGGCATCAGCCTGCCACGGCGCATGCAGATCGAGTTCAGTCAGGTCGTGCAGAAAGAGACCGATCGCCTCGGTCTGGAGATGAGCGCGAAGCAGATTTACGGATTGTTGGAAGGTGAGTATCTGCACGCGACCTCCCCCTACATGCTGAAGAGTCACCGGCTGCAGGAAGAGAACGGTACCAGCGCCGTGGATGTGGAGGTTTCCAATGACGGCGAGATCATGCACTGGCGTGGCATTGGCAAAGGCCCCCTGGAGGCGCTTGTCGCCGGGTTGCCGGTCAAGCTGGAGATCATGGACTACCACGAACACGCCATTGGCGCCGGTAGCAATGCGCGAGCGGCCGCCTATATCGAAGTCCGCCTTGACGGTGAGCGTTCGTTGCATGGCATTGGAATCGACGAGAACATCACCACTGCCAGCATCCGCGCGCTGTTCAGTGCGCTGAACCGTGCGCTGCGCGAAGCTGAAGTGAAGGCCGCCTGACCGACCCGGCGAGTCCTGACCTAGGGCTCGCCGATGGCATGAGCGAAACATCACGCGAGAGTCACCGCCGCGGCGGCCCTTGCGAAGCTCATTCCTGCAGGAATGCACCATTCATCTGCAGAATCATGCTGCTGCTCAGCGGCTATCGGTACTAGGATTGACGTTCATTCAACGATCAATCCTGGAGCCGCCATGAGCAACGCCATCGGTTATGCCGCCCTCGACTCGAGCACGCCGCTCGCTCCCTATTCGTTTTCACGCCGAGCCGTGGGGGCGAATGATGTACAGATCGACATTCTCTATTGCGGCGTCTGTCATTCGGACCTGCATACCGCTCGCAACGAATGGAACAATACGCTCTACCCGTCCGTGCCCGGCCACGAGATTGTGGGACGGGTAACGGCTGTGGGCGATAAGGTCAGCGGCTTAAAGGTTGGCGATATTGCCGGCGTGGGTTGTCTGGTCGACAGCTGCCAGAGTTGCCCGTCCTGCGGTGAAGGATTGGAGCAATACTGCGAAAACGGTTTCGTTGGTACCTACAACGGCCCTGCATTCGGCGGCGGCGAGAACACGTATGGCGGGTATTCGGACAAGATTGTGGTGGACGCGAAGTTCGTCCTGCGCATCTCACATACCGAAGACAACCTTGCCGCGGTTGCGCCGCTGCTCTGCGCGGGGATCACCACCTATTCGCCGCTGCGCCAGTGGAAGGTCGGCCCCGGCCAGAAAGTCGGCGTGGTCGGCCTCGGCGGCTTGGGTCACATGGCTGTGAAGATTGCCAACGCCATGGGCGCACACGTGGTGCTGTTCACCACATCGCCGGACAAAAAGGAGGACGCCCTGCGCCTCGGCGCAAAGGAAGTCGTTGTGTCGAAGAACAAGGAGGAAATGGCCGCTCATAGCAACAGCTTCGACTTCATCCTCAATACCGTGGCAGCCCCTCACAACCTCGATGCATTCCTAGCGCTGCTCAAGCGCGACGCGACCATGACGCTGGTCGGCGCGCCCGCCTCGCCCCACCCATCCCCCAGCGTGTTCGGGTTGATTTTCAAGCGCCGCCGGCTCGCCGGCTCGCTGATCGGCGGTATCGCCGAGACCCAGGAAATGCTCGATTTCTGCGCCGAACACAACATCGTTTCGGACATCGAGATGATCGAGATCCAGAACATCAACGAAGCCTATGAGCGCATGCTCAAAAGCGACGTCAAATACCGTTTCGTCATCGATATGGCCTCGCTCAAGTCCGCCTGAGCCCGCACGCCGGCGTGCCTTTACTTACCATACCGGAGGCACGCCGGGCCTTCCCTCTTCTCTGCTAAGCCGCTAAGGTCGCCGGCCTTCTGCTAAGGAGCCGGCATGCGCTACCTGATCTTTGTCACCATCCTCTGGGCATTCTCCTTCAACCTGATCGGTGCCTACCTGGCCGGCCAGGTGGACAGCTATTTCGCAGTACTCACCCGGGTCGTCCTGGCCGGACTGGTCTTCCTCCCCCTTACGCGCTGGCGCGGTGTGGCTCCAGGGTTTATCGGTGGTGTGACGCTAGTTGGCGCATTGCAATTCGGCGTGACCTACCTGTGCTTGTACCTGAGCTTCAATGTCCTGACAGTGGCCGAAGTCCTTCTATTTACCGTACTCACACCGCTGCACGTCACGCTCATAGACGATGCGCTAAACCGTCGCTTCAACCCATGGGCGTTGGTGGCCGCAGCGGTGGCCGTGTTCGGTGCCGGCCTGATTCGCTACGACGGCGTCTCGGGTGACTTTCTGGGCGGCTTCCTGCTGATGCAGGTGGCTAATTTCACCTTCGCTGCGGGACAAGTGGGCTACAAACATTTGGCGCAACGCTATCCGTCGGATGTCCCGCTGTACCGACGGTTCGGCTATTTCTTCCTCGGTGCACTGATTGTCGTGTTGCCGGCATGGCTAGTGTTCGGCAATCCAGAAGGATTGCCCACCACGGCGAGCCAGTGGGGCGTGTTGATATGGATGGGTGTTCTGGCTACCGCGCTTGGCCAGTTCGGCTGGAACAAGGGCGCCACCTTGGTTGATGCCGGGACGCTGGCCGTGATGAATAACATGGCCGTGCCCGTCGGGCTGGTACTTAATCTGCTGTTCTGGGGCACGGAAACCAACCTGCTGCTGCTGGCCACCGGCGGACTGATCATTCTCGCTTCACTATGGATCAATCGTCTGGGCCGACAAACGGCTTGATAAGCCTTTGTTTTCCATATGTTTTCTATCTGATACACCGGTAAGATTGCGGCGCCCCGCATGGATGCATTTCTCAGTCAGTCGTCGAGATATCCATGCGCCGTTTCAGCTTGCTTCTGCTCGTCCTGTTTTTTTCATCAACCGTCCATGCCGATGCGCCGCGCACCTTCCGCGAAGCGAAAAAGATGGCCTGGCATATCTACGCAGAACGGCCGGTAGATTTCTATTGCGGCTGCGCCTTCAAAGGCAATCGGATCGATCTTGCCAGCTGCGGTTATGTTCCGCGCAAACAACCCAAACGTGCGGCACGCGTAGAGTGGGAGCACATCGTTCCCGCCTGGGTGATCGGCCATCAGCGCCAGTGCTGGCAACAGGGCGGGCGCAAGCGCTGCACCGCAAGCGACCCGATATTCAACAAGGCCGAAGCGGATCTGCACAACCTGGTCCCGGTCGTCGGCGAGGTCAACGGCGACCGCAGCAATTACGGCTTTGGCATGCTTTCTGAAAAACCCACGCAATACGGCGCCTGCCCATTCGTGGTGAATTTCAAGCAACGCACCGCCATGCCGCCGGAATACAGCCGGGGCGCTATCGCGCGCACCTACTTCTACATGAGCGAACGCTATGGGTTGCGTCTCTCTAAGCAGGATCGCCGCCTATACGACATCTGGAACCGCCAGTATCCGGTCAATGAATGGGAGCGATGGCGCAACCGCAGCGTTGCCTGCGTGCAGGGCAATGCCAACCGTTTCGTCGGGGCGGTGGACCTGAACCACTGTTCCAAATCAATTGCTCGCACGCCGGCGACTCGAGCTAAACGAAGCTGAGCAACCGATAGCACGAGCAGCCCTGCGCTCAGCTCATCCTGTTACTTCGCCAGGTCTTGCCGGAAACCGCGCTGGCACTGCATCCTGATGCTTCACTGGCGACCAGGTTCATCCGCGATGCAGAACAAGACGCTCTACGCACTTCTGGGCTCAGTGACAACGCTGGCGCTGATCGTTTCCGGCTTTGCCCCGTATGACCGCGCGACCTGGCTCCTGGAAGTCGCGCCGGTACTGATCGCAGCGCCTGTTCTGCTACTGAGCTACCGACACGTTCCGCTCACGCGGCTGCTCTATGTGTTGATCACGGTTCATGCGCTGGTGCTTATCCTGGGCGGCGCTTACACGTACGCCCGCGTCCCGGCCGGTTTCTGGGTCCAGGACTGGCTTGAACTCAGCCGCAATCCATACGACAAGCTTGGCCACTTCATGCAAGGCCTGGTTCCGGCCCTGCTGGCCCGGGAGATTCTGCTACGTCTCGGTTTTCTCGTGCCGGGAAAGATGCTTGGCTTCCTATCGCTGTGCGTCGCCTTGGCATTCAGTGCGTTCTATGAACTGATCGAATGGTGGGTAGCGTTGATTGCCGGCCAGGGCGCGGAAGACTTCCTCGGAACCCAAGGCGACCCCTGGGACACTCAGTCCGACATGCTCATGGCGCTTCTCGGCGCCCTGCTTTCGGTCACCGGGCTGGCCGGATGGCACGACCGGCAGATCGCTGATCAAACCGGCCCCGGCGCGGCAGGATAGCCGTCATGCTCTATCGTCTGGCGGCCGATGCGGTGCTAATTGCGCATCTTGCTTTCATCATCTTCGTGCTCTTGGGCGGGCTGTTGGTAGCGTGGCAACGCCGCTTGCTGTGGCTCCATGTGCCCGCTGTGGCCTGGGGAATTTTCGTTGAACTGACCGGGCGATTGTGTCCACTGACGCACTGGGAAAACTATTTTCGACGCCTGGCAGGTGGCGCCGGCTATGAAGCCAGTTTCGTCGAGCAATACCTGCTGCCGTTGATCTACCCAAGCTGGCTGAGCGTCCCGGTGCAGTATGTGCTGGCCGCCATCGTGGTGCTCGTCAATCTGCTGATCTATGGCTGGCTGATATGGCGCCGGCGCCATAGGCCAGCAGTCTCGGGCTGATAGCGCTTTAACTAAAGCTTCAGTTCGAAGGCGTCGCCGTCGTGATACGCGGGGAATTTGCCACGGAACGCCGCCAGATCCCGAGCGCGCAGTGTGGCGCGAAATACACCTGCAGTATCGCCTGCCTCAAGCAACGGATCACCTAGAAAATCAAGGACCTGCGTGTCGCCACTGTAGGGGTAACCCTTGCCGTCTTCACCGACTCGATTGACCGCCGCAACGTAGCAGAGATTTTCGATGGCCCGCGCCGGCAGCAGACGGTTCCAGGCATTGCGGCGCGCTGCTGGCCAATTGGCGGTGTACAGCAGAAGATCGGTGTCGTGCGCATCGCGACTCCAGACCGGGAAGCGCAGGTCGTAACAGATCAGTGGCCTGACGTGCCAACCCTTAAGCTCGAACAGCGCTTGCTGTTCACCAGCCGTGTAGTGCTTGTGCTCACCCGCCATGCGAAACAGGTGACGCTTGTCGTAGTGAGAAATCTCGCCGTTCGGTCGTGCCCAGAGCAGGCGATTGCGGTGGCTTCCGTCCGCGGCTTCGATAATCACGCTTCCGGTGATCACCGCGTCGAGACGTGCAGCCTGCTCCCGCAGCCAGGCATAGGTCGGGCCCTCCTCCGGTTCAGCCAGCTCAGCGGAGTTCATGGAGAACGCGGTTGTGAACATTTCGGGCAACACGATGAGGTCAGCGCCGCGGGCCTCATCCAGCAGGCCGACAAAGCGCTCGCGGTTCGCGTTGGCGTCCTGCCAGGCGAGGCTGGTCTGGATCAAAGCCAATTCAAGGTCGGGTAAATTGTTTAGATCGCGCATAGTCGTTCCGCTGCCTGGCGCAGCGTCTCCTCTCGTTTCGCGAAGCAGAAGCGGACCAGCCGCGATTCTGCAGGAGGCGTTTGGTAGAAGACCGAAATCGGAATACTGGCCACGCCGTGCTCACGGGTAAGCCATTCGGCCATGGCCACATCGTCGAGATCCGGACGGATCGCGGAGTAGTCTGCCAACTGAAAATAGGTGCCGGCGGCGCGGGTAAAGCTGAAGCGCGATCCGGCCAGCAGGTCGCAGAACAGGTCCCGCTTGGCCTGGTAAAAACCGGGCAGCTCGCTCAGGTGTTCCGGGTGTGCGGCCATGAAGTCTGCAAGGGCCCATTGCAATGGCGTGACACCCGTGAAGCTGACGTACTGATGGACTTTGCGCAGCTCGCTGCTCAGCGCGGCTGGCGCCACCACGTACCCCGTCTTCCAGCCAGTCACGTGGTAAGTCTTGCCGAATGAGCTGACGACGAAGGCTCGCTGATACAGCTCTTCATGGCGCAGCACGCTGGCATGTTCGCGACCGTCGAACACCAAATGCTCGTAGACCTCGTCGCTGAGCAAATAGATATCGTTGTCGCGGATCAGGTCGGCCAGACGATCCAGGTCGGTCAGATCAATCAATACCCCACTCGGGTTGTGGGGCGTGTTCAGAACGATCATGCGTGTGCGTGGGGTAATCGCGTCGGCCAGCTTTTGCCAGTCAATGGTGAAATCCGGCAGGCTAAGCGCCTGGTGAACGCAGACGCCACCGGCAAGCTCTACGGCCGGCTCGTAGCTGTCGTAGCAGGGATCGAAAACGATCACCTCATCACCTGGACGGATGACGGCATGAATCGCACAGAAAATAGCCTGGGTCGCTCCAGGTGTGATGGTGATCTCGCTGTCCGCACTGACCTGACGGCCATAGAGCGAGGCGACCTTGATCGCCACCTGCTCGCGCAGCGCTGGCAAACCGGTCATCGGCGCGTACTGGTTGTGGCCAGCCATAACGTGACGGCTCACCGCGTCACGCAGTGCGTGCGGGCCGTCGAAATCAGGGAATCCCTGGGACAGGTTTAACGCACCGGTCTCAGCAGCAAGCTGCGACATCGTCGTAAAGATGGTAGTGCCGACGCGAGGAAGTTTGCTGGTGATCATGATTCGCTCAGAGCTGAAAGCCAAAATCTGGGAGGCCACATGAGCGCCCCCGAGCGGCGCCCTCTACGCGGCCAGACCTTATCGTTTGTCGCGGCGCTTCTTCTCGGCCTTCTTGTGGTGCGACATGAGACGGCGCTTCTTGTTCACCTGACGGTCGGTAAGCGTGTTCTTCTTGCCCTCGTAGGGGTTCTCTCCGCCCTTGTATTCGATGCGAATGGGCGTGCCCACCAGCTTGAGCACACGCCGATAGGTATTCTCCAGGTAGCGCGTATAGGACTTTGGAATTGCGTCGACCTGATTGCCGTGAATGATGATCAACGGTGGGTTGGCGCCCCCCAAATGCGCGTATCTGAGTTTGATACGTCGGCTGGCGACCATCGGCGGTGCATGCTCGCGCACCGCATCCTCGAGAATCTGAGTCAGACGGCTTGTGGGCCAACGAGTGACGGCTGATGTGAACGAAGCCTGTACTGATTTATAGAGATTGCCGACGCCGGTGCCGTGCTTGGCGGAGATGAAATGGATGTCGGCGAATTCAACGAAGAACAATCGGCGTTCCAGCTCGGTCTTCACGTAATCCCGCTCGCTCGGCTCCATGCCGTCCCACTTGTTCAGCGCAATCACCAGCGCCCGTCCGCTTTCGAGAACGAAGCCGAGCAGATTGAGATCGTGCTCAACTACACCCTCCCGCGCATCCATGACGAAGATCACCACGTTGGCGTCCTGGATCGCCTGCAACGTCTTGACCACGGAGAACTTTTCTACCGCCTCGAAGATCTTGCCCCGGCGCCGGACGCCGGCGGTATCGATCAGCGTGTATTTTTCATCACCACGTTCGAAGGGAATGTAGATGCTGTCGCGGGTAGTGCCTGCCTGGTCATAGACGATGACACGCTCTTCGCCAAGCATGCGGTTGACCAGCGTCGACTTGCCCACGTTGGGGCGGCCGATGATTGCGATCTTGATGCCGTCCTTTTCGCTAGGCCCGGGAATACGCTTGAGCTCTTCGCCCTCGGCGACCGGCTCGCTCTCTTCACCCTCGCCTTCTACGTCTTCGGCATTATCTTTGGGGAATACCCCAAGCGCCTGTTCCAGCATGTGCGTTATGCCGCGACCATGCGCAGCGGCAATCGGCAACGCATCACCGAGACCCAGCGGGCTGAACTCAGCTCGCGCAATGTCCGGGTCGATACTGTCGACCTTGTTCGCCACCAGAAAATGACGCTTGTTCATCTTGCGTAGGTGTTCGGCGATCATCTGGTCGCCCGGCGTCATGCCGGCGCGCGCATCGACCATGAACATTACCGCATCGGCTTCCTGCATGGCCTGCAGCGACTGCTCAGCCATCTTGGCGTCAATGCCTTCCTCATCACCAGTCAGGCCCCCGGTGTCGATCACGATATAGGTGCGACCCTGCCATTTGGCCTCGCCATACTGCCGATCTCGGGTCAGGCCGGCGTATTCCGCGACGATGGCATCACGGCTTTTGGTCAGACGGTTAAACAGGGTGGACTTGCCGACGTTCGGGCGACCCACCAGGGCGATTACGGGAACCATACGGCTCTCCACTGCGATATTTCAGAAAACACAAAGGCCGCTGCGAGGCAGCGGCCGAATTTTAGGCGCTCTGCGCAAGCAGAGCAGCAGACACGTGTGAAACGTTAGTCCGCCTGGCGAATGGTCAAGGCCACAAGCTTGCCATCGTTACCGTAGGCATACAGCCAGTCACCCTCCACAACAGGGCGGGCACGAACGCCGGCGCTATCGATTCGTGTGCGCGCGACAAAACGTCCGTCGACCTGACTGAGAAAATGCAGATAGCCCTCTTTGTCACCGACCGCGACGTAGCTGGAAAATACGGCAGGGGCCGAAAGCTGGCGGCGCATCAACGAGTCATTTGTCCACAACACGGTCGTCGAGCGTTCATCAATGCCCACCACCGTCCCATCAGCCTGGCTCAGGTAGACACTTCCGTATCCCAACGCAACGCCAGTTGCTGTAGACGCATCGCGTTGCCAGAGGATCCGACCGCTCTCCACATCCAGTGCAGCTGCGCGACCCTGGAAAGAGGCGACATAGAGTGTCCCGCCAGAAAGCAAAAGCCCACCGTCTATGTCCACGACACGCTCAAGCTCGGAACGGCCCTGCGGAACTGCAACACGTTGCTCCCAAATCGGCAGTCCCCGACGGGTGTCCAAGGCCACAACCTTTCCACTGGAAAGGCCGGCGATCGCCAGCTCATTTGTCAGCAACGGCGCGCCAGTCCCCCGCAGGGTCAGTACAGCCGGAGAGCTTTCGTAGCTCCAGCGTTGCGCACCGGTGTCGATTTCCAACGCAATGACTCGGTCATCCTGGGTCTGAACCACTACCACATCGCCGTTGACGGCAGGCGCGGCGAGAACCTCGCTGCTAACCTGGCTACGCCACCGCTCTTCACCCGTCGACACGTCCAGAGCCAGCACTTCCCCGCGCAGGGTACCGACCAGAACCAGACCATAGCCAGCGCCAACCGCACCAGAGATCGGGACCTCCAGATCGTTCTTCCAGTTGACCTTGCCGGTCATGCGATCCATAGCCACGACCAGCCCTTCGACGTCGGCGGCGAATATCTCATTGCCGTACACAACCGGGGCGAGCAGGTTGTAAGTCTCGCCCTGGCCGTCACCAATCGAGCGACTCCACTCCTCGCTCAACCGTATCTCGGCGTCAAACTTGACCAGCTCGGCGGGTTCGGGTTCTTTTTTGTCATTGCTGCTGCAACCAGCAGCCAAGACGGCCAAGGTCAGCAGTGCGGCAGTTTTCCAACGCATCAATTCACGCCTCTCCACGAGCCAGGTCGTCCAGTTTCAGCTGCAGGCCACCGATAGCGGCATCCTGTGACAGCGATTCTTTTGCTTTGGAATAGGCGGCGTGGGCCTCGTCATGACGCCCCAGCTTGACCAGCAAATCACCCCGCAACTCTTCACGACTGGCAGCAAACGCCTCGACCGCTTCACCGTCCAACAGCACGAGTCCTTCTTCGGCCTTGTCCTGTGCTGCCAGAACGCGGGCCAGACGCTGGCGAGCCAGCTCCTCGAGTACTTGGTCCGCAGGCTTATCCAGCACGGCCTGCAGCTCCGTCTGAGCCTCATCGAGCCGCCCGGATTCGACTGCCACTTTGGCCACGAAAAGACTGCCGTACTGAGCGTAATGTGAGCCAGCGAACTCTTTCTGCAGCAAGTTGCCCAGACGCGACACTTCGGCGGCATCCACACCGCCTTCCTCTAGCGCGGCGTTCAACAACTGCTGATAAACCGCGGATGCGTTCTGTGCCTGAGTACGCTGGTGCTTCTGCCAAAACTGCCAGCCAAACACCAGCACCAGAGCGAGTGCGCCGCCCAAAAGCAACGGCATGCCGTTGCGCTGCCACCATTCCTTGATCTGCGCCAGCTGTTCTTCATCGGTACCCGAGGTCACACTGTCACTCCTTTACAATCGCTGAATTCAGACCTGTCTGCTTAACCCAGGCAGGCCGCCAGACGCTCGGGTAGAGCATCCCAGGCAATGCTTTGTTGTTCGCTGTCATCGCGCAACGGTTTGCAACCTACCACGCGTCCAGCCAGTTCGTCGTCACCCAGAATCAGTGCGAAGCGAGCACCGCTCTTGTCAGCCTTCTTGAACTGGCTCTTAAAGCTACCGCCACCGGCATTCACCAGAAGGCGCAGACCCGGCAAGGCGTCACGAAGCCGCTCGGCCAACCCCAGCGCCGCCAGTTCCGCCGCTTCGCCGAACGCACAGATGAACGCATGTGCTGGCGGGTTAAGCTCATCAGGAACAAGCTCAAGAGTGTCCAGCAAAAGCACCAGGCGTTCGATGCCCATTGCAAAACCGACACCCGGCGTCGGCTTACCGCCGAATTGGCTGACGAGTCCGTCATAGCGACCGCCAGCGCAGACGGTGCCCTGCGAGCCTAGCTTGTCAGTTACCCACTCAAAGACAGTACGCCCGTAATAGTCCAAACCCCGGACCAACTTCGGGTTGACCTCATAGCCGATGCCTGCCGCTTCAAGTCGAGCCTTCAGACCTTCGAAGTGTGCGCGCGATTCCTCGTCCAGGTAGTCATGCAAGGTCGGCGCATCACCCAGCAATGCCTGCGTTTGCGCATTCTTGCTGTCCAGAATACGCAGCGGGTTGCTGGTGAGACGACGCTGACTGTCTTCGTCGAGCTGCTCGAAATGCTGTTGCAGATAAGCCACCAACGCGTCTCGGTACCGCGCGCGTGCCTCACTGGAACCCAAGCTGTTCAGTTGCAATGTGACTGCATCGGACATGCCGAGCTTCTTCCACAGCCGAGCGGTCAAGACGATCAGTTCGGCGTCCACATCCGGGCCAGGCTGGTTGAAGACTTCCACGCCAACCTGGTGGAATTGGCGATAGCGACCTTTTTGCGGCTTCTCGTAGCGAAACATCGGCCCCGCGTACCAAAGCTTCTGCACCTGCCCGCCGCCCGTCATGCCATGTTCAAGCACAGCACGCACGCAACCCGCAGTGCCTTCGGGTCGTAGCGTCAGCGACTCTTCGTTCCGATCAAGGAACGTGTACATTTCCTTATCGACTACGTCGGTGCCCTCGCCGATGCCACGCGCGAACAGATCGGTGAACTCGAGGATCGGCAGTCGGATCTCGCTATAGCCATAGCTGTCGAGCAGCTGTGCGAACGTTGTTTCAAGGTAGCGCCAGACCGGCGTTTGCGCCGGCAGGATATCGTTCATGCCACGAATGGCTTGCAGGGACTTGCTCAATTGGGTTCCTTATCAGCTGCGCACGATCAGCGCGGCATCGGTCTCAGCCTTCTCGCTGGCCTTGCGACGAATCAACTGTTCCAACTCGTCAACCAGATTGTCGTTGCTCAGCTTCTGCGCAGGCTTGCCGTCGATGTAGATGAGATTGTTCGGCGTGCCGCCCGTAAGGCCAATGTGGGCTTCCTTGGCCTCCCCCGGGCCGTTAACGACGCAGCCAATAACCGCGACGTCCATCGGCACCAATAAATCGTCGAGCCGGCCTTCAAGCTCATTCATGGTCTTGACCACGTCAAAGTTCTGCCGCGAACAGCTCGGGCACGCAATGAAGTTGATACCGCGTGAACGCAGACGCAAGGATTTCAGGATATCGAAGCCGACCTTGATCTCTTCGACCGGGTCGGCTGCAAGCGAGATTCGGATGGTGTCGCCGATACCTTCAGCCAGCAACATCCCTAGGCCAACCGCCGACTTCACCGTTCCCGAGCGCAAACCACCGGCCTCGGTGATACCCAAGTGCAACGGCTGTTCGATCTTGTCAGCCAGTAACCGATACGCTGCCACGGCCATGAACACGTCAGAAGCCTTAACGCTGACTTTGAAATCCGGAAAATTCAGGCGGTCGAGGTGCTCGACATGGCGCAGTGCGGATTCCACCAGCGCCTCGGGCGTCGGTTCACCGTATTTCTTCTGCAGGTCCTTTTCCAGCGAGCCGGCATTGACGCCAATGCGAATCGGGATACCCCTGTCGCGCGCCGCTTCGACCACCGCTCGCACGCGATCCTCGCGTCCAATGTTGCCGGGGTTGATACGCAGGCAATCGACGCCAAGCTCGGCAACACGCAGCGCGATCTGATAATCGAAATGAATATCCGCTACCAGAGGCACACCGACACGCTGCTTGATCTTGCCAAACGCCTCGGCTGCCTCCATCGAGGGAACCGAAACTCGGACGATGTCAGCACCCGCATCTTGTAATCGCTGAATCTGAGCAACGGTCGCGTCAACATCGCAGGTTTCGGTATTGGTCATGCTCTGCACCGCAATTGGCGCATCGCCACCGACCGGTACGTTACCTACCCAGATCTTGCGGGTTTGGCGACGTTTGATGGGGGACTCACTATGCATGATTACTGCCCGAGCTTGAGACGCGCAGTCTCGCCGCGCGTTTTGCCAGAAAGACTAACGGCTTCGCCGTTGAAATTGACCTGAACGCCGGACGCGAAGCCCAAATGCAGATCCAATGGAGTTTTGCCGACCAGGGAGCGACTGCTCCCGGCTTTCGCCAGTCCGCTGTAAAGCACTTCACCGTCCGCAGCGGTTACGCGGGTCCAGCAGTCCGCTGAGTAATTGAGCGTCAGACGACCCTCACCCGGCCCAACAACCTCGGATTCGGCCATCGCTGTCGAAGGTGTCTCTACCTCTGGTGGCGAGGTCGGCGCTTCGCTAGAAACAGGCGCTTCCTCCAGCTCCGCTGTCGGTTCAGTAGGTGTTTCGGCCGCGGCCTGATCGTCTAACGGTAGGCTTTCGTCGACACCGCTCAACGCCTCTTCGTCCATTGAGGAGGGCATGGAATCAGTCGTGTCACTAGCAGGTGCGACGGGCTCTTCGGCGCGGTCCAGCAGGTGAATCTCGGTCGTGCCGTCAGCCGCCTCAACCTCGATGCGCTCCAAGGCGGTCACTGAGGGACCCGACTCATTACGGGACGACCGATCCTGCCACCACAAGAAGGCGCCGACACCTATCACCAGCGTCAAAATAAACGTAAAGAAGCGCACCATGCTACGCGACAACCGCACTGGCTGATCGATGTGGCCAAGGCTGTTTACACTGCTGCCACTCGCATCCGTACCGGTGTGCTGGTCGAACTGCTGAACGAGACGATTCTGGTCCAACCCCAGCAGCTTGGCGTAAGCACGAACATAGCCCCGCGCAAATGTATGGCCAGGCAGCTGACTGAAATCACCCGCCTCGATCTGAGCGAGCGAGCGTTCAGACAGATTGAGCTGCTTGGCTACCGAAGGAAGCGACCAGTTCTTGCTCTCGCGTGCAGTACGGAGCGTGTCGCCGGGATTAGCCAAGGTCGTCGGGGCAGCCGCTTCAGAATGTGGCGCTATCATCGTTGCTCCGAAAGAAACTGTTGATATTCAGGTGTACCTGGATATAGGCGCTTGAGCTGCAAACCCAAACTGGCCGCCTGATCCCGGTCCTGATGAATCCTTGCCAGACGAATGCCCAACAGCAGGCTGCGCGCGTTCTGCTCGGAAAGACTGCTGAATCCGTCGTAGTAACGCTTGGCCGGAACGTACTGCTTATCTTCGTACGCCATCATCGCCAGTTCCAACAAGGCGCGCGGCTGACGGCTATCGAGGCGCAAGGCTCTTGTGAAAAAGGTTTCGGCCTGCTCGCGCTGGCCAAGTTGCAACGCGGTCATTCCCATGTTCTGGAAGACATGCGACCGCCCCGAATAGAGATTGTCTTCAGCTGCTTTCGCGAAGCGCTCCATGGCCTCCGGATAACGCTTTTGCTCGAACAGAAAACTGCCGTAATTATTCAGGATGCGCGCGTCGCTGCGACTGGAAAGCGCTTTGCGGTAGTGCTCGTCAGCCAGCTGATTTTCCATCTCGTTCTGAAAAACCAAAGCCAGCGCCGCGTGTGCGTCTGCGCTGTTCGGGTCAAGCTCTAACGCTTTGCGAAGCGGCGACTTCGCACGGGAAGCCTCGCCTTGCTGCAGATAACCGATGCCGAGCTGGATATAGGCGTCTCTCGCCTCGTCGCGCCCTTCCGAGGTACGCATCGGATTGCCCGATCCTGACGAGATACAGCCCGTCATCAAGCCGGCGAACAGAAACAGCAGCGCAACGCGCAAAATCATCAACAGCATCCCCCTCAGGAACGGTTTGTAGCAGCGGACGCCGTCACTGGCTCAGATTGCAGTTCGCGCACGGCGATGTAGCGCTCACTTCGGCGAGTCCGATCCAGCACCTGCCCGACCAGCTGACCGCAAGCGGCATCGATGTCCTCACCACGGGTGGTGCGCACCGTCACATTGTGCCCGGCTTTATGAAGGATGTCCTGAAAACGACGGATTGCATTGTTGCTCGGCCGCTCATATCCGGAATGCGGGAAGGGGTTGAATGGAATGAGATTGATCTTGCAGGGAATCTTGGCGAGTAGTGTGACCATCTGTTCCGCGTGTTCGGGTTGATCGTTCACGCCTTGCAACAGGGTGTACTCGATCGTCAACACGCGCTTCTCGCCCAGATTGGAAATATAGCGTTGGCACGCAGCCAACAGCACGTCCAGCGGGTACTTCTTATTGATTGGAACCAATTTATCGCGCAACGCATCATTTGGAGCATGCAACGACAGCGCTAACGATACGTCGATGACCTTGGCCAGCTCATCAATCATCGGCACGACCCCGGACGTTGAAAGGGTCACCTTACGCTTGGAGATACCGTAGCCCAGGTCGTCCATCATGATCTGCATGGCAGCCACAACATTATCGAAATTGAGCAAGGGCTCGCCCATACCCATCATCACCACGTTGGTGATGGCGCGATCGACTTTCGCAGGAATGCTGCCGAATGACTTGTTGGCAATCCACACCTGACCGATCACTTCGGCTGCAGTGAGGTTGCTGTTGAAGCCCTGCTTGCCGGTCGAGCAGAAGCTGCAATCCAGCGCGCAGCCTGCCTGTGACGAAACACAGAGCGTACCGCGACCGCCCTGAGGGATATAAACGGTTTCAACGCAGCTACCCGAGGCCACGCGCACTACCCACTTGCGGGTGCCGTCGGTGGAGATGTCCTCGCTGACGATTTCGGGGCCGCGGATCTCAGCAGAGGCCTTGAGCTTTTCGCGCAGGGCCTTGCCAATATTGCTCATGGCATCGAAGTCATCAACACCAAAGTGGTGAATCCATTTCATGACCTGACCGGCACGAAAGCGCTTCTCCCCTATTGAATCGAAGAAGCTTTCCAATTGAGGCTGAGTAAGCCCCAGCAGATTTACTTTACTGGTCATAGCAGTCATCAGGATTCACCTTCGCCAGATCAGCGAATGCGGGCACACACTTCGGTGGCAGAGAAGAAGTAAGCAATTTCGCGAGCTGCGGAGGCTTCGGAATCAGAACCGTGCACCGCGTTTTCATCGATCGAGACGGCAAAATCAGCACGGATTGTGCCCGGAGCAGCCTCCTTGGGGTTGGTAGCGCCCATCAGCTCACGGTTCTTGGCGATGGCGTCTTCACCTTCCAACACCTGAACGATGACCGGACCGGACACCATGAAGGCGACCAGGTCCTTGAAGAAGCCGCGCTCGCTGTGCTCGGCATAGAAACCGCCAGCTTCACGCTCAGACAGCTGAACCATCTTCGAAGCGACAACACGCAGACCAGCCTTCTCGAAACGGGACGTGATCTCGCCGATCACATTCTTGGCGACAGCGTCAGGCTTGATGATGGAAAAAGTGCGTTGCAGGGCCATTTAATAACTCCAGTAATCGATAGGTTAAAGCGAACAAGTAAACCCGCGAATTATACGCGGGTCATGACTTAAAATATAAGAGCAGCAGCGGGCGTGCTTAGTGCGCAGCGAAGGCCGAATACAGCTTCGCTTTCAGATGTACGCGGCTTACCGCGTTACTAGACCTCGTCAATCCAGGCAGATTGTATGGCTTCGAGCACCTTCTCGCCGCCACGCTTCGGATCGTCAGAAAAGTCAGGTAACTCGATGACCCAACGATGTAGCTCGACAAAATTCACGTAGCGCGGATCAACGTCCGGCTTGCTTTCGGCGAGCTCAATCGCGATATCCAGCACATCGGCCCATTTAAGCGCCATGCTTCACCCCGCCTTCAATGGCCTTCAGAGACTTGGTTGATGGTGTATTTGGGAATTTCGACCACAAGATCGACGTCCGCAACCGCTGCCTGGCAGGACAAACGGGAATTAGGCTCAAGCCCCCACGCCTTGTCCAGCATGTCATCCTCAAGCTCATCGGAGGCTTCCAGCGAGGCGAAGCCTTCTCGAATCACCACGTGACAAGTCGTGCAGGCACAGGATTTCTCACAGGCGTGTTCAATGTCGATGCCATTACGGAGCGCGGCATCCAGGACCGTCTCACCGGGCTGCGCCTCAACCACCGCCCCTTCCGGACAGTGGTCAACATGAGGCAGGAAAACAATCTGCGGCATCTGGGTCATTCCTCGATATCGTTAAGCCGCCGCCCAGCCAGTGCGGCCTTGACGGTGGAATCTAGCCTGCGTGCAGCAAAGGCATCGGTAATTTGGCTCAATCGCTTGATTTGCCGTTCAATGGCAACACCATCCTGGCTATCGAGCAAACCTCGTAACGCCTGCATCTGCGACTCGATCGCCGCGCGCTCTTCGGCGCTAAGCAAGCGCTCGCCATCTACAGCCAAGGCACCTTCGACCGCCTCAAGCAATCGCTGCGCATCGACCAGCTGCTCACGCAGAGCCCGAGCGACCTTGTCTTCGCTGGCTTTGCGGAAAGAGTCTTCAAGCATGCGCGCAATCTCGCCATCGGAGAGACCGTAAGATGGCTTGACCTGAATGCTTGATTCGACACCGGATGCCAACTCACGAGCTGATACGCTGAGCAGCCCGTCCGCATCGACCTGGAACGTCACCCGGATCTTCGCCGCGCCCGCCACCATCGGCGGAATACCTCGCAGCTCAAAGCGTGCTAACGAACGGCAGTCAGCGATTAACTCGCGCTCACCTTGCAGTACGTGAATCATCATGGCCGATTGGCCATCTTTATAAGTAGTGAACTCCTGCGCTCGCGCAACCGGGATGGTCGTATTGCGCGGAATAATCTTCTCCATTAAACCGCCCATCGTCTCCAAGCCGAGCGACAGCGGAATGACATCGAGCAGCAGAAGCTCTTCCCCATCACGATTGTTACCCGCGAGCGTTTCAGCCTGGATCGCCGCGCCAATCGCGACTACCTGATCGGGGTCTATATCAGTGAGAGGATCCCGACCGAACATCTCACCAACCCGTTCACGAACCCGCGGTACGCGCGTAGAACCACCCACCATGACCACCGCGTTGACTTCCGCCAGCTCAACCGAGGAATCGCGCAACGCGCGCCGGCATGATCTAAGGCTGCGATCGATCATCGGATCGATCAGCTCGTTGAACAGTGCTCGGGTAAGCACACCCTTCCAACCTGCATAACGCACCTGGGCCGCATCAGCGCCGCTCAGTTGTTCTTTGGCATCACAAGCAACTTTCAGCACTTCTCGCTGAGCACCTGGATCGAGATCCTGAGAAGCGCCGGCCTGAGCCAGGATCCAGCCTGCAATAGCATGATCGAAGTCATCGCCACCTAGCGCCGTATCTCCCCCTGTCGCCAGCACCTCGAATACGCCCTTGCTTAGACGCAGGATCGAAATATCAAAGGTTCCGCCCCCCAGGTCGTAAATAGCCACGACGCCTTCCGCTTCGCGATCCAGCCCGTAGGCGACGGCGGCGGCGGTAGGCTCGTTAAGCAGCCGCAGGACGTTGATATTGGCCAGACGGGCCGCATCCTTGGTGGCTTGGCGTTGTGCATCGTCGAAGTAGGCGGGAACCGTTATGACCGCCCCGACCAGCTCACCGCCCAAGGCCGCCTCTGCACGCTCGCGTAATGCGCGAAGTATCTCGGCAGAGATTTCTACCGGGCTTTTCGCGCCTTGTATGGTCTCGATGAAAGGCATCTGCGATTGCCCTTCACTGAATCGGTACGGGAGCTGTCCGCCTAGCTGCTTCACATCACCGATACCGCGACCCATAAGGCGCTTAACGGACAGAATGGTATTCAACGGGTCGCTCGCGGATGCGCGTTTGGCGGCGCGCCCCACTTCGACGCGATCAGCGTGGTAACGCACCGCGGACGGCAGGATAACCTCGCCATCAGTGTCGGCTATTGGCGCCGTGACACCACTGCGCAATGTAGCGACAAGTGAATTGGTAGTGCCCAGATCTATACCAACTGCCAGACGGCGCTGGTGAGGCTGTGGGCTTTGTCCGGGTTCAGCAATCTGCAGTAAGGCCATGTCTGTCTGATATCGGGCGCAGCGCCTTGCGCTACGCGGGGTTAATCGTCGAGGCGTTCTTCCAACTGGCGCACTTCCTGGGACAGCTTGTCGAGAAACTGCATCCGGCGCACCAGCCGCTCCGCGTCGTCACGCTGTGACTCCTTCCGCCAGATACTGGCGAACGAGTCATTCAGATCCTGCTGCGCAGCCTTGAGACGAACTTTGAAGGAGATAATGCCAGCGATGTCCGCCTCGTCCTGCAGCTGCTCAAGCTCTTCTCTCCACTGCATCTGCTGCATGAGGAACGCGGGATCCTGGACGGTGGCCTCAAGCGGCATTTCACGCCCCTCCAACGTCAGCAAATAACGCGCTCGACGTGACGGACTACGTAAGGTTTGGTAAGCCTCGTTCAAATTTGCAGAGCGCTCAATCGCATAGCGCTGTTCGGTTTCGCCCGCGTCAGCGAACCGGTCAGGATGAACCTTTCGGGCCAGCTCACGATAGCGAGACGAGAGCATGTCCATATCGATATCGAAAGCTGGCTGCAATTCGAACAGGGCGTAGTGACAGGGATTTCCCACAGCGTCCTCAGATGTTGAAGCTTTCGCCGCAGCCGCATTCGCCACGCACGTTGGGATTATTGAACTTGAAACCTTCGTTCAGCCCCTCTCGAACGAAGTCCAGCTCCGTTCCGTCGAGATACACGAGACTCTTGGGATCGATGATGACTTTTACCCCGTGGCTGTCAAACACCGAATCCTCCGCCGCCGCCTCGTCGACGAATTCAAGCACATAGGCCAAGCCGGAACAGCCGGTGGTGCGCACGCCCAAACGGACCCCTAACCCCTTGCCGCGCCCGTCCAAGGAACGGCGAACGTGATCGGCGGCAGCGGTAGTCATGCTAATAGCCATCGATACCTCCTTAGGCCTGCGGCAACCCTTTTTTCTCACGGTAATCGCGAACCGCTGCCTTGATGGCGTCTTCTGCCAACACTGAGCAGTGAATCTTCACTGGCGGCAACGCCAGCTCTTCCGCCAGCTGGGTGTTCTTGATGGTTTCTGCTTCTTCTAACGTTTTGCCCTTCATCCATTCTGTGGCAAGCGAGCTAGAGGCGATGGCCGAACCGCAGCCATATGTCTTGAACTTGGCATCTTCAATAATGCCCTGCTCGTTGACCTTGATCTGCAGACGCATAACATCGCCGCAAGCCGGGGCGCCGACCATGCCGGTGCCGATAGAAGGATCCTCAGCGTCGAATTTGCCGACGTTGCGGGGATTTTCGTAATGGTCAATGACCTTTTCACTATATGCCATGGTGCAATCCTCGTTGAATCAGGCTATGTGGAACTCTACAAGTCAGTGGGCGGCCCACTCGACCTGCGAGATGTCGACGCCATCCTTGAACATGTCCCACAAGGGCGAAAGCTCACGCAATTTTGTAACCGCCTCGCTGACTTTCTGCGCCGCGTAGTCGACTTCTTCTTCCGTCGTGAAACGGCCGAATGTAAAACGGATTGAGCTGTGTGCAAGTTCGTCATTGCGACCCAGCGCGCGAAGCACGTAGGACGGCTCCAACGACGCAGACGTACAAGCCGAACCTGACGACACCGCGAGGTCTTTAAGTGCCATGATCAGCGACTCACCCTCGACGTAGTTAAAGCTCAGGTTCAGGTTGTGAGGGACACGCGAAGTCATGCTGCCGTTGACGTAGAGCTCTTCAAGATGCTCAACCTGCTTGAAGAAGCGGTCGCGTAACTTGGTGATGCGCTCGTTCTCCGCGGCCATTTCTTCCTTGGCAATACGGAACGCTTCACCCATGCCGACCGACTGATGCGCGGCCAACGTGCCGGAACGCATGCCGCGTTCGTGGCCACCGCCATGCATCTGCGCTTCCAGGCGCACACGGGGCTTGCGACGAACGTACAGCGCGCCGACGCCTTTCGGGCCATAGGTTTTGTGCGCGGAAAAAGACATCAGATCGACCTTCATGCTGTCGAGATCAATCTGCACCTTGCCGGTGGACTGCGCCGCATCAACATGGAACAACACACCGCGGGAACGAGTCAGCTCACCGATGGCAGCGATATCGTTAACCGTTCCGATTTCATTGTTCACATGCATGATGGACACCAGCACGGTGTCGTCACGCAACGCCGCTTCGACCATCGCAGGCGTAATTACACCGTCTTCGCCAGGCTCGATATAGGTCACTTCGAAACCTTCTCGTTCGAGCTGCCGGGTCGTATCTAGCACGGCTTTGTGCTCGATTTTGCTGGTCACAATGTGCTTGCCTTTAGAGGCATAGAAATGTGCGACGCCCTTGATCGCAAGGTTGTCAGACTCGGTCGCGCCGGAAGTCCAGACGATTTCACGTGGGTCTGCATTGACGAGTTCGGCAACTTGACGACGGGCATTTTCAACCGCCTCTTCAGCTTTCCAGCCAAAGGCGTGTGAGCGCGACGCCGGATTACCGAAGTTGCCCTCGGCAGTCAGGCACTCAATCATCTTCTCGGCAACGCGAGGATCGACTGGTGTTGTAGCGGAGTAGTCCAGGTAAATCGGCAACTTCATCAGGTATCTCCTATCAGGCTGTCGTCCTGCTCACTCGACGGCGGACGCTTCAATCTTATCCAGTCGCGGAGTCTGGCCATGGCCGCGGCGCATATCCTGACGCAGCGCCACCTCCTGAACCTCACGACGCATCACGAGATCCGCCAGACTGATACCGCTTAAAAACTCGTGGATCTGCTGACTCAAGTCACACCACAAATGGTGGGTCAAACAGGTATCGCCCGAATGACAATCACCCAGCCCTTGGCAGCGTGTGGCATCGACCGACTCGTTGACCGCATCAATGACTTGCGCAACCTGAATACCAGCCATCTCGCGGGACAACTGATAACCGCCACCCGGCCCACGAACACTCGTCACCAAGCTGCCACGGCGCAACTTGGCGAACAGCTGTTCAAGGTAGGAAAGCGAGATGCCTTGTCGCTCAGAAATGTCTGCAAGGGACACCGGCCCATGTTGCGCATGCAGCGCAAGGTCGAGCATCGCAGTGACGGCGTAACGGCCTTTGGTAGTCAATCGCATCGGTTTGCACCAAGCATCATGGTTTGACGCAAGTATGCAATACCCGACTATTTAGATCAACTATAAGCCTGATCAAACTACTCAGGCTTTAGCCGCATGAGCACAAGGAGCACACCGAGTCGGCAGGGGCACTCATCAACGGGCAGCCATGATAGCAGCACCCCCTGCCGGTCGCACTTCAGGTACGAGACTCCTCTCCAGCATCCTTGACCTCGGCAAAATCTTCTTCGCGAAGCTCAGGCATCTGCTTCGCGCAATAATCGCTGCCAAGCGCAGTCAATGCCTGACACATGCCTTCCATGCGCTCTTCGACTGCCTGGACGTGATCGAGCAGCTGGCCGATGGCTCGCGCCACTGGATCAGGCATATCTTCGGTCACACCATAGGCGTCGAAACCGATCTTCTCGGCGATCGCCTTACGCTTGGCTTCCTGTGCGTCATCAGACTTCGCGATCACACGTCCCGGAATACCCACTGCGGTCGCGCCGGCGGGCACCGCGCGCGTCACCACAGCGTTCGACCCTACCTTAGCGCCCGCACCGACCGTAAACGGGCCTAGAATCTTCGCCCCGGCGCCGACGATCACGCCGTCCTCCAGCGTAGGGTGACGCTTGCCCTTGTTCCAGCTGGTACCACCTAGCGTGACACCATGGTAAATCGTCACATCATCACCAATCTGCGCGGTCTCGCCGATGACGATGCCCATTCCGTGGTCGATGAAGAACCGCCGCCCGATCTGAGCCCCAGGATGGATCTCAATACCCGTCAGCCAGCGCGCCAGATTTGAATTCATACGTGCGAGCCACTTGCAGTCGTTTTGCCATAGCCAGTGGGAAACCCGATGAAACCAAACAGCGTGCAGCCCCGGATAACAGGTGATGACCTCAAACGCGTTACGCGCTGCCGGATCGCGATGAAAGACGCTCTGGATATCTTCGCGCATGCGTTCGAACATCAATCAGATCTCCGCTTGTGAGGTTCGCCGCGGACGGCCTTCTGAGTTTCGGTAAGGATGCCGCGCAGGATGTTCATTTCCAGCTTGCTTATGCCGCTGCGGCCGTAAAGCCTGCGCAGACGAGGCATCAAGTGTCGAGGCTTTTGCGGATCTAGAAATCCGATGTCGACCAGCGTCCGCTCCAAATGTCCGTAGTAATGCTCAAGCTCGTCAGCCGTTACAGGCTGGGCGTTGAGCATTGAAGTGGTTTCCAGTTTTTCGATTTTGCTCGGCTGGTTGCGCGCGGCGAGCCAAGCCATGCGCACCTCATAGGCCAGCACTTGTACGGCAGCTGCCAAGTTCAACGAACTGAACTCGGGATCGGACGGGATATGCACATGATATTGGCAGCGCTGAAGCTCTTCATTGGTCAGCCCGGCATATTCACGCCCGAACACCAAAGCCACTTCCTCCCCTCGCTCGACATGCTCCAGGCAAGTCGAACCGGTCTCGCGCGGATCCAGCATCGGCCATGGGATACGCCTATCGCGCGCGCTGGTGCCCAATACGAGGCTGCAGCCGACCAGTGCTTCCTCGAGTGTTGCTACGACATGCGCCGTATCGAGAATGTCCGTTGCACCCGATGCACGAGCCACGGCGTTCGGACTCGGAAAATCCTCAGGGTCAACCAGGACGAGCCGGGACAACCCCATGTTCTTCATGGCCCTGGCTGCACCGCCGATATTGCCAGCGTGACTGGTGTTAACCAGCACTACCCGAATGTTCTGAAGCGACACTGTAGTTCTCGATCAGCAAGGCAAAATGAAAGCTTACAGGAACGGCTTGGACCTTCGCCATTGCTCCCCGGATGCGTACCAACTGCGTAACACCTTTACAAGCTTTCTGATAGAATTGCCGGCTTTCTTTAAACGACCAGGTATTTGATCGATGCAGCCCATGCTGAATATCGCGCTGCGCGCCGCCCGTAGCGCTGGCGAAATGATTGTTCGTTCCACCGAGCGCCTGGACGTGATCTCGGTTAGCGAAAAGGATGCGCGCGATTACGTCTCTGAGATCGATCGCACCGCCGAACAACTTATCGTTACGGCGCTGCGCAAGGCTTATCCAAACCATTCCATTCTAGGCGAGGAAGGCGGCCTTTTAGAGGGTAGCGGCGAAGGCAAGGACTACCTTTGGGTAATCGACCCGCTGGATGGGACCACTAACTTCCTGCGCGGCGTCCCGCATTACGCGGTGAGCGTCGCCTGCAAATACCGTGGCCGCCTCGAGCATGCGGTTGTTCTCGATCCCGTTCGCCAAGAAGAATTCACCGCCAGCCGCGGCCGCGGCGCAGCGCTGAACGGGCGACGCCTGCGGGTTAGCGCACGTAAGAGCCTGGAAGGCGCCCTACTCGGCACCGGCTTCCCGTTCCGCGACGGACAGATGGACAACATGGACAGTTACCTGAACATGTTTCGCAGCCTTGTCGGGCAAACAGCAGGCCTTCGCCGCGCCGGTGCGGCCAGCCTGGACCTGGCCTATGTGGCGGCCGGTCGTTATGACGCCTTTTGGGAGTTCGGCCTTTCGGAATGGGACATGGCCGCTGGCGCGCTACTGATCCAGGAAGCAGGCGGTCTGGTCAGCGACTTCAGTGGCAGCCACGACTTTCTACAAAAGGGGCAGATCGTTGCCGGCAATACGAAATGCTTCAAAGCGGTCCTGACTGCGATCCAACCGCACCTGACACCGTCCTTGAAACGCTAGATGACAGCCATAAAAAAACGCCCCATCGGGCGTTTTTTTATGCTCCGGCTTACTGCTGCGTAAGCACCAGCTCGCCATCGCGAAACGGGATCTCCTTGCCAGGATCACGATCCATTCGCACCTGACCGACCTTGCCATCCAAATCATATTTGACGTCATAGCCTACGATCTTGTCCTGGCTGTCAGTGACCGTATTGCACCGGGTCTCGGTGGCTGTGTAGGTATCGTTCGCCTGCATACGACCCTGCACCTGATTACCCGCATATCCGCCACCGACCGCACCAACCACGGTTGCGATCTTCTTGCCGTTACCGCCGCCGACCTGGTTGCCGAGCAAGCCACCAACAACCGCACCGACTGCCGTACCCGCAATTCGATTAGCGTCCTGGACTGGCTTTTGCCGAGTAACGGTCACCTCTCGGCACACCTCACGAGGAGTATTGATGGTTTCCTTGACCGGCTCCACCGCTAACACCCGCGCGAACTCGGGTCCCCGATCAACCAGCGTGTAGGTGGCGAATGCACCGCCAGCGGTGACGATTGCAGCACCCAGAACACTACCCACCAGCATCGACTTATTCATTGATACTTCCTTCTTCTGACGGGCGGAGCCCGCGGCGGCGCGTTAGGCCGCTCTATTCAGCAGAAGTTCAATGATTAATCAGGGGCGCTCGTCCACCTCCTCAACCACGGGCGGAATGAGGTCATCCCGCGTGAGATTCAGCCATACCAGCAACATTCCCGCGACGTATACCGACGAATAGGTGCCGGCACCCACACCGATCAGCAACGCCAAGGAAAAGCCCCACAGGTTTTCCCCTCCGAAGAACATCAGCGCCCCTACCGCCAAGAGCGTCGATACAGACGTCGCTAGCGTACGCAGCAGCGTTTGTGTGGTGGAAATATTGATGTTCTCCATCAGCTCCGCCTTGCGAAGCATTCTGAAGTTCTCGCGAATCCGATCGAAGATAACGATGGTGTCATTCAGCGAGTAACCAATCACCGCAAGCACCGCGGCCAACACCGTCAAATCGAAGGAGATCTGGAAAAACGAGAACACGCCCAGCACCAGGATCACATCATGGAACAGCGACAACACCGCCCCGAGCCCGAACTTCCACTGGAACCGAAAAGCCACGTAAACCAGGATCCCACCCAGCGCCAACAACATGCCGAGGCCACCCTGATCGCGCAACTCCTCGCCCACTGCCGGACCGACGAATTCGACGCGCTTAACCGTGACTACTCCAGCGTTTTCACCATCGCGAAGCGCGTCGGCAATACGCTCGCCCAGCATCGGGTCGTCGCCTGGCATTCTCACTAGCACGTCTGTGGTTGCGCCAAAACTTTGGACCACGGCATCGCCATATCCAGAGCTGGCGAGCTGGCTCCGTACCTGGTCCAGCGCCACCGGCTGCTCATACGACAGCTCGATGAGTGTGCCGCCAGTGAAGTCCAGGCCAAAATTCAGCCCTTTCACCGCCAGACTCGCGAGCGAGGCAATCGTAAGCAGTACCGTCAGGGCAAACGCCAGATGGCGCACGCCCATGAAATTTATTACACGTTTCATCGCGCTAGCCCCTTAAATCCACAACTTCTTGAGATCGCGGCCACCGTAGATCAGGTTGACCATGGCGCGGGTCACGATGATAGCGGTGAACATGGAGGTCAGGATTCCAAGCGACAACGTCACAGCGAACCCTTTAATCGGCCCGGTACCCATAGCAAACAGGATTCCGCCAACAAGTAGCGTCGTCAGGTTTCCGTCGACAATTGCCGAAAACGCGCGATCAAAACCCTCGTGAATGGCACGCTGGACTGACATACCGTTGGCAATTTCTTCACGGATGCGCGAGAAGATCAACACGTTGGCGTCTACCGCCATGCCCATCGTCAACACGATTCCAGCGATACCTGGCAGCGTCAGCGTCGCGCCCAACATCGACATCAATGCGGTGAGCACAACCATGTTGAACAGCAATGCAACCGTCGCCAGTATCCCGAAGAACTTATAGATCAAGACCATGAACACTGCGACAAAGAGGAAGCCCCACATCGCCGCCTCGATACCGAGCTGGATATTTTCCGCCCCAAGGCTCGGGCCGATGGTGCGTTCTTCGGCGAAGTACATCGGCGCAGCAAGGCCACCCGCACGGAGCAGCAGCGCCAGCTCGGACGACTCGCCTTGTCCGTCCAGCCCGGTAATGCGGAACTGACTACCTAGCGGGGACTGAATCGTCGCTAGGCTGATGATCTTTTTCTCTTCCTGGAAGGTCTCGACGCGCACTTCCTGCTCGACGCCTTCGACCATTTGCTTGACGTAACGAGTCGTCGGACGCTGCTCAATGAAGATGACCGCCATGCTGCGCCCGACGTTGTTACGGGTGGCCCGATTCATCAGGTCACCGCCGTGACCATCGAGACGTATGTTCACCTGCGGCCGGCCATTCTCGTCATAGCTGGCCTGGGCGTCGGTAACCTGGTCACCGGTGATGATCAGGCTGCGCTCGAGCTGTACAGGCGGACGGCCCTCCTCACGAAACTCGAACGTCTCGGTCGTCGCGCGCGGCGCATCGGCTTCGGCCGCCAGACGGAACTCGAGGTTCGCCGTCTTGCCAAGGATACGCTTGGCTTCGGCAGTATCCTGCACGCCTGGCAGTTCGACGACGATTCGATTGGCACCCTGACGTTGGACCAGCGGCTCGGACACCCCCAACTCGTTGACCCGGTTGCGGACCGTGGTCAGGTTCTGCTTGATCGAGTATTCCCGGATCTCGGCCAGCTTGGCCTCGGTAATTATCAGGCGCAGCACTTGCTGGCCGTTTCGCTCGCTGGAGGTCAATTCGAAATCGTTGAAGTTCTTGCGAATCAATGACTGAGCATTGGAAAGCGTGGCTTCGTCGGCGAAGCCGAGCTGTACAGCATTCTCCGCCTGCGGAAGGCTGCGGTAGCGAACACGCTCCTTGCGCAGCAGGCTCTTGATCTCGCCTTCGTAGACGTTGAGGCGCGTCTCGATCGCCTTGTCCATGTCGACTTCTAGAAGAAAGTGCACACCACCTGACAAGTCCAGACCCAGCTTCATCGGACTCGCACCGAGGTCACGCAACCAATCGGGCGTAGTGGGCGCAAGGTTGAGCGCAACCACGTAGGCATCACCCAGCGCTCGACGCACTACATCTTTGGCTGGTAGCTGGTCGTCCTGATCGGTCAGCCGCAACAGACCGCCACGACCCTGCTCGTCGAGGCTCGTCGCCTTGACATCGATACCGGCTTCAACAAGCGCCTTGCTGGCGCGGTCGAGATCGGCATCAGTCACGTTGAGCGAAGTGGCCGCGCCCGTGATCTGAACAGCCGGATCATCCGGATAAAGGTTGGGCGCTGAATAAATGAAGGCAATGCCTAGCACTACGAGTATCAGCAGGTATTTCCAGAGGGGGAATCTATTGAGCATGACGCAGCCCGTCTAATGACGCGGGGCGCCTTGCGCGCCCCGTCGTTTGTATTGAGTAGAAGTCAGCTCAGATGGCTTTCAGCGTGCCTTTAGGCAGCGTTGCAGCAATCGCCACTTTCTGGAACTTCAGCTCCACAGAGTCGGAAACCTCGATGACGACGAAGTCATCGGTGACCTTGGTGACCTTACCTGCGATGCCACCGGAGGTAACCACCTCATCGCCCTTCTGCAGGCCACCGATCAGGTTCTTGTGCTCTTTAGCGCGCTTGGCCTGTGGACGCCAGATCATCAGGTAGAAAATGACCAAAAAACCGACCAGGAACAGCCATTCGAAGCCACTCCCAGCGGGACCAGCGGCAGCCTCTTGAGCGTAGGCGGCGGGAATCAGAAAGCTCATGTAGCACTCCTGTTGCAGAGATCAGTTTAGTTATGGATTCGTCACGCAAGCGGCGGGGTTGGCAAGCCGCGCTTGGCATAGAAGGCGTCGACAAAGGCCGCCAATGTACCCTGTTGAATAGCATCGCGTAAACCAGCCATCAGGCGCTGGTAGTGACGCAAGTTATGGATTGTATTCAACATGCTGCCAAGCATTTCGCCACATTTGTCTAAATGGTGCAGATAGCTTCGGGAGAAGTGTTTGCAGGTGTAACAATCGCAATCGGCATCCAGCGGAGAGTCATCATAGCGGTGCACGGCATTGCGGATCTTGACGACACCAGTGTCGGTAAACAGATGGCCGTTGCGCGCGTTGCGCGTGGGCATGACGCAGTCGAACATATCGACACCCCGGCGCACGCCCTCGACCAGGTCTTCCGGCTTGCCTACCCCCATCAGATAACGCGGCTTATCGGTCGGCATCTGCGGCGGGAGGAAATCAAGCACGCGAAGCATTTCCTCCTTCGGCTCGCCGACCGAGAGGCCGCCGATCGCCAGACCATCGAAGCCGATTTCGCACAATCCTTCCAGCGAGCGCATGCGCAGCGACTCGTGCATGCCACCCTGAACAATGCCAAACAGCGCAGCAGGATTGTCACCATGGGCATCCTTGGAACGGCGCGCCCAGCGCAGCGACAGCTCCATCGAACGCCGCGCGACCTCTTCGTCAGCTGGATACGGTGTGCACTCATCGAAAATCATAACGATGTCCGAGCCCAGATCGCGCTGAACCTGCATCGACTCTTCAGGCCCCATGAACACCTTCGCACCGTCGACTGGCGAAGCGAAATAGACGCCCTCTTCCTTGATCTTGCGCATCGCGCCCAGGCTGAACACCTGAAAGCCGCCAGAGTCGGTCAGGATCGGCCCCTGCCACTGCATGAAATCATGCAGATCGCCATGCGCCTTGATAACTTCGGTGCCCGGCCGCAGCCAGAGATGAAAGGTGTTTCCGAGGATGATCTGCGCACCGATTGCTTCGATATCGCGCGGCAACATCCCTTTCACTGTGCCGTACGTGCCCACCGGCATGAACGCCGGCGTTTCCACCGTGCCGCGAGGAAAGGTCAAACGGCCACGACGGGCCTTGCCTTCGGTAGCGAGCAGCTCGAAGGACATATGGCAGGTACGACTCATTGGGAATCCTCGGGGCCTCGCGGGGCCGGATTGCGTGTGATGAACATCGCATCACCGTAGCTGAAAAAGCGATAGCCCTTGGCGACAGCTTCGGCATAGGCCGCCATTGTCTCGGGGTAACCGGCAAACGCCGAGACAAGCATTAGCAGCGTCGACTCGGGCAGGTGGAAATTGGTGACGAGCGCATCCACAACGTGAAAGGACTTGCCTGGGTAAAGAAAGATGTCGGTGTCACCGCTGAATGCCTTTAGCACGCCATCACGCGCCGCACTTTCCAATGAACGAACGCTGGTCGTGCCGACCGCAACCACTCGGCCACCACGAGCCCGGCACGCCGCGACCGCGTCGACGACGCCCTGGGAAACTTCGAGCCACTCACGATGCATATGGTGTTCTTCGATGCGTTCGACGCGCACCGGCTGGAACGTCCCAGCACCGACGTGCAAGGTGACGAAGGCACTTTCCACACCTTTATCCCGCAGTGATGCCAGCAATTCAGCATCGAAATGCAAACCAGCGGTTGGCGCCGCGACCGCGCCCGCCCGTTGCGCGTAAACCGTCTGGTAGCGTTCGCGATCAGCATCCTCGTCGGGCCGATCTATATAAGGAGGCAGAGGCATATGCCCGACGCGGTCGAGCAGTGGCAGGACGTCCTCGCTGAATTCGAGCTCGAACAGTGCGTCATGGCGCGCCAGCATTAACGCATCGCCGCCCCCATCAATAAGAATACGCGTGCCTGGCTTGGGTGACTTGCTAGCGCGTATGTGAGCCAGCACACGACGACCGTCTAGCACGCGCTCAATGAGCACCTCAAGTTTGCCTCCTGTGTCCTTCTGACCGAACAGGCGCGCCGGAATAACCCGCGTATTGTTGAATACCATGAGATCGCCGGGGCGCAGATAATCGAGCAGCTCGGCGAAACCGCGGTGCTCCAGATGACCAGTCGGGCCATCGAGCACCAATAATCGGCTTGCACGGCGCTCGGCCAGCGGATGTCGCGCAATCAGCGAATCGGGTAGCTGGAAGGAGAAATCGGAGACTTGCATGAAAAATGATCAGCGCGGGGCTTCGGGGGCGCAAAGCTTAGCGGAAACACATCACTCTGACCACGCTAGACGATTGACCGCTTCGCATCGCATCCCTATACTGCGCCGCCACTGTGCCTCGATGGCGGAATCGGTAGACGCAGCGGATTCAAAATCCGCCGTTGGTAACAACGTGAGAGTTCGAGTCTCTCTCGAGGCACCATAATCAGTGACCAAAGACAGCCGATTGTCTTTGGAGATAGGGGAACCGCATGACAATCGCGGCTTCTCTCCTGCGACAGCCGATGCATCAGGCATCGAATAGACCCAGCAGTCTAATCACGCTGTAACGCGACAAGACAGCCGGAGCCCTCTTCCTGAGTGAGGCGGCTGGCAAAGTAAACTTGAAATGATAGATGCGCTGGAAAGCGCGGCTTGCAGTGGGCAAACTCCGTAACTCCGAGGGCTTGGCATCGCCCGGCGAGTTATCGTAGAGTGTGCCCACTGTGTTTGCATGGGTCGCCGTTGAATCGTGACCTGGTGCAGTAGATCTCAAGATCCGCTACATCCCGTTCGACTCTTTACTCCTTGCAACCAGTCTCCGCCTGCTGCTTTGTGCAGAGGCGTTTCTACTATTGAGTTTCAAGGATACAAAGCTATGTCGAATCGTCAGAACGGTACCGTCAAGTGGTTTAACGACGAGAAAGGTTTTGGTTTCATCACTCCCGAGAGCGGTCCGGATCTGTTCGTACACTTCCGCGCAATCGAAGGCAACGGCTTCAAGAGTCTGAAAGAAGGCCAGAAAGTCAGCTTCGTTGCTGTGCAAGGTCAAAAGGGCATGCAGGCTGACCAGGTTCAAATCCAGGAATAAGCCCCGCTCCGCAAAGCCCCTGATGGCAACATCAGGGGCTTTTTTATGCGCGCGATTCCGTAGAATGCGCGACTGCCTTTCCAGCGAGACTTCACATGCGTAACCATCTGCTCACTCCGCAGGGCCAGTTTCCCGCGGCCGGTCTGGTCCGTCGAATCGCGGCCATTTTCTATGACGCGTTTTTGACGATCGCCCTGATGATGGTTGTCACCTTGCTGTATCAGCAGGTGCTCTTGCGTGCCTTTTACGGCAGCGAAGGATTAAGGACGGTAGCGGAATCAGGGGGGCTGGATATCGATCCGATTCTATCGACCCTTCTGCTGTTCTCCGTATTCGCATTCTTTGCCAAGTTTTGGACGCACAACGGCCAGACGCTCGGCATGCAGGTCTGGGGAGTCCGAATTCAGAACGCCGACGGCAGCGCCATTGACCTGTGGCAGGCGCTGCTGCGTTTCCTGATAGCGATCATGTCCTGGCTTGCCCTGGGATTGGGCTACTGGTGGGCGCTATGGGACAAACAGCACCGCACCTGGCACGACATCTATTCTGAGAGCCAGGTCGTTCAGCTACCGAAGAATATTCACAAGAAGTGACGAGACAGGGACCGAAAGGCCCCTCCTCCACAACCCGCTGCGCTAGCCAGCCCGGCGTAGCAGGAATACGCCAGCGAGCGCGCAAAGGCCGGCCGGCACCGCTACCGCAAGCAGTGGCGAGAAGCCGAACACCTGGCTCGCAGGTCCCAGCAGGTCTTGCAGAATACGAAAAACGAAACCCACGATCACACCGGTGAAGATTCGCTGCCCGAGCGTTACCGAGCGCAACGGCCCGAAGATGAAGGAGATCGCCAACAGCACCAGCGCTACCGTCACCACTGGTTGCAGCACCTTGGTCCAGAACGCCAGCCAATAGCGGCCATTGTTCAAACCCTGATCACCGAGATAGTGGATATAGCGCCATAGTCCGGTGACCGACAGAGCGTCCGGCTCCATGATCACGGTGCCGACCAGCTGCGGTGTGAGCTGCACGTCCCAGCGCTCTTCAGCTGTCTTGGTGACTTCCGTATGCTCACCACGGAAATGTGTAGTGGCGACGTCGGTCAACAGCCACTCATCCTCCACGTAGCGCGCCCGACGGGCAAAACTTGCCGACAGCAGCTGCCGCTGATCATCAAAACGGTAACGGGTGACGCCGAGCAGCAGACCACTTGGCTGCACCGCATTGATATGCACGAACTCATCGCCTTGGCGGTGCCAGAGTCCTCGCTTGCTGCTTTGCGCTTCGCCGGCCCCCTGCGCCGACGACCGACTGGCCTGCGCAATGTTCTCGCTCCAGGGTGCGACGTACTCACCGATCAAGACACCGACCAGCATCAGCAGCAGCATCGGTTTCATGACTGCCAGCACGATCCGACCCAGCGACACTCCAGCGGCACGCATGATGGTCAGTTCGCTGCTGCTGGCGAGCGTGCCGAGACCGATTAAACAACCTATGAGTGCAGCCATTGGCAACATCTCATAGACCCGTGACGGCGTTGTAAGCAAAACGTAGACGGCGGCGTTCAGCGAACCATAGCTACCCTTGACATCGCCCAGCTCATCGATGAAAGCGAACAGCAATGCCAAGCCGACGATGATGCCCAGCACGGTCAGAATCGCCAGCAAGACATGGCTGCCGATATAGCGGTCGAGCTTACGCATGGGCAGCCCTCGATACAGCACGGCGCTTGTCCATGGCGAGCCTCATCGGTTCCCAGTAGAGCATCAGCATCCCTATCGCAAAGAAAATGACATGTACCCACCAAAGCCCTAGCGCTGGGGGAATCCGCCCCTTATCCAGGGAGCCGCGGGCCGCGATCAGCAGAGCCAGGTAGGTCATATACAGAAGGATGGCGGGAAGCAGCTTGAGAAAGCGGCCCTGGCGGGGGTTCACTTTCGACAGCGGCACCGCGAGCAGCGTGACGACAAATACGAGCAGGGGCAGCGAAAGCCGCCACTGCAGCTCCGACTGCAGACGAATGTCAGTGCTGCCGAGTAAGTCGCGCGTCGGCATCGCCTCGCGCTCGCTCAACTCGACACTGACGTTCGGCTTGGGCAGCAACACACCATAGGTGTCGTACTGGATCGCGCGATAATTGGCCTGACCGGGATTACCGTCATAGCGAAAGCCGTTTTCCAGGATCAGGTAACGACTGCCATCAGGCTGAACCTCCTGACGACCGCTTTCAGCGACCAGCACAGACAGTCCGCGCTTTTCGCCGGTGGCGCTTGAAAGATTGGTTTCAGAAATAAAAACGCCGGCCAGCTCGGTGCGATCAGCTGTCAGCTCGCGCGTGTAGGTCACTCGAGTTCCGTCGCGCAGGGTCTGAAAGCGCCCAGGCACCAGCGTATCGAATTCGGTCAGCGAATCCTGCTCATTGAGGATGCGATCAACCTCGGCGACGCCTTGCGGTGCCAATCCGAGACTGAGCCAACCCACCAGCCCGGCAACCAGTGCCGCCGGGGCCAGGCTGTACGCCAGTAGCCTGCGCTGGCTCATGCCCGTGGCGGAGAGAACGGTCATTTCGCTGTCGAGGTAGAGACGTCCGTACGCGAGCAAAATGCCGAGGAACAGGCCCAGCGGCAGAATAAGCTGGAGAAACCCGGGTAGCCGGAACCCCATGATCATCAAAAGCACGCCTGGATCGAGGAGCCCCTGCGCGGCCTGCGCCAGGTATTTGATGAAACGGCCACTCATGATGATCACCAGCAAGACAGCGCTCACGGCGCTCAGGGTGACCAAAAGCTCACGGGACAGGTAACGAAAGACAATCAAACCGGACACTCCAGGGTTGTCAGGCTCCGGCGGCTACGCTCAAACTAGCCGCCAAACAGCCGGTCCGCCCGCAACAGGGCGCTGAAGAGGCACGTAGCAGCTGTCAGCGCCCCGGTGGACGAACCACCGGAAAATAAGCCCGGCATTATCCTGCAAACCCGACTCTTTGTCTTGGGGACTAAACGCTATGGAATTCGTTGTCAAAAACACCAAAGCAGCTGTGGCAAAAACGGCCACGCTGGTTCTTCCAGTCGGTGAAGACCAGCAGCTCGGCGCCATCGCCCAGAGCGTGGACCAAGCCAGCGGCGGCGCCATCAGTGCGGTGCTCAAACGTGGCGACCTGCAAGGCAAGCCGGGCCAGACCCTGCTGTTGCATAGCCTGGCCAACCTGAAAGCCGACCGAGTACTGCTGGTCGGCACGGGTAAGGACGGCGAACTGGACGCACGCCAGTGGCGCAAGATCGCGGGCGCAGCGTACGGCGTGCTCAAAGGGCTCGGCGGCAACGACGCGACCTTTGCGGTACAAGACGTCCTCGTCAAGGATCGCGATACCTATGCGAAAACCCGCACGCTGGTCGAAGTCATCGCGGATAGCCAGTACGTATTCGATCAGTTCAAGAGCAAGAAGAACGACAGCTCTGCCCTCGCCAAGATCACTTTGCTAGCGGACAAAGCTGACCAGGCTGCGGTCGAGCAGGCGACACGCCATGCTGCCGCGATCGCCGCTGGCATGAGCGTCGCTCGTGATCTTGGGAATCTGCCGCCGAACATCTGCCATCCGAGCTATATAGCGGACCAAGCCAAGCAGCTCGGCAAGGCCTTCAAAGGGCTGAAAGTCGACGTTCTCGACGAAAAGAAGCTGCGTGAGCTGGGTGCCGGCTCGTTCCTCGCCGTCTCGCAAGGCAGCGATCAGCCGGGCTGCATCGTCGTCATGCAATACAACGGCGGGAAGAAAGGTGAACAGCCCTACGCACTGGTAGGCAAAGGCATCACCTTCGACACCGGCGGCATCAGCCTCAAGCCCGGCCAGGGCATGGACGAGATGAAGTACGACATGTGCGGTGCTGCCAGCGTGCTCGGAACCTTCCGCGCGGCGTTAGAGCTTCAGCTGCCAATCAATCTCGTCGGTCTGCTCGCCTGTGCGGAAAACATGCCCAGCGGCAATGCCACCCGCCCGGGCGATATCGTCACCACCATGAGCGGGCAGACGGTCGAAATTCTCAATACCGACGCCGAAGGCCGGCTGGTCCTTTGCGACACGCTCACCTATGCCGAACGCTTCAAGCCTCGCGCCGTGATCGACGTCGCTACGCTGACCGGCGCCTGCATCGTCGCCCTGGGCAGCAACACGTCTGGCTTGCTGGGTAATAACGACGTATTGATGCAGCAAGTGCTGGGCGCCGGCCAAAAGGCCGATGACCGTGCCTGGCAGCTGCCGCTATTCGACGAATACCAAGAGCAACTGGACAGCCCCTTCGCTGACATCGCCAACATTGGTGGACCGAAGGCCGGCACGATTACCGCCGCCTGCTTCCTCTCGCGCTTTACCAAGGCTTATCCGTGGGCGCATCTGGACGTGGCGGGCACTGCATGGATCAGCGGCGGCAAGGAGAAAGGCGCGACGGGCCGTCCGGTCCCGCTGCTGACCCAGTACCTGCTGGATCGAGCAGAGCAGGCATGAGATTCGTGAGCAGGAACCGGGCATGACACGCATCGAGTTTTACGTGCTGCCCGACAGCGAACCGGCAGGCCGCGCCCGAGCCGCCTGCCAGCTGGCAAGCAAGGGTTGGCAACATGGCATGCCGGTATTCATTCGCTGCCAGAACAACCAGCAATGCAGCGAACTGGACGAGCTCCTATGGAGTTTTCGCGCCGAACGCTTCATCCCGCACGAGCTTCACGAAGACGATCCACATGCGCCCGTTGTGATCGGCATGGAACAGCCGCCCGCGGCAGCACAGGGTTTGCTGATCAATCTGTCAGCGACCCTGTCGCCGCATCTCGATCAGTTCAGCCGGGTGATAGAGATCGTCAATCAGCAACCCGAACTACTGACCGTTTGCCGGGACAATTTTCGTCTCTATCGACAGCGCGGCTATGATCCAAAGAGGGTTGAGCTGTAGCGAGCCCTGAGCGCTGCAGCTCCAAACTCTGCCGCCGCCGTCGCATAGATGGCTATCGGGCTGATGCCCTTTCAGGAGCGCCACCTCTCCGCCTGGACGCGTAATTCTGGAAATCACCGTACATGACGCAAACGCCCCCCTCCAAAGCCACCCATCTTCTCGATGACTTGGAATCCATCCGCGCCCTGCTCGGCGATCAAGACGCTCCGCTGCTGAGCGAGACGCTCGATCCAGACAGCATTCCGCTGCTCTCGGAAGTTGTTGAGCCCGCCTCGGCTGAACCCGAGTTCGAACCGCGGGAGCCGGCCGTGCGCACAGCCTTTCGCACCCTTGCCGAGCGCCATCTCGATCACGAGCTTCGCACTGCTGCGCAATTGATTCTGCAGGATGTGATCGATGACTTTGTGCCGCAGATCGAGGCCGAACTGCGCCGTCGCCTGGAGTCCCGCGCCGAGAAGCTGATCAAATCCCATCGCTCCTGAGCAGCAGCAAGCACACCACCATGCGCCGCTGAGGGCGCCGAGCTGCGATGCGTATCGGCAGCTCCCCCTCGCGGCAGCGGGATAAAAGCGGCACTGCGGTTCTGCCGCCCGTGCACTTTGCCTTTATACTTGCCCGCTTTTCCGATCAGCCGTTCTAAGGGTCCCGCCGCATGGACAAGACCTACCAGCCGCACGCCATCGAAACTTCCTGGTACCAGACCTGGGAATCGAATAACTATTTCGCCCCCCAGGGTTCAGGCGAGTCCTACACCATCATGATCCCGCCGCCGAACGTCACCGGCAGCCTGCACATGGGTCATGGCTTCAATAATGCGATCATGGACGCGCTGATTCGGTTCCGCCGGATGCAGGGGCGCAACACGCTGTGGCAGCCAGGCACCGATCACGCCGGCATCGCCACCCAGATGGTGGTCGAGCGACAGTTGGGTGCCCAGGGTGTCAGCCGTCACGACCTTGGCCGCGAGAAATTTCTGGAGAAGGTCTGGGAGTGGAAGGAAGAGTCCGGCGGCAACATCACCCGTCAGATCCGCCGGCTGGGTTCCTCTGTGGACTGGTCGCGTGAACGCTTCACCATGGATGCGGGCCTATCCAATGCGGTCAAGGAAGCCTTCGTACGTCTGCACGAAGATGGCCTGATCTACCGCGGCAAGCGCCTGGTCAACTGGGACACCAAGCTGCACACCGCGATCTCCGACCTTGAAGTCGAGAATCACGACGAGAAAGGTCACCTCTGGCACCTGCGCTACCCGCTCGCCGATGGCTGCAAAACCGCCGACGGCAAAAGTTACCTGGTCGTTGCTACGACCCGCCCGGAAACCATGCTGGGCGACGCTGCCGTCGCGGTGCATCCTGAGGATGAGCGCTACAAGAACCTCATCGGCCGCCACATCATGCTACCGCTGGTGAACCGCCTGATTCCCATCGTCGCCGACGACTACGTCGACCTTGAGTTCGGCACCGGCTGCGTAAAGATCACGCCCGCCCACGACTTCAACGATTACGAGGTCGGCAAGCGCCACCACCTCCCGCTGATCAACATCTTCGATCGCAACGCTGCTGTGCTGGCCCGCGCGCAGGTGTTCAACATCGACGGCACGCCGAACGACAAAGTCGACGCGAGCCTGCCCGACGGCTACGCGCATATGGATCGTTTCGATGCGCGCAAAGCCATCGTCGCTGAGTTCGAAGCCATGAGCCTGCTCGAGAAAATCGACGACCATGCGTTGAAAGTCCCGCGCGGTGACCGCTCCGGCACCATCATCGAACCCTGGCTGACCGATCAGTGGTATGTCTCGACCAAGCCGCTGGCAGACAAGGCGATCAAGGCCGTCGAGAGCGGTGAGATCCAGTTCGTACCCAAGCAATACGAGAACATGTACTTCAGCTGGATGCGTGATATCCAGGACTGGTGCATCAGCCGTCAGCTGTGGTGGGGTCATCGCATCCCGGCCTGGTACGACGAGGCCGGCAATGTCTATGTCGGCCGCGACGAGATGGAAGCCCGCACTCGCTACAACCTCGGCACCGAGGTCGAATTGCGTCAGGACGAAGACGTTCTGGACACCTGGTTCAGCTCTGGCCTATGGACGTTCTCCACCCTCGGCTGGCCTGAACAGACTGACTTTCTCAAGACCTTCCACCCGACCGACGTACTCGTTACCGGCTTCGACATCATCTTCTTCTGGGTGGCCCGGATGATCATGTTGTCGACCCACCTGACCGGCCAGATCCCGTTCAAGACGGTGTATGTGCACGGGCTTGTTCGCGACGGCCAGGGCCAGAAGATGTCCAAGTCCAAGGGCAACGTGCTCGACCCGCTGGACATCGTCGACGGCATCACCCTGGACGAGCTGCTGCAAAAGCGCACCAGCGGCATGATGCAGCCCAAGCTGGCCGAGAAAATCGCCAAGCAGACCCGCGCCGAATTCCCCGACGGTATCGCCAGCTATGGCACCGACGCGCTGCGCTTCACCTTCTGCTCGCTGGCTTCCACGGGCCGCGACGTGAAGTTCGACATGGGTCGCGTCGAGGGCTACCGCAACTTCTGCAACAAGATCTGGAACGCCGCCAACTTCGTCTTCGAAAACACCGAGGGCAAGGACACAGGAATCAACGACGAACCCGTCGAGCTGTCTTCGGTGGATCGCTGGATCATTTCGGCGCTGCAACGCACCGAGGCCGAAGTGACCCGCCAACTCGAAGCCTTCCGCTTCGATCTGGCTGCTCAGGCGTTGTACGAATTCATCTGGGACGAGTATTGCGCCTGGTATCTGGAGCTGGTCAAGCCGCTGCTGTGGGACGAAACCGCCAGTATCGAACGCCAGCGCGGCACTCGCCGCACGTTGGTGCGCGTACTGGAAACGGCCCTACGGCTTGCACATCCCTTCATGCCGTTCATCACCGAAGAGATCTGGCAACGCGTTGCGCCACTGGCGGGCAAATCCGGCCCGACCCTGATGTTGCAACCCTGGCCGGAATTCAACCCTGAGCGCCTCGATGAGGCGGCCGAAAACGATATCGCATGGGTCAAGGCGTTCATGCTCGGCATCCGCCAGATCCGTGGCGAAATGAACATCTCCATGGCCAAGCGCATCGATGTGGTGCTGGGCAATGCCAGCGAATCCGACCAGCGTCGCCTCGCCGATAACGAGCCGCTGCTGAAGAAGCTGGCCAAGTTGGAGAGCGTTCGGGTCCTTGCCGCTAGCGAAGAAGCACCGCTGTCCGCCACGGCGCTGGTGGGCGATCTGCAGGTACTGGTTCCCATGGCGGGGCTGATCGATAAAGAAGCCGAACTGGCTCGCCTCGACAAGGAGATTGGCAGACTCGACGGCGAAGTGAAACGCGTCGGCGGCAAACTCGCCAATGCCGGCTTCGTCGACAAGGCGCCGGCAGAAGTGATCGATAAGGAACGCGCGAAACTGGCCGAGGCCGAACAGGCCAAAGCCCAACTGCTGGAACAGCGCGCGCGCATCGCGAGCCTGTAACGAACGCGGAGACCAGCACTTAGGTGCTGGCCTTTCTGTTTAAGGCCACCCGTCTTGATTGATGACAAGTAAAAACCGATGCGGCCGATACACTATGTCGCACATCCAATCGAATCCAACCTGACAGGCTAGAACGACGCGAGACCGCTTTCGACATGAAGTAAGTCAGCAGCGAAGCTAGCCCTATCGGGTAGCCGTACGCGCAGCCGTCACGACGTGGTATTTCCTCCCGTATCGCGGTTTTCACACTTAATTCACACGCGCCGCACGTCGTCCTTTTTTAGTCTGTCTGCCACCGAGCCAGCCATCGCCTATCCGAATGGCCCGGTACAGTTTCTAAAAAATGGAGACCCTCCGATGTATGTACTCATGGCTGTTATCTTTGTGCTGGGTTATCTCTGCATAGCCTTCGAGCACCCGCTAAAGATCGACAAGGCCGCTGCGGCCATTCTGACTGCAGTGTTGTGCTGGACGGCATTGGTACTCGGTGCTGACCACATCGTCCCGCTATTGCAGCCAGGCAGCCATGATCCCGGGGATTCATCCGCGGTGGTCGTCGAGTCGCTGCGGCATCATCTCGGCGAGATTTCGGAGATTCTGTTCTTCCTGCTCGGCGCCATGACCATCGTCGAGCTGATCGACTCGCACGAAGGCTTCAAAGTCATCACTGACCGCATCCAGACGCGAAAGCGTGTGCATTTGTTGTGGATCATCGGGTTTCTGACCTTCTTCCTGTCGGCGGCGCTGGACAACCTCACCACCACCATCGTGATGGTCTCGCTGCTGCGCAAGCTCATCCGCGGCCGCCCGGAGCGCTGGTTGTTCGTCGGCGTCGTGGTCATCGCGGCCAACGCAGGCGGGGCCTGGTCGCCCATCGGTGACGTCACGACCACCATGCTCTGGATCGGCAATCAGATCACAGCACCCGGCGTGATCGTCGGACTGTTTCTGCCTAGCCTGGTCTGCCTGCTGGTGCCGCTGTTGATCCTGAGCTTCCGGCTGCGCGGTGAGGTGCCTCGTCCGCGTGCGCGGGCGCACCTGGCTGAGCGGAACCCGCCGGCAACCACCGCGTTCGAGCGCAACATGGTGCTAGGGCTTGGTTTGAGCGCACTGGTGTTCGTGCCGGTATTCAAGACTGTCACGCACCTGCCTCCGTATATGGGCATTCTGTTCGGGCTGGGTGTGCTGTGGGTCGCCACCGAGTTTCTGCATCGCCACAAGGAAGACGAGCACAAGCATCCGCTGTCGGTGGTCGGCGTGCTGCGCAAGGTCGATACCCCGAGCGTGCTGTTCTTCCTCGGCATCCTCCTGGCTGTTGCGGCGCTGGCGACCGCTGGGCATCTGACGCAGGTGGCCACGGCGCTGCGTGAGTCGATGGGCCATATCTATCCAATCAACTACACCATCGGCCTGTTGTCGGCTGTCGTGGACAACGTGCCGCTGGTAGCCGGCTCGATGAAGATGTACCCACTGGTGAGCCCGGCCATGCTGGCGGCAGCTGAACCCGGGGAAACCGCCTGGCTGTCGCAGTTTGTCGTGGACGGTAACTTCTGGGAGATGCTGGCTTACTGCGCCGGTACCGGCGGCAGCACGCTGATCATCGGTTCGGCGGCCGGTGTAGCCGCGATGGGAATGGAGAAGATCAGCTTCACCTGGTACGTCAAGCGCGTGAGTCTGCTGGCTTTCCTCGGCTACACTGCCGGCGCGGTCACCTACATCGGCATGCTCGCACTGCGTTAATTGACAGGTAACGCCCGAACCGTTGGAGCCAGACAGGCTTGACGGTTCGGGTGATCAGGAAGAGCGAATGATCAGCAAGACCAAAAGCAGTTTCTACCGTCGACTCTACGTCGCCTGGCTGATCGATACCGGCACAGCCACCAGTGTCCCCGTGTTGATGACCGCAACAGGCATGCCCAGGCGTACCGCGCAAGATACCCTGGCAGCACTGGCGGAAATCGACATTGATTGCCGCTTCATTCAGGAAGATGGCGAGCGCAACAATTCCGGTCAGTACCGCATTCATGACTGGGGCGCGATCGATCGACAGTGGATAGACCGCCACGTCAGCCAGCTCAAATCCGCCCTCGGTTACCCCTGACCACCCCCTCATGAATCTCGACCTATTGCTGGTTCTTGCACTACTGGCAACCTGCGTTGGGCTGTTCGTTCTTAACCGTCCTCGGATGGACGTTGTCGCCCTGCTCGCCATGGTTGCCCTTCCGCTAACCGGCGTACTGAGCGTGCCGGAAGCCCTCGCCGGCTTCAGCGATCCCAGCGTCGTGTTGATCGCCGCGTTGTTTGTGATCGGCAACGGCCTCGTGCGCACCGGCATAGCCTATCGGCTCGGCGAATGGCTGATGCGCTCCTCGGGCAGCAGCGAAACGCGTCTGATGATGTTGCTGATGCTGGCAGTGGCCGGATTGGGTTCGGTCATGAGCTCGACCGGTGTGGTGGCTATCTTCATTCCGGTGGTGCTCACCATCGCCGCTAAAATGAACGTCTCGCCGAGGCGGCTGATGATGCCGCTGGCGTTTGCCGGCTTGATGAGCGGCATGCTCACGCTGGTGGCCACGCCGCCGAACATGGTGGTGCACAGTGAGTTACGGCGGGCCGGATTCGACGGCTTCGCGTTCTTCAGCTTCGCGCCCATCGGGCTGACTATCCTCGTGTTGGGCATCATTTACATGCTGGTGGCGCGCCGCTGGCTTGGGCGATCCGGGCAGCGGGACGAGGCAACCGAGCCGCGAGACACGCTGGCGGCGCTCGCTCAGCGCTATCGGCTGCCGGAGCGCGAGCGCAGGCTTCGTGTGCTGCCCGCTTCACCGCTGGCCAACCAGGCGCTCGATGAACTGAAGCTACGGACTCAATACGGCATCAACGTCATTGCCATCGAGCGGCAGCAACGGTTCCGGCGCCTGCTGCTGATCGCCACGGGTAACAGCCAACTGCAGGTGGGCGATGTATTGCTGGTCGACCTGGCGAGCCCGGCGATTGGGTTGCTCGGCGCTTATGAAGAGCTGGGCCTCACTCCCCTGCAGCTCAACACCTCCTACTATGCCGACCACGCCCGCGAGCTCGGGCTGGCCGAGGTAGCGCTGCCACCCGACTCCAGCCTTCCTGGAAAAACCATTCAGGCGCTTGGTTTCCGCTCCAGGCATAAGCTGAACGTGGTGGGGCTTCGGCGCCACCGCGAAGCGCTCCAAGGCCTGCTGGTCGATGAGAAACTCAAAACCGGTGACACATTGCTCGTGGCCGGCAGTTGGAAGCACATTCACCGCCTGCAAGGCATCAGCCGCGATTTCCTCGTTTTGAGTTTGCCGGCTGAAGTCGATGACGTGGCGCCCGCTGCGAACCAGGCGCCCTTCGCGCTGCTGGGGCTCGCCGTTATGGTGGCGCTGATGGTCAGCGGACTGGTGCCCAACGTGCTCGCCGCGCTGATCGGTTGCCTGGTCATGGGCTTGTTTCGTTGCATCGACATGGACAGCGCGTACAAGGCCATCCACTGGCAGAGCCTGGTCCTGATCGTCGGCATGCTGCCCTTCGCCCTGGCGCTGGAAAAGACAGGCGGCATTGCACTGGCGGTATCGGTGCTGATCGGTGCGTTCGGAGACGCGGGCCCGCACGCGCTGCTGGCCTGCCTGTTCCTGCTCACCGCCATCATCGGCCTGTTCATCTCCAACACGGCGACGGCCGTATTGATGGCGCCGGTTGCAATCTCCACCGCCGACCAGCTGAGCGCCTCGCCTTACCCCTTCGCCATGATCATTGCCTTGGCCGCTTCGGCCGCCTTCATGACGCCAATCTCCTCTCCCGTGAACACCTTGGTGCTCGGGCCTGGAAACTATCGGTTTGCCGACTTCGTACGCATCGGTGTGCCCTTCACGCTGCTGGTGATGCTGACGTCGGTGCTGCTGGTTCCGCTGCTTTTCCCGCTGTGATGGGCGGCCTCAGCCATCCGTAGCGTGGCTGACTTTCACCGCTGCCGGTAAGCTGGACGGCATCCCAGCTTTCCGGTCGCCCTCCATGTCCCAACGCCCTGCTCTGTTTCCTGTTCTCCTGGCTGGTGCGACGCTGCTGCTCGTCGTCCACGGGCTGGGGCGTTTCGTCTACACGCCGTTGCTGCCGTGGCTGGTGGAAGATGGCGTGCTCACGGTGCAGCAAGGCGCGAGCATCGCCAGCTGGAACTATCTGGGGTATCTGATCGGTGCATTGCTGGCCTTGCGCTGGCATCGGGTCCCTCAGATTCGCCGCAGCTTGCCCGTGGCACTGGCGCTGCATGTCGTGACGACGCTTGCACAAACCCAAGCGGAGTCCGTGGAGGTCCTGTCGGCGCTACGCCTGCTCAACGGCATCAGCAATGGTCTGGTCTTCGTCCAGGCGCCTTCGCTGATTCTCGAGTGGCTCGCGCGTCATCGCCGCACCTCATCCAGCGGGCTGGTCTACCTTGGCGTCTGCGTCGGGCTGATTGTCTCCAGCTTCATGGTGAGCCTCAGTAACGGTGTGCTTGAGGGCCCGGAACGCTGGTGGCCGGCTGCGCTGTTGTCCATCCCCCTCGCCTGGTGGGGATGGCAACAACTGGCCGGTCTGGACATGCCACCCGAGGACGCGCACAAGGACAGTGCCCAGCCGCGAAGCGGCCGTCTGCTGGATCGAGCCAGCACGCCTTTGTTTCTCTCTTATGCCGGCGCGGGAATGGGTTACATCCTGCCGATGACCTTTCTACCAATGGTCGCGCGGTTGCAGGTCGAACCCGGTGACATCCTGGTCGAAAGCAGTTGGCTGGTCGTCGCGGTTGCCACCCTGCCGTCGCCCTGGCTATGGAACCGACTGGGTGCGCTGCTCGGCGACACCCTGGCCTTGCGCTTCAGCTACGTTACGCAGCTCGCGGGCGTCCTGGCCGCACTGCTGCTGCCGGGCGCGTCGGGCATTCTGCTGTGCGCCGTACTGGTCGGCGGCACCTTTCTCGGCACCGTGCTGTTGACCCAGCGATTGGCGCGCACCCTTCACCCTCATCAGGGGCCCCGACTGTCCGCTGCATTGATCGCGCTGTACAGCCTCACGCAATTGGCCGGCCCCTGGCTCACCGGTGTTTGGCTGAACATGGGCGGCTCCCTGCACAGTGCTTTCTGGCTCGGTGCGGGCGCGCTGCTGTGGGGGCTGGTGTGGATGCTGTTGGTTCCACGCCGCGGTTGAGTCCTGTGGGACAATGCCCGCTTTTACCGTACCCAGCCGCCAAACATGACAATCCCGAAATCCCCCAAAGCGCCCTCGCGCGCCGCCAAGCCCGCCGAGGGCAAGGCCACACTCCACCCGCGCAACCGCCATACCGGGCGATACGACTTCCCGGCGCTGATTGCAGGCAGCCCGGAGTTGGTCGATTTCGTGATCATCAACCCCTACGGCAAACAAAGCATTGATTTCGCCAACCCGGACGCCGTGCGCGTGTTCAACCGGGCGCTGCTCAAGCAGTTCTACGGCATCGCTCATTGGGATATACCGCCCGGCTATTTGTGCCCACCCATCCCGGGCCGAGCCGACTACCTGCACGGGCTGGCCGACCTGCTGGCGGACGAAAACAACGGCCAGATACCCCGTGGCGCCAGCATCCACGCGCTGGACATCGGCACCGGCGCCAACTGCATTTACCCCTTGATCGGGACCCGCGAATACGGCTGGCGCTTTACCGGCTCGGACATCGACCCGATCGCCCTGGCTTCGGCACGTACCATTGTCGCGGCGAACAACCTGGGCAAAAGCATCACCCTGCGCCAGCAGGCTCACTTACCGCATATCTTCGAGCATTTACTGCAGCCCGATGACCGCTTCGACATTACGCTTTGCAACCCGCCCTTCCACGCCTCGCAGGCCGAAGCCAGCAGTGGCAGCCAGCGCAAGTGGCGCAACCTCGGCAAGCTCGACCCGAAGCGCACGCTACCGACCCTGAATTTCGGCGGCCAGGCGGCGGAGCTGTGGTGCGACGGGGGCGAGGCGGCTTTCATCGCACGCCTGGCCGACGAAAGTCGCAGCGTGGCACCGCAGGTGTGCTGGTTCAGCACCTTGGTCTCCAAGGCCGGTAATGTGCAGCCGCTGCAAGCGCGACTGAAGAAGCTCGGCGCCCGAATGGTGCGGGTGTCGGACATGTCTCAAGGACAGAAGCGCAGCCGCTTCGTCGCCTGGACCTTTCTCACCGACGACCAGCAGCGTGAATGGCGCGCCACACGCTGGAAGCCGAAACCGGGCTGATTCAGGTCAGCGACCGGCGAAAGTATTTCGGGGCGTCTTCGTAGCCCAGCCGGGCATAGAAGCGATGGGATGCTTCGCGACGGATATCACAGTGAAGCTCGATGCGGTCACAGCCTCGCGCCCGGGCACGCTGTTCGGCAGCCTGCTCCAGCAGCGCCCCGAGCCCTTGACCGCGAGCCGTCGCATCGACACAAAGATAGCTGATTCGGCAGAAATCACCTTCGAGCGCCAGTTGAGCGATGAAATGCAGGGAAATGAAGCCGATCAACTGACCGCCATCCCCTTCTGCCACGAGCAGACAGGCATCGTCATGGTTCAGTTGTTGTTGGATGCGACGGTCGATGAAATCACCGCTATCGGGATAACCGAGTTCGCCTAATAACCGAGCGATTTCTCGACCGTCGTCACGCCGCGCCTCGCGGATGCAGGGCATCACCTCAGACCGCGATATCCCAGAGCTGCTTGTTCTTCAGCGCCAGTGTCTGGATATAGCGCGGCGCGCCGTTGATCTCTTCCAGCTCGGTCATGCCGGCAAGCTCTCCCACGACGCGGTAGCGCTTGCCAACGCGCTTGTCCTGCAGCGGGTAAAGCTGAGCGATCTGTTGGGCGAGTTCGGTAAGGGTGGACATGGTTCGGTGGCTCCAGATAACTGCATGCCGCAGCTTTTTACAGGGCTTCGATGACGATTACGCGACAGCGCGTGCTCGTCTCGCTTGTTGGAGCCATCTGGGTCGAATTGATTCCATTGCCGCCAAAAAAACTACCCGAACGATCGATCAGCAGATACCGACGCCCAGCTGCAGCAAGGCCAGCCCGCCCTGACTCCAGCCCCACCAGGCCGCAGCCAGTACCAGCGCCGCCAACACGGCGCACCCGGTCCAGAGCAATCCGGCACGCATCAGGCGGTGCCCGCCGCCAGGCGCACGCGTTCTACAGGCTGCTCGCGAATCGGCCAATTCAGCGCCGCCGCCATCAGGCTGAGTGCGATGGAAATCTGCCAGACCAGGTCGTAACTGCCCGTCCGGTCATAGACCCAACCGCCCAGCCAGCCACCGAAGAACGAACCGATCTGATGGAACAGAAAGACGATACCGCCAAGCATCGACAGGTTACGCACGCCAAACAGCGTTGCCACCGTACCGTTGGTGAGCGGCACCGTGGACAGCCATAGCAGGCCCATCGCAATGCCGAAGGCATAGGCGGTCCAGAGCGTCAGCGGCGCGAAAAAGAACGCGCTGATCACAACCGCTCGCAGCAGATACAGCGCAGCCAGGAGTTTCGGCTTGGAGTAACACCCGCCGAGCCAGCCGGCGGTATAGGTGCCGACAATATTGAACAGCCCAACCAGTGCCAGCACTGTGGTGCCGGCCATCGCTGGCAGCTGCTGATCGACCAGATACGCCGGCAAGTGGATGCCGATGAACACAACCTGAAAGCCACAGACGAAGAAACCGAGCGCCAGCAGGCGAAACCCTGAATGGCTGACCGCCTCCCGCAGCGCCTCCACCAACGTCTGCTGCGGACCGGTCACCGGAGCCGGCGGGCCGCTGCGCAACATCAGCGCCAGCGGCATGATCAGCGCAACCAGAAGGCCGAGCGCCAGCAGCGCAGACGACCAGCCCAACCAGCCGATCAGGCCGAGCGTGCCGGGCAACATCGCGAACTGACCGAACGAACCCGCGGCACTGGCAATACCCATCGCCATGCTGCGTTTTTCAGCCGGGACGGCCCGCCCGACCGCACCGAGAATCACCGAAAACGAAGTGCCGGACAGGCCCAAGCCAATCAGCAGACCCGCGCTCAGGGACAGCGACACCGGCGAATCGGCGCCAGCCATCAGCAGCAGACCGACCGCGTAAAGCACGCCGCCGATCAGTACCGCCCGGGCGGTGCCGAAGCGGTCCGCCAGCGCGCCCGTGACCGGCTGCGCCAGGCCCCAGATCAGGTTCTGCAGCGCAATCGCGAAGGCAAAGACCTCACGCCCCCAGCCAAACTCCGCGCTCATCGGGGGGAGAAACAAGCCGAAGCCATGCCGTGTACCCAGGGAAACGGCCAGGATCAAAGAGCCACCCAACAGAATCCAGGCACTGTTGCGCCATATCGCATTCATCGCCGACACACTTATGCAAATAACGAGGGGAGATCATCTTACTCGCATGCCCCTACCCGTCCGCATCCATTTTTTTGCCCTGCGGTGTGCAAGGCAGCTCGGGTAAACTGCGGCCTGTTTGCCTCACCCGACGCGAGTAACCCATGCCGATTCGCCACTGCATTGTTCACCTGATCGAGAAAAAGCCGGACGGCACCCCCGCCGTGCTTCACGCCCGCGATTCGGAGCTGGGCGAGTCCCAGGCTATTGAGAACCTCCTGGCCGATCTCAACGAAAGCTACAACGCCAAGCAGGGCAAGGCATGGGGCTATTTTCACGACGAATCGGGCGCCTATCCTTTCAGCGGCTGGCTAAGCCAGTACATGGATGGCAACCAGGATTTCACCGCCTTCAGCCGCCAGGCCGTGGAACATCTGCAGAAGCTGATGGAGGAGTCCAACCTCTCCACCGGCGGCCATGTGTTGTTCGCCCATTATCAACAAGGCATGACTGACTACCTGGCCATCGCGCTGCTGCACCACAGCAACGGCGTGACCGTTACCGATTCGCTGGACGTCGCGCCAGCCAAGCACCTCGACCTCGGCCAGTTGCACCTCGCCACGCGGATCAACCTGTCCGAGTGGAAGAACAACAAGCAGTCAAAACAGTACATATCGTTCATCAAGGGCAAGAACGGCAAAAAGGTTTCGGAGTACTTCCGCGATTTCATTGGTTGTCAGGAAGGCGTCGACGGCCCCGGTGAAACGCGCACGCTGCTCAAGGCTTTCAGCGATTACGTCGAAAACGAGGACCTACCGGAAGAAAAAGCCCGCGAGAAGACCAGCGCGCTGGTGGGTTACGCCAGCAGCCAGGCCAAGATCGGTGAGCCGATGTCGTTGGAGGAGCTCTCTGGCGTCATTGATGAAGAGCGCCCACGCGCGTTCTACGACCACATTCGCAACAAGGATTACGGCCTTTCGCCCGAAATCCCGGCTGACAAGCGCACCCTCAACCAATTCCAGCGCTTCACCGGGCGCGCCGAGGGGCTCTCGATCAGCTTCGAATCGCATCTGCTGGGCTCGAAGATCGAATATGACGAAACCCGCAACATGCTGATCATTCGCCAACTGCCCACCCAGCTGACCGATCAACTCAAGCGCCGCAAGGGCTGACCAATCCGGCGCGACGTGTGTCGTGCGTCGCGCCATCACCCACACGGGCATGAGCGAACGCCCCGTCAGTCGCCCGCTGCGGTGCGTTTGGTTGATCTCATCCCAGCAGCGATCAACCAAACGCAACAACACCTTTTTTAAAGCCGTAACCACACAGCCCTGATGCGCCTCGACCGTTTCCTCGCCAACCTGCCTCATTGCAGCCATCGACAAGCCCGCCTGCTGCTCGCCTCCGGCCGCGCATCGGTCAACGGCCAAATCGTCCGCGAAGGCATTCATGAGGTTCGCATCTTCGATCGCGTTGAGCTCGACGGCGAGCTGCTGCAGGCGGGCAAACCGGCACGCTTCTTTATGCTCAACAAACCGGCCGGCTGCGTCAGCGCCACCGCTGACCCGCGACACCCCACGGTGCTGGATCTGCTGAACGAACCGGATAAGGAAGAACTGCACATCGCCGGGCGGCTGGACTTCAACACCACCGGGCTAATGATCATCACCAACGACGGCCTCTGGTCCCGTCGCCTCACCCAACCGGAAAGCCTGCTGGGCAAAACCTATCTTGTGGAAACGGAAGACCCGATCGACCCCATCTGCGTCGACCGCTTCGCCCAAGGCTTCTACTTTCGCTTCGAGAACCTCACCACCCTGCCCGCCGAACTCGAACTGCTAAGCACTTACCAAGCCCGCCTGACCCTGCATGAAGGCCGCTACCATCAAGTCAAACGCATGTTCGGCCACTTTAACAACAAGGTCACCGCACTGCACCGCGAACGCATGGGTCCGCTGCTGCTCGACCCCACCCTCGTCCCTGGCCAGTACCGCAGCCTGACCCCAGCGGAAATCGCGCAGATCTAAACGCATTTATCAGCCTAAACGCCGCACCCGCTTCTCCTCACCCCACCCTTCTGGTACAAAGGCTGCCTACGCGGGCGTCGTATAATGGCATTACCTGAGCTTCCCAAGCTCATGACGAGGGTTCGATTCCCTTCGCCCGCTCCAGATTTGAAAAAGCCCTGCATTTGCGGGGCTTTTTCGTTTAGGGTATGGCTTATTTAGGATGGGCATGCTGGCGGGCTTGGCGAAAAAATAAATCTTTCTCCTTTTCACAACAAGCGATTACCGCTCCGCTCGCTAGACCGGGCTAAAGCCTGCCGCTTAACCAAACGTTGGGGGACTTAGCGTGCCGCGTTGCCAGTTAGACCATATCACGGTTACGTCACCATCACTTGAAGCAGGTGCGGAGTTTGTATGGCAAACCCTTGGGGCCGAGCCCCAGGTTGGTGGCGAGCATCCTCATATGGGAACGCACAACTTACTTTTACGTCTGGGCGACGCGCTGTTCCTTGAAGTCATTTCGCCCAATCCGGATGCCCCTGCGCCCAAGCGGCCTCGCTGGTTCGGCCTTGATAGCTTGCGCCCCGACGCAGTGCCGTCCCTTTCTACGTGGGTTGCTCGCACTACCGACATTCATGTAACGGCAGGCGCTTGCTCGGAGCCGCTTGGGATAGTCGAGCCCATTAGCCGTGGCGCACTAAACTGGCTAATTACTATTCCCGCCGATGGTTCAGTTCCTCTAAATGGCATTGGCCCTGCACTAATTGAATGGCAGACTGATATTCATCCCGCCGCAAAGCTTCAAGATCTTGGGCTGTCCCTCCTCAAGCTTGAACTCTTTCACTCTGAGCCCGAGCGTGCTGCTCGTATGCTGTCTTCCCTCGACCTTAACTGCCTGCTGTCTGTATCTCCGCTTCCTAGCGGAGCGGCTCCTCATTTGGTCGCCCATATTGACACGCCACACGGGCTTCGGGAGTTGCCTGCCCCCAACCTGGCACTGCAGAGGCCGCTGCGCCAATAAGCGGCGCAGCGGCCCTGAACTAGTCAGTTATAAGCCCATGTAAATTAAGGAAACTTTCAGAGTAGGAAATTTATGAAGTTATATAGATTTGTTACTGGCCCAGACGATGTTTTGTTCTGCATGCGGGTTACCGAGTCGTTGAACAACGGCTGGGAACTGCATGGTGGCCCAACTCTCACATTCGATGGTAAGACGCCGATAGCCGGGCAGGCCCTGATAAAAGAGGTGCCTGGGGAGAGATTTTCCAGGGATACCGATCTCAAGTCATACTGATGGCGGTAGTGGTCAACCGATTCCGGACACTGCTTATAGGGATAAAGCGACAGATTTATTTAGCCCCATCAGCGAGCCAGGCCGGGATATCACGCATCCCGTGCAGCAATCGCCATACGTCAATATGGTCGTCACGCTCGACGTAGAACACAACATACGGATAGCGTTTGAGGCTCCAGCAGCGCAGCTCAGGCAGATCCAGTTCATGAGCGTATCGGCTGGATCCGGACGCCGGGTAACGCCCGATATGTTTATAAGCGCGTTCTAGCGCGTCGATAAAGCCAAGGGCCGCCGCTTCGGCTTGCTCGTTCAGGTAGTAAGTAACCGCTTCGTCTACATCCTGAACTGCTAGGACCCTTGGGATTACGGCCTTTTGCTTCATCTTTTAGCGTTCCGCACGCTGCCACGAAGTGATTCGAAGTAGTCCGCGTCAGCGGCAGAGGTGGGAACAGACGAGGCTCCGGCCAGCAGCATGGCTCGCAGCTGTTGACGGTCCTGATCCTTACGGATCAATTCGCGCACGTATTCACTGCTGGTTCCGTAGCCCCGCTGGTTAACCTGATCGTCGACAAAGCTCTTTAGCGTTTCTGGCAAAGAGATGTTCATGGTGCTCATGGCTACACCTTGGATGACAAAAATTGGCAAAGAGACTTTAACTCTGAGCTTTGGTGCTGTCGACGGGGGAGCTGCTACGGTCTGGTTGCCGGTACTATTGCTGGGGACCACATCGCCCCCGCCCCGCTCCGATGGCTTGATCGTCCGCACGCGGGCTCGCTTTACCCTAGCTCGCCTGGTTCCCCGCTGCCTACCTACACCCAACCTCCCACAACTGATCCAACCGCGTCGTAAAGCTCTGGCTCATCAACTCCCGCCGCATCCCCCAATCCGGCGCCGTAGGGATGCGGCCCGGCCTGAGCGTATTCCGCCCCCACTTCGCATTAACCGCATCCAACACGCCCATGACGCGCTCTGCCGCAGCAGGTTGGGTTTCGGTAAAGAGGTCGTCGGTGTATTCGCCGCGCTGGCAGAGGTCCATCAGCAGTACTTCGGCTTTGCTGAAGGCGAAGCCCTCTCGATAGACAAGCTCTAGCCCAGCGATAGCGGCGCGGGTGATGTAGCGGGTGTCGTCGGTGGGGTATGGCAGTTCGCAGACGATGCCTTTGGCGAACTTGGGTTCGTCGGGGTTGAACATGCCGGTGCGGATGCTGACGCGTACGCGTTTGCACAATGACTGTTGGGCGCGGAGCTTTTCGCTGGCGCGGGCGGCGTAGGTGGCGACGGCTTCGCGGATGGGGGCGAGTTCGCGCAGGCGGTCGCCGAACATGCGTGAGCAGCAGATCTCCTGCTTCAACGGGGTCACGTCTTCCAGTTCGAGGCAGGGCGTGCCGCGCAGTTCGCGGGCAGTTTTTTCGATCACCACGCTGAATTGTTTGCGCAGCGTCCAGGCATCGGCGCTGGCCAGGTCCCAGGCGCTGCGAATGCCCATGCTGTTGAGGTGTTCAGTCATGCGCCGGCCAACACCCCACACATCGCTCACGCTCGTGACGCGCAGCACCTTGTCGCGCCGCTCGGGGTCGCGCAGGTCGACCACGCCGCCGGTTTGCTTCATCCAGCGTTTGGCTGAATGGTTGGCCAGTTTGGCGAGCGTCTTGGTGTTGGCGATGCCGACGCCCACGGGTATCCCGGTGAGGCGCAACACATCGGCACGGATGCGGCGCCCGAGCGATTCCGCATCCGCGACGCCGGTCATATCCGCGAACGCCTCGTCGATGGAATACACCTCGACGGCCGGTGCACGCTGTTCGATGACCGTCATCACCCGTTCGCTCATGTCGCCATACAGGGCGTAGTTGCTGGAAAACACCACAACACCCCAGCGCTCCAGATCACGCCTCACCTTGAAGTACGGCGCGCCCATCTTGATGCCCAGGGCCTTGGCCTCCGCCGAGCGGGCGATCACGCAGCCATCGTTGTTCGAGAGCACGACGATGGGCGTGGTGCGCAGGTCGGGCCGGAAGACGCGCTCGCAGCTGGCGTAGAAGGAATTGCAGTCGATGAGGGCCAGCGCGCGTTCAATATTTGCCATGGGTGCGCACACTGAAGGGCACCACGCCCCAGACGTACAGCTCTTCGCTTTCGAGCAGGTAGCGTGGGGGAAATTTGGGATTGGCCGAGCGCAGGATGATCTGGTCGCCCTGCCGGTCAAAGATTTTCACCAACGGCTCGTTGTTGAGCGCGGCGATGATGACCTCGCCTTTCTCGGCATCGCGCCCACGGTCGATGACGAGGATGTCCCGGTCGAAAATGCCCACATGGATCATGCTGTCGCCGTCGGCACGCGCCAGGTAGGTGTGTGGCGCACGGATGTTCATCAGGTCATCGAGCGAGAGCGTGCCTTCCATGTGATCCTGTGCGGGGCTGGGAAAGCCGGCGGGGACGCAAAAGCTGAAAAACGGCAAGGCAATGGTGGACGGAGCGGCAGGCCCCAGGAAATGCACGGGCATGGTACAGACCTCAAAACTGTATGTGCGTACAGTAGTTTGGTCGCCCCTTTCGGTCAATTGCGCCAGACGCATGGCGGGCCGATTGTGTTATTTGCAGTGGCCTTCCCGGCTGCCCGCCTCGGTGTGGCAACGTTGCGGCGCGGTGACGCCGCCTTGTGATTTACACGTACAGTCAGCTACTTCATTTGGAGCGCATCTTGAAACCAGTAGACCCGACCGTCTTCCTGCAGATAAACGACCTGCTCTGCCGGTTCTTCCTTTCTTTCGATAACCGGGACTGGCCGGCGATGGGCGAGTGTCTGGCGCCTGAGATTGCCGTGGACTATTCATCCTCGGGCCGCGAGCAGCCCACCACGATGGCGGGCCAGGCGTTCGTCGGTCGCCGGCAGAGCGCGGTGGACCGGCTGGCCAAACACCATAGTTTTTCCAATCTGTTGATCACGGGCGGCCTGGGTGAGCGCGCCGTCAGTGCGCGGTGCAATTACCTGATTCTTCGCTTTGACCCGGCCGGCTCGGACGCGGACTTTTTCCACTCGTGTGGCAGCTATGAGTTCGGCTTCGAGAACATCGACAGCGACTGGAAGATTTCGAGCATCAAGCAGAACACGCTGCGCAGCTGGGGCAATGCAAGCCTGCATGGCGGAACGGCAAAAGGAAAAGCCTGACCAGGCTATTCGAGTAGTAAAAAAGCCCTGCCGGTCAGATGCGCAGGGCTTTTTTTTCCGTCGCTAGTGAATCAATTGCTCGGGCAAGCCGGCAGCGCGGACCGATTCTGCGTGCCGTCGTTACGCGTGAACTCGCAGCCATAGGCGGGATTGGCTACGACGCGCGGGTTAAGGACGTTATCGCCGGCCGGCTTGATGCCCTGCTGCTCCCACTGCAGCATCGCCGCCATCGCTTCGACCTGTTCCTGGTAGGTGAAATCGCAGTGGCTAGGCGCGCGAATGGCGCGTTGCACCAGCAATTCCCCGTTGCCATTGGCTTCGGCGTTGCGACGGTAGATCTGCTGATGCTTGAACGGCACGTACAGGTCGCCGAGCGTGTGAATGCTGACCACCGGAACGTTGAACTGGCCGTTCACGACCGGAATCCAGCGCAGGCCGTCCGGGCGGATGCTGTTGGCCGGCGGATGGCCAATCACGCGGATGATCGAGTCGTTGAATTCGCGCTCCTCACGGGACATCGCCTTGTTCGTATCGAACTGGTAGCGCGTGGCGAGGTTGCCCGAAAGCGAATCGGCGAGGATGCCGTCGACCGAGCCATCACGGCCCCCCGTCCCCAACACGACACTTTGCAGGCTGGTACGGAAGCCTTCGGCGAAGATTGGGCGCTCGCCACCGCTGAGCTCACGCACGATGCCTTCCAGTTTCTCGCCCTGTGGCGATGGATCGGTCGGATAGGTTTCCCACAGCGCGCCGATGATTTGCGGCAACTTGGCCTGGAAGTCGGTCGCCGGGAAGCTGGTCGGCCCCTGACCTGCCAGGTGCTGCGCGGCCAGGGTGAAATTCATCAGGTACTCGAACTCGTACACATCGCCGGTCACGCCGCACATTGGCACCGAGCCGCTGTAGCGCACCGGATTGTTCGCGGTGACGTAGGTCTCGGCCTCGACCGCAGCGGCCGCGACATGACCGCCCATGGAGTGCCCGGTGATATAGGTTTTGCTCGGCTCAGCCTTGCCGGTCAGGCTGCTGAAGGCCAACGCCAGGGCATTGGTGTCTTCAATGCCGGCGCGGACATCGTAGTAATTCTTGCTGTAGCTGGAGGCGGCCCAGGCATAGCCCTGTTGCAGCAGCCATGGGCGGATGGGCGGTGGCCCGACGGTAAGCTCCGGGCCTGTGCCCCGAAAGCCGTGCGCATACATCACCAACATGCCGTTCCAGTTCGGCGGCACTTCGATCTGGTACGACGATCCCTCGTAGATACCGGTCCAGCGCTCGCTCGGCAGGCCCGGGAATGGCGCCAACGGTGATTCAACGGGGAAGAAGGTGCGCGAATCCTGCGCGCGCGCTTCGCTGTTCGATACCGGCGGTTTGATCGGCTTGGAGCGTGCCTGAACATCGGCGGCTATTCCGATGGTGCCGACCAGCATTACGCCGGCAACGGCACGCGCACAGGCTGAAGCCAACTTGCTTGGGAGCATGGATGTTTCCTCGGTTGTTTATTGTTTTTGTTTTTTGCAGGGCGAGCTTTGCCGGGCTTGCCAAGCGCAAGCGGAACACGCACTTCGACTAACCGTGGCAGAAAGCTTGGACCTGTCAAATGGCCCAACGGCTCGGGGGATGAGCGGCAGTATGGTCTTGGGAATATGACGACTGGGGTGTCGCTTATGGCGCACCCGTCGCGGCGTCCGTTGGCGACGAAGGGCAGCCTCTGGAATAGGCGCTAGGACGGACGGGGGATTTCCAATAAGCGCGACTGAGTGGCGACGGCCACCCAGTCCGCTGGGGTTACGCCTGTATCAGCAGTTGCCCTTCTTGGCCTGGCCAGGTGGGCAGTGGTTACCGCCGTGGCCGCCACCGTCGCCAACATCAATGCCGATGCCCGGCAAACGCAGGCTGCAGCCGGTCATCAACAGAGCCGCCAGCACGACGGTTACGGCACGAATGGTCACGGATTGCGCTTTCATTGGAATACTCCTGAATTTCCTAGCGGAGGCGCCCAGAACCGGCACCCGACGCGGAGTATCCGTCCCCGGAGCGAGTAACAACAGAAGAATTACAGGTGAAGCGAAGCGCGAGGATCATCGCCGCGGTGGCGATGATCCCGGCGCGGGGCGATCAGCCGGCGTGGTATTCGGCGTCGGCCGCTTCGAAGCGACGCTGAATGGTCGCTGCGGGCTCTTTACCCATCAGGCTGACAACGTAGATGGCGATGCTGGCGAGGATGAAGCCCGGGATGATTTCGTACAGCCCAAGGCCGATGAATTCCTTCCAGACCACCACGGTGATCGCACCGACCAGCATGCCAACGAGCGCGCCGTTGCGGGTCATGCGTTTCCAGACCAGGGAGATCAGGACCACCGGACCAAAGGCAGCCCCGAAGCCCGCCCAGGCGTAGGAGACCAGACCCAGCACCTTGCTGTCCGGATTCGACGCGATGCCGATGGCGATCAATGCGATCAGCAGCACCATGCCGCGGCCGACCCAGACCAGCTCGGTTTGCGAGGCGTTCTTGCGCAGCATGGCCTTGTAGAAGTCCTGCGTCAGGGCACTGGAACTCACCAGCAACTGCGCACTGAGCGTACTCATGACGGCGGCCAGTACGCCGGACAGGATGATGCCGGCTACCCAGGGGTTGAACAGCAGCTTCACCAGTTCCATGAACACGCGCTCGCCGTTCTCGGTCACCGCGCCGGCCTGCCCGGGGTTATCGGCGAAGTAGGCAATACCAAGGAAGCCCACGGCCACCGCGCCAGCGAGGGTCAGGATCATCCAGGCCATGCCGATGCGGCGGGCGTTGGGGATGGTCTTCACCGAGTCAGCCGCCATGAAGCGCACCAGGATGTGCGGCTGTCCGAAATAACCCAGCCCCCAGCCAAGCAGGGAAATGATCGCGATAAAGGACAGCCCTTTGAACATGTCGAAGTTCGACGGATCCTGCGCGGCGATGGTGTCCATCGCGGTGCCCATGTCGCCCAGCGCGAGAATGACGAATACCGGGGTGATCAGCAGCGCGAAAATCATCAGCGTGGCTTGCACGGTGTCGGTCCAGCTCACCGCGAGGAAGCCCCCAATAAACACATAAAGGATGGTCGCCGCAGCGCCAACCCACAGCGCCGTGCCGTAATCCATGCCGAAGGTGGACTCGAACAGGCGGGCACCCGCGACGACACCGGAGGCGCAATAGATCGTGAAGAACACCAGAATGACGAGTGCCGAGAAAATCCGCAGCAGACGGCTGGTGTCCTCGAAACGGTGGGAGAAGTAGTCAGGCAGGGTCAATGCGTTGTGGTTGTGTTCGGTATGCACCCGCAGTCGTCCGGCGACGAACAGCCAGTTCAGCCACGCACCGGCAATCAGGCCGATGGCAATCCAGCTTTCCGACAGCCCGGCAACGAAAATCGCGCCCGGCAAGCCCATCAGCAGCCAGCCACTCATGTCCGACGCGCCCGCAGAAAGCGCCGTGACGAAACTGCCGAGGCTGCGGCCGCCGAGGATGTAGTCGTCGAAGTTCTTGGTGGCGCGATAGGCGATAAAACCGATGAGGATCATCGCCGCGATGTAGATCACGAAGGTGATCAGGGTTGGGTTACTCACGTTCATTGTTATGTATTCCTTGTGCTGCGGAGGCTTTCCTCCGCCTCCACTGACGACACGTTAACGTTGGGATGCGAAGCGTCGGCAACGGATGGCCGAGTAACCGCAAAGCATAGCGTCTACTTGGCGGCTTGGCTTGTGGCCGGACGGGTTTTGTCTTCGGCAGGTGCCCAGGCGCAACCTGATCGCAACCTGATGCTGCCTAGCTGAGCGAGGCTGCCGTACCAACCGAACACCGCGCGCCGCGCGCCGCGCTTCGCCCTTGGCTTTGGCCCCTTCGCCCGCAGGCAACGGATCGGCCTCGGCGGGGTCAGAGCACTATGGAACGCGCACGCCAGTGCCGAGCCACACGACATACCTGGAGGTCCGTCATGTCAGTCACCATCGATATCCCCACCGGCACCTGCTCCGCCACCGTCGCCGGCCAAACCTACCGCAGCGCGATTATGGATGTGCGCATCAGCACCGACCCGGCTGCCCGCATGTCGGTGGCGCACATCGACAGTGCCAGCGTTCATTTGCCCGAAGACCAGGCCGAGCACCTGATCGCTGCGGGCGCCAAGGACGAGCGCGAAAACCTTATCGTTGATGACTGAGCGCCAGTCGCTGGCGAAGTGGCAAGCGAATAAAAAACCCCGCTGCCAAGGCTGGCAGCGGGGTTTTGTTTATCTGAACGAGCGGATCAGCGACCCTGGTACTCGTTCTCGGCGTCTTCGAAACGCTTGATCATGCTCGGCGACGCACCACCGCCAACTTTGCTGAAGATGACGATCGCAAGGCTGGCGAGGATGAAGCCGGGGATGATCTCGTAGAGCCCCAGCCCGACGAATTCCTTCCACACCACGACCGTCACCGCGCCAACGATCATGCCGGCCAGCGCGCCGTTGCGCGTCATGTGCTTCCACAGCAGTGAGATCAGCACCACCGGCCCAAAGGCGGCACCGAAGCCTGCCCAGGCGTAGGACACCAGGCCCAGCACCTTGCTGTCCGGGTTGGAGGCGATGCCCAGCGCGATGAAGGCGATCAGCAGAACCATGGCACGACCCACCCAGACCAACTCGGTTTGCGAGGCGTTCTTGCGCAGCATGGCCTTGTAGAAGTCTTGCGTCAGGGCGCTGGAGCTGACCAGCAGCTGGGCGCTGAGCGTGCTCATGACGGCCGCCAATACGCCGGAGAGGATGATGCCGGCGACCCAGGGGTTGAACAGTATCTTCACCAGCTCCATGAAAACGCGCTCGCCATTCTCGGTCACCGGACCGGCCAGTTCCGGGTTACCGGCGAAATAAGCGATGCCGAAGAAGCCCACGGCCACAGCACCGGCCAGCGTCAGAATCATCCAGGCCATGCCGATGCGACGGGCGTTGGGGATGGTCTTCACCGAGTCAGCCGCCATGAAGCGCACCAGGATGTGCGGCTGGCCGAAGTAACCCAGGCCCCAGGCCAGCAAGGAGACGATGGCGACAAAGGACAAGCCGTTGAACATGTCGAACGCGGCCGGGTTCTGTGTGGCAATCGTATCCATCGCCGCGCCCATGTCGCCCAGCGCGAGGATGACGAACACCGGCGTGATCAGCAGCGCGAAGATCATCAGCGTGGCTTGCACGGTGTCTGTCCAGCTCACCGCGAGGAAGCCGCCGATGAACACATAGAGAATGGTGGCCGCCGCACCGATCCACAGCGCGACGTCGTACGAAATGCCGAAGCTGCTCTCGAACAGACGCGCGCCGGCGACCACGCCGGACGCGCAATAGATGGTGAAGAACACCAGCACGACGAGCGCCGAGAAGATTCGCAGCGTGCGGCTCTCGTCCTCGAAACGGTGGGAGAAGTAGTCCGGCAGGGTCAGCGCGTTCTTGTTGCGCTCGGTATGAACACGCAAGCGGCCGGCCACGAACAGCCAGTTCAGCCAGGCACCGGCGATGAGGCCGATGGCGATCCAGCTCTCGGACAGGCCCGCGACGAAGATCGCCCCCGGCAAGCCCATCAACAGCCAGCCGCTCATGTCCGACGCGCCCGCCGACAAAGCGGTGACGAAACTGCCCAGACTGCGCCCGCCAAGGATGTAGTCATCAAAGTTTTTGGTGGCTCGGTAGGCGAAGAAGCCAATCAACAGCATCGCGCCGATGTAGATCACGAACGTGATCAGGGTGGGTGTACTGATGCTCATTTTGTTCCCTCATTAGTTGTTGTGGATGGGCGAGCGGTTATTCCCGATCCCACCTGGCAGAGGGCGATGGCGGTTCGCGCCATCACCGAGGACGGGCTCACCTGAGCCCATCAGAGGCGGAAGAGCAATCCGCCAACTGTTCTGTTGTTCTATTCAACCGGCAGTCCCTGAACCGGGCCGCCGGCCGTATCCCGCCGGGTCGACGATCAGTCGTCGCCGAGCGACAACAAGGACGCGTTCCCCCCGACAGCAGTGGTGTTGGTAGACGTGGTGCGCTCGTTGACGAAGCGCAGCAGGTAGCTCGGGCCACCCGCTTTCGGGCCGGTGCCAGACAGGCCACAGCCACCGAACGGCTGCACACCGACCACGGCGCCCACCTGGTTGCGGTTGACGTAGAGGTTGCCGACCCGCGCCAGCGCCTCGATGCGCTCGGCGGTTTCCTCGTTGCGGCTGTGGATGCCGAGGGTCAGGCCGTAGCCGGTGGCGTTGATATCGGCGACAACCTTTTCCAGGTCCGCCGCATCGAAACGCACCACGTGCAGCACGGGACCGAACTGTTCTTTCTTCAGCTCGTGGATCCCGCCGATCTCGAACGCCACTGGCGCAACGAAATGGCCATTGAGGCTGCCCGGCAGTTTGGCTTCGGCGATCACCTTGCCTTCGGCCTTGAGCTGCTGAATATGCGCCAACAGGCCGTCACGCGCTTCGGCATCGATCACCGGGCCCAGGTCGTTTTCGCGGAGATGGGTCGGGCCGACTTTCAGCTGGTCCATCGCGCCTTTGATCAGCTCGATTACCCGATCAGCGATGTCTCGCTGCACGTAGAGCACACGCAGGGCGGAACAACGCTGGCCAGCGCTGGTGAAGGCCGAACCGATGGCATCCTTGACCACCTGCTCAGGCAGCGCGGTGGAGTCGACGATCATCGCGTTCTGGCCGCCGGTTTCGGCGATCAGCGTAGCGATGGCGCCCTCTTTCTCGGCCAGCTGGCGGTTGATGATGCGCGCCGTGTCGGTGGAGCCGGTGAAGCACACACCGACCACACGCGGATCGCGGCAGAACACGCCGCCAAGGGTCGCGCCGTCGCCCGGGAGGAAGGCAATCGCTTCCTTTGGCAGACCGGCTTCGAACATCAGTTCCAGCGCGCGCGCAGCGATCAGGCTGGTCTGCTCGGCGGGCTTGGCCAGCACGGTATTGCCGGCGACCAAGGCTGCAGTGATCTGACCGAGGTAGATCGCCAGCGGGAAGTTCCAGGGGCTGATGCAGACGAATACGCCACGGCCTTCGTGGAACAGCTCGTTGCGCTCGCCGGTCGGGCCCTTGAGTTCTTCACGCCCAAGTTTCAGGCGAGCCTGCAGCGCGTAATAACGGCAGAAATCCACGGCTTCACGGACTTCGTCGATGCCGTCCTGCAGAGTTTTGCCGGCTTCCAGCGTGCACATGGCCATCAGCTCGGCGCGGTTGGCTTCCAGCAGGTCACCAAGGCGTTCGAGAATCTGCGCGCGCTGCTCGATGGGCGTCGCGTTCCAGCGCGGCCAAAAAGCTGACAACCCGTCGATGGCCTGTTTGGCCTGCTCGGCAGTGGCGAACTGGGCAGTGCCGACTTCCTGGCTGAGTTGATACGGGCAATGCACCTTGTGCGCTGTGCCAGTGAGCTTCTGCCCGCCGATCACTGGCGCGGCTTGCCACTGGCGATCAAGGAAGGTCTGGTAGGCGCTGGACAGGTCGTTCCACTGAGTCTGGATGTTCATGTTGATGCCTTGCGAGTTGGTCCGATTGCCGTACAGCGCCGGCGGGAGCGGGATGCGATGGTTGCCGAGGGTCTTGAACTGACGCAGCTGGGTGACCGGGTGATCAATTAGGGTCTCGACCGGCACGCGCGGGTCGACCAGCTGATGGACGAAGGATGAATTGGCGCCGTTCTCAAGCAGGCGCCGCACCAGATACGGCAGCAGGTCCTTGTGAGCACCAACCGGCGCGTAGATGCGCACGTTCTTGCGGTACTTCTCGATCACCGTGTCATAGAGCGCGTCGCCCATGCCATGCAGGCGCTGGAACTCGAACTCACGCGGGACTTTCAGCTCGCCCACCATCGAAAGAATGCAGCTCACCGTGTGCGCGTTGTGGCTGGCGAATTGCGGGTAGATCACGCCACGGGTGTGCTCGGACAGCAGATACCGGGCGCAAGCCAGGTAGGAGGTGTCGGTGCCTTCCTTGCGGGTGTAGACCGGATAGCCATCGAGACCCTGAACCTGGCACTGCTTGATCTCGCTGTCCCAGTAGGCGCCTTTAACCAGACGCAGCGGGATGCGGGCGTTCAGCTCTTTACCCAGTAGGGTCAACCAGACCAGCACCGGCAGGCAGCGCTTGGAATAGGCCTGGATCACCAGACCAAACTCGCCCCAGCCAGCAATGGCCGGGTCACGCATCAGTTTCTCGTAGAGTTCCAACGACAGTTCGAGGCGGTCGGCTTCTTCGGCGTCAATGGTGATGCCGACGTCGAGCTTGCGCGCCAGGATGGCCAGCTCGCGGACGCTTTCGAACAATTCGGTGAGCACACGCTCACGTTGGGCCACTTCGTAACGCGGATGCAGCGCGGACAGCTTGATCGACACCGACGGTCGCGGGCCGGGGCCAACCTGCGGCTCGGCACCGACGGTTTCCACCGCCTGACGGTAATCGGCCATGTACTTGCGCGCATCTTCATCGGTCAGCGCCGCTTCGCCGAGCATGTCGAAGGAATAGGTGTAGCCCTTCTCGCGCTCGGGGCGGCCGTTCTTCAGCGCTTCGGAGATGGTCCGGCCAAGCACGAACTGCTTGCCCATCAGCTTCATCGCCTGGTTCATCGCCGCGCGGATGACCGGCTCACCGGAACGCTTGACCAGTCGACCGATGACATTCTTCGGACGGCCGTCGGAATTGTCCGGGTCTACGACCTTGCCAGTCATCACCAGGCCCCAGGCGGCGAAGTTGACCAGCACGTTGTCGCTCTGGCCGAGGTGGCGTTCCCACTCGGCGGCGTTGAGCTTGTCGCGGATCAGGGCGTCGGCCGTTGCCGAATCCGGCACGCGCAGCAGCGCTTCGGCCAGGCACATCAGCATCAGGCCTTCATGGGTATCCAGGCTGTACTGACGCAGCAGCGCATCTAGGGTGTCGACGGCATTGTCGCGGCCACGTACCGCTTCGATCAGGGTACGAGCTTCACGGCGGATGGCTTCGATGCCCGCTTCGCCGGGATCGGCGAGCTGCAGCAGTTCGTTCAGGTAGGCCGCCTCGTCAACGCTGTAGTTGGCGCTGATGACGGGAAAGAATTCGGCGGCTTTCAGGTTGGCGAAATCGCCCTGCAAGACTTGACCGGCTTTGAACATCGCGCCGCTCCTCTCGTGGAGTGTTGTTGTGTGGAACTGGCTCGACGAGCGATCTGAGCGGTGTATTGCACAGCGGTTCGCCGAACGGGTAGGCGAATCTACGGCGGGGGCGTTTTGGGTTGTTGCGCAAAACTACGGATCTTTTACAAAAAGCTACGCGTTTTGATAACCGTCAAACTGCTGTCACAGAAAGCCGTTAGGCGCGACAGGAGGCGACCAGCGAAGGGAGAAACGGACCGAAACCGTGCATTCGACGTCGGTTAATCATCGCCACACCGTAGTCGTTTCGGCGTCAGCCCGAGGTAGCGCCGCGTCGCTGTGGTGAGCGCACTCTGGCTTGAGAAACCACACTCTTCCGCGATTCGGACCAACGGCAGCGGACTCTCCCGCAGCAATCTCGCGGCGCGATCCAGCCGGCTTTTCAGCAGGTATTGGTGAGGGGTCAGGCCAACGCTGTCTTTGAACTGAACATGAAAGTGGCTCGGGCTCAGGCAAACAACTTGTGCGAGCTCAGCCACGGTGATCCGGCGCGCCAGATTGCGTTCGATGTGCGCATCCAGACGCGCCACGTCCAATGGCCCCTTGGGTTGGCCTGTTGCCTCGCCAAAGACCCGCAAATGCAAGGCCCGCAGCAGCACACCGCCCAACGCACGCGCCAGCAGCGGATCGCTGCCGTAACGTGCCAGCTCAGCACCGGCGTAATTGAGGAGGTTGTGGAAGTCGGCATCCAGCGCCGGGTAGCGTGGCGTCTCGAATAGCTGGGCCAGCAGGCGAGGATCATCCGCGCTCAGATCCTGCTCATCAAGATCGATGATGAGCATGCGGTTCTCACCCTTGCCTGCGAACTCGTGCTCGGCATGGCCTGGCACCAGACACGCGCGCATGCGGCAAACCTCACCGCCCGAGCCGTCCACTTCGAACTCGGCGCTGCCCGCGAGCGACAGGACCAACTGATGGTAGTCGTGGGCGTGTTCGTGGGCCTGATCATCAAGGCGAAGCAGACGGGCATTGAGCATGGTGAGTACCTGACGTATTGCCGCACTTTACCGGAGGCATGAGCGCTTTCACAGCCGGGGGCAAGCGCCAAAGGCTGCAATCGGATTGAAATCATTTGGCGGATACCCATCTAAAGAGCACGTACTCGCAACAGGTGCCGCATGAACGACGACATCAATCAGGATTTTGAGCAGAACATTTCTTCTACCGGTCTGGCGCTGCCGGATCAGAACCTGCCCGACAAGCTGTATATCGTCCCGGTGCACAACCGGCCCTTCTTCCCCGCTCAGGTGTTACCGGTCATCGTTAACGAAGACCCGTGGGCAGAAACCCTGGAGCTGGTGGCAAAGACACCGCACCAGCGCCTGGCCCTCTTCTATATGGATACGCCGGCGCCGGATGCGGCCAGTTTCGATCCGGACAGCCTGCCTGACCACGGCACCATGGTTCGCGTGCATCACGCGTCGAAGGAAGGTGGCAAGCTGCAGTTCGTCGCCCAGGGTATGGCCCGGGTCCGAATCAAGGGCTGGCTGCGCCGTAAACCACCTTACCTCGTGGAGGTCGACTACCCGCAGAGCGACGAGGACCCACGTGACGAGGTCAAGGCCTACGGCATGGCGCTGATCAATGCGATCAAGGAGCTGCTGCCGCTCAACCCGCTCTACAGCGAAGAACTGAAGAACTACCTCAACCGATTCAGCCCGAACGCGCCGTCTCCGTTGACCGACTTCGCCGCCGCGCTGACCACGGCGCCAGGTATCGAGCTGCAGGAAGTCCTGGACACTGTGCCCGTCCTCAAGCGCATGGAAAAAGTCCTGCCGCTGCTGCGCAAGGAAGTCGAGGTCGCCAAGCTGCAGAAAGAGCTGACCGGCGAAGTGAATCGCAAGATCGGCGAACGCCAGCGCGAGTTCTTCCTCAAGGAACAGCTGAAGATCATTCAGCAGGAACTGGGCATCACCAAGGATGACCGCAGCGCCGACGCCGATGAATTCCGCTCTCGCCTGGAAGGCAAGGTGGTGCCACCTGCCGCGCTGAAACGTATCGACGACGAACTGACCAAACTGTCGGTGTTGGAGGCGGGTTCGCCTGAATATGCGGTGACGCGCAATTATCTGGACTGGGCGACCTCAATGCCCTGGGGCCTGTACAGCGAGGACAAGCTCGACCTTGAACGGGCGCGGAAAATACTCAACGAGCACCACGCCGGGCTCGATGACATCAAAAGTCGGATCATCGAATTCCTCGCCGTGGGCGCATTTCGCGGCGAAATCGCCGGGTCCATCGTGCTGCTGGTCGGCCCACCAGGCGTAGGCAAGACCAGCATCGGCAAGTCGATTGCCGAATCGCTGGGCCGCCCGTTCTACCGGTTCAGTGTGGGTGGCATGCGCGATGAAGCCGAGATCAAGGGCCACCGGCGTACCTACATCGGCGCCCTGCCCGGCAAGCTGGTGCAGGCACTGAAAGAAGTTGAAGTGATGAACCCGGTGATCATGCTCGATGAGGTGGACAAGCTGGGCAACAGCCACCAGGGCGACCCGGCGTCAGCGTTGCTGGAAACCCTGGACCCGGAACAGAACGTCGGCTTTCTCGATCATTACCTCGATCTGCGTCTGGACCTGTCCAAGGTGCTATTCGTCTGCACGGCCAACAGCCTCTATTCGATTCCCGGACCGCTGCTGGATCGGATGGAGATCATCCGTCTGTCTGGCTATATCACCGAGGAAAAGCTGGCGATTGCCAAACGCCACCTCTGGCCGCGGCAGCTCGAGCGTGCCGCCGTGCCGAAAAAACGCCTGGCGATTAGCGATAGCGCGTTGCGCCATTTGATCGAAGGTTATGCACGCGAGGCTGGCGTGCGGCAACTCGACAAACAGCTCGGCAAGCTGGTGCGCAAGGCCGTGGTCAAGCTGCTCGATGAGCCCGAAAGCAAAATCAAGATTGGTCCGAAGGATATCGAGAGTTATCTGGGCATCCCGTTCTGGCATCCGGAACAACTGCTCACCGGGGTCGGGGTCGTCACCGGCTTGGCCTGGAACAGCATGGGCGGCGCCACGCTACCCATCGAAGCCACGCGCATTCATACGCTCAATCGGGGTTTCAAACTCACCGGCAAGCTCGGTGATGTGATGAAGGAGTCAGCCGAGATCGCGTTCAGCTATGTGAATTCGCACCTGAAGGAATTCAAAGGCGATCCCAAGTTCTTCGACCAGGCCTTCGTGCACATGCACGTACCGGAAGGCGCAACACCCAAGGATGGTCCGAGCGCCGGCATCAGCATGGCCAGTGCCCTGTTGTCTCTGGCGCGCAACCAGGCGCCCAAGAAAGGCGTGGCCATGACCGGCGAACTCACGCTGACGGGCTTGGTACTACCGATCGGCGGTTTGCGTGAGAAGGTCATCGCCGCGCGCCGCTTGAAGCTATACGAGCTGATCATCCCCGAACTGAACCGAGGGGATTTCGAAGAGCTGCCTGATTATCTGAAGGAAGGCCTGACGATGCATTTCGCCAAGCGATTCAGCGACGTGGTGAAGGTGCTGTTCTGATCGTCGGCGACGGGCCGTGCGATGCATGACGGCCCGTCGCGATGCTTTGTCCGCGTGGCGGTTGCGCCGCGATCGCGAATGACTTTACGCCTGCGCCTTCACGTCTTATGGTTTTCAGCGACGCCTGCGTTGTTCTCCTTCTTTTTCTCCTGAGCCCATCACCATGTTGCTTGCCCGTCTCCTTTCATTTGCTCCTCTGCTCGTGCTTGCCGGCTGCGCCACGACTCCGCCCAGCAGCGTCGCGCTGAACGATGATGCGGACTGTCCGGTGAACTTGCAGCGAGGGCAGACGCTGATCGTCACGTTGCCGAGCAATCCCGCCTCGGGCTACCGCTGGCATCTGCGCGACGTGTCGAACGAACAACTGAAAAGCCTCGGGCCGGAGGTATTCAGTTCGCCAAAAACGGACGTGATCGGTGGCGACGGCATGTCCACTTGGCGCTTCGAGGCAGCTGACGCCGGTAGCGGGCGCCTCTACCTGACGTATGAGCGGCCTTGGGAAAGCGAATCTGAGCCGGCCGGTCTGTTCGACTGCCGTATCGAGGTCGAATAACCCCAGGGGCAGTTCGCCGGCTGTCCAGTTGGCAAGGGCGATCGGCCTGGCTTTCCGCTACAATGCCGCCCCTGTTTTTCAGCTGCCCAGACACCGCCGTGAGCCACGAACCCGATCGCCTGTTCGCCCAGCCCCTCGCCCAGCCCCAGGACTTTGTCTTCAACGAAGATGTGGTGCGGGTCTTTCCCGACATGATCAAACGCTCGGTTCCGGGCTATCCCACTATTGTCGAGAACATCGGTGTGCTGGCTGCGCAATTTGCCCAGCCGAACACCTGCCTCTATGACTTGGGATGCTCGCTGGGCGCCGTGACGCAAGCGTTGCGCCGGCACGTCAAGACAGACAATTGCCAGGTAATTGCCGTCGATAACTCTGCCGCCATGGTCGAGCGCTGTCGGGAATATCTGCATGGGCAGGACTCGATGTTTCAAGAGTTGCTCCCGGTCGACGTGATCGAAGCGGATGTGCTCAACCTCGCATTCAAGCCCGCCTCACTGGTCGCGCTCAACTTCACGCTGCAGTTCATCCCCCCCGAGCAGCGGCCAGCCCTGCTCGGCGCCATACGCCAGGCGCTGGTTCCCGGTGGCGCGCTGATCCTCTCCGAGAAGTTGCGGTTCGAGGACGAGCAGGAGCAAGCACTGCTGACCGACCTGCATATCGCCTTCAAACGCGCCAACGGCTATAGCGAGCTGGAAATCGCCCAGAAGCGCAGCGCCATCGAGAACGTGATGAAGCCCGACAGCCTGGAAACCCACCGCCAGCGCCTGATCGACGCCGGTTTTTCCAAGGTGGTGCCCTGGTTTCAATGCCTGAATTTCGCCTCGTTGATCGCCCTGCCATGAATCTCGATCTCACTCCCCTCGCCTGGCGTCTGGCCGGTACTCCGCTGGCAGCGTGGGCAAACGGCCTGCAACAGCAACTCGACAGCAAACTCGCGATTGGCCACGGTGACCTGCCGCGCTGGCGTCGCGCCGTCGATGCGTTGCCGGATATCACGCCGACCGCGGTCGAGCTGAGGGCGGAGTTCCGCCTGGAAGCTGGCTGCGACGAGGCCTGCCGTGCCGTGACGCACGACGCGCTGTTCGGCCTGTCCCCCTGGCGCAAAGGGCCGTTCAATGTATTCGGTGTACACGTCGATACCGAATGGCGCTCGGACTGGAAGTGGGACCGCGTTTCACCGCACCTGGATCTGAATGGCAAACGCATCCTGGATGTTGGCTGCGGCAACGGCTACTACATGTGGCGGATGCTCGGTGCCGGCGCCGACTCTGTGGTCGGCATCGATCCGAACTGGCTGTTCTTCTGCCAGTTCCACGCGATGAAGCGCTACCTGGAAGAGCTGCCTGTCTGGCATCTCCCCATGGCACTGGAAGAACTGCCGCCTAAGCTCGAAGGATTCGACACTGTCTTTTCCATGGGCGTGCTCTACCACCGTCGCTCCCCCGTCGACCATCTGCTCGACCTCAAGGATTGCCTGGTCAAAGGCGGCGAATTGGTCCTGGAAACCCTCGTGGTCGAGGGCAACGAGCACACCGCCCTGGTCCCGGAGGACCGCTACGCGCAGATGCGCAATGTCTGGTTCCTGCCTTCGGTCGCCGCGCTGGAATGCTGGCTGCGCCGCGCCGGATTCGTTGACGTGCGGTGCGTCGACGTCAGCGTCACCAGCATCCAGGAGCAGCGCAGTACGGACTGGATGCGCTATCAATCTCTGCCGGATTTCCTAGACCCGCAGGATCATGGAAAAACGATCGAAGGCCTGCCCGCTCCGATGCGCGCCGTGCTGATCGCACGCAAGCCCTAACGCAGCGCGCGGCCCCTGCGCTGTTCTTCAGCCAGCTGACGCAACGGCGCTTGTGCTTTTTCCAGCACGCGCGGCCGGCTCAAGTCACGCATCCGCAATTGCCGGTCGCTGAGCGTGAGCAGGCGCCGATAGAGGCGGCGCTTGCGCCAGGCCGCGAACCAGTCGAGCGCCAACGTCTGCAGCTCAACTGGCCACATGGCCGGCAGATAGACATCCGGCATCGCTGGGCCTCTTCGCGGATCGTTTGGTTCATCTATGAATCGTCGGTCTGAACACTTCATCACGTCCTCCTAACCTGCAGGGCGCTCAGGCGCACCCGGAGCCTGCCGACCGAACTGGCCGGTGGAACCAGACTGAGTGACCTTGACGATTCAGACAAACGACTAGAATAGAACTATCGGTTAAACAAAATTGAAGGTCAGCCCATGCCCGGAATGCCCGAACAGCTTCCCCAGTCCGCCATGCCGTTGCTGGAAATTGACGTGCTCCGCACCTTCGTCTCGATCGCTGAAACCGGTAGCTTTACCCGCACGGCGGGCCAGATATTCCGGACCACTTCAGCCGTCAGCATGCAGATCAAGCGCCTCGAAACCATGCTCGGCTGTGCGCTGTTTATTAGAGAGGCCCGCCGCATCACCCTAACCAGCGAGGGTGAGCGCCTATTGAGCTATGCCCGCCGGCTGCTGAAACTCAATGAGGAAGCGGTAAGCGCGTTTGTCACGCCACAGCTGAACGGCCAGGTACGTTTCGGTACGCCCGCCGATATCGGCACTCATATCTTGCCGGGGCTGCTGTCCCTTTTTGCACGAACCCATCCGGGCATCGAGGTGAACGTCTCGGTTGGGCGGAGCATCGACATGATTCAGCGCATCGACGCCGGTGAGCTGGACGTGGCGCTCATCAGTGTCGGTAACCTTGGTCAGGACGATTCGCGCGGGGAGGTCATCCACAGCGAGCCGCTGGTCTGGGCCGGACGCGCTGGAGGCGTCGCGGTCGAGCGCGATCCGTTGCCCTTGGCGTTGTCCACGCCTGAATGTGCGTGGCGCCGCCAAGCGCTGGATGCACTAGACAGAGCGGGACGGTCGTATCGAATCGCCTATTCCAGCGAGCAGTGCGCGGGCCAGGAAGCCGCAATGATCGCCGATCTTGCGGTGGCGCCCTACCCGTTGAGCTTGGTCAAGCCGCCGCTCAAACGCTTGGACGAAGGCGTAAGTCTCCCATCGTTGGGCGTGTACAGGATCAACCTCTTATGCGCCCCCGGCTGCAGTGAGCCCGTAGAAGTCCTTGCACGGCATGTCGTCGCAGCGTTTGCCGCCTACCACTGAACAGAACAGGAGACGACATGGCGAAAGGGTTGATTGCCGCAGGGTTATTGCTGCTCCTGCTCGGCGTGGTGCTTCATTACGCGCCGGGCCTGTTGAGCTGGTTCGGCAAATTGCCAGGTGATATCCGCATCGAGTCGGAGCGCAGCAGAACCTTCATCCCCGTCACGTCGATGATCATCCTGAGCGTGGTGCTGACGGTTCTGCTGAATATCTTCTTCCGACGCTAGCGTATTACGGAACCGCCCCGCTTCAGCCGCGCGCCGCCGCGGTGAGGATGAGATGCTTCATCTCCTTGACGGCCTGTTTGAAACCAACAAACAGCGCATGAGCAACAATTGCGTGCCCGATGTTCAGCTCATTGACGCCACGGATCGCCGCGATGGGCTCGGCATTGTGGTAATGCAGACCATGACCGGCATTAACGATCAGGCCATGGCTCAGCCCAGATTCGACGCCATCGCGGATCCGAGCCAGCTCGCAGGCCCGTTCGGCCACGCCGTGCGCATCCGCATAGCGCCCGGTGTGCAATTCAATGGCCGGCGCGCCGACACGCGCAGCGGCTTCAATCTGCCGCGGGTCTGCGTCGATGAACAACGACACCTCTGCACCGCAGGCGGCGAGTCGAATGACCGCCTCACGAATGCGCGATTCCTGACCGGCGACGTCCAGGCCGCCTTCGGTGGTGAGCTCTTGACGAGTCTCCGGGACGAGGCAGACATGCTCAGGGCGCAGCTGCTCGGCAAAAGCCAGCATCGCCTCGGTAACCCCCATTTCAAAATTCATCCGGGTCTGCAGCGCGTCCTTCATCATCAGCACGTCGCGCTCCTGGATGTGGCGGCGATCTTCGCGCAGGTGCACCGTGATCCCGTCCGCCCCCGCTTCTTCGGCATCCAGCGCAGCCTTCACGGGATCGGGATAACGGGTGCCACGTGCCTGGCGCAGGGTGGCGACATGATCGACATTGACGCCTAGCAGGATTCGATTGGCTTCAGTCACGCGGGACCTCCTTGATATTCATGAACAGTTCACGGCTGACCAGAGGCCGGCCACCAAGATGCGGCGCCAGGGCCTGACGCATCAATCTTTTAGCTGCTGCCAAGGCACCGGGCACGTTCCAATCGGCCTCGGCCATGGCGAGGAGTTCCGCACCGTTGAACAAGCCGGGTTGGAATAGACCCACCGGTTCCAACCCGGTATCCGGCAACAGTCGATAGAGGCACGCGCTGTCGATCGGTTTCCCCGAAATGTCCTGATCGAGGGCGAAACCGTAGCCCAACTCGGTCAACAACCGCCATTCGAAGGCTCGCAATATAGGCTCGAGCGGACGCTTCGCCGCCAGCGCAGGCAGCGTCGCGACATAATGTTCGAACATTGCGGGATGCGCGTCTTCGGCGGGCAACAACCGGATTAATAACTCATTGAGGTACATCCCGCTGAACAGCGCATTGCCATCCAGCCAGTAGGCCAAGCCGCCGCTTTCCAGACGGGCCACCGCCTTGAGATCGCTACGCCCGCGAAACTCAACCTCGAGCGGTACGAACGGCCTCGCCAGGGTTCCGGCCTTGCCTCGTGCGCCGCGAAGGACGGCGCGCAGCCTTCCTTCGGGTGTAAAGAAATCCACCAGCGCGCTGCTCTCGCGGTACGGCCGGCTGTGCAGAACAAAGGCGGATTGTGAAGTCATCAGATGGCCAAACCCCACCAAGCCGGCTGTCGCCCATACGTCAATCGCGACCTGTGGCTGCAACTAACCATCGGGTGGAGCTAAAGGAAGCGTCGGTCGTTAGCTATAGCCCAGCGAATGCAGCGCCCGCTCGTCATCGGACCAACCGCTCTTCACCTTGACCCAGAGATTGAGCATGACCTTGGAATCGAACAGCACTTCCATGTCCTTACGGGCTTCTTGGCCAATGCGTTTAATGCGCTCGCCTTTGTCGCCAATGATGATCTTCTTCTGACCATCACGTTCGACCAGAATCAGCGCATGGATATGCAGAACATGCCCTTGCTGCTTGAAGTCTTCGATCTCGACGGTGATCTGATACGGCACTTCAGCGCCCAGCTGGCGCATGATCTTTTCGCGCACCAGCTCGGCTGCAAGAAAACGGCTGCTGCGATCGGTGATCTGATCTTCCGGGAAGAAGTGATCGCCTTCGGGCAGATGGGACGCGACTAGCTTCTCGAACACGTCCAGATTCTGCCCGTGCTGGGCGGAAATCGGCACGATTTCAGCTTTCGGAAGCTGCTGTGCAAGCCATTCGAAATGGGGCAGCAGCTCGCCCTTGTCTTCCACTCGATCAGTCTTGTTGACGGCAATGATCACCGGACCTTCAACATACTGAATGCGTTCCAGCACCAGTTGGTCTTCATCGGACCAACGGGTACGGTCAACCACGAATACAACGACATCGACGTCCTTGAGGGCCGAGGATGCCGTGCGATTCATATAGCGGTTAAGTGCGGTCTCGCCGTTTTTATGCAGGCCGGGCGTATCGACATAGACCGCCTGAACAGCGCCCTCGGTCTTTATCCCCAGCATGTTGTGACGCGTAGTCTGTGGTTTGCGCGAGGTGATCGCGAGTTTCTGCCCGAGCACGTGATTGAGTAACGTCGATTTGCCGACGTTTGGACGACCGACAATCGCAACGTATCCGCAGCGGCTTACTGCGTCGTCCTGCTGGTGTTCATCAGTCATGTCCATTCTCCACGCCCAATGCGATAAGTGCCGAAGCAGCGGCAACCTGTTCGGCGATACGCCGGCTGGCACCTTGCCCTTGCGTTTTCTCGTTCAGCAGCGCGATCTGACACTCCACGAAAAACGTCCGGCAGTGCGGCTCACCTTGAATTGCCACCACTTCGTATTTCGGCAGTTCGCACGCGCGTGACTGCAGGAACTCTTGCAGGCGGGTCTTCGGATCCTTGTTGGTGTCGACCAGCGTCAGCCCGTCCAGTTCGTTGGCGAGCCAGGCGAGTACACGGTCGCGCGCACTCTCCATACCGCTATCGAGATAAATCGCACCTATAAGCGCTTCCAGCGTGTCAGCCAGAATGGATTCACGCCGAAAACCACCGCTCTTCAGTTCGCCCGACCCCAGTCGGAGGTATTCGCCGAGCTCGAAACCACGGGCCAGGACCGCGAGGGTCTCTCCTTTGACGAGACGCGCCCGCAGCCGGGAAAGCTGCCCTTCCTTGGCTTGCGGAAAGTGGTTGAACAGCGCCTCGCCGGCAATGAAGTTGAGGATCGCATCGCCAAGGAACTCAAGCCGTTCATTGTTGCGTCCGGCATAGCTGCGATGCGTCAGGGCCAGGAGCATCAGCTCCTGGTCCTTGAATTGGTAACCGAGCCTACGCTCGAGACGGGCTAACGAAGTGCTCACGGCATCCTTAGGCGATATTCTTTGTCGAAGTTCGCCACCAGATCGAGGTTACGGATCAGGGGCTCGCGTTTTTCGTAATCCAGATGGACCTTGAACTCATTATTCTCGATGACGACTTTCAGCGCCTCCTCAAGATTGAGGTCGCGAATGCCATTTACATCCATCCCTTTGCGGACGTGGCTGTAGAAGTCTCGAACGGTACGGACTTCCATCGACTTGTCACTTTCCACTCCGCTAATGATCTTGTCCATGGACATATAGTCGAAATAATGCGGCAACATCTTGAATGCAGTACTGGCGAAGAATGCCACCAGCGCGAGCACCATGATCCAGCTCAGCATGGACAGCCCTTTTTGCGAACGAGCAAAACTCATGTCGACCTCTATGTCGTACGTTACCCACCGATCGGGGCCGCTCAAATATAACGGGGCGGCCCGGCGGAACCAGGCCCTGATTCACAGACTCAGTGAATCAGACCAACCCGGGAGAAATGTGGAAGATTGCTGAACTTCGGATCCGGCCAGCTCATCCATACCGCGAACGCCTTGCCGACGATATTGCGGTCCGGAACCATGCCGGCAAGCTCCGCTGGAATTGCCGCGTCTTGCCAGTAACGGCTGTCGTTGGAGTTATCGCGGTTGTCGCCCATCATGAAGTAGTGACCTTCCGGGACGCGCCATTCGCGGTCAGGCTCGACTCGATACCGACCCATCTCTTTTCGAATCAGGTGCTCGACCTCACCCAGCTTCTCTCGGTACAGCTTGGCACTACCCAGGCTTCCCGGCTCCTCGCCGATCAGCACCTCGGGTACCGGCTTACCGTTGACGCTGAGCCGCTTGTCGCTGCTGTACCGAACCACATCACCCGGCAAACCAACGACACGCTTGATGTAATTGATGTTCGGATCGCTTGGGTAGCGAAACACCATGACGTCGCCGCGCTTCGGATCGCTGACCTCAATGACTTTAGTGTCTACAACCGGCAGACGAATGCCGTAGGCGAATTTGTTGACCAGAATGAAATCGCCCACTTCCAGTGTCGGGATCATGGAACCAGACGGGATTTGGAACGGCTCAATAAGGAAGGAGCGCAGGACCAGAACAATCGCCAGCACCGGAAAGAACGATTTGCCGTATTCGATCAGAACCGGCTCCTTGTTCAAGGCGTCCAGTGTCGATTGATCAGGCTCGCCCGCGGTACGCCCTTCATAATTGGCGATCGCAGCCCGGCGGCGTGGCGCAAAGAACACCACATCGATAAGCGTCAGAAAACCACACACCGCAACGGCAATAACCAGCAACAGCGGAAAATTGATCGACATCAGCTATCTACCTTCAACACCGCCAGGAACGCTTCTTGCGGAATCTCTACGTTGCCAACCTGCTTCATTCGCTTCTTGCCCGCTTTCTGCTTTTCGAGAAGCTTGCGCTTGCGGCTTACATCACCACCATAGCACTTCGCCAGAACGTTCTTGCGCAACGCCTTGACGGTGCTTCGAGCGACGATTTGGCCGCCGATGGCAGCCTGAATAGCCACGTCGAACATCTGGCGAGGAATGAGCTCCTTCATTTTCTCGACCAACATGCGGCCTTTGTAGTGCGCGTTGTCGCGGTGAACGATCAGCGCCAGCGCATCTACTTTTTCGCCATTGATCAAGATATCCAGACGGGTCAGATTCGCCGATTGGAAGCACTCGAAGCTGTAGTCCAGCGAAGCGTAGCCACGGCTGACAGACTTCAGGCGATCAAAGAAGTCCAAAACCACTTCGCTCATCGGCAGGTCGTAGCGCACCTGGACCTGAGACCCGAGGAACTGGAGGTCCTTCTGCACGCCGCGCTTCTCGATACACAGAGTAATAACGCTACCCAAGTGCTCCTGAGGTACCAAAATATTGGCCCTGACGATGGGCTCTCGCATGTCTTCGATCGAGGACAGATCGGGTAGTTTGGATGGACTGTCGACGTAAAGCGTCTCGCCGTTCTTGAGCGCCAACTCGTAGACCACCGTGGGTGCGGTGGTGATGAGATCCAGGTCATATTCGCGTTCCAAACGCTCCTGAATGATCTCCATGTGCAGCATGCCAAGGAAACCTATGCGGAAACCAAAGCCTAGTGCATCAGAGCTTTCCGGTTCGTACTGCAGCGCGGCATCGTTCAGGGTGAGTTTCTGAAGCGCTTCGCGGAAATCTTCGAAATCGTCCGAGCTGACCGGGAACAATCCGGCATAGACCTGTGGCTTGACGCGTTTGAAGCCGGGCAGCATTTCCACGTCCGGGGTGTTGAACAGTGTCAGGGTGTCACCGACCGGGGCACCGTGAATGTCCTTGATCCCAGCGATAATGAAGCCTACTTCGCCGGCTTTCAGGTCCGCCGTACTGCTGTGTTTAGGGTTGAACACGCCAACACTGTCGACTTGATGGGTCTTGCCGGTCGACTTGACCAGAACCTTGTCGCCTTTCTTGATCCGACCATGGCGAACCCGTACAAGCGAAACCACACCAAGATAATTGTCGAACCAGGAATCAATGATCAGGGCTTGTAGCGGCGCATCGATCTCGCCCGTGGGCGGTGGGATTACCTGCACCAGCCGCTCAAGAACATCGTCGACACCCATGCCGCTTTTAGCGCTGCACGCCACCGCATCGGTGGCATCAATACCAATGATGTGCTCGATTTCGTCTTTGACTTTATCGGGATCGGCCTGCGGCAAATCCATCTTGTTCAGTACCGGCATGACCTCCAGGCCCTGCTCGATAGCCGTATAGCAGTTGGCGACAGACTGCGCCTCGACACCCTGACCTGCGTCGACAACCAACAGCGCACCTTCACAAGCCGCCAGTGAACGGCTGACCTCATAGGTGAAGTCAACATGTCCGGGGGTATCAATAAAATTCAGCTGGTACGTTTTACCGTCCCGGGCTTTGTAATACAGCGTTACGCTGTGCGCCTTGATAGTGATGCCACGCTCACGCTCAAGGTCCATCGAATCCAGCACCTGCGCGTTCATCTCACGTTCGGTCAGGCCGCCGCACATTTGGATGAAACGATCAGCCAAGGTCGACTTGCCATGATCGATGTGCGCGATGATGGAGAAATTGCGGATATGACTCAGGTCGCTCACAGCTAAACACTCGAATAAGCCGCAGGCAGATTGCCCGCTGAAAATAGCCGCAAAGTGTACCTGATAGGTCTATTCAGCGCCACGCTGCGCCCTGGAACCGATTTTTGCACCCCAGTTGCCCGCAACACAGCGCCACCATTGGTGGTTCAAACAAAACAAAAGCGGCCACAGGCCGCTTTGTTTATCTACTGAATGATTTATTCAGCAAGCTTGAATGTTATGAAGCTCGCTCGCCCCTGACGCAACACGCGCATCGAAACCGACCGATTCTTGGGTAACTGCTCTGCAACGCGACCAAATGTCGAGACCGACTCAATCGCTTGATTGTTCAAATGGGTAATTACATCACCCGGCCGAAGACCGATCATTGCTGCCGGACCGCTCAACACTTCGGTAATCACGACGCCGCCGGGCAAGTCGAGACTGCGCTTCTGCTCAGCGGTCAGTTCCGAAACTTTTACGCCGAGCCTATTGCTGCTCTTCTCGGCGCGGCCCGAAGTTGCCGCTATCTCCTCGCCTTCTTCCGGCAAAGCGCCGATCTGGACGGTTAGCTCCTCGCGCTCTCCTTCACGGACGATGCCAAGCTCGGCCTTAGTGTTCGGCTTGATTGCGCCGATCAGGTGGGGCAGATCAGCTGACATATCAATCGTGTTCCCGTTTACGCTGAGAATTACGTCACCGACTCGAAGCCCACCTTTAGCGGCAGGCCCGCCGTCCATCACCTGCGCCACCAGCGCGCCCGCAGGGCGGTCAAGCCCGAAAGATTCGGCTAAGTCCCGGTTGACCTCCTGAATCACTACTCCGAGCCAGCCACGACTGACCTTGCCTTCGGTACGTAACTGATCAGCGACGTCCATAGCGACATCGATTGGAATGGCGAACGAGAGCCCCATGAACCCACCCGAGCGGGTGAATATCTGAGAGTTGATGCCTACCACTTCGCCCTGAAGATTAAACAGCGGCCCGCCGGAGTTACCTGGATTGATGGCAACATCAGTCTGGATGAAGGGAACGTAGCTTTCGTTTGGAAGGTTACGGCCCGTTGCACTGACGATTCCCGCCGTTACGGTATGGTCAAAGCCAAACGGTGAGCCAATCGCTAGTACCCACTCACCAGTTTTTAGAGTACTGGATTCACCAAGCTTGACGGTCGGCAGCCCCGTGGCCTCGACTTTCAGCAAGGCCACGTCGGTGCGGGGATCTGCACCGACCAGCGTGGCTTCAAGCTCACTGCGATCAGGCAGGCGGACAATTATTTCAGCAGCATCGGCAACCACGTGATTGTTGGTCAGTACGTAGCCATCCGCCGATATGATGAAGCCTGAGCCCAGAGACTGCGCTTCACGCTGCTGACCTCCCTCCGGCATGCCTGGAATGCCGTGCTCGAAAAATTCACGAAAGATTGGCGGCAGCCCTTCAAGGTCCGGTATGGGCGGGTGCGCGCCGCGGGCAGAGACTTTTTGCTTGGTGCTGATATTGATAACAGCAGGCGAGGCGCTTTCAACCAAGGGCGTAAAATCAGGCAGTTGTGCGCTGGCCACCGAGACGTGCGCCAAGCAATACAACGAAGCCAGAAAACCGAAGCAGCTATTCCGTGAAATCTTCAAATGCATTCTCCCTCGACGAAAACAAACCGGCCTTGGTTACGTCACCCCTCAGTCGCCAGCATTGCTCGCAGCACAATCGGCTGCAAGCCCGGGTCGCCTGCGGTCTGCTGGCTACGCTTCCTTACGATAAGCCACGCCACCACAAAACCGGCAATTCCCGAAAGCATCACATAAGGCTCTACAGCCGACAATTTGGACGCAACTAATGCAGAGGCGAACAGGACGATAAGCGGAAAAAGATAAACAAGTATCGCGCCGCGCAACAACACGCTCTCGCGGATGCCAACAATGACCGGGTCGCCGACGGCAAGATTGAGGTCGGAAAGAGCGCGAATCAATCCACGCCGCTCACGAACCCCGAGCCGATCCATCAGGCCCTGGCCACAGCCATTCCTTGCAGAACAGCCGGAGCAGGTGCTGACGCGTTGCGTCTCGACCCAAACTGCCCCGGGCTCGACTGCAACCACGCGGCCAGGCTCTTCGATCATCGTGCAGCCTGATCGACCCCGGACCGCATCGACAGTGCGACTCGCTCGGCAGTACCCAGGGGAACCTCGCCTACAACCGTAACCATCACGTCGCCGTCCGGCGTTGAGATACGCTTGGATACAGCCACGGTCGGTCCCATCTGGCTGCGAGCATCTTCAACGACTGCACCGTGCAAGGGCTCTAGGAACACTGAAAACCGCGCCAGGCCATCACCGTACGAGAGCCACGTTACGGTTTCGCTGGAAGCAGGGCTTGGGCGAATGTTGGAATCAAGAAGCTGGAAACCATCTGGAAGCCAATCCGAACGCCACTCGGGCGAACGGGCCTGCTGCTCTGCTTCCAGCGAAACGGGGCTGCACTCTGCCCCAGCAGCGACATCAGCGGCCTCGATGGAGTCTGGTGAGAAATGGGTGAACTGAAAACGCTCCAGCAGCTGTCCGCTCTCGTCGAGCATTAGGGACTTGAGCGGCAGTGCAGTTTCACGGTCAAGATGCAACTCGAAACCGTAACGGTGCTGATCCTGAGGGCGGATAGCCAATGCAACGGTAGGACGTCCGGCTACCCGCGATTCGCCGATTACCTGAAAGTCATACCATTCAGATAAGGCCTTCGGGTCCAGTTCCTTCTGATGCCATGGCTTGGCATCACGCACTTGAGATGCCAAGCCCTCAGCGGCACATTGAACTTTGCCATTCACCAGCACAACCTCTGCCGCCGGCCCATCCAATTGGTACAGTCGCTCGCGCAACTCCTGGCCATCAACCAACTGCCAGACTGCGTGACTCGAAAAGGTGCCATTACGCTCGTAAACGAAAGTGCCTTGGTAACTCTGTTTCTTTTCGGCTGCTGCCAAACGCTGCATCCAGGCATCAGCATCAGCAGCGAAGGCCGGCATAGACAGCCAGCCTCCGAGCACCACACATAGCGGTATAACGCGCATGTTGTTCCTTAACGATCTTCCATGCTGGCAGCACGAGCATAGGGCAGCGCGCTTTCAGAGCCGCTACCAAACGCGGCCTGCTGAGCATGTTGACGAACATATGCCGGCAACCGCTTTTCATGCCACCCATCGGCCGACACTTGAGCACCTGCTGTCTGGGCTTCGGGCGCCGACGACTCACCATTATAACCAGCCAACACAGCTGGCCCCTGAGTGGTCTGTGGCACCGCGATGCTAGGTTGAGCCGCCTGTTGCGCGATTTGAGGACCAGCAACATCACTCTGATTATATAAACGCACGCCTGCCAGCACAGCCACGGTTACCGATGCGGCAACAGCGAGACGGCCCATATTACGCCAGGCAAAACGCTGTGGCTTAACTGCGGCATGTGCCGGCTCATCGGCCAACGCCGCCGATACTGCCGACGCGATATCCAGACGAGGCTCAATCAATTCCTTGTGCATTGCGGCACGTGCGAGCTGATAGCGCGACCAGGTCGATCGCATCTCGGTTTCGCCGTCTGCGGCGAGTACTCGACGTAGTTCCAACTCGTCCGCTTCGTTATCCATCACCGCGGACAGCGATTCATGCAGGGCTTCACGACTCATGGCGGTTCCTCTCTTGGCTGTCGCCGCTGTCTCAGGATTCATGCAACAAGGGTTGCAATGCTTTATCGATGGCTTCCCGCGCCCGGAATATCCGTGAGCGGACTGTACCCACCGGACACTGCATAACATTTGCAATGTCTTCATAACTAAGACCATCAAATTCACGCAGTGTTAGAGCCGTACGTAAATCTTCTGGAAGTTGTTGGATAGTTCTGTGAACTGTGTCCTCTATCTCATCCCTTAGCAGCGAACGCTCCGGCGACTCGATATCTTTGAGCGCGTGATCACCCTCATAGAATTCGGCATCTTCGGAACTGACATCACTGTCAGGTGGCCTTCTCCCTCTAGCCACCAGATGATTCTTTGCCGTGTTAATGGCGATGCGGTACAGCCAGGTATAAAAGGCGCTGTCTCCGCGAAAGTTCGCAAGCGCACGGTAGGCTTTGATAAAAGCTTCCTGCGCCACATCCTGAGCCTCATGGGAATCATGTACGAAGCGCACGATCAACCCAAGGATCTTGTGCTGATACTTCAACACCAAAAGATCAAAAGCTCTCTTGTCCCCCCGCTGCACTCGTTCGACCAGTTGCTGGTCCTGCTCCTGGGTTAGCATAAACACTCCTCCATGACCTGGAAGGGGTGTTGCGCTCGCCTACGAGCTGACCTGCCAGAATAGACCCGGGCTTTACACAAAAGTTCTCCCCCTTCAAGCAAGCGGTCCTGCAACACACCTGACGGCATTGGCGAGCGCCTCAAAACAGATCGTTCCCGTGGCGCTCGCCTTATATCCACAGCAAAACCCAGCCGCCCACCTACCGATGGTCTGCCGGTCTGCATCCACAACTGTCTATAGAGATAGGCCTGCAAGAAAAGTTCCAAAGGTTCAGCCAGATAGAAACGGGCCGCTATTTTGCGGGCAGACGCGCCTATATACTAGGGCGCGCTTCAATGTGAGATCAGAAATGAGCCAACACTATCGATACGATGTGCTCGTCATAGGCAGCGGCGCCGCTGGTTTGACGCTAGCGCTCAAGCTCCCCGCCTCGCTCCGTATCGCCGTGTTGAGCAAAGGCGACCTGGCCAATGGTTCGACCTATTGGGCGCAAGGCGGTGTCGCCGCAGTCCTGGATAACGCAGACACGGTCGAATCTCATGTCGCCGACACGCTCGTAGCCGGTGGCGGGTTGTGCAAGGAAGAAGCCGTACGCTTCACGGTTGAACATAGCCGCGAAGCCATTGATTGGTTAATCGAGCAAGGCGTCCCGTTTACCAGGGAGGAAGCCGACCGCGAGGACGGTAGCTTCGAATACCACCTCACTCGCGAAGGCGGGCACAGCCACCGCCGCATCATCCACGCTGCAGACGCAACGGGCGCGGCGATTTTCAATACATTACTCGCGCGCGCCCAAGACAGAACCAATATCGACTTGCTGCATCAGCGCGTCGCCGTTGACCTGATCACGGAGCGGAAACTAGGGCTGGAAGGCAAGCGCTGCCTCGGCGCTTATGTGTTGGACAGGTCAACAGGCGAAGTCGACACCTTTCAGTCAAAATTCGTCGTACTCGCAACGGGCGGTGCGGCAAAGGTCTATCTCTACACCAGCAATCCGGACGGCGCATGCGGTGATGGCATTGCCATGGCCTGGCGCGCTGGTTGCCGCGTCGGCAATTTGGAATTCAATCAGTTCCACCCAACGTGCCTGTACCACCCCAAGGCAAAAAGCTTTCTTATTACCGAGGCACTACGCGGAGAAGGCGCAGTCCTCAAGCTGCCCAATGGTGATCGCTTCATGTCGCGCTTCGATGCGCGCGCTGAGCTGGCGCCACGCGACATCGTCGCCCGGGCGATCGACCATGAGATGAAGCGGCTAGGGATCGATTGTGTCTATCTTGATATCAGCCATAAACCCATCGACTTCATCAAAGCGCACTTCCCGACAGTTTATGAGCGCTGCCTGACGTTTGGGATCGATATCACTCGCGAGCCGATTCCCGTGGTGCCAGCGGCGCATTACACCTGCGGCGGGGTGCTGGTCGACCAAGCCGGCAGAACTGACTTACCCGGCCTCTATGCCATTGGCGAAACGAGCTTTACCGGCTTGCACGGCGCGAATCGCATGGCCAGCAATTCGTTGCTGGAATGCTTCGTTTATGCGCAGGCTGCGGCGCAAGACATGCTTAGCGAATTACCCACCGTCTCAACGCCGCCTCACCTACCCACATGGGATGCGAGCCAGGTCACCGATTCGGATGAAGACGTCATCATCGCCCACAACTGGGACGAGCTACGGAGATTCATGTGGGACTACGTTGGGATCGTTCGCACCAGCAAGCGCCTCGTTCGCGCTCAACACCGCGTACGTTTGCTACTCAGCGAGATCGACGAGTTCTACAGCAACTACAAAGTCAGCCGCGATTTGATTGAGCTGAGAAATCTGGCGATGGTGGCGGAGCTGATGATCCGATCGGCCATGCAGCGCAAAGAAAGCCGAGGCCTGCATTTCACTCTGGACTACCCGGAACAGTTGCCACAGGCGAAGGATACTATTCTGGTGCCGCCCACCTACGGCGACTGAACTTCAATCGAAGCCGCAACTGCCGATGCTGGTCAGGCGGCATCGCACCGTGCGGAATGCACACGCCCCGCGCGAACCAGTTGCCCGCAGCCTTGAAGCGCAAGATAACGACCAGCGGCAGCGCAATGCTATCGGGGCGCAACTGGACAGGCTGCCAACCCGTACGCCGACTCCAAAGGGACCATCCAGACTGATCATGGCGCAGGCCGAGCCAGGACGAGCCGCGACACAGCAAGATGTGCAACGGTATCGCCCAGACGGCATGCAGCAGACAGAGCAGAATACCGACCAACGTAAGCCAGGGCGGAACCGGCAATATCAGCAATCCCGCGATAGCCAGGAAGCACAGAGCTCCATAAAGCGCCAGCAGTAGGCCCGACTTCCCCCAGCGGCATTCGAAGGTGTGATTATCAAGGCTGGACACGGTCGAGGATCATGCGAACCATGTAGCGCAAATCTTCATCGTCCGGTTCGGCGCGCTCCATGAACCAGCCAAACATATCCTGATCTTCACAGCTCAGCAGTTTGCGGTAACGGCGCTGATCCTCTTCATTTAATTGCGGATAGACCTCTTTGACGAAAGGCACCAGCAGCACGTCCAATTCAAGCATGCCACGGCGGCTTTGCCAGAACAGGCGGTTGAGTTCGGATTGTTCGACCATGCAAGTGCTCCTGAGTTGAAGCCCCGGATTATAGCGACTGACGCAGCGAGCCGGCACGTTCATTAAAAGGCGACATCGAGTGTCAGCTGGCGCACGCTCTGTTTCGTCAGCCTCCTGCTATGATGCCGGTCCGGATTCTTCACGGCGACCCGTCATGACCGACACTGCTTTTTTCTGCGTCTTGTCGCACGAAGGCATCCTGGCCGTACGCGGCCCGGACGCAGCCAAGTTTCTGCAGGGACAACTAACCTGCAACCTTAATTACCTGAATGCCCAGCAATCGAGCCTCGGCGCGCGCTGCACTCCCAAAGGCCGTATGCAATCGAGCTTCCGCATTTTGCCGGAAGGGGATGGCTACCTGCTGGCGATGGACCGTGAGCTGGTCCAGACGCAACTCAGTGATTTATCCAAGTACGCCGCATTTTCAAAATCCAAGCTGAATGACGAGAGTGCCGATTGGGTTCGCTTCGGGATAAGTGGCGGGGACGGCGCCCTGGTAAGTCTGGGTCTGGATCTACCACAGGCAGCCGACCAGGTCGTCACTGGCCACGGACTGATCGCGATTCGCCTTTCAGATGGACGTGTCGAGCTCTGGACACGCGCGGCGGAAGTCGAAACGACTCGACTGCGGTTAGCCGCTCAGCTTCCCGAAGCGTTGATTGATCGCTGGCTGCTGGCACAGATTCGCGCTGGCATTGGCCAGGTCGTCGCCTCCACCCGCGAGCTATTCATTCCACAGATGATAAATCTCCAAGCGCTGGGCGGCGTCAGCTTCAAGAAAGGCTGCTATACCGGCCAGGAAATCGTCGCGCGGATGCAATATCTCGGCAAGTTGAAACGCCGGCTGCACCGCCTTGCTGCGCAAGGCACCGATATCGAAGTGCCCGCCCCGGGACTCGACCTGTACTCGCCGACTCACGGTTCCAGCGTGGGCGAAGTCGTGCTGGCCGCAAGCGCGGAAGGCTCATTAGAGCTCCTCGCCGTGCTCCAGGAAGATGCAGCAGCCGATGGCCGGATATTCCTCGGCTCGCCGGATGGCCCTCCGCTTACTTTGCTCACTCTGCCGTACACGCTAGACGCGGACCGAGAAATCCAGCGCTAGCGCCCACTTTAGCCAAGCCCAACACAGAATCATCGATAAGGAACGACATGAGCACTCTTGCCGATAAGGTCCAGCAGGAACTGATGCAGGCGATCGAAAACGACCAGCTGGTTCTGCCAACGCTCCCGGAAGTGGCACTACGCGTCCGTGAAGCGGCCGAAGATCCGGACGTAAGCATCCCGACGCTGGCGAAGGTGATTGGTAACGACACCGCACTGACCGCTCGCATCATCAAAGTGGTCAATAGCCCACTGCTTCGCACCAATCGGGAAATCAACGACCTTCAGATGGCTATCAGCCGCCTGGGCATCAACTACACGTCCAACCTGGCGACCGGCCTCGCCATGGAGCAAATGTTCCAAGCCACCACCGACGTGGTAGATCGCAAGATGCGCGAGGTCTGGAACAAAAGCACGGAAATCGCCGCCATCAGCCATGTGCTGTGCCGAAATTTTACTCGCCTGCCGGCTGACCAGGCGACGCTCGCAGGGCTGGTTCACCAGATCGGCGTACTGCCGATCCTCACTTACGCAGAAGAGCACAGCGAGCTACTCAGCGATTCCATAAGCCTCAACCACGTTATTGACCGCATTCATCCCGTTCTTGGCGAAAAGATTCTCCGCACGTGGGAATTCCCCGATGCGATCGCATCCGTACCGGGCCAACACCTGAATTTTTCGCGCGTCTCCGAAAAAGTGGATTACGTGGACGTCGTCCAGGTTGCGACACTTCAAAGCTATATCGGCACCTCGCACCCGTATACCCAGCTCGACTGGAACCAAATTCCCGCGTTTGCCAGGCTTGGACTCGACCCGAACACCTTGCTCCAAGAGGACGAAGATCTTTCCGCCGCAATGGACGCTGCGATGAACATGCTGCAGTAAAACCCCACGGGTGCCGTTCGGCACCCGTTCCCTGCTCTATTGCAACTCCCCCCGCCCCGACCGCTCGCCCTAGTCGAGGGAACCGCCACTTCCCGCTCCAGTCACAAAATAGACGGCATCTTGCCGCATCATGCTAGTGCCGCCTGGCCGTGCCTCGGCACCGCACCAGCTTGTTTATCTTGAAGGAGAACAATGATGACGACTAAAGCGTTCCTCTCGGGTACCGCAGCCGTGTTGTTTGGTGTGGCTGCGAATTTCGCGCTGGCCGCAGAAGGCGAAAATTTTGTAGACGAAGCGTCAGCGAAGGGCATGGCGGAAATCGAAACCGCCAAGCTTGCGCTGGACAAAGGCACCGCCGAGGACGTTAAGACCTTCGCTCAAAAGATGATTGACGACCACACCAAGGCGAACCAGAAGCTCGCCGAGCTTGCCGGCCAACATGAAGACTTGGAAATGTCCGACGAAGCGACGCTGATGGACAAGGCCAAAGCCATGATCCTGCAGCTGCGGGACGGTGAGAATTTCGACCAGGCCTATGCGAATAATCAGGTGACGGCGCACGAGCAGACCATTGAGCTGTATCGAGAGTATGCCCAGAACGGTGAGAACGCCGAACTCAAGAAGTTCGCTGAATCGACACTTAAGGAACTCGAGCAACACCTGCAGAAAGCGCAGGAACTTGCCGCAAGCCACGGCGGAAATCAGTAAACACCCCACGACTGGCGCCGCGATCGCGACGCCAGTCATCAAACCTCCGCAGGCAGTTTCCAGTCAATCGGTGCCAGCCCCTGCTGTTTGAGAAACTGGTTGGTCCGGCTGAAGTGCCCATTACCGATAAAGCCCCGATGTGCGGACAAGGGCGAAGGATGGACCGACTTGAGCAACAGATGCTTGGTAGGGTCGATCAGCTTTGCCTTGCTCTGAGCGTGAGCGCCCCAGAGCATGAACACAACGTTCGATCGTCTTTCGCTAACGACCTCGATAATCCTGTCGGTAAGCTGCTGCCAGCCCATCTTGGCGTGCGACCCAGCCATCCCCTGCTCCACTGTCAGCGATGTGTTAAGCATTAGCACACCTTGATCCGCCCAATGCTGCAAATAGCCGTGGCCGGGGATATCCAAGTTAAGGTCGCGCTTGAGCTCCTTGAAAATGTTCTGCAACGACGGCGGCGGCGCGATGCCCGGCTGTACCGAAAAACATAATCCGTGTGCCTGCCCAGCGCCGTGGTATGGATCCTGCCCGAGAATGACCACCCGGACTTGGTCCAGCGGAATGGAATTCAACGCATTGAATATCAGCGGGCCCGGCGGGTAGATGATCTTTCCGGCTGCCTTTTCGCGCCGTAGAAACGCACTCAGCTCCTGCATGTAGGGCTGTTCGAACTCATTTCTCAGAGCCGCTTTCCACGAGCTTTCGAGTTTGATGCGATCACCGTGATTCATGGGGCTGCCCTGAAATGCCGAGGCGCTGAACCCTAAGGAAAGGATGCAGGCGAGTCAATGACGGGGCGGACCACCGCAAGACGGCCAAGTTCTCCTTAAAACGTCGACCCTTTCACAGTTGAGCAACAAACCACCCCTGCCCGACGAATGAGTACGTGACGCATAGTCGCAGGCGGCAGTAAAAATGCTTCTCGCCAACAAAAATTACAACAAGGAATCAGCAATGAAACGGACTGCACTCCTCGCTCTTGGGCTGGGGTTTTGTCTGGCAGTTGAAGCTGCCGATCCGATAACCCTCGGGCTCAACTATCCCCGCACCGGTAGCTACAAGGAAGAAGGCCTCTCGCAAATGCGCGGCGCTCTTCTGGCTATCGAAGAAATCAATGCTAACGGCGGCGTTCTGGGCCGGCCCTTGAAACTGTCTACACGCAATTCGGCATCGCGACCGGAAAAGGCCGTAGCCAATGTCGACAAGCTGGCCGATGAAGGCGCTGCAATGCTGTTCGGCGGCGCCTCAAGTGCGGTAGCCATCGCAGCAGGAAAGCGCGCTAAAGAGCGCGGCCTGCTCTACTTCGGCACCCTCACCTACTCTAACGATACGACGGGCAAAGACGCGCATCGCTACATGTTTCGCGAATGCAACAACGCCTGGATGAGCGCAAAGGTGCTTGGCCAATACCTGAACCTGCACTTTCCCAACAAGCGCTACTTCTACATCACGTCGGATTACACCTGGGGCCACACAAGCGAGAGCTCGCTTCGCCAGGCCACCAGCACGCAAGACAGCAACCAGCACCCGGGCATCCGTACCGCATTTCCTGGCGCACGGCTATCCGATTATCGTGCGGCGTTGACTGAGGTGGCTCAGAGCGAGGCCGAGGTGCTAGTTCTGGTGCTGTTCGGTGAAGACTTGGTGCGGGCGATGCGGATCGCTGATGAACTTGGCCTGAACAAGAAAATGCAGGTCGCCGTCCCGAACCTTACCCAAAACATGGTTGAGACCGCGGGTCCGGACATCATGCGCGGTGTCCTCGGCACCGAACCTTGGACGTGGCGCGTACCCGCCCTGGAAGGCTCCGTCGCCGGTCAGAAATTCGTTGAGAACTATGATGAGCGCTACCAGATTCATCCCTCCAGCTCTGCGGCATCGGCCTACAGCATCGTCTATCAATGGGCAGACGCGGCCACCCGTGCACGCAGCCTGGACAGCGAGCGGATCATCGCAGCACTCGAAGGCCATCGTTACAGCCTGCTGAAGGACGAGCAGCAATGGCGTACGTTCGATCACCAGAACGTGCAGACGGTCTATGCGGTGAAGGTCAAACCACGCGAGGAAGTGCTCAAGGATCGGTTCAAGCAGGACTACTTCGAGATCGTTCACCGCCTGACCGGTGAGCAGGCCGCACCATCACTCGCCGAATGGCAGGCCGAACGTCGCGCGGGCGGCAAGACGCTGGCCTTGCAATAATCAACGAAACAAGCGGCCTGAGCCTCCAGGCCGCTGCAACACTCATCGAGCCTCCCACCTGTCATCAAGCTGTCGTGCTCCTGCCGCGACAGCCGCTCCCGAGCACCCTCGAACAATCCCATCATCGACGGATGCCTCGCGCCTAAACTCTGCGTGTTCGTAAGCGGCGACATCGCAACTGCCATGCAACACACGGGCTATTCGCGCATCTGATGCAAGACGTCGCACACACTTGATGAGGATGGCTATCCCATGAGCACGACCGCAGTAGAACCCTACAAATCCGGCGTTTTCGACCTTACCCACAAACTGACCGTCGAGAAGCATGGGCATACCGCGCTGATAACCGTCAATCACCCACCTGCCAATACATGGGATCGCGAATCTTTGATCGGTCTCGCGCAGGTTGTCGAACATCTGAATCATGACGACGAGGTGTATGCACTGGTCATCACCGGCCAGGGTGAGAAGTTCTTCAGCGCCGGTGCGGATCTCAAGCTTTTCGCAGATGGCGACCGGGTTCGGGCGCGCGAAATGGCAAAGCGTTTCGGTGATGCTTTCGAGGCCTTGCGCGGGTTCCGCGGAGTATCAATCGCCGCGATCAACGGCTTCGCCCTGGGTGGTGGACTTGAGTGCGCGCTGGCATGCGATATCCGCATTTCCGAACGACAAGCCCAGCTCGGCCTGCCGGAAGCCTCAGTCGGTTTGCTGCCATGCGCTGGCGGTACTCAGGCGCTCGCCTGGCTGGTGGGAGAAGGCTGGGCGAAGCGAATGATCCTCTGCGGCGAGCGCGTAACGGCAGACACCGCCCTGCGTATCGGCCTAGTCGAGCAGGTCGTCGAACCAGGGGAGGCGCGAGGCCATGCGCTGTTGCTGGCTTCTCGCGTTGCACGCCAGAGTCCTGTCGCGGTACGCACAATCAAACCACTTATCGACTCGATGTGCCGCCGAGGCCCGGCCAGCCTCGCTGCAGCCGAACGTGAAGCGTTCGTCGATTTGTTCGATGCCGAAGACACGCTGGAAGGCGTCAATGCCTTTCTCGAGAAGCGTGATCCACGCTGGCGAAACCGCTAAACGTAGCCTGAATAAACTAAAGGCGCCCCGAGTATTTGCAGCCCTCGGCGCGCCTTCTCTGCGCCAGCCTAAACAAAGGCTGGCGGTGAACCAACAAAATGGCCGCCAGTGGCCTATCGGTGATGGTAGTGACGGCGGCCGTTGTAGTCTCGGCGCTGGTGCATTCTGTAGTCGCGGCCATCGCGGACCACTGGAGGCCGGCCGAAGCTGTTCGGATGGTCGCGGCGCCAGCGCTGCGGCCGGTCAACCCTTGATTTTCCCCGATTGTCCCAGCGCTGAAACTGGCCGATTTCACCACGACGCTGGTGATTCCAACGCTGGCGATCTGACCCCCTGTGACGATCATAATATTGGGGTGGCAGCTGGCCCTGATAGCGCGGCGGCAGGTTCTGAGGATATTGTCTGTGCTGCGGATAGGGACTGCGCGGATCGTACTGATACGAGCGGCTCTCGACGCGATAGCTGCCGCCATCTGGCTGGTAGAACCATACGCCGCCCCGCGAGTCTGCGCCTGCCTGAGCGGTGAGACCCAAACCCAGCAAAAGTAACGCTACGCGAATTTTCATCGGATACCTCCAACGGCCGCTCTGCCTGTAGCTGCAGCCTGCCTCATAAGACCACGGCGCAGGGCTGACGGGCATTTGATCGGACATATGGCGCATTTCCATATGTGTCAGCAGCCGCCGCGCAGCACACCGGACCGTCGCGGCCTTGTACGGCCGCCGTCGCTTCCCGATAATAGCGGCCTTTTAGCCTCGGCTCATGCAGAGCGCACAGGAACCCGCGATGACCGAACTCGCCCTGATCATGGTTAGCGCCATCCTGGTCAATAACTTCGTGCTGGTGCAGTTTCTCGGTCTGTGCCCGTTCATGGGGGTTTCGAAGAAAATCGAAACCGCAATCGGCCTCTCCCTGGCCACGACCTTCGTTCTTACGCTCGCTGCAATGTGCAGTTATATCGTCCAGCAATACGTGCTGAAGCCGCTGGACCTTGAGTTCCTCCGTACGATCAGCTTCATTCTGGTGATCGCTGTCGTAGTGCAGTTCACGGAAATGGTGGTGAACAAGACCAGTCCGTTGCTGTACCGCGTACTGGGAATCTTCCTCCCGCTAATTACCACCAACTGCATCGTGCTCGGCGTCGCGCTGCTGAACGCCAACAAAACCGAGTTCACCTTCCTCACCGCCACGGCCAACGGCTTCGCCGCCGGCTTGGGTTTTTCCCTGGTATTGGTGCTGTTCGCCGCGATGCGTGAGCGCATCGCCATTGCTGACGTCCCCCGCTCATTCCAGGGCGCGGCCATCGGTATGGTCACGGCCGGTTTGATGTCGCTGGCGTTCATGGGCTTCAGCGGGTTGATCAAGCTATGAGTCTGGTCGTTATAGCCGTACTCGCATTGCTGGCGCTGTGCCTGGTGTGCGGTGCCATTCTCGGGTTTGCCGCCGTGCGCTTTCGCGTAGAGGGTGACCCGATTGCCGACCAGATCAACCAGTTACTGCCGCAAACACAGTGCGGCCAGTGTGGTTATCCGGGGTGCAAGCCCTATGCCGAGGCGATCGCCGGCGGTGACAAGATTAATAAATGCCCCCCTGGCGGTGAGTCGACCATCCAGGCTTTGGCCGATCTGCTCGATGTTGAGCCCGAACCGCTGGATGCCGCAGAAGGTGAAGTGCCTCCCCGCGTCGCTTATATCCGTGAGGCCGAATGCATTGGCTGCACCAAGTGCATTCAGGCCTGCCCGGTAGACGCCATCGTTGGCGCCGCCAAGCAGATGCACACGGTCATCGTCTCCGAATGCACGGGCTGTGACCTATGCGTAGATCCGTGCCCGGTGGACTGCATCGACATGATCGACGTCGGCAGCAACCTGCAGAGCTGGAAGTGGGACAAGCCGTTGATGCCGGGCCAACTGATTGCCAGTGACCGGGAGCAGGCCGCATGACGTCGCTTAACACCTGGGATATCCACGGCGGAATTCATCCGCCGGAGCGCAAAGAGCTCTCCAACCGCACCCCGATTCAGCAGCCGCCGCTACCCGCCCGACTGGTAGTACCGCTCGCCCAGCATCTCGGCGCCCCCGCCGAACCCTGCGTCACGCTTGGTGAGCACGTGCTCAAGGGGCAGAAGATTGCCGAGGCCACGGGCTTCGTCAGCGCACCGATCCATGCCCCCACCTCCGGGACCATTAGCTTCATCGGGCCGCAACCCTACCCTCATGTTTCTGGCATGCTCAATGCGGCCATCGTCATTGTCAGCGATGGGCAAGACGAATGGATCGATCTACAGCCGCAAACGGATTACCGGGCCATGCTGCCAGCGATGCTGCTGGAGCTGATCCGCGACGCAGGAATCAGCGGCCTCGGCGGCGCCGGCTTCCCTACTGCCGTCAAGCTGACATCCCAGCCCGCTCGAAAGGTCCGGGCGCTGATCATCAACGGCACCGAATGCGAGCCCTATATCACCGCCGATGATCTATTGATGCGCGAGAAGGCCGCCGAGCTCGTCGCCGGCATCGAGATACTCGCGCACCTGATCCAGCCGGATCAGGTCCTGATCGGAATCGAAGACAACAAGCCCGAAGCTATCGAAGCCGTAAGAGCCGCGATCGGCGAGCGTGATTTTCTGCTCAAGGCGTTCCCTACAAAATATCCTTCGGGTGGCGAAAAGCAGCTGATCCAGATTCTGACCGGCGAAGAAGTGCCCAGTGGTGGCCTACCGGCGGATATCGGCATGCTCTGTCAGAACGTCGGCACCTGCGTGGCGGTTCATGACGCCGTGCTGCTCGGCAAGCCGCTCATTTCACGCATTACCACCCTGACGGGCGAAGCCCTGACTCGCCCGATGAACGTCGAAGCGTTGATAGGCACGCCGGTGGCGGACCTGCTCGCATTTGCAGGGCTCGACAGTAGCAAGCTCAACCGGCTCATCATGGGCGGGCCGATGATGGGCTTTACCCTGCCGTCGATGGACGTGCCGCTAATCAAGACCACCAACTGTCTGCTCGCCAGCACTCTGGTCGAGTTGCCGCCACCTCCTCCTGCGTTGCCCTGCATTCGCTGCGGCGAATGTGCAGAGGCCTGTCCAGCCAGCCTGTTGCCGCAACAGCTGCATTTCTTCGCGCTGGGCCAGGAGCATGAGCAGCTCAAAGCGTACAACCTGTTCGACTGTATCGAATGCGGCGCCTGTGCCTATGTCTGCCCGTCGAGTATTCCGCTCGTGCAGTACTACCGCGCCGCCAAGGGTGATATCCGCGCGCTGGAGCAAAAGCAGCAAAAGGCTGAACACTCCAAGCAGCGTTTCGAACTCCGCCAAGAACGCCTGCGACGCGCCGAGGAGCAGAAGGAAGCCGATCGCAAGGCCCGTGCCGAGCGCGCCGCTCGCGCAAAAGCAGCACAGGCTGAGACGAGCTCAACGGCCAGTCAGGACGATTCGGTTGCCCGCGTTCAGGCAACTAAAGCCGGACTCTCCGACGAGCAGAAGAAACTCAAGATCGAAGCGAGCATGGCTCAGGTCGCCCTGAAGAAAGCGGAGAAACAGCTCGCCGCTCATGCAACGCCTGAGCTCGAATCTCAGGTGACCGAACTGCGCGAGGCCGCCGCCCAAGCACAGCAAGCACTGGATAAGGCCATCGCGGCTGCCCCCCCTACGCAAGCCCTGTCGCCCCCTGCGAACGATGACGTCGCGAAGAAGGCCAAGATCGAAGCGGCGATGCTTCGCGCGCAGGTGCGCAAGCTGGAGAAGCTTGAGAGCCTCGATGCCGACCAGCAGACCGAGCTGAGCCGTCTTCAAACTCAACTCGCCACGGCCGAGCAGGCATTGGCCAATGCACAGACGCCAGCCGCGGCACCGGCCAAACCGGCGCATGACGAGGCGCTGAAGAAAGCCAAGATCGAGGCAGCCATGCTCCGCGCACAGGTGCGCAAGTTGGAGAAGCTCGACAGCCTTGATGGCGAGCAGCAGGCCGAGTTGGACCGCCTGCAAGAGCAGCTCGACGCGGCCGAACGGACCCTGGCAACTGCGCAGGGCAGCACACCCGCTGCTGCTGCGGTCAAATCCGCGGGTGACGACGCATTGAAGAAAGCCAAGATCGAAGTGGCGATGAAGCGGGCTGAACTCAGGAAAGCCGAGAAGGCCGGCGCCGAGGCAGCCGACCTTAGCAAGCTCCGTGACGGGCTAGCCAGTGCCGAGAAGGCGCTGCACGACGTCGAAGCGACCGCCAGCAAACCTGCTCCAGAATTGATACGTGGCGACAAACAGCCAGTGAACGAACTGACCCGGGCACTCAAGACTGACGTCGCCTTCGCCCGCGCCGACCTGCGCAAGCTTGAGCGCGATGAGACCAGCGCAGCCAATGCGATCGAAGCTGCCCGGGCTCGGCTGAGCGAGGCCGAACGCAAACTACAGGAACACACCGACTCCACACGGATGGACGCGCCTCAGGCGTGACCATCGGCGCGTCATCAACCGCCTACACCAGCATTCCACCGGAGAGCCAATGGCCCTGCCCCGCATCACCTCACCGCATACCACCGGCAACAACCGCACCCAGCGGGTCATGTTGCTGGTGCTGGCGGCTACGCTGCCCGGTGCGATCGTACTGACCTGGCTGTATGGCGTCGGCACACTGATCAATCTGGCATGGGCGAGTGCCGTGGCGCTAGGCTGCGAAGCGCTGATCCTCAAACTACGGCAGCGCCCTGTGCAGTTCTTCCTACGCGATGGCAGCGCACTGGTCACCGCCGTGTTGCTTGCTCTGGCGCTGCCACCCTACTCACCCTGGTGGCTGACGCTAATCGCCACCGGCAGCGCGGTGATTTTTGGTAAGCAGCTTTACGGCGGCCTGGGGCAGAACCCGTTCAACCCGGCGATGATCGGCTACGTCGTAGTGCTGGTGTCCTTCCCCGTGGAAATGACCACCTGGCCGGTGCCGCACAGCGTTGGACTCAGCGCCGGCTTGCAACACATCCTCGGCATCGCCTCGCTGCCCGACGGCTGGACCCAGGCTACGGCGCTCGACCTCCTCAAAGTTAACAAGAGCCTGACCATTGACGAGCTCTGGGCCAACCCGGCCTTTGGACATTTCGGCGGCATCGGCTCGGAAGTGGTCAACCTGGCCTTTCTCGCCGGCGGGCTGTTTTTGCTGCACAAACGACTGTTCAGCTGGCATGCACCTGTCGGTATGCTCGCGGCCCTGGCGCTAATTAGCCTGCTGTTCTGGAATGGATCAGGGTCAGACAGTCATGGATCGCCGTTATTTCACCTGCTCAGCGGCGCAACCATGCTTGGCGCCTTCTTCATCGTGACGGACCCGGTGAGCGGTGCCACCAGCAACCAGGGCCGGCTGATCTTTGGCGCCGGTGTCGGCATCCTCGTCTACGTCATTCGCGCCTGGGGCGGCTATCCGGATGCCGTGGCGTTCGCCGTATTGCTGATGAACCTCTCCGCACCGACCATCGACTACTACACCCGTCCGCGCACCTATGGCCACCGCAAGGCCGAGCGCGGCTTCAAGCTGGGCGAATGACATGATCCTTCCTGAACTCAGCCGCTCGATGTTCAAGAACAGCCTGGTGCTGGGCCTGTTCGCGGTGGTGACTGTAGGTGCCGTGACGATGCTGCAGCAGTTCACTGCCGAGCGTATCCAGGCATCCGAACGCGCCGCGCAACTGCGCGCGCTGAACGAAATCCTGCCCCGCGACAGCTACGACAATCAGTTGCTCGATAACAGCATCGAGATACACGACCCGCTGCTGGGCACGCGCCAGCCACTCGCCGCCTATATCGCCCGCAAGGACGGCAAGCCCAGTGCAGTGATTCTCCAGGCCGTCGCACCAGACGGGTACAGCGGAGCGATACATCTGCTCGTCGGCGTCCAGGCGGATGGAAAAATCGCCGGTGTCCGCGTAGTCAACCATCGCGAAACGCCTGGCCTGGGCGACAAAATCGAACTGGCGAAAAGCCAATGGATACGCAGCTTCGACAACCGTTCGCTGAGTGATCCAGGCGAATCCGGCTGGGCCGTGAAAAAAGATCGCGGTGACTTTGACCAGTTTGCCGGCGCCACCATCACCCCCCGGGCCGTGGTCGGCGCGGTACACCGCGCCCTGCAGTATTTCGACGCGCATAAGGCCGATCTGCTCAGTACTGACGGCGGTCCTGTTGCCCCGGAGCGAGCCTTGGAAAGCGTGACAGAGCCCGCGCAAGTGACGACCCATTCCCGGGCCGGAGCCGCCGCGACCCGTGACGCATTACAGGTCGACAATCCTCAGCCCGCGCAGAAAGGCCCAACACCATGAGCAATCCCAGCTATCGCGAACTGAGCGTCAATGGCTTGTGGAAGAACAACCCGGCACTGGTGCAGCTGCTGGGGCTCTGTCCACTGCTGGGCGTCAGCAACTCGGCAGTCAATGCCATAGGGCTTGGACTGGCGACGGCGCTGGTGCTGATCTGCTCGAACATCGGCGTTTCGTTGGTGCGGGGCGTCGTCAACACCGCCGTGCGCCTACCGGCCTTCGTCATGATCATCGCCGCGCTGACCACCTGCATCGAGCTGCTGATGCAGGCCTATACCTATGAGCTGTACCAAATCCTTGGCATCTTCATCCCGCTGATCACCACTAACTGCGTAATTCTCGGCCGCGCCGATGGTTTTGCTGCCAAACACAACCCGCTAATCGCCGCCTTCGACGGATTGGTCATGGGGTTGGGTTTTGCATTGGTGCTGGTAGTCCTGGGAGGGCTGCGAGAACTGCTCGGAACCGGTGCGCTGTTTGCCAATATGCATCTGCTGTTCGGCCCGGTGGCCGCCGACTGGCAGATCATCCTGTTCAACGATTACACAGGCTTTCTGCTGGCGATTCTCCCTCCCGGGGCATTCATCGTGCTCGGCCTGTTGATCGCATTGAAGAACAGCATCGACCAGCGTCTGGCTGAACGCGCCAAGGCCCGACAGCCGATGGAGCCGGTACAAAGTCGTCGCGTGCGCGTTACCGGCGTGATCGAATGATGGCGAGAGGGTTTGCTCGATGAATGCCGAGAAACGCCGGGAGATCTTTCGTCGCTTTCATGAAGACAATCCTGAGCCGAAAACCGAGCTGGCCTACAGCACGCCTTTCGAGCTGCTGATCGCGGTGATCCTCTCGGCACAGGCGACGGACGTGGGCGTGAATAAGGCCACGGCCAAGCTCTACCCCGTCGCCAACACGCCGGAAGCCATTCACGCGCTTGGTTACGATGGCCTGTGCAGCTACATCAAAACCATCGGGCTTTATCCGAGCAAGGCTAAAAACGTGCTGGAGACGTGCCGTATTCTGGTCGAGAAACACGGCAGCCAGGTCCCCGATAACCGTGAAGATCTCGAGGCGCTGCCTGGGGTCGGACGCAAAACGGCCAACGTGGTGCTCAATACGGCCTTTCGTCAGTTCACCATGGCCGTGGACACTCATATCTTCCGCGTTTCCAACCGTACCAATATCGCGCCAGGCAAGAACGTCTTAGAGGTCGAGCGGCGGCTGGTCAAGTTTGTGCCAAAGGAATATCTGTTGGATGCGCACCACTGGCTGATCCTACATGGACGCTACGTCTGCAAAGCACGTCGGCCGCAATGCGGCAGTTGCCGGATCGAAGATCTTTGCGAGTACAAGCACAAGACGTCGGACGATTGAGCCAGCGCTTGGAAAAGCTATTGCACGATTGAAAAAATCTTTTTTACGGCACTCACATTTGTCGCTATAAGGTGCGCCATTAGCGCGCTTTAGCCGTGGAGTGAGACAAGTGTCCGAGAAAGAAGAGATCCAGATTGAAGATGACTTCGTCGCAGACGACGAAGACGACACCTCCGAGGCTCCGGTGGAGGTAGCGAAGACCAACCTCACCAAGCGCCGGATCATCGACAATCTGCTCGAAGAACGTCGCTTGCAGAAACAGCTCAACGAGTTCGATTTCGACCTCTGAATTGAAAAAGCCCCGAGATCGGGGCTTTTTTTCGTGGCTTCTGCTATCAGTCGCGACGCGACGGCGACAATAGTTCGACCTTGTACCCGTCAGGATCTTCGATGAACGCCAGGATGCTGGTTCCATGCTTCATCGGCCCCGGCTCACGGGTGACCTTGCCGCCACGACTGCGGATATCCTCGCACGCCCTGTAGACGTCCTCGACCTCTAACGCGATATGGCCGTATCCGTCACCCAGGTCGTATTTCTCAACGCCCCAGTTGTGGGTTAATTCCAGCACGCTGTTATGCGCCTCGTCGCCGTAGCCGACAAAGGCCAGAGTAAACTTGCCCTCCGGATAGTCCTTGCGTCGCAGCAGGGTCATGCCCAGCACTTCGGTATAAAAGGCGATGGATCGATCCATATCGCCGACTCGCAGCATGGTGTGCAGCAGTCTCATGGTGTGGTTCTCCTCATGTTCGGCAAGGCAGAAAGCATAACCCCGGCTCGTGGCCGGGGTTATGTCAGAACCGTGCCCCGTTCCGTTTAGAACTGGGTCCGGCCCTTGTTCGCAGCAATGCGCATGCGCAGTGCGTTGAGCTTGATGAAGCCCCCAGCGTCGGCCTGATCGTAAGCGCCAGCGTCGTCCTCGAAGGTTGCGATGTTGGCATCGAAAAGCGAGTCGTCCGATTTACGGCCAGTGACGATGACGTTGCCTTTATAGAGCTTCAGACGAACCACGCCGTTCACATTGACCTGCGAGGCGTCGATCATCTGCTGCAGCATGCTGCGCTCTGGGCTCCACCAGTAACCGTTGTAGATCAGGCTGGCGTACTTGGGCATCAGCTCATCTTTCAGGTGGGCGACTTCACGGTCCAGCGTGATCGACTCAATGGCCCGATGCCCCTTGAGCATGATGGTGCCACCGGGAGTCTCGTAGCAGCCACGGGACTTCATTCCGACATAGCGGTTCTCGACGATATCCAGACGACCGATGCCGTTCTCGCCGCCGACCTTGTTCAGATACGCCAGCACTTGGGCCGGGCTCATATCCTTGCCATCGATCGCAACGATGTCGCCTTTGCGATAGGTCAGTTCGATATAGGTGGGGGCGTCCGGCGCAGCTTCGGGCGACTTGGTCCAGCGCCACATGTCTTCTTCGTGCTCGGTCCAGGTATCTTCCAACACACCGCCCTCATAGGAGATGTGCAGCAAGTTGGCATCCATGGAGTAAGGCGACTTCTTCTTGCCGTGGCGCTCGATCGGGATGGCATGCTTCTCGGCGTAGTCCATCAGCTTCTCACGCGAAAGCAGGTCCCACTCACGCCAGGGCGCGATTACCTTGACGCCCGGCTTCAGTGCGTAGGCACCGAGCTCGAAACGAACCTGATCGTTGCCCTTGCCGGTGGCGCCGTGAGAGATGGCATCGGCGCCGGTCTCGTTGGCGATCTCGATGAGCCGCTTGGCGATCAGCGGACGGGCAATGGAAGTACCCAGCAGGTATTCGCCTTCATACACGGTGTTGGCGCGGAACATCGGGAAGACGAAATCGCGGACGAACTCTTCGCGCAGGTCATCGATGTAGATCTCCTCGACACCCATGGCCTTGGCCTTGGCACGGGCTGGCTCGACTTCCTCGCCCTGACCGAGGTCAGCGGTGAAGGTCACCACTTCACAGTTATAGGTGTCTTGCAGCCACTTGAGGATCACCGAGGTGTCCAGGCCACCGGAATACGCCAGGACTACCTTCTTTACGTCGGCCATTGCCATCCACTCCCGGGATTGAAGGAAAGCGGAGATTCTACTGGTCGCGACGTATGTTTTACAGGGGCGTGAGCGTCGCGCGGCGTCAGGACGACGGAGCGCCCTTCTCCACGGCGGCCGCGGTGGTCAAAGGGCCCCGCTCCAAACGCAGGGCCACTCGTCGGTTCTTGGCGCGATTGGCCTCACTGTTGTTAGACACCAGTGGATAGCGCTCTCCGTGAAAGCGCAACGTGATCTGCTCCTTCGGGACACCGTTGGCAACGAGATACTCCTCGACCGCTAACGCACGCCGACGGGACAGGTCGCGGTTGGTCAACCGATTGCCGCTGTTGTCGGAGTGTCCATCAAGCTGTATCCGATTGACACTCGGGTCAGCCTTGAGGAATTGAAGAATGATGTCGAGCTTGGCTTGAGCCAAAGCATCCAGCACCACATCGCCGGCCGGAAACCCGACCTGCGACTGGCGGATCTGGTCAAAATTCACCGGCAACAGCTTGGCCGTACAGGTACGAAACTCTTCGTAGGCTTTACCGAAACGCGCAGGCAGCAACCGCACTTCCAGCGCGTCGCCCCCGTGCTGCGTACGGTGACGGATCACCGGACTACGCCCCTCAAGCAGACCAGTGAGGAGCCGGCCGGCCTGCAGCTGGGAGCTGTTGAATGGAATATCCTTGCCGCCGGCTACCGTGACCAGCCCCAGATTGATATCGCTGCGCTCTGGCTGCCACGGCGCAGCCGCCGCGAGCAAGGTCGCCGACCCGGCCCCTAGCCAGCGGTCGGGTGACTGCAAGCGAAACGTCGCTTGCTCGCCTGCGCGCCGCACAAACTCCCCGGCACCGAAGCCGGCCACCGGCTGCGTCAGTCGGCATTCGAACTGGTCGCCCTCCACCTGCCACTGTGCCCGCTCCAGACGTGTCTGAAAGGTCAGTGCATTGGCCGGCGATGCCAGCAGGCAGGCGAGAACAAGAAGGCGCAAGCGCACGGAAGGCTCCAGGATGAAGGCATTTCAACGGGTATCGGTGCTGACCGCTAAAACTTGAACTTACCGAGGCTTTCCAGACTGGTCGCATGGTCTCGTTTCGCCTGAGGATCCCGCCCGCGGCGATTTTTTCACGCGTTTCCGGTAGCATTCCCGCACGTTTTACCCGCCTGGAAACCTGCATGTCCGACCGACTGACACTACTGCGCCCCGACGATTGGCACATCCACCTGCGCGATGGCGCAGCGTTGCCTCACACCGTGGCGGACGCCGCACGCCAGTTCGCGCGCGCGATCATCATGCCGAACCTGGTCCCTCCGGTCCGCAACGCGAGCGAAGCGGACGCTTACCGTCAGCGGATTCTCGCTGCTCGCCCCTCTGGAAACGATTTCGAGCCGCTGATGGTGCTGTATCTCACCGACGGCACGCAGCCTGACGAAATACGCGCAGCAAAAGCCAGCGGTTACGTTCATGCGGCCAAGCTGTACCCGGCCGGCGCAACCACGAACTCTGCTTCTGGCGTGACCCGCATCGATAATATCTTTCCGGTGTTGGAGACCATGGCTGAAGTCGGCCTGCCGCTGCTGGTGCACGGCGAGGTGACACGCGCAGAGATCGACATCTTCGACCGCGAAAAGTATTTCATCGACGAGCAGCTGAGCCGGGTCACCGAGCGCTTCCCCAGCCTCAAGGTCGTGTTCGAGCACATCACCACCCGTGATGCCGTCCAGTTCGTCGAAGGTGCCAGCAGTAACGTGGGCGCCACCATTACCGCGCATCACCTGCTCTACAACCGCAACCATATGCTGGTTGGCGGCATTCGCCCGCATTTTTTCTGCTTGCCGATCCTCAAGCGCAACGTCCATCAGGAGTCGCTGCTCGACGCCGCCACCAGCGGCAATCCGAAGTTCTTCCTCGGCACCGACTCGGCCCCTCATGCTCAGCACGCCAAGGAGAACGCCTGCGGTTGTGCCGGTTGCTACACCGCCTATGCGGCGATTGAGCTCTATGCCGAGGCGTTCGAACAGCGCAATGCCCTGGATCGCCTGGAAGCGTTCGCCAGCCACTTCGGCGCCGACTTCTATGGCATGCCTCGCAACACTGACCAGATCACACTCGTACGTGAACCCTGGAGCGTTCCAGCAAACCTTCCATTCGGCGAACATAATGTCGTGCCGTTGCGCGCTGGCGAAACCTTGCAGTGGCGGATGGAGACACACGCATGAGCGATGATCAGTTCGACGACGAACTAGAAGGCAGCGCACCAGGTAAGCCGCGCTCCCCCATGGCCAAGCGCTTTCGAGGCTTTTTACCCGTCGTAGTGGACGTTGAATGTGGCGGGTTCAACTGCGCAACGGACGCATTGCTTGAAATTGCTGCTGTGACCATCGGCATGGATGAGCAGGGCCTGCTCTATCCCCAGGAAACCTTATTCTTTCGGGTTGAGCCCTTCGCCGGCGCCAATATCGAGGCAGCAGCGCTGGAGTTCACGGGCATCAAGCTGGATCATCCCCTACGCATGGCGGTTCCCGAGGCTCAGGCACTCAACGAAATCATTCGCAGCGTGCGCAAAGCGGTGAAGTCAGCTGGTTGCAAGCGAGCGATTCTGGTGGGTCACAACAGCAGCTTCGACTTGGGTTTCCTCAACGCGGCCATTGCCCGCTGCGACATCAAACGCAACCCTTTCCACCCCTTTTCCAGTTTTGACACTGCCACCCTAGCTGGCCTCGCCTACGGCCAGACCGTCCTGGCCAAGGCCTGCCAGGCGGCCGGTATCGACTTCGATGGCCGCGAAGCCCACTCGGCGCGCTACGACACCGAAAAGACTGCCGAACTGTTCTGCGGCATCGTCAATCGCTGGAAGGAAATGGGCGGCTGGGAAGAGTTCGACGACTAAATCAGCAACGCGTTTCGCGCTCTTCAGAAAAAGGCCAGTCGCGCGACTGGCCTTTTTTTGTCTCATCAGTGGCTTACCGCGGTTATCGTGCTCAATCATCCTTCACGACGTAGGGTGGGCTTCAGCCCCAAACCTGCGGGCGACCCAACTGCCTTTGCCAACCATGATGGCTGAAACAAGGCCAGTCAAAAGACTGGCCTTTTAGCATGGACGCTCGCTTACAGCGGCTTGCCACGGTTGCCATGCTGACTGACGAAGTCCTGCACGATCTTCAGCTCATTGCGAAGCACAGTACAGCGCTCCGGGCGTTCGAACAGGTCAGCCAGATGCGCCGGAAGCTCCAGCGCTTTACCGACGCCTGCCTTCTCCACCGCTTCCGGAAATTTGACCGGGTGCGCGGTCGCAAGCGTCACCATCGGCACCGCCAGGCTGCGGCGACATTCACGAGCGGCGTAGACGCCGATCGCGGTATGCGGGTCCAGTAGTTCGCCGGTGGCTTCAAAGACATCGGCGATGGTTTTGCAGGTCTGTGCATCGTCCACGGCAAGCGAATCGAAAAGTTTACGTGCTTCGGTCCAGCGCTCTTCCTCCACCGACAATTTTCCGCTGGCCTTGAAGGCGCTCATCAGCTCGGCCACAGCCGCGCCATTGCGACCGTGAAGATCGAATAGCAGGCGCTCGAAGTTGGACGACACCATGATGTCCATCGACGGTGAGAGCGATGGATGCAGGGTGTCCTTGTCGTAGCGGTTGCCACTCATGAAGCGATGCAGAATGTCGTTGCGGTTAGTCGCTACCACCAGCTGGCTGATCGGCAGCCCCATGTTGCGCGCCAGGTAACCGGCGAAGATATCGCCGAAGTTGCCTGTTGGCACCGAAAACGCCACCGAACGGGCCGGACCGCCAAGCTGCAGGGCCGCATGGAAGTAGTAGACGATCTGGGCCATGATCCGCGCCCAATTGATCGAGTTCACCGCGACCAGGCGAGTACCCTTGAGAAACGCTTGGTCGGCAAAACTATCTTTGACCATCTCCTGGCAGTCATCGAAGTTGCCTTCGATGGCAATGTTATGAATGTTATCGCCAGAGATGGTGGTCATCTGCCGACGCTGTACTTCCGAAACACGGTTGTGCGGATGCAAGATAAAGATGTCGACATTGTCACAGCGCCGGCAGCCCTCGATTGCCGCGGAGCCGGTATCACCAGACGTCGCACCGATAATCACCACGCGCTCGCCACGCTTGGCCAACACGTAGTCAAGCAGGCGCCCGAGCAGTTGAAGAGCAAAGTCCTTGAATGCCAGCGTCGGGCCGTGGAACAGCTCCATCACCCATTCGTTGCCGTTCAATTGACGCAGCGGCGCAATCGCGCTGTGGGCGAAGACGCTGTAGGTCTCTTCCAGTATATGCTTGAAGTCTGCGTCTGGGATGCTGCCGGCTACGAACGGCCGCATGACCTTGAACGCCAGTTCGTGGTACGGCAGACTGGACCAGGACCCAATCTCCTCGACGGTGAACCGCGGCAGGTTTTCCGGCACATAGAGCCCGCCATCGCTGGCAAGGCCGGTGAGCAGAACGTCTTCAAAATTCAGGGCCGGAGCCTGGCCACGGGTACTGATGTAGCGCATTGTTCAAAACCTACGTTGGACGCTGACTGCGGATTACCCAGGCAACCCGCCGCTGCTGATTAGTTCAGTTGCTCGACACGGATCCGCACCACGCTGCCGACCACGTCGGCGAGCTCTTCAAGCGCGGCAATGGCCCCATCGATCCGCTGCTCGACCACGCGATGGGTAACCAGAATGACCGGGACGAGCCCGTCCTGGACTTCCGCTTCTTTCTGCATGATCGATTCGATGTTGATGCCGCGTTCGGACAAAATAGTCGCGACTTGTGCCAGCACGCCCGGATGGTCTTTAGCCTGAATCCGCAAGTAATAGGCGCTTTCACACTCGCCGATCGGGAGGATCGGATGGGCCGACAGTGAGTCGGGCTGGAAGGCCAGGTGCGGGACACGGTTGTTCGGGTCGGTGGTCAATGCTCGCGCGACGTCGACAAGATCGGCCACTACCGCTGATGCAGTAGGCTCCATGCCGGCGCCGGCGCCGTAGTACAGCGTCGAACCGACTGCATCGCCGTTGACCATGACCGCGTTCATCACACCATTTACGTTGGCAATCAATCGGTCCGCGGGAATCAGGGTTGGATGCACTCGCAATTCGATACCGAAGTCAGTACTGCGGGCGATCCCAAGGTGTTTGATGCGGTAACCCAACGCCTCGGCATAATTAACATCCGCGGTGGTCAGGCGAGATATGCCCTCGGTATAGGCCTTATCGAACTGCAGCGGTACCCCGAATGCGATGGACGCGAGGATGGTGAGCTTGTGCGCAGCGTCGATGCCCTCGACGTCGAAGGTCGGATCGGCCTCGGCATAACCGAGCTCTTGAGCCTCCTTAAGCACGTCCTCGAACGTACGCCCCTTCTCACGCATCTCGGTGAGAATGAAGTTGCCCGTGCCATTGATGATGCCGGCCAACCAGTTGATCTGGTTACCCGCCAGGCCTTCGCGGATCGCCTTGATGATAGGAATGCCGCCTGCAACCGAGGCCTCAAACGCCACGATGACGCCTTTCTCGCGGGCCTTGGCAAAGATCTCGTTGCCATGCACGGCGATCAGGGCTTTGTTCGCCGTGACCACGTGCTTGCCGTTTTCGATGGCGGTAAGGACCAATTCGCGGGCCAGCGTATAGCCACCAATCAACTCAACAACGATATCGATTTCAGGATTGTTAGCTACGTCGAAGATATCGGCGGTAATCGGGGTGTTACCGGTGTTGCACTTGGGGTTCGCATGACGAGCCGCGATTTGAGCGACCTCGATTCCACGCCCGGCGCGACGGGCAATCTCCGCAGCATTGCGCTCGAGCACATTAAAGGTACCGCCACCGACGGTTCCCAGCCCACAGATGCCAACTTTCACCGGTTTCAAGTTGCACTCCCCATTGCCAGCGAACGACCCTACACAGCGGCCGAACAAAAGAGCCGCACATTACGAAGCGCACGGGATTTAGTCAAATCGGGCAGCAGCGTAGTCGTACCCCTTATTCCGGTTTGCTCTGCAATCCCAAACGCCTATGCCACTGGGCGAGCGACTCATCCGGATATTCATCGAAACAGCGATCGTCCGAACCTATCTGCGGTTCGACCCAAGACGCCTTAGAGGCCAACATCAGATGGGTTGACTCTGGTGGGCTCGGCAGGTTGCTGTCGATTGCTGAGGCGTGAGGGTGGACAAGGTCTGGCCAATTAGGATCCCACAACCAGAGCGCGGAGCCGCACAGCTTGCAGAAGTGGCGCTGACCGTCACTGATCCGGGTTTCGCCAGTTTGCTCATCGACCATCTTGGCGCGATACACGCTCAGATTCTCGCGCCCATCGATCTGGAGCGTTCGATGATCGCCGCCCAGGTTGATTGCGTAGCCGCCACCTCCTGCCGTCTTACGGCAGATGGAGCAATAGCAGCGCATGAATGGGTATGGCTCGGCTGATTCGAGCGAAAAACGGACCGCCTTGCAATGACAGGAACCTTCGAGCTTCACGTTCGCTTCTCCTTGGCACGCCTTTCAAGCTTTGAACACGAGCGGCCGAACAGTTCAGCGAGTAAGGCGGCAGCAGCGCCATTAGAATTGGCCTGCTGCCCTGGCGGCTACTTGGCTTTCAAAGCAAGCTCGGCAAGCTGTGGCGCCGGCTGGTAACCGGGAATGATCTGACCATCTTCCAGAACGATCGCAGGCGTGCCTTGAACACCGATCAGTTGGCCGAGTTCATATTGTTCAGCGACCGGGTTATCGCAGCTAGCGGCAGCGACTTCTTCACGCGCCTTAGCCTTGTTCATCGCAGCCTGACGATCCTTCGCACACCAGACGCTGGTCAACGTAGTCGCGCCGTGACTACCCATTCCTTGACGAGGAAAGGCCATGTAGCGAACTTCCACGCCCAAGCGGTTCAACTCAGGCACTTCGCTGTGCAGCTTCTGGCAATAGCCACAATCGGTATCGGTAAATACCGTGATATGAGTTTTGGGCTTCTCGGGGGCGAATACCACCATCTCGCTGGCGGGGATCGCCTCGATCGCCTTGGCGACCGACCGGCTTTGAGCCTGTTCGGTCAGGTTGGTGGCCTGGCCATCCTTGAACTGAAACATGTACCCCTGGATGACGAACTGCCCATCGGCGCTCGCGTACAATTGCCGGCCACCCTTGAGCTGGACCTGATACACACCTTCCATAGGGCTTTCGGCAATCGCCTCGATGGGCATGTCGGGCTGGATCGCTTCAAGCGATTCACGGATCGCCTTCTCGGGGTCAGCAGCTAGAGCAAATGTACTGGCGAGACCGAGGGTCGCAACAGCAAAAAAACGAATCACGCGCATGGAGTCTCCGGGGCGACTACGATCGAGGGAAGGCCGGCAGATTATCATAGCCACCGCCGCCCAGCGCGCGCCGCCGTGCCTGCGGACATCGACTTTGTGCTGTCGCGCACCTCTTCGGCACCACTCGTCAGTTACTAACCGCGCGGATGATGCGCCGCATGAAGCTCCTGCAACCGCGCGCGCGCGATGTGGGTATAAATTTGAGTGGTGGACAGATCGCTGTGCCCCAGGAGCATCTGCACCGTTCTCAGGTCCGCGCCATGATTGAGCAGGTGCGTCGCAAATGCATGGCGCAGCGTGTGCGGCGAAATGGAAGCCGCCACCCCTGCCTGACGCGCGTGCAGTTTAATACGATGCCAGAACGTTTGACGCGTCATCAGGTCGCCACGCCGGCTCGGAAAAACAATGTCGCTGGCCTTGCCGGCAAGTAGCGTTTCTCGGGGGTCACGCAGATAGCGCATCAGCCAATGCAAAGCCTCCTCGCCCAGGGGCACCAGGCGCTCCTTGTTGCCTTTGCCGAATGTACGCAGCACCCCCTGGCGCACATTGAGCTGCTCCAAGCTAAGGCTGACCAGCTCGGTCACCCGTAGGCCTGTGGCGTAGAGGACTTCCAACATAGCCCTATCACGCATGCCCAGCGGATCGCCCGTATCCGGAGCCGAAAGGAGCGCCTCGACGTCAGCTTCCGACAATGCCTTGGGTAGCGGTCGGCCGAGTTTCGGAAGATCGACACGAAGCGTCGGGTCAACCGAAATAACGCCCTCCCGCAGCAGGAATCGATAAAAACCCCGAAGCCCCGAAAGCAGCCGAGCGGTCGATCGCGCTTTGTAATTGTTCGAAAGGCGCCACGCGAGATGATCAAGGATCACCTCCCGCCCGGCATCAACTAGTCGAAGGTCTCGCTCGGAAAGCCACCCATTAAACAGAGCGAGGTCGCTGCGGTAGGCGTCGCGTGTATTGTCAGACAATCCCTTCTCAAGCCACAGGGCGTCGAGAAATCGGTCTATCACTGGGTCGTCGAGCACAGCCATATGGAAGTCTTGAGAACAAACAGGGCCAGCCAGTGTTTCACAGCCGCCCTGAGCACACCAGGATCAGCCGTCAACTCGCGAAAGGACCGGGACAGGGCGGTTGTCATCGCCGACAGCAACGAAACTGAACGTACCTTTGATCGCCAGCTCTCGTCCGTCGCGGTACATGCTCTCCACGTAAACTTCGACGTCGACTTTAAGGCTGGTGTTGCCCACATTGACCACGCGGCCAATTAACTCAACGATCGAACCCGCTGGAATAGGATGGTTGAAATCGATTCGATCGGAGGACACGGTTACCAGCGGCAAGCGGCAAAAGCGCGTCGCAGTAATGAACGAAACCTCATCTAGCCATGCCAGTGCGGTGCCGCCGAATAGCGTGTTGTGATGATTCGTTGTCGGCGGGAATACCGCCTTGGTTACGTGAGTGACGGACAGATTGGTCCGGCGCTGGATTTCTATTTCTCTTGGGGTCACTGCATGTCTCTCGGATACGTGCCACCCAGATGCTGCGGGTTTGTTTTTCTTATCACGCCACCACTTGGCAGCCACTCAGGGAATCGACTCGGTAGTGTTGCGAAAACAAAAAAGCAGCCCGAAGGCTGCTTCTTTATCTGAAAAGCTTCCTCAGGAAAGCTTTTCCTTGATGCGGGCGGCCTTGCCGGACAGCGCGCGGAGGTAGTACAGCTTGGCCTTGCGAACATCACCACGGCGCTTGACGCTGAGGCTGTCGACCATCGGGCTGTAGGTCTGGAACGTACGCTCTACGCCCACGCCGTTGGAAATCTTGCGTACGGTGAAAGCGCTGTTCAAACCGCGGTTACGCTTGCCGATCACGACACCTTCAAAGGCCTGCAGACGCTCGCGCTCGCCTTCCTTTACCTTCACCTGTACGACAACGGTGTCACCGGGGGCGAACGGAGGCAGTTCTTTGGTCATCTGCTCGGCTTCGAGCGCCTGGATAATCTTGTTGGTCATGCTGTGCTCCTGAGACAGGCCTTCATGGCGTGCCATCGATACGTTAACTATCGTCCCGCTGGCGGATGTATTCCGACAGCAGCTTCTGTTCTTCTCCAGAAAGCGAGCGGCTATCCAGAAGATCAGCGCGACGTTCCCAGGTCCTTCCGAGGGACTGCTGCAAACGCCACCGCCGGATGTGTTCATGATTACCGCTAAGCAGCACGTCAGGAACACGTTTGTCCGCATACACTTCCGGTCGCGTGTAATGCGGACAGTCAAGCAGGCCGTCCGTAAACGAATCCTGCTCGGCAGAATCAGCATGACCCAGCGCCCCAGGGAGCAATCGGGTCACTGCATCGATCAGCACCATGGCCGGAAGCTCGCCACCGGACAACACGTAATCGCCAATCGACCATTCTTCGTCGACATGCGCCTCGATAAAGCGCTCGTCGATGCCTTCGTAACGCCCAGCGATGAGGATAAGCCCCTCCAACTCCGCCAGCGCGCGAACATCAGCCTGTTTCAGCTGACGCCCCTGTGGCGACAGGTAGATCACCTTCGCCTTCTCGCCGGCGGCATGTCTGGCGTCCGCCAATGCAAGCTCCAGCGGCTTGATCTTCATCACCATGCCGGGGCCGCCACCGAAAGGCCGATCATCCACTGTCTGATGACGATCTTCGGTGTAGTTCCGCGGATTCCAGCACTGCAACTGGAGAAGCCCCTGCTTCACCGCACGACTTGTAATACCGTAGTCACGGATAGCAGCGAACATGTCCGGAAACAGGCTGATCACATCAACGCGAAGGCTGGACATGTTGCTCAGAAGTCCGCGTCCCACTCGACATGCATTTCGCCTGCGTCCAGATCGACCTTCAACACACAAGGGTCGGTATAGGGCAACAAACGCTCACGATCATCCAGGCTGCCGTCAAACGGCTTGACCACCAGAACATCGTTGGCACCCGTTTCAAGCAGATGATCCACCCGCCCGAGCACTTGCCCAAGCTGGTTGATGACCATCAGACCCTGAAGCTGGAACCAGTAATACTCTTCGCCGGTCAGGTCAGGCAGTTCGCTACGAGGGACGCAGATCTCAAAGTCGGCGTATGTTCGCGCCAGCTCACGATCAGTCAGCCCTTTTAGCGTAGCCACCAGAATCTTTCCCTGGAGCCGCCCTTTGACCAGCTCAACCTGCTTGACTTCATCGCCTCGCCTGAGCGTCCAGCGTTGATAGTCCAGCAAGTTGTCGATCGGATCAGTAAAGGAATAGATCTTTACGTCACCACGCACGCCATGCACCGATACAATCTTGCCAATGACGATCAGGTCTTCGGCGGGGGCAGACGTCGCGTTCATGTATTTCAGGCAGCAGCCTTAGAAGCTTCCTTCAGCAGCTGAGCAACACGCTCAGACGGCTGCGCGCCCTGACCCAACCAGTAAGCAGCACGCTCTTGGTTTACAGAGAGCTTCACTTCCGCACCCGAGGCGACCGGATTGAAGAAACCGATACGCTCAACGAAGCGACCATCGCGCGGGTTACGGCTGTTGGTCACGGTCAGGTGGTAGAAAGGGCGCTTCTTGGAGCCGCCACGGGCGAGACGAATAGTTACCATGTGAACATCGTTCCTGTAGTCGGTACAGCAAATCTGAATGCAGGGCCCAAGGCCCGAAAGGCCGCATATTCTAAGGATTATCCGGACTTTTGCAAATGGCTTTTTTAAAAACAACCGCAGAGCTCGAAAGCAGGCCTGCTTAACGTCGATGGAGCCCGGCAACAGGACTCATCGAACGGTTCCAGATCAGAACTTAGGCATCCCGCCACCGCCTGGGAACATGCCGCCCATGCCGCGCATCATCTTAGCCATGCCGCCCTTGCCGCTGACCTTCTTCATCATCTTTTGCATCTGCTTGTGCTGCTTGATCAAACGACCAATATCCTGCACCTGCGTGCCGGAGCCCAAAGCGATGCGGCGTTTCCGCGAACCGCTGATGATGTCTGGGTTACGCCGCTCGACAGGCGTCATCGAATTAATGATGGCTTCCATCTGCTTGAACTGCTTCTCGGCCGAGCCCTGGGCGTTACCCATTTGACTTAGGTTGACTCCGCCGATTGACGGCAACTTATCCATTAAACCGCCGAGCCCTCCCATATTCTTCATCTGCTGAAGCTGATCTCGGAAATCCTCAAGGTCGAAGCCTTTGCCCTTCTTCAGCTTTTTGGTGAGCTTCTCGGCCTTTTCCCGATCCAAGGTCTGCTCGGCCTGCTCGATCAAGCTGAGCACATCACCCATGCCGAGGATGCGTGACGCGATCCTATCCGGATGAAACGGCTCGAGCGCGTCGCTTCTCTCACCCATGCCAAGGAATTTGATGGGCTTGCCGGTGACGTGCCGGACCGACAACGCGGCGCCGCCCCGTGCGTCACCGTCAACCTTGGTCAGCACCACACCCGTCAATGGCAATGCTTCACCGAACGCCTTCGCGGTATTCGCCGCGTCCTGTCCGGTCATGGCGTCGACCACGAACAACGTCTCGGCCGGCTTGATCGCGGCATGTACCGCTTGGATCTCGGCCATCATCTCAGCGTCGATAGCCAGACGCCCAGCCGTATCGACCAGTACCACGTCGATGTATTTGAGCTTTGCCTCGCGGATCGCGGCCTGAGCAATCTCGACCGGCTTTTGGCTGGTATCAGACGGAAAGAAAGTCACGCCCACTTCCGCCGCTAAAGTCTCCAGCTGCTTGATGGCTGCTGGGCGATAGACGTCGGCGGACACCACCAGCACCGACTTCTTCTTGCGCTCTTTAAGAAACCTAGCCAGTTTGCCAACCGTGGTGGTTTTGCCTGCGCCCTGCAGGCCTGCCATCAGCACCACAGCTGGCGGCACAACGCTCAGATCGAGGTCTTCGTTGGCGGCGCCCATCAGCTCTTCAAGCTCTGCGCGCACGATCTTCACGAAGGCCTGGCCAGGTGTGAGGCTCTTGGAGACCTCCGTGCCGACGGCGCGGTCCTTGACCCTGGCGACGAACTCCTTGACTACCGGCAACGCGACGTCGGCCTCAAGCAGCGCCATACGGACCTCGCGCAGAGTGTCCTTGATGTTGTCCTCGGTCAGCTTGGCCTTGCCGGTCACATGGCGAAGCGTTTGAGAGAGGCGGTCGGTTAGGTTTTCAAACATGAGCCATTTCCACGCTGGATGTGGTTAAGGTCGCGATTATAGAAGCTGCGACCCGTCAGCCGGTACCCCACCGTCAGCTTTTCATCGATCTAGCTAATCCGCCCTAACCTCACCTCCGCCTCAATTCGTATAGCTGCTCACAGCCTCTTGCAACCTGCAACTAACGGGGCGTTAGCGCGCTTTTGTGCGACCGGTGTTTGTGCCACACTCAGCGCCTTTCGAGCCTGTTAACAGACCTATGCACCCTCTGCTACCGAGCCTAGCTGCCGCCTGCCTTTATGCAGGCGTCACCGGATACCAAGGCCTGCGCCTGGCGCAGCGCACCGTACCGGACAAACGTCTGCTTCTTACGTTGGGCGCGCTGGCGCTCATTGCACACGGGGTGAGCCTGTTCATCCAGCTGCTCTCACCCAGCGGCTTGCACCTCGATTTTTTCACCGCCTCGAGCCTGATTGCCGCCGCTGTGATCTTGCTGATCTTGCTCGCGCTCTACCGCATGCCGGTGGAAAACCTCCTACTCCTGCTCTTTCCTCTCGGCTGCCTCACGGTGCTGTTTGCCCAGTTTGCACCGTCGGGCACCGCCCCAGCCATCACCGAGCAACCGGGCATCCTGGCCCACATCCTGTTTTCCATACTGGCGTACGGGATGCTCACGATCGCGGTGTTTCAGTCCCTGCTACTGCTGCTGCAGGATCACCATCTCAAGCACAAACATCCATCTGGCCTGATTAAGAATTTTCCTCCGCTGCAGACGATGGAAAGCCTACTGTTCGGTTTCCTGCTCGCCGGCTGGCTTCTGCTTTCTGCATCGCTGGTGACCGGCTGGCTGTTCCTCGACAACCTGTTCGCCCAGCATCTGGTACATAAAACGTTACTGTCGGTCGTTGCCTGGGTGGTGTTTGGCCTGCTGCTCTGGGGGCGTCATCAACTTGGCTGGCGCGGGTACAAGGCCATTCGCTGGACGCTGGCGGGTTTCTGCCTGTTGATGCTGGCCTACTTCGGCAGCAAGCTGGTCCGCGAATTCATCCTGCATATCTAGGACCCCTACGTGGAGAATTTACACCCCGGCTTTTTGGTCGGCATGCTGGTCTTTCTGCTTTTATGTTCGGCATTTTTTTCCAGTTCCGAAACCGGAATGCTCAGCCTCAACCGCTATCGCCTGCGCCATCAAGCCAAGGAAGGTCACCGCGGCGCTAAGCGCGCAAGCGCGTTGCTTGAGCGACCCGACCGATTGCTCGGGACCATTCTGGTTGGCAACAATTTCGTCAACATTCTCGCCTCGGCGATCGCCACGGTTTTAGCCATCAAACTGTGGGGTGAAGCTGGAATCGCCATCGCGACCATCGGCTTGACCATTGTCCTACTGATTTTCGGTGAAATAACGCCCAAGACGCTTGCCGCACTTCGGCCCGAAGCGGTCGCCTACCCGGTCAGCCTCCCGCTGCTGTTGCTGCAGAAGGTGCTGTACCCGCTGGTGGCACTGCTCAGTTGGATCAGCAATGGCCTGCTCAAATTGCTTGGCGTCGATCTGGCAAACAAAGGCAACGATAGTCTCTCCACCGAAGAGCTGCGCAGCGTGGTGCACGAGTCGGGCAGTGACATGCCCATGAAGCGGCAGAGCATGCTGCTTGGCATCCTCGACCTGGAGCGTGTAACCGTCGATGACATCATGATTCCGCGTAACGAGGTTGCCGGTATCGATCTAGAGGACGATCTGGAAACCATCGTCGCGCAGCTGCGCACGACTCCCCATACCCGCCTGCCCGTTTTTCGCAAGGACATCAACCAGATCGAGGGCATCGTGCACATGCGCCAGATTGCCCGTTTGCTCAGCCACGATCAGCTGACCCGGGAGAGCCTGCTAGAAGCATGCAATGAGCCCTATTTCATCCCTGAGAACACGCCGCTCTCCACTCAACTCGTCAATTTTCAGAAGCAAAAACGGCGCATTGGCATTGTGGTCGACGAGTATGGCGATGTGCTGGGGATCGTCACGCTGGAAGACATTCTTGAAGAAATCGTCGGCGAGTTCAGCAATCAGGACGCCTTGCGCAGCCCTGATATACACCCGCAAGACGACGGCACACTGGTGATCGATGGCGCGGCCTATCTGCGCGAGATAAACAGAGCACTGGGCTGGCACCTTCCATGCGACGGACCTAAGACCATCAACGGATTGATTACCGAGGCGCTCGAACACATCCCTGACAGTGGTATCTGTTTGCAGATCAATCAGTACCGACTGGAAATCCTGCAAGCTGCGGATAACCGCGTCAAAAGTGTACGTGCTTGGGTAGTTGAAGGCATCCAGGACAACCCGGGCGACGCGACATAAGCGCATCGCCCCTCCCAAGCTACAGTTTCGTATCGATTGCCGAGGCCGCTCGCAACGCCTTTTTACGCGCAGACTCGATGGAGACGTCTCGTGCCAATGCGACCCCCATCCGTCGCTGGCCCTTGACGCCAGGCTTGCCGAATAGCCGCAGCGCCGTATCTGGCTCAGTCATCGCAGCAGAAAGATTGCCAAAGCTCACTTTCTCCGACTCCCCTTCCACCAGCACCACGGCGGAGGCGGATGGACCGAATTGCCGAATTACAGGAATGGGCAGACCAAGGATGGCCCGCGCGTGCAGCGCAAACTCGGAAAGGTCCTGAGAGATGAGCGTCACGAGCCCCGTGTCGTGCGGCCTAGGCGAGACCTCGCAAAACCAGACCATGTCGCCCTTGACGAACAGCTCAACCCCGAACACACCGCGTCCGCCCAAGGCATCGGTAACAGCCAATGCAATGCGCTCGGCCTCGGTCTTTGCGCCGGCGCTCATCGGCTGCGGTTGCCAGGACTCTTGATAGTCGCCTTTCACCTGACGGTGTCCCACCGGCTGGCAGAAGGTGGTGCCGCCGCTGTGCCGGACGGTAAGCAGCGTGATCTCGTAATCAAAGTCAATAAATCCTTCAACGATTACCCGCCCCTTCCCCGCCCTCCCGCCGGCCTGGGCGTATTCCCAGGCGGGGACGATATCTGCCTCGCCGCGCAGCACCGACTGGCCTTTCCCGGACGAGCTCATAACAGGCTTGATCAGACAAGGAAACCCAAGTGCAATGGCCGCCGAGCGGCATTCTTCCAACGAATCAGCGAAACGGTAGGGAGAGGTCGGGAGCCCCAGTTCTTCAGCGGCCAGGCGGCGGATACCCTCGCGGTTCATCGTCAGCTGCGCGGCCCGTGCCGTGGGGATGACCGTATAACCTTCACCCTCGAGCTCCGCCAAGGTTGACGTAGCGATCGCCTCAATTTCCGGCACTATGAAATGCGGTTTTTCCTGCTCGATAACCGTGCGCAGCGCAGCCCCGTCGAGCATATCGATTACATGGTGACGGTGCGCCACCTGCATCGCCGGGGCGTTGGCGTAACGGTCTACCGCTATCACTTCCACGCCGAGACGCTGAAGCTCGATGACCAACTCTTTGCCCAGCTCGCCGGCGCCGCAGAGCAGCACGCGGGTAGCGCTGGAAGACAGCGGCGTACCAATTCGGGGCATGAGAACCTCTTATCCTGATGGCAGTGAAATGCAGCACCGGCGCCGACGCGTTGCACGTCGGCGCTAGAACAGCAGCCCGCCTGCGCCTGCCCGCGCATGACAACGCTGCAATACCTGGAGCCGCTCGATATTATCCATACGACCCCAGCGCCTGATCTCATCAATGCTGCGCTGACAGCCGGTGCAGAAATCGTTTTCATCCAGCGCGCAGATGCTGACACAGGGAGAGGCAACCGGCTTGTCGTCGCGGGTCAATCCTCCTGCTCCACCAGGTCGCGCGCGTAGCGCTGGGCGTTGTGCACATAATGGGCCGCGCTCGCCTCGAGCATCTTCTTCTGCTGCTCGGTTAATTCGCGAACCACCTTGCCGGGTGAGCCCACGACCAGGGAACCGTCGGGAATTTCTTTTCCTTCGGCGATTAGTGTATTAGCGCCGATGATGCAGTACTTGCCGATCTTGGCTCCGTTAAGTACCACCGCATTGATCCCGACCAGACTGAAATCGCCGACGCTGCAGCCGTGCAGCATAGCGTTATGTCCAACCGTAACCCCGGTGCCCAGCGTGAGTGGATAGCCCATATCGGTATGCATGACGCTGCCATCCTGCACATTGCTGTTTTCACCGATATGGATGAGCTCATTGTCACCACGCAATATCGCTCCGAACCAGACGTTCGCACCGGCATCCAGGCGGATTTTGCCGACCAGCGTGGCGTTCGGTGCCACCCAGGTCTGCGGGTGGGCTTCAACTCGGGAATCACCCAGGCGATATTTCACGGTCATGACCTCTTTTGGCTTAGATCGATGTAGGAAGCGGGAGGACTGCGCATCTCTATCCCGGCGTCGTAAATCAGATTCACGAGTTCGACGATCATGATCGCCGTCAATCCCCATATCTTGAATTCGCCGTACCGGTAAGACGGTACGTACCAGGCACCACCTTGGTAATCGATCCGGTGAGTGACCTCGCGCACATCCTGGCAGAAGAAATCCAAAGGCACCGAAAACACCGACGCAATTTCCGCATCATTGGCGCGGTATTCGACATAGTCCGGCACGATACCGACATAAGGCGTGACATGGATGCCGTGGAGCGACACCAGGCTGCTCAAGGGGCCGACTATTTCCACCATTCCAGGTGCCAGGCCTACTTCTTCTTCGGCCTCGCGCAGTGCGGTGTGGATGAGATCACGATCCTCTGGATCACGACGGCCGCCTGGAAACGCTACTTCGCCACCATGGGTGGATAGACCGCTGGCGCGCAGGGTAAGTACCAGTTCCGGTGAGTCTCCGCGCGTGATTGGCATCAGCACAGCCGCTTCAGGCATCCGGGCTTCCGGCTCCAGGAGATGCGGGGAATAGTCACGCACCCGTTGGAGAATCTTGTCCAGCATGAAACTTCTCTTTCTGTCTTTGACTGGCATCATGGCATGAATCACCAAGGTGCCCAAGACAAGCAAAGCCAAAACCGGCAGCGATGAGACGACTTGAAACCGCGACCAACGAGACCAACCGTTGCTGACACGCCTGACAGGCCAAACTAACTTCTATGCACGCCAGCCCGCGACCGAACGCGGCCGGTCAACCAGATAAACCGAAGGAAGCGCCATGAAATTCTGCAGCCACTGTGGCGGCCCAATCACCGAGCGGGTGCCCGACGGGGATAGTCGGACCCGTTTCGTCTGTGCGTCCTGCAATACGGTTCACTATCAGAATCCACGTATCGTTGCCGGCTGCCTGCCGGTCTGGGAGGACCATATATTGCTTTGCCGACGCGCCATCGAACCACGACGCGGCTATTGGACGCTGCCGGCCGGCTTCATGGAAAACGGTGAAACCGTGCAGCAAGCAGCGGAGCGAGAGACGCTGGAGGAAGCCTGCGCGAGGGTAACGGATCTGCAGCTCTATACGCTGTTCGACCTGCCCCATATCAATCAGGTGTACATGTTCTTTCGTGCAGAACTGGTCGATGAACAGTTCTGCGCCGGGGACGAAAGCCTTGAGGTCAGACTTTTCCGACAGGCCGACATCCCTTGGTCAGAGCTGGCTTTCCCGACTGTTGGTCGTACCCTAGAATACTTTTTCGCCGACCGGGTGCAGCAGACCTTCCCGGTGCGCAACGAAGCCATTGAAGCAATGCGCGTGGCTCGCAGACAGGTCTGATGTCGTAGAGATTCGGGAAAGCACCAATGCGCTGGCTGTTTGCGATTTTCTGTATCACGTTTGCCGCTCTATCCCACGCCACCGCTGCGTCAGCATTCGATGACGGATTGATCGACAAGGTACTGGTGGTGAAATCCGAGCGCCAGCTTCACCTCGTCAGCCGCGGTACCACGATGAAGAGCTATCGGGTATCACTCGGCAAACAACCTGGCCCGAAGGAGCGCGAAGGCGATCAGCGAACCCCTGAAGGCTTCTACTGGATCGACTGGCGTAAAACGTCCGACAAGTACAACCTGGCGATGCATATTTCCTACCCGAACGCCAAGGATCTTGCTCGCGCCAGCCGTCAAGGATCGCGGCCTGGCAGCATGATCATGCTTCATGGCACACCGCTCGACGAGGAGTACCCGGAGTGGTTCTTCCATACCCTCGATTGGACAGAAGGGTGCATTGCGCTGAAAAACGATGACATGCAAGAGATCTGGAACCTGGTGAAGAACGGCACACTAATCGAGATCCGCCCCTGACAAGGTCACCGAGCTTGGCAGCGGGCTGCGCAGCGCGTTAACGTGAACCACTCTTTTGCCCCTCGGCCATACATGAAAAAGACGCCATCAGATGAGCAGCTGCAGCTAGACAATCAGCTGTGTTTCGCTCTGTATTCCGCTTCCCTCCAGATGACCAAAGCCTATAAGCCGTTGCTGAAGGATTTAGGTCTGACCTATCCGCAGTACTTGGCAATGCTGGTGTTGTGGGAGCGCGACGGGATAACGGTTGGGGAAATCAGCGCCCGCCTGCTGACTGAACCCGGTTCGCTGACACCGCTTCTCAAGCGCCTTGAAGCGGAAGGTCTGATCAGACGAACCCGAAGTAGCCACGATGAGCGAGTAGTCGAGTTGCACCTCACAGATGTCGGACGCGCTATGAAAGCACGTGCGCAGAATTTCCCGGCGTGCATGCTCGAATGCACCCAACAATCGCCCGATGCGCTGCTGGCATTGCGCGATCAACTCGTGTCCCTTCGCAGCGCCTTGCTGAAAAGCAGCTAAACATCATCTATAGCCACTAGCTCGCCACAGTAAAAGCCGCGATGCCGTTGATATTTACCTTGTGCACAAGATTTTATCGCGATAGGTTATTCACCCACTCCGCCTGGACAAGGAAATCAATATGCAAACCATCACTGTTCTGTATACCGCTACCGCCACGGCAACCGGAGGCCGCGACGGCCGCGCGACGTCATCGGACGGCTTGCTTGATGTGCAGCTCTCCACCCCACGCGAACTTGGGGGACAAGGTGGCGACGGCACCAATCCAGAGCAGCTTTTCGCTGCGGGCTATTCGGCCTGCTTCATTGGCGCGCTCAAGTTCGTCGCCGGCCAGCTAAAACAATCGCTACCAGCCGACACAGCCGTTACTGGACAGGTAGGCATCGGCCAGATCCCTGGTGGCTTCGGACTGGAGGTGCAATTAAACGTCAGCCTGCCAGGTCTTGAGCAAACGGCTGCCGAGCAATTGACCGAAGCCGCCCACAAGGTGTGCCCCTACTCCAACGCTACACGGGGAAATATCGAAGTACGGCTGAACGTCAGCGTCTGAATCAGACACTGAGACCCTGGGCCACCGTGTGGCTCGGGTCTCCTCGATACATTCATCGATCAGAACTGCAAATCAGACAGTCGCCACACCTCGAACGCGGGCGTCTCGTACGGATGGGTGTTCTTAAGCGCCTTGACGGTGTCATGTATCAGCTCGTCGGCTACGACTAGCTCAACCTTCCATTCAGAGACCGAATGCACCTGCCCTAGTTGCCCGAGGAATGGCTTGGAGCCCTCGAGAGGCCGATATTGGCCGTGGCCAAGGACTTGCCAGCAGCAGTGGTCATAAGCGCCGACCCGCCCCGCTCCCGCTGCGAAAACCGCTTTCTTGACTGCGTCCAGATGGCTTTCCGGAACATAGAAACACAGCTTGTACATCAATATCTCCGCACAGAAAACGGCCGGCGGAGCACTATCCCCGCCGCAGATCATGTCCAGGAGCCAGTCTTCCTGCTCGTCCAGACCCACATGAGACGCTGGTCTCAATGCTTGGTTCAGGGGCAACAGGTCGACCACTTCACAGACAATAAAAAACCCGAAACGCCTACGCGCTTCGGGTTCTTGTGACTCAGCTCAGCTTCAATCCACCCAAACGCGTGCGTTGCGGAACATGCGCATCCAGCCGCCGTCTTCCTGCCAGTCGTCAGGGCGCCACGAGTTGGTCACTGCGCGGAAGACCCGCTCAGGGTGCGGCATCATGATGGTCACGCGACCGTCACGCGTGGTCAGGCCGGTAATACCGCGCGGGGAACCGCCCGGGTTGGCCGGATAACGCTCGGTGACCTTGCCGTGGTTGTCCACGTAACGCAGCGCGACGGTGCCGGAGAGGTCGGCCTCGAGCAGCGCCTCTTCGCTTTCGAACTCCGCGTGACCCTCACCATGCGCGATGGCAATGGGAAGGCGTGAACCGGCCATCCCCTGAAGGAAGATCGATGGCGAGTCCTGAATCTGAACCATGGCCACGCGCGCCTCGAACTGCTCGGACCGGTTGCGCACGAAATGCGGCCAGGATTCGCTGCCAGGCACCAACTCATGGAGGTTGGATAGCATCTGGCAACCATTGCAAACGCCCAGCGCGAAGCTGTCCTTGCGCTCGAGAAAGGCACTGAAGTCATCGCGGGCACGGCTATTGAACAGGATCGACTTGGCCCAGCCTTCGCCCGCCCCCAGCACATCGCCGTAGGAGAAACCGCCACACGCGACCATCCCCTTGAAGCGCTCGAGGCTAATACGTCCCGACAGGATGTCGCTCATATGGACGTCTACCGCGGTGAAGCCCGCCCGGTCGAACGCCGCGGCCATTTCGGTCTGGCCATTGACCCCCTGCTCGCGCAGGATGGCGACTTCTGGCCGTACGCCACGCTTGATATAGGGCGCCGCGATGTTCTCGTTGACATCGAAACCCAGCGTGACGCTCAAGCCTGGATTGTCTTCTTCAAGCAGCGCGTCGAATTCCTGATCGGCACAATCGACATTGTCACGCAGGCGCTGGATTTGATAGCTGGTCTCGGACCACTGACGTTGCAGCAGGCGGCGATCGCCGGCAAAAACATCAACGCCTTCAAACTTGATGGCGACATGACCGTTGTTGACGGGCTGACCGATGACGGACACGCAGTCGGCGAGGCCCGCGGCACTGAACTGCGCCAGAACCACTTCGGTATCACCCTGGCGAACCTGGATTAGCGCACCCAGTTCCTCGTTGAACAAGGCGGCCGGGACCTGCGCGGCACTGTCCACCAGACCATCGAGGTTGAGGTTGAGCCCGCAATGCCCGGCAAAGGCCATTTCGAGGGCCGTGGTCAGCAATCCGCCATCGGACCGGTCGTGATAGGCCAGCAAGAGCCCGTCAGCGTTGAGTCCTTGAATCACCGCAAAGAACGCTTGCAGGTCTTCGGCGTCGTCGACGTCAGGCGCCTGGCGCGCCATCTGGCCGTAGACCTGGGCGAGAATCGACGCCCCCATGCGGTTTTGCCCGCGACCGAGATCAATCAGCACCAGGTCGGTTTCGCCCTTGTCCAGGCGCAGCTGCGGCGTCAGGGTCTGGCGGATGTCCACCACCGGCGCGAAGCCGGACACGATGAGCGACAGGGGGGACGTCACGCTCTTCTCGGCGCCCTCCTCAGCCCAGCGCGTCTTCATCGACATCGAGTCCTTACCGACCGGGATGGTGATGCCCAGTTCAGGACAAAGCTCCATGCCAACCGCCCGGACCGTGTCATACAGGCGCGCGTCCTCACCCGGGTGGCCGGCGGCAGCCATCCAGTTGGCGGACAGTTTGATGTCGGAAATTTTTTCGATACGCGCTGCCGCCAGGTTAGTCAGCGTTTCGCCGATCGCCATGCGTCCCGATGCGGGCGCATCGAGCAAGGCGAGCGGCGTGCGCTCGCCCATCGCCATGGCTTCGCCTGTATTCACGTCATAGCTGGTGGCGGTCACGGCGCAATCTGCCACGGGAACTTGCCACGGGCCGACCATCTGATCGCGAGCGACCATGCCGGTGATACTGCGATCGCCGATGGTAATCAGAAAGCTCTTGCTGGCGACTGCCGGATGATGCAGTACCCGGTTGATGGCCTCGGAAAGGTCCACCTGGTCCGCTGCGAAATCATCACCAAGCTCGGCTTCGCGCGTCGCGCTTCGATGCATACGCGGCGCTTTGCCGAGCAGCACGTTCAACGGCATGTCGACGGGGTTGTTGCCAAAATGATTGTCTGCGACGGTCAGGTGCGGCTCGGCAGTGGCTTCACCGACGACCGCAAAGGGGCAACGCTCACGTTTACAGATCGCCTCGAATCGCTCGAGGTCCGCCGCATCGACCGACAACACGTAACGTTCCTGGGACTCGTTGCACCAGATTTCATGCGGCGCCATGCCGGGTTCGTCATTCGGTACATTGCGCAACTCGAAGCGCCCGCCTCGGCCGCCATCATTGACCAGTTCAGGAAAGGCGTTGGACAGGCCACCGGCACCGACATCGTGAATGAACTTGATCGGGTTCTTGTCACCCAGCTGCCAACAGCGATCGATAACCTCCTGACAACGACGTTCCATTTCCGGGTTGTCACGTTGTACCGAGGCGAAATCCAGATCCGCCGAGCTGCTGCCCGTGGCCATGGAAGAGGCCGCACCGCCACCCAGTCCGATCAGCATGGCCGGGCCGCCCAGCACGATCAGCTTGCCGCCGACCGAAATCTCGGCTTTCTGCACATGGTCTTCGCGGATGTTGCCCATGCCACCAGCGAGCATGATCGGCTTGTGATAGCCGCGGACTTCATCGCCACGCGGAGTGCTGATCGACTGTTCAAAGGTACGGAAGTACCCATTCAAGGCAGGCCGACCGAACTCGTTATTGAACGCCGCGCCACCCAGCGGGCCTTCAATCATGATGTCCAGCGGCGTGACGATGCGTTCGGGCTTGCCGTAAGGCACTTCCCATGGCTGCTCGAAGCCGGGGATATTGAGATTGGAGACCGTGAAACCGGTAAGGCCGGCCTTGGGCTTGGCACCACGCCCCGTCGCGCCTTCATCACGGATTTCCCCACCGGAACCGGTGGCAGCCCCTGGGAACGGCGCGATGGCGGTCGGATGGTTGTGGGTCTCGACCTTCATCAGAATATGCACGGGCTGCTGGTTCGCCGCGTACTCACCTGTCTCAGCATCAGGGTAGAAACGCCCCGCCACATTGCCGACGATCACGGCCGCGTTGTCCTTGTAAGCGGACAACACACCTTCGCCATGCAATTGGAAAGTGTTTTTGATCATGCCGAACAAGGACTTGTCCTGGCTTTCGCCATCGATGTCCCAACTGGCATTGAATATCTTGTGTCGGCAGTGCTCGGAATTGGCCTGAGCGAACATCATCAATTCGATGTCGTGTGGGTTGCGGCCCAGGCCGGTGAAGCTGGTCACCAGATAATCAATTTCGTCTTCGGCGAGAGCCAGTCCCAGTTCCACGTTAGCCTGCTCCAGCGCAGCGCGGCCTCCGCCCAATACATCGATAGCGGTTAGCGGCTTCGGCTGCGCATGGCTGAACAGATCGGCCGCGTCCTCGAAACGGTCGAGCACCAGCTGTGTCATCCGGTCATGCAGAACGCCGGCGATCTGCTGGGCTTCAATGTCCGAAACGTCGCCAGCCACGTAGTAGGCGATGCCGCGCTCGAGTCGCTGGATCTTCTCAAGACCACAGTTGCGAGCGATATCGCTCGCCTTGCTTGACCATGGAGAGATGGTGCCGAATCGAGGGATGACGAGGAACAGCCGACCGGCTGGCTCCTGTACTGGCACGCTCGGTCCGTACTTCAGCAGTCGGGCGAGCACTTGCTCCTCGTCTGCGCCAAGCGTGCCGGATACTTCGGCGAAATGAGCGAACTCGGCGTACAACCCGCTTACAGCGGGGACCTTAGCGGTCAGTTGTGCCAGCAGCTTGTCGTGACGGAAGGCGGAAAGAGCGGGAGCACCGCGCAGGATCAACATCGTCGGAACAGCCTCGGAGGGGGGAGCAGTCGGGCCGCGTATTCTAGCCCATGACTGCGTCCGAGGCTAAGCCTGCTGGAAGCTGCCCAGCGCGCAGGGCTGGCTCACGCTGGTCCCGTCCGCCGTACAGGCCCACAGTGGATGTAAAAAAGCGACATCCACCCTACGCCCTGAAGCACGAGCACGCCCCAGCGTGCTTAATGCAGGATCTGGCTCAGGAACAGCTTGGTACGTTCGTTGTTTGGCTGGGTGAAGAAGGCTTCGGGGTCGGCTTCCTCCACAATTTCGCCTTTGTCCATGAATATCACCCGGTCAGCGACAGTGCGCGCAAAGCCCATCTCGTGCGTGACGCAAAGCATGGTCATTCCGCTTTCGGCGAGGCTGACCATGGTGTCCAGCACTTCCTTGACCATTTCAGGGTCCAGCGCCGAGGTCGGCTCGTCAAACAGCATGATTTTCGGCTTCATGCACAGCGCGCGGGCAATCGCGACACGTTGCTGCTGGCCGCCTGACAGCTGCCCTGGAAATTTGTCGGCCTGCTCCGGAATCCGCACGCGCTCAAGATAATGCATGGCGATCTCTTCGGCCTGGCGCCGCGGCATCTTGCGAACCCACATCGGGGCCAGCGTGCAGTTCTGCAGCACGGTGAGGTGTGGGAACAGATTGAAATGCTGGAAGACCATGCCAACTTCGCTACGAATCGCCTCGATCTGCTTCAGGTCGCTGGTCAGTTCCACATCATTGATAACGATGCGGCCCTGCTGATGTTCTTCAAGACGGTTCAGACAACGAATGGTGGTGGACTTGCCTGAACCAGAAGGCCCACACAAGACGATACGTTCGCCCTGACGGACGCTGAGGTTGATGTCCTTGAGCACATGAAACTGGCCAAACCACTTGTGTACGCCCTGCATCTGGATGACCTGTTCACCGGCCCGCTCAGTTTGCTCAGGTTGTAGAGATGTGTCGCTCATGATGCTTCTCCTAATTTCGGTGACCGGTGTCGAGCTTGCGTTCCAGGTGCATGGAGTAGCGCGACATGCCAAAACAGAAAATCCAATAAACCAGCGCAGCAAATACGTATCCCTCGGTCGACATGCCGAGCCAGGCCGGGTCAGACGTTGCACGCTTGATGCTGTTGAGGAAGTCGAACAGGCCGATGATGATCACCAGACTGGTGTCCTTGAACAGTGCGATAAAGGTATTGACGATGCCTGGAATGACCATCTTCAGCGCCTGCGGCAAGATCACGAGCACCATGCTGCGCCAGTAACCAAGGCCCATCGCGGAGGCCGCCTCGTACTGGCCTTTAGGGATCGCCTGCAACCCACCGCGCACCACTTCGGCGATGTAGGCCGCCTCGAAGAACACCACCATCACCATGGCGCGCATGAGCTTGTCGAGGTTCATCCCCTCGGGCAGAAACAACGGCAGCATCACTGACGACATGAACAGCACAGTGATCAGCGGTACGCCGCGCCAAAACTCGATGAACGTCACGCAGAGCACGCGGATCGCCGGCATGTCCGAGCGCCGGCCGAGCGCCAGCAGAATGCCAAGTGGCAGCGCCCCGGCAATACCCACTGCGGCGATAACGATGGTCAACATCAGCCCGCCCCAGCGGCTGGTCGGTACCGTTTCCAGCCCAAGGAAGCCGCCGTGCAACAGCCAATAGGCAAGCAGCGGATACACCAGGAGATAGGCAATGCCGTAGCGGGCCTTATGACGCATTTGCCGGAGGAAAAGCGGCGCCGCGCCAATGATCGCGAGCCAGGCCGTCGCATCCACCCGCCAGCGTAGTTCTGGCGGATAGAAGCCGTACATGAATTGACTGAAACGCGTCTGGACGAAGACCCAACAGGCGCCCTCACGGGTACAGTCGGCCCGCGTCTCACCGGTCCAGTCGGCCTTGATGATTGCCCATTCGATGAGGGGAGGGACAATCAGCCAGATGAGGTACAGCCCGGCCAGTGTCAGCAGCGTGTTGATCCAGCTGGAAAACAAGTTGGCCCGCATCCAACCCACCACACCAATATTGGTCGAGGGCGCCGGCAGGTCCGGTTTGAAAATATGAGTGGTCATGCGCTCGTCCTTACCGCTCGATCAGCGCAATGCGCTTGTTGTACACGTTCATCAACAGCGAAATGCTGATGCTGATGGCGAGGTACACGCTCATGGTGATGGCCATGGTTTCAATCGCCTGGCCGGTCTGGTTGAGCACCGTTCCGGCGAACAGCGAAACCATGTCCGGATAGCCAATCGCAGCCGCTAGAGAAGAGTTCTTCGCCAGGTTCAGGTACTGGCTGGTCAGTGGCGGAATGATCACGCGTAGCGCCTGCGGGATGATCACCAGACGCAGGACTCGACCTGGGCGAAGGCCCAGCGAGGCGGCCGCTTCAGTCTGTCCGTGGCTGACCGATTGGATACCGGCCCGCACGGTTTCGCCAATGAACGCCGCGGTATAGATCGACAGCGCGAGGACGATCGACACCAGCTCCGGGATCACCACCCAACCACCACGAATGTTGAAACGCTGCAGCTCAGGGACTTCCCAGAGAAACGGCGCCCCGAACAGCAGCGAACATAGGCTTGGTATGGCTAGAAACAGCGCCAGACTGCTCCAGAACACCGGAAATGGCTGTCCGGTGGCATGGCGTCGGGCCCTCGCCCAACGGTTGAGCATCACGATCGCCACCAGCGCGACCAACATCCCGAGCCAGAACGGCCAGAAGCCCTCCCCTGCGCTGGGCGATGGCATCTGCACGCCGCGATTGTTCACGAAGATCACATCCCACAGGCTCAAGCTATCTCGCGGCCCCGGTAACGGTGCGAGCACGGCGAAGTAGACGAAGAAGATCTGCAGCAGGGGGGGGATATTGCGGAACGTCTCGATATAAATGGTGGCGATCTGACGGATCAGCCAGTTCGGCGATAACCGGGCGACCCCGAGAATGAACCCAATGATCGTCGCCAGGATGATTCCGATCACACTGACCAGCAGCGTGTTGAGCAAGCCGACCCAGAACACCCGTCCGTATGAATCACTTTCGGTGTAGTCGATCAGATGTTGGGAAATACCGAAGCCGGCAGCGTTGTCGAGAAAACCGAAGCCGGACGTGATGCCCCGATGAGCAAGATTGGTCTGCGTGTTGTGAAACAAAAACCAGCCGATTCCAACGACTGTTATGACGGCAATAACCTGGAATAACCAGGCACGCGCCTGCGGATCCGTGAGCAGCGAGCCGCGCGCTACTCCCGTTTTGGCGATGGTTCGCATCAAGAAACCTCATACGGCACAGCCGATGCAAATGCACCGGCAGCGCTCATCCTTGAAACAAGGCCAGCGTCCCGCTGGCCCAGCGTGGTCAACGCACCGGTGGCGCGTACTGCAGACCTCCATTGGTCCAAAGCGCGTTGAGGCCGCGCTCGATCTTCAGCTCGCTGCCGGAGCCAATGTTGCGCTCGAAGACTTCGCCATAGTTGCCGACTTGCTTGACGATCTGCACTGCCCAGTCCTTCGGCAGTTTCAGGTCCTTGCCGTATTCACCTTCTGCCCCAAGCAGACGCGCCACATCGGGATTTTTGGTGTTTTTAGCTGTTTCTTCGACGTTCGCCGCGGTGATGCCCAACTCCTCGGCGTTGATCATCGCAAGCAACGACCAGCGAACAATGTCGAACCACTCCTCGTCGCCTTGACGCACGGCTGGGCCGAGCGGTTCTTTGGAGATGACCTCGGGCAGCACGATGTAGTCGTCTGGCTTGGCCAGCTTGATGCGCTGAGCATAGAGCTGTGACTGGTCAGAAGTGAGGACGTCGCAACGCCCCGACTCGAGCGATTTGGCGCTCTCATCCGAGGTGTCATAGGTGATCGGGGTGTACTTGAGGTTGTTGGCGCGGAAATAGTCGGAGAGGTTGAGTTCGGTGGTGGTGCCCGCCTGGATGCAAACCGTTGCCCCATCAAGCTCTTTGGCGCTGGAAACACCGACTTCCTTGTTCACCAGAAACCCTTGACCGTCGTAGTAGGTTACGCCGGTAAAGTTCAGCCCCATCGCCGCGTCGCGGGAGCTGGTCCAGGTTGTGTTGCGTGAAAGCACGTCGACTTCACCGGATTGCAGCGCGGTGAAGCGCTCCTTGGCAGTCAGCGGGCTGTATTTGACCTTGCTGGCGTCGCCGAATACCGCAGCCGCAACAGCGCGGCACACATCCACATCGATTCCCTTGTACTCGCCCTTGGCGTCGGTGTAGGAAAAGCCGGGCAGCCCATCGCTTACGCCGCACTGCACGAAGCCTTTACTCTTCACCGCATCCAGGGTCGCCCCTGCCTGCGCCAAGCCGCTGGTGCCCAAAAGTGTCGCGGCGCCAAGCACGGCCAGTGTGGATTTAACCCTTATCATCGAAACCTCCAGTTTGCTTTTTATTGTGCGGGGTCGGGATCTTCTACAGCATTCGACGCATGCCAGTCGACCGTAGCGGCAGAAGAACCTGACCTGAGTCTAGCCGCCGATTGACTATCGGCAACCGCTCCCGATGCGCTCGCCTACAGAACGCAGACGACACCGGCGCAGCTAATGCCCAACAGAGCAAAGCAAGCGGCATACCAGAACCGAATCAACGCGATTTAGCGCCTTCGTACATTTCAACGCAGGCGTCAGTACAGGTAATCTCGCCGCAAATTGCCGCATTGACCCCCGCGCCCGCCCTAATTTGAGGCGGGCCACAGACGGAGCCAGCCATGAGCGCGCCTTTGATCATCGAACCTGCAACAACTGCCGACTCCTGTGTCATCTGGCTGCACGGCCTTGGTGCCGATCGCTACGATTTCCTGCCAGTGGCCGAAGCCCTCCAGCAGCGCCTCTTGCACACACGTTTTGTATTGCCCCAAGCGCCAACCCGGGCGGTAACGATCAATGGAGGCTGGTCGATGCCAAGTTGGTACGACATCCTTGCGATGAGCCCTGCGCGGGCGATCGACCACGCGCAGCTTGAAGAATCGACACACGCTGTTATCGCCCTGATCGAAGAACAGCGTGACAGCGGCATAGATCCTCGACGAATAGTCTTGGCCGGCTTTTCCCAAGGCGGGGCTGTGGTTTATCACACGGCATTCCTGCGCTGGGCCGGACCGCTCGGTGGGGTCTTGGCCTTGTCCACCTATGCACCCACCTTCACTGACGACCTCAAGCTGACGCCATTGCAAGCGAGCCTGCCGGTGTTGTGCCTGCACGGGGCACAAGACAATGTTGTCCTGCCTTCGATGGGACGTGCCGCCTATGACTGCCTGAAGCAGAACAAGGTCGACGCCGAATGGAAGGAATATCCGATGGCCCATGAAGTGCTGCCAAAGGAAATTCGGGACATCGGCGATTGGCTCGCAGCCCGTCTAGGCTGATGGGCGTGACGCAGGTCGCATGAGGCATCCGAAATGTGACGCCGCACGCCGGCGTAGTGGCTAAATAAGGCTACGCTTGGCCTGGGTAGAACAAGACTCGATGCGCCTGCCGTTGCAGCGCTCGTCGCGGCCATACGAAGCCGACCCAGCCGGTAGTGATGAGGCGCCTGCGATAGTCATGACGAAGAGGCCAACCAGCCGAGAGCTGCGGTCATGAAACTTGCAGAATGGCGAGTGGAGATGCAGCACCTCAAACAGGCACGCCTGCTCGATCATGTCGACGAGCCTTGTTTACGGTTGATGCAAGAGGCATTCGAGCCCTTTCTGATCGACGCCGACGACATTCTGCTGTCGCCTCTGGAAACCAATCACTATCTTTACCTGGTGCTCGACGGCGAGCTCGCCGTTCACCTCGATTCGCTGGACGGCCAGCCGGTACGCACTATTGGTCCCGGGGATTGCGCAGGCGAAATCAGCTTTATGGATAACCTGCCTCCCTCCGCCTATGTCATTGCGCTCAAAGCCACGGTATTGATGCGGCTTCACCGGCGTTCGCTGCCGTTACTCACTCGATCGCCAAGACTGATGCAGAATCTCGCCGAGCTGCTCTGTCAGCGCGTCCGCCTGAGTGACCGACTGATCATCAACAGCGAGCAAAACGCCAACGTGGACACGCTAACTGGCTCGTTCAATCGGCGTTGGCTGGAGCACATCTATAACCGTGAGAGCACCCGCTGCGCGTTCAACGGCCAGCCCCTTTCGGTTTTGATGCTTGATGTCGATCGGTTCAAAGACTACAACGACAAGCATGGTCACCTGGCGGGGGACCATGCGCTTTGCCTGGTTGTCGACACGCTAGGGAAACTGCTCCGGCCAGCGGACAGTCTTGTGCGCTACGGCGGTGAGGAATTCGTAATCCTCCTTCCCGACATGGCGCTAGACGATGCCCGCAATGTTGGTGAGCGTTTGCGCCAGAGCCTCGAAACGATTACCTCGTTCCGCTCGCCCATAGGCGCGCTGCCTGGGGTTACGATCTCGATCGGCGTTGCGCCAATGCAGGCAACAGACGATCTGAAAACCCTCATTCACGCCGCCGATCAGGCGCTGTACCAAGCCAAGGCGCTTGGGCGAAACCGCGTTTGCGGCTGAGCAGGCACAGCGCTGGCCGTCTGCAGCCAGACAGGACGTTGGCGCGTTTGAGCAAGTCTTCGCCGTGTCTGCTTCTTGCATTACACTGGCGGGCGAACCTATAGACAGAGACTGAACCGTGCTCAAAGCACTCAAGAAGATTTTTGGCAAAGGCTCTGCAGCACACACTGCGACCCAGCCGTCCGACAACACCCCGAAGCATGTCGACACCTCTCTTCCTGCGCGACCTGAAACGCCAGCCACCCTGTCAGTCGATGCGCCCTCAGCGGCGGCACCGAAGAAGCCCCGCAAAGAGCGCTCACCTAAACCTGCTGCGCCACCCGCGCCTGAATGGAACTTGGAAGATTTCCAGGTCGAAGCAATAGAAGGCAAAACACGCTTTCATGACTTCAAGCTCTCCCCCGAGCTGATGCATGCCATCCAGGATTTGGGATTTCCCTACTGCACACCGATCCAGGCACAGGTCCTCGGGTTCACGCTCAAAGGCCGTGATGCCATCGGGCGTGCCCAGACCGGCACCGGAAAGACCGCCGCGTTTCTGATTTCAACCATCACTCAATTGCTGCAGACCCCGCCGCCCAGCGACCGCTACATGGGTGAGCCGCGGGCGTTGATCATCGCGCCCACCCGGGAACTGGTGGTGCAGATTGCAAAAGATGCACTAGACCTCACCAAGTACACCGACTTGAACGTGATGAGCTTTGTCGGCGGCATGGATTTCGACAAACAGCTGAAGGCTTTGGAGAGCCGCTATTGCGACATTCTGGTGGCGACTCCTGGGCGTCTGTTGGACTTCAATCAGCGTGGCGAAGTGCATCTGGATATGGTCGAGGTGCTGGTTCTCGACGAAGCTGATCGCATGCTCGATATGGGGTTCATTCCGCAAGTTCGTCAGATCATCCGGCAGACCCCGCCGAAGAGCGAGCGCCAGACGTTGCTGTTTTCGGCCACCTTCACCGAAGACGTGATGAACCTGGCCAAGCAATGGACCACCGACCCAGCCATTGTCGAAATCGAAGCCGTGAACGTGGCTAGCGACTCGGTCGAGCAACACGTTTATGCCGTGGCAGGTAGCGATAAATACAAGCTGCTCTATAACCTGATCACCCAGAACGACTGGACTCGCGTCATGGTCTTTGCCAATCGAAAGGACGAGGTTCGCCGCATCGAGGAACGCCTCACCCGCGACGGTATCAGCGCCGTTCAGATGTCCGGCGACGTGCCCCAACACAAGCGAATCCGCGCGCTTGAAGGCTTCCGTGAAGGCAAGATCCGGGTCATGGTCGCGACTGATGTCGCCGGGCGAGGCATACACGTCGACGGTATCAGTCACGTCATCAACTTTACCCTGCCGGAAGTGCCAGACGACTATGTCCACCGCATCGGCCGTACCGGGCGGGCCGGTGCCACCGGCACCTCGATCAGCTTTGCCGGCGAAGACGATGCCTTTGCCTTGCCGGCCATTGAAACGCTGCTCGGGCGCACGATCAGCTGTGAAATGCCACCGGCCGAACTACTGACTCCAGTGCCGCCCAAACGCTAGCCCATGCGAATGCAAAAAGGCGAAACCGAACATCGGCTTCGCCTTTTTTCTGCCCAGCGCAACCATGCTGAGGCAAGACTGACCTGGATCATCCCGCGAACCGCATAAGCACCTAGAGTAAAAGGAAGCCATTCACAACGGGATCCGCGTTCATGGACCACATCGACACCATGCTGCTCCTCATCATCGTAAGCTTCGTCCTGATGGGGGCGGGCTTCAACTTCCGCGAGCAACGATGGGGTATTGCGTTGCTCGGGCTGGGGATCGTTTCGATGCTTTCGACGTTGCTCTACAAGATGCAGATCACGTTCGGCTAGTCGGTTGGCTCTTGCTGCCAGCGACCAGCCGCTAGCTGATCGCTGCAGCGGCCCTCAACCCACCGGGCGCCGGCGGGGGTGTCTTCCTTCTTCCAGAACGGCGCTCGAGTTTTCAAGTAATCCATTACGAATCGGCAGCCGTCGAATGCGGCCTCACGATGAGCGCTCGCAGCGCCAACGAAAACGATCGGCTCACCCGGCTCGAGCCGTCCGACCCTGTGCAGAATTTCCAGCTTGAGTAGAGGCCAACGAGCCGCGGCCTCCTCTGCTATTTTCTGCAGCGCCTTTTCCGTCATGCCCGGTGCATGTTCCAGCAACATTCCGGCAACGTCGTGACCATCATTGAAATCGCGGACGTAACCGACAAAGCCGGCCACCGCGCCAATGCCCAGATTAGCCGCGTGTAGCGCATTGAGTTCGACGCCCGGATCGAAAGGCGCCTGCTGTACCCGCACGCTCATGCTCAGCCTCCAGTTACGGTGGGGAAGAATGCGACCTCATCGCCATCGGCCAACGGCTCGTCGAGGCTGCACAGCTCCTGGTTGCGTGCGCACATTAGATTCTGCTCACCCAATACCGTCCATTCATTACCGCGCGCCAGTAGCCGCTGCCTGAGATCATCGAGCTGCTTAAAGCTCGGGTCCCAATCCATTTGCTCGGCGTCCAAGCCAAGGGCCTCGCGATAGCGTGCAAAATACTGCACCTGGATCATACGGGGGCCTGCCAATGACCGCTCTTGCCACCATGCTTCTCTAGCAATCGCAGGCCTTCGATGGTCATTCCTTTGTCGACTGCTTTGCACATGTCATAAATCGTCAATGCCGCGATGCTCGCAGCGGTTAGCGCTTCCATTTCCACGCCCGTTTGACCGGCCAGCTTGCAGCGTGCCTCGATCCGCACACAATCGTCTCCTTCCGGCTGCAGCTCGACTTTGACGCTGGTGAGCAGCAACGGATGGCAGAGCGGGATCAGCTCATGAGTCCTCTTCGCGGCTTGGATGCCGGCGATGCGGGCAACAGCGAAGACGTCACCTTTGGGATGGCCGCCCTGCTGGATCATCCGCAGGGTTTCAGGACGCATATGCACCTTGGCCTCCGCCACTGCCTCACGTGCCGTAACGGCCTTGGCAGTGACGTCGACCATATTGGCGCGTCCGTTGGAATCGAGATGAGTGAGCATAAGCAAGCGACTCCGGATTTCGATGCCGCATTGTAAACACAATGTTCAGCACCGCACCCCTGCCTGCCGCCCCATGTATCCCGACAACTACATATGCGCCTCTGCGTATTCCGCCAGGATCGAACGCGGGACACCCTGCAAAGTGATGTGCATGCCGTGTGGGAAATCCTTGAATCGTTCGGTCAGGTAGGTCAGCCCAGAACTGGTGGCGGACAAATAGGGAGTGTCGATCTGGGCCAGGTTGCCCAGACAAACCACCTTCGAACCGCTACCCGCGCGGGTGATGATCGTCTTCATCTGGTGCGGCGTGAGGTTCTGGCACTCATCGATCAAAATCAAACTCTGCTGGAAGCTACGGCCGCGGATGTAGTTGAGGGATTTGAACTGCAAAGGCACCTTTTGCAGGATGTAATCCACGCTGCCGTGGGTATTTTCGTCATCCATGTGCAGCGCCTCGAGGTTATCGGTAATCGCACCGAGCCACGGCTCCATCTTCTCCGCTTCAGTTCCCGGTAGAAAGCCAATGTCCTCATCCAGCCCTTGCACACTGCGTGTCGCAATGATTCGACGGTAGCGCTTGCTCACCACGGTCTGCTCGATGGCAGCGGCCAATGCCAAAATCGTCTTACCAGACCCGGCAGCGCCCGACAGGTTGACCAGATGAATGTCCGGGTCAAGCAAAGCGAAAAGCGCCAACGCCTGATGAATGTCTCGCGGGCGCAATCCCCAGGCCTCCTGATGCAGCAGCGGCTCCTGATGCATATCGAGCAAAAGCAGCTCGTCCGCCTTGATGCCCTTGATCCAGCCGACGAAGCCCTGTTCATCGAGGATGAACTCGTTGATATGTACCGCGGGCAAATTATCGATCAGCTGAACCCGGTGCCAGGTCCGCCCGTGCCCCTGATGCGTATCGACCTTACTGACACGGTCCCAAAAGGACCCGCTCAAGCTGTGGTAACCGCGAGACAGCTGACCGACATCGTCCACCAGCTTGTCGGTGTGGTAATCCTCAGACGCAACGCCACAGGCGCGCGCCTTCAGCCGCATGTTGATATCGTTGGTGACCAGCACCACCGGCACGCCGGCCGTGCGCCGCTGGAGCTCGACAACCTGGTTGATGATCTTGTTGTCGTTGAGGTCATCCGGAAGCGCAGTGGAATCTGCGACCTTGCTCATCAGGATGGACAGACTGCCGCACGGCCCGCTCTTCTCGCGCTGGATCGGGACGCCAAGCTCGACCTCTTCGGGAGTAGCGTCACCTAGCACCTTGTCGATTAGCCGGATCGCCTGACGGCATTCGGCGGCCACAGTGTGCTTGCCAGTCTTGAGCTGGTCCAGCTCCTCCAGCACCGTCATCGGAATGGCGACCTGGTGCTCCTGAAAATTCAGCAACGCGTTGGGGTCGTGTATCAGAACGTTTGTATCGAGAACGTAGAGGGTGGGCTGAGTTGCGCGGGGTCTGCCGTAGTCATCCATACGCGATCACCTTTTCGGAGCCGGGACGACGGAGCGCTCAAAGCGCTCCGTCGAAGAGAAAACCACCGTGCTTGAGGTGAGCGGACTTGGGAGGCAGCGGCTTGGGGCCACCCAGAGGCCGCCACCTGTGAGTGCAGGTTTCGGCGGTCTTGACAGAGGTAATACCGCAAAAACGATGACAGGAAAAAGTCTTTTTCAGTCATGTGACATTTTTTTATCTGAACGACGAATCCGTCTTGGCGAATGCCGACTGGATAGCTAGGCTCAGGAATCAATCTGTGTGTTTTCGCCGCACCGATTGACCTCGGCTGTCACGTGTACCAACTCAGAGAACTTGGTCAGTTCAGCCTTGTAGCGATCGGCGGTATGGTTCCGATGGGTGACAATCGTGACGATACAGCTGAATTGAGCACGACCGACTCGCCACAGATGCAGATCGGTTACTTCGGTGTCGGGTATCGCCTCCAGTTGCCGCCGCACGCGTTGTACGAGCGGGTTGTCCATCTCCCGGTCCAGTAGCGCCTTCCCGGTCTCACCCAACAGGCCTTTGGCCCAGATCAAGATCACCATCGCCCCAACGATCCCCATCAACGGGTCCAGCCAGTTCCAACCAAAATACTTAGCACCCAGCAACGCAATGATCGCAGCGATCGAGGTCAGGCCGTCGGTTAGCACATGAATAAAGGCTGCATGGCGGTTAAGGTCGCGCCCGGGCGCTGCTGAATCCGACTGATCGTGATCGTGATCGTGATCGTGATCGTGATCGTGATCGTGATCGTGATCGTGATCGTGATCGTGATCGTGATCGTGATGAGCGTGGTGGTGGTCATGCTGGTCGCGCAACAGCCAGGCCGACACCATATTCACCAACAATCCGACCATTGCTACCCATAACGCTTCGTTGAAACCGATCTGCGCCGGTGACCAGAAGCGCGACAGCGATTCGACGATCATCATCAGCGCCACGACGACCAGCAGTACCGCACTGGCGAAGCCCGCCAGCACTTCTATTTTCCAGGTTCCGAAGGCGAAGCGCCGGTCATTCGCGTAGCGGCGCGCCAGCGCATACGCAACCGCTGCCATGCCGATGGCCACCATATGAGATGCCATGTGCCAACCATCAGCCAGCAATGCCATGGAGTTTAACAGGTGGCCCGCGACGATCTCGGCAGCCATGGTCAACCCAGTCAGCACTACCACAGCCCAGGTTTGCCGCTCAGCACCCTTCTCGAGCGGGCGGTACTCGTGGGACGGCGCCCAGCGGGAATGATTGCATTCAGTCATAAACACTCCTATCGAGCTGAAAGCGTGCCCCTTGAAGCGGCGGCAAGGTCAACCATGGGTTAATCGTGGCCATAGGTGGAGCTCTAGGCCGCATAACGCCTAGAATCGGCCCACATCAAAGGAGACCGATGCATGCTGATGGTGATTTCGCCGGCCAAGACCCTGGATTACGACACCCCACCGACGACTAAACGCTTCACTCAACCTGAACACCTTGACCACGCTCAGCAGCTTATCGATCAGCTGCGCGATCTGTCACCGCAGCAGATCAGCGAACTGATGCACCTGTCGGACAAGCTCGCGGCCCTGAACGTCGCTCGCTACGGAAGCTGGACGCCAGACTTCACGGCGGACAATGCCAAGCAGGCGCTGCTCGCCTTCAAGGGCGATGTGTATACAGGCCTGAATGCCAGCGATTTTTCCGAGCAAGACTTCGACTACGCACAGAAGCACCTGCGAATGCTGTCCGGACTCTATGGGATTCTTCGGCCGCTCGACCTGATGCAGCCCTACAGACTGGAGATGGGAACCAAGCTTGCCAACGTACGCGGCAAAGACCTTTATGCCTTCTGGGGGGAACGCATCAGCACATGGCTTAACGATGCATTAACGGCCCAAGGTGACGATGTACTGCTGAACCTGGCGTCGAATGAATACTTCGGTGCGGTTAAACGCAACGCTTTGAACGCGCGGGTAATCGACGTCGACTTCAAAGACATGAAAAACGGCCAGTACAAGATCATCAGCTTCTACGCCAAGAAAGCCCGTGGCCTGATGACCCGCTATGTCATCAAAGAGCGCATCGAGCGGCCTGAGCAGCTAAAAAACTTCAATTACGACGGCTATCGCTATAGTCCAGATGACTCATCAACTGATCATTTGGTGTTTCTGCGCGACGCTCAAGCCTGAAGCCACCCAGCCTTCAGCATCCCCTCACGGCGACGTCGGGGGGATCTCCCTTCTGAATTCGTCTGCCCCGTTCCCTCCAGCGACTGCTGCCCGTAAGAAAATTCACACCCCTCACATCTGCAAGCCATTGAGGCGGCCTGCGCTGCGCTAGAGCGGCGTTTAGAGCGCCCCTACAAAAACCGATCAGCGGCAAGCGCGCGGGGAACTATCCGAATGCCTCAGCAATCATAAGCGCGTACCGGCATTTCCAGATGGAAAGGAACGTCGCACATGAACGTGCAGTGGAATTCAGAACAGTTTCTTAAGCGTGTCAGCCAGGGTGCGCCTTCAAGGATGCCGGGCATGGCCAACCAGCGACAGACTGGCCGAATCAGCACAACGTCGGGGCTCGGTCGAGTGTGCAGAACGCGCCAGAACAAAGGCAGCGGGGCGCAGTCGGCAGCCGCTCAAACCCGCTTCTGCCAGCTAGGCAAAGGGCCCGCAAGCAACCCTCTCACTAGAGCGACCGGCGCCGCCGTTTCATCCGTGGCGCCCACTGACTATCAAGCAGCACTCCCCTCTTCAGGCTCGGCGCATGCGGCTCGCACCGAGGGCAGTTTTCTTGCCGGAAAACGGAGATTGACGGCGCGAGGCACCTGAAAGCCCGACCTAGAAAAATGTATGGCGAGTACAGACGTCTGTGCCGCCCAAATGGACAAGAAGAACTTCCCCTTCTCAACGATTCAGGAGAAACAGCATGATCCCGGTCATCCTTTCAGGCGGCAGTGGTTCCCGGCTTTGGCCTCTTTCGCGCAAAGCGTTCCCCAAGCAATTCCTGGCGCTGACAGCTGAGCAGACGCTGTTCCAACAAACCATTGAGCGTCTTGCTTTTGAGGGGATGCAACCACCGCTGCTGGTTTGCAACCAAGAACATCGTTTTATCGTCAAAGAGCAGCTGGCGGCGCGCAAGCTGGAGATCCAAGGGCTCATGCTTGAACCCTTCGGCCGCAATACCGCACCCGCAATTGCTATAGCTGCGATGAAGCTCGTCGAAGATGGCCGCGACGAACTGTTGCTGGTTCTGCCAGCGGATCATGTCATCGAAGACCATAAGGCGTTTCAGCGCTCCCTTGCGCTGGCTACCAACGCAGCGGAAAACGGCGAGATGGTTCTGTTCGGCATTCCCGCGACCAGCCCAGAGACCGGTTACGGCTACATCAAGTGTGACCACACCGAGCGCAATGGCCTGCCAGAAGGTGTCAACCGCGTCACTAACTTTGTCGAGAAGCCTGATGAAGCGCGCGCTCAACAGTACGTTGAGTCGGGCGACTATTACTGGAACAGCGGGATGTTTCTGTTCCGCGCCAGCGTCTTCCTGGAAGAGCTGAAAAAGCACGATCCAGACATTTACGACACATGCTGGGTCGCCCTGGAGCGCAGCGTCAAAAATGGTCAGGAAGTGCTGATCGACCCTGCGACTTTCGCCTGCTGCCCCGACAATTCCATCGACTACGCAGTGATGGAGAAGACTGAACTGGCCTGCGTGGTGCCAATGTCCGCCGGCTGGAGCGATGTCGGCTCGTGGTCTTCTCTCTGGGACGTCCTGGAAAAAGACGAGAACGGCAACGTGACCCGCGGCGATGTGATCGTCGAAGACAGCCGAAACTGTCTCGTGCATGGCAATGGCAAGCTGGTAACAGTGGTTGGCCTGGACAACATCGTCGTGGTCGAGACCAAGGACGCGACCATGATCGCGCACAAGGATAAGGTCCAGGACGTCAAGAAGCTCGTCAACAAGCTCGACGCCATGAAGCGCTCCGAAACGCAGAATCACTGCGCCGTTTATCGCCCCTGGGGCTGGTACGACTCGGTCGATATGGGCGGTCGCTTCCAAGTCAAACGCATCTGCGTCAATCCGGGTGCGCAGCTCTCGTTGCAGATGCACCACCACCGGGCGGAACACTGGATCGTTGTATCGGGCACGGCCCAAGTGACGTGCAACGATAAGACGTTCCTGCTTACCGAGAACCAGTCGACTTACATTCCAGTGACTTCAATCCATCGCTTGGCCAACCCAGGCAAGATTCCGCTGGAAATCATTGAAGTTCAATCAGGGAGCTATCTCGGTGAAGACGACATTGAGCGGTTGGATGACGTTTACGGCCGTGCACCTGATGTCACTAGCCATTCAGCGCGCTGAACTCGCTGAATAAAACCAAAAGCCGCGCCGCCATTCGGCGCGGTTTTTTATTGTCTAAGTTAAAGCCATCAGCCCTCAACGTTTCGACACATTCGCACAACGAACGCACAGCCGTTCTCGCGACGAGAATGCGGTATGAACACGCAACACGCGCCTCCATTAAGCGTGGGCCTGCAGCGAGCATTTCAACCGTCCGCATGAGAAGCAGCGAACCAGCACCAGCTAACGAACGCTTAAATGCTTACTTTCAGACACAGTCGCTCTCCCTATCCGCTTGCAAAAGCACCAGCCAAACCATTAAATAAGCGTCTTCAAACTTCCACAGGGCGCTGCTATCGGCGGCGACATTTGCTGTAAGCTCTTGGCAGATATTAAAAAGAGGCAACGATCAAAGGTGACAAAAGAAGAATTACGCGTGGAACTGGAGCGGCAGGCCAATCGATTCAAAACTGTATACGGGGGCGAAGTCATCACATATGCGGCACAGCCCGATCCTGAACGGAAACCGTGGCGCAAGAAACAGACTATCCACGACCAGGTCTTCCAGAAAGAGCTGGAAAAGATAGAGAAAGAGATAAATAAACAGGCTTCCGAACGCTAATAAGCCAAACCAGGCACCGGCCCCTTCGCCAATGCGGCTAGATGCCGGCCCCGACTAGCCCGTTGCTCCCTATCAACGCTTGCTTCCGAGCAGGGATCCCATTAATCCCCGCGCCAGTTGCCGCCCAAGCTGTGAGGCTGCCTGCCGCAGCGCACTCTTGAAGACACGCCCCGCGAGATCACCGAACGCGTCGCCAGCATCGTTTTTCGTCGCGGCGGTCGGCTCCTGCGAATCGGCCTTGACGGACTGCTGCGCCCGCTGGAGCAGGATTTCGTAAGCCGACTCGCGATCAACCGCTTTATCGTAGCGCGAGCGCAACGGTGACTCGGCGATTAGCGCGCTACGTTCGTTCTGGCCAAGAGGCCCCACTCTCGACTGCGGAGGAGCGATGGCCACGCGCTGCACCATGGCAGGGGTGCCCTTGTCTTCGAGCCCACCGACCAGCGCTTCGCCTATCCCAAGGTCGACCAGCGAATCCATGGCCGAGAATGCGGGGTTGGTTCTGAAACCCTCAGCGACTGCGCGCAAAGCCTTCTGTTCTTTGACGGTAAATGCCCTCAGCCCATGCTGGATACGCAAGCCCAGCTGCGCCAATACCTCATCCGGGAGATCGGCGGGTGACTGGGTAACGAAGTAGACACCCACACCTTTCGACCGAATCAACCGTACAACCTGCACAAGCCGATCCTGCAGGGCTTTCGGGGTATCACTGAATAACAGGTGTGCCTCGTCAAAGAACAACGCCAGCAGTGGGCGATCTGCGTCGCCTCGCTCAGGCAACTGTTCAAATAGCTCGGCCAATAGCCACAACAGAAAGGTCGCATAGACCTTGGGCGCCTGGTGCACGAGTTGACTGGCGTCGAGCAAATGGATTCGACCGCGGCCGTCACGCGCGGGCTGCAGAATGTCTTCCAGCGCAAGCGCGGGCTCACCAAACAGCGCTTCGGCACCTTGCTGCTCCAAGGTTGCCAACCGCCGCAATAAGGCTTGGGACGAGGCGCTGGTCATCAACGCTGCATCGTCTCCCAGCGTCTCGGGGTGTTGCTTGAGGTAACTCAGCAGCGCTTTGAGATCCTTCAAGTCCAAGAGCAGCAGCCCCTCGCGATCGGCGACTTTGAATGCCGCGTAGAGAGCGGCCTGCTGGCTATCGGTCAGTTCAAGCAGACTTCCCAGAAGGAGCGGGCCCATTTCGGTCAGCGTCGTACGGAGCGGGTGGCCGCTCACGCCATACACATCCCATAGGGTCACCGGATACGCCTGCGGCTGATGATCGAGCCAAGGCATGCTGGCGATACGCTCAGCGATCTTTCCTTGAGGTGATCCCGGCGCGCCCAGTCCGCACAGATCGCCCTTGATATCAGCCGCAAAGACGGCGATACCGGCATCGCTGAACTGCTCAGCAAGTCGCTGCAACGTCACCGTCTTGCCAGTCCCCGTCGCGCCCGCGACGAGACCATGACGATTGACCAGTCGAAGCGGATGGGTGTTGGCGTCGCCAGCAGCGTCGGCACCGAGCACGAAGCGATTGCTATCCACCATTTAGACGTCTCCGGACCTGGGAATTGCGGACGAACGAGCCACGTCGGTAGCTGCCTCGTCCATGTTCTGCTCAATCCTCATCCTGGGTTGGCGAGGCAGGGCCGACGCCTTCGGCGGCGGACCGGATCTGGTTCCACAGCGCCTCGGCACCGGGAAAATCAGTGCCGGTGTCCGGAGCCAGGTAGTCCGGATCGTAGCGTTGCGTACACCCACTACCGATGATGGGCGGCGCGTTCGCACTCGCCTTGGCTAGCGGATCGGTCATTGCGTCCTCCCGCGCCGCGGGCTGCGGTCAGTTGAAAACCAAGGTCTTGTTGCTGTGCACCAGAACCCGATCTTGCAAGTGATAGCGCAGACCACGCGAAAGCACCATCTTTTCGACGTCCTTGCCCAGCCGAACCATGTCTTCGATGCTGTCGCGGTGGCTGACACGCACCACGTCCTGCTCGATGATTGGCCCCGCGTCGAGCTCCTCGGTTACGTAGTGGCAAGTTGCGCCAATCAACTTGACGCCTCGCAGCGAGGCCTGATGATAGGGTTTTGCGCCTGCAAATGAGGGCAGAAAACTGTGATGAATGTTGATTACTCGCTGCGCGAATTCTTCACATAGCTCAGCGGGAAGGATCTGCATGTAGCGCGCCAGCACTATGACATCCGCCTGATGCTCCCGCACCAGACGTGACACCTCGGCGAATGCCTCATCCTTACGCCCGGGCTCTACCGGTACATGGAAGTATGGGATGCCATGCCACTCGACCATGCTACGCAGGTCGTTGTGGTTGGAAATCACGCAGGGGATGTCGCAGTCCAGCTCACCGCTATGCCACCTATGGAGCAGATCGGCCAGACAATGCGACTCCCGGCTTGCCATCAGCACGACGCGCTTACGCTGCTCCGAATCGGTGATCCGCCACTCCATTGAAAACTCACGAGCAATTGGCGCAAAGGCCTGACGAAAGCCCGCAATGTCAAAAGGCAGCGAGTCAGCCCTGATTTCGTGGCGCATGAAGAACCAACCGCTCTGATGATCCGAGTGATGATTGGCTTCGGTGATCCAGCCATTGTACGTAGCCAGAAAATTGCTCACTTTGGCGACAATCCCAACACCATCGGGGCAGGCAATAACCAGCCTGAACGTGCGCATTGAAGAACTCCTCGATAAAAGGTCGCGCATTCTAGCGCAGCGAAGAAAACTGCAACCAACATTATCGGTGCCAAACCAGGGTACGTATCGATCGCCCGCATCAGGGCGAGCTAGAGTGATGCTTTCAGCCAAGCACCAACCGCAGCGTTGACACGATTGCAGAAAAACGAAACATTTATTTGCTGGATAATTAGGGCACGGGCCGCGGCCAAACCAGACCCATTTGCCCATCGCAACGCGGCCTAGCCGCCAACATAGTGATGTCGAGCCATACGATAGTTTGCCAACTTGTTTCATCTTTGCCTGATGAACTAACTGAACGACATTAGCCGCCAACGCAAGCCAGAACAGAACTGACGCTAAACTTTGTTCGGCGCTATATTTACTTGTGCAAGAGGCCTGTCTATGATTGCTGACACTTGCGTTCAAACCTATACCAAGGAAGTGATATGTCGCTGATCAATGAATACCGCGCCACTGAAGAAGCTATCAAGGAACTCCAGGAACGCCTGAAGTCGCTTTCTGCAGACGACAAGCTTAAAAAGGAGCTTGAATTCGAAGGCAAACTGCGAGAGCTGATGGGTGAATATCAGAAATCGCTTCGCGATATCATCGCGCTGCTCGATCCAGATGCCCGTAACAGCAAGACTCAGCGTACCGCAAAGACGCCGGCCGCGACCAAGCGCGCCCGTCGCGTGAAACAGTACAAAAACCCGCATAACGGCGAAGTGATTGAAACCAAGGGCGGCAATCATAAGACGCTGAAAGAATGGAAAGCACAGTGGGGTTCGGACGAAGTCGAGAGCTGGGCCACCCTGCTCGGTTAATTATCGAACAGCGCTAAAAAGCCATCTGACGCTGCGTGATGACACGCAGAGTCAGATGGCTTTTTTGTGGCCGCTTAACCTGACGCCAGGCGAATGTAACGCTCACGCAAACCCCGTGCATGGTCAGCCCATTGCTCAAGTAGCTGCGCCTGCTTCATATCGGCTGAGGCGAGTAGTGGCTGCAAATCCCGCTCAAATTGATCCAAGGTGTTCGGCGCACCATATTCAGGCGCAGTTAAACGCTGCCGGCAGAATGCCTCCCATTGCAATTTTTCCCCCGCCGTTAGGCTTTCGGCGAAGTTTCGCGCACGGTAACGAAAGTGCAACTCAGGTAAGCGTGCATCATCAAACGGCAGCGGCCGGGTCGAAGTTTGTGTAGTTGCGAAACTCCTGACCTGCTCGCACAGCCGTCGGTCCCGGTCGCCCAGGAAACCTTCATAAAGTTGCTGTTCTGGATCCGTGGAGCCGGCGAACGCCTGCTCCTGGTAAACATCAGCAAGTTTCATACTCCACTCCGCCTGCCGACTTCGTAGGTCGTGTGCTCTTGCCTCGCAGCAGCGCAGATCCAGTCCCAACCGCTCGGTATCCGCCTCGCGCAAGACACTCAGCGGTGCAACGACAGGGCAGCGATTGAGATGAATCAACTTCAGTGGAACCGCAAGCTTATCGCCAAGATCCTCTCGCCGTGTATACAGCCGATCGCGAAGCTCATCGGCGGAGTCATGCCATAAGGGCGAGCAGTCCGCATTCAAGTCGCAGACGATCAATGCGTTGCGGTTCCGCGGATGCCAGGCCAACGGCATGACGACTGACAAATAATGGCGCGCGGCAGAAAAACGTCCGGAGATATGCACCATCGGCTTCAACAGCTCGACCTGCTCCACCACTGCGTTCTTGCGCCGCAGCTTGTACAGATAGTCATAAAGCCTTGGCTGGCGCTCCCGTATCAACCGAGCCAGGGCAATGGTCGCGCGGACATCCGACAACGCGTCATGCGCTTGCAGATGTTCAAGTCCGTTGGCCACGCTGAGACGTTCGAGCTTGAGCGTCACCCGCCCATCTTCTTGGGGCCAGACGATGCCCTCCGGACGCAACGCATAAGCGGTCCGGACCAGATCGATAAGATCCCAGCGACTATTTCCGCCCTGCCATTCGCGCGCATAAGGGTCGTAGAAGTTTCGGTAAAGGCAGTAGCGCAGCACTTCATCATCGAAACGCAGCGTGTTGTAGCCCGCGCCGCAGGTGCCCGGCTGCGCCAGCTCTTGATAGAGCCGAGCGATGAATTCAGCTTCGCACAGCCCTTTCTCCGCCAGAATCGCTGGGCTGATGCCAGTCACAAGGCAGGCGGCAGGATGCGGCAGGATGTCGTCGCTGAGACGGCAATAGATGTTCAGCGGCTCGGCGATTTCGTCCAGCGCTTCATTGGTGCGGATCCCGGCGACCTGCAGCGGTCGATCACAACGCGGGGAAATACCGGTAGTTTCAAAGTCGTACCAGAAGATACTGGCTGTCACGGGAGCGTCCCTCTCGGTGTTCGAACGCCAGTCTAACGCGCCTGATCGCCGCTGGCCCGGTCACGCACAAGCGACGTGAGCTGGCAATCATCTGAGCAACCTGCGCGATGAGGACGACCAGGACTTACTTGGCGCGGTCCGTCATCTATCTCGGCGCCATCGGGTCTTGGTGGTGAGTGCGCGACAAGTGCTCGACGAGCGGCGCCAGCAACCCGTGGTGGGTTTCCAGGAAGCACTGACCTATTACGGCACAGGAAGGTATTGGATAGGCGAAACAGCGTGCACGCACGCTTGCTCGCCAAGGGGGTGCCGGTTAGCGATGCGCGACCACAGGCTGTTGGCCCTGCCCTGATCAGTCGCTATCTCGCTTGGAAAAAGGCGGTGCCTTGTAGGTTGTGGTCCCGCATCCCTCAGCCTGAACCGAGTCCGGCTACCGACCCGTTTAGATACCGTGACAATGGTCTTGATCGGTCGCCCGGCTGGGAGGGGCATCACTGTGCGGCAGACGAGCCGGCGGGATGCTCAGCATCGGGCGGAAGCTGAAGTAGTGGTGCAACGCATCGATCATGAGCCGGATTTCGCTGGGGGGCGTATCCAGCACGAAGCCGGAGTCGAAGCTGCCAGGCGTGACGTCCTCGCGAGACCAGCGGCACGTCGCGCTGAAATCAACATAACGCAACTGGCCGTGCTGGCCGGGAATCTTCAGGCGCATTTCAAAGCGTGCGTCAGTCATCATGGGATAGGGGCTGATGAGCATCAGCCCCGTCTCAGACAGGTTGCCGATGAAGCCCAACGGTTTGTCGGTGAATCGATTGAATACGTTGAGGTAATACGGCAACTGGTGCCGCTGAATACTGCGTTGATTGAGCATGTTCATCGTTTCTGGGCCTGCCGCCAGTGTGATTGCCACGACCGTCGCCGGCCGCTCAGCTGCAGTTTTGACTGATACGACTGGCCAACTGCCGCTGCGCCGCCCCTATTTCTTCATCACTGTAGTAGACCCGATCACCCTTTGCATCAGCACGAAAGTAGCGTCCGCCGCGGGACAGGCGGGACAACTCCCGGCGCAACTGGCTACATTCCTGCTCTCGCCGCGCATGCGCTTCGCTCGCGGTCTGATCGGCGGCTTGCTGCTCTTGCCGCCGGGCATCGAAGTACCGTTCCGTACGCGCCTCTCGCTCACGGGTCGCATCGTCGCGCTCGACGACTTGCGGCCGCACCTCGATCTGTTCAGCACCAGGACGCGGTCTCGCATCGAAATGCACGTTTCCTTGGGGATCAACCCAACGGTAAATTTCCGCCGTTGCCAATGGCGAGACCAGCATGGCTGCAAAGAGTATTGGCGCGATGCGCATGGGTTCCATCCCGTCAGCCATCACCGGCTGACTTCGCTTCAGGGCTTAGCAGCGTGGGTGACCACGCGCTCCTCCGGCTGATAGTGCCCTAACTGGCTCAGGGTCTCCAACCGGGCACGGCCTCGGAACGCATATTCACTCGCTGGATAACGAGCCAGAATGAAGCGATACGTTTGTGCGGCATCAACAAACAGCCCCTGACGCTCCAGGCACTGCCCCCGCAAGAGCGAGATCTCCGGCTGAACATTGTCGCGTGGTCGGCTGCGGCGTTCTGCTTGAGACAGCTCAAGCATCACACCATCACAGTCGTCGGCCTGGTAATGCTGGTAGGCGGCATCAAGGTGGCGATCGAGTGCATTTCTGCTACTGCAGCCTACGCTGAGGGTGGCCAGAAAAAGAATGACAAGGGTGCGCATGGGTAAGTCCTCCGATTCCAGCTTATCGACCACATCAAAAAAACCTGCAGCCCGTTCGATACAGGAAAGCACCCGCCTTCTTTCACCTCGCAAAGAGTAGTGCAGGCCGACAATGACTACAGCCGCACGGCATAGTAGCCTCCCGACCATTCTGAAAAAGGAGCATTGAATGACCTCGCGCCGTACCAAGATCGTCGCCACCCTGGGCCCGGCTAGCAGCTCGCCGGACGTACTGGAAAAAATGATTCTGGCCGGACTGGATGTAGCGCGCCTGAACTTCTCCCACGGCGCTCCGGACGAGCATCGCGCCCGCGCCCAGTTGGTACGGGACATCGCCGCACGCCACGGCCGCTTCGTCGCGCTGTTGGGCGATTTGCAGGGGCCAAAGATCCGCATCGCCAAGTTCACTAACAAGCGCATCGAGCTGGCCGAAGGAGACAACTTCCGCTTTTCAGTCACTCATCCGCGCGATGCCGGCAACCAAGAGGTCGTAGGCATCGATTACCCGGATTTGGTCAAAGACTGCAGTGTTGGCGATGAGCTTCTGCTAGATGATGGTCGCGTCGTCATGCGCGTCGACAGCACCACCGCTGATGAACTGCACTGCACCGTATTGATTGGCGGGCCGCTTTCTGACAACAAGGGCATCAATCGCCGTGGCGGCGGATTGACCGCACCGGCGTTGACGGCCAAGGACAAGGCGGATATCAAGCTGGCCGCCGATATGAATCTGGACTATCTCGCTGTTTCCTTCCCGCGCGACGCAGCCGACATGGAGCTGGCCCGCCGACTGCGTGACGAAGCGGGCTCCAGCGCCTGGCTAATCGCGAAGATCGAGCGCGCTGAAGCAGTAGCCGATGACGAAGCGCTCGATGGCCTGATCCGCGCCAGTGATGGTGTGATGGTCGCGCGAGGCGACCTGGGTGTGGAGATCGGCGACGCCGAGCTCGTGGGCATCCAGAAGAAGATCATTCTTCACGCTCGCCGCCACAACAAGGTGGTGATCACCGCGACCCAGATGATGGAGTCGATGATCCAGAACCCGATGCCAACCCGCGCCGAAGTGTCCGATGTAGCCAACGCCGTGCTCGACTACACCGACGCGGTCATGCTGTCGGCCGAAAGCGCGGCTGGCGAGTACCCGATTGAAGCAATCAAGGCGATGGCGCGTGTGTGCGTCGGCGCAGAGAAACACCCGACCAGCATCAAATCCGGTCACCGTCTGGGCCAACGTTTCGAGCGCAGCGACGAAAGCACGGCGCTCGCGGCGATGTATACCGCCAACCACTTCCCCGGCGTGAAAGCAATCATCAGCCTGACAGAGAGTGGCTATACCCCGCTGATCATGTCGCGTATTCGTTCATCAGTACCCATTTTCGCCTATTCGCCTCACCGCGAAACGCAGGCGCGGGTCGCGATGTTCCGCGGCGTGCAGACCATTCCGTTTGACCCGGCCTCGCTGCCGGCTGACAAGGTTAGTCAGGCGGCGGTGGATGAGCTGCTCAAGCGCAACATTGTCAATGTCGGGGACTGGGTGATCCTGACCAAGGGCGACACCTATCACGGTACCGGTGGCACCAACACCATGAAGATTCTTCGTGTAGGCGATTCGCTGTCCTGACAGCGCGCCCTCGTAAGGCATGGTCTCGCAGGCCATGCCTTACCCTCGGCGCCCACCGCTCATCGCGTCCGGGCGCAATCCGTCTTAGCCCGACACCACCTGACGCACAACGAAGGCGTCGCAGAAAATTTGCCCCCTGGGTATGCCCGCCAGAAACATGCGCTTCGCGCAGTCTTCGACAAACCCAGCGCCCCCACAGATCAGCGCCAGCTCCTGACGTGTTACTCGCAACGATTGCAAGTGGTTGTGCGCCTGCTGCCGGTCGATAAGCTCCACGCTCAGGTTCTCGTGGCGTTCGGCCAGCCGCTTCAGAGGCGCTTGAAGATAAGACTCCCCTCGGCAGAAATGCAGTAGCCGAATCGGGCCGGCATGCTCTTGCCGCAGCGCCTCACGCAGCACAGCCCAGAGCGGGGCGAGTCCAGAACGCGACGCCAGAAGCAGCAACGGCCGAGCTTGCCAATCCGGCTCGTAGTGCAGAGCGCCTGCGTGCAGCTGACCGAGCCGTAGACAGTCGCCAATAACCAGTTTGCGCGCCGCGGCGCTAAAGGCGCCGGGCGACCTGCAGTCGATGTGAAATTCGAGCCAGGCCTCTTCCCCAAACAGGCTGGCCAGTGAATAAGGTCGGGCAACCCCGCCGACAGTCCACAGCAGGGCATGCTGGCCGGCGCGGTAGCGCAGCGGGCGTTCGGGCATCAGCCGCAATCGCAGTATGTCCTCAGCAAGCCAGTCGAGCCCCTCTACGCGCCCCACCACTCCCTCTCGCTCAGGATCGAATACCGCAACGCGGAGATCTTCGGTCACCCGGCATTGGCAGGCGAGTCTCCAGCCTTGCAGCCGAGTGTCCTTATCGAGCGCATCCGGCTGGGCATCCTCTGGTTCACCTTGCAGGCAGCGCACCATACAGGCGTGACAGCTGCCCGCCCGGCAGCTGTAGGGGACATTCAGGCCAGCAGAATTGAGCGCCTCGAGCAGATTGCTGCCTTCAGTCACGGACCAGGACCGTTCCCCATGGGAGATTTCAGGCATCAGCCGTTACCCAGCTGGCCTCGCAGCGGTTTCGCCCGTTGTGCTTGGCACGATAGAGCGCCTCGTCGGCGCGCTGCAGGGCCTCGTCCAGCTCATCACCTGCTCTGAGCAGCGTCAGCCCAACCGACAGGCTGAGTTGTCCCGCCTGCAGTTGGACATCCAGTGGCTGGGCATTGGCGAATGCCTCCCGCAGGCGCTCGCAACAGGCTTTGAACTGCTCGGCGTCGGTGTTCGGCAGCAGGAGAACGAACTCTTCACCGCCATACCGCGCGAGGATGTCGTCGTCGCGCAGGCACGACCGAGCCACAGTCGCGAAGGATTGCAGCACCCGGTCACCCGTCGCATGTCCATGCAGATCATTGATTCGCTTGAAATGATCGAGGTCAATCAGGGCAAGGCCGGACTGGTGTGCTGGCCGGAGTCGACCCAGCTCCGCCTCGGCTCGCCGGAGGAAATGTCGACGGTTATATAACCCGGTTAGCTCATCTGTCGAGGCCAGGTCCTCAAGCTGCCGCATCATTCCGCGCAGGGTTTCCTGATGCGCCTGCAGCGCGAAGCGGCGCTGACGCATGCGCTGGCGCAATCGGTATACGTATCCAACGAACAGACACATCCAGATCAACGTGACCAGCAACACACCCGTCTGCAACAGCGCAGCCTGAGGATCGTCCAAACGTCCCACCTGAGCGTCGAAGAGCGACATGCCAATGAAGCTGAACAGCGCCAGCACGGCATAACGAACAAAGATCTTTGGCGGAAGAAAGACCGCAAACATCAGCACCAGCACATAGAGCACCAGCATCGAGCCGCGGTTGTCGCCCAGGTAGAACAGAAAGAAGCTAAGCCAGACCAACGCAACCAGTACCTGTGGCTCGGTCAGGCTGGGGTCGCTAAAGCGCAGGTTGTAGCCCCGGTAGAAGACCCAGAAAAAAACCAGCTGGCTGGCCAGAATCATTACCGAGCCGGCTATCGCGGTTCCTAACGGCGCCTGATAGAAGCCTCCAGCCACCGTGATCCAGGTGAGCAACAGGGCAAGACAGTATGTTCCGGCTGCCATGCCGAAACGTTTGGTCACCAACTGCTGAAGCGCCTGCTGTTCGTTCTCGTCACGAGTCATGCGCATGGAATCCATCCCATAGTGGCAAGATGTCGCACTTTACGCTGACCTCCAGAAAAAACCCACAAGTACCCGTAACCGCCCGAACCGCCGTAATTGGTGACGCTTGAGTGGCTCCGCCCGATCGTTTCTTCAACGCTTAAATGTGTACGCCTGCACCCTCGCTGGCTCAACGAGCTGACCCGCCGTCAAGAACGCAGTCACGCCTGTTTCTGCCCGCATCTCCTTCGCCTTTGGTCCGTCTGTCTACCCTGCGCTACCGCGGGTTATACTGCCGCGCCTTTTTAACCTGAGTGCGCCGGTTGCCTTCCTCGGCGCGCCTTGTCTCCGCCCCGCCAAGAGGACGCGCTGCATGACCGTGATCAAGCAAGACGACCTGATACAAAGCGTCGCAGACGCTTTGCAGTTCATTTCGTATTACCACCCCGTCGACTTCATTCAGGCGATGCATGAGGCCTACCTGCGGGAAGAATCGCCTGCAGCGCGCGATTCCATGGCTCAAATTCTGATTAATTCGCGGATGTGCGCGACCGGCCATCGTCCAATCTGCCAGGACACCGGCATCGTCACCGTATTCGTACGGGTGGGCATGGACGTGCGCTGGGACGGCGCCACCATGAGTCTGGACGACATGATCAATGAAGGTGTTCGGCGTGCGTACAACCTGCCGGAAAACGTCCTGCGTGCTTCGATCCTGGCCGACCCGGCTGGTTCCCGGAAGAACACCAAAGACAACACCCCAGCGGTCATCCACTACTCCATCGTCCCTGGCGACAAGGTGGAAGTCGATGTTGCGGCCAAGGGCGGCGGCTCCGAGAACAAGTCGAAGATGGCCATGCTCAACCCGTCCGACTCGATCGTCGACTGGGTGCTGAAGACCGTACCGACCATGGGCGCCGGCTGGTGCCCGCCGGGCATGCTCGGCATCGGCATCGGCGGCACCGCCGAGAAAGCCGCGGTGATGGCCAAGGAAGTCCTGATGGAATCCATCGACATCCATGAGCTGAAGGCCCGTGGCCCGCAGAACCGCATCGAGGAGATGCGCCTGGAGTTGTTCGAGAAGGTCAACCAGCTGGGTATCGGCGCGCAGGGCCTCGGCGGCCTGACCACTGTGCTCGATGTGAAGATCATGGATTACCCGACCCACGCCGCCTCGCTGCCGGTGTGCATGATCCCCAACTGCGCGGCCACCCGTCACGCGCATTTCGTGCTCGACGGCACCGGCCCGGCCGAACTCACCCCGCCGCCGCTGGATGCCTACCCAGAGATCGTCTGGGAAGCCGGCCCAAGCGCGCGGCGCGTCAACCTCGACACCATCACCCCAGAAGACGTACAGAGCTGGAAGCCGGGCGAGACCGTCCTGCTCAACGGCAAGATGCTCACCGGCCGCGACGCCGCGCACAAGCGCATGGTCGACATGCTGAACAAGGGCGAAGAGTTGCCGGTGGACCTCAAGGGCCGTTTCATCTATTACGTCGGCCCGGTCGATCCGGTCGGTGACGAAGTGGTTGGCCCGGCTGGCCCAACCACCGCGACGCGCATGGACAAGTTCACCCGTCAGATCCTTGAGAGCACCGGCCTGCTGGGCATGATCGGCAAGTCCGAGCGCGGCCCGATCGCCATCGACGCAATCAAGGACAACAAAGCCGTCTACCTGATGGCGGTTGGCGGTGCGGCTTATCTGGTCGCCCAAGCGATCAAGAAGTCCAAGGTGCTGGCCTTCGCCGAGCTTGGCATGGAAGCGATCTACGAGTTCGAAGTAAAGGACATGCCGGTCACCGTTGCGGTCGACACCAACGGCGAGTCAGTCCACATCACCGGACCGGCGATCTGGCAGCAAAAGATTGCCGATAGCCTGGCGGTCGAAGTGCAGTAACTGAGCGCCTAACGGCCAAAAGCCCGGCTTGATGCCGGGCTTTTTTTATTGCTTTTAAAACAGCACCACAAGCTGCGAGCCGGGCCTCGCGCCGCTATCGAGGCTGCGATGGCAAGTTCTGGCAGTTCGTCTCCATCGCGACGCTAACGCCGCCTTACCCCACCTTTTTACGGCGCGACTGGATGAATAGCTGCTCTACCTTCGCCCGCGCCCACGGGGTTTTGCGTAGGAACGTCAGGCTCGATTTGATGCTGGGGTCGCTCTTGAAGCAGCGAATATCGACGCGCTCGGCCAGCCCGTCCCAGCCATAACAGGCATGAAGCTCGACCAGAATCGTTTCCAGCGTCATGCCGTGGAGTGGGTCTTTGGCTGAGGTCATGACGGTCTCGAGGCTACGTGATCAGGGACTGAAAGAAGACAGGCCCACCGGAGTGGGCCTTCGAGCGGAGCGCTATATTACAGGCTGATACGCGTGCCGAGCAGCTCCAAAAATGCTGCCAGCCACGCGGGGTGGGCGGGCCAGGCCGGAGCGGTGACCAGGTTGCCCTGGGTATGCGCCTGATCGACCGGGATATCGACAAACTCACCACCCGCCAACTGCACTTCCGGCGCGCATGCCGGGTACGCACTGCAAGCGCGGCCCTTGAGCACGTCCGCCGCAGCGAGCAGCTGGGCGCCATGACACACCGCGGCAATCGGCTTCTTCGCCTCGTCGAAGGCACGTACCAGGTTGCGCACCTCCTCGTTCAGACGCAGGTATTCAGGCGAGCGCCCACCGGGCACTACCAGGGCGTCGTAATCCTCGGCGCGCACGTTAGCGAAATCGAAGTTCAGCGCGAAATTGTGGCCGGGCTTCTCGCTGTACGTCTGATCACCCTCGAAGTCGTGAATGGCTGTGCGCACCGTGTCGCCCGCTTTTTTATCTGGACAGACTGCATGCACGGTATGCCCGACCATTTGCAGCGCCTGGAAAGGCACCATGGTTTCGTAATCTTCGACGTAGTCGCCGACCAGCATCAGGATTTTCTTCGCAGCCATCGAAATACACTCCCAATCAGTGGATGGTCCACGGCCAACTCAGCCTGTGCCGGTCAGCCGCTTCGGTTGAATATATTGATCACCAGCCTGTCGAGCAGTCCCCACATCCGCTGATACATGCGCAGGTATAGCGGCCTAGCGTGCCACTGCTGCATGTCGATCTCGAGACTGCGCGAGAAATCCTTCTCGAAGCTCTCTGCTACGGCGGCGCTGAACGAGGAATCCAAAGCTTCAAGATTGGCCTCCAGATTCCAGCGCAGGTTCCAGTGATCGAAGTTGCACGAGCCGACACTCACCCAGTCATCGACCAGCACCATTTTCAGGTGCAGGAAGTGTGGCTGATATTCGTGAATACGCACGCCCGCCCGCAGCAACCTCGGGTAGTAGCGCTGGCCAGCGTAGCGCACCGATGGGTGATCGGTGTTGCGACTGGTCAATAGCAGTCGCACCTCAACACCACGGCGTGCCGCACGCATCAGCTCGCGACGGACCCGCCCGGTGGGAAGGAAGTAAGGTGTAGCCAGCCATATGCGCCGTTCGGCGCGCTGAAGGTTTCGCAGCAGGCTTTGCAAGATGTCGCGATGCTGTCGCGCCGCTGAGTAGGCCACCCGCCCCATCCCATCGGCGTTCGATGGGTTGGATGGAATCTTCGGCAATCGCTGCGGTAGCGGCAGCTGCCAGATTCGACGTTTCAGGCACAGCGACCATTGGGCGTCGAACAACTGCCGCCAGTCCTGCATCAGCGGCCCGGTGATCTCCACCATCGCCTCATGCCAACACTCGTCCGGCTCGTCAGGTTTCCAGAACTCATCCGTGGCACCGGCACCGCCGACAAAACAGCAGGTGTCATCGATGAGGATCAGCTTGCGATGATCGCGGTGCAGGTTACGAAACTTCAGACGGAGCTTGAGCGGGTTGTACAGGCGCAGCTCGACACCTGCATCGGCCATTCGCTGACGCGCCCTCTGTCCCAACTGCAGGCAACCGAAACCGTCGAACAGGCAGCGGACTCGCACGCCGCGCGCTGCTGCCGCGGCCAGTGCATCGATGAGGCGATCGGCGCACTGCCCGTCCTCGACCAGATAGAGCTCGACGTCGATACGTCGTGCGGCCTCATCGATGCTCTGCAGAATCCTTGGAAAGAATGTGGGACCGTCGAGCAACAACCGAAAACGATTACCGTCTCGCCAAGGAAATACTTCCCCGACAAGCATCACGGGAGCCACCCATTAGCGGCCAGAGCTGCGTTGCGAGCGTCTGTTTTGATACAGCGGGCAGACATTGAATTCCCTGTCTTGAATACTCGGTGGCGCGCTTAGGAGGAGCAACGCCGGATCTAAGGGGTTTGCCAGTGCCGTTGCGGCACGCCTGTTATAGGTCCGTACGGCGGCGCAGAGTTCCCGGATCAACCAGCCGGCGTTGCGCTCAGACCACGCCCTGCCCATCATCCGGTGTCAGACCAAAAGCGGCAGCGGCCCGCGCTTGCCGTGTGGTCCGGGCACCACGCGCCAGCTGGAGCACGCCCCGATCCCGCTGCCACAGGCGCATCCATGCTTCAGGGCCACCGGTCAACGCGTTGTCGAGTGCAGGCGCAAGTGTCTCAAACTGTTGGTTGAGCGAAGCCAGCAGAAGATGCGTGGCGGCGTCCGCCGGCGGTAGCCGCGAGACCTCGGCCGCCCCGCTCAGCACTCCTAACAGCGACAGCTGCAACCGCTGCGGCCAACCGCATTCCAGCCCAACGCCGTAGAGCCAGCTGGTGAGGGCCGCGAGCACATACAGATCTTCCAGCGTGCGAAAGGGTTTGACGTAATCGTCCCAACCATCCCCGGCCAGGCGACGGCAAAGCGCCTGATCAAGACGCAGGCGGCCGTGCGGGATGTCTGGGATCAGTGGTAGTCGAGGGCCATCCTCAACAAAAACGCCGCGTTCGCCGCAGCCAACCACGCAGAGACTCAGCCTGGGACTTTCTCCCTGGGCTTCATCGCGAGCCGGTACCAGTAACCAGGCCGCAGCGGCACCAGCGATGACGAAGTCCTTGTTGCCAGTAATTGTTAGCGCATCCACACGGGTCTGCATGTCAGCAGGACGCAGCGCTCGATTCTCGGTGGCGCACAGCGCACCTAGCCCTTCAGGCGCAGCGGGCCAAAGCCGGCGCAGCGCGGCCTGGTAGCCTGCCAGGAACGCCAAACCGGGCGTTGCGGCCAGACGCCCGCCTAGCATTGCCAGTTCTAGGGGAGTGTCTGCGCGAGACAGCAGCTCGGCAAACCAATCGTCAAGCGCTGAGGGCTCAGGCAGGCGCTGCAGCGGACCAAGCAGGTTATGCCAGGACATGAATTGATCTCCGGGGGTTGCGAAGGATACGGCGATAACGAAGCCAGCGTTCAAGCATCTCAAATCGTGCCAGGCGACACCGTCAACTTGGCTGGCCATGGGCAACGGAACGGCAACGATAACAAGCACGCACGACGAATGCATTGCCGCACCGAGGGGGCCCTACAGAGGGGACGTGGCCGCTAGGTGCTTCGGGCCGTAACAAGTGCTGGGGCAGCATCACCAAGGGCTGATCGGAGCGAAAACGCACACTCGACCGCGGGGGATCTGACCGCCGTCGACGCCTCAGCATAAGCATTTGATAGACGGGCGAAAAATCACGGATGGAGGGTTGACAGCCACAGGCGCGACGAGAATAATGCGCGCCACTTGGCTACGTAGCTCAGTTGGTTAGAGCATAGCATTCATAATGCTGGGGTCCGGGGTTCAAGTCCCTGCGTAGCCACCAAATTCAAAAAGGGTTCAGCGAAAGCTGAGCCCTTTTTTGTGCCCGTCGTTTAGCGAAATACCCCGAGAGTCCACCATGCGAGACAGCTTCGACAACATCCGCGCCGAGCGCGAGCAACCCTATCGCACCGTGACCGTCAGTCAATCCAATCGGTTTTCGGGACTGTGGAAACAGATCGCGATCGGCGTTGTGGTTGGGCATTTTTCATTGGCATTGATAGGCGCGGTAGTGTGGCTCATTGCAACTCAACTGCTGCTGGGTGCCTTACCCATCGCGGCGCCTTGGTCGACGGGATCGAACTAGGCCGCCTAATCGCCCGCTAGCCTGGGTCGTTCGCCGCGTATCGCTCTGCGTCCTTGTCAACCTGGATGGCCGCCACCGAGCGTCGGGGCAGCCGGGATCTGACCAGGCGAACGCCACAACACTTGCTTTGGAAGACGGGGCTTCGTTGAAGGCTCCTAGCGAACCGCCATCCGCGTGGCTGGCCGAGTCGCCATTAACAGTCCGGCGAAAATCAGCCCACCGCCGACCCAGTGGAAAATCTGCAAGCGCTCATCAAGGATCAGCCAACCGAGAAACGCGGTGAACACCGGCATCATGTAGGTCGCCATGGCCGCTTTCGCGGCGCCCACCGTTTTCACGCCGTGGTTCCAGGAGAGATACGCCACCAGCGAAGCGAAGATAGCGGTATAGGCGACGACCATGAGGTTGGTCGGGGTAGGTGAAAAGCCCCCCACCCTGCTCAGCTCCAGCAAATAGAACGGCAGGATCATTGGCGTGCCGATCAACATCAGTACGCCCAGCAGTGTTAGCGGCGGAACCTGCAAATAACGTCCCCAACGCCGCAACAGCAGTGTGTACAGCGCCCAGACCAGGACCGCCCCAAGCATGATCAAATCACCCGCTTGGAACGAGAGGCTGCTGAACACCATCCAACTGCCGCGGCTGATGAGATAGACCAAGCCGCCAGCGGCAATTGCCATGCCGAACCAGGCGCGCCGCGCGGGCCACTCGTTGAGCAACAGCCCGCCGCCAATGAAGGTGAACAGTGGCAGACATGTATTGACCAACGTCAGGTTGATCGCTTCCGTGCTCTGCGCGGCCGAATACAAGAGCGAGTTGTAGCTGCTGACGCCGAGCGCCGCGATGATTGGCAGGCGCCAGCTTGCCGAGCGAAGTGTCGCGCGGTGCGCCCAGATCGATCGCGCCACGAAAGGCAACAGCAAGCAGGTCGCCAGCACCCAGCGCCAGAACGACAACGTCAGCGGCGGAATCGCCTCATGAAATGCCCGCGCCACAAGCGCGTTTCCGCTCCAGCAGAGCACAGCGAGCAACAGGCCAGCGAAGGCCCACCCATGACGACTCGCCATCAGACCGGCCGAAACGGGCGGAGGCGATATTGCGCTGGTAATTGTTCAGGGCTGCTGATCGTGACGTCGAGATTTTTCCAAATGCCGTCCTTGATGCCGTAGATGCAGCCATGCACCGCAAGGGACTGGCCGCGGTGCCAGGCGTTCTGGACAATGCTGGTGTGACTAACGTTGGCAACCTGCTGGATGACATTAAGCTCGCACAGGCGGTCAACCTGCGCCTCCTCGGTCGGAAAGCTGGCCAGATGATCGCGGTGCCTGTAGTAAAGATCACGAATGGTGCGCAACCAGCCGTCGATCAGACCTAGCTGGTCGTCGCGCATGGAGGCACGCACGCCTCCGCAGCCGTAGTGGCCCGTGACCAGGATGTGCTTGACCTTCAGCACGTCGACTGCGTACTGAATGACCGACAGGCAGTTGAGGTCGGTGTGCAGCACGACATTGGCGACATTGCGATGGACGAACAAATCGCCCGGTAGCAAACCAACGATTTCATTGGCCGGCACGCGGGCATCTGAGCAGCCGATCCAGAGATACTCCGGCGCCTGCTGCTTGGCCAGTTTCGCGAAGAACGTCGGGTCTTCCTCGTTTATCGCTTCGGCCCAGCGCGCGTTGTTCTGAAATAGTTGCTCAAGCTCGTTCATGTCTGTCCTGCCCTTGGATTCCGACCCGCACGTTACGAACCGACCTGGACTTTGACAAGTACATAAGCCGCAACGTCACAGCTTCAAACGGTAAACAGCGGGTTCGCTGGCACTTCCGTTCTGGGCCTTGAGGAGAACGCACGCAGGTCACGCAGGAAGTTATCGCGCCAGGCGTCCAGGTCGGCCGCACGTATGGCGCGCATCATGTGTTCGTAGCGATCCTTGCGCTCGGTAAGCGACATACGCATTGCGCGGTCGAGCGCTTCTGCCATCCCGATGCAATCGTATGGGTTGATGATCAGCGCGGAAGTCAGCTCGCGCGCGGCCCCGGCGAAGCGCGACAGCACTAGCACGCCAGGGTCCTCTGGGTCCTGAGACGCGACGAACTCCTTGGCCACGAGGTTCATGCCATCGCGCAACGGGGTGACGAAGCCGATGTCGGACTGGCGGAAAAGCCCCATAAGGGTTTTGCGATCATGGCTTTTGTTGAGGTAATGCAAAGGCGTCCAGTCGAGATCCGACAGCCAACCATTGATGTGCCCCGCCGCGCTTTCCAGCTGCTGGCGAATATGCTGGTAGGTTTTGACATCGGAGCGGGACGTCGGCGCGATCTGAACGAATTCGACTTCGCGGCGGTGCTCCGGAAATCGCTCCAGAAACGCTTCGTAGGCTTTGAAGCGCTCCACCAGCCCTTTGGAATAATCCAGGCGGTCAACACTGATAATCTTTTTGCGCGCCACGTCGGTCGTACGGCGCATGGGCTTGCGACGTGCTTTGTACGATTCGGCCAGGTCTTGAATCTCCTCCGGCACTACACCGATCGGATAAACCCCGGCACGGAAGTTCTGTCCGTAAGCCGTAATGCTGCCGTCGGGCTCAAGAATTCCTCGCACCTCACGGGTCATGTAGTCCTGAAAGGCAAGACGGTCGGTTTCAGTCTGAAATCCGATGAGGTCGTAGAAACACAGCGTCTTGAGCAGCTCGTTGTGCGGAGGAATGACAGTAAGGATTTCTGGCGGGGGAAAGGGAATATGCAGAAAGAAACCGATGCGGTTGCGGATACCCAATTGGCGACAAGCTTCGGCGAAGGGAATCAGGTGATAGTCGTGAATCCAGATGATGTCGTCGGGCTTGAGCAGCGGCTTGAGCTTTTCTGCCAGCATGGCATTGACCCGCCTGTACCCCTCGTATTCCTGCCGGCTGTAGCGAGCCAGATCGATGCGGTAATGAAAAATCGGCCAAAGGGTGGCGTTGGAGAAACCTCGGTAATACTGATCGTAATCCTGTTTAGTCAGCCCCATCGTCACATAAGTGATATTGCCAACCGTCTCGCTATGGGTCTGCGGCGTGCTGCTGACGTCACCGCTCCAGCCAAACCAGATACCGCCGGCCTGGCGTAACGCGTCATAAACGCCAACTGCAAGCCCGCCAGCAGCGACCTTCCCCGCCTTGATCGGCGCTACTCGGTTGGAAACTACTACTAGTCGGCTCATGGGACGCTCTCGCTTCAGTCTAATTTTTTGAATGTTCCGGTTGATCCAACAGCCCGCTAACCAGGCTTTCAAGCCAGGCTCCAACGGCTTCCACCGAGTCAAGCCGCTGCGTGGCTTCGGTCGGGCCGCCACCCACCTTGATGGTTAACCCGCCCAATTCGTTCACGACCTTGAATCCTGCTTCATCGGTCAGGTCATCCCCAACGAATACCGGTACTTGCCCCTTGAATGGCGCCTCCCGCATGAACGTGCGAATCACCTCGCCCTTGCTGGCTCCCCGAGGCTTTAGTTCGAAGACACACTTACCTGGTTGCAGCGCCAGGACGTCGCCATAACGCCGGACAAAGTCTTCAGCAATTGCGCGGGCGGTGCCCTCCAGCTCAGGCGAGAGGCGAAAATGCAGGGCGAAGGCAACGGTTTTGTTTTCCAGTGAGAGGCCTGAATGCCGTGCACAGGCGTGTACGAGCTCGCGCTGAATAGCGTCGAGAACGCCAAGGTCAAGCGACAGGCTTTGCACGTCCCCTTCGGCTGTCCGACGCTCGGCGCCGTGGACACCCGCCGCGGGGAGACACAATGGCGAGAGCAGATCATCGAGCTGACTAAGCGGGCGTCCAGAAATGACCGCAACGGGTATTTGGCTGACGTGCAGGTGCTCAAGTGCGACCAGCGAGCGAGGTGGAATGAAAACGAGCTCAGGGCGAGGCTGTATCTCAGCCAGCGTGCCATCGACGTCGAAGAAAAAAGCGCAGCGCCGGACCTCTAGCCCGGGTCGGTCATTTTGTTTATCCATGGTCGTTCAGACTCCAGATGAACCGCGGTGGTTCGCGCTTTTTTACCGCCCCTCAAGCGTTTAAGCACTCATGCCCAGTCCTGTGCAGCTTGGTCCATAAAGCCGGAACCGGCCAGCGGTCGGCCTGAATCTTCACCCCGACACCGGGTCACAATTGCAAGATTCAGCTTAAGCAGGAGGTTGTCATGAACGATCGCAAACCCTATACACCCACCGAGATCGACGATACAGAAGACCGCATGGGCTCAATGGAACAACTCGATTTCGACCAGCACCGCGACGACCGCAAAGGGCGCATCGGTGATGAGGTGCCCCCTGAGCAGCTCGAGGACGAATTCCCACCGGAGCGAGTAGCTGAAGCAGGCATGACCACCGGCGAGGTACCGGACGGTGATACCACAATGGACGACTTGGCACCGGAAACGCTGATCAAGGAAGACGGTGCTCGCTCACCAAACGAGCGCGGACACGGCGGCCCGGCCGACCAGGATCTGAGTGAGGTTTCCGAACATAGCATCGGCGCTGACATCGACCTGGACGAAGCGGAAGAAGCGCGCTACGACCCACTGGATGGGAAGCCGTGGGATGGCCCCGCAAAAGGCGACCCGGACACCGGGCTCGGCGGCGGTGATGCGGTGCTGCATGAAAACGATGAGCTGATGGACGACAACGAACTTGAGGGAGACGCACCCCTCGATTCTGGGCGAGACAAGGCGCCAGATCGATAAGCCTTCTCTTCCCCCTCGGACAGGTGCAGCGACCTCAACGATGACACGTAGGGATTCGCTGCGCTTTCTGAGCTTGCGTTACAGAATACGTATAAATATCAGATCAACGTGCGCCCAGGGTTAATCCAGCAGGGTGCAGGCCATCACCAGCGCGTCTTCACGTCCGTCGGCCGAAGGGTAATAGGCGCGGCGACGGCCCACCTCATTGAAGCCGAAGCGTTCGTATAGTCGATAGGCCGAGGCGTTGCTGGCTCTCACTTCGAGAAAGCACTCACGTCCGCCCCGCTCCGCTGCCCGTTGCATCAGGTGCTCCAGCAAGCGTAAGCCCAACCCACGCCCCTGGCTTTCGGGCTTGACCGTGATGTTCAGCAGATGCGCCTCGTCGATAATGACATTGATCACGCCATGACCGATCTGTTGCTGGCCCTCAAACATGACCCAGCATTCGTAGGCGCTCAGCGCATCGGTGAAGATTCCGCGGGTCCAAGGGTGGCTGAACGCAGCGTATTCGATCTTAAGGACTGTTTCGATATCTGCCGCCGTCATGGGGCGGAAGCTGACTGCATCACTCATGAAGCGCTACTCATAAACCTGTAACCCAACGCGACATGCTACGGCGTATCGCCTTCCACAGCTTGGCCTTGTGGGTCGGCTGCTCCATTAGTTCTTCGAGTCCTGGCATGGCCAGCGCCAGACCGATACCTTCAATGTTCAACTCACGGTAGCAAGCGTCCATCTCCACTTCTCCGGCAAAGCGCAGTGCCGGCAGACCTACCAGCCAAAGGCAGGCACAACCCATTTCTTCCAGCTCAGCGGCCAATACACCTTGAACATAATCCCGCGCGGCATCCGCGCCCTGTTCGAGGCTGCCACGATGGAGCAGCGGCCAACGAATCGGCTCACCATCGCCGACCTGTTTAGGGTCGTCCGGGAGCCTCGCCGCTCGGAGCATGTCTTTGAGCAGAAGGTAGGCAGGGTCACGGCTCTGAAATGAGTCGCCGGTAGGCAGTTCGACCAGCAGCAAGCAATTGCCCGCTCGCAGCAATTGCAGAGCGAAACGCGGAGGCGGCGTGATGATCCGTTGATCAATCGTAGAAGACCCAGCATCTTGAGTCTGTGCTGCGGACTTCTTAGGTTCCAGCACCGCACTGCGTGGCTTGGCCGCCCGCATCGCATCCGCCGCATAGCTTGGAACTGCTACGGATTGGGGGATGACTGACGGGGGAGTTGGCGGAGCCGGCTGAGCAATTGCCGGTTCACAATCATCCACTGATGCAAGTATTGAGTCGGGCTCGACGTAATGCACCAATTCCGGCCGTGACGGCGCGGCAAAGGGCAGCTCAGCCCTCGGTAGCCACGTGGTGATCTGCATAGCGCCGAGGAAGGCCCGACGCCGGCTTTCAGAAATCAAACGCCAGACACCTGCGGATGGGCCTTGGCACCAATCTTCATGAGATTCAGCGCGTTAAGGTAGGCCTTGGCTGACGCCACCACAATATCGGTGTCAGCGCCGTTACCGTTGACGATGCGCCCCCCCTTCTCAAGGCGTACGGTGACTTCACCCTGCGAATCGGTACCCTTGGTGATAGCGTTGACCGAATAAAGCTGCAAGGTAGCGCCAGAGTTGGCCACCGACTCGATAGCTTTGAACGTCGCATCCACCGGTCCCGAGCCCTGCCCCGACGCAGGCTGCTCTTGGCCGTCCACACTGAGAACAAGCTTTGCATCGGGCACTTGGCCGGTCTTACTCGCGACATCCAGTGCTACCAATTTGAAATGCTCTTGGACATCCTCAGCCAGCGCGTCAGAAACGAGCGATTGAAGGTCTTCGTCGAAGATTTCATGCTTCTTGTCGGCGAGCTCTTTGAAGCGGGCGAAAGCGGCATTCAGTTCACCTTCGGCAAGCAAAACAATACCCAGCTCTTCCAACCTGGAGCGGAACGCGGCGCGCCCGGAATGCTTACCCATAACCATCTTGTTGGCATTCCAACCTACAGACTGGGCGGACATGATTTCGTAGGTTTCGCGGTGTTTGAGCACACCGTCCTGATGAATACCTGACTCATGGGCGAAGGCGTTAGCGCCAACGATGGCTTTATTTGGCTGCACCGGAAACCCAGTGATGCCGGAAACCAATCTCGAGGCGCTGAGGATATGTTCGGTTTCGATGCGTGTATGAACCTTGAGCAGATCCTGACGGGTCTTGATTGCCATGACAACCTCCTCAAGAGCAGCATTTCCGGCACGTTCACCTAGCCCATTGATAGTGCACTCGACCTGCCGTGCACCCGCCACAACTGCCGCCAGCGAATTCGCGACGGCCAAGCCAAGATCGTTGTGGCAGTGCACCGAAAATACCGCCTTGTCCGCGTTAGGAATGCGTTCGAGCAACTGGCGGATCATGTCGGCATACTGGTGCGGGATGGCGTAGCCGACCGTATCCGGAATATTGATTGTACGTGCGCCTGCATCGATGGCTGCCTCGATGATTCGGCACAGAAAATCGATTTCCGAACGGCCAGCATCCTCGCAGGAGAACTCTACATCGGCGCAAAGATTGCGTGCCTTGGTCACTGCGCGTACGGCCTGCTCTATGACCTGATCGGGCTGCATTCGCAGCTTGTACTGCATGTGGATCGGGCTGGTCGCGATAAATGTGTGGATGCGACCGGAGTTAGCTCCGGCAAGCGCTTCTGAGGCGCGCTCGATATCGGCGTCGACAGCGCGGGCGAGACTGCACACAGTGCTGTCCTTGATATTGTCCGCAACGGCTTTTACGGCAGCGAAATCGCCCGGACTGGCAATAGCGAAACCGGCTTCAATCACATCGACCTTGAGCCGCTCAAGCGCTTTTGCGATACGCAGCTTCTCTTCACCGGTCATGGACGCGCCGGGGCTCTGCTCGCCGTCTCGCAGGGTGGTGTCGAAGATGATGACGCGGTCGTTGTTGCTCATGTCGAACTCCTCTCGGCCAGCCGTGCGGACTCAGGCGGCGCTGCTGTGCGGATTGTGGACGTAAACCGGCAAAGCGGGAAGCCCGAGGGACTTCATGCGTCATCTGCAGTCTGCAAAAACTGCAACGCAATGGGCTGACCTAGATTAACTACGCAGTCAGTACCAATTCAGCCCGTGGGCAGTGTCTTTTCTGTCTTGCAAAGACAAACCCCCGATACTCTTACGAGTATCGGGGGTTTGGTGTAGAAGCTTGACGATGACCTACTCTCACATGGGGAGACCCCACACTACCATCGGCGATGCGTCGTTTCACTACTGAGTTCGGGATGGGATCAGGTGGTTCCAACGCTCTATGGTCGTCAAGCAATTCGGTTGGGGAGTCGGTGTTGAGTCGCTTCCCCTAATTGGGTATGTGATGGTGTTTCGGTATTGCTGTCGCTTGCGAGCGATGCGTCTTTTCGGTTTGTTTGTCGACTTCAACCGTCTGACACACAAACATCAAATTGTTTGGGTGTTATATGGTCAAGCCTCACGGGCAATTAGTATTGGTTAGCTCAACGCCTCACAGCGCTTACACACCCAACCTATCAACGTCGTAGTCTTCGACGGCCCTTCAGGGAGCTCAAGGCTCCAGTGAGATCTCATCTTGAGGCAAGTTTCCCGCTTAGATGCTTTCAGCGGTTATCTCTTCCGAACATAGCTACCCGGCAATGCCACTGGCGTGACAACCGGAACACCAGAGGTTCGTCCACTCCGGTCCTCTCGTACTAGGAGCAGCCCCTCTCAAATCTCAAACGTCCACGGCAGATAGGGACCGAACTGTCTCACGACGTTCTAAACCCAGCTCGCGTACCACTTTAAATGGCGAACAGCCATACCCTTGGGACCGGCTTCAGCCCCAGGATGTGATGAGCCGACATCGAGGTGCCAAACACCGCCGTCGATATGAACTCTTGGGCGGTATCAGCCTGTTATCCCCGGAGTACCTTTTATCCGTTGAGCGATGGCCCTTCCATACAGAACCACCGGATCACTAAGACCTACTTTCGTACCTGCTCGACGTGTCTGTCTCGCAGTCAAGCGCGCTTTTGCCTTTATACTCTACGACCGATTTCCGACCGGTCTGAGCGCACCTTCGTACTCCTCCGTTACTCTTTAGGAGGAGACCGCCCCAGTCAAACTACCCACCATACACTGTCCTCGATCCGGATAACGGACCAGAGTTAGAACCTCAAAGTTGCCAGGGTGGTATTTCAAGGTTGGCTCCACGCGAACTGGCGTCCACGCTTCAAAGCCTCCCACCTATCCTACACAAGCAAATTCAAAGTCCAGTGCAAAGCTATAGTAAAGGTTCACGGGGTCTTTCCGTCTAGCCGCGGATACACTGCATCTTCACAGCGATTTCAATTTCACTGAGTCTCGGGTGGAGACAGCGCCGCCATCGTTACGCCATTCGTGCAGGTCGGAACTTACCCGACAAGGAATTTCGCTACCTTAGGACCGTTATAGTTACGGCCGCCGTTTACCGGGGCTTCGATCAAGAGCTTCGCTTGCGCTAACCCCATCAATTAACCTTCCGGCACCGGGCAGGCGTCACACCCTATACGTCCACTTTCGTGTTTGCAGAGTGCTGTGTTTTTAATAAACAGTCGCAGCGGCCTGGTATCTTCGACCGGCATGAGCTTACGGGGTAAACCCTTCACCCTCACCGGCGCACCTTCTCCCGAAGTTACGGTGCCATTTTGCCTAGTTCCTTCACCCGAGTTCTCTCAAGCGCCTTGGTATTCTCTACCCAACCACCTGTGTCGGTTTGGGGTACGGTTCCTAGTTACCTGAAGCTTAGAGGCTTTTCCTGGAAGCATGGCATCAACCACTTCTCCTTCTAAAAGAAGGATCGTCATCAGTTCTCGGCATTAAGATCCCGGATTTACCTAAGATCTCTGCCTACCACCTTAAACTTGGACAACCAACGCCAAGCTGGCCTAGCCTTCTCCGTCCCCCCATCGCAGTAACTAGAAGTACGGGAATATTAACCCGTTTCCCATCGACTACGCTCTTCAGCCTCGCCTTAGGGACCGACTCACCCTGCGTCGATTAACGTTGCGCAGGAACCCTTGGTCTTTCGGCGTGGGAGTTTTTCACTCCCATTGTCGTTACTCATGTCAGCATTCGCACTTCTGATACCTCCAGCAAGCTTCTCAACTCACCTTCACAGGCTTACAGAACGCTCCTCTACCGCTCATCTTACGATGAACCCGTAGCTTCGGTACCTGGTTTGAGCCCCGTTACATCTTCCGCGCAGGCCGACTCGACTAGTGAGCTATTACGCTTTCTTTAAAGGGTGGCTGCTTCTAAGCCAACCTCCTAGCTGTCTGAGCCTTCCCACATCGTTTCCCACTTAACCAGGATTTTGGGACCTTAGCTGACGGTCTGGGTTGTTTCCCTTTTCACGACGGACGTTAGCACCCGCCGTGTGTCTCCCGTGCTGACACTTGCTGGTATTCGGAGTTTGCATCGGTTTGGTAAGTCGGGATGACCCCCTAGCCGAAACAGTGCTCTACCCCCAGCAGTGATACACGAGGCGCTACCTAAATAGCTTTCGAGGAGAACCAGCTATCTCCGAGCTTGATTAGCCTTTCACTCCGATCCACAGGTCATCCGCTAACTTTTCAACGGTAGTCGGTTCGGTCCTCCAGTTAGTGTTACCCAACCTTCAACCTGCCCATGGATAGATCGCCCGGTTTCGGGTCTATTCCCAGCGACTAGACGCCCTATTAAGACTCGCTTTCGCTACGCCTCCCCTATTCGGTTAAGCTCGCCACTGAAAATAAGTCGCTGACCCATTATACAAAAGGTACGCAGTCACCTAACAAAGTAGGCTCCCACTGCTTGTACGCATACGGTTTCAGGATCTATTTCACTCCCCTCTCCGGGGTTCTTTTCGCCTTTCCCTCACGGTACTAGTTCACTATCGGTCAGTCAGTAGTATTTAGCCTTGGAGGATGGTCCCCCCATATTCAGACAAAGTTTCTCGTGCTCCGTCCTACTCGATTTCACTTCTAAGACCTTTTCGCGTACAGGGCTATCACCCACTATGGCCGCACTTTCCAGAGCGTTCCGCTAAAATCAAAGAAGCTTAAGGGCTAGTCCCCGTTCGCTCGCCACTACTAAGGGAATCTCGGTTGATTTCTTTTCCTCAGGGTACTTAGATGTTTCAGTTCCCCTGGTTCGCCTCACACACCTATGTATTCAGTGTGTGATAACCATCTTATGATGGCTGGGTTCCCCCATTCAGACATCTCCGGATCACAGTCTGTTTGCCGACTCCCCGAAGCTTTTCGCAGGCTACCACGTCTTTCATCGCCTCTGACTGCCAAGGCATCCACCGTATGCGCTTCTTCACTTGACCATATAACCCCAAGCAATCTGGTTACTGTCTATAACGTGAAGACGACATTCGCCGAAAATCCGCATTTTGCTCTCTCGAGCATCTCGCAAATTTTACCTTGACTTGAATAATCACCAGTGAAAGTGACCACTCAAATCTACTTCTATCACATACCCAAATTTTTAAAGAACAGTTACTGGCGCAAAGACCAGAAATCAATACACTCCCTAAGGAATACATTCATTTCTGTGCTTTCAAGCGATGGCGAGAATGATGGTGGAGCCAAGCGGGATCGAACCGCTGACCTCCTGCGTGCAAGGCAGGCGCTCTCCCAGCTGAGCTATGGCCCCATCTACAGATCGGCCACATCCCATGACAATTGGTGGGTCTGGGCAGATTCGAACTGCCGACCTCACCCTTATCAGGGGTGCGCTCTAACCAACTGAGCTACAGACCCAATCGTCTCTCTCGGGTCGAAACCCAATCGCTTTTCGCTAGTGAATCAAGCAATTCGTGTGGGAACTTATGAAGAAGCTGAAGTCTTCGATTAAGGAGGTGATCCAGCCGCAGGTTCCCCTACGGCTACCTTGTTACGACTTCACCCCAGTCATGAATCACTCCGTGGTAACCGTCCTCCCGAAGGTTAGACTAGCTACTTCTGGAGCAACCCACTCCCATGGTGTGACGGGCGGTGTGTACAAGGCCCGGGAACGTATTCACCGTGACATTCTGATTCACGATTACTAGCGATTCCGACTTCACGCAGTCGAGTTGCAGACTGCGATCCGGACTACGATCGGTTTTATGGGATTAGCTCCACCTCGCGGCTTGGCAACCCTTTGTACCGACCATTGTAGCACGTGTGTAGCCCAGGCCGTAAGGGCCATGATGACTTGACGTCATCCCCACCTTCCTCCGGTTTGTCACCGGCAGTCTCCTTAGAGTGCCCACCATTACGTGCTGGTAACTAAGGACAAGGGTTGCGCTCGTTACGGGACTTAACCCAACATCTCACGACACGAGCTGACGACAGCCATGCAGCACCTGTGTCAGAGTTCCCGAAGGCACCAATCCATCTCTGGAAAGTTCTCTGCATGTCAAGGCCTGGTAAGGTTCTTCGCGTTGCTTCGAATTAAACCACATGCTCCACCGCTTGTGCGGGCCCCCGTCAATTCATTTGAGTTTTAACCTTGCGGCCGTACTCCCCAGGCGGTCGACTTAATGCGTTAGCTGCGCCACTAAGATCTCAAGGATCCCAACGGCTAGTCGACATCGTTTACGGCGTGGACTACCAGGGTATCTAATCCTGTTTGCTCCCCACGCTTTCGCACCTCAGTGTCAGTATTAGCCCAGGTGGTCGCCTTCGCCACTGGTGTTCCTTCCTATATCTACGCATTTCACCGCTACACAGGAAATTCCACCACCCTCTGCCATACTCTAGCTTGCCAGTTTTGGATGCAGTTCCCAGGTTGAGCCCGGGGCTTTCACATCCAACTTAACAAACCACCTACGCGCGCTTTACGCCCAGTAATTCCGATTAACGCTTGCACCCTTCGTATTACCGCGGCTGCTGGCACGAAGTTAGCCGGTGCTTATTCTGTCGGTAACGTCAAAACACTAACGTATTAGGTTAATGCCCTTCCTCCCAACTTAAAGTGCTTTACAATCCGAAGACCTTCTTCACACACGCGGCATGGCTGGATCAGGCTTTCGCCCATTGTCCAATATTCCCCACTGCTGCCTCCCGTAGGAGTCTGGACCGTGTCTCAGTTCCAGTGTGACTGATCATCCTCTCAGACCAGTTACGGATCGTCGCCTTGGTGAGCCATTACCTCACCAACTAGCTAATCCGACCTAGGCTCATCTGATAGCGCAAGGCCCGAAGGTCCCCTGCTTTCTCCCGTAGGACGTATGCGGTATTAGCGTTCCTTTCGAAACGTTGTCCCCCACTATCAGGCAGATTCCTAGGCATTACTCACCCGTCCGCCGCTGAATCAGAGAGCAAGCTCCCTTCATCCGCTCGACTTGCATGTGTTAGGCCTGCCGCCAGCGTTCAATCTGAGCCATGATCAAACTCTTCAGTTCAATACTGCATGGGTTTTGAGAAACCCCTAAACTTGGCTCAGCAATCGCAATCTCTTCCAAAGGTCACCCTCAAGAAGAGCACTCAATGATTTCTCGTTGAGTACATTGTGATGCTGATAATCTTGCTGACTACCAGTCTTACCTCACAAGCACCCACACGAATTGCTTGATTCAGTTGTTAAAGAGCGTTTCGATCAAGTCTTTCGTCTCAACCGAGGCCGCGCATTCTACAGCAGCCTTGTATCTCGTCAAGCTGTTTTTGAAGAAGTTTTTCTTTCTTCTCAACCGCTTGCGCTTCCGATCAAGCTAGCGCCTCTCGTCAGCGGGAGGCGAATCATACAGCGTCCAAAACCGCTGTCAACCACCTCTTTCAACCGCTTCCGACCAACCTGACCGAAGCTGCCAACAGTGCGAAACCGCCACCCTGTCAGCCCGACGCATTCTACTCGAATTCGCCATCCGTGCAAGCCTTTATTTTTGCTAACTTCTTGATTTACAAGAGGTTTCGCCAAAGGCCTGCGCCGGAGAAGGTGCGCATTATAGGGGGTCAGGATGTCACGTCAATGGTTGATTTCAACTTTTATTCAACCTACTCCCTCGGCCTAGGGTAACCAACCTTTTTTCTACAGGCGGCAGACGCGCCACCAGCAACACCGCAGCAATCGACGCGTACAGGGCCCACCGGCCAGCATCGGCACGCACTACCCATAACATGTGGAGCAGCACGACCAACAGTACGGGATAAATGATCCGATGGAGCTTCTTCCAGCGCTTGCCTAGTTTGCGCATGCTCCAACGAGTTGACGTCGCGGCGAGCACTGACAGCCCCATCAGCGCAATCGCACCCACAGCGATGTAAGGACGATCAATGAGTTCCGCCGTAAAGCCGGTGAAATCGAAACCGAGAAGGAAATAGAGATAAGCCGCAAGGTGAAGCGTTGCGTAACTGAAAGACCACAGGCCTAGCTGACGGCGGAATGCGATCCATCCCGGCCACGATGTGAGCTTTTGCAGAGGCGACATCGCGAGCGACGCCAGCAATAGCACAAGAGCGCCCTGCCCCAAGTTGTCTACCAGCTCCTTGCCGGGATCAGGCCCTAGTGCAGACGTCGCGCCCTGATATGTCCAGTAGATAGGGACACTGGCTATCGCCATAAACAGAAGCAGTCGCCACCTTGGGTACCGCATTAATAGTCCTTGGTCAGATCCATTCCGGCATAGAGGCTTGAAACCTCTTCTGCATAGCCATTGAACGGAAGTGTAGGTCTGACGTTGGGACTAAATAGACTCCCTGGCAATCGCCTCTCCCTTGCTTGAGACCATCGAGGATGCGAGACCTCCGGATTCACATTTGCATAGAAGCCATACTCTTGAGGCGCCATTCTCTGCCACGTAGTAGCCGGCTGCTCCTCAACGAAACTGATACGAACGATAGACTTGATGCTCTTAAAGCCATATTTCCACGGCACAACCAGCCGAAGAGGTGCGCCATTTTGGTTTGGCAGCACACGTCCGTACATCCCAACTGCCATCAAGCTCAGCGGGTGCATCGCTTCGTCAAGTCTTAGCCCTTCGATATAAGGCCAATCGATAAGTGAAAAACCTGTACGCATCCCCGGCATTTCTTCGGGCCTGGCAAGGGTTTCAAATCGCACGTACTTAGCATTGGCGGTGGGCTCAAGGCGGCGGACTAAACCAGCGAGAGGAAAGCCGAGCCACGGAATAACCATCGACCATGCCTCGACACAACGTAAGCGATAGATACGTTCTTCAAGCTGGTCCGGAACGAAAATATCCTCGACGGAGTAGCGTCCCGGATTCGCCACCTCTCCATCGACCATGACGGTCCAAGCCTCGGTTGTCAGGTTGGGAGCGTGAGCGGCTGGGTCACCTTTGTCGGGCCCGAATTCATAGAAATTGTTGTAGTGCGTTGCATCGCGGTAGGGGGTGATGGACTCATCCTTTACCGCGATCGCGTCCCAGCGCGCCTGGGCGAGTTTCTCAGTGAACCACCCAGGCGCTTTTGCCGCCTCGACACCTTGATAGCGTTCATCCCCTGCCCGCGCCACCAATGGGAAACCAACGGATGCTGCAGACAACGCAGCGCTCTGCAAGAGACTCCGGCGACTCAGATACAAGGACTCAGGGGTAACATCCGACTCACGACAGTCACTGCTACGTGGGATCTTGATAAGCATGGTGCGCTCCGCTGCCTGAGGCTAGAACTCCAATAGACAGCCGATGACCAAAGAAATCAACTTTCAACGCGCTTGCGACGACGCATCAGATACTGCACGGGGCCGGAAACAGCATAAGCCAGAAAGATCAGCAGAAGGATCCGTGGCGGGTCACTGAACACCACAGCGAAGATGAGGACTACAATCAAGATTGCCACGAACGGCACTCGCCCCTTCAGATCGAGATCCTTAAAGCTGTAGTACTTTATGTTGCTGACCATAAGCAGACCGGCAACGGCCACCAGCAGGGCAAACAGCATCACTACGGCTATCGGCAGATCCACACCCCGAATGCCCGGTTCGTCCAATGCCCAGACAGCCCACACCGAACCGGCAACAACACCGGCCGCTGCTGGACTGGCCAGACCGATAAACCATCGCTTGTCGACTTTACCAATCTGAGTATTGAATCGTGCGAGACGTAGCGCAGCACACGCGACATAGATGAACGCGACGGTGAGCCCTACGTTGCCCAATCCTGAAAGCGCCCACTCATAGGCAAGCACAGCGGGCGCCAGACCAAAGGCAACCATGTCTGACAGCGAATCGTACTCGGCACCGAAAGCACTCTGGGTGTTGGTCAAGCGCGCTACGCGGCCGTCGAGACTATCCAATACCATCGCTACGAACACCGTCGCAGCTGCAACGTAAAAGTTGCCGTTGATTGCCGTGATAATGCAGAAGAAACCAGCGAACAGGTTGGCGGTGGTGAACAGGTTGGGGAGCAAGTAGATGCCGCGATGACGCACTTTACGTCCCTCGGAATCTTGGATTTCTTCGACATGCTCATCGATCGGCAGCAAGCTCTCCGGCTCGACTGGCTTGTTCGGCTCTTCGGAATGCTCACTCATCAAAATCTACCTTACAGCGGGTATGAATATTTTTGACCGACCCGGTCACAACGGGTTCAGCCTGACGTCAGCATCGGTTTATATCAGATGCCAGCCGACCTAACGAAAGAACGCGGCCTAGGCCGCGTTCTCTTTAAGCAGAACCGTGATCAGTTCTTGCTCTTGTCGACGATCTTGTTCGCAGCGATCCAAGGCATCATCGAACGCAGCTTCTCACCAACGACTTCGATTCCGTGGGCGGCATTATTACGGCGATAGGCTGTCATCGAAGGATAGTTCGCCGCACCCTCTGTGATGAACATCTTCGCGTACTCGCCGTCTTGGATGCGCTTGAGCGCATTGCGCATCGCGGCACGAGACTCGGCGTTGATAACCTCAGGTCCCGTAACGTACTCACCGTACTCGGCGTTATTTGAGATTGAGTAGTTCATGTTGGCGATGCCGCCTTCGAACATGAGGTCAACGATCAGCTTGAGCTCGTGCAGGCACTCGAAATAGGCCATTTCTGGTGCATAACCCGCCTCAACCAACGTTTCGAAACCGGCCTTGACCAACTCCACGCAACCTCCGCAAAGAACAGCCTGCTCACCGAACAGGTCGGTTTCGGTTTCGTCTTTAAACGTGGTTTCGATGATGCCAGTACGGCCGCCGCCAACACCGGAGGCATAGGACAGCGCAACGTTCTTAGCATTACCCGAAGCGTCCTGGTAAATGGCGATCAAGTCAGGAATGCCGCCACCTTTGACGAATTCTGAACGCACGGTATGGCCCGGTGCCTTCGGTGCGATCATGATCACATCGAGGTCGGCACGCGGTACCACCTGGTTGTAATGAATCGAGAAACCGTGGGCAAAAGCCAAGGTCGCACCCTTCTTCAGGTTCGGCTCGATCTCATCACGATATAGACGGCCCTGGAACTCGTCCGGCGTGAGGATCATTACAACATCAGCAGCAGCAACGGCGGCGGAGACGTTATCGACCTTCAGACCGTGCGCTTCTGCCTTCGCGACCGACGGTGAGCCAGCACGCAGGCCGACAGTTACATCAACACCGGAGTCTTTCAGGTTGCAGGCGTGAGCGTGGCCCTGCGAGCCATAACCAATGATCGCGACTTTCTTGCCCTGGATGATGGAGAGGTCGCAATCTTTATCGTAGAAAACTTTCATGGAATTACCCCAGTTACTGGCCGTTCGGGCCATTCATTAAATCGTGTCAGATGCTGAGAACTTTGTCGCCGCGGGAGATACCCGTGACGCCGCTGCGCACCACTTCCAGAATCGATGTGGTACCGACAGCCTGGATGAAGCTGTCCAGCTTGTCGGTCGTACCCGCCAGCTGGATGGTGTAAACGTTGGGCGTAACATCAACGATCTGCCCACGGAATATGTCGGTGGTGCGCTTCACTTCAGCGCGCTGGGCGCCGGTAGCCTTCACTTTGATCAGCATCAGCTCGCGCTCAATGTGAGCGCTTTCAGACAGATCAACCAGCTTGACCACTTCGATCAGCTTGTTCAGGTTCTTGGTGATCTGCTCAATCACCTCCTCGTGCCCAACGGTGGTCAGCGTCAAACGCGACAGTGTTGGATCTTCCGTCGGCGCTACGGTCAGGCTTTCAATGTTGTAGTTGCGCTGCGAGAACAGCCCCACAACACGAGACAAGGCGCCGGGCTCGTTTTCCATCAGCAGAGAAATGATGTGCCTCATAATCAGGTCCGCTCCGTCTTGCTGAGCCACATGTCACGCATGGCGCCATCTTTAATCTGCATCGGGTAGACGTGCTCGCTAGTGTCGACCGCGATATCCATGAATACCAGACGGTCTTTCAAGGCAAAGGCCTCCTCAAGTTTCGGCCTGAGATCTTTCAGCTCGGTGACGCGCATACCGACATGACCATATGCCTCAACCAGCTTCACGAAGTCAGGCAAGGATTCCATGTATGAGTGCGAATATCGGCTGTCGTACATCATGTCCTGCCACTGGCGGACCATGCCTAGCGCACCGTTGTTGAGGTTGATAATTTTCACTGGAAGGTCGTATTGCAGGCAGGTCGACAGCTCCTGAATGTTCATCTGAATACTGCCTTCACCGGTCACGCAGGCGACATCGGATTCAGGAAAGTTGAGCTTTGCGCCCATAGCACCGGGAAAGCCAAAGCCCATCGTGCCGAGACCACCTGAGTTGAGCCAGCGGTTGGGCTTGTCGAACCGATAATACTGAGCTGCGAACATCTGATGCTGACCAACGTCCGAGGCCACATAAGCCTCGCCCCTGGTGACTTCGCACAGCATCTCGATGACCGCCTGCGGTTTGATGATGGTGCCGTCGCCCTTGTCATACGGGAACAGGCCACGATTGCCGCGCCACTCCTCGATTTGCTTCCACCAGCTGGCAACCGTGTCGGCATTCGGCGCCTGGCCGATTTCCTTGACGATGGCGACCATCTCGGTCAGCACGCTGTCCACGGGGCCGACGATCGGAATGTCAGCCTTGATGGTCTTGGAAATGGAAGCCGGATCGATATCGATATGGATGATCTTGGCGTTCGGGCAGAACTTCGTCGCCCCGTTGATCACACGGTCATCGAAGCGGGCACCCACAGCCAGAATCACATCGGAATGATGCATTGCGAGGTTCGCGGTATAGCTGCCGTGCATACCGAGCATGCCGACGAACTGGCGGTCACTGCCCGGGTAGCAGCCGAGGCCCATCAGGGTATTGGTCACCGGCAGGTTGAGCATCTTGGCCAGCTCAGTGAGCTGTGACGAAGCACCACCCATGACTACACCGCCGCCGGCATAGATGATTGGGCGCTTGGCTGCCAGCAACAATTCGGCTGCTTTGCGAATCTGCCCCGAATGACCGCGAACAGCCGGGCTGTACGAGCGCAGCTTGGCCTTCTTCGGGTAGACGTACTCGAACTTCTCGGCGGGGTTGGTCATGTCTTTCGGAATGTCGACGACAACCGGGCCGGGGCGGCCGGACTGAGCCAGATAGAACGCTTTTTTCATCACTTCGGGTATTTCCGAAGGATGCTTGATCATGAAGCTGTGCTTAACGATGGGCCGGGAAATACCGATCATATCGGTTTCCTGGAAGGCATCGGTACCGACCATGTTGCTCGCAACCTGACCGGAGATCACCACCATAGGAATCGAATCCATATAGGCGGTAGCGATGCCAGTGATCGCGTTGGTTGCGCCTGGGCCGGACGTTACGAGTACGACGCCCGCCTTTCCGGTGGCCCGCGCATAACCATCTGCCATGTGCGTAGCCGCTTGTTCATGGCGGACGAGGATGTGCGTAACTTCCTTTTCCTTGAACAGCGCATCATAGATGTGCAGCAAGGCGCCGCCCGGATAACCATAGATGTACTTAACGCCTTCGTCCCGCAAGAAGCGGACGACCATTTCAGCGCCGGATAAAAGTTCCACGTTGATCACCTCTAAAACGCCAGATAGCCGCCCCGCGTCGGACCGGCCAGAAATAGGTTTACTGCCAGACAGCGCATGAGCGACGGTGGTCGCCGACTACGTCAGCTGCTGACTAGCGAGTATTAGGAAAGCCCCAAAGTGTTGCGGGGCGCCCCTCCCAGCGCGAGGTAACGCGTTGCGGATGTTACAAGTCGGCGCGGGTGTGCACCTCATGATTGACTGAAAGGCTCGTTTTAGCGGCCTGTCAGAACAGCAAGCATGGAATTGTTCGGATTAGCCCCGGCCAAGTCAAGCCTGCCGTTTGTCTTCCGGCTGTTTCCAGCTGTGATCCAGCGCAGAATGGAGGCGCTGGCCTTTTGCGTATAGTACCGCCTTGGTTCTGCATCCATAGAAGGGATTAGCATGCGTTTGACGATTCTCGCCGGCGGTTTTCTGCTCGCATTGAGCAGTAGTGTCATGGCCGGCCAAGTTTATAAGTGGGTAGATGCGCAGGGTGTTACCCACTTCGGCGCGCAGCCCCCGCAAGGACAACCCGCCGAAGCCCTTAGTACGGCTACAGCTCCACCCAAGCCCGCCGCCGCGCCAATCACGGTAGAGCCTACCGGTGAGACTGAGCAGCGTCAGATTGATCGCCAGGTGAAGAAAGAGGTGGCCGAACAGGAAGCAGAGCGCCAGCGCTACTGCACTACATTAAGGACCAATCTGGCGCAACTGCAGAACAATCCACGCGTCCGGGTTGAAGAGAATGGGGAAACCCGACGATTGAACGAAGAAGAGCGTCAGGCGCGCATAAGCGAAACGCAAAAGAAGATCAACGACACCTGCAAATGACCCCTTCGATACAGCGCCAGCCTTCAGGACTGGCGCTAATCCGCGCCGCCTCGACTGATCAACGCATCGAATCGTCCCAACGCCTTTAACAGTCCTGCCATCCGCTGAGGCTGGGTCTGATAGACGACCTCAGCCATCGACAAAATCCCTGAAACGGCCGGTAGCGTTTCCTCCCGCTCAAGGATGGCTTTCATTCGAGGAAGAAATATCCACTGCAACCACTGTTCGAACGACAGCGTATCTACGCAGAACGGCTCCTGACTGGCCAGGGCCCTGGCATCCGGAGCTGACGTGTCCCAAAGATCTAGCACGCGCAACTCTCGCTCAATGAGCAACAGCTGATCGGCCAGCTCCGCAACGCGAGCATCCATCACATCGCAACCTTAGCGCGTTCGCGGGCCTGCGCTGCCCCAGCAGCATTACCCTGCCGCTCGCGCGCCTGTGCGATCAGTTCCCACAGACTCGCCTGCAATGCCGGCCGACCACTGGCATAGCTCAATCCACGCCGGGAAAGCTGCTCGGCCTGAATCGCATCGCCTTGAGCCAGCCGCACCTGTGCCAGACGGTAGAGCACCTGAGGCTCACGGGGCGCAATCCGCTGGGCACGCTCAAGGCTGGACGCTGCGCCGTTCAGGTCGCCGCCACCCTGTTGTTGCTGCGCAGTCGTGAGCAAGGCCAGCACCGGCCCGTCAAGGCGCTCGTCAGCTGACAGCGTTCCGCTGCTAGAGGGAATGCCGGTTGGCGTGGATTGTGTCGGCGCCGGGGCTGGCGCGGGCTGGGGTGCGCCCCATTCCTCAGGAGTATCAGGCAATGGATCAAGAGAGCCCGAGAGGGCGCCATCCGGAGCGGCGAATGTCTGTAGCGGCTCAGAACTTTGGGGCGGCACCATGACCATGACGGCAGACTCACCCGACGCGGGGCGCACTGTTGACGCAGGCGGAACACCCGTGCGGGAGGGCTGGCGCGCCGATACCTCCTCGGAAACAGGCGCGCCGGCGTCGACGACGGGTATCGCGCCACGCTCCACGGTCGCGCAGCCCTGCACCAGCACAGCGGCTGCCACGATTGTCATCCATTGCTTGCTCACCATTCGAACCTCTAGGTATTCCATTCAGTGTGACCTTCACGGCAACCAGCCGCGAACCCAGTCCATGACCGACTCGGCCGGCGCCTGGATTCCACAACCGGGCCCGGGAGCGGGCTCGCTGCCGCGAATATAAGGAAGCTGCACGGCATCCGGACAGTTTTCCAACGTCCCCAAGCCTGTCTGAGCATCTACCCAGGCCATCTCGATATTCTCAGGCGGGGAGGCTTGCAGCGGCAATGGATCAGCACGACGCATGAAATCCCCCCAAACCTGCAACGCTCCGGTGGCACCCGTCAATGATGTCTTGCCATTGTCATCACGGCCCAGCCAGACCACCGCTAGCAGATCCTGACTGAACCCGGCGAACCAGCTATCGCGAGAATCGTTGGTCGTACCGGTCTTGCCCGCCAGGGCCACCGACTTCGGCACATAGTTGTAAGCTGAGCGACCAGTGCCTTCGAGCATGGCGCGTTGCATCGCATATTGGGTCAGATAGATCGCACCGGCATCGAAGCGCTGCTCAATCTTGAACGGATAACGACTAAGCGGCTCGCCATCCGCGGCCACAACGCTGCGAATACCGCGCAAGGGCGTGTTGAAGCCGCCGTTGGCAAGCGTTTGGTACATACCTGCGACCTCGATTGGCCGCAGTCCACCCGCCCCCAACAACATCGAAGGATAGGCCGGCCATTGTGGCGAGACCCCTAACCGCTCAAGCGTTCTCAGCACGTGAGGCACGCCCAGATCAAGGCCCAGGCGCGCCGTGGACAGGTTGTAGGAGTTCGCCAGCGCCTGATAGAGATACACCGTACCGTGAGCCGTACGTCCGTAATTCTGCGGCTTCCATACCTGACCATCCGCCCCCTTGACCGAGAACGGTTCGTCTTCCAAATGGCTGGTTAAGGTGTACTGACTAGGCTTCTCCAACGCTGCCAGATAGATGGCGGGCTTGATCAGCGATCCGATAGGACGCGAAGCGTCCAGTGCGCGATTGAAGCCGGCGAAGCCCGGCTGACGGCTGCCAAGCATCGCCTGAAGCTCACCGGTTTCCGGGTTGGTCACCAGCATCGCACCCTCAACACCCTCCGCCGCCTTGCCGAGGCGCTTTAGCGTCTCACTCATGGCTTTCTCGGCCTTACGCTGAAGGATCGGATCGAAGCTCGTGAAGACCCGCAGTCCCTCCTCCGTCAGATCCTCCTCACGGTAGTCCTCACGCAGCTGGCGCTTGACCAGATCGAGAAACGCCGGGTAAGAACTGTCGGCCAGGCTGCCCCGTTGCGTCACCCCAAGCGGCGTTTTCCTCGCGGCTGCGGCCTCTTCGGGCGTGAGGACCCGCTGCTCAGACAAAAGATCGAGAATGAGATTACGCCGCTCCAGCGCACGCTCCGGATGGCGCCGCGGGTTGTAATAAGTGGGGCCTTTAACCATGCCCACCAACAGCGCGACGTGCTGGACCTTCAGCTCGGCAAGAGGGCGGCCAAAGAAATACTGGCTGGCCAACCCAAACCCATGGATTGCCCTGCGCCCGTCCTGCCCGAGAAACACCTCATTGAGGTAGGCCTCGAGGATTTCGTCCTTGTCGTAATGCAATTCCAGCAAGACGGCCATCATTGCTTCGGTGGCCTTGCGGCTGAGGCTGCGCTCGTTGGTCAGGTAGAAGTTCTTCACCAACTGCTGAGTCAAGGTACTGCCGCCCTGTCTCACCTCACCCGCCGTGAGGTTTACCCAAACAGCACGCGCAATGGATTTTGGCGATACACCGAAGTGATCGAAAAACTCTCGATCCTCTACCGCCACCAACGTCTCGATCAGATAAGGCGGCGCCTGGTCGAGTTTGATGAGGATGCGATCCTCGTTGTGGGCCGGATAAAGCCCGCCGATGGTTACGGGCTCGAGGCGAGCCACCGGCAGCTCATCGCCGTTTGCACGATTAAGACCCGCTACAAAATCGCCGGAGAAACGCACCCTAATACGTTGTGACTCTTCCACCCCCTCGTAGAACCGAAATCCCCGGGTGTGCATTTCCACCGCATTAGCCGCTACCGACATGCTGCCAGGACCGCTCACCGCCTGTTCGCGGCGATAGCCCAGCGCATCGAGCTCGGTCAGGAAATCCTCCTTGACCAGCTTCTGCCCGACGAACAGTTCGAGCGGCCGCGCATAGACCGTCGCCGGTATGGTCCAGCGCTTGCCGGAGAACTTTTCCTGCACCACGGCATCGAGGTAAACGGCCACGCCGGCAAGAATCACCAGCGCCACAATAGATAACTTGATCGCCCATCCCAACCAGGGACGGGAGCTACCGGAACGGCGTTTGGAACGGGGGCGTGAAGAGCGTGCTTTAGTCATGGCGGCGCATTATACGCACTTTGATTTGCCCGTATGACGGCCTCTTGGCGGTTTGCAGGTGTGTCGAGGGGAGACATAATGCAGCGCTTTCAGGCTGTGTGACCCGCATCTCGATTGGCTCACACACCCATCCAACAATCTGCAAGGACTGACCGTGAGCCAAGCATTGATCGCCGCGCTGCAAAATCCGGCACTCTACCCCCACTCGGTCGATGGTTTCCGGGTCATCGAAACCCATATCTCCTGGGTCATCCTCACCGGTGCCTATGCCTACAAGATGAAAAAGCCCGTGGACTTCGGCTTTTTGAACTTTACCCACCTGGCGGATCGCAAGCATTTCTGCGAGGAAGAACTGCGCCTGAATCAGCGCATGGCCCCGGACCTGTACCTGCGCGTTGTGCCCATTACCGGAGCCGCCGACGCTCCGGTGATCGACGGAGAAGGCGAGCCGATCGAATACCTGCTGCAGATGCGAGAGTTTCCACAGACTCAGCTGATGGCCGAGGTACAAGCACGCGGCGAACTGACCGATGCTCATATTGACGCCCTGGCTGAACAGATCGCCCAGTTCCACCTCAGCATTCCTCAGGTCCCGGCGGGGCATCCGCTGAACAATGCCGACGCGATCGTTGCGCCGATGCGGCAGAACTTCGAGCAGATCCGTCCGCTGCTGAACGAGAAACCCGACCTGCAACAACTCGACGCGTTATCGGACTGGACCGAAACCAGCATTGCCCGCCTGCGACCGCTTCTGGAGCAACGCAGCCAGCAGGGTTTCATCCGGGAGTGCCATGGCGACCTTCACCTGGGCAACGCCACGATCATTGATAACAAAGTGGTGCTGTTCGATTGCATTGAGTTCAACGAGCCTTTCCGCTTGATCGATATCGCTTCCGACGCCGCGTTCCTGGCGATGGACCTGGAAGACCGTGGATTGAAATGCCAGGCCCGGCGCTTCCTCAATGGTTGGCTAGAGCGCACCGGCGACTATGCCGCGCTTGAGCTCCTCAGTCTCTACAAAGCCTATCGCGCCCTGGTTCGCGCCAAGGTGAGTCTGTTTCGGCTGCACCAGGAACAGGACGCGGTGCAACGCCGCGTGATCCTGCGCCAGTACCGCAGCTATGCCAACCTGGCAGAAGGCTACAGCGCAATTCCATCCCGTTTCCTCGCGATCACTCACGGGGTATCGGCGGTAGGCAAGAGCCACGTTGCGCTACGCTTGGTCGAGGCGCTCGGTGCGATCAGGTTACGCTCGGATCTAGAACGCAAGCGGTTGTACGGGGAACCGACGGAACGCCACGACGTCGTTGTGAATGCAGGCATTTACAGTGCCGAAGCGACCGAGGCCACTTATGAGCGATTGCATTCGCTGGCAGAAGCCGCGCTAAACGCTGGCTACTCGGTAGTGATCGACGCCACCTATCTGAAGCAGAGTCAACGCCAAGCCGCTTGGCAGGTAGCGGAGTCAACCGGCGTGCCGTTCATAATTTTGGCCTGCGAGGCCCCGGACGCGGTTATCGAGCAATGGCTGACCCAGCGGCAAGCTGAAGGCGGCGATCCATCTGACGCGACCATGGCAGTCGTCAAAGCCCAGCAAGCGTCGCGAGAGCCTTTAAGCGAGAGCGAACAGTTGCTTAGCCGATTGATCAATACGCCCGAAGCCGGCAACCTCGACGCCCTGGTCGGCGCGATTCGCCAGCGGCTTCCCGGGCTCTAACATAAGCGCTACACGGCAGAGCTAGGCGCAACGGGCAGAACCCAGCGGCGCTTCTATACTGAGACAGGTCTGCATGCGGAAGTCGACCATGTCTCACTGCGTTCTGCCATTTGCACTGCCGGGCCACCGCCATGGGTGACAGCGTCCGGCTTTTCTCGATTCGCTCCGATGAGTACGCACAGTTCCGCCCCAAGTACCCGGAGAGCCTGTTCGACTGGCTCACCGAGCAGTGCCGAAACACTCAATGTGCGCTCGACATCGCAGCCGGCAATGGTCAGGCAACACGACCGCTATCGACGCGCTTCAGCCGCGTGGTTGCCTGCGACGCCAGTTCAGACCAGCTGACCGGCCACTCGAATTGGCGGGCCGTTCAGCGTTTCGCCGCTCAAGCGGAGCAGCTACCACTACGCGACGGCGTGGCCGACCTGATGGTAGTTGCACAAGCACTTCATTGGTTCTCCACCCCGCGGTTCTTTACCGAAGCGAAGCAAGTCCTCGCTTCGGACGGCTTTTTTTGCGCCTGGTGTTATGGCCTGCTGCGGATCGAGCCCGAGCTGGACGCCGTTATCGCCCAGTTGCACGGCAAAACGTTAAGCGGTTACTGGCCGCAGGGCCGCGCCAGCGTCGACGGAGGTTATCGCGACATACAGGCCCCGTTCGACACCATCGAATCTCCGAGCTTCGCCATCGAAACCCAATGGAACCTTCACCAGCTGCTCGGCTACGTCCGCACGTGGTCTGCCGTGAAACACTGGCAGGAAGTCCACAGCACGGACCCGGTAGCCTTTTGGGAGCCCGAGCTTATGCGGCTCTGGGGTGAGCAAGAACGACTGCGAAACATTCGCTGGCCGCTTCATTTCATCGCCGGTTATCCGGGCCGATAGGAGCCATCATGCACGACGAGCTGCTGACCCTGAGAAATCTCGGCAAGACATCCGCGCAGTGGCTGCACGCCTCCGGCATCCACACTGCCGAGGATCTACGCCGGCTCGGCGCAGTCAGTGCTTACCAGGCGGTCAAGTCACGAGGATTCAGCGCATCGAGGGTGTTGCTTTACGCTATCGAAGGTGCTTTACGAGACATCAATTGGAAGGAGCTGCCAGATGCGCTCAAGAGAGAGCTGAACCAGCACCTAGACCGATGCGCCCCCGGAGACAAGAGCTAGCTCACAACCTCTACGCAGTGCGATTTACACGGCCCCACCCGCGCATTACTGTGGCCGCGCGCACTGCTCCACCCTACTGAGCTCGCTTGTCCAAGGACCGCCGTCATGTATTTACTCGGGGAACAACCGGCCTACGCCGATCAATTGATCAACCGCCTGCAGGGGATCCCCGCGCAACTTCTGGACGGCCTGACGCCTTCCGCACCGCCTATTGAAATCAAAAGCTCCGGTGACCTTGCCGCGGAGCTACCTGAGCAGCATCTCTTCATCATCGAGAGCGGATTGCTGCATGCGTTGGTGGACGAGCGGCCACTTTTCTACATGCAAGAGGGCGACCTGTTAGGACTTCGGCAGGGTAATGATTTGCCGGTCTGTCGCTATCGCAGCGAGGAATCAATCCGTCTGGTCCCCTACCCCCGCAGCGCGGTGTTCCAGCATATCCATGCGGATCAGCATAGACAGGAACTCTTTACCCAATACCTTATCGGCCAAACAGTGCTGCTCTCTGATGCGTTAGCACGGCTAAAGCAACCCGAAATTCACCCGACGACAGGCTTCCAGCATTTCGCCGCCGGGGAAGAACTGATTCGGCAGGGCGACGACGCGGACAACGTATTCATCATTATCGATGGCCACGCCGAAGCAATCGTCGACGGCCAGAAAGTTGGTGATGTTCAGCGCGATGAGATATTCGGTGCGATGGCCGTGTTCACACAGGAAAAACGCAGCGCCAGTGTCGTCGCCACGTCTGCCTGCACCGTCATGCTGATTCCAAAGGACCAGTTTCTCAGCCTGATGCACAGCAATCCAAAAATCGCTCATAGCCTCATCGAGAGCATGGCAAGACGCATCGATTTGTTGAATAAGGAAGTGACCCAGCTGCGGTTGCCGCTGAGCGCGTAGCGCCTGCTATTGCCCAGCACGCTACGGTGAACATTTGTTTGCGATTGACTGTTGACTAGCGAATGAGAATTGTTATTATTAGCACCACTGGTCGCGAGATCAGTCGGTAAGCTGGAAGGCCAGGCAGTCGGACTTTCAGGTTATCTCCTCATCAGGCTAATCACGGTTTTGACCCGGCTCTTGCCGGGTCTTTTTTTGCCTCGCGAATGCGCCTTGCTATCGCAGTCATGCTCATTTGCGGAATGCGGCACAATGATCCTGCTGCGGCTGGGCAGGCGTATACCAGACGAAATCGGCCTGCTCCACGTCTACGACGTCCCCCACTTCCGCGAGCACCAGCACCCGCGTGCGACTAAAATTACTCTCCTTCATGTGTAACGGCACGCCGACGTCGCGCCGTACATGAAAGGCACCGGCCAACAACAACGCAGGGCCAGGCGCTGCGCCCAACCGCTCAGCCATTCGACGGTCACGTTGTTGTTGCACAGCTACCATGGCCGGCAACTGCGCCTCGGGCAACATGTTGCAATGAGAGTCCCGAATCTGTCTCAGCAAAATCTTCTGCACAGGCTCCGCGGCGGCCGCACCGGAAAGCCCCGGATTATGTCGATAGATATCCATGATCTCGGCACGGTCAAGGTTCGCCGATATCAGCGGATAGGGCTGCTCCAGCGCATACTCGACCACTGGCGCGTACAGCGGCCAATCCCAGCCTTTCTGCCACCCCAGGGCAGCAGGCAGATCGGCTGGCCATTGCCCGCGCTTGACCGAGGCCTGCACGTCCGCCACCCGCTCTTGCTGATCCGGATTAAGCATTTCCAAAAGCAAGCTGCCCTGTTCGCGCCGCTGCGCCAAGGCCTGTAAGAGCCAACGCTGCAAGGCGTGATGGTCGGGATTGTCATGGCGCTCACCGACCAACACCCGATCAGCATCAGCCAGCCCGGCTAGCAGCTGTCGCGCCGAAATCTCCTTTCCGCTACTCAGTTCGACAACCTTTCCTAGATCTGGGTGACTCAGACCCTCCGGGCTCTGCCAGTCCGGCAACGGCGGTATTGTTTGACACGCGCCAAGCAGGACCAGGGCAATGGGGAGCAACAATCGCATCGGCAATTCCTCAGCGTGCAATGACCAGCGGGTGGCCCCGCTCGGGGTGCTGCTGTATTAGCACATCCAGGCCGAATACGGCTTTCAGCGGACCGGCACGCAGCACACACTCAGGCGTACCGATCAGCCGGGCGCGCCCATCTGCCAACAGCATCAGGCGGTCACAATAACGTGCCGCAAGGTTCAGATCGTGCAGGATCACCATTACCGCCCCGCCCTGTTCGGCAAACCGCTGGACTACCTTCAAGATACTGTGTTGATGCAAGGGATCCAGCATGGCCGTAGGCTCATCGAGCAGGAGTACCTGGCCGACAGCGCCCGGCCATAGCTGCGCCAGCACGCGGGCCAGATGCACGCGTTGCTGCTCACCCCCCGACAGGCTCAGATAGCTGCGACAGGCGAGGTGTTGCGCATCGGCGGCCAGAAGGGCCGCAGCAACTATTTCCCGGTCGCGCTCGCGACCGGTCGCGTGCGGCAGTCGACCGAGACTGACTACTTCACTGGCCTGGAAAGCGAAGCTCAAACTCGAACTCTGCGGGAGTACCGCGAGGTATCGAGCGCGCTCTGGCCCTTTCCAGTCGCGCAACAACGTGCCTTGTAGCGTTACTTGACCCGCACTCACGGTTAGCTCGCCGCTCAACGCGCCGAGCAGCGTGCTTTTGCCAGCGCCATTGGGGCCAAGCACACCCAGCACTTCACCCGGGACTAGCTGCAGATCGATATCAGCGAGAACCGTCGACGTACCACGCTGCACCGAGACGCCCAGCGCACTAAGCATTTTGTGCACCCTTGCGTAAGAGATAGAGAAAAAACGGTGCGCCCAGCAGAGCGGTAACGATGCCGATCGGCAGCTCCGCGGGACCCAGCATTAGCCGTGCCAGCAGATCGGCGAACAACAACAGGCTGCCTCCCGCCAGCGCGGAGGCTGGCAATAGCAAGCGATGGTCCGGGCCGATCATCAGGCGCATCAGGTGGGGAACAATCAGTCCGATGAATCCGATCATGCCGGCGGCAGCTACTGCCGCCCCGACCCCCAACGCTGAACAGAACACCAGCTCACGCTTGAGCCGCTCGACATCGAAACCCAGATGACGCGCTTCGGATTCGCCCAGCAGCAACGCATTCAGCGCGCGAGCGCGGCGTGGCAACCAGAAGATCACCGCGACCGTAACGACGAGGATCGGCCAAAGTCGCGTGTAGCTCGCACCATTAAGACTGCCCAGGTTCCAGAAGGTCAGGGTGCGCAATGTGCTGTCATCAGCCACGTACGTAAAAAGTCCAATCACTGCGCCACCCAGCGCGGTCATTGCAATGCCGGCCAGCAGCATCGTGGCAACATGCGTGCGCCCTTCCCGGCGCCCGAGGCGATACACCAGCGCGGTCACGCCGAGGCCCCCTGCAAATGCGCTCAACGACAGAAGGTACGGCTCCAGCGATGAAGGGATATCTCCTATCAGCTCACCGCCGACAATGACTATGGCGGCGCCCAGCGCGGCGCCGCTTGAGACGCCGATCAGCCCCGGATCGGCCAGCGGGTTGCGAAACAACCCCTGCATGGCGACGCCGGACAATGCCAGCACAGCACCCACACTCAACCCAAGCAATGCGCGAGGCAAACGGATCTGGCTCAGGATGAGCTCGGACACGCCATCAGCCTCTGCTGAGAGGGGAACGCCGAGCAGGTGGAGCATGGCCTGCAGCGTTTCGCTGAGCGACAGGCTGACCGGCCCAAGGGCGAGTGACAGCCAAAAGGCAATCAGCAGCAATAATACGAGTGAAACAAACAGAAAGCGTGCAGATAGCACAGGACTCATCGGAGTGCCGCCAATCGGAGTTCGCTGCGAAGAATAAAAGCCAGCCGACGGCACGGCCAGCCTTAATCGGCCCCGTCCACCGTAACCGATGTTGCATGGGCGATAATCCGTCATGGTCAAAGGAGACAGCGATGAATCGACTGTGCGCGGCAAGCGACATTGAAGAAGGCAAGAGCAAGGGCCTGGACGTGGAAGGGCAGCGCTTGTTCGCCGTCCGCAAGGACGGTGCGGTGCACGTTTATGAAAATCGCTGTCCGCACCGCGGGATTCCCCTGGAATGGCTGCCGGAACAGTTTCTCGACAGTAGTGGAAGCCTGATCCAGTGCTCGACTCACGGGGCGCTGTTTCTGATCGAGAGCGGTGAATGCGTGGCTGGCCCCTGCGCTGGTCAATTCCTACGAGTGCTGCCAGTTGTCGAGCGCGACGGCATTATCTGGTTGCAAAACGAGTAACAGTGCGACGTTGCGCCCGGGCGATGCTGTTCCACCTTGGGTATCATGACGCGATTGCACATTGTGAGATGACCATGCGCCGTTTGCTGAGTCTGCTAGTTCTGATGTTCGCTCTTCCCGCTGCAGCGGGCCTGTTCGATAGCCGTCCCAGCGCCACCCTGGGCGGTCTGAACAACAGCGCGGATTTTCTTCCGGTACGCGAAGCCTTCCGCTTGAGCCTGATAGATACGACGCCTGAGCAGATCAAGCTGCGCTTCGTGGCAGCGGACGGTTATTACCTCTATCGCCATCGCTTCGCCTTCAAAACTACCGAGACCGGGGTCGTCATAGGGGAAGCGAAACTACCGGCAGGGGAGCAGAAAACTGACGACTATTTTGGTGAAGTCGAAGTTTATTACGGCGTACTCGACGTCGAGTTACCGATACAAAACCCCAACGACCGGCCAATCACACTGCAGGTCACTTACCAAGGCTGTGCTGACAAGGGCCTCTGCTATCCGCCGGAATCGGAGTCGTTCGAAATAGGCGACGCCCCAGCTCCCTTTTCTGCCATACCCGCCGCCTCCAGTAGCGCGACAGGGGGCGACGCCTCGCTGTCATGGCGCTCGGTGGCGCTATTTTTCCTCGCTGGGCTCGGGCTGACGTTTACTCCTTGCGTGCTGCCAATGCTGCCGATCCTGTCGGGCGTGGTATTGCGCGGGCAAATCGGTGGCATGCGCAGCTTTCTGCTGTCGCTCGCCTACGTCCTACCCATGGCGGGCGGGTTTGCAGTGCTGGGCGCGCTGATGGGTGTGTTCGGAGCCGAACTCAACCTTCAGGCGCGCCTGCAATCACCCTGGATCCTCGTACCCTTTGCTCTGTTCTTCGTCGCCTTCGCCCTGGCGATGTTCGGGTTGTTCGAATTACGCCTACCGCAGGCAATGGGCTACCGCCTTGAGCGCATTGCAGGCAACGCCAAGGGCGGCTCGTTTGCGGGTGCGGCATTGCTGGGCACAGTGTCCAGCCTGTTGGTTTCGCCATGCGTCTCCGCGCCTCTGGCGGGTGCCTTGCTTTACATCAGCGCCAGCGGCGACGCGCTGGGTGGGGGCCTGAAACTGTTCGCGCTGGGCCTCGGCATGGGCACCCCACTCGTCCTTTTCGCCATCGGCGGCGGCGCATTGCTACCGAAGAGCGGACCCTGGATGGTCACGGTGCGAAACATCTTTGGCGTACTGCTGCTGGCGGTGGCGGCATGGATGCTCGAACGTGTCTTGCCGGGTCCGTTAGCGCTCGCCTTGTGGGGCTTGCTTGCAGCTGGAACGGCATTGTTTCTCGGTGCGCTCGAGTTCAACAACAAAACACCCAAGCAGAAGCTAGCGCAGCTGGCTGGCCTGGCGCTGTTGGTCTATGCGTTGGCTGCCTGGGTCGGCGCGCTTCAGGGCGGTTCCGACCCGCTGCGTCCGCTGCCCCGCTCGACCTCAGCTAACGATGGGGGCATCGCCAGCGAGACCGAACGCTGGACAACTGTGTCGACGCCATCCGATCTGGATGCCCAACTCGAAACGGCTCGTGCAGCCAAGCAACCCCTGATGTTGGACTGGTACGCGGACTGGTGCATCAGCTGCAAAGTGATCGAACGCGAAGTGTTCGCTGACCCCACTATTGCACCACGCCTGGCTGACTACCGTCTGATTCGCTTTGATATTACCGATAGCAATCCGGAGCAGCGCGCGCTGCTCGATCGGTACAAGTTGTTTGGCCCCCCGGCCATTCTGTTCTTTGATCGCAGCGGCAAAGAACTGGCAGAGGTACGGGTCGTCGGCGAAATAGATGCCAGTCAGTTTGCTGAACGACTCAACCGCGCCGAAGCGTCCCTCTAGCTCGCTTCTCTGCGGCAATCTCCAGCCATAATGTCGGCATTTACGCCGATCGAGACATGACTGGACAGTCAGCCCCCGCTTCGGGCATAGTTTTTCCCCTTCGGCGGTCGCGACCTTGTGGCCGCTGAACGATAGAACAACAAGGAATACTCATGGCGACGTTTCTGGTCCTGCACGGCCCGAATCTGAATTTGCTCGGCACCCGCGAACCGGGTGTCTATGGCGCAGTCTCGCTGGCACAGATCAATCAAAAACTGGAGCAGCGCGCTCGTGATGCCGGCCATCATCTGTTGCACCTTCAATCCAACGCGGAATACGAATTGATCGAGCGGATCCATGCCGCGCGCAGCGAAGGCGTGGATTTCATTCTCATCAATCCCGCCGCTTTCACGCACACCAGCGTCGCGTTACGTGACGCGCTGCTGGCTGTGAGCATCCCATTCATCGAAGTGCACCTGTCGAATGTGCACAAGCGTGAACCTTTCCGCCATCACTCCTACTTTTCGGATGTCGCGGTAGGGGTGATCTGCGGCCTTGGCGCCAGCGGTTATCGCCTGGCATTGGAGGCCGCCCTGGAACAACTCGCTGCTTCCTGACAGGACTGCGCGACGCGCCGACCTCGAAGAAGCTAGCAGCAATGCCCTTTGAACTTACTTGGGAGTCACCGCTTCATGGATATTCGCAAAGTCAAGAAACTGATCGAGCTGCTGGAAGAGTCCGGTATCGACGAGCTGGAAATTCACGAAGGTGAAGAATCCGTTCGCATCAGCCGCCACAGCAAACAAGTCGCGATGCAGCAGCCTTATTATGCGCAGCCGCCGATGCCAGCTCCTGCTCCAGCGGCTGCCGCCGCACCCGCCGCCGATGCAGCGCCTGCTCAACCGAAGCTTAATGGCACGGTTGTACGCTCGCCGATGGTCGGCACCTTCTACCGCGCCTCTTCCCCGGAATCGGCCAGTTTCGTTGAGGTTGGGCAGAGCGTTAAGAAGGGTGACATCCTCTGCATCGTCGAGGCCATGAAGATGATGAACCACATCGAGGCCGAAACCAGCGGCACCATCGAATCCATCCTGGTGGAGAATGGTCAGCCGGTCGAATACGACCAGCCGCTGTTCACCATCGTTTGAACCGCGGAGAACCAGCGATGTTGGAAAAAGTACTAATCGCCAACCGCGGTGAAATCGCCCTGCGGATTTTGCGAGCCTGCAAGGAGCTGGGGATCAAGACTGTCGCGGTGCACTCCACCGCAGACCGTGAATTGATGCACCTGGCCCTGGCCGACGAATCCGTCTGCATCGGCCCGGCCCTTGCCACGCACTCTTACCTGCATATCCCGGCGATAATCGCCGCGGCGGAGGTGACCGGCGCAACGGCCATTCACCCCGGCTACGGTTTTCTCGCCGAGAACGCCGACTTCGCCGAACAAGTCGAGAATTCCGGCTTTGCCTTCGTCGGGCCGAAAGCCGAAACCATTCGCCTGATGGGCGACAAGGTTTCAGCCAAGGAGGCGATGATCAAAGCGGGCGTGCCCGTTGTGCCTGGCTCTGATGGCCCGCTGCCTGAAGACGAGACCGAGGCGCTGCGCATCGCCCGTGAAGTTGGTTATCCGGTGATCATCAAGGCGGCTGGTGGTGGCGGCGGTCGTGGCATGCGCGTGGTTCATCACGAAGAAGACTTGATCAAGTCGGCCAAACTGACCCGCACCGAGGCTGGCGCTGCTTTCGGCAACCCGATGGTCTACCTGGAGAAGTTCCTCGGCAACCCACGCCACGTGGAAGTCCAGGTACTCTCCGACGGCCAGGGCAACGCGATCCATCTGGGGGACCGGGACTGCTCGCTGCAACGCCGTCACCAGAAAGTACTGGAAGAGGCCCCTGCGCCTTTTATCGACCAAAAGGCTCGCGACGAAGTACTCAAGCGCTGCACCGATGCCTGTGTCGAGATCGGCTACCGTGGTGCCGGCACCTTCGAGTTCCTGTACGAAGACGGCCATTTCTACTTTATTGAAATGAACACGCGCGTTCAGGTCGAGCACCCAGTAACCGAAATGGTCACTGGCGTGGATATCGTCAAGGAAATGCTCAGCATCGCCGCCGGCAACAAGCTTTCGATCAAACAGGAAGATGTGGTCATTCGGGGTCATTCGCTGGAATGCCGGATCAACGCGGAAGATCCGTCGAACTTTTTGCCCAGCCCGGGCAAGGTCAAGCACTTCCATGCCCCGGGTGGTAATGGCGTACGGGTCGACTCCCACCTGTACAGCGGGTACTCGGTTCCGCCGAACTACGACTCGCTGATCGGGAAGCTGATCACTTACGGCGCCACTCGCGAAGAGGCCATGGTGCGCATGCGCAATGCGCTTGATGAAATCGTCGTAGACGGCATCAAAACCAATATCCCGCTGCACAGGGACCTGGTCCGTGACGAAGGCTTCTGCAAAGGTGGCGTGAACATCCATTACCTCGAAAAGAAACTGGGTATGGACAAGCACTGATCCAACGCGAAAACAAAAAGGGCTGCCCATGGCAGCCCTTTTCATTTCCGGATCCCGCCGATGATGGAAGCCAGCGCCACCGGGCAGTAAGCTTGGCTCCCTTACTGGTCGTCGACTTTCAAGAGGCATTCATGTCCTGGTTACAACTTCGTCTCGCCATATCTCCTGAACAGGCGCAGTCCCTTGAAGATGCGTTGTTAGGCGTGGGGGCGGTTTCGGTCACGTTCATGGATGCCGAGGACCAGCCGATATTCGAGCCCGATTTGGGAACGACACCCTTGTGGACGAACACCCATCTGCTGGCGCTGTTCGAAGGCGACGTCGACGAAACCAACCTGCTTGCTCACCTACAGCTTTTGGTCCGCGGCGATTTGCCCGCCTATCAGCTGGAGCGCATCGAAGATCAGGACTGGGAGCGCAGTTGGATGGACAATTTCCATCCGATGCGTTTTGGCCGTCGACTGTGGATTGTCCCCAGTTGGCATGCCGCACCCGAGCCGGACGCGGTCAATCTGTTGCTCGACCCCGGGTTGGCATTCGGCACCGGCACCCACCCCACCACCGCGTTGTGCCTGGAATGGCTGGATGCGCAGCCGCTGAGCGGTCTGCAGGTACTGGATTTTGGATGCGGCTCTGGCATTCTCGCTATCGCCGCGTTGCTCTTAGGAGCCAAACAAGCCGTAGGCACCGATATCGACGTCCAAGCCTTGGAAGCCTCTCGCGACAATGCTGGGCGCAACGGCATCGATCCGGCGTGCTTGCCGCTGTATCTACCAGAAGCGTTGCCGGCGGACCAGTTCGATGTGGTAGTGGCCAACATTCTCGCCGGCCCGCTGGTGGCACTGGCGCCGCAGATCATTGAGCGGGTCAAACTGGGCGGTCGCCTGGCCCTGTCCGGAATTCTGGCCGAGCAGGCCGACGACGTGCGGGCAGCCTACTCGCAGCAGTTCGACCTCGACCCCACCGCGGAGAAGGACGGATGGGTACGAATCACCGGTATCCGCAAGCGTTGATCCAGGCGCGAGGCCACGTGCCCGGAATACCGCGCCGGAAGTCGCCACTGCCGCTCATCGGCACGCTTGCGCTAGACTACCGGCATTTGCGCCGGATCAACGCATGACCAGCTTCGTCACCGAGTGCCCACATTGCCAAACCGCCTTTCGCGTCAGCCGCACCCAGCTTGCTGCCGCGCATGGCGTGGTGCGGTGCGGTGCGTGCATGGAGCTGTTCAATGCGGCACGTTACCTACAAGGGGAGGATGATCTCAGTGACGCTGCGCCGCGTCCAACCGCAGCCGTGCCCCCCTCCCCCGCTGCACCGGCGCAGGCCCGGACGGCGCCCTCGGCAATACCTACCGCTAAAGACAGCACCTTGTGGATCCACGACGATCTGGATCTGGATAGTCTCGACTTGGACGAAGAGCTGGCGAAACTTGAACGACAGGAGTTGGAGCTGTCACGCGAGTTTCTGGAGCTGACACCGCCCCCGCGCAACAACCATCACCCACGCCTGGACGACGAATCGACGGACGATGACGAGGTTTGGGCCGAGCAGTTGCTTCGCGCGGAATCGGATACGCCTGTAATACCCGTCCCGCTGCAACAACCCACACCCATCGTCGAGCCATCGCCTGACGCGACAGACCTACAGTTCACCCCTGTCACCGATGAACGCCCAGCCCCACCAAGCCCATTGGCGAGCCCGCGAGGCCCATTCACCGAGCGGCTCGAGTCAACGGATCGCGTAGAGCCCGTGTTCGACCGCCTCATCGAACCCAACGAACCCAACGACGAGCTGCCACGCGCCAGCATGCTGGATGACTCCCTCAATGGCGGAACCTCTTTAGCTGCGGATCACAGGGAGCGCGAGGCCCCCTTGTTCGAGCTTGACGATGAACCGTTGCAGCTCGACTGGGAAGCGCGTCGTCGACCCTGGGGTCGCTGGTTAGGCTGGGGCCTTCTGAATGTAATCGCACTGCTCGCCCTTGCAGGGCAGTATGTCGCGTACAACTTCGACGACCTGGCCCGGCAGGATGAATACCGCCCCTGGCTAGAGCGAATCTGCCCGGCTGTCGGTTGCACGCTGCCCGCCCGGGTCGATATCAGCCAGATCAAAAGCAGTAACCTGGTCGTGCGCAGCCATCCTGACTTCGCTGGAGCATTGGTGGTCGACGCGATCATCTACAACCGCGCCTCATTCGCCCAGCCATTCCCACTGCTGGAGATTCGCTTCGCCGACCTCAACGGACAGACCCTCGCGAGGCGCACGTTCAAGCCTGGCGAGTACCTGTCGGGTGAATTGGCTGGCCAGCGAGAGATGCCGTCACAGATTCCAATCCACATCGCACTCGACATCCTCGATCCAGGCGCCCAGGCCGTTAATTACAGCCTGAGCTTCCGCTCGCCGGAATAACGCCCTACTGCCGACCCAGCGCCCTATGGCTTCGTGACAGGGCGCCGCCCGTCGCTTCAACGTACCAATCTCGATCCGGGTTATAAGCTTCAGGCTGTTCAGATTTTGTTCAAAACAGCCTTTAACCCGTCATCCGGAGCGGGTATTATGCACACCCTTTTTTGCTATCCCGATCGACCTAACAAGCAGGCTCCAAGCAGGGAATCTTCATGTCAGCGGTACGCATCGGCCCTTATCTTCTTTCGAATCGATTGATTCTCGCGCCTATGGCTGGCGTGACAGATCAGCCGTTCCGTCAGTTATGTCGGCGCCTGGGGGCTGGCCTGGTGGTCTCGGAGATGGTGACCAGCGATGTACGCCTTTGGAACAGCCGCAAATCGCGTCTGCGCCTGCTGCATGAAGGAGATCCGGAGCCGCGCGCCGTTCAGATTGCAGGCGGCGACCCTCAGATGCTGGCCGAAGCGGCGGTTCGCAACGTCGAGCTGGGTGCCCAGATCATTGATATCAACATGGGTTGTCCGGCAAAGAAGGTCTGTAATAAGGCGGCCGGTTCGGCGCTGATGAAAGACGAGTTACTGGTCTCGCAAATCCTGGAGGCCGTTGTGGGAGCGGTAGAAGTCCCGGTGACCTTGAAGATTCGCACCGGCTGGGACAGGCAAAACAAAAACGGACTGACGGTGGCAAAGATCGCCGAACAATCCGGAATCGCAGCTCTGGCCGTACATGGCCGTACGCGTGCCGACCTTTATACGGGCGACGCCGAGTACGACACCATCGCGGCAATCAAGCAGGCTGTGTCGATTCCGGTATTTGCCAATGGGGATATCGATACACCGTTGAAGGCGCGCGATGTGCTGAACGCCACCGGTGCCGATGCGCTGCTAATCGGGCGAGCGGCTCAGGGTAGGCCTTGGATTTTTAGAGAGATCAATCACTTTCTGGAGACCGGTGAGCTGTTGCCACCACCAGACTTGAACGAGATCGAAGGCATCCTGCTAGAGCACCTGAAAGCACTTCACGCGTTCTACGGCGACGTGATGGGCGTGCGAATCGCGCGCAAACATGTCAGTTGGTATCTCACAACACTGCCCGGCGCGCGCGAATACCGCGCCCGGTTCAATGGTTTGGAAGACAGGGACGCGCAATGCGCCAGTGTTCGGGCATTTCTGGCCGAACGCCGAAACGGCCCTGATTCAGGGGATGGAAAAGGGGTGGCTGCATGACGCTGTTGAACGAAACACTGGTAACTGGAATAGCCTCCGTGAGCGACAACGTGAACCTCAAGCAACACCTGAACACACCGAGCGAAGCGGGCCAAACCCTGCGTGGCAGTGTGGAAAAGGCATTGCACAACTATTTCGCGCACCTGGAAGGCGCCGACGTCACGGACGTTTACAACCTGGTGCTTTCCGAAGTAGAGGCGCCGCTGCTCGAAACCGTGATGAACTACGTCAAGGGTAACCAGACCAAAGCCTCAGAGCTGCTGGGCCTGAACCGCGGAACCCTGCGCAAGAAACTCAAACAGTACGATCTTCTCTGACACAGCGGCATGCTCCGAGGGAACGGTAGCAAGCCGTTCCGCCTGGGGCCCGTTTGCAGCCTGTAGCTCCTAGGAAATGTCTATGACCGACCAAAGCACCCGCCTCCCCGCCCGCCGTGCGCTCATCAGCGTGTCCGACAAGACCGGCGTCGTTGAATTCGCCCGCGAGCTCGCTGCCATCGGCGTCGAGATCCTGTCCACCGGTGGCACGTTCAAGCTGCTGCGTGAGAATGACATTGCAGCGGTCGAAGTCGCCGACTACACCGGCTTTCCGGAAATGATGGATGGTCGGGTCAAGACGCTGCATCCGAAGATACACGGGGGCATTCTCGGCCGCCGCGATCGGGACGGCGCGGTCATGGCAGAACACGGGATCAACCCGATCGACCTGGTCGCGGTCAATCTATACCCCTTCGCCGCGACGGTGGCCAAGCCTGGCTGCACGCTGCCGGACGCTATCGAGAACATCGATATTGGCGGGCCGACCATGGTCCGCAGCGCCGCCAAGAACCACAAGGATGTCGCCATCGTGGTCAATGCGGACGACTACGCCGACGTCATCGAGAACCTGCGGAACGGCGGCCTGACCTACGCCCAGCGGTTCGACCTCGCGCTCAAGGCCTTCGAGCACACCGCCTCCTATGACGGCATGATCGCCAACTACCTGGGCACGGTCGACCAAAGCGCCGAAACCCTCTCCACCGACGGCCGCAGCCTGCTGCCACGCACCTTCACCACTCAGTTCGTCAAGGCGCAAGACATGCGCTACGGTGAAAACCCACATCAGATCGCGGCGTTCTACGTGGAAACCGCCGATGAAGCGTGCGTCGCCACTGCTCGCCAATTGCAGGGCAAGGAATTGTCCTTCAACAATGTGGCCGATACAGACGCTGCGCTTGAGTGTGTAAAAAGCTTCGTCAAGCCGGCCTGCGTCATCGTCAAGCACGCCAATCCCTGCGGCGTCGCGGTGGTCCCGGAAGATGAAGGCGGGATTCGCCAGGCTTACGAGTTGGCCTACGCCACAGATAGCGAGTCGGCGTTCGGCGGCATCATTGCCTTTAACCGTGAACTCGACGGCGAGACGGCAAAAGCGATCGTCGAGCGTCAGTTCGTCGAAGTGATCATTGCACCCAGCATTTCGGCGGAAGCCCGCGACGTGGTAGCCACCAAGGCCAATGTGCGCTTGCTCGAGTGCGGGCAATGGCCAGCTGATCGCGCACCGGGATGGGATTTCAAGCGTGTCAATGGCGGCCTGCTTGTCCAGAGTCGCGACATCGGCATGATCAATGAAGCCGACCTCAAGGTGGTTACCCAGCGGGCGCCAACGGAGCAGGAGATTCATGACCTGATCTTTGCGTGGAAGGTAGCCAAGTTCGTTAAATCCAACGCCATTGTTTACGCCAAAAATCGTCAAACGGTCGGTGTTGGCGCCGGCCAGATGAGCCGCGTCAATTCCGCCCGTATCGCCGCGATCAAGGCTGAGCACGCGGGATTGCCGGTTCCAGGCGCGGTAATGGCCAGCGATGCGTTCTTCCCCTTCCGCGACGGTATCGACAACGCGGCCAAAGCCGGCATCACTGCGGTGATTCAACCCGGAGGCTCAATGCGCGATGCCGAGGTGATTGCGGCAGCAGACGAAGCGGGCATTGCCATGGTGTTCACCGGCATGCGCCACTTCCGGCACTGACAGCGGCGCACGTCGGCACCCCTCTGCGCTATCGCCCCGCACCACTCCCATGGACGTTGCCCATGGGCAAGCTCGAAGGGCGATGCGGCGGCGTGCTGTATAGACCGGCGCGACAGCGACCTCAACATTTCGCAAGGTGGATGACGCGGTGCTTATCCACCGTTCGGGCGCAAGCCCCGCCTCCTGAAGGAGACAGCAGCAATGAACATATTGATCATCGGCAGCGGCGGCCGTGAGCACGCCCTAGCCTGGAAAGTCGCGCAGGACCCGCGCGTCGACAGAGTTTTCGTGGCCCCTGGTAATGCAGGCACCGCGACCGAAGCCAAATGCGAAAATGTTGACATCGACGTTTCCGCCATCGAGCAACTGGCCGATTTTGCCGAACAGAATGTACAACTAACCATCGTTGGCCCCGAAGCACCTCTGGTCCAAGGCGTCGTTGACCTGTTCCGTGCTCGCGGCCTTGATTGCTTCGGCCCCACGGCCGCGGCAGCACAGCTTGAAGGCTCCAAGGCTTTCACCAAAGACTTCCTTGCCCGTCACAGCATCCCTACGGCCGACTACCAGAACTTCACCGAAGTCGAGCCGGCGCTGGAATATCTCCGTCAGAAAGGCGCGCCGATCGTAATCAAGGCCGACGGTCTGGCAGCCGGCAAGGGCGTGATCGTTGCGCTGACCCAAGCCGAAGCCGAGGATGCGGTACGCGACATGCTCTCTGGCAATGCGTTTGGCGATGCGGGTGCGCGGGTGGTGATCGAAGAGTTTCTGGAAGGAGAAGAAGCCAGCTTCATCGTCATGGTCGACGGCGCGAACGTTTTGCCGATGGCGACCAGCCAGGATCATAAGCGCGTTGGCGATGGTGACACCGGACCGAACACGGGCGGCATGGGCGCCTATTCTCCGGCACCCGTCGTCACCGCCGAGGTTCACCAGCGGGTCATGGACGAAGTGATCTGGCCAACCGTCAAGGGCATGGCGGCTGAGGGCAACGTTTATACAGGGTTCCTCTATGCCGGATTGATGATCGACCGCAGCGGCGCACCGAAAGTGATTGAGTTCAACTGCCGCTTTGGGGACCCCGAAACCCAGCCGATCATGCTGCGTTTGCAATCCAGTTTGGTTCTGTTGGTTGAGGCGGCGCTGGCCAAGGCGCTAGACAAGATCGAAGCGCAATGGGATCCGCGACCGAGCCTCGGCGTGGTACTCGCGGCAGGCGGTTATCCCGGTGACTACGGTAAAGGCGCCGAGATCAGCGGCCTGGACGCAGCCGCCAAACTGGAAGGCAAGGTCTTCCATGCCGGTACTGCCTTACGAGACGGGACAGTGATCACCGCGGGGGGCCGAGTGCTCTGTGCGACGGCGATGGGCGAAACGGTATCCGACGCTCAGCAGAATGCCTATGCATTGGCGGCCCGCATCGAATGGCACGAGCATTTCTACCGCCACGACATCGGTTATCGAGCGATTGCCCGAGAGCAAGGCGAAAGCTGAAGCAGATCACTGTAATGTGTGCAACGGTAGGCCTTATCTTTCCGCTGCGTGCATTACAGGGTTTCACTGCGATGGCTATAATCCGCCGTCACATAGATGAAGGGACTCCAATCGTGCGTCGATTCAGTGTCGCCATTGCTTTTGCCTTCAGTCTTTTGCTGGCTGCTTTCACCGCCTTGCCTTCCTTCGCCGCGACAGCGGAACCCGCCAGCTCGTCCACGACACCAGATGCAACAACGATAACCGAGCCAAACTGGCGCTTGCTGGATGACCAGTCAGGCCTGCTGACGCTCGCTGAAATTCTGGACCAGCGCAGCCTGTTCCAGCGCATCGATAAACGCTCGTACGCCGCCCCAGCGAGCGACCATGCCGTCTGGTTGCAAGTAAGTGTGCCGGCGTACACGCAACCGAACTGGCTGTGGCTGTTTGCACCTCGTGTGCAATACGTCGACTTCTACCTGCTGCGGGACGGACAGGTCGAACGCCATATTGAGACCGGGGAGCTGAGACCGCTCGAGTCCCGCCCTCTGCCTGCCCGCGCGTACCTGTTCTCCCTGCCCAACGATGGCGCACCGCGCGAAGCCTACATCCGCCTGCAATCGTCCCATCCAATCATGGCGTGGTTCTACACGGTCGATGAGGTGGGGCTCGTTGAACAGGCCCGACCGGCCTATCTGTTCGGGGCGCTGTTCGGGGCCTTGGCGCTGCTGATGATCTACAACCTGCTGCGCTTCGCCTATACGCTCAGTTACACCCATGTTTGGCTCGCCCTCATGCACGGCGCGTTACTGGCTTGTGCCGTGGCAAACCTTGGCCTGCTGGCGGTCTGGTCACCGAAACTGATCTACAGCCAGCCACTGGTTGCCGATATGGCTGCGCTGCTGACTTGTCTCTGTTTGCTCGCCTTCGCCTTTGGCTTCTTTCATCACCGAAGAATACGTTGGATATCCTGGTTGCTCGCGCTGCAGGCCGCGGTGGTCAGCGTACTGGCCACCACCATTCTGCTCACCGGCCTGCTCTGGTTCAGCTGGCTGGTTTACGCGATGGTGCTGACCACTGCTGCCAGCGTAACCGCAGTGGCGATACATCATTGGCGTCAACACTACGATCCGGCCCGCCTGCTTGTTACCGGCATGCTGTTGTTCGATGCGGGCTTCGTCTTCGTCCTGCCCATCTTGCTGGGCTTCGATCAGTTCGATCCCGACTGGCTAACCGGCATTGTGTTCAGCGTGGCCACATGCGCCGGCCTTATCCTCAGCTTTGCCCTTCTCGAGCGGCAGCGGCAGATCCAATCGGACAGCCGGAACCAGCATACTGCTGAGGCCGTTACCAGTGCCGAGCTGCGTACCAAGGCAGATTTTCTGGCGAAGATCAGTCACGAGATAAGGACGCCCATGAACGGTGTGCTGGGCATGAGTGAGCTCCTGCTCAGCACCTCCCTGTCGGCAAAGCAGCGCGATTACGTCCAGACGATCCACAGTTCCGGCAACGAGCTGCTCAACCTCATCAATGAGATTCTGGACATTTCCAAGTTGGAATCCGGGCAGATAGAGCTCGACGATGTGCAATTTGATCTCAATGCATTGATCGAGGATTGCCTCAGCATTTTCCGCGCCAAAGCCGAACAGCAGAAGGTCGAGCTAATCAGCTTTGTCCAGCCTCAGATGCCACACGTTGTCGCAGGCGACCCGACCCGCCTGCGCCAGGCGTTACTGAACTTGCTCGAAAACGCCTTCAAGCAGACGGAAGAAGGCGAGGTGCTGTTGATCGCCGCGGTAGACGATCGAGACGGCCAACCGAGGCTGCGAATTACCGTTCAGGACAGCGGGCGACCGCTGGAAGCGCAGGAGCGCGATGCCCTACTCAATTCCGCACTCGATAGCAGAGATTTTCTATCTGCCACCCGACACGGGGGGCGCCTCGGCCTCATCATTGCCAGGCAGCTTGTTCACCTCATGGATGGCGAGTTCGGTATCCAGATCAGCGGCATCGCCGGCAACACCATATGGATAAGCCTGCCCTTGAATGCTGAACTTTCCGAGCACGCTGGGAGTGACCTCGACATCCAGCTGAAAGGCGCGCGGCTATTGATCGTGGATGACAACGATACCTGCCGCAAAGTCCTCAGCCAGCAGTGCAGCACTTGGGGGCTGGAGGTCAGTGCGGTCGCCTCTGGCAAAGAGGCGCTGGCATTGCTGCGCACAAAGGCGCATCTGCACGAATATTTTGATGTCGTCCTGCTGGATCAGGACATGCCTGGCATGACAGGTATGCAGCTGGCCACCCGGATCAAGGAAGACTTCAGCCTTAACCATGACATTTTATTGATCATGCTGACCGGCATGAGCAGCGCACCCAGCAAGATCATTGCGCGTAATGCCGGGATAAAGCGCATCCTGGCCAAGCCTGTCGCAGGCTACACCCTGAAAACCACACTGGCTGATGAACTCGCCCGCCGCACCAGTGCGACCTTTCACTCCGCGGCGACTCATGCCAGCACGCCGTTTGCAGTACCTGACGATTTCCGCATCTTGGTGGCGGAGGACAACAGTATCTCCACCAAAGTCATCCGTGGCATGTTGAACAAACTCAACCTGAAACCGGATACGGCCAGCAACGGCGAAGAGGCCCTCGCCTTGATCAAAGCGCACCCTTACGATCTGGTATTGATGGATTGCGAAATGCCCGTCATGGATGGCTTCGAAGCCACGGCGCGCTTGCGTGACTGGGAGGCTGCCGAGGGTCGCGCCCGGACGCCCGTGGTCGCCCTGACTGCGCACATACTCAGCGAGCACCGTGAACGCGCCCGTGAGGCCGGAATGGATGGCCACATGGCCAAGCCTGTTGAAATGTCACAGCTCCGTGAGCTGATCGAGCATTGGGTCGCTATCAGGGCTGCAGCGGAGCATCGGTAATTCGCTACGGGGCCGGCGGCACGGCTTTCACGTCGCTGATGATAAACAGGCTTTCCGGCTGCGCTGGCATTCGCGACGCATCCATGTGCAAATCCTGCGCTGGCACCGCGTAGCTCATTTCACGGGTCAGCATGCGCAGGGCTGCGACCAATAGCCCGATGGCCAGCGGCTCCCCTGGGCAACGGTGGCCTGTCGCTGCATCGCCACCGCCCTGTGTAATGAAGTTGAAGGCGCCGCCGTCCCAGCTGGCAAACCGTTCCGGGCGAAACCTCTCCGGTTGTGCCCAGAGTCTCGCGTCTCGGTTAGTGCCGTAGAGATCGAGCAATACCCGAGTGCCTTCGGGAAAGCGGTACCCCTTCCATTCAAAATCCTTTCGTACCCGCGCCGCAGTAAAGGGAAAAAACGCATGGAGCCGACGAACTTCTTGGGCAAAATGTTCCAGCGCCGCATCGTCGTGCTGCAGCGTTTGATGCCAATGCGGATGGGCCAGCAACTCCAACGCGGCATAGATGACGAAACGTGACACGGCAACCGTCGGCCGCAGCAGGTTGAGCATTTCTACGGCAGCCACTTCTTCCTTTAGGAGCGCACCGTCAAGCTCCACGTGCCGAGCAACCACTGCCAGCGGCCGGTTCTCTTCTACCGGTAGCACTCCGGTGCGTACCTGACTGATTAGCTCGATCATCCAGCTTTCCGCTTCCTTGCGGGCCTTCCGAGCGTGCCAGTGGCGCGCACCTACGCCACCCGCCCCATCGATCATGGCCGCCAGTTGGTCACGACGCTGTGTCAGCTCCTCATTGGCTAGCGGCACGCCGGCCCACTCACAGACAGAGCGCGTGAGAATTGTCTGTACCTCTGGCATTAGCACGACACGGTCGGAACGTTGCCACGTTTCGATAGCGGACTGCCAGTTTGCCTCGGTCAACCGCACCAACTCCGCCACCGCATCGTCCGTCAGCAACGACAGGAATAACTGCTTACGGTGGCGATGAGCCTCGTCATCCAGCCCTTGGACCCCACCTTGTCCAAACAGCGTTTTCTGCAGCATGCGCGGCGCAGCGTGCTGACGCTGGAAGAGCTTATCGTCATAAAACAGCTTCGCGGTTTCCTCGCCGCTCATGCAAATAGTGTTCTGCATCAACAGACGGACCTGAAAAATATCTGATTCAAGCCGCTGGCATCGGCTTGGGATGAATGAATAGCCTTCTCCGAGCAACGAAAGCGAGCTCTCCACCTGATGATCGCGAGGAATATCCGGCATAAGCACCTCCCAGTAGATTGGCCCTTTCAATGGACTACCTTTAGCGAGTCTGGTGCCGCCATCCACCCGCCCGCTTATGCAAAATGAACAAAACGCCCGGTTCGCTGCCGATAAAAGACCGGCCGATTTATTCCGCGACGTACGCATCACCCATTGTCCGAACCTTGCTTCGAGGCATGAGCCGTCGCCAAGGAGCCAACGCAATGATGAAGAGGAGCGATGTCGCCTGGACCCTTGTCGGCATCACGGCGGTACTGCTATCCGGCTACCTGCTCTATCAAGAGATTCGAAATCTTTCGCTGGCCGAACTCACCGACAGCCTCGAGGCCATCAGCAATCGCAACTGGTTGCTGGCAGGCCTGGCAACACTCGGCGCGTATAGCGCCTTGGCGTGGTATGACCGTATCGCCATCGCACATCTGGGGAAAAGCATCTCGTGGTGGTTCATCACGCTCTGCTCGTTTACCACGTATGCGCTCGCGCACAACGTGGGCGCGTCGGTGTTTTCCGGCGCCGTTGTGCGCTATCGAGCGTACCGCAGCAAAGGGCTTACGCCCCACGAGATCGGCGTTCTGATCGTGTTCTGCTCCCTGACCTTTTTTCTAGGCACGCTTCTGGCGGGCGGAGCCGTGCTGATCCTGCGGCCTGAGTTGCTGAACAGACTCATCGACGCCGAGCCGTGGCTGTCGACCGCTATCGGTAGCTCCTTGCTGTGTCTTGTCGGCCTTTATGTGATTGGCGCCTGGCGGCATTTTGCGCCGATGCATGTCGGCAAATGGCGCATCGCTTATCCGCGACTGCCGATCGTGGGCAGGCAGCTCATCGCCGCGCCGCTGGAGCTCGCCTGTGCGGCGGCAATCATTTATTTTGCCCTGCCGGAAGCACAGAACCCTGGCTACCTGGTCGTACTTGGCGTGTTTCTCGCCTCCTTTTCGCTGGCGCTGCTATCCCACGCGCCGGGGGGCCTCGGCGTACTGGAGGTCACCTTCATTGCCGCCCTTCCGGAGCTGGCCACTGCCGACGTGCTCGCCGCACTGATCGTATTTCGGGCCTTCTATCTGTTGTTGCCATTCGCGCTGGCAATTCTAGTGGTGGCGGTATTTGAAACGGCGCAATGGTCGGAAAAAAGACGTAGAACCGCAGCCGGACAGTAACCTGTTGTGACCGAACACCCTCATTACGCTCTGGCTATACAGGCGCGCTCGGGCGATCATTCGCCTTCTTCCGAGATGAACGAATCAGATGACCGATACCCGTACCAACCAACCACGCTCCAACCAGCCGTCCGAGCATAAGCCACGGCCGTTAATGGACCTGGCCATCAGCATTCTGATCCCGTCGGTAATTCTGATGAAGCTCAGCGGCGATGACCGGCTCGGTGCCGACGGCGCGCTGTTGCTGGCGTTGGCATTTCCGCTCGGGTGGGGATTATTTGAACTGGCAAAATACCGCAAATTCAACTGGATCGCACTGCTAGGGCTGATCAGCGTGCTGCTGACTGGCGGCATAGGACTGCTGCAACTCGATCCGCAGTGGTTGGCAATCAAGGAAGCCGCCATACCCGGGATAATCGGTATTGCTGTTCTAGCCTCCACGCGCACCCGCTTTCCGCTGATCCGCACGCTGTTGTACAACCCAAAAGTGATCAACGTCGAAAAAGTCCACGAGCAGCTGGAACGCAACGGGCAGACGGCCCACTTCGAGACGCGACTGCTGCGTGCGACCTATTTCCTAAGCGGAACGTTTTTCTTCTCATCGTTCATGAACTACGTATTGGCCAAGTGGATCGTCAACAGCCCCGCCGGTAGCGAAGCATTCAACGCCGAGCTGGGCCGCATGACGTTGCTGAGCTACCCCATGATCGCCATTCCGAGCATGGTGATGATGATGGCCATTTTCTATTATCTCTGGCGCACCATACATGGCCTAACCGGCCTTCGCCTCGAGGACATCATGGCGCCTCACGCCCATGCCGACCGCCGCGGCGGTCGTTCCTGACGGTCGATCACTCGCACGTTACATCGACAACACCAGCATCCAGAGCGGCAGGCTGATCGCGGCAAGCAGCGTGGAAAGAAATACCGTCGAGCTGACCGCCCGGGTATCGTCCTGATGGGTCACGAACGCCAGCACGTTAACGCCGCTCGGGCAGGCTGCCAATAGCACCAGTACGCTACGCGCTTCGTGGCTGAGCGTGGGAAGCAAGCCTGCGACGTACCACACCAGCAACGGGAATAAGCCCATTTTTATGAGTGTTAGCCCCAGCGCCGCAGCGCTTGGACGTAACCGATAACGCGAGAGGCTGACGCCCAAGACCATGAGCGCGCAAGGCAAAGCGGCCTGGGCAAGCCAGTCAGCGATCCGCCATATTGGCTGCGGCAGGTTCAAGCCCGACACATTGAGCAGCGCGCCAAGCGTAAGACCCACGATCAGCGGATTGGCCAGATTTTTCAACAGCGCTACACCGCTGACTTTCTGCGCCGAGCCGAGCGCGCTATAAAAGCTCTGCAGCGAGAAAAGAATCAAACTGTGAAATACCAGAATGGCAAAGACATAAACCAGGCTTGCCTGACCGAGCAATGTCGTCACCAGGGGTATTCCAACCAGTACGTTGTTTGAGTAAGCCGCCGTAAGGCCGAGAGGGGAAGCTCGCCCGAGCAAGCGATGGGCAATCAGCCCTACCAGTACGAAAATCGTAAGTACCGGTCCAAAATACGCCAGCAGCAGCATCGGTGACATGCCGTCGCTTAGCTGCGCGCGAGCAATGCCCACAAACAGGACCGCCGGCATGAACAATTTAAACGTGATGGTCGCGAGCCCGGTCGCCGCTTCACCCGCCAGCCATCGTCGCCAGCCCAGCAGATAGCCAAGCATGATTAAGCCGAAAATCGGCAGGATTGCCTGAAACACCGCCACGCGGCTTCTCCAACAATCGGCACGACTTCATGTCGCCCCGCAAAAGGCCGCGAGAATACTCGGAAGTGGTAGAGCAAATCATCCAGTCTGGCTGCCCAACCACATGGAGGCGGCCGCCTGTGGCCGCGGATTAGACCTGCGAATGTTGTGCGGCCGAGACCGTGACGGCAGCCTCAGCGTCGGCCAACGCGTCGAGGACAACGGACAGATCCTCGTGCCAGTCATGGATGCCAATACCGAAGGCGCTCTCGAATTTGCTGCAATCGAGCACTGACCACTGCGGCCGGCGCGCGGGCGTCGGGTACTGTGCAGTGCTAATCGATGACACCTGCGGCTGCCTGAGAAGCATGCCCTTGGCTTCTGCCTGACGGAAAATCTCCACCGCAAAATCAAACCATGTACAGGCCGACCGACCACTGTAATGGTAGAGCCCCCAGGCAAGACTGCCCTCCTTCGCATAACGTTGCGCTAGCTGCAGCAGCACATCGGCGATGCTCCCCGCCTGGGTCGGGCAGCCAAACTGATCCGCAACTACCGATAGGGAATCCCGCTGACGGCCAAGGCGCAGCATTGTCTTGACGAAGTTGTGGCCGTGCGCGCCGTATACCCAGCTGGTCCGTAAAATCAGATGTTCATCTAACGCATCTTGAATGGCCGCTTCCCCTGCCAGCTTGCTTGCACCGTATACGCCTGTAGGGGCAACCGAATCGACTTCGCGATATGGCGCCCGGGCTTCGCCAGAGAACACATAGTCGGTAGAGATGTGCAGCAAAGGGATGCCAGCGTGGCGTGCAGCCTCAGCCAACGTGCCAGCGCCGTCACGGTTGACTGCGTATGCCTGTTGGCTATGCGTCTCAGCATTGTCAACGTGCGTATACGCCGCCGCGTTGATGATCAGTCCAGGCTTAAGCCGGCTGACGAGACCCGCGACCTGGTCAGCGTTGGTGATGTCCAGATGCTCCCGCGTCATGCCAAGCGCCTCGAGACCATACTGTTCGGCACGGTCTACCAATTCATGGCCGACCTGGCCACCGGCTCCGCATACAAGAATTCGCATCTGGTATCGCCTCATTCAAAGCTCACCGTTTACGGCAAGCATGGATATTCAAACCGATTCGATACACGCCCGTTGCGCTAGAACCACCGAGATAGCGAGGCCCGTGCTTTGTTCAGACAGCGTAAACGAATTTTGTTCCGTCCCCGTGAAGCGGAGGTTTTGTAGCGGCTCCGGCCTGCGCGTGTCGCTTTGACAAATCAGTGTCATTAACTCGGCGAGACCGACATTCCATAGAGCCAAAAAACAGCGGGCAATGCTAACACGACTGAAACTCAAAGCCGTCCCTGAGGCCCAAACAGAACACGAGGTGCTTTAGAGCCGCTGAATCAGCCCTACAAGCCCCAAACGTCATTTGGCAAGAGGGGCCAACCATGCCTAGAGGTGAAAAATCCAAGTACACCGCCAAACAACAGCGTAAAGCTGAGCATATCGAAGAGAGTTATGAAGACCGCGGAGAGTCGAAGGATGAGGCCGAAGCGCGGGCTTGGGCCACGGTAAACAAGCAATCCGGTGGCGGTGAACGTAAGGGCGGGTCAGGTCAACAGAAAAGCGACACAGCCAAGCGTGCCGACCGTAAAGACTCCGCGCATCGTGCCGCGAAAGCTCGTTCCGGCGAATCGCCTAATAAAGGTGCCGCTCGCAGTAATCGCTCTGGCAGCACCTCGCTTACGGGTCTAACCCGGGACGAATTAATGCAGAAAGCACGTGAACGTGACATTTCAGGGCGATCAAAGATGCGCAAAGACGACTTGATTAAAGCGCTCAGCTGAAGGAATACCAATGCACGAACCAGACCCACGGGATGACGGAACACCGAGCCCCGTACCGGAACCCGAGCGCAAGGACCCAGGCAAACCCACTCCTATCGAAGAACCGGCTGAACCGGACGGCTCGGAGACCGGCGAGCTTGGCTAAACTTTTCCGCTCCCCATCAATCACACCTTAACCTAATGAAACGCCATCAAGCGCATGGCTACACTGCTGCGATTGGTGTAGCCCGTTTCGTAAACAGGAGACCGTGATGAGCTACGTTCAATTCAGTGACAAACAAACGCTGAGAGACCGTGCCCGACAGCATGTCGAAAACGGTGCAGTAACCGAGAGCTATTCGGCCGATCGTGACACTGTCATCAACCTACTCAACGAGGCACTTGCCACCGAGCTCGTCTGCTACCTGCGCTACAAGCGCCACTACTACATGGCGACAGGGCTGAAATCCAGCGTTGCGGCAGAAGAGTTTCTCGAGCACGCCAATGAAGAACAGGAACATGCCGACCGGTTGGCTGAACGCATCGTACAGCTTGGTGGTGCACCTGATTTCAATCCCGACAACCTCAGCGAGCGTGCGCATGCACAATATGCCGAGGGCAACGGTCTGCGCGACATGGTGTTTGAAAACCTCGTGGCCGAGCGCATCGCCATCGATAGCTACCGAGAAATTGTTCAGTACATTGGTGACAAGGATCCGACCACACGGAGAATCTTTGAAGACATCCTCGCGCAGGAAGAGGAGCACGCTGATGACATGGCGGGCCTTCTTGACGGGATGAACTGACCTAGCATCCGCACGCGAGGCGTAGCCTTCACGTCGCTTTGCTCGCAAAAAAAAAAGCCACCCGAAGGTGGCCTCAAATAAGGAAAGAGAGTACTGCTCAGCCGGCAGCTGCCGGACGCATGTATGAGATCGGTGCGGTCTGGGAATCATTAAACGTCACCGTTTCCCACGCATCCTTCTGTTCCATGAGGGTGCGTAGCAAACGGTTGTTTAATGCATGTCCGGATTTAAAGCCGCGAAATTCGCCGATCAAGCTGGTACCCAGCAAGTACAGATCACCGATAGCATCGAGAATCTTGTGTTTGACGAACTCGTCCTCATAGCGCAGGCCGTCTTCGTTAAGCACATGGTCTTCGTCGACCACGATCGCGTTTTCGACACTCCCACCGAGCGCCAGATTGTGCGAGCGGAGGAACTCGATATCGCGCATGAAACCAAACGTTCGGGCGCGACTGACTTCCTTAACAAAGGAAGTGCTAGAGAAATCCACGCTCGCGGTCTGGGTACGTCCGCGGAATACGGGATGGTCGAAATCGATCTCGAAACTCACCTTGAAGCCTTCGAACGGTAGGAAGGTGGCGCGTTTGTCGCCATCTTCAACCGAAACCTCACGTGTGATGCGGATGAACTTCTTGGGGGCATCCTGCTCCTGCAGGCCGGCCGATTGAATGAGGAACACGAAGGGACCAGCGCTACCATCCATGATCGGTACTTCCGACGCGGAAAGCTCGACATAGGCGTTATCTATACCAAGCCCCGCCATCGCCGAAAGCAAATGCTCAACCGTATCGACCTTGACATCACCGCTGACCAGCGTAGTCGACATGGTTGTTTCACCGACATTCTCGGCCCGTGCAGCGATTTGCACCGGCGGGTTGAGATCGGTGCGACAGAACACGATTCCTGTGTCCACCGGAGCGGGCTTAAGGGTAAGGTAAACCTTCTCCCCCGAATGCAGGCCGACGCCGGTGGCGCGAATGATGTTCTTCAAGGTGCGTTGTCTGATCATGGCTTGGTTTCGCTAGTGCGCTGTTGCGAATGGTTTCCAACAAAGGTGGCGATCATAGCAGAACCCCACTTTGCTGAATACCAATCACCCCAATACTCCTGATGCATTTCTTCAATCAGCCTGTCGACGCAGGAACGCCGGGATGTCGAGATAATCCAGGTCCTCCTGAGGATTCATCTTCGCCGCGGTCGCGGCAGCATGCGCCTGATTGCGCATCACGGTCGGGCGGTCCAGATCACGGTAGTTCACTGCAGCCTGATCCTGACGTGGAGCCTGCACTGCCTGAGACGCGACAGCAGCGGTCTGCAAGGTGTTATCAACAACTTTGACCGGCTTCTCGTTGCGCGGACCGAGCCCGGTCGCGACGACCGTGACGTGCAGCTCGTCGAGCATGTCCGGATCGATTACAGCACCTACCTTGACGGTGGCTTCATCCGAAGCAAATGCTTCGATGATCTCGCCCACAGCCGCGTATTCGCCGAGCGAAAGATCCAGACCGGCGGTGATGTTGACGAGGATTCCGCGAGCGCCCTGCAGGTTGACGTCTTCCAGCAGCGGGTTGCGGATTGCTGCCTCAGTGGCTTCGCGAGCGCGGTTCGGTCCGGTTGCACACCCAGTACCCATCATCGCCATGCCCATTTCGCCCATGACGGTCTTGACGTCAGCGAAGTCAACGTTCATCAGGCCTGGACGCTGCATGATGTCGGAGATACCACGCACGGCGCCGGTGAGCACGTCATCCGCCTTGGCAAATGCGGCCAGCAGGCTGGCGTCCTTCCCGAGGATAGTGAGCAGCTTTTCGTTTGGAATGGTGATCAGCGAGTCAACGCACTCGGACAACTGACGGATCCCTTCGTCAGCGACCTGCATGCGGCGACGACCCTCGAACGGGAACGGGCGGGTCACGACTGCAACCGTGAGAATTCCCATTTCCTTAGCAACCGAGGCGATGACTGGAGCGGCTCCAGTGCCGGTACCACCACCCATGCCGGTGGTGATGAATACCATATCAGCACCCTGGAGCACTTCTGCGATGCGCTCACGATCGTCCATGGCAGCCTGACGGCCGATGTCGGGATTGGTGCCTGCACCAAGGCCCTTGGTGATAGCGGAACCCAACTGCAGAACGGTCCGCGCTTCGATTTTTTTCAGCGCTTGGGCATCGGTGTTGGCGCAGATGAATTCCACGCCTTCAACGTTGTTGCGCACCATGTGATTAACGGCATTGCCGCCGCCTCCGCCTACGCCAATGACCTTGATCACTGCACTTTGCGGGGTATGATCTACGAGTTCGAACATTTCCCTCTCTCCTTCCAGCTTTCTAGTTTTAGGTACAGCCGCACTGCTCAGAAATTGCCCTGGATCCAGCTCTTGAGCCGGTCCACGACAGATGTTTTGGGTTCTTCGGCAAAGCTGCCGAGACCGGACATGGATGCGCCGTCGGTCTGCTTACGCATCCCATACAGCAACAGCCCCACGCCCGTTGAATAGATAGGGTTACGGACCACATCCTTGAGTCCGTTGACACTGTGCGGTACGCCCAGACGTACCGGCATGTGAAAAATCTCCTCAGCCAGTTCGACGGCGCCTTCCATCTTGGATGTACCGCCTGTGAGGACGATGCCCGCCGGAACCAGATCCTCGTAGCCGCTGCGACGCAGCTCGGCCTGAATCAACGTGAAGAGCTCGTCGTAGCGCGGTTCCACGACTTCGGCCAACGCCTGTCGTGAGAGTTCCCGCGGCGGGCGTTCTCCGACGCTCGGTACCTTGATGGTTTCGCCGGGGCCAGCCAGCTTTGCCAATGCGCAGGCATAGCGGATCTTGATTTCTTCGGCGTACTGAGTAGGCGTACGCAGCGCCATGGCGATGTCATTGGTGACCTGGTCGCCGGCGATCGGGATGACGGCGGTGTGCCGTATCGCACCTTCGGTAAAGATGCAGATATCGGTTGTCCCTCCACCGATATCCACCAGGCAAACCCCTAGCTCCTTCTCATCGTCGGTCAGCACCGCGTGGGCCGACGCGAGCTGTTCGAGAATGATGTCATCGACTTCCAGGCCACAACGACGCACACATTTTTCGATGTTCTGTGCAGCGTTGACCGCGCAGGTCACCACGTGGACCTTGGCTTCCAGGCGGACCCCTGACATGCCCAGCGGCTCACGGACGCCTTCCTGGTTATCGATCACATAGTCCTGCGGCAAGGTGTGCAGCACGCGCTGATCCGCAGGAATCGCCACCGCTTGGGCAGCGTCGAGAACACGTTCAAGGTCAGCGCTACTGACCTCTCGATCCCGAATGGCAACGATGCCGTGCGAGTTGAGGCTGCGGATATGGTTGCCAGCCAAGCCGACGAACGCCGAGTGAATGCGGCAACCAGCCATCAGCTGCGCCTCTTCAACGGCGCGCTGAATTGACTGAACGGTGGACTCGATATTGACCACCACCCCTTTCTTTAACCCGCGCGACGGGTGGGTGCCGATCCCTACAATTTCGAGTTCGCCGTCCGCCGTCACTTCGCCTACCAGCGCCACCACTTTGGAGGTACCGATATCCAGACCCACAATCATCTTGCCGCCTTGCACGCTAGACATGTGTTTCATTCCTCAATTCTTCGCAACGACGGATCTCCCGCCGCGGTCGGGCTCGGCTCGTGCCACGCAACGGCGAGGCCATTGGCGTAGCGAAGATCGATCCGCGCAATTCTTTCGCTCTCCTGCGCCAGCTCTTGCTGGTAAATGGCAGTGAAGCGCCGCATTTTTTCGATTATCTGATCTCTTCCCAGTAGCAGCTCGACGCCCTGCTTGGTCGTCGCAAACCAGCTGCCCCGTGCACGCAACTCCAAACGCGCGATTGAAAAACCCAAGGGCCGCAGCATCTGGCTCAGCATCTGGTATTGCTGCATGACCCGCTGCTGGGCCCGCTTCGGACCATATAACTGCGGCAAGTGTTCATACTGAGTGAGGTCATTGGGTGCGAAAGCCTGACCATTGTTGTTCAGCAGCGACTCGTCGCCCCAGCGGGCGATCGGCAACTGCTCGTCGAGACGCACCATGACCTCGTCTGGCCAGATCCGCCGTGCCTCGACGTGCGCTATCCATGGCATCTGTTCGAGATCACGTCGCAGCGCATCGAGATCGACTTTGAAGAAGCTGGCCTCGACGAAAGGCGCCATTCGCGCCTGTACCGCCTGCTGATCGACATAGGTCAGCTCACCCCGAACGCTGACTTGGGAGATCGGCCGGTCGGCATAGGGTGCGAGACGCTCGCCAAGCTCATAAAGTCCCACGGCAAGCGCCACCAGCATCACTGGCCAGAGGACTCGCTTGAGCGAGCTCAGGCTTGGGCGCGGCACGCGCGCAGACAATGGCTCACGCTGGACCAGACGGCTCGCGCCCCGCTGCACCGGCTTGCGCGAAGCGCGGCCGGTTCCGGGTTGAGAGTGACGCAGCGTCGTGATCATGATCAGTTCCCTGCCGCCATGCTGGCATCGAGAATCGCCAGTACCAGCTGCTGGAAATCCAGACCTGCAGCGCGCGCGGCCATCGGCACGAGACTGTGGTCCGTCATCCCCGGCACCGTATTGACTTCCAACAGCCAAAAGGCACCCGCGCTGTCCTGCATGACATCGACACGTGCCCAGCCCTTGATACCGACCGCGTCGCAAGCGCGAGCGGAAAGCTCTTTGAGTGCCTGCTCCGTCTCCGAATCCAGCCCGCAAGGGATGCGGTACTGGGTATCGTTGGCCAGGTACTTGGCGTCGTAATCGTAAAAGGTGTGAGGTGTACCCAAGCCAATCGGTGGCAACACCGCTCCGCGGAGCGTGGCGATGGTGAATTCAGGGCCCTGAATCCACTGCTCAACCAGGACTTGGGAGTCGTATGCGCTAGCAGCACGCCACGCGGCGATCAACTCGGCGATCCCGGCAACCTTCGCCATGCCGATACTCGATCCCTCGTGCGCCGGCTTGACGATCAATGGGAAACCCAGGCTCTCTGCCGCAGCGTGGCAATCCGCCTCGCTCGCCAACACGGCATGTCGTGGGGTGGGTAGACCGAGGCTTTGCCAGACCTGCTTGGTCCGCAACTTATCCATCGCCAGTGCCGAGGCAAGAATGCCGCTGCCGGTGTAGGGAATCCCTGCGCACTCGAGCAGACCCTGCATGCTGCCGTCTTCCCCGCCTCGACCGTGCAGCACGATGAACGCCCGGTCGATGCGCTCATTGCTCAGACGCACTAGCAGATCGTCGCCTACGTCAATGCCGAACGCGTCGACGCCGGCGGCCTGCAAGGCGGCGAGCACCGCAGCGCCGGACTTCAAAGACACTTCTCGCTCAGCGCTCTTGCCGCCGTAGAGCACGGCAACCCGGCCGAACGCCTGGGGTTCACGAGTCGATCGCAGGGCAGTCATTCGCTCTTCCTCGCGGCGCTTGCATCGCCAGCAAACAGGGCACTATTAATAAGTTGAGGGGCCAACCCGCCGATATCTCCCGCACCTTGGCAGAGCAGAATGTCGCCTGGGCGCAGAAGTGGTTTGACCAACGGGGCTAGCTCAATACCGCGCTCGATATAGATAGGGTCAAGCTGACCACGCTGACGAATGCTGTGGCACAGATGACGACTGTCGGCGCCCGGTATGGGCTCTTCGCCAGCCGGATAGACCTCCATCAACAACAAGACATTGGCATCGGTCAGCACCTGAACGAAGTCATCGTAGAGGTCGCGGGTTCGGCTGAAGCGATGCGGCTGGTAGACCATGACCAACCGACGCTCGGGCCAGCCGCCGCGAACGGCCTGAATCACCGCCGCTACTTCGCGTGGATGATGGCCGTAGTCGTCAACCAGCATCACGCTGCCACCTTCAACTGGCAGCTCGCCATACACCTGGAACCGCCGGCCCACGCCGCCAAATTGCGACAGGCCCTGGAGGATAGCCTCGTCGTCGATACCCTCGTCAGTGGCGATGGCGATGGTCGCCAGTGCGTTCAGCACGTTATGGTTGCCCGGCATATTGACCGAGACATCAAGCGCATCAAAGCCATCACGCAGCACGGTGAAATAGGTGCGCATGCCTTCCTGACGGATGTTGATGGCTCGGACGTCCGCATCCTCGGCAAGCCCGTAGGTGGTAATCGGGCGCCCCACCTGAGGGATGATCTCGCGCACGACCGGATCATCCACGCAGAGCACGGCCAGTCCGTAGAACGGCAGGTTATGCAGAAACTCGACGAACGTTCGCTTGAGCTTGCCGAAGTCACCGCCGTAGGTGCTCATGTGATCGGCGTCGATGTTAGTTACCACAGCGACCATCGGCTGTAGGTGCAGAAAGCTCGCGTCACTCTCATCGGCTTCGGCGATCAGATAGCGGCTGGTGCCCAGTTGAGCATTGGTGCCGGCCGCGGTCAGGCGCCCACCGATTACGAACGTCGGATCAAGCCCACCCGCTGCGAAGACCGATGCCAGCAGGCTGGTGGTCGTGGTCTTGCCGTGGGTGCCAGCGACAGCGATACCGTGGCGATAACGCATCAACTCGGCGAGCATCTCAGCGCGCGGTACTACAGGAATTCGCTGCTCAAGGGCAAACGCCACTTCTGGGTTGGCCGCATTGACAGCGCTGGACACGACCAGCACATCGGCGCCAGCCACGTTGCCGGCCTGGTGGCCGATGTAGATATGCGCCCCGAAGTTCTGCAGCCGCTCGGTACTCGCGGACGCTTTCAGATCGGAACCGGAGACGTCGTAGCCGAGATTCAGCAGCACTTCAGCGATGCCGCACATACCGACACCACCAACGCCGACGAAGTGAATCCGACGGATGCGGCGCATGCGCCGGACTTCTGCCTTTACTGCAGCAGGGGATTTAGCCATGAGCCACCTCCAGGCAGATATCGACGACGGTACGGGTGGCATCTGGCCGGGCCAGCCGGCGCGCTGTAGCGCCCATGGCCTTGAGTTTTTCCGGGTGCATCATTACCTCGGTCAGCTGCGCGGCCAGCGCTGCAGCATCGGTGTTTGCTTGGGGGAGAAGAACGGCTGCGCCCTCCTTCGCCAGGTATTCGGCATTTCGGGTCTGGTGATCGTCGATGGCATGAGGCAGCGGTACCAGGAAGGACGGCAGCCCAGCAGCCGCCAACTCGCACACTGTCAGCGCGCCCGCGCGGCAGATGACCAGATCGGCCCAGGCGTAGGCATGAGCCATGTCCTTTATGAATGGCGCCACTTCTGCCTCAACACCGGCGTCGACATAACGCTGTTGCGTGACGTCGGCGTGCTGTTTGCCAGCCTGGTGAAACACCTCGGGACGCAGTTCCGGCGCCAACTGGCTGAGCGCTTCGGGCAACAGTTTGTTCAGGGGTTCTGCGCCCAGACTCCCGCCCAGCACCAGCAACCGAGGGCGGCGGCCAAGTAGCGTTTCCCGGGGTGTCTCGAGGAACAGCTCATGACGCACCGGATTGCCCGTCGTGCGTCGCTTGGCGCTGTCGGCAAAGGTGTTCGGAAATGCCTCACAGACCCGTTGCGCAAACGGAACCAAGCTGCGGTTGGCAGTGCCGGCCACTGCGTTCTGCTCATGGATGATCAGCGGCACGCCGGCCAGCTTTGCGGCGAGACCGCCTGGCCCGGTCACGTATCCGCCGAGTCCGAGCACGCAGACCGGCTGCAGCTCACGCATGATGCGGCGGGCCTGTCCGAGCGAGCGCAACAGCTGGAACGGCGCCTTGAATAGAGCGGCCAGTCCCTTGCCGCGCAACCCGCTGACCTGAATCAGGTGCAGCGGCAAACCAGCGGCGGGAACCACTTCGTTTTCGATGCCACGGGGCGTACCCAGCCAGTGGACGGCGTATCCACGGCTCTTGAATTCATAAGCGCAGGCCAACGCGGGGAATACGTGCCCACCGGTGCCGCCTGCCATGATCAAGACGTTAGCGGCCATGCGCGATCTCCTTGCGCATAGGCGCAGGCGTGTCAGCAAAATCGTCTTCGCTGAAGTCTGCGTCTTCGCTGCCTAGCACGGTGCGGCTTTCCCACTCGATGCGCAGTAACAGCGCCATGCTGGCGCACGTGACCACCAACGAGCTGCCGCCATAACTGAGAAATGGCAACGTCAGGCCCTTAGTCGGCAACAGACCGACGTTAACGCCGACGTTAATCAGGAACTGTCCGAGCCAAAGAAACGCGACGCCCCAGGCGATGTAAGCGGCAAAGAACTGACGTGCACGTTCGGCGGCGAGACCGATGTACAACGCACGAACACCGACGAAGGCAAACAGCACGATAGTCAGTAGCGCGCCCACCATGCCCAGCTCCTCAGCCAGCACCGAAAACACGAAATCGGTATGCGCCTCGGGTAGATAGAATTGCTTCTGCACGCTATTGCCCAAGCCGACGCCGAGCCACTCGCCACGCCCAAACGCAATAAGTGCCTGGGTCAATTGGTACCCGGCGCCATATTGATCCGCCCACGGATCGGTGAAGGTAATCAGCCGTTGCAGCCGGTACTCCTGAGTCTGTACCAGAATGAACACCGCCCCGACGGCCAGCAGCACCAGCAGGCTGAACCGGATCAGGCCGACACCTCCAAGGAACAGCATCGCTACAGCGGCCCCCATCATGACGACCGTTGCGCCGAAGTCGGGTTCGAGCAGCAGCAACATCGCCATCGGCAGCAACACAAGGAACGGTTTGAGGAAGCCCCACAGGCTTTCGCGAACCTCTTGCTGGCGACGCACCAGGTAACCGGCGAGATAGACCACGACGAAGAGCTTGGCCAGCTCGGATGGCTGCACGTTAAAGGCGCCAAAACCAATCCAGCGCATGGAACCATTGACCTCGCGGCCGATACCGGGGATCAGCACGAGAATCAACAACGCGAATGCCCCAAGCAACAGCATCCAGTCCAATCGCTGCCAGGCTGACAGCGGCACCAGCAGCACCGCGGCGGCCGCGACCAGCCCAAGCAGTACATACACGAGGTGCCGGACCATGTGATACAGCGCATTGCCAGCATTCACCGCAGCGACTTCAGAAGAAGCCGAGGTAATCATGACCAGCCCCAATCCCAGCAGCGCCAGGCAACCGGCAAGCATGGGGAAGTCGACGTCCAGACCACGTCGGCCAAATAGCGGCGAGGGCGCACTGCGCAGAAAGGCGAGCATTAGCTGAGCGCCCCTACGGCAGCGGCGAACTGGCGCCCGCGATCTTCGAAGTTGTCGAACATGTCCAGGCTGGCACAGGCGGGTGACAGCAGCACCGCATCACCAGCGCGCGCGAGCTTGGCTGACAATTGCACGGCCTGTTCGAGGGTCTGAACACGGTGAATAGGCGCTGCGCCTTCAAGTGCAGCGGCAAGCCGCTCAGCATCGCGGCCCAGCAGAATCACTTCACGGCACTGGTGCGCAACCGGGCTGTGCAATGCTGAAAAATCCGCTCCTTTCCCGTCACCGCCAGCAATCAGTACCAGCTCGCCGTTGATGTCGCTGCCCAGGCCGTCGATCGCAGCCAACGCGGCGCCGACATTGGTCGCCTTGGAATCATCGTAATAGCTAACCCCCCTACGCTCGCCAACCCATTGGCAGCGGTGGGCGAGGCCGGTGAATGTGCGCAAGGTAGCGAGCATCGGCTCGAACGGCAGGCCTACCGCATGGCCAAGAGCCAAGGCAGCCAGCGCGTTGGACTGGTTATGGGCGCCGCGAATCTTTAGCTGATTAGCCGGCATCAGCGCGTCGAACTGGAAGGCGAGGAATTTCTCGCCATTCTCCTCGAATAGACCGAAGCCTTTGAAGTCGGGCTTACCAAGGCCGAACGACCATGCTGGAACGTCATCCCCAACGAGCGGACGGCTGAGTCGATCGTCCCGGTTGATAACGATCTGCCGTGCGCCACGGAATATGCGATGTTTGGCTTGGTGGTACGCCGGCAAACCATCGTAGCGATCCATGTGGTCTTCGCTGACATTCAAACAGGTCGCGACTTCGGCATTCAGACGATCAGTCGTTTCCAGCTGGAAGCTCGACAACTCAAGCACATAGAGTTCGACATCATCGCTGAGCAGGTCCAGCGCCGGCGTCCCTAGGTTGCCCCCTACGGCCACCTTTCGACCGGCCGCAGCGGCCATCTCACCGACCAGGCTGGTCACCGTACTTTTCGCGTTCGACCCGGTGATCGCCACGATTGGCGCCTTGGCTTCGCGGGCGAACAGTTCGATATCACCGGACAGCTTTACACCGTTGGCGGCCGCCACCTGCAGCGCGGGCGTGCTGAGCGCAACGCCGGGGCTGACCAGCAGTTCGCTGGCTTGGCAGAGAAACTCTGGATCAAGCTCACCGCAGCGAACTTCGACATGGGGATATTGCGCCTGGAGAGTAGCCAGCTCCGGCGGGTTCGCGCGCGTATCGGCGACAGCAAATGGCACACCACGGCTTGCCAGATGGCGAACCAGGGACATGCCGCTCTTGCCGAGACCGACGACGATGCGGAACTGATCGGAAGCGATGAGCACTCTTTATTACCTCAATTTCAGCGTAGCGAGACCAACCAGCACCAGGATCACCGTAATGATCCAGAAGCGCACAATGACCCGCGGCTCGGGCCAACCCTTGAGTTCGAAGTGGTGATGAATCGGCGCCATGCGGAACACCCGCTTACCGGTCAACTTGAACGAGGCCACCTGGATCATCACCGACAAGGTTTCCATTACGAACACGCCGCCCATGATGAACAGCACGACCTCCTGCCGAACGATCACGGCGATCGTTCCCAATGCCGCACCGAGCGCCAGCGCGCCGACATCGCCCATGAACACCTGTGCGGGATAGGTGTTGAACCAGAGAAAGCCGAGCCCTGCGCCGATCAATGCACCGCAGAACACGATCAGCTCACCGGCGCCGGGAATATAGGGAATCAGCAGGTAGTCGGCGAAGTTCACGTTGCCGGACAGGTAACAGAAGATGCCGAGAGCGCCACCGACCATCACCGTTGGCATGATCGCCAAACCGTCGAGCCCATCGGTGAGGTTGACCGCATTACTAGAGCCGACAATGACGAAGTACGTCAGCACCACAAAGCCGATGCCCAGCGGGATCTCGATGTTCTTGAGCAATGGCAGGATGAGCGTGGTTTCGACCGGAGTTTGGGCGGTCATATAAAGGAAGACCGCCGCACCGAGGCCGAACACCGATTGCCAGAAATACTTCCAGCGGCTGGGCAACCCGCGTGAGTTCTTCTCGATCACTTTCCGGTAATCGTCGACCCACCCAACCGCGCCGAAGAGTAGCGTTACGGCCAGCACCACCCATACATAGCGGTTGGCCAAATCCGCCCAGAGCAGCGTACTAATAGCGATAGCGCTGAGAATCAATGCGCCACCCATGGTAGGTGTTCCGGATTTCGACAGATGGGTTTGTGGCCCATCAGTCCGAACGGACTGACCGATCTGACGGAGCTGAAGCGTCCGGATCAGCCAAGGCCCCATCCACAGGGAAAGCACCAGAGCCGTGAGCACGCCAAGAATTCCACGCAGGGATAGGTACTGGAAGACCGCGAAGCCTGTGTGGAACCGTTGCAAATACTCGGCGAGCAGCAGCAGCATCAATGTTTCTCCATGCCGGACGCGGTAAGCGCTGTCACGACGTTATCCATCGCGGCGCTCCGTGATCCCTTGATCAAAATGGTTGTAGCGTTGCCCTGCTCCAGGCGGAGCGCCTCGATCAGGCTTTGCTGATCGGGAAAGTGCCTCCCTCCGACGCCGAAGGCCTCGACCGCATGCTTCATCAGCGGGCCAACAGCGAATAGCGTGTCGATCTTGCCTGCTGCGTAGCTGCCGACCTCCCGATGGCCCTGTTCGGCCCAGCTCCCGAGCTCACCCATGTCGCCAAGCGCCAGCACAGTGCGCCCAGCAAACCCGGCCAGCACATCAATTGCCGCACAGATCGAAGCAGGGTTGGCGTTATAGGTGTCATCAATAAGCCGCACGCCGTTGCTGAGCATCTGCGCGACGCCCCGGCCTTTAACCGGTTGAAGGCTCTCGAGGCCCGCCACGATGTGCTCGCCCGCAACACCCAGCGCATCCGCCGCTGCTGCGGCGGCGAGGGCGTTCGCCACGCTATGTCGGCCCAGCAAATTAAGCTGAACACGCACGGATCCAGACGGCCCGCTGAGAACGAAGTTTGGACAACCACGCATGTCATAGCCGATCGAAGCGGGGTGGAAATCCGCGAGCGGGCTATGTATGGCGAAGCTCACGACACGCTTGCCACCGACCCGCCGCTCCCAGATTGGGTAGGCCGGATCGTCACGATTGAGAACTGCAATGCCATCAGCGCCTAGCCCGTCGAGTATTTCGCCCTTGGCTTCGACAATTTTCTCCGGCCCGCCAAACTCACCGACATGCGCGGTGCCGGCATTGGTAATCACACTGACATCCGGCTGGGTCAGACCAACCGTATAGGCTATTTCTCCAACCCGAGACGCGCCCAGCTCGATCACCGCAGCGTCGTGCTGCGCCGCTAGCTCCAGCAACGTCAGGGGAGCCCCGAGGTCGTTATTGAGGTTGCCCCGAGTGGCCAATACCGCATCGGCGCCATAAGCGGCGCGAAGAATACTGGCGAGCAGCTCCTTGACACTCGTCTTGCCACTGGAACCTGTGATCGATACGACCGGCCCAGTGAACACGGCGCGATTCAACGCACCCAACTGGCCCAAGGCAATGCGGCTGTCGGCTACCACGATCTGCGGCAGTGAAACGTCTGCAATATGTCGTTCGACCAGGGCTGCCACGCAGCCTTGGGCGGCGACGTCCGCCAGGTAGGCGTGGCCATCGAATCGAGGCCCGGTCAAGGCCACGAACAGCTGACCCGGCTCGATGGCTCGACTGTCGGTGCTGACCGAAGTGAAGGCCACGTCGGCGCCGATTACCTTGGCCGATAACGGCTGAACCAATTTGCTAAGGCGCATGGCTTCAAGCATCGGTATTCCCCCATGCAGCCAGGGCAATTGAAGCCTGGTCGAGATCGGAGAACGGCTGACGCTCCCCTTTTATTTCCTGATAGTCCTCGTGGCCCTTGCCCGCCAACAGCACGACGTCGGTGGCATCACTGCCAGCGATACACTCGGCGATGGCCTCAGCGCGGCCTGGGATGAAAACGGCTCGGCCCGGCGCGCCGAAACCGGCCCGGATCTCGTCGAGAATCTGCATCGGGTCTTCATTTCGCGGATTGTCATCGGTTACTACGACCCGATCAGCCAAGCGCTCGGCTACTTGAGCCATTAATGCTCGCTTGCCGCGGTCACGATCGCCGCCGCAGCCGAACAGGCACAGCAACTTGCCTTGCGTGTGGGGGCGCAGTGCCTCAAGTACTTTTTCAAGCGCATCGGGCGTATGGGCGTAGTCCACAACAACCAAGGGCCGATCACCGCCACCCAAACGCTGCATGCGGCCGGCAGGGCCATCTATGTGGGGCAGCACTGCAAGGATCTCATCCAGCGGATAATCCATGCCCAGCAGTGCGCCTATCGCTGCAAGCACATTGCTAACATTGAAGCGGCCAAGCAACGGACTACGCAGCGATCGCTCACCCTGCGGGGTAACCAGCCGGGCATGAATCCCATCGTCGTCCAGTCGCGCTTCGGGGCAGTAAAGGTAAGCCGACGCGTCGGTCAGGCTATACGTGATCAGCCGGCATTCATCATCTTCGACCGCAAGGACACGCCCAAAGGCATCATCCAGGTTGATCACCCGGCAGCGGAGCCCGGGCATCTTGAACAAACGGGCCTTGACCTCGCCGTACGCCTCCATGGAGCCGTGATAATCCAGGTGATCGCGAGATAAATTGGTGAATACGGCCACGTCGAACGCCAACGCGGCAACTCGACCCTGAGCCAGGCCGTGAGAGGAAACTTCCATCGCTACAGCACGCGCACCCTGTTGACGCATGTTCGCCAGGTTTGCCTGCACGCCGATCGCGTCAGGTGTGGTGTGGTGACCGAGCACCAGCTCACCATGGAAACCCGTACCGAGGGTTCCGATGATGCCGCAACGCTCGCCCAGATGATCCAGGGCCTGAGCAATCAGGTAGGTGACGCTGGTTTTGCCATTGGTTCCAGTGGCACCGGCCAGATGCAGGCTGCGGCTTGGCTCGCCGTAGAACCGCCCAGCGATGGCAGACAGTTGCTCCGCCAGGTCACGAACCGGAACTAGCACGGCACTCGCGGCAGTCATTTCGACCGCCCCAGCAGCCTCGTAAGCAACGGCCGCGGCCCCACGAGAGATCGCATCAGCGATATGCACGCGACCGTCCTGCTGATGGCCCGGCACAGCCAGGAACAGATCACCCGGCCGCACCTTGCGGCTGTCGAGCGTCAGCTCACGGATCAAGGTAGCGCTGGCCGCCTGAGGCAGCAGCTGATTTAGGGGCATCGGCATCAGATTCGCCCTCCCTTGGCCTTGGCCGCCTCGGCGGTTTGTACCTCGGCAGGTGGCGGCAGGTTGTCTGGCGCAACGTTCATCAAGCGCAATGCGCGAGCTGCTACTTTGCCGAACACCGGTGCGGACACGAGACCGCCGTAATATCCGCCTTCACTGGGCTCGTCGACGACCACGACAATAGCGATGCGGGGATCAGATACAGGCGCCACGCCTGCGAAGAACGAGCGATACGCATCCTTGGTGTAACCGCCGGTTCCAGACACTTTCTTCGCCGTGCCGCTCTTGCCTGCGACGTGATAGCCCGGCACCTTCGCTCGCGCACCACCGCCACCTTCTTCCTCGACGACCGACTGAAGCATCCGCAACACGGTATTAGAAATGGCCTTGTCTATAACCTGGACGCCTTCCTGCGGTCGATCCAGGCGCAGCAGTGACAGCGGGACGTTAGTGCCTTCATTACCGAGAACGGCGTAGGCATGGGCAAGCTGGGCAGCGGTCACCGACAAGCCGTAGCCGTATGCAAGCGAGGCGGTCTCCGCGTCCCGCCACTTACGATGGTTGGGCAGGTTTCCAACGCGCTCACCAGGAAAACCAAGGCCGGTGGCCTGCCCGAAGCCTGCCTGATGCATGATCGAATGCACCGGCTCCGGGCCAATATCCAGGGCGATCTTGCTGATCCCGACGTTGCTTGACTTCATGAGGATGCCGGTCAGATTGAGCATCCCTCCACGGGACACGTCGCGGATGGTGTAGCGGCCGATACGCATCCAGCCCGGCAGAGTGTTGACTACCGACTCTGGCTGATATTTGCCGGTACCGAGTGCGGCCGCGATACTGAACGGCTTGACCGTCGAGCCAGGCTCGAACACATCAATCAAGGCACGATTGCGCATAGCCGACGGGGTCAGATTGCGGCGATTGTTGGGGTTGTAGGTTGGCTGGTTGGCCATAGCGAGTACTTCGCCGGTCTGCACATCCACCATCACCAGGCTCGCCGCCTTAGCGCCGTATTCCTGCACCACCTTTCGCAACTCGCTGTGTGCCAGATACTGCAAGCGGAGGTCGATGGACAATGCCAAGGCCTTCCCGGCCTTAGCGTTCTTCACGACCTGCACATCCTTGATCAGCCGCCCACGGCGATCTTTGAGCACCTGACGCTTACCGGGCACGCCAGCCAGCCACTCGTCATACGCGAGCTCCAAGCCTTCTCGGCCACGATCATCGATATCGGTGAAACCGACGATATGCGCGGCGACTTCGCCAGCAGGATAGAAGCGACGGAACTCTTCTTGCGAATACACACCGGGAATATTGAGGTCGAGTACCTGCTGGCCTTGCTCCGGGGTCAATCCGCGCACCAGATAAATGAACTCACGCTCGGCCTGTTCTTTGAGACGCTGCTGCAGAACGGCTGCGTCTTGCCCCAGCGCCTCGGCCAAGTCTGGCCAGCGTGCCTGGGCTGCTTGAAGTTCTCGTGGGTTGCCCCAGAGCGTGGTGACGGGCGTGCTGACCGCCAGCGGCTCCCCATGGCGATCGGTGATCAAACCGCGATGTGCCGGAATTGGAATATGCCGAACACTGCGTGCATCGCCCTGATTTTTGAGAAAGCTCTGATCGATGACTTGGAGATCGACGATACGCCATGCAATGGCGCCGACCATCAGCGCCAGCAAAGCCAGCACGATGCGAAAACGCCAGGGATAGAGCGCGCCCTGAAGCCTCATGGCGCCACCAACCGGACATCCGCCGCTTCAGGGATCTGCATTTTCAGCTGATCGGTCGCCAGTGTTTCGATTCGGCTATGGGCAGTCCAGGTGCTTTGCTCCAGGATCAGACGGCCCCACTCGGCTTGCGCCTTATCGCGCACACTCAGTTCGCTGTAGAGTTCATTTAGCAGTTGGCGATTCCAGTGCGCGCTGTAGGCCACCGCGATCGCCGACAACAGCACGGCAATGAACAGCACCAGCATAAGCAGGCTGCCTTTTGGCATGGAGCGGCGCAACGGCATCACCGCAACTTCTCCGCGACGCGCATCACCGCACTGCGCGACCGGGGGTTGCCTTTGACTTCTTCGGCTGACGCATACTGCGGTTTGCCTAAGAGTTTCAGGCGCGGAACGAACCGCTCTGGAATTATCGGCAGGTCACGCGGCAGGGTATCGGCTTCGCCTTTCGCGTGCCGACGCATGAACTGCTTGACGATGCGATCTTCAAGGGAGTGAAAGCTAATCACGACCAGTCGCCCACCGACTTCGAGCGCTTCGAGGGCAGCCTCTAGGCCGGCTTCGAGGTCACCGAGCTCATTGTTTATGAAAATGCGAAGCCCCTGAAAAGCACGAGTCGCCGGGTTCTTACCTTTTTCCCATGCCGGGTTGGCAACCGTCAGCACCTGGGCTAGATCAGCGGTGCGCTCAAAGGGGCGCTCAAGCCGACGCTGAACCACTGCACGCGCCATGCGCTTGGCGAACCGCTCCTCCCCGTACTCCTTGAATACCCGAGCGATATCATCCTCACTCGCCGTGGCGATCCACTCAGCCGCGCTGACGCCGCGGCTCGGATCCATGCGCATATCCAACGGTCCGTCGTTGAGAAAACTAAACCCGCGCTCAGGGTCGTCAAGCTGCGGCGATGAGACGCCAAGATCCAGCAGCACACCACTGAGAGTACCGGTCCAGCCGCGTTCAGCGAGCTCTGAGCCAAGCTCAGCGAAACTTCTCTGCACAACGACAAAGCGGCCATCGTCGGCCGCCAGTGCTTGCCCCGTAGCGATTGCTAGCGGGTCTTTATCGAAACCGAGCAAACAGCCATCAGGCCCAAGCTGCCGTAGCAGCAGCCGGCTATGTCCGCCGCGCCCGAAGGTGCCATCCAGATAGCGACCATCCGGGCGCACAGCGAGCGCCGCAACGGCTTCGTCGAGCAACACGGTCACATGGCTATAGCTACTGGTCTGGTTCAAAGGATTAGATCACGCAGTTCTTCCGGCAACGCGCCGGGTTGCTTAATGGCCGCCAGGTCCGCATCTGCTTGCGCGTTCCAGTCGTCCTCGTTCCACAGGCTGAACTTATTCAGCTGGCCTACCAGCATGGCCCGCTTATCCAGGCCTGCGTATTCACGTAGACGGGGCGGCACTAGCACGCGCCCACTACCGTCCATTTCCAAATCCACCGCATTGCCAATCAGCAAACGCTGCAACCGCCGGCTTTCCTCTCGCAGAGACGGCAACTCACGGAGCTTGGCTTCGATCTGCTCCCATTCAGGAAGCGGGTAGATACCGAGACAGCGATCGACCGCGTCAATGGTGATGATCAGCTGGCCCTCGCAGCGCGAAACGAGCTCGTCACGATACCGGCTGGGCATGGCTAGCCGCCCTTTAGCATCGAGACTGATGGCGTTTGCTCCGCGAAACACGGCTGCGCTTCCTCTAAATTAGCTCTTCGTATCCATAAAAACCCACTTTGTTCCACTTTCTACCACTCGTGCGCACTATAGAAATGCAGCGACCCCACCGTCAAGGCGAGCCTGATGGGAAAAACCCTTATGGGACGGGAATTTAGCTAGCTGAGGAGGGATAAACGGTAAAGCGAGGCACAGAGGCAGGATGCAATATGAAGACAGCCAAATACTTGCATCGCAAAGTTAAAGTACTTTGTGAAGAGCAATAATATTTTGGACTTAAAAGCGGGACGTTGCGAAAAGGTCGGAGAGTCGATCTATAAGCCGGGTTCTGTCGAGGACAGTCATTCCTCTACGGCAGTCATCACTGACTGCCTCTAGCAACCTACCCGGATCCAGCGCGGGCCACGCCAATGGATCCCTATTTGGTCTTGCTCCAAGTGGGGTTTACCTAGCCACGGACTGTTACCAGCCGCGCGGTGCGCTCTTACCGCACCTTTTCACCCTTACCGGCGCCGAAGCGCTTAGGCGGTTATTTTCTGTGGCACTTTCCGTAGGCTCACGCCTCCCAGGCGTTACCTGGCACTTCGCCCTATGGAGCCCGGACTTTCCTCCCTCCCATCCTGTAAACAGGAAAGGACAGCGACTGTCCAATCGACTCTCCGGCCGCTAGGGTACGTTGCCGGCCCCCGACCTGCAAGCTAAGAGCTGCAAGCCCTGCCGAGAAGAAAGGACGCTAGGGGTCGGCATGTTTTTCTTGCAGAGCGAGCTGGTAGAGCAGGTTCTTCTTAACACCCGTGATTTCAGCAGCAAGCGACGCTGCCCGCTTTACCGGCATTTCCGCCAACAGAAGGCGCAGCACACGAAGCGTATTCGCATCGACCGCGTCATCACCCTGCGGCGCTTCCCAACCACTGATGACCAGTACACACTCGCCGCGCTGCTGATTGGCATCGGACGCGACCCAGGCGCGCAGCTGCCCCAGGGGCAATCCTTTCAACGTCTCGAACGCCTTGGTCAGCTCGCGACCCAACACCGCCGGACGATCCGGCCCGAACACTGCTTCCATATCGCTGAGCGAATCGAGAATTCGATGCGGCGCCTCGTAAAAGATCAACGTGCGCGGCTCTTCTCGCAGATGCTCCAGGCGAGAACGCCGCGCAACCTGCTTAGCAGGTAGAAATCCCTCGAAGATGAAACGATCGGACGGCAAGCCCGCAGCGCTAAGCGCCGCAACAAGCGCGCATGCACCAGGAAGTGGAACGACCCGTATACCGACTGCACGGGCCTGCCGGACCAGATGGTAACCGGGGTCCGATATCAATGGCGTGCCGGCGTCAGATATCAACGCAACGTCTTCACCGGCCAGGAGCCGCCTGAGAAAACGCCCACCCTCGTCGCGCTCATTATGTTCATGACACGCCGCCAGAGGTGTGCTGATACCGAAGTGCTGCATCAACCGAGCCGAATGACGAGTATCCTCCGCGGCAATCAGTGCTACCTCGGCCAGTACGCGAAGCGCCCGAGCACTCATGTCCTCGAGATTGCCTATCGGCGTGGCGACTACATAGAGCGTGCCCACCGCGGAATTCACTTCATCTGAAGCAGTCACAGGCGTACCTCGACAAGAAAACGGGCATTGTAGCTCGTTTGAAACTCGCAACATCGCTACCCCCCCAAGTGCTTGGGTACAATCCCCCGACACCTGCCAGCGCCCCTAGGAATGATCACATGATGGCTCGCTTTCGCCCGCTCTTCTTCTTATGTATTGCTGCCGTGCTTTCGGCTTGCGCCAGTTCGCCATCGTCGACTCTCGGCGAGCTGCCACGCACTCCGCAGGCATCAACGCAACAGCTGCTCAAAGAGGCCGATGCCAGTGAGCCAGCGGAGGCCGCCTTACTGCGGTTGTCAGCGGTCGACCAGAGCATGCAGCAGGGCAACCAGACCCAGGCCCGACAGATTCTCGAGCAGATCGATGTCGAGCAGCTGATGCCGGCCCAACAGATGTTCGCGAAAACACTGGAAGCGGAGCTGGCGTTAGCCGACAGCGAACCGCAGCGCGCCCTTCAAGCCCTGCAACACCCCGCGTTCGAGCGTCTTGCGGAACTGCCGGTAAACCAGCAGTTACGGAGCCAATTGGCACGAGCACAGGCACTCGAAGCGAATGACCAGCCCCTCGACGCGGCTCGTGAGCGCACCTTCATCGCGCCGCTACTCAGCGGTGTGGCGGCCGAGCAAAACCACGACGCGATCTGGTCGCTCGTTTCCAGCCTCCCCAATGACCAGCTGCAACCGACCGCCGATGCCGATATAGATCTCGCCGGCTGGCTGTCTCTCGCAGAGACGGTCAAGCAGGCCGGGACCATCGCCCAGCAACAGCGCGCTATCGACGCCTGGACTCAACAAAACCCCAATCACCCAGCCGCGCGACGCCTTCCTGAGTCCCTGGCCAAGCTGCGGGAACTGGCGGATAAACCGTTGTCGCACGTGGCATTGCTATTGCCGATGGATGGCCCTCTGTCCAGCGTAGCGCGGGCCTTGCGTGATGGATTTCTCGCGGCACATTTAGCCGCACAGCAAGATCTGAAAATTGAGCTATTCGATAGCACCCGCATTCCATCACTTGATGAGTTCTATCGCCAGGCAGCGGCATCTGGTGTTGAATTGATCGTTGGCCCATTGGAAAAGGACATAGTCCGCCAGCTGGCCGAACGTGAAGAGCTGCCGATTACTACCCTTGCACTCAATTACAGCGACGCAAACCAGAAAGCACCGCCCCAGCTGTTTCAGTTCGGCCTGGCGGCGGAAGACGAAGCGCGCGAGGTGGCGCGCCGTGCTTGGGCTGACGGTCACCGGCGCGCAGTGGCCCTGACGCCTCGCGGGGATTGGGGCAACCGAGTGTTTGAGGCTTTCCGCCATGAATGGCAAGCACAAGGCGGAACGGTGGTCGCGGCAGAGCCCCTAGCCGAGCCGATCGAACTTGCTAACCAAATCGCAGAGCTGCTTCAGGTTCGCAGTGGCCAGGGCCAAAGTAGCACCAGCAATAGCTCCGAGGCACAACCGTCCCGCCGGCAAGATGTCGACTTTCTCTTCCTCGCAGCCACACCGCAACAGGCGCAGCAAGTCAAACCCACCCTGATATTTCAATACGCGGGTGATCTGCCCGTGTACGCAACATCTCACCTGCATGCCGCCACTGATAACCGCACCCAGTACCTGGATCTCGAAGGCATCCGCTTTACAGAAACACCTTGGCTGCTCGATGCCGAGCTTCCCCTTCGCCAGGAAATAGAACGCAAGTGGCCTCAATCCCGCGGGAGCCTTGGCAGGTTATACGCCATGGGTGCCGACGCGTACCTACTGGCGCCTCGATTGAGTCAGTTACTAGCGCTCCCTGAAACTCAGCTCGACGGACTGTCCGGCACGCTGACCATCACACCGGAACAGCGGATCGAGCGGCGCCTGCCATGGGCTGAGTTTCGCGATGGACAAGTGCAGCCACTTTCGGACACGCCCTATTGAGCAACAGCAAGCAGCTTAGCGGACAACTCGCCGAAGATTTCGCGCAGCGCCATCTGCAACAACAGGGGTTGCGTCTGCTCTGCCGTAACTGGGCATGCCGAAGTGGCGAGCTTGATCTGGTCATGCTCGATGGCGATACAGTAGTATTCGTCGAGGTTCGCTACAGACGCCACGCCGCCTGGGGCGGCGCCCTTGAAAGTGTTGACCTGCGTAAGCAGCAGAAACTGATCAAGGCCGCCCAACTTTTCCTGCAAAAGGAAAGCCGCTGGGCACGCCACCCCTGCCGCTTTGACGTAGTCGCCATAGGCGCGGCCGCCAGCGAAGCGGAAAAGCCTAACTGGATCCAGAACGCGTTCGATAGCTGACGCGTTCCTCGCCGGACGTCTTCAGCTTACCGTCAAGACTTGATCTGCCCTCAAGATTCATACGGCACGGCTAACAGGCCCAGCCCGTCACCTGAAGGTTAACTACCGATGGACATGCAATCCCGTATACGTCAGCTATTTCAAGCCAGCATCGAGACCAAGCAGAACGCCATAGATGTTCTTGCGCCCTGCATCGAGCAGGCCGGACAAGTGATGGTCCACTCGCTGCTCAGCGAAGGTAAAATCCTGACCTGCGGCAACGGCGGCTCGGCTGGCGATGCTCAGCATTTCTCTTCCGAGCTGCTTAACCGTTTCGAGCGCGAACGCCCTAGCCTTCCCGCAATAGCTCTAACAACGGACAGCTCCACCCTCACCTCTATTGCTAATGACTACAGCTACAACGAGGTTTTCTCCAAGCAGATCCGTGCACTTGGACAGCCGGGTGACGTGCTGTTAGCAATATCAACCAGCGGCAATTCTGCGAATGTCATTCAGGCGATACAGGCTGCACATGATCGGGAAATGGTCGTGGTCGCGCTTACTGGGCGTGACGGTGGCGGGATGGCCTCGCTACTGCTTCCTGAAGACGTGGAGATCCGGGTTCCGGCCAAAGTGACCGCGCGCATCCAGGAAGTCCACCTGCTAGCCATCCATTGCCTTTGCGATCTCATCGACAACCAACTGTTCGGGAGCGAAGAATGAATTCGGTTCGACTACACGCCGTTACGCTTTCGCTGTGTCTGGCCGTGACGGGCTGCAGCTCGGTACTCACCGCCACACGCGATGACCCTATCAACGACAACCGTGGAACTCGCACCATCGGCAGCACGATCGATGACTCGCTCATCGAGACCAAAGCAGCCGTCAACATTGCCAAAGCCCACCCCGACTTGGACCAGGGCTCACATATTGTCGTTGCAAGCTACAACGGGGTAGTGCTGCTAGCTGGCCAAACGCCGCGCGAAGAACTCAAACAGCAGGCGGAACAGGCGGCCAGTTCCGTACAACGCGTCAAGCGCGTGCATAATGAGCTGCAGGTACTACAGCCCTCCTCTGCGCTGGCTCGGAGTAATGACTCTTGGCTGACAACGAAAATCAAAGCGCAGATGCTTGCAGATGCGAGCGTGCCGGGCTCGCGCATAAAAGTGATCACAGAGAACGGGATTGTCTATCTACTTGGGCTGGTTACTCGCCAGGAAGGCGATCGCGCAACAAGCGTGGTGCAGGGCGTTTCCGGCGTCCAACGCATCGTCAAACTGTTCGAATACATTGACTGATGCTGACTGCGGCAACCAACGTGGCAGCTCCGAGCAACTGCCACGCGGTTCGGTGTCGCTTACGTAAATTACTTAACGACTTTCAAGCTGGGGCGCCCCGCGGAAGCGGGTCGTGAAGAGCCGCCTGGTGTCGATGAGTCTGCGCCAGGCGCAGCATCATCGGGCGGAGTGGGCTCTACCTCGAACACCATACCCTGACCGTTTTCCCGCGCATAAATCGCCATGATCGCTGCTGACGGAACATGGAGGCTATGCGGGATACCACCGAAGCGCCCTTCGAAACTGACCGCATTGTTGTCCATCTGCAGCTGGCGCACTGCACTCGGCGCTACGTTCAATACAATTTGTCCATCTTTGGCAAAACCATCTGGGACCTGCACGCCCGGGTAGTCGACACTGACCAACAGATGCGGGGTGCATTCGTTATCAACGATCCATTCATACAGCGCCCGAACCAGATAAGGACGGCTTGAAGTCATATGCAGCCTCTCTTAGCGCATGCCGCGCTCAACAGCGGATAGACTGACCTGGAAGGCCTCGCGAGCAAAATTGATTTCCATGTAATCGAGCAGCGGCTTTGCAGCCCGTGGTAGCTCAATGCCCAGTGCGTGCAAACGCCACAAGATTGGCAATAGACAGCAATCCACTAGGCTTATCTCGTCGCTCATGAAAAATGGCTTCTCGGCAAATACAGGCGACACACCCGTCAGGCTCTCACGTAACTCCTTACGCGCCTGCGCGCGCAGCGCTTCAGCGACGCGGTGATCCGTGATCCGGTCCACTAGCGAACACCAATCCCGCTGAACCCGATGCACCAATAGCCGGGTATTGGCTCGGGCCACGGGATATACCGGAAGCAAGGGTGGATGGGGATACCGCTCCTCGAGATACTCGGTAATCACATTCGGTTCATACAGCGCCAGATCACGGTCTACAAGAGTAGGCACGCTGGCGTAGGGATTCACTTCAGTCAGCTTTACCGGGCACCGCGCCGGATCGACGTCGATAATCTCGACATTGACTCCCTTTTCAGCGAGCACATAGCGCACCCGATGCGAGTAGTGGTCGGCGGGATCGGAATAGCAAGCCAACCTGTTGGTCGCGGCCATAGGGTCCCTCCCTCATGAAAGTTTCGAAATGACAGAAAAAAAAGCGCGCCCAAGAGGGCGCGCAGGGTAACGCAAAAAGGCCAGGAATCAGTGGACGTCCTTCCAATACTCCCGCTTGAGCAGATAGGCGAAGACGAAGAAGAACGCCAAGAACAACAGCACATAGGTACCGATACGTTGACTCTCGAGCTTGACCGGGTTGGCCGAGTAAGCTAGGAAGGTCACGAGGTTCTTGATCTTCTCGTCATATTCGGCCTCGGTAAGCTCGCCGGTGCCTGGGACAACCGTCATGGCGTTGCAGTCTTCATCAGTAATCGGCGTGCCCGTCAGCGGATCGAACTGCTTGCGGCCATCCTCGACAACCTGAACTTGCTTGCATGCGACTGACTCGCCCTCAGGCAGCTTGCTCGGCAGCACCTGACGGCCTTGTAGCGGCGCTAGCACGTGCGGCATTCCCACATTGGGGAATACCGTATTGTTGACGCCATACGGGCGAGCCGGATCTTCGTAGAAGCTGCGCATGTAAGAGTAGAGCCAGTCATTGCCGCGCACGCGGGCAACCAGCGTCAAATCCGGCGGGGCCGCGCCGAACCAGGTCTTAGCATCTTCCGGCTTCATGCCAATCTTCATGTGATCACCAATTTTGGCATCACTGAAAACCACGTTCTCAAGCATCACTTCTTCGGGGATACCCAGGTCGGTCGCGACGCGCTCGTAACGCTGATACTGCGCGCTGTGGCAGCCCATACAGTAGTTGGTAAATGTCTTCAGACCATCCTGAAGCGCCACCTTATCCGTCAGATCGATATCAACTTCATCAAGGTGAACGCCACCACCCGCGGCGAAGCCGAATGCAGGCACCAGTGCAAGAATCAATGCAGCGAATTGCTTTTTCATCAGCCAGCCACCCTTTGCGGAACTACTTTGGTCTTCTCGAGCTTGGTGTAGAACGGCATCAGGATGAAGTAACCGAAGTAGATAGCAGTACAGATCCGAGATACCAACGTGCGCTCAGGGGTCGGAGACAGCACGCCAAGCACGCCGAGGATGATGAAGGAGATGCAGAACAGAACCAGCGCAATCTTGCTCATCCAGCCTTTGTAGCGCATGGACTTGACCGGACTGCGATCCAGCCAGGGCAGCACGAACAGAACCGCGATGGCTGCGCCCATTGCAATTACGCCCAGAAGCTTGTCCGGCACCGCGCGCAAAATCGCGTAATACGGGGTGAAGTACCAGACCGGCGCAATGTGCTCTGGAGTCTTAAATGCATTCGCCACTTCGAAGTTAGGCTTCTCGAGGAAATAGCCGCCCATCTCAGGGAAGAAGAACACGATGGCGCAGAAGACAAACAGGAACACCACCACACCAACGATGTCTTTCACGGTGTAGTACGGGTGGAACGGGATGCCATCGAGCGGCACGCCAGCTTCGTCCTTGGTCTTCTTGATATCCACACCCATCGGGTTGTTCGACCCGACTTCGTGCAGCGCCAAAATATGCAGCACGACCAGACCGAGGATCACGATAGGCAGCGCGATCACGTGCAACGCGAAGAAGCGGTTCAGCGTGATACCTGAGATCAGATAGTCACCACGAATCCACTGGGTCAGGTCAGCACCGATCACCGGAATGGCGCCGAACAGCGAGATGATTACCTGAGCACCCCAGTACGACATCTGCCCCCACGGCAGCAAGTAGCCCATGAAGGCTTCCGCCATCAACGCCAGGTAGATCATCATGCCGAAGATCCACACCAACTCACGCGGCTTCTGATAGGAGCCGTACAGAATGCCACGGAACATGTGTAGGTAGACCACGACGAAAAACGCCGACGCACCCGTAGAATGCAGGTAGCGGATGATCCAGCCATATTCAACGTCACGCATGATGTATTCGACGGAGGCGAATGCACCTTCTGCTGACGGCTCAAAACTCATGGTCAGCCAAATACCGGTAATGATCTGATTGACCAGAACCAGCAAGGCCAACGATCCGAAGAAATACAGAACGTTAAAGTTCTTCGGCGCATAGTATTTGCTTAGATGGTCTTCCCACATCTTGGTCGCTGGGAAGCGCGCATCGACCCACTCCATGAACTTGCTCATCATGCGCTCTCCTGATCCACGCCGATAATGACCAAAGAGTCAGTCTCGTATGAGTGAGGGGGAACCGGCAGGTTCAAGGGCGCGGGCTGCCCCTTGTAGACGCGGCCAGCCATGTCATATTTCGAACCGTGGCACGGGCAGAAATAACCGCCGAGCCAATCGGCACCTAGATCAGGCGCTGCGACTTCGGGTCGGAAGGATGGAGCGCAACCGAGATGCGTGCAAAGCCCGACCACGATCAAAACTTCAGGCTTGATTGAACGAACCGCTGGATCGACATAGTCCGGCTGCTCGGAGGCTTCGGATTTTGGGTCCGCGACCGTATCGGTCAGCTTATCCAGATTCGCCAGCGCCTCCTCGGTACGACGCACGATGAACACCGGCTGACCGCGCCACTCGGCGACCATTTGTTGGCCTGGCTCGATCTTGCTGATATTTACCTTAACCGGTGCACCGGCTGCCTTGGCCTTGGCACTCGGGAACCACGATCCCACAAACGGGACCGCGGCACCCACCGCTCCTGCAGCACCTACTACCGAAGTAGCGGCTACCAGGAAGCGACGCCGGCCAGCATTCACGCCGTCATTGCTCATTCAGTCGTCTCCCATCAGTTTCTTATGGCCTACCGAAAGCAGGCGTCTACTACGTAAAATCAGCCGCGAAAAATTCGCCAAATGGTAAAGAAAAGCCCCTCTCATGACAAGGTAATAACTAGACACAACCGAGCGCAAAGCCCCGAAAAGCGGGGCTTTCCTAACGCGACATGCTGTCGCACGGCTATAAGCCGCCCATAAAAAAACGCCCAGCTTCGAATAAAGCTGGGCGTTTTTTGTGAAGCGGATTAGCGCTTCGAGTATTGCGGACGCTTACGCGCCTTACGCAGACCGACTTTCTTACGTTCGACTTCGCGAGCATCGCGAGTGACGAAGCCAGCCTTGCGCAGAGCGGGACGCAGGGTCTCGTCATAATCCATCAGAGCACGAGTGATACCGTGACGGATCGCACCGGCCTGACCACTCACGCCACCACCAAGAACGGTAACGTAGATGTCGAATTTCTCGACAGTTTCGGTAAGTTCTAGCGGCTGACGAACCACCATACGAGCGGTTTCACGCCCGAAGAAGTTATCCAGCTCGCGGTTGTTGATGGAGATCTTGCCAGTACCGGGGCGTAGAAAAACGCGCGCGGTTGCAGTCTTGCGACGGCCAGTGCCGTAGTTTTGAGTCGCCGACATAATGAACTATTCCGTTAAATCTTCAGTTCTTGGGGCTGCTGAGCGGTATGCGGGTGATTGGCACCCTTGTACACCTTCAGCTTACGATACATGTCGCGACCCAGCGGATTCTTAGGCAGCATGCCTTTGACCGCGGTCTCGATCACACGCTCTGGCGCCTTCGCGATCAGCTTCTCGAAGTTGATCGACTTGATGCCACCCGGGAAACCGGAGTGAGAGTAGTACATCTTGTCGGTGGTTTTCGCACCGGTAACACGCACTTGCTCGGCGTTGATAACAACGATGTAATCACCGGTATCGACGTGAGGGGTGTATTCCGCCTTGTGCTTGCCACGCAGGCGGCTAGCGATTTCGGTTGCCAGACGACCCAGGGTCTGGCCGGCAGCGTCGACGACAAACCAGTCGCGCTTGACGGTTTCCGGTTTAGCAGTAAAAGTCTTCATTCGTTATAGCCTCAGGGGCCGCCCTGAAAATAAGACGGCGAATCTTACTGAATGGTGCTCGCCCTGGCAAGGCCAGGACAGCCGGAAACAGACGCTATCGGGGGCTCGGGTCAGCGCGTCCGCTACGGCAGTGTTCGGCAGGCTTGGCATCCCCTACCTTGTTTTTGCGTCAGCGGGCTAGGCATCCCCGGCGACAGGCTGCGGAATTATCCGGATTACTGGCGAAATAGCAAGCTCGTTCGCTTACGAAGCACCAAGCTTACGGCTTAAAACTGTCTCTAGGCATAATCGGCACCTATTCGGCGCATTGCATGGCGTGTCGAAACGAACTAATCAGCCGCCCCGACAATCCGACGTCGATGTCAGGCTATTAAACAAAGGATACCGCATGGAAAAGCGCCAACTCGGCCGTACCGACCTTCAAGTCACCTCGCTATGTCTGGGCAGCATGACTTGGGGTGAGCAGAACGATCAGGATCAGGCATTCGCGCAGCTGGATTGCGCCAGAGCGGCCGGCATCAATTTTCTCGATACCGCTGAAATGTATCCCGTACCGCCACGAGCGGAAACCTACGCATCCACCGAGCGCTACATCGGCAACTACTTCAAGGCCCGCGGGAATCGATCCGAGTGGATTCTTGCCAGCAAGATTGCCGGCCCGGGCAATGGCATCAGCCATATCCGTGATGGCCAGCTCAAAATGAACCGTCAGCACATTGTTGCAGCTCTGGATGCCAGCCTGAAGCGGCTGCAAACAGACTGGATTGACCTGTATCAGCTGCACTGGCCAGAGCGCAGCACCAACTTTTTTGGACAGCTCGGCTATCGCCATCAGGATCAGGATTTCACGCCGATCGAAGAAACACTGGAGGCGCTCAACGAACAGGTGAAGATCGGAAAAATCCGCCATATCGGCCTGTCCAACGAAACGCCCTGGGGCACGATGAAATTCCTGGAGCTTGCTGAATCTCGCGGCTGGCCGCGAGCCGTTTCGATCCAGAACCCGTACAACCTGCTTAATCGCTCGTTCGAGGTAGGCCTGGCTGAGATCGCTATTCGCGAACAATGCGGGCTCCTGGCTTATTCACCGCTGGCATTCGGCATGCTCAGCGGTAAGTACGAACAAGGCGCACGGCCGGCCGGTGCACGGATTACCTTGTTCAGTCGCTTCGCACGTTACTCCAATCCGCAATCGCAAGCAGCGTGCTCCAAGTACGTAGCGCTCGCGCGGCAACATGGACTGGATCCTGCTCAAATGTCGCTGGCCTATGTCACGCAGCAGCCCTTCGTTACCGGCAACATCATCGGCGCTACGTCGCTGGAGCAACTGGAAAGCAACCTTGCTAGCAGCGAGCTGCGGCTATCTGCCGAGGTGCTTGCTGATATAGAAGCGATCCACACGGAGCAACCCAACCCTGCTCCTTGAAGGCTGTTCGAAGTGAATGAACGGCATCGATCACAACGATTCAGGGTTGATCCCGCCGCCATCGCCGAAACCCAGCCCTCTCGTGAGGAGCATTAAGAATGATTGCTGCCGAACTGCTCGCAACGTCAACCCTAGTATTAGGTTGGTTGCTTTATGCGGCAGTTCTGCTCTGGGCATGCATTCGCGCGCCATGGGTAGAGCTTTTTAGCGACACCCGCCGCCAACATTTACTGTTTGGCGCGGTACTGGCGATCTTCCTGCTGTGGCTGGTCCGCCGAGACTTCGAATCAGGGCTATCTTTTCATTTCATCGGACTGACAGCCGTTACGCTACTGCTGGATTGGCCACTGGCGATGTTGGCTGCTTTTGTCGCCCAGATGGCACTGGTCGTCACCGGGCATCAGCAGCTGACAGCCCTCGGGCTGAATGGCGTATTACTCGTACTGATACCTGTAACGGTGACTGAAATCTGCGCCCTAGCAGTCGAACGCACCCAGCCCCGCAACCTCTTCGTGTATATCTTCTTTTCCGGCTTTTTTGCCGCAGGCCTTGCCGCCCTCTTCTGCATCCTGGCCGGACTCGGAGTTCTGCTACTTGATGGCCGCTACCCCATGCCGCCCTGGCTGAATGACTTTGCCGGTTATATCTGGCTAGTAATGTTTCCCGAAGCGTTCATCAACGGGACTGTCGTAAGCGCACTGGTCGTGTTCTATCCGGACTGGATGGAAACCTTCAACCGCACCCGCTATCTCCAAGCGCCCTGGAAAGACGACGGTGACAAGCAAGCCTGACCACCCATCAAACAACCTGAGCTGCGACAGCGCTAACCCACCACTTGGCTCAATGCTTGCGTGGCGGCATGTCGTCGGAAAAAAGATCATCTTCCAGCTCGTTACCCGGAATCGCATGTTCTTCCGAGGCCCAGGCGCCGAGGTCGATCAGCTTGCAGCGCTCGGAGCAGAATGGTCGGTTCGGACTGTTCACGCTCCATACGACCGGCGCCCCACAGGTAGGGCATTCGACAACTGTAGTACTCATTCCTGACCTCCTCGTAGCGTCAGATAAAAATTGTGCAAACGTTCCACCTCGCACATTAACCATGCCAGATCACGATCATTGACAAGCACATCATCAGCGTGACGCAAGCGCTCATCGCGGCTGATCTGCGCACTGAGAATGGCCTGGATCTGCGCTTCGCTGCACCGATCCCGCCGCGCGGCACGCTCCAACTGAAGTGCTTCAGGCACATCGACCACTAGCACGCGATCGACCTGACGATACTGGCCGGACTCCACCAGCAAGGGCGAAACCATAATGGCGTAGGGTGAGGTAGCCCGAGCGAGGTGCTGGGCGATCTCCTGGCGGATCATTGGGTGCAACAGTTCTTCAAGCCATTTGCGCTGTTCGGGATCATGGAAAACCAGCTCACGCAGCACCGACCTGTTCAAGCTGCCATCTGCGGCCAAAACAGTCTCCCCAAAACGATCGGCAATCGCCCCCAACGCAGGCTTGCCAGGCTCGACAACCCAGCGGGCGGCATGATCGGCGTCGACCCAATCCACCCCGAGCCGGCCAAACGCCTCCACCACAGCGCTCTTGCCGCTACCGATACCTCCCGCCAAACCAAGCACCCATGGCTTCATTACGCATCGCCCGATAGGAAACGACGCGCAGTAGTAACGCCTGAAAAGCCGAGATGCAAGAGGAACGGAGAGCCGCTGTAGCTTGTACAGCCACAGGACTTGCTCAGTGCGGGCCGCGATCACCGAAACGGTTCAACGTTGGGTATTGATTCAGAGGGCAGTCTTGGCGTGAAGCTCTTTGGTCATTCAGTAGCAGCGGAAAATTATCCGAGCGGGACCCGACCCATACGGCCTGCGCACAGCAGGGCTAGCCAGATCCCGCTCTGCTAGAGCCAGCGAACATTGGAAGCAAACGAACTTGTGGCCGATATCCCGTCAGAAGCGGGCAAATTGAAGATAGGCCGACGTGATTTGATCACCCCAAAGCAGCGCAATCCAACCAGCAATCGCTAGATAGGGACCGAAGGGAATTGCCGTGCCGCTATCCGCTTTCTTCACGCGTAGCATGATGGAACCCAACACTGCACCGACGACCGATGACAGCAGGATGGTCAGTGGCAAAACCTGCCAACCGCCCCATGCGCCAAGCATGGCAAGCAATTTGAAGTCCCCGTATCCCATGCCCTCCTTACCGGTCACCAGCTTGAACAACCAGTACACCGACCAAAGACTGAGATACCCGGCCACTGCACCCCACACGGCATCAGGCAGCGAAGAGAACAACCCGAAGAAATTGACGATCAACCCCAGCCAAAGCAACGGCAGCACGATGGAGTCAGGCAGCAGCTGATGATCGACATCGATCATGCTCATCGCCAGCAAACCCCAGGTCAGCAGCAGCATCGCGCCTGCCTGCCAGGTGAAGCCAAAGTGCCAGGCGACATAGGCGGACAACAACCCGCACAGCAACTCGACAAAGGGATAACGACTGCTGATCGGTGCACGGCAAGACGAACATTTGCCACGCAAGGCCAGCCAGCTCACCAATGGAATATTTTCCCATGGGCGAATCTCATGATCGCAGTGCGGGCAGTGAGAATGAGGGAGAACCAGATTGAAGGTCGAAGCAGACTCGACCGGCAACTCAAGAAACTCTCGCGCTTGAGCGCGCCAGTCCCGCTGCATCATGATCGGCAAGCGGTGTATCACTACGTTCAGGAAACTGCCAACCAGCAGCCCCAACGCCAGCGCGCATAAAACAAAGGCCAGCGTGTTGCTGGCCAGAAGCTCGAAAATCATCGGTTTATCCGACCACGCTGCCGAGCTGGAAGATGGGCAGGTACATTGCGATGATCAAACCACCCACTAGCACACCCAGCACCGCCATGATTAGCGGCTCCATCAACGTGGTGAGGTTATCGACCATGTTATCCACTTCGTCTTCATAGAAGCTGGCGACCTTGTCGAGCATCTCGTCCAGCGACCCGGACTCTTCGCCAATGGCTGTCATCTGTATCGCCATGGACGGGAATACCCCCGTGGTGCGCATCGAGAAGTTAAGCTGCACGCCCGACGAGACATCGTTGCGGATTTTCGCGACGGCATTGCGGAACACCACGTTACCTGTGGCCCCACCCACTGAGTCCAACGCATCAACCAGTGGTACGCCTGCAGCGAACGTAGTTGACAGGGTCCTTGCGTAACGAGCCACAACAGCTTTGTACATGATGTCGCCAACAATAGGTGCCTTGAGCAGAACTCGATCCAACGTATCGCGAAACTTCTCCGAACGCTTGTAGCTGTGCTTGAACAGAAAAGCACCAGCGAACAACCCGATCAATACTAAATACCACCACTCCTGCAGCCACCGGGACAGCCCGACCACCATCTGAGTGAAGGCTGGCAGCTCCGCACCAAAGCCCTGAAACACGCTTTCGAACTGCGGCACCACCTTAATGAGAAGGATGGCTGAAACGATGATTGCCACTACGATAACGGCAATCGGGTAGGTCATCGCCTTTTTGATTTTCGCCTTGAGCTGCTCAGTCTTCTCCTTGTAGGTTGCTACCCTGTCCAACAGCGTCTCCAGCGCACCAGATTGCTCACCGGATTCCACAAGATTGCAGTACAGATCGTCGAAATACTGGGGCTTCTTGCGCAGAGAACCGGCAAAGCTGTTACCCGCCGCCACCTCCTGCTTCACTTCGTCAACCAGCTTGCGCATATTGGGGTTGTCGAAGCCTTCACCAATGATGTCGAAAGACTGAAGCAGCGGCACGCCCGCCTTCATCATGGTCGCCATCTGACGGGTGAACAGCGCGATGTCCATTGGCTTGATCTTTTTGCCAGCACCGAACAGCGAGACGGCCTTCTTGCGCACCTTGAGCGGATTGATACCCTGCTTGCGGAGTTGCGCTTTGATTAGCGCCGGGCTTTGACCGGACAGCTCACCCTTGATTTTGCTGCCCTTGCGGTCAGTCCCTTCCCAGGTGAACACACTGGTTTTCAACGCTCTTTCCGCCATGGTTAATCCTTGGTTACGCGGTTGACTTCTTCCAGGCTGGTAATGCCATTCATGGCTTTAACAAGTCCGGAAATGCGCAAATCATTGAAACCATCTTTGCGCGCCTGAATGGCGATATCGATGGAGTTACCTTCCTCCATGATAAGCCGCTGCAGGGCAGGCGTGATTTTAACCACTTCATAAATACCGACACGGCCTTTGTAGCCGCCGTTGCAATTATCGCAACCCACCGGCCCATAGAGCTGGAACGTGCCGATCTTGTCTTCCGGTATGCCTTCCTTCAGCAGCGCCTCGCGCGGCACCTCGACTTCCTTCTTACAGCTGGTGCAGAGCTTGCGCGCTAGACGTTGGGCGATGATCAGGTTGACCGATGTTGCGATGTTGAAGGCGGGCACACCCATGTTGCGCAGGCGAGTGAGGGTTTCTGCAGCACTGTTAGTGTGTAGCGTCGACATCACCATATGGCCAGTCTGCGCCGCCTTGACCGCGATCTCGGCGGTTTCCAGGTCGCGAATTTCGCCGACCATAATGATGTCCGGGTCCTGACGCAGGAATGCACGCAATGCCTGAGCGAAGTCCATGCCTTGGCGCGGATTGACGTTGACTTGGTTGATGCCTTCGAGGTTGATCTCCACCGGATCTTCCGCGGTCGAGATATTCACATCAACGGTGTTAAGAATGTTCAAGCCGGTATACAAGGAGACCGTCTTACCCGAGCCAGTCGGGCCCGTGACCAAAATCATCCCTTGCGGCTGCTTTAACGCACTCAGGTACAGCTCTTTTTGGTCTTCTTCATAGCCCAACGCGTCGATCCCCATCTTGGCACTGGAGGAGTCGAGGATACGCATCACAATCTTTTCGCCCCACAGCGTGGGCAGGCTATTGACGCGGAAATCGATGGACTTCGTCTTGGAGACCTTCATCTTGATCCGGCCGTCCTGCGGCTTGCGCCGCTCGGCAATATCCAACGCCGCCATCACTTTGAGGCGCGCCGAAATCCGACTGACCAGCTGCACCGGCGGCCGCGCCACCTCATGCAGCACCCCATCCGTACGGAAACGAACTCGATATGATTTTTCGTAGGGTTCGAAGTGAAGGTCCGATGAGCCGCGCTTGATCGCATCCAACAGCATCTTATTGACGAAGCGCACCACCGGCGCGTCGTCCGCCTCGTTGTGCTCGCCCTCTTCTTTGTCGGCCGCCCCCCCCGACGTAACAACATCCAGCTCATCAAGATCTGAGTCGGTCATGCCATCGAGCGTGGTATTGGCAGATTCGAACAACCTTTCAATCGCATCGCCGAGCTTGTCGTCTTCGACCAGTACCGACTCGACCGAAAGGCCAGTATTGAATTGGATATCACTGATGGCCTGGTGATTGGTTGGATCGGATACCGCCACATACAGCTTATTGCCCCGACGCTGCAGCGGCAGAACACGGTGCTGGCGCACCAGTTTTTCGCTGACCAAATCTTGAGGCTGGGTTTCTTTATCCAGCGTCGTGAGATCGAAGTACGGAACGCCGAACTGCTCACCCGCGACCTCTGCTATCGCCCGGCTCTTGACTACCTTGTTCTGCACCAGCCATGACACCAGCGGCACCTGGTTACGCTGAGCCTGCTGCTGCGCCTGCAGCGCGACCTTTTCATCAAGCTGGCCGACCAGTACTAATTGGCGAGCCAAACCACCGAGGGGAGCGTTTTCGTTCATTGAACTGCCTATAAAGGCTGGAGAAATGTCGCGCCCTTATAACGCAGTTCCAAAGGCCTGCCAAACCCTTGAAAACTAAGTGGCAATTTTTGTCACATGGTGACTTGAAGGGCTAATTTATCCTCCAAACGCTCAACCAACCCGCTACCCACCCGTACACAGCCAAGATTTTGTTGTGGGAGGCGCGCCCTGCGGCGAAAGCTACTGAGCTATCGCATTTATATAGGCGGCGCCCCTCTCCTTTCCTCCACCATCACCACCAACCTAAATCCTCCCAACCCCAACCCAACGGCGCCTACAGCCCGACAGAGGGGCATGTGGGAGGCGCGCCTCGCGGCGAAAGCGGTTCCCGACACACCGAAACCCAACCTCTAATTCCACAGTTACGCACTCCCTAGAAAGTGCACCACCTCACAACTACAGACTCAAGCGCGACGCTCCTGCCTCGCCTGGCACAGAAGCTGCTCCTATCTCGACAGGTCCAACGACCTCACCAACAAAGGAGCTTTTCAATGAAGTCCATCAAGAAGCAAAAAGGTTTCACCCTGATTGAATTGATGATCGTGGTTGCGATCATCGGTATTTTGGCTGCAATCGCTATTCCGCAGTTCAATGATTACCGAGCCAAGGCAAATGATTCTAGCGCCGTAGCGGATGGGCGCAATGCCATTACCGCTGTAATTTCCAACTTGCGCTAAGCAGAAAAATCAGGAGACAAACCATGAAAAAGACTCAATTGCTGGTTACCGGCCTCTGCGCATTTATGATGTCTGGCTTAGCCCACGCAGCATATCCCAACCTTGCGGGGGGAACCAACAACATCACTATGGTGGACTGCGAACTTCTCGCTAACGATATAAAGGTTGTACTTTCCAATAACGTCGTAGGCGGTGTTCAGTGCAACACTGATGACAACTTTGTTGCTCTCAGCGTTTGCCACACATCAGGCCTAACCGCCTCACGCAGTGCTGTTCAGACAGAAGATGCGAACGGCAACACAATTTGCACAGTTGGGCCAGATGAAACATGCGTAGAGACAGTTACGGGCGCCTCATTCCCGACCGCCACTAGCGCACGGGGCACCGTTTCATCCCAATTCCCTGGTGGCGCGTGTACAGCTGAAAGTGCTTTAGCAAATGCTGAGGCCCAGGAATTGCCAGAAGATTAACTCAAATCGACTTGCCTTTACTTGCAAGGGAAGACTCTATGTCTTCCCTTTTATTTATCTCAACAAAACCTGTAAACCTGCATAATTTTCATAATCTAGTCGCTCCTTATTTCTCTACAGCTTCTGAGCAATCTGTTAGCCTCGTATCTCCAGAACGTATTATGATCCCCATCGCACGCTTAACCGCCATGATCGAATGATTTCTCATGCTGTCTTCACTGAACATTACAATCGGCTTCCGCCTCGCCTTTCGCGCTCGCTTTGGCCGACTGTCTATCGGCTCTTTGCTAGCACTGGCCCTTGCGGCATTCCTTTCCGCCCAGTTCAGCGGTCGCCAGCCCGCCACCGTGGCGCTGGATATCGGCCTTTCTATGATCCGCCTACTGCTGCCCTTGGTACTTGTATTGATGACTCAGGAGTTGCTGTCACGCGAGTTCGACCGGCGCTTTTTTCTTAAAACGCTATCCTATCCGCACCCACGGCATAGCCTGTTGCTGGGCCGCTTTGTTGCCGTAGTTCTCCTGACCATCGGGTTGCTGCTAGTGCTAGCCGGAGCACTGGCATTACTGGTCTGGCTGATCGGCCAGGGCTATGCGCAAGGCACCCCCGTTGCGCTGGATCATCACTACTTCGTCACCATCGGCTTAATCGGCCTTGATCTATTGCTGCTGACCTCCGTCGCCACTCTGCTAGCGGTAATCGCCTCCACTCCCAGTTTCGTCTTGATCGGCACCTTTGGCTTTATGCTGGTCGCTCGCTCGTTCGGATCCATCGTTGAATTACTAACCCGCAATACGGGCGCGGTAAGCGATGCCGAAAGCTACCGCTCCGGTGTCGGCCTGCTGGGTTATCTGCTGCCCGACCTGGGCGCGCTGGATGTGCGAATGGTCGCCCTCTACGGCAAGTTGGAGTTGTTGCCCGCCGACTGGCCCTGGCTGGTGTTGTCCAGCCTGACCTATACGGTCGGCCTATTGGCCTTGGCGGTGTGGGCGCTCAACCGCAAGCGCTTCTCCTGATATGCGTAGACGCACTTCGCTATTCCTCACTCTTCTGGCATTCGCCCTGTTCGCTACCATCGCCGCCTGGCGCGCCCAGCAACCAGTGCTGCTTACGCCGCAACTCGTCACCGACCGGGTTGTAATTCCTGCACCATTGCTGGTCGCGCTGCACGGCGGCGATCGCTTCCTCACTGCCAACCTTGAAACCATGCGTCTGTCCGCCACCGGCATGGATGATCGCGGTGTGGATACCGGTTACCTGGTCCGCACCCAGCGCGAGGTCGCCCGCCTCAACGCCTGCCATGAAGACAACTACTATCTCGCCAACGGCCTGCTGACCTGGGGCGGTGCGGTAGACGAAGGCAACGAGGTGCTGCGCGCAGCCGTTGAATGCCGCTTCTGGGACGAATTCCCGCCGTTCTTCTATGGCATCAACCTGTCATTCTTCCAGCGCAACAATGAAGAAGCCGCTCGCGTGCTGGAGATAGGCGCAGCGCGCTCGACACAGAACGGCGCCGCCATGCTGAAGCTAGCAGTGATGCTGCGCGCCGAGCAATTCGCCGATGAGCGCCTGGCGCTCAACTACCTGACCCAGCAGCGCGACAGCAGCGCTGACCCCAAGCTGAAGGACATGCTCGACAAGCGCGTCATTCGCCTGCAGGGCTTGATCGATCTGCGCGCGGCTCAGCGAAAATACCAGGCAGAACACGGTCCTTTGCTGGATCTACAGCTACTGGTCGACCGAGCTATCGTTGCCGAACTGCCAACCGACCCTTTGCGCCTTGGCTATGAGCTGCGTGACGGGCACGTCGAACTAAAGAAATTGAAGATTGCCGGACTGGAGGAACAGCCTTGAGCGCAGCCGTAGAGTTTCAGGGTGTCAGCCATACCTACAGAGCCAAGGGCAAACAGGTTCAGGCTGTGCGGGATGTGAGCTTCAGCTTGGCCGAAGGCGAGGTGTTCGGCTTTGTCGGCCCCAACGGCGCCGGCAAGTCCACGACGATCAAGGTCCTGCTGGACATCATTAACGACTATCAGGGCAAGGTGACGCTGTACGGCATTGATGCCCGACGGGCCGAAGCCCGACAGGGCATGGCCTATGTGCCGGAAGCGCCGGCGCTGTACGACCAGTTCACACCGCTCGAAATCTTGCGCATGGGCCTGTCCATGTACGGCATCAAACGCAGCGATGCGGATGCCTGGTGCTTGCTGTGGCTGGAGCGATTCTCCGTGGATGGCACCGGTAAAAGGCGGATGCGCGAACTCTCCAAAGGCAACGCACAACGGGTCGCATTGGCTCACGCCATGGCGGTCGAGCCACGCCTGCTGATCCTCGACGAGCCGCTATCCGGCCTTGACCCGGTGGGCCGCAAGGATGTGGTCGAAATCCTCAATGAGTACAAGAAACAAGGTGGCGCGATTTTCTTCACTTCTCACGTGCTGCATGACGTGGAGCGCATTGCCGACCGTTTCGGCTTTATCAACAAGGGCCAGCTGGTCACTGTTCGCTCACCACGCGAACTGGCCGCCGAACGCGCTGATTGTTTTATCCTACGTTACCAAGCGGATCAGTCGCTTACACCAGCGTGCATCGCGCTTCGCCCCGGCGAGTTCGAGTGCGAGCTTGCGCAAAGCGAGCTACCGGCAGCCATCGCGCAGCTGGGCAACACTGGCGGCCACCTGCTGACTGTCAAGCCTGCCGTATCGCTAGAAACCGTGTTCTTCCGCATTCTCGCCGAAGCCTCCTAGGCGTAATCGTACAGACCGCCTTTTGACGGGATGCACGTTGTTGCGCCGACCATAGGCCCCATTCGCCGCGAGGCGCGCCTCCTACAGAAGCTTGATCATCCGCTGAGCATTTTGCCAGTGGCTGGCCTTGAGGCTTCTACCGGGCTAGCATCGAGCCTTCTTTGCCAAAGCGCAGCGCAGCCCAAATCTCAGGAGGATTCATGAGCTTTACCGTTTATCTGTCCGGCGAAATTCACACCGACTGGCGCGACGAGATCAAGCGTGGCGCCGCCGCAGCCGGATTGGATGTGCTATTCACCTCAGCCGTAACCGATCACGAAGCCAGCGATGCCGCCGGCGATTGCCTAGGCGCCGAGCCCAACGCCTTCTGGCGCGACCACAAGTCGTCCAAGGTCAATGCAATCCGCACCAAGACGCTGATCCAGCAAGCGGACCTCGTGGTGGTGCGTTTTGGCGACAAGTACAAGCAGTGGAACGCGGCGTTCGATGCCGGCTACTGCGCGGCGCTGGGCAAGCCTTATGTCACGCTGCATGGCGACGACATTGTGCACCCGCTGAAGGAAGTCGATGCAGCCGCCATGGCTTGGGCCACCACCACCGAACAGGTCGTGGAAATTCTGAAATACGTAGTGCAGTAAGGCCCGGAGTGAGTTGCAGGTGCCACGTATCAAATCCGCGGATCATTCTTAACCGATCCGCCTGCCAAACAAAAAGAAACCCCGCTACTTGGGCGGGGTTGATCATCAGCTGAACGCCCTGGCTACCCAAGGCGGAACGTCTTAGTACATCGATCAGATAGCGCCACGCTTGCGCAACAGATCGATCACCTGCTTGGCACTAGCCTCGACCGTCAGCGACTCCGTGTCGATCACCAGATCAGCATTCACCGGCACATCGTAGGGAAACGACTCGCCTGGGATGTTGTCGCCGCCAGCCGCGTACAACCCCTGTGGATCGCGCTGCTGGCAGGCCTGCGGGGACGCCTGAGCATAAACGGTGATAGCCCGATCAGTACCGATTAGCGCTTTGGCCTGTTCGCGTCCTTCAGCATCCGGAGCGACGAACGCGGCGAGGGTCAGCAGGCCCGCCTCGTTGAACTGACGCGCCACGTGGGCGGCACGGCGCCAATTTTCGGTACGACCTGCACGGTCCTGCGGAAGACCTTTGTTCAGGTCGTGGCGCAGGTTCTGGCCGTCCAGTACGTAGACGGCGCGGCCCATGTCGAACAGCTTGCGCTCGACCGCATAGGCCAGGGTGCTCTTGCCGGCACCGGACAATCCAGTAAACAGCACGGTTGCCGGCTGCTGACCGAAACGGCTGGCACGCTCTTCGGTCGAGACGTGAGCAAGAGCACCATGATGTCCAAATGAGCCGTGGGCGACCGGGTCGGCGATGATCATGCCTGCGCCAACGGTGCCGTTGGTGAGGCGGTCAATGATGATGAACGAGCCGGTAGCCGGGTTCGTCGCATAGCCGTCCAATGCAATCGGCGCGTCGAGGCTGACCTTGACCCGCCCGATCTCGTTCAGCTGCAGGCTACTGGCCGGGCCATACTCCAACGTGTTCACGTCCACCCGATGGGTGATGCTGGCAATCGAACCGGGCACGTAGCTGGTGGCGCGCTTGATGTCATATTTCTTGCCCGGCAGCATCGGCTCTTCGGCCATCCACACCAGCATGGCGTCGAAACTGTCAGTGATGCGCGGCTGGTTGTCAGCGTGTACCAGCATGTCGCCACGCGACACATCGATCTCGTCCTCAAGCGTCAGCGTGATGGCTTCGCCCGGGGTCGCCTGCTCCAGCTCGCCGTCAAACGTGACGATGGATTTGACGGTGCTGCGCTTGCCGGACGGCAAGACCACCACCTCGTCACCCTTGCGCACGATGCCGCTGGCCAGTGTGCCAGCGAAACCACGGAAGTTGAGGTTGGGACGATTGACGTACTGCACCGGGAAGCGCAGGTCCTCGAAGTTGCGGTCGCCCGCGATCTCGACGCTTTCGAGAATTTCCATCAGCGACTGCCCTTCATACCAGGGCGCGCGCTCGGAACGGTTGACCACGTTGTCGCCCTTGAGCGCGGACATCGGCACGAAGTGCAGCGACGACGGTTTGAGCTCGATACGCTCGGCAAAGGCCAGGTAATCGGCCTTGATGCGCTCGAACACCGACTGGTCGAAGTCCATCAGGTCCATTTTGTTGATGGCCACGACGATGTGCTTGATGCCCAGCAGCGAGGTGATGAAGCTGTGGCGCTTGGTCTGGGTCTGCACGCCGTAGCGGGCGTCGACCAGGATGATCGCCAGGTCGCAGGTGGAGGCGCCGGTTGCCATGTTGCGCGTGTACTGCTCATGGCCAGGAGTGTCGGCGATGATGAACTTGCGCTTGGCGGTGGAGAAATAGCGGTAGGCGACATCGATGGTGATGCCCTGCTCGCGCTCAGCCTGCAGGCCGTCGACCAGCAGCGCTAGGTCGACATCATCGCCCGTGGTGCCGGATTTCTTCGAATCGCGGGTAATTGCTTCAAGGTGATCTTCATAGATCATCTTCGAGTCGTGCAGCAGGCGCCCAATCAGGGTGCTCTTGCCGTCGTCGACGTTGCCGCAAGTGAGAAAGCGCAGGAGCTCTTTGCGCTCGTGCTGCGCCAGGTACGCGAGGATGTCCTCGCTGATCAAATCAGACTGATGAGACATGGTGCGGAATCCTTAGAAGTAGCCCTGACGTTTCTTTTCTTCCATCGAACCTGCCCCATCGTGGTCGATGACACGGCCCTGACGTTCGGAAGTACGCGTCAGGAGCATTTCCTGGATGATCTCGGGAAGGCTTGACGCCGTAGATTCCACCGCGCCGGTCAACGGGTAGCAGCCTAGGGTACGGAAGCGGACCATGCGCTTCTCGATGCGTGCCTTTTCCTCATCGGTGAGATGCTCGAGGATGCGCTCGTCGTCGATCATGATCAGCGTGCCGTTCTTCTCGATGACCTCGCGCTCGGCAGCGAAGTACAGCGGCACGATCGGGATTTGTTCCAGATAGATGTATTGCCAGATGTCCAGCTCGGTCCAGTTCGACAAGGGGAAGACGCGGATGGACTCGCCCTTCTTCACGTTACCGTTGTAGACATTCCACAGCTCGGGGCGCTGGTTCTTCGGGTCCCAACGGTGCTTGCTGTCGCGGAAAGAGTAGACACGCTCCTTGGCACGGGACTTTTCTTCGTCGCGGCGGGCGCCGCCGAAAGCGGCATCGAAACCATGCTTGTCGAGCGCCTGCTTGAGACCCTCGGTCTTCATGATGTCGGTGTGCTTGGCGCTGCCGTGAGTGAACGGATTGATGTCCTGCGCCACGCCATCCGGGTTGATGTGCGTGATCAGGTCCAGATCCATCTCATTTACCATCTGCTCGCGGAAGCGGTACATCTCCTGGAATTTCCAGCGGGTATCCACGTGCATCACCGGGAACGGCAGACGACCCGGGTAGAAGGCCTTGCGCGCGAGATGCAGCATCACAGCCGAATCCTTGCCGATGGAGTAGAGCATCACCGGGTTGTCGAACTCGGCGGCCACCTCACGGATGATATGGATGCTTTCCGCCTCCAGCTGTTTCAGATGCGTCAGTTTGTCGACCATGGCTACTCACGAATATGCAGGTGGACGGCCGGCACGGCCGGAACGAAGGCGCAACTTTAACACGGCATAAAATTCTAATCAGGCCGCTGCTTAGATCTAAAAGCTCTAGCTTTATACCGCAGCAACCCCGCCATGCCTCCCGCGTAAGCAGGCCCGTCGATGCATTCAAGTCGTGTCAGGCTGGATTGGGGCAGTCGATAAAAAGGTGCTCGACCGCAAACCGCTTCGCCAGATAATCGCCCAGCGCCTGCACACCATAACGCTCCGTCGCATGGTGCCCGGCCGCGAAAAAACTCAACCCATTTTCACGCGCACTGTGCACGGTGGGCTCCGAGACCTCTCCGGTCAGGTAGGCATCGACGCCAGCCATTACGGCTCGATCGATATAACCTTGCGCGCCTCCGGTACACCACGCGATCCGCCTGATCACCGCGGGGCCTTCGATCATCAGGGGCTCGCGCCCGAGCGTTGTCTGAATGCGTCGCATGAAATCGACGGGCGTCAGTGGCGTGTCGAGTGAACCGACGAGGCCCACCGAACGCGGATTGTCTGGCTCCAGCGGGCCCTCCACGACCAGCCCAAGCATCCGCGCCAACTGAACGTTGTTGCCCACTTCGGGATGCACATCCAGAGGCAGATGATAGGCAAGCAGGCTGATGTCGTTGTTAAGCAGCGTTTTCAACCGACGCTGCTTCATGCCGACGATGCGTGGATCTTCGTTTTTCCAGAAATAACCGTGATGGACCAGGACGACATCAGCGTGGGCGTCGACCGCCGCATCGAGTAACGCCTGGCTAGCGGTCACACCGCTCACGATGCGGCGCACCTGCGGCCGCCCTTCAACCTGCAGTCCGTTTGGGCAATAGTCGGAGATCTTGGCTACGCCTAGGTAACGGTCGGCCTCGTCCACCAGCGTAGTCAGCGCAACAGCCATAAAGCACCTCCTTAATGATTGCCCGACAGCAGCGGCCGGGACGAATAGAAATGGGATTAAGCTTGCTCATGCTTTCGCCGCAGTTTTGCTACGGCAAAGCTGCATTTCGTCGCCGGCTTCGTATAATGCCGCCACCTTAAGGGCCGCTAATGCCCTCCGCAACCTGTCCGGATTCCGAACTGCGATGATCAATGCCCTGCGTTTCTTTGGCTGGCCGTTGCTGGTGGGCCTGCTGGTAGCCCTGCTGATCATTCAGCGCTACCCCCACCTAGTTGGCATGAACGCGCAGCCGGAATACAGCCTGCAGCAGGCACCGCTGGTGGGCATACCGCAGCAAGGCCCTTATTCCTATGCCAACGCGGTAAGTAGTGCAGCACCGGCGGTGGCCAATCTCTACACCACCAAGCTGATCGACAGCGCTAGCGAAAAGCCCATGCTCAAGGACGATCCGCTATTCCAACGGTTCTTCGGCGAAAACTTGCCCCGCCAGCGTCGTATGGAGTCCAGCCTGGGTTCGGCGGTAATCATGAGCCCAGAAGGCTACCTGCTGACCAACAATCACGTCACTGCCAACGCTGAGCAGATCGTGGTGGCGTTGCGCGATGGCCGCGAAACGCTTGCGCGAGTCATCGGCAGCGATCCGGAAACGGATCTTGCAGTGCTGAAAATCGATCTGGCTGACCTGCCGGCGATCACCATAGGGCGCTCCGATGGCATCCGCATCGGCGATGTGACACTGGCGATCGGAAATCCGTTCGGGGTGGGCCAGACCGTGACTATGGGCATCATCAGCGCGACCGGCCGCAACCAGCTGGGGCTCAATACTTATGAAGACTTTATCCAGACCGACGCGGCCATCAACCGCGGCAATTCCGGTGGCGCGCTGGTCGACACCGCGGGTCATCTGATCGGCATCAACACGGCGATCATTTCCGAATCCGGTGGTTCGCAAGGCATCGGTTTCGCCATTCCCGTAAAGCTCGCCATGGACGTGATGAAATCTATCGTCGAGCATGGCCAGGTGATTCGCGGCTGGCTCGGGGTGGAAGTGCAATCCCTGACGCCGGAGCTGGCGGAATCCTTCGGTCAGGCGGGTCGACCAGGGATCGTCGTTGCAGGCGTCTATCGAGAGGGGCCCGCCGAGCGCGCAGGCTTGCGACCGGGCGACCTGATTCTTAGCATTGATGGCCATCAGGCGAGCGATGGCCGCACCTCGATGAATCAGGTTGCCCGCGCACGGCCGGGCGATATGATCGATATCGATATACTTCGCAACGGTACGCCGCTGACACTGACCGCTGAGGTGGGGATGCGCCCACTGGTAGAGAAAAGCCCTCAATAGTGCGCACGCAACCTTCCGGTTGCGGCGCGTCGTCTAGACAATCCCTTTAAGCGCACCGATTAATGCCTGATTCTGTTCCGGCGCGCCAATGGTAATTCGCAAGTACTGCTCGATCCGCGGCTGCTTGAAGTGGCGGACAATGATGCCCTGCTCTCTAAGATCGGCAGCCAGCGTCGCAGCGTCGTGCTGTGGATGACGGGTGAACACGAAGTTGGCCGCTGATGGCAGCACCTCGAAGCCCATCGCTTCCATTGCTGCGGTAACCGACTCGCGGCTAGCAATTACCTGCCGACAGGTCTGCTCGAAATAAGCGCGGTCTTCGAACGCAGCTGCCGCGCCGGCAATCGCAATGCGATCCAGCGGGTAGGAGTTGAAGCTGTTCTTGATGCGTTCCAGCGCCTCGATCAGGTCCGGATGCCCGATAGCCAAACCGACTCGGAGCCCCGCCAATGACCGTGACTTCGAAAGCGTCTGGGTGACCAGCAGGTTCGGATAGCGATCCACCAACGCAACGGCCGAAATGCCACCAAAATCGATATAGGCCTCATCCACCAGCACAACGGAATCGGGGTTCGCCTGAAGCAACCGTTCTATAGCGTCGAGCGCCAACGCGCATCCAGTCGGTGCATTGGGGTTGGGAAAGATGATCCCACCGTTGGGTCGAGCATAGTCAGCGACATCGATCTGGAATCGTTCATCCAACCTAACGGTTTCATAGTCGATACCGTACAAGCCGCAGTAAACAGGGTAGAAACTGTAGGTCACGTCGGGAAACAGCAAGGGCTTCCCATGCTGAAACAGGCCATGAAAGGCATGGGCGAGCACCTCATCCGATCCGTTGCCAACGAACACTTGGCTCGGTTGCACCCCATAGAAGTCAGCAACTGAGCACTTGAGGCGTTCGCCATTAGGGTCTGGATACAGCCGCAAGCTGTCGCCTAGCTCGGCCTGCATCGCCGCGATCGCCTTCGGCGATGGGCCATAGGGGTTTTCATTAGTGTTGAGCTTGACCAGGTTGATCAGCTTCGGCTGCTCCCCTGGAACATAGGGGACCAGGTCCTTGACGAAAGGGCTCCAAAATTTGCTCATCTGCCCTTCACTCCTCAAAACATGAATTGTTTGCCATCAGACGGAACACGGCTACGCGTATAACACGGCCCGATTGACCAAAGCGGACAGGCAAAACGCGTGTACTCAGCAGGTGTGTTTTTCGCTAGTGCTTAATTCGATACTCGGCACTGCGTGCGTGAGCGGTCAAGGACTCGCCCCGTGCCAGCACTGAGGCGATCTTGCCCAGCTCAGATGCGCCTTCGGCCGAGCAATTGATGATCGACGAGCGTTTCTGAAAGTCGTAAACACCGAGCGGTGACGAGAATCGAGCGGTTCCTGACGTGGGAAGTACGTGGTTTGGGCCAGCACAATAGTCGCCCAACGCTTCGGCAGTGTAGCGGCCCATGAAAATCGCGCCTGCGTGGCGAATCTGCGGCAACCATTGCTCAGGATCGGCTACGGACAGTTCAAGGTGCTCTGGCGCAATGCGATTCGCCACCTCGATTGCCTGCTGCATGTCAGCGACTTGAATCAGCGCCCCGCGACCCTGCAAGGATGCGCGGGCGATCTCACGGCGCTCCAGCGTCGGCAGCAGGCGGCCAATGCTTTCGGCAACTCGGTCAAGAAATGCCGCGTCCGGACTGACCAAAATCGATTGCGCATCTTCGTCGTGCTCGGCCTGGGAAAACAGGTCCATGGCAATCCAGTCCGGGTCGGTTTGACCGTCGCAGACCACCAGGATCTCAGACGGCCCGGCGATCATGTCGATCCCAACCTTGCCAAACACGTGACGCTTGGCAGTGGCGACATAGATATTGCCCGGCCCGACGATCTTGTCCACTGGCGGCACGCTCTCGGTGCCGTAGGCCAGCGCAGCGACCGCCTGGGCTCCGCCGATGGTGAAGACCCGATCGACCCCGGCAATGCAGGCCGCCGCCAGCACCAGCTCGTTGATCTCACCGCGAGGGGTGGGCACAACCATGACCACCTCGGGTACTCCGGCCACCTTCGCCGGAATGGCGTTCATCAATACTGAAGACGGGTATGAAGCCTTACCACCCGGCACATAGAGTCCAGCACGATCAAGGGGGGTGACCTTCTGGCCCAACACGGTGCCATTGGCTTCGGTGTACGTCCATGAATCCTGTTTTTGCTTTTCATGGTAACTACGGACCCTCGCTGCCGCGGCTTCCAGCGCCTGGCGTTGGGCCGGGCTGATTCGGGTGAGCGCCAGCTCGAGGCGCTCACGGGGCAGGATCAGATCGGTCATGGAGGCGACCTCGAGCCCGTCGAAACGCTGAGTCAACTCAACCAACGCCGCATCCCCGCGCTCACGTACGGCCTTGATGATCTCCATCACACGCTGATTGACGCCATCATCAGAAACGCTCTCCCAGCTCAGCAGATGATCCAGGTGCCGAGCAAACTCAGGATCAGCAGCATTGAGTCGGCGAATGTCGATGGGAGCAGTCATAGCGGGCCTCACGGAAGATACGGACTGGCTGATTCAGGTGCCTTAGGTTAACAAGCCGACGGCGCGGGCACCTGAGAATTTCGGCTATGGCCTGCATAGGCGAATCGGCTGCGCAGGAGCCAGGCGAACGTTAAGCGTGCTGCGCAACGGCGCTCTGCAGCGCATCGATAAGCGCCTGAATGCGCGCATGCTGCATTTTCATTGACGCCTTGTTGACCACCAGTCGCGAACTGATCATGGCGATGAGTTCCTGCGGCTCCAGCCCGTTAGCCCGGAGCGTATTACCGGTATCCACGACGTCGATAATGGTGTCAGCCAGGCCCACCAGCGGCGCGAGCTCCATCGACCCATACAGTTTGATGATATCCACCTGACGACCTTGCTCGGCGTAGTAGCGCTTGGCGACATTGACGAACTTGGTAGCGACCCGCAGACGCCCTTTGGGCGCTGGCGCACCAACTCTGCCAGCCGTCATCAGCTTGCAGTTAGCGATTTTGAGGTCCAGCGGCTCGTACAGCCCTTGGCCACCGTATTCCATCAGCACATCTTTGCCGGCCACCCCGAGATCCGCCGCGCCGTGCTCGACGTAGGTCGGCACATCCGTCGCACGGACGATCAACAAACGCACATCATCCTGCGTAGTCGGGATGATCAGTTTGCGGCTCTTTTCTGGATTTTCGGTCGGGACGATACCGGCCGCGGCAAGCAGCGGAAGCGTGTCGTCGAGAATGCGGCCTTTGGACAGGGCAATGGTGAGCATGGACGGATATTCCTTGGTGCCTGTTGTTGCCAACCTTGGCGTTGGCCTTGGCGTTCGCGGGGCTGATCGCAGCCGCCGGCACTATGCGCTAGCGGCTGCGGCCCTTAGCCATTAGCTAGCCCGGTACGCGGCGAATCTTGGCGCCGAGCAGCTGCAGCTTTTCCTCGATGCACTCGTATCCACGGTCGATGTGATAAATGCGATCAATGAGCGTATCGCCCTCTGCAACCAGCCCGGCGATGACTAGGCTCGCCGATGCGCGCAGGTCAGTCGCCATGACCGGAGCGCCCTTGAGCTTCGGTACGCCGGTAACGATAGCGGTATTCCCCTCGACCAGGATCTGCGAGCCCATGCGGTTCATTTCGTAAACGTGCATGAAGCGGTTTTCGAACACCGTCTCGATAACCGTACCAGTACCTTCGGCCACCGCATTCATGGCAATGAACTGCGCCTGCATGTCGGTCGGGAACGCGGGGTACGGCGCTGTGCGAACATTCACCGCTTTCGGTCGATTACCTTTCATGTCCAGCTCGATCCAGTTACTGCCGGTATCGATAAAAGCGCCCGCTTCCTCGAGCTTATGCAGCACCGCCTCGAGTAAGGTTGCATCGGTGTCCTTGAGCTTTACACGACCGCCGGTTGCTGCGGCTGCGACCAGGTATGTGCCCGTCTCGATGCGATCGGGCATCACGCTGTAGCGGCCGCCACCGAGACGCTTGACGCCATCGATGGTGATGGTGTCGGTGCCCGCACCGGTGATCTGGGCACCCATGGCATTGAGGAAATTGGCGAGGTCGACGACTTCAGGTTCACGCGCGGCGTTTTCCAGCACGCTGCGGCCATTGGCCAGCGCCGCCGCCATCATGATGTTCTCGGTACCGGTCACGCTGACGATATCGAAGAAGAAGTGCGCGCCACGCAAACCACCTGCTGGCGCCTTGGCTTTGATGTAACCGCCTTCGACATCAATCTGGGCGCCCATCGCTTCGAGGCCGCGGATATGCAGGTCAACAGGTCGCGATCCGATGGCGCAACCACCCGGCAGGGCGACCTCTGCCTCACCGAAGCGCGCAACCATCGGGCCGAGGACGAGAATCGAGGCGCGCATGGTCTTGACCAGCTCGTAGGGCGCCACCAACGTCTGGATGCTGCTCGCATCCACTTCTACGCTGAGCTTCTCGTCGATAACCGGCTGTACGCCCATACGGCCGAACAGTTCGATCATGGTGGTGATGTCGTGCAGGTGTGGCAGGTTGCAAACGGTTACCGGCGTATCGGCCAGCAAGGTGGCTGCCAAGATGGGCAGAGCCGAGTTCTTGGCACCGGAGATACGAATTTCGCCATTAAGGCGCGCACCGCCGGTAATAATCAATTTATCCATGGATGTTCCCGTAACCCGCAGGCTCGAAGCGCTGGCGAAGAAGAGCCGTACGCGGCGTCAATGACGGCGCACGGGCTGAAAATGTATGTCGCAACCGGCAATCAGCTACGTGCAAGCCAGTCGGCATGGCTGAAGAACTTCATCGTGACGGCGTGAATACTGCCGTCCGCAATCCAGGGGTTCAGGTGGGCATAGATCTGTTGTTGCCGCTTGACCGGGCTCAGACCAGCCAACTCGTCGCTGATCACGTTCAGCTGAAAGTTGCAGCCTTCGCCCTCGACTTCCACCTGTGCGCCTGAAAGCTTCTCTTCCAGGAAATTCTTAACTTCTACGGCCTGCATGTTCAACCTCGATCGGCGCCGGACGCGCGCGGCCGGCCATCATACAAAAAAGCCCTTGAGCTGCGAACCCCGAAGCCGCTTGGGGTGACGAAGCTCACTACTCGAGGGTCTCCGCCTCGCTATCCGGCCGGCGCGGGTGTCGATTGCCCGCCGTTACCGCGGGAAACTTCGAAGAAGCAAAGCGCACCACGAGGATCGCCACGGCCAGCAGCAGAATCGCGCCTGAAATATAGACGACGCCCATGTCGGGTCGATGATGGTGCGAAACATCGGAAATCAGCAAACGCGTGAGCGCAGTGATCGCCACGTAGATAAGGAAGCGCACGGGCATATGGTTGGTCTTGAAATAGATGCCAACCATTGCGCCAAGCTCAAGGTAGATAAACAGCAGCAGGATGTCGTCAACACTGATGCTGCCTTTGTCGAGCATTCCCAGAAACGCGTCCAGACCTGCCCAGGCCGTAACCGCCCCGATAGCAAACAGGGACAGGTAGTGAAAGGTTTCGACGAACAGGTTACCCAGCGACTCGGCGACGGCGTGTACCTTGCTGCGTGCCGACTCAGCCCAGCGCAGCAGCATCAGATAGCCCCTTCCGAATCGCCTGCCAGAGGAAGGATTTCCAGCAGCCCAGATACCTTAGCGATTTCGCGCATGTCCTCAGGGACACCGATGATTTCCACCTGACGCTCGGACGCCCGTGCGTCGCGGGTAAAAGCGAGCAACAGTGAAAGCCCAACGCTGCTGGACTTTTCCACAGACGAACAATCGATCAGCAAACGTTCGCCTTTGCCCGCACGGATCAAGGCTTGACCGGCCTGGCGCAAAGCCGGGCCGGACTGGTAATCGAGCACACCGAAAAGCTGCAGCTCGCCGCTGTCTCCCCGCTCGACACGCGCGTTACTCATCGTCGCCCGCTGCCTGCTGGCCCGCCTCAGTGTCCTTGGCGCGCGCGACTACCTCTGCCCAGCCATCGATCGTCTTATCCAGGTCGCCGCCATTCTTTTGCATGGCATCTGCGAATTGATCGCGGAATAGCTTGCCAATGTTGATGCCATTGATGATCACGTTACGCACGCGCCATTCGCCACCTTGATTGACCATTGTGTAGGACACGGGGTAGATCTCGCCCTGGCGGCCGGTGACTTCCATACCGACACTGGTACGCTCAGCGTCTTGCTTGCCGCTCGCCGGCAGCACACGTATCTGCTGGTTGTTGTACTCCAGGAGCGCGTTGCCATAGAACTGCATGAGGCTGCGCTTGAAGTTCTCTTGGAAGCGCGTCATCTGTGCAGGGCTTGCGTTGCGCGAATACTTAACCGTCATGATGCTTCGTGAGATTCCTTCCGCATCCACCACTGGACCTAGAATCTCGTTGAGCGATTCGTAGAAGGCGTTCGGGTCCTGACGGTATTGGTCTTTATTCGTTTTGAGATCCGCGAGCAGCTCATCCGTGGTTTTCTGGATCACTTCGTGAGCACTCGGGGCGGCCAAGGCCAGCATCGGCAAGGCGGTCAGCAACACCAGCACGCCACGGCGCAGGGCAGTCATCATATGGATACTCCTCACTCTTTATTGACCGAATTGAGCAAAAATTTGCCGATCAGCTCTTCCAACACAAGGGACGACTGGGTATCGCGAATCGTATCGCCGTCGCCCAGCGTTTCCTCTTCGCCGCCGACACTGATGCCGACATATTTTTCGCCCAGCAAGCCGGCAGTCAGAATCGACGCCGTTGAGTCCATCGGCAGGATATCGATATCCTTCTGGACCTCCAGCGTGACACGTCCGGTATAGCTCTCGCGGTCCAGATCGATCGCAGTCACTTTGCCAATGGTCACGCCGGCCATGGTGACCTTTGATCGGACACTGAGACCGGCAATATTGTCGAAATAGGCGTAAAGCTTATAGGTGTCAGTGCTATCGACATTCAGCCCACTGACCCGCAGCGACAGCAGGAGCAGCGCCAGAACACCGGCCAAGAGGAACAAGCCAACACCGATTTCCAGGGTGCGGATACGCATCAAAAATCTCCAAACATCAAGGCGGTCAAAATAAAGTCGAGGCCGAGTACCGCCAGAGAGGCGTAAACGACGGTCCGGGTCGTGGCACGGCTGATACCTTCTGAAGTTGGTTCGCAGTCGTACCCCTGAAACACCGCGATCCAGGTAACCACCACGCCAAACACCAAGCTTTTGATCACGCCATTGAGTACGTCTGACGTAAAGGTGACGCTGTTCTGCATGTTGGACCAGAACGAGCCTTCATACACCCCTAGCCAGTCTACGGCGACCATCGCGCCGCCCCAGATACCCACCACGTTGAAGATTACGGTCAGCAGCGGCAAGGAAATGAAGCCGGCCCAAAGCCGCGGCGCAATGATGTACTTCAGCGGATCGACGCCAATCATTTCTAGGCTGGACAGTTGTTCGGTGGACTTCATATTGCCGATCTCAGCCGCCAGTGCTGATCCAGCGCGCCCGGCGAACAACAACGCGGTCACCACAGGCCCGAGCTCCCGCAGCAGCGTCAATGCCACCATCTGCCCCACCGCTTGCTCGGAACCGTAGCTGCTCAGAATGCTGTAACCCTGCAGCGCAAGCACCATGCCGATAAAGATGCCGGATACCACAACGATCGCCAGCGACAGCACACCGACCGAATAGAGCTGCCGGATAAGTAGTGAGAACCGATTGCGCAACCCACTGGGCCCAAACAGCGCATGAAACAGGAACAGTGTCGCGCGCCCCTGTGCCGCGATCACGTTTATGCCAGCCTCACCAAACGCTCGGATTCGCTCGACTAAAGAACGTTTACGCATCGGAGCCTCGCAGCAAATCCTCGGCATAGTCCGGTGCCGGAAAATGGAAAGGAACCGGGCCGTCCGCAGCGCCCTTCATGAACTGTTGAATACGCGGACTGGTTGACGCTCGCAGCTCAGCTGGCGTTCCCTGCCCAAGTACCTGCCCATCGCCCACGACGTAGATGTAATCGGCAATGCTGGCAGTTTCGGCCAGGTCATGAGAGACGACGATACTGGTGATACCCAGAGCATCGTTGAGCAATCGGATCAACTGCACCAGCACGCCCATGGCAATCGGGTCCTGGCCGGCAAAGGGCTCGTCATACATGAGAATCTGAGGATCCAGCGCAATCGCACGCGCGAGCGCCACACGACGTTTCATCCCACCGGACAGCTCGTCAGGCATCAGCTCCACCGCCCCGCGCAGCCCCACCGCCTGCAGCTTCATCAGGACGATGTCGCGGATCATCTCTTCAGGCAGTTTGGTATGCACACGCAGTGGAAAGGCCACGTTCTCGAAAACATCGAGGTCAGTGAACAGCGCGCCGCTCTGGAACAGCACGCCCATCTGCTTGCGCATATCGAACAGCTCGCGGCGCGACAGCGTTGGCAGGTTGGTCCCGGCGACCCAGACTTCGCCGCTGGTTGGCTTGAGCTGGGCGGCGATCAGGCGCAACAGCGTGGTCTTACCGCAGCCGGACGGACCCATGATGGCCGTCACCTTGCCTCGCGGTATGACGATATCGACATTGTTGAAAATGCTCCGCTCCCCGCGCATGAAGGTGACACCCTTCAGCTCGACGGCGTTAGCGTTGGCGGCGCTCATCGGATCTCCTTGGATACAGCCTGCGAATCAGACGCCCTCCGGTCTTTCGGAGTTACTTCGCAGAGCCGTTTTGGCGGCGCGAACTATAGCACCGCCCTCGGGACCTCCCAAGCAAACGCCTGTATTGGCGCATGAGCGAGCGGATATTCGTTCAGCTTGAGTTCAGTATCAGCGGCGACGATCCATTCGAAGCTTTTCGGTGAGCAGCGCTGGGTTTGCCGCTATAATCCCGCGTTTTCATTCAGGCGACGATGCGAACATGAGTCAGAGCAACCAGCTGATCGAGACGGCCCAGCGCACAATCCGCATGGAGATAGAAGCGGTCGAGCAACTCAAGAGCCGCATCGATGCGCAGTTCGTCAAGGCCTGTGAGCTCATCCTTCAATGCAAGGGCCGCGTCGTCGTGGTCGGCATGGGCAAGTCCGGGCATATCGGCAACAAGATCGCCGCCACGCTCGCCAGCACCGGCACCACCGCCTTTTTTGTTCATCCGGCCGAAGCCAGCCATGGCGACATGGGCATGATTACCCGTGACGACGTTGTGCTGGCCCTATCCAACTCGGGCACAACCAGCGAAATCGTGACCCTGCTGCCGCTGATCAAACGCTTAGGGATCACCTTGATCAGCATGACCGGCAACCCCGATTCTGTGCTCGCCAAGGCGGCGGAGGTCAACATCGATGCGAGCGTTGCCATCGAAGCCTGCCCGCTGAACCTGGCGCCCACCTCTTCGACTACCGTGAGCCTGGTACTCGGTGATGCGCTGGCGATCGCGCTGCTGGAGTCCCGCGGCTTCACCGCCGAGGATTTCGCCTTTTCTCACCCCGGCGGCGCACTGGGACGACGCCTACTGCTCAAAGTCGAACATGTGATGCACGCCGGAGCGCGCCTTCCGCTTGTCAATCGGGGCACTTCTCTGCGCGAAGCGCTGTTGGAGATGACCCAGAAAGGGCTCGGCATGACCGCGGTTTTAGAGGCGGACGGCACCTTGGCTGGCATCTTCACTGACGGTGACTTGCGCCGCACGCTGGACAAGGGGATCGATGTGCGCCAGGCCAGCATTGATCAGGTCATGACGGTCCATGGCAAGACTGCCAACGCCGACATGCTCGCTGCCGAAGCGTTACGAATAATGGAAGACAATAAGATCAACGCGCTGGTAGTAGTCGATGAGAACGACCGCCCTGTTGGTGCGCTTAACATGCATGATCTGCTGCGCGCGGGAGTGATGTAATGAACGACTTACTTCGTCGCGCCCGCGATGTCCGTCTGGCTATCTTTGACGTCGACGGCGTTCTCACCGATGGCAAGCTGTACTTTCTTGTCGATGGCAGCGAGTTCAAGACCTTCAATACGCTCGATGGTCAAGGGATCAAGATGCTGATCAATTCTGGCGTTCGCACCGCGATCATCAGTGGCCGCAAGACACCCGTTGTCGAGCGACGAGCCCAAAACCTGGGCATCCAGCACCTGTATCAGGGGCGTGAGGACAAGTTGGTGGTGCTCGATGAATTGCTCGCCGAACTCGGGCTCGACTACGCTGAAGTCGCCTATCTGGGTGACGATCTCCCAGACCTGCCAGTGATACGCCGTGTCGGCCTGGGCATGGCTGTCGCCAGCGCAGATACCTTTGTACGCCAGCATGCGCACGGGGTTACTGCCGCTCGCGGTGGTGAGGGTGCGGCACGCGAGTTCTGCGAACTGATCATGCGCGCCCAAGGCAGCCTCGAAGCCGCTCAGGCTGCCTATCTCTAGAGGTCTCAATGCTCAGTAAAATCCGACGCCCCGCCATTCTGCTGCTGATCGCGCTGCTGTTGATCGCGATTGGCTACTGGAACATACGGCCCGAGAGCTTTATGCAGGATGTGCCCGTGGCTCAGGGACAGGCATCGCCCATCGATTTCTACGTCATCAACTCCCGGACCGTTCAATACCAGGCGGATGGCAAGCGCAACTACGAGCTGACTGCAGAGAAGGTCGAGCACATCAAAGCCAGCGACGTCAGCCTGCTGACCCGGCCCGATATACGTTCCTATCGGGGTACTGAGCTGCCTTGGCACGTGACCAGTGAGCGTGGCGAGGTCGGCCCCAAGGGGGACGAAGTCGAGCTGATCGACAACGTCAGGATCGAACGCACCGATGCAAAGGGACGCCCAACGATCGTCACCACCAGCCGGATGACCGTTCTTCCCGAGAAGGATTATGCCGAGACCCGCCAACCCGTTAGAATCGTCGCCGCAAACGGCGTAACCACCGCCACGGGTATGAAAGCGTATCTAGACGAAGGCAGGATGCTCCTGCTATCCAATGTAAGAGGCCAGCATGAGCTGCGTTAAAACTCTCCCCCTTCTGATCGGTTTAAGTATTTTTCTGCTCGGTTCGTATGCCCATGCGCTTCCTGAAGACCGCAATCAACCGATCCGCGTCCAGGCCGATACGGCGGAGCTGGATGACCGCCAGGGTGTTGCGGTGTACCGCGGCGATGTGGTGATCACACAGGGGACGATGAAAATCACTGGCGACACCGTCACCATTACCCAGAACGAGAATGGCGATGTTGAGGTCTTCACCTCCATCGGCAAACCCGCCTACTACGAGCAGAAGCCGGCAGCGGACAAAGAAATCGTCAAGGCGTATGGCCTGACCATCCAGTATTTTGCCGCGAACGAGCGCATCGTCTTGATCGATCAGGCAAAAGTCGTCCAGGAAGGCAATACGTTTGAAGGCGAGAAAATCGTCTATGACACCCAACGACAGATCGTCAACGCAGGCCGCGCTACCAATACCGACGTCACCACTCCCCGCCCCCGGGTCGACATGGTCATCCAGCCGCGCAAGAAAGATCAGCCGGCAACGGAGCAGACTGAGTAATGCCGACCCTCAAAGCCCAGCATCTAGCCAAAAGCTACAAGAGTCGCCAGGTCGTACGTGATGTCAGCCTGTCCATCGATAGCGGACAGATTGTCGGCTTGCTTGGCCCGAACGGAGCGGGCAAGACCACGTGCTTCTACATGATTGTCGGCCTGGTCAAGGCTGATCAGGGTCGGGTACTGATCGACGACCAGGATGTCACGCATTTGCCCATGCACGGTCGCGCTCGGGCTGGAATTGGCTACCTGCCTCAGGAAGCCTCGATTTTCCGCAAGCTATCCGTGAGCGACAACATCATGGCGATCCTTGAAACACGCAAGGATCTTGATCGCAACGGGCGACAGCTGGCGCTGGAAGGCCTGCTGCAGGAATTTCATATTCATCACATTCGCGACAGCCTGGGCATGAGCCTGTCTGGTGGTGAAAGGCGTCGTGTCGAGATTGCCCGCGCGTTGGCTACCGCACCCAAGTTCATTCTCCTGGATGAACCCTTCGCCGGTGTCGACCCGATCTCTGTTGGCGACATCAAGCAGATCATCCACCACCTCAAGGCCAAAGGAATCGGTGTGCTTATCACCGACCACAACGTCCGCGAGACGCTGGACATCTGCGAAACCGCTTACATCGTCAACGATGGTCAACTGATTGCCGAAGGTGATGCAGAGACGATCCTGGCCAATCAACTGGTCAAAGAAGTTTACCTCGGACACGAATTCAGACTCTGATCCTGCTTTTTTCCACCGAGACGGTCGTCTAGGGCTAGGCAAAGGCTTCTCAAGCAGGCATATAATTTGCTTACGTTGGCGCCAGCTGCGCCAGCGAAATCGGAACAGGCGCGGTTGCGCCGGCAAATAAGGTTCGAAGTCCTCTGCCATGAAACCATCGCTAGTCCTGAAGATGGGCCAGCAGCTGACGATGACTCCGCAGCTGCAACAAGCCATACGATTACTCCAGCTCTCCACCCTCGATCTTCAGCAGGAGATTCAGGAAGCGCTGGACTCCAACCCGATGCTCGAACGCGAAGAGGATGGAGACGACTTCGACAACTCCGATCCAATGGCGGAGTCCGTCGAAAAAAAATCAGAGAGCACCTCCACCGAGACGGCCGAACCAGACGCTCACTATGAGGAGCCCATCAATACGGTGGAGAACCTCGAGGAAGGCGACTGGGGGGACCGCATCCCCGAAGAGTTGCCCGTAGATACCGCCTGGGAAGATATCTACCAGACGAGCGCCAGCAGCCTGCCCAGCAGTGACGACGACGAATGGGATTTCACCAGCCGGACCTCAACGGGCGAAAGCTTGCAAAGCCATTTGCTCTGGCAGCTCAACCTCGCCCCCATGAGCGACACCGATCGTCTCATCGCCGCCACCCTGATCGACTGCATCAACCCTCAGGGCTATCTCGACGAAACCCTTGAAGAGGTGCTTGAGTCATTCGATCCAGAACTGGGAATCGAGCTCGATGAGGTGGAGGTTGTACTGCGCCGCATCCAACAGTTTGAACCGGCCGGTATCGGGGCGCGGGATTTGCGAGAGTGCTTGTTACTGCAGCTTCGCCAGCTTCCCGAGCGAACTCCCTGGCTAAGCGAGGCACTCCGGCTGGTGAGTGATCACCTGGAGATTCTCGGCGGTCGCGACTACAGCCTGTTGATGCGCCGCCTAAAGCTCAAAGAAGACGAGCTGCGCCAGATCATCGATCTGATCCAGACATTGAATCCGCGACCCGGCTCGCAAATCGAAGCGGGTGAGCCGGAATACGTTGTACCCGATGTGATCGTTCGCAAGCACAACGGCCGCTGGCTGGTTGAGCTGAATCAGGATGCCATGCCCCGCCTGCGTGTCAATGCGCAGTACGCCGGTTTCGTCAAACGCGCCGATGCCAGCGCTGACAACACCTTCATGCGCAACCAGCTGCAAGAGGCACGCTGGTTTATCAAGAGCCTGCTAAGCCGCAACGAGACGCTGATGAAGGTTGCCACGCAGATCGTCGAACACCAGCGCGGCTTCTTCGAGCATGGGGATGAAGCCATGAAACCGCTGGTGCTACACGATATCGCGGAGGCAGTAGGGATGCATGAGTCGACGATCTCGCGGGTCACAACGCAGAAATTCATGCATACCCCGCGCGGCATCTACGAGCTGAAATATTTCTTCTCAAGCCATGTCAGCACAGCCGAAGGCGGTGAATGCTCGTCCACAGCGATACGGGCAATCATCAAGAAGCTGGTCGCCGCGGAAAACCCTAAAAAGCCATTGAGCGACAGCAAGATCGCTGGTCTACTGGAGGCACAAGGTATCAATGTTGCACGCCGCACCGTCGCCAAATACCGCGAATCACTCGGTATTGCACCATCCAGCGAGCGCAAGCGGTTGATGTAGATGCCCAGGCGACTTGTTCGATTTCTTTCGGTGGCGGGCGTTTTAGCCCGCCGAATCGCAAGTGGCAGAAAAGGAGATGCAGTATGCAAATCAACATCACTGGCCTTCACTTAGAAATCACAGAAGCCATGCGTGACTACGTTGAGGAGAAGTTCGACCGACTGGAGCGACATTTCGACCGCATCATTGCCGTCCAAGTGATCCTTCAGGTCGAAAAGCTCAAGCAGAAAGCCGAAGCCACACTGCATGTAGCCGGACGCGAAGTCATTGCCAACGCCGAACACAGCGATATGTACGCGGCCATAGATTTGCTTGCCGACAAACTTGACCGGCAACTTATCAAGCACAAAGAAAAACAGCTCGACCATAACCAGGGCTTACTTGCTCGCTGACCCATCATGATCCGAATCGAAAACATTCTGACCCCCGGACGTTCCTTGGTGAACGTCCCGGGTGGTAGCAAGAAACGCGTCCTGGAACAGATCGCTAAGGTGCTCGGCCAGGATCTCCCCGATCTGGACTCGCAGACTATCTTCGAGAGTTTCATTGCCCGCGAGAAGCTTGGCTCAACCGGCTTCGGCAATGGCATTGCCATTCCTCATTGCCGTATGCCTGGCTGTGTATCGCCCCTCAGTGCCGTACTGCGGCTCGACACGCCAGTAGACTTTGATGCCATCGACGGCGCTCCCGTCGATCTGCTGTTTGTGTTACTCGTGCCCGAAGCGGCCACCGACGAGCACCTCGAACTGCTTCGTCAGATTGCTAGCATGCTGGACCGCGAAGAGGTGCGTGAACGCCTGCGGCAGGCCACGTCGGGGCAGGATCTGTATCAAGCCATTGTCGATATTCAAAGCGGTCGCTAGCAGAGCGGTGTTTTGCCGCCCACGCTGAGTGAGGAAGAGACACGTGCCCCAAACCTGCCAACGCTCATCTCTCCCAAGCAGCCTCAAGCGAGGCATCTTGGCCTTCGTGCCACCCACTGCATGCGCCTGATCATCGTCAGCGGTCGCTCCGGGTCCGGCAAAAGCACCGCGCTCAACGTACTTGAAGACAATGGCTTCTATTGCATTGACAATTTGCCCGCCGGCCTTCTGCCGGAACTGGCGGAGCGAGCGCTGCTGCACACGGAGTTGCTGCAGCCACAAGTGGCGGTATCCATCGACGCACGCAATTTACCCAGCCAACTGAAACGATTTCCCGAGCTGCTCGAAGATGTGCGCGCCCGATATATCCAGTGCGACGTGCTGTACCTGGATGCTGCAGACGAGACGTTACTCAAGCGCTTCTCGGAGACGCGTCGGCGGCACCCGCTGACCAATCAGAATCGCTCACTGGCAGAGGCGATCCATGACGAGGAGCTGCTGTTAGCGCCCATCATCGATCACGCTGATCTAAAAATTGATACCACGCACCTCAACCTCTATCAGCTACGTGACACGCTGAAGCTGCGCCTGCTGAACAAGCCCGAGCCAGGCACAGCGTTTCTCTTCGAGTCCTTTGGATTCAAGCGCGGCATGCCGGTGGATGCGGATCTGGTCTTTGATGTGCGTTGCCTGCCCAACCCGTACTGGAAAGCCGATCTACGGGATTTTTCTGGCCTGGACCAACCCGTCATCGACTACCTCTCGACGCAGGCAGACGTAGACGAGATGTTCCACGATATCCATGCCTATCTGAGTAAATGGCTTCCGCGGTTCGCTGCAAGCAATCGTGCGTATGTCACGGTTGCCATTGGCTGCACCGGCGGCCACCACCGCTCGGTCTATCTGGCTGAGCGGCTGGGTGAGGCGCTGCGCGACCCCTTGAAGAACGTCCAGGTCCGCCACCGCGACCTGACTTAGGAATTCACATGCCTGCGTGCGAGATCACCATCATCAATAAGCTTGGGCTACATGCCCGAGCGGCAGCGAAGTTCGTCGGCGTCGCCAATCAATACCCTTGCGACGTCCGCGTGGGTCGCTGCGCTGAATCGCTCATCGATGGCAAGAGCATCATGGCTGTGATGATGCTCGCCGCCAGCAAAGGCACCACCTTGCACCTGCATACCCAAGGCGAGCAGGAACAAGAGGCGCTACAAGCGTTGATCGCGCTTATCGAGGATTATTTCGAGGAGGGCGAATAGTGGCCGGCAAGCGAATCATCGCCGTGCCTTCACCTCACTCGGCCGCTTCTACATTTTGATTACGGCCAGCCTGCACCTCGTTACTGCCCCGCCACTTTCATCCGTTCGATAAGCACCGATCCGGTGTGAATGCTGCTACGCGTTTCGACATCGCAGCCCACCGCAACGATCTGACGGAACATGTCCCGCAGGTTGCCCGCGATGGTGACCTCCTGAACCGGGAACTGAATCTCACCGTTCTCTACCCAGAAACCACCAGCGCCACGGGAATAGTCACCGGTGACAAGGTTCAAGCCCTGCCCCATCAGTTCAGTGACCAACAATCCCCGCCCCATGCGACGAACCAGGGCCGCCTGATCTTCATCACCGTGGGTCACGAAGAGATTGTGCACGCCGCCGGCATTCGCGGTACTGGGCATTCCCAACTTGCGTCCGGAATAGGTTCCCAGTACATAGGAGAGCAGCCTGCCATTCTCGACGAACGGCTTGGCATAGGTTGCGAGTCCGTCGCCATCGTATGCGGAGCTTGCCAACCCACGTGGTAGACGCGGGCGCTCATCGAGGCTCAACCACTCGGGAAACAGCGTTTCTCCCAGCGCGCCTTCCAGGAAAGACGACTGGCGATAGAGATTGCCGCCAGAGATTGCAGCGAGGAAATGGCCGAACAGCCCCGTCGCCAGCTCCGACGAAAACAACACGGGCACGTCGCAGGTCGATACGGGCCGGGCGCCCAAGCGGCGAACGGCACGCTCAGCGGCACGCCTGCCAATTGACTCGGCAGAGGCCAGATCACTGGCGACACGGGAAACATCGTAGTGGTAATCCCGCTGCATCTGGCCATCCGCCTCGGCGATCATCACGCTGCTCAGGCTATGCCGGGTGCTGCAATACGCGCCAATGAAGCCATTGCTATTGCCGTAACCGCGGCTTCCTTGGTGAGTGCTCAAGCTGGTGCCGTCGGCGTTGAGAATGCGGCTGTCAGTGGCGAAGGCCGCCGCCTCGCAGCTGAGCGCCAGCTCAATGGCTTCATCCGGCGAAATGCCCCAGGGATGATAGAGATCCAGATCCGGAACATCGGTCGCCATCAAGGCAGGATCGGCGAGCCCGGCGAACTCGTCTTCAGACGCATGCTTGGCAATCGCAAGCGCGGCCGCCACGGTTTCACGAATTGCTTCGTCGCCACTGCCGGTTGTGCTCGCCGAGCCCTTGCGCTGACCGACGTACAACGTAATACCGAAGCCCTGATCACGATTGAACTCAACGGTCTCTACTTCCCGCTGCCGGACCGTCGTCGACAGGCCCTGCTCCATCGAGACGGACACCTCACAGGCGCTAGCACCCTGCCGGCTGGCCTCTTCGATGATCCGCGACACTTTTTCGCGCAGTCCGGGCAACGCGTGCGGGCCAATCCCCTCTACTTCACTCATAAACACTCCAACAACTGATTCCATCAAGTCGCAAGCCCTCGGTGCTCGGCTGAGCTCCGCAGCGAGGCTGCTGTTATCATGGCGGCATTTCCTACTGGACTAGCCCCATGTCTGACATTTCCGATCTCGACGGCTTCGAGGAAAAGAGCAAAACCCAGGTCAAACGTGAGCTGCACGCCCTCCAAGACCTAGGTGAGCGCCTCACGACGCTCAAGCCCGACGTACTAGACCGTCTACCGTTGACTGACGCATTGCGCAAGGCCCTCGCCGATGCGCCGAAACACACTGCTCATATCGCCCGCAAGCGTCACGTGCAATACATCGGCAAGCTGATGCGTGATCAGGACGTCGACGCCATCCTGGCGCTCGTTGATCAACTCGATGCGTCCACACGTCAGTACAACGAACGCTTCCATGCGCTGGAGCGCTGGCGCGACCGGTTGATCGGCGGCAACGACGAAACGCTGGAAGCGTTCGTGACCGAATACCCGGAAACCGACCGCCAGCATCTGCGCGGGCTCATCCGTCATGCCCAGCATGAAGCAGCGCGTAACAAGCCGCCCGCCGCGAGTCGCAAGATATTCAAGTACATCCGCGACCTGGACGAAACCCAGCGCGGCCTGCGCTGACCAGGCGCTGCGAGCCGTGAGCCCAGCGACCGGCAATAGCGCGACGGCTTCCCGCTCCGCCTGACGGCTAGCAACACCCGTCAGGCCCCTGTCCCGCCAACCGTGATGCCGTCTATCTTCAAGGTTGGCTGACCCACGCCAACCGGTACTGACTGACCATCTTTGCCGCATGTGCCGACGCCGCTGTCCAAAGCCAGATCGGTGCCGACCATCGAAACCTTGTTCATGACCTCCGGTCCGTTGCCGATCAATGTCGCGCCTTTTACCGGCGCCGTGATCTTGCCGTCTACGATCAGATAGGCCTCGCTGGTCGAAAAAACGAATTTGCCGCTGGTGATGTCTACCTGGCCGCCGCCGAGGCTCGCGCAGTAAATCCCCTTCTTAACCGAGCGAATGATTTCCTCCGGGTCGCTCTCGCCTGCCAGCATGTAGGTGTTGGTCATACGCGGCATCGGAAGGTGAGCGTAAGACTCACGCCGGCCGTTGCCGGTAGGCGAAACGCCCATCAAGCGCGCATTCAGCTTGTCCTGAATATAGCCTTTGAGGATTCCGTTCTCGATCAGCGTGGTGCATTGGGTCGGCGTGCCTTCGTCATCCACACTCAAAGAGCCACGACGATTCGCCAACGTGCCGTCATCCACAATGGTGCACAGTTTGGAAGCGACCTGCTGGCCAACCCGCCCGCTGTAGGCCGAACTGCCCTTGCGATTGAAGTCGCCTTCCAACCCATGTCCCACGGCTTCGTGCAGCAACACGCCCGACCAGCCCGGCCCGAGGACGACCGGCAAGGTACCAGCCGGCGCCGCAACCGCATCCAGATTGACCAGGGCCTGGCGCAGCGCCTCACGGGCATAACCCATCGCCCGGTCTTCGCTGAGAAAATATTCATATCCCGTACGGCCACCACCGCCCTGCCCGCCGCGCTCACGTCGGCCGTTCTGCTCGACGATGACACTGACGTTGAAGCGAACCAGTGGACGTATGTCAGCCGCCATGCCGCCGTCCAGGCCGGCCACCAGAATGTGTTCCCACACCCCGGCCAAGCTTACGGTGACCTGTTTGATACGCGGATCCAGCGCCCGAGTGGCCACGTCGATACGCTTGAGCAGTTCAACCTTCTCCGCCCGGCCGAGCCCATCAAGCGGGTTGTCACGGCTATACAGAGGGGTAAAGGCGGCTTTCGATAACACCTGAACCCGGCCCTGTTGACCGCCGCGGGCAATCGAACGGGCCGCTTCGGCGGCCTGGCGCAGCGCGTCGGCGGTGATCGCATTGCTGTAGGCAAAGCCGGTCTTTTCGCCAGACAGGGCGCGGACCCCCACGCCTTGCTCCAGGTGGAAACCGCCTTCCTTGACGATGCCATCCTCTAATACCCAGGATTCGGTCACCTGATCCTGAAAATACAGATCTGCCGCGTCGATACCGGGGCCGGCCAACTCGCCGAGCAGGCCCGGCAAGTCGTCTAGGCCCAACCCGCCCGGTGTCAGCAGGCGCTCGGTAACAGGTAACAACAGTTCACTCATATCTACTCCAAAGTGCCCGAGACGATAAGGGGCGCGGTAAATCGGCGGTGGTTCAGCAGCGGCATGTGCCGGCGCGTCGCCGCCTGTTCGGCAGCGTCTCGCCCGGCAACCAGAACCGCTTCGCCAGTGGCATGCTCGCTCAATACGCGCCCCCAGTAATCCACGATAGACGAGTGACCATGGGTCAGCCGCCCTCCAGGGTGTTCACCACCCTGCGCTGCGGCCAGCATATAGCATTGAGTCTCGATGGCCCGCGTGCGTATCAACATCTCCCAATGCGCCTGCCCGGTCACGGTGGTGAACGCCGACGGGGCGCTTATCAGTTCGGCGCCGGCTAATCGCAGTGCGGAATACAGTTCAGCGAAACGCAGGTCGTAACATACCGTCATCCCCAACCGGCCCACTGGCGTATCCACCACGACCAACCGCTCTCCCGCTGCGTAATTGTCAGATTCCCGATAGCGCCCGTGTGCATCACTGACGTCAGCGTCGAACAGATGCAGCTTGTCGTACCGCGCAATCCGATCGCCTTGGTCATCGATCAACAACGAGCAGGCCCGGACCATTGCCTCTGGCTGGTCATCTGGCGGGAGGGGTAGCGTACCGGCCACTATCCATAATTGGAGGTCTCGCGCGGCCCGCTTCAACCACGGCAAGATCGGTCCCCGCCCTTCGGCTTCGGCGTACCCGACCGCCGCCAAGTCGGTTCGTCCCATGGCGGCAAAATTCTCGGGCAGTACCACGAGTTGGGCGCCGGCCCCGGCCGCACCCTCAAGGAGCCGCCGGGCATGCGCAAGATTAGTCTGGATATCGGCCTGGCTGGCCATCTGGATAACGGCTAGGGTCATGGTTGGGCACGCTCCCCCGCGCGAGATGAAGCAACCGGCGTCAATTGGGCTTTTCGAACGGCTTGTCGAATGTGATCTTTGGTGACTGCCACGGGCCCTCGACGCTGTATTGGACGGTCGCAAAGCGAGCCACCCTGTCTCCGAGCAGTTTGTCGACAACGAACAGGGCGCCGCCGATCGCAGGCGCGCCCACTATCAGCGCCGCTAACGGCAAGTTGTTGCTGACCGGGAGCGTCACCAGTAGCTTGGCGTCGATCCGATCATTCACCAGGTCCAAGCGACCGTCCAGCTCAAGGTTGCTGGACGGCCCGGCCACTGTCAGCGGCTGAGAGGTGACATAGACACCGTCGGTTGCCTTCAGCTCGGCCTTGATCCGATCGTAGCTCAGTCCTTTACTGAACAGATCCGAGAAATCCAGCCGCAAACGTCTTCCAATGGAATCGAAATTGAGGAGGCCGAAAACGCGCAGTGCCTGTGCGCCACCGTCCACTTCACGAAGCTGGCCTTTGCGCAACCGGGCGTCAAGGTTGCCGGACAATCGGTTCAGCGAGAAGTACGCGGGGGAGCCCGGCCAACTGCTGTCCACTTCCAGGCGAAAGTCTTCGCTCGTCGTCGAAGGTGCGAACCCCCATGCCAGCAATACGTCTGCGAGGTTCTCGCCTTCGAGCCGACCCTTGTACCAGGTACGTGAGGTGTTCCAGCCACCCTCCCCGCCGAGCTTCAATCCCTTGAGGTTCAGATCGATATCTGAAAACGCAGCCCCCTTAGGGCTCGGCCGAATTTTTAACGATCCGGCTCCCAGTAGCTCGTCCCCCCGCAACACTTCGGCGACGGCAATATCCATTGCCGGCAGCCCCCTCGGATCGACACCAGCCAGCGCATCGCGCGCCGGCGCCTGGGGATCGACCGGAGCGGCCGCTGGCAAGCGCAATCGCGTCAAATCCATCGCGATGGGCTGACCATCGTCGTCCGGCAAACGAACAGCGCCGACCACCCTGTCGCTATCCAAGCCAAGCAACCAGCCCGCCGGAATACGCTGCAGGGCAACGCCAAGATTATCGATACGCGTGCCGAAGCCTTCAAAGGTGCCGACATCGAGCTGAACCTGACGCAGCATCGATGCGCTCGTTTGGTTCGTCGCGCCTTCTCCGTACGTCTTGATCAGCGCCTGCCATTCGCTCAGATCGAACCGGGCTAGATTGCCACGCACATAAAGCCCCTGATCCGTGCGCAGATTTGCCGCGGCGCCGCCCAGCACCAGCTCGCCACCGCCCTCGGCCCAGTCGCCACCGCGCGCGACAAACGTCATTGCCGCAAGCGCGTCGTGCCTGAGCGTGTAACGTTGCCGATCTCCACCCAGTGTTGCTCGTAAGGTAGTGTCGCGCCGTTCCTCGGCCTTCTTGCCAAACGGCGCGGGCAGCTCCAGCACTGTCCCCACAAGCGACGAATCTATCTGCAAACGGTTGTCGTCTCCGCCGAAATACAGGTTCAGCCTGATAGGTAAGTCGCCAGCGATGGGTAATGGCTGGTCTATGTTCCCCCATGCCAAGATCCGCTGCACTGGCACGGTACCCGACGCTTCGATCCGCGTGGCCGGACGGCCTGGTTTTCCGGTCGCAACTGCCTTGGCCTGTAGTGAACTGCCTAGCGCGCGCCCGCGGATCCCCTGGGCGCTGAAACCCTGCTCGCTGTCATAGCGAAACTCACCGTCCAGCGCTTCAAGCTGAAGGTCTGCCTGAGCGATGAACAAGGACGCATCGCGGCTGGTGAACTCGGCGGCAATGTGAGGGCGCTCACCTTGGGCCAGCGGGATGTCCAATCTCAGCGTCCCGTTTAACGGCCCATCTCCATGCCAACCCGCAAACAGCTCATCGGTTCCAATGGGTGCGACCTGCATCAGCGTAAGCGCATCTCGCAGCTGACCATCCACGTGCCCTTCAACCTTCAGCCGCAGAGGCTGAGCGCCCTGGTTACGAGGAATTTCCGCTGTGGCGGCATGCACACGGCTATCCAGCATGCGCGCTTCGGCAAGACGCACTCGCACCCCGCTGTTTTCGATCAAGACTTCGCCGCGCCCATCACGCAGCACCGGCCAGCCAGGTTGAAATGCAAGCTCGGCGTCTTTCACCTTGAAGTACAAGCTCAGGCTGCGCGCGGTTGCATCGGCTTCGGCGGCCAACGCGCCTTGATATTGGAAATAGCCCTGCTCAACCCTACCGCCGCGAATCGCGGTATGCAGCCATTCACTCAACGCCGGACTCAACGCAGGCGAGCGCGTCGGCAGGTACTTCTGCGTGTAACGTGCATCCCCATCAGAAATGCCAACACGCAAGTCCATGTAGTCTTCAGCCGCCGGATCGCGCATGAGTCGGATCAGGAAATCACCCGCGATGCGACCTTCTTCGCCATCAACCTGGAGATAGGGTGCGGCCAGCGTGATGGCTTGCTTATCTACCGTCCAGCGCAGGCTACCGCGAGCACGCTCATACGCCCAAGGCTCGGGAAAAAGCTCGGCCAGATGCAGCGCAAAATTGTGATTATCGAAACGAAGCTCGCCGCCGGCCAGATTGCCTTCGACGGCACCGCTGACGTTGCTCACCGCGGGCACCCACTGATGGGCGGCGATGCTCACCGCATCGAGGTTAGCGGTGTACCTCAAACGTTCGGCGCTCGACGCCGTCGGCTGATAATCGAGCTGCAGATTGCGTAGCGTTCCGCTCGGAGCCAACCCAAGCAGATAGTCGTTTGCTACATCGGGCAGCGGAGCCGATGCATGAACCAGCGCCGCCACCGGCCCGATCGCCAGATGGTCGGCTCGCAGGTGCCACCGATTCTCATCGGTGTGCTGCTGGACCACCACCGCGGTGTCGCGCCAACGTTGCTCATTGAAGGTAAAGGCCAAGCCATTCAGTTGCAGTCGATAGCCATGAATCGTCCGGTCCAAATACGCCTGCACCGCCAGATCGCCGACCTGAACCGGCTCGCGTTTCTCTCGGCCTATCTGTAGAGCCGGCACGTTCAGACGGGCCACCGCGCGAGCCAGGCCGCGCTCGCGCCAGTCGAGCCATACTTCCCCTCCCGCTTCGAGCTCGGCCAGCGTCCAGCTGGCGCTCAGACTTGCCGGCGCCCAGGCCGCCCAATCGCTCTGCGGCAGGCTGAGATAGAGTTTGGCCTCGGTGGCTCGCCAGTCTTGCACGGGCACCCGAGCCTGAGCATTCAAACTCAGTGGCTGCCCGTCCGGCAGCAACAGGCGGCCATCGAGGCGAAGTCGCTCACCGGCGATGCGCAATTCGAGGTTGGCATAAGTCAGCGTGAGTGGCGCTTCGCCATTCGCCTCAAGGGTAATTTGGCTATCCAGGAGCCGCAGCCGTTGAATCTTCTTCAGTTCGGCGAACAGCTTGGTCAGATCGGTGGGCGCTTGCCCGCCGCGGTCCGGCAGCCCTTCGACACCCCAGCTGCCATCCGCACGTTGCTTGACGCTCAGCTGCGCCCCAACGAACTCGACACTTTGCAGCTTCAACTGACGGGACAGGATGCTGGCAGCCACATCCGGGACCAGTGCGAGCCGATCCAACCGCACGGCCGCATCCCCTTCACCCAGGATCACATCGTGAGCAAGCAGCTGGGGTGAAAAGCCCTCCCAACGCCCTTCCAGCTTGCCGAGTGCGACCGGCATCTGTAGCAGATCTCGAGCCTTGTCCTGCACCTCAAGACGGTACTCCGACGCCAACGGCAACAATTGCCGGCCAAGGCTCACGTAGAGCGCCAGGAGTATCAGTCCGATCGCGCCCAGCCAGAGGCTACGGCGTAGAACGCCGAGAACATGTACCAGGAGCTGACTCATACTGATTTGCCCCGCACACCCAGGCCACGATGGCCTAACTCGCGTCTATTCAGAGCAGCACCACGTCGTACTGTTCCTGGGAATACATGGTCTCAACCTGGAATTTGATCGAGCGGCCGATGAAGCTCTCGAGATCGGCGACGTTGCCCGACTCCTCGTCCAGCAGACGGTCGATCACCTTTTGGTTTGCCAGCACGCGATAGCCTTCCGGCTGATAGGCGCGGGCTTCGCGGAGGATCTCGCGGAAGATTTCGTAGCAGACCGTTTCTGGCGTCTTCAGCTTGCCGCGCCCCTGGCAACAAAGGCAGGGTTCGCAGAGCACTTGCTCAAGGCTCTCGCGGGTGCGCTTGCGCGTCATCTGTACCAGGCCTAGTTCGGTAATCCCGATGATGTTGGTCTTCGCGTGGTCGCGCTCAAGTTGCTTCTCCAGGGTGCGCAGAACCTGCCGACGGTGCTCCTCGTCCTCCATGTCAATGAAATCGATGATGATGATGCCGCCGATGTTCCGAAGCCGCAGCTGACGCGCGATGGCCGTGGCTGATTCGAGGTTGGTCTTGAAGATGGTCTCTTCAAGGGTGCGATGACCAACGAAGGCACCGGTATTGACATCGATGGTGGTCATTGCCTCGGCCGGATCAATGATCAGGTAGCCGCCGGACTTGAGCATGACCTTGCGCTCGAGGGCTTTCTGAATCTCGTCCTCGACACTGTAGAGATCAAAAATGGGGCGCTCGCCCGGATAATGCTCCAGCTGCTCGCCGAGCTCGGGCATCAGCTCGCCTACGAACTGGCTGACCTTCTGGAAATTCTCGCGGGAGTCGATGCGAATCTTTTCGATGCGCGGGTTGACCAGATCACGCAGCGTGCGCATGGCAAGCGACAGGTCTTCATAGATGACCGAAGGCGCACCGGCGGTTTTCATCTGGCTGTCGATCTGCTCCCAGAGCCGGCGCAGGTAGCGGATGTCCATCAGGATCTCGTCGCTCCCGGCTCCCTCGGCCGCGGTGCGCAGGATGAAGCCACCGGTTTCCTTGATCCCTTCGGCCTCGATGCACTCGGCGACCACCTGCTTGAGCCGCTCACGCTCGCCTTCATCTTCAATCCGCAACGAGATGCCGACGTGGCTGGTCTTGGGCATGTAGACGAGATAACGCGAGGGTATCGATAACTGAGTGGTCAGCCGAGCGCCCTTGGTGCCGATCGGGTCCTTCGTGACCTGCACGATCAACGCCTGCCCGTCGTGCACCAGCGCGCTGATCGGCTCAACCGCGTTGCCTTCTCGGCTCGAGATTTCCGAGGCATGAATGAAGGCGGCACGCTCCAGGCCAATGTCTACGAAGGCCGCCTGCATGCCCGGAAGCACCCGCACCACCTTGCCTTTATAGATGTTGCCAACGATGCCCCGCCGCTGGGTGCGCTCGACATGCACTTCCTGTAGGACACCGTTTTCCACCACCGCCACCCGCGATTCCATCGGGGTGATGTTCATCAGGATTTCTTCGCTCATTTTTATTCTCGGCCGATGGACGGGTGAACCAGCCGAAGCTGACCAATGGGTTCGATTCTAACGGGATACGCCGTCAATCCACAGGCTCTAGACGGAGCTTTTGGTCCAGTACGCTACCCCATGTGCATCGAGCAGCTGCGCAGTCTCACATAACGGCAAGCCGACTACGCCGGAGTAGCTACCTTCCAAGGCGCTGACAAATACCGCCCCCCAGCCTTGGATGGCGTAGCTACCCGCCTTGTCCTGCGGCTCGCCGCTGGCCCAGTACGCCTCAGCCTCGTCGCGCCTGATGGCGCGGAAGCGCACGCGACTGGTCACCAGACGGACCACGCAACCCGACTGGCTTGCAAGGGCAACGGCCGTCATAACCTCGTGCTCGCGACCTGACAGCGCCTCCAGCGTTGCCAGCGCCTCTGCCCGGTCAGCAGGTTTTCCGAGAATTATCTGATCCAGCACGACCGTGGTGTCTGCACCGAGCACACACGCGGACGCATCGTCGGCGAGCGCCAGACCCGCCAGGGCCTTCTCGCGCGCGAGGCGTTGGACGTAGACCTCAGGCGTCTCATTGGAATCGGGCGTCTCATCGACAGAGACCGACAGAAGAGAGAAGGGAACGCCGATCTGCCTCAGCAGTTCGCGGCGGCGCGGTGACGCGGAAGCGAGAAACAATGCAGGCATGCTGCCTCCTTGCGTGAAGAGCGAGGCAGGTTCGCATATCCACACAAAACCCGGAAGTTGCCGGGCGGACCGATTACCGAGTCAGTAGACGTTGAAGCGCCGCCGCGCCCATTGCAGGGCGACGAAAACCCACGGCCAGAGCAATGCGCTCACAGGCACCGGGACGAGGAAAAGAAGCGTGGGCGGGCGGTTGCCAGTCAAGGTGTTCAGCCATAGCTGCACAAGCTGCCCGAGCCCGAGAATGACCAGCAATACCAAGCTTTGCTGCAGCAACGGGAACATGCGCAGACGCTGCTGCAGGCTCAGCACCAGAAACGTCACCAGGATCAGCGGCAGCCCGTTCTGCCCAAGCAGGGTGCCCGACAGGACATCGAGCATCAGGCCGAAGAAAAACGCTGCGCCCATGCCGCCCCGGTGGGGCAACGCGATCGCCCAGTAGGCGATGAACATGCCGAGCCAGAGCGGACGCGCGAGTCCAAAGCTCTCCGGCATTGGCGCCACGCTGAGCAGCAGAGCGACCAACAGCGACAGCCAGATAACCCAGCCATTGTTCAATCGTCCGCTGATCATTGCGGCGCCCCGGCAGATTCCGGCGTGGTATTCGGGGCAACGGGTGCTTGGGAGGGCGGTTCCGCTGAACCCTCCGTGGACTCAGGTGAAGCCTGCTCGGCGGCCTCGCGATCGGCGGACTCCTGCGCCTGGGCAGCCGCCGTGGCGCGCTCCTCTGGTGATCGCGAATCGCTGAAAACCAACAGTAGATAACGGCTGCGATTGAGCATGGCCGTGGGAATGGCGCGGACGATCAGGAAAGGCTGGCCCGATCCGCGCACCACTTCAGTCACCTGGGCCACCGGATAACCGCTAGGAAAGCGCTGCCCCAACCCCGAACTGACCAGTAGATCGCCCTTTTTGATGTCGGCTGTCTCAGCCACGTGCCGCAGCTCGAGATAATCCGGACTACCGGTGCCCACCGCAATCGCGCGCAGCCCGTTGCGATTGACCTGTACCGGGATACTGTGGGTCACGTCTGTCAGCAGCAACACGCGTGCGGCATAGGGCATCACCTCGACGACCTGCCCCATCAGCCCGCTGGCATCGAGCACCGGTTGACCGAGAAACACGCCATCACGCTCACCCTTGTCAATGAGGATCCGATGCGTGAAGGGATTTGGATCCAGCCCAATCAGCTCGCTGACGATCACCTTGTCGTCTACCAGCGCCGCTGAGTTGAGCAGTTCGCGTAGGCGCACATTCTGCTCGGTCAGCATCGCCAGCTTCTGCAGACGCCGCTGCATGAGCAGCGCCTCCGCTTTGAGCTTTTCGTTCTCGGCCACCAGGCTCGTGCTGCTGGTAATTTGCTCGGTGGCGCGCTGCCAAGTGCGAACCGGGAGGTCGGCCAGCCAGTAAAACGGCGTTAGCACCAGCCCCATCTGGCTGCGCAAGGGTTTGAGCGTCTCGAAACGGGCATCTACCACCATTAGCGCGACACAAAGTACGGCGAGCACCAAGAGGCGCACTCCGAGCAAAGGTCCTTTGGCGAATAGTGGTTTGATTGACAAGTCCTCGCAGCTACAGCTTCAAACTAAACGCGACAAGCCGAGAGCAGACCCTGGCCTGCTATCGGCTTGCGCTTGGAGCTTATCGCTTGAGCTTACTCAGTGGACAGCAAGTCCATGGCGTGACGGTCCATCATTTCCAGGGCTCGACCACCGCCGCGTGCCACGCAGGTCAGCGGCTCTTCCGCCACGATCACTGGCAGGCCAGTCTCTTGAGCCAGCAGCTTGTCGAGGTCGCGCAACAACGCGCCACCGCCGGTAAGCACCAGGCCACGTTCGGCAATATCCGAAGCCAGCTCAGGTGGCGACTGCTCAAGCGCGCTCTTGACCGCCTGCACGATGGTCGCCAGGGATTCCTGCAGCGCTTCGAGTACTTCGTTGGAGTTGAGGGTAAAGCTGCGCGGTACACCTTCGGCCAGGTTACGGCCACGCACATCGACTTCGCGGATGTCGCTGCTCGGGAATGCCGTACCGATTTCCTGCTTGATGCGTTCCGCAGTGGATTCGCCGATCAGGCTGCCATAGTTGCGACGCACATAGGTGACGATGGACTCGTCGAAACGATCCCCGCCCACCCGGACGGATTCGGCGTAAACCACACCATTGAGGGAGATCAGCGCGATCTCCGTGGTACCGCCGCCGATATCAACCACCATCGAGCCGCGGGCCTCGTCGACAGGCAGGCCGGCGCCGATGGCGGCTGCCATGGGTTCTTCGATCAGGAAGACTTCACGCGCGCCGGCACCCAGCGCAGATTCACGGATTGCACGGCGCTCAACCTGCGTAGATTTGCAGGGAACGCAGATCAGTACGCGAGGGCTGGGCTGGAGAAAGCTGTTTTCGTGAACCTTGTTGATGAAGTACTGCAGCATCTTTTCACAGACGCTGAAATCGGCGATCACGCCGTCTTTCATCGGGCGGATGGCGTTGATGTTGCCCGGTGTGCGGCCAAGCATGCGCTTGGCATCGGTACCTACAGCAACAACGCTTTTTTGGTTGCCATGGGTACGGATGGCGACGACCGACGGCTCGTTCAGGACGATGCCGCGATCGCGCACATAAATAAGGGTATTGGCAGTGCCCAGGTCGATCGACAAATCGCTGGAAAACATGCCACGCAGTTTCTTGAACATGGAGAAAGGGCCCTGGGGCAAACGCGTGGGGAAAAAAGTGCCGCAAACTCTAACAATGGTGGGAAGTTAGGGCAAGGCGCGTGTCCGCGCTTATCTGGTCAGACGTGAGCCACTGCGCGAAAAATGGACAGCGCCATCAGTTCATCGCAGGGGCCGCAAGCCGCAGCCGTGCTACCGACAAGCGCCTCAGGCATGTAAGATTGACGGCTTTTCCGGGCTCGAATGCCCGCCGCCGCGGTTCGACACCGTTGCCCTTGTGTTGGCCTTTGCCGACGGAAGGCATACCCGATTCGCTTCCTGTTGGAGATTCCCGATGGCGCTTGAACGCTCCGAGGTGGAAAAGATCGCTCATCTGGCCCGCCTGGGCCTGAATGAAGACGACCTGCCCCGCACCACCGAGACCCTGAACAACATCCTCGGCCTGATCGACCGCATGCAGGCCGTCGACACCAGCGGCATCGAACCCCTGGCGCATCCGCTGGAGACCTACCAGCGGCTGCGCTCCGACGCCGTCACCGAAAGCAATCAGCGCGACGCCTATCAGGCCATCGCCCCGGCCGTGGAAGACGGCCTGTATCTGGTTCCGCGGGTGATCGAGTAATGAAGGACGCCGACATGCATCAGTTGACCCTCGCCGAGATCGCCCGCGCGCTTGGCGACAAGCAGTTCTCCGCCGAGGAGCTGACCCGCTCGCTGCTGGCGCGCATCCAGCAGCTCGACCCACAGCTGAACAGCTTTATTACTGTCACCGAAGAGCAGGCCATCACCCAGGCCAAAGCCGCTGACGTGCGCCGCGCCAACGGCGAGAGCGGCGCTCTGCTGGGTGCACCGATCGGTCACAAGGACCTGTTCTGCACCCAGGGCATCCGCACCAGTTGCGGCTCGAAGATACTCGACAGCTTCCAATCGCCCTACAACGCCACTGTGGTCGAGCGGCTGGCCGCCGCTGGCGCCGTGTCGCTGGGCAAGCTGAACATGGACGAGTTCGCCATGGGCTCGGCTAACGAGTCGAGCTACTACGGCCCGGTAAAGAACCCTTGGGACCTGAGCCGTGTGCCCGGTGGATCGTCCGGTGGTTCCGCCGCGGCGGTTGCGGCGCGGCTGCTGCCCGCGGCCACAGGCAGCGACACGGGCGGTTCGATCCGCCAGCCTGCGGCGCTGACCAACCTCACCGGCCTCAAGCCCACCTACGGCCGCGTATCGCGCTGGGGCATGATCGCTTACGCCTCCAGCCTCGATCAGGGCGGCCCGCTGGCCCGCACAGCTGAAGACTGCGCGTTGATGCTCGGCGCCATGGCCGGCTTCGATACAAAGGACTCGACCAGCGTGGACCAGCCGCTGGACGACTACCTCGCCGCGCTGAGCAAGCCGCTGACCGGTCTGCGCATCGGCCTGCCGAAGGAGTACTTCGGCGAGGGCCTGGATGCCAAGATCGCCGACGCGGTGATGGCGGCAGTCGAGGTGCTGAAGAAGCTTGGCGCCACGGTGAAGGAGATCAGCCTGCCGAACATGCAGCACGCGATCCCCTCCTACTACGTGATCGCTCCGGCCGAGGCCAGCTCCAACCTGTCGCGTTTCGACGGCGTACGCTTCGGCTACCGCTGCGAAAACCCGGTCGACCTGACCGACCTCTACAAGCGCTCCCGCGCTGAGGGCTTCGGTGACGAAGTCCGCCGCCGGATTATGGTAGGTACCTATGCGCTGTCCGCCGGTTACTACGACGCTTACTACCTGAAAGCACAGAAGATCCGCCGACTGATCAAGAATGACTTCGTCAGCGCCTTCGACGACGTCGACGTCATCCTCGGCCCGACCACACCGAACCTGGCGTGGAAGCTTGGCGAAAAGAACAACGACCCGGTCTCGGCTTACCTCGAAGACATCTACACCATCACCGCCAACCTCGCGGGCATCCCCGGCCTCTCCATGCCGGCGGGCTTCATCGACGGTCTGCCGGTAGGCGTGCAGCTGCTGGCGCCCTACTTCCAGGAAGGTCGCCTGCTCAACGTCGCCCATCAGTACCAGCAGGTCACTGAATGGCACAAACAAGCTCCGAGCGGATTCTGAGGACGAACACATGCAATGGGAAACCGTGATCGGGCTGGAAATCCACGCACAGCTCGCGACTCAATCGAAAATCTTTTCGGGCAGCGCCACCACCTTTGGTGCCGAGCCCAACATCCAGGCCAGCCTGGTTGACCTCGGCATGCCCGGCACCCTGCCGGTGCTCAACGCCGAAGCCGTGCGCATGGCCTGCAAGTTCGGCCTGGCGATCGATGCCGAGATCGCCGAGAAGAACGTCTTTGCGCGCAAGAACTACTTCTACCCGGACCTTCCCAAGGGTTATCAGACCAGCCAGATGGACCATCCCATCGTCGGCAAGGGCTATCTGGACATCACCCTGGAAGATGGCACCACGCGCCGCATCGGCATCACCCGCGCCCACCTCGAAGAAGACGCAGGCAAGAGCCTGCACGAAGACTTCCAGGGCATGAGCGGGATCGACCTGAACCGCGCCGGCACGCCACTGCTGGAAATTGTCTCCGAGCCGGATATTCGTTCCGCGAAGGAAGCGGTGGCTTATGTCAAAGCCATTCACGCCCTGGTGCGCTACCTCGGCATCTGCGACGGCAACATGGCCGAAGGCTCGCTGCGCTGCGATTGCAACGTCTCGGTACGCCCGAAGGGACAGGCCGAGTTCGGCACCCGCGCCGAGATCAAGAACGTCAACTCTTTCCGCTTCATCGAGAAGGCAATCAATCACGAAGTGCAGCGGCAAATCGAACTGATCGAGGATGGCGGCAAGGTGGTGCAGGAAACCCGTCTGTACGACCCGAACAAGGACGAGACGCGCTCCATGCGCAGCAAGGAGGAAGCCAACGATTACCGCTACTTCCCCTGCCCCGACCTGCTGCCGGTCGTGATCGAGCAGACTTTCCTCGATGAAATCCGCGCCAGCCTGCCGGAGCTACCCGTCGAGAAGCGTGCACGCTTCGAACGCGAGTTTGGTCTATCCACCTACGATGCCGACGTGCTGGCGGCCAGTCGCGAAATGGCCGATTACTTCGAAGCGGTGCAAAAAGTCTGCGGTGACGCCAAGCTGGCCGCCAACTGGGTGATGGGCGAACTGTCCAGTCTGCTCAACAAGGAAGGTCTTGAGATCGACCAGTCTCCGGTATCGGCCGAACAACTGGGCGGCATGATCCTGCGCATCAAGGACAACACCATCAGCGGCAAAATCGCCAAGATGGTCTTCGAAGCGATGGCCGCCGGCGAAGGCTCGGCTGACGAGATCATCGAGAAGAAAGGCCTCAAGCAGGTCACCGATTCCGGTGCCATCGAAAAGATGCTGGACGAGGTGCTAGCCGCCAACGCCGAGCAGGTCGAGCAGTACCGCGCCAGCGACGAAGCCAAGCGCGGCAAGATGTTCGGCTTCTTCGTAGGCCAGGCCATGAAAGCCTCAAAGGGCAAGGCCAACCCCGCTCAGGTCAACCAGTTGCTCAAGCGCAAGCTGGAAGGCTGATTAGCACGGGCCCGTCTGGGCCCGTTACTTCTACACCGCGTGAATTCTCCACCGCGCCAAACGGATGAGTGAACGGCCGCGCGCTCACGTGCTCAAAACCTGACGAGACCGAACCAGAAACCGCTGCCTGATCCGTTCAGGAAGGATTGCTCATGCAAACCAGAATGCTGACCCTCCCTTTCCTGCTCGCCCTTGGCGCCGGCTGTACCGAATCGCCCGAGGCAGACGCAACCGAAAGTACGCTGACCCAGAAGGGCAAGGCGTCGTATTACGCGCGCAGCTTTCACGGCGAGCAGACGGCAAGCGGCGAAACCTTCAATCAGAACGAGCTGGTCGCTGCCCATAAAACGCTGCCCTTCGATACACGCGTACAGGTCACCAATCTTGAAAACGGCAAGCAGGTAACCGTTCGGATTAATGATCGAGGACCTTACAAGCCGGGTCGAATCATCGACTTATCCAGGGTCGCCGCTAACCGAATAGACCTGCTGGAGGATGGCGTCGCCCCCGTCAAGATCGAGACACTTGACTGAGTATTAGCAGAATCACCTAGAGGAGATTTGATGAGTTTGTTGACGTTTGGCTACCTGATTGGCGGTCTCGTTCTGCTGGTCATAGGCGCCGAAGGCTTGGTCCGTGGCGCCTCAAAGCTAGCCGCGCGCTTCGGCATATCACCGTTGATCATCGGCCTCACCGTCGTTGCATTCGGCACCAGCGCACCGGAAACAGCGGTCAGCATCCAGGCGTCTTTAGACGGCAGCGGCGACATCGCCGTCGGCAACGTCATCGGCAGCAATATTGCGAATATCCTGCTCATCCTCGGTCTTTCAGCACTCATCGCGCCGTTGGTGGTGTCACGTCAATTGGTGCGCCTTGACGTACCGGTGATGATCGGCGCAGGCGTGCTGACATTTGCCCTGGCCTGGAATGGCAGCGTTAGCCGTCTGGATGGCTGCATCCTGTTGGCGTTTCTGTTGCTTTACACCGCGTTTCTAGTGGCAGCGAGCAAACGCGAAAAGACGCTCGCTCGAGTGGACGAGTCGTTGGTGCAACCTGATACCGATACAGCCGAGGGCCCGTTCAGCTGGGTCATGCAGCTGCTACTCGTACTGCTCGGTTTGGCGCTGTTGATTCTCGGCTCCAACCTGCTGATTGAAGGCGCAGTTTCACTTGCCAGGGCATTGGGATTGTCGGAGCTGGTGATCGGGCTGACGGTTGTTGCGGTAGGCACGTCGATGCCGGAGCTGGCGACTTCGCTGCTGGCTGTCTACCGAGGCGAGCGGGACATTGCGGTCGGCAATGTCGTGGGCAGCTGTATATTCAACCTGTTATTGGTCCTCGGCGCGGGCGCGGTCGTCTCGGCCGACGGCCTCTCTATTTCGCCAAACGCGTTGGCGTTCGACCTGCCCGTCATGCTCGCGGTGTCCGCAGCCTGCCTACCGATATTTTTTTCCGGCTACCGCATCAATCGCTGGGAGGGATTGCTGTTCTTTGGCTACTACGCCGCCTATACCCTTTATCTGGTGATGTTTTCGACTGGCTTACCGGCAATCAACCTCTTGCGTCATGCAATGACTTGGTACGTATTGCCCTTGACCGCCATCACGCTTTTGGTGATCTTTCTGCGCGCCTGGAAACACCAGCGCTGAGCCACCCGGCCTCTTCCCTTGGAGCAACTCTTTCGTGTCCCTGATGACCTTCGTCTATTTGATAGCCGGCCTGGTGCTTCTTGTCGCCGGTGCTGAAGTTCTGGTGCGCGGTGCGGCCAAGCTGGCCGCGCAGTTCGGCATTCCGCCGCTGATCATCGGCCTCACCGTCGTAGCCTTCGGTACCAGTGCGCCTGAAACCGCAGTAAGCGTGCAGGCATCGCTGAACGGCAGCGGTGATATTGCCATCGGCAACGTGCTGGGCAGCAACATCGCAAACGTACTGTTAATCCTCGGCATGACCTCGCTGGTTGCGCCGCTAGTCGTCTCGCGCCAGCTGATACGTCTTGATGTACCGATCATGATCGGCGCCAGCCTGATCACCTACGCCTTGGCCTGGGACGGCGCGCTCAGCCGACTCGACGGCGCCCTGCTATTTTCGGCAGTGGTCGGCTATACGTTGTTCTTGATCATCAGCAGCCGTCGCGCTAACGCAGCGGCGATGGCGGACGATGAGTTCTCCAAAGAGTACGGCCCTGATACGCAACCCAAGCGCTATGCCAGTTTGATTAACGCAGGCCTGGTGCTTGTCGGCCTGGTACTGCTTGTCGCGGGTTCCAACTTCCTGGTGGAAGGTGCGGTATCGCTGGCGCGGGCGCTGGGCCTGTCTGAGCTAGTCATTGGACTGACAGTGATCGCCGTCGGCACCTCACTGCCAGAACTGGCAACCTCGATACTGGCGGCCATTCGTGGCGAACGCGACATCGCCGTCGGCAACATCGTTGGCAGCAACATATTCAATCTGCTTTGCGTATTGGGGCTGGCATCGCTCGTATCGCCAGACGCGATCGGCGTGGCGGCCAGTGCACTCGCGTTCGACTTCCCCGTCATGATCGCGGTGGCGTTGGCCTGTCTGCCGATATTCTTCACCGGCTACAGCATCAATCGTTGGGAAGGCCTACTGTTTCTAGCCTATTACATCGCGTACACGGTGTATCTCGTAATGGCCAGCACCGGGCGCCCGTTTGCCGAAACCTTCGGCGACGCGATGATCGGGTATGTCGTACCGCTGACAGCGATAACGCTGGTGGTGATTGCCAGTCGCGCCTGGAAAAAGCAACCTCGATAGCTCAACGAGTGATGACAGCACTGAAAACGCGGACCGGGAGTTCGCGTCTGTCGCTTCAGCCCTCGCGAGCCTGAGGCTGCGGTAGTTCGAAGACCTGTCCGGCCTCCTCATCATCCCCCATCCGATTGAGCGTGCCGTCGACGATGGCACCGTTTTCCATGCTCAGCTGGCGGTAGCGGATATTGCCGCATACCCGCGCGTTGGAATGCAGCTCGAGCAGATGTTCTACAACCAGATCACCAATGATGGTGCCGTCAATCAGCGCATCGTAACTGCTGACGTTGCCTTCGATTCGGCCGTCGGCGCTCAGCGCCAGAAGGCTATGGGTACCCGGCTTGTGGCACACATTGCCGCGTATCGCGCCGCTAACCTTGAGTCCTTCCTCGAACTCCATGTCGCCGACAAGCGAAAGATTCCCGGAAATCAGGCTCGAAAACTGGTCAATGACGACCCGAGGCACTGATTTTTTCTTATTAAACATTCAACTACTCCAAAACGTTTAGCGGGTTTTCTTCTGCTGTCGGAAGAAAGCCAGATCGGTCTGCAATCGTTCGATTTGCGCAGACAACTTGGTGATACGCCCCAGAAGCTGCTCCTGTGTCGCTTCGGCTTCCTGGTTCTTGAGGTCGGCCTGTGCGAGTGCAACCCGAAGCGCCTGATTCTCAGCGATTAACACCGCGCGACGCTGCTCCTGACCGACATCTTCCGCAACACGGAAATACACCAGCGCCCCGATCACACAGAGCAACAGTAAGACAAGCCATAGCCATGGGCGGGAGGTACGAGTGACCAACAGGCGGTGCTCACCACGCACCAGCCGCCGCGTGTCGGGTCTTCTAGTCGTAAGCCTGAACATCGTCGACTCGCTCTAGATCGCCGAGCGCGAGAAAGCGCTGAGGATCGACGAACTGCCCTTTGTGCAGTACCTCGAAGTGAAGGTGCGGGCCCGTAGAGCGCCCGGTGGAACCGACTGAGCCGATCCGCTGCTCAGGCGTCACCACATCACCAGTTCGCACGTCCATCCGCGACAGGTGCGCGTAGCGCGTCACCAGGCGGTTGCCGTGATCGATTTCCACCAACTTGCCATAACCGCCTCGAACGCCGGCAAAGCGGATCCGACCTCCCGCTGCAGCTGTGACTGCAGAACCGGAGCGCAACGAGAAATCCACACCGGAATGGAACGCCGCTTGCTTCCTGAACGGATCGATACGGTTGCCAAAGGATGAACCGAGGCGCGCCTCACCCACCGGCCGCCGCGACGGTATAGCCATCAGAGCTGCGTTGCGCTCGGCTGCCCGTTGCATCATCCCATCCAGCACGGCGCGCATGCAGCTAGCTGACGCCTCGGTGCGTTCCAGGTCCTCCAGCGAGAGGCCGTCTGCCTTCAACAGCGGCTGGCCTGAGCAGCCTTGCGGAGGCAGCAGAATCCCGCCCTGCCCAGTGCTGCCGCTGGCCGAATCCTGAGGAAGCAACACTGGAAGCAAACTTGGGTCGAGCGTGGAAAGTTGCGCAGTCAGAACACGCTGTTCACTCATCATCTGCTGCAGCGCCAGTACATCAGACTCCAGCGTTTTCAGCCGCCCCACCACTTTGCCGACGCGCGCGATGGCGAACCGCTGTTCATAACCAACGTCCGGCTCTTCGAGACGTGCCGACTCGTGCTCAGGAGCAGCGTCCAGATCCCGTCCTAGCCAGACGCCACCGGCAAACGTGCCGAGGTTAAGCAAAAGCAGCAACGCAACACCTAAGCCGAGCTTGCGGCGCAGGTTGACGATGCGATTGACATCGCGGGTCAGCGAACGGCTCGAAGGTGAAAATAGCGACATCATGCAGTTCCCGAACTGAAGGCGGCCCGACTCCTGTGTAACAGGCTGTCGATTGTCCGAGGCAATGTGACCGAAACGGGCGTTTCTTTCTGAGGCGTATTAACAATTACGACTGCGCCAAGCCTTTCTTAAGCTGGAAAGCCGATATTGATCACAACACCGACAGGCGGTGCTTAGATCCACCCCAGCCAGCCGAGCAAGAACAGCCCGACATTGATGCTCAATGCCGCCATTAGCGTCGTGATCACGATAATGATCGCCGCCAACTGGTGGTTGGCGTTCACCGCGCGCGCCATGACAAAGCTCGCTGATGCGGTAGGGCTGGCGAAGTAGAGAAACAGAATGCCAAGCTCGGGACCGCGGAAGCCGGCCAGCCATGCCCCGACGGTCGCGAGCGCAGGGAGCCAGATCATTTTCATCAGGCTCGAGCTCAATGCGAGACGGCTGCTTTCACGCAGAACGGACAGAGAGAGCGTGCCGCCGATACAGATAAGCGCCAACGGCAGGGTCATCTGTGCGAAATACTGGCCGGACGTCATCAGCCATCCCGGCAACGGGATCTGCCAATAGGCGAAGGGGACCGCCACCGTCACTCCAATAACGAGTGGATTACGCAGAATACTGAGGAGGATAGCGCCAGCGCCTGAGCGCCCGTCCGGGCTGTAGATGGCCAGTATCAGAGCGGACAGACTGTTGTAGAGCAGGATCACTACGCCAGCCAGAACGCCGCCGAGGGAAAGGCCATAGTCACCGTAGAGACTGGTCGCCAACGCCAGGCCGACAATGCCGTTATTACCGCGAAAAGCGCCCTGAACGTAAACGCCGCGATCTGCCACTGGGCAGCGCCAGAGCGCCCAACCCCACGCCAGAAAGAACGTCACGACAGTGGCGATGACGTAATAGATCAGCAGGGCTGGCTGTAGCGCCGCGTCAAGGTCAGCCTTGATGATAGAGATGAACAGCAGGGCTGGCATGGTGGCCTTGAACACCAGAGCCGAGGCCGTCTGAATAAAAGCCGCATCGATCCAGCCCAACCGCTTGAGTGCAACGCCCAAGAACAGCATGACGAAGACCGGAGCAGTGATGCCCAGGGTTTGGATCGCGACAGAAAGCATGAACAAACTCGGGGTGCGAAAGGCGGAGTAATGTTAACCGCAGACCAAGGCCTGGGCTGGCAAGGGGCCTTCGCAAGAAAGAGGCGGTTAGCCGTTACTCATGCCGCCTGTTGCTTGGGACCGCTTAACGCCGAACGGGCCGCTTCTGCAATTTGCGTTGCAAGGTCCGCCGGTGCATGCCCAATGCGCGAGCCGTAGCGGAGATATTGCCGTCATGCTCGGCCAGCACACGCTGAATGTGTTCCCATTGAAGGCGATCCACAGACATCGGGTTTTCCGGCACAAGGGTGTCCAGATCGGCGTGCTTGGAGAGCAAGGCGGCCAGGACATCATCCGCGTCGGCAGGTTTGCACAGGTAATTGCAGGCGCCACGCTTGATGGCCTCGACCGCCGTCGCGATGCTGGAATAGCCGGTGAGGATCAGCACCTTCATTTCCGGATCGAGTTCGAGCAGCTTGGGGAGCAGCACGAGGCCCGAGTCGCCTTCCATCTTCAAATCCAGAACGGCGTAGTCCGGCAAATCCTGCTTGGCCATCTCCAGACCTTCTTCGGCCGATCCAGCAATGCTGACATGCAAGCCGCGGCGGCTCATGGCGCGAGCCATGACACGGGTAAAGGTCGGGTCATCGTCCACCAGCAGCAGATGGGGCTGCTCTTCGCCGTCGTGCTGCAACTCTTCGGTCATGTTTGCATTCCTCGCGTATGGGTCACGTCAGGTCAGGCTCGCACCGAGCCATGCGGCAGCCGCAATTCGGTCAGGGTGCCACCATCCTCGTGATTGTAAAGTTTCACCGTACCGCCAGCGCGGGTCACGCTGGCTTGGCTCAAGAACAGGCCGAGGCCGAACCCCTTGCCCTTGGTTGTAATGAAAGGTCGGCCGATTTGTTCCGCGATGGCCAACGGCACACCGGCGCCGTGATCGCGAATCGTCAATTTGATCCACTGTGCATCCCAATCCAGACGGATGTCGAGATCGTCCGGGCTGGCGTCGGTCGCGTTATTCAGCAGATTAAGCAACGACTGGCCAAGATCAGCCGGCGGCATCAGGCGCGGCGGCGAACCCTTGCCCAGGCATTGAAAGCGATAGGTTGCCTCAGGGTGCATCAAGTGCCAACGCTGCAAGACCGACTCGACCCACTCGCGCACTGTCTGCTCGATGACGGCCTGCCGGCGATCCGCTTCAGCTGCCCGAACCAACTGCCGCAGGCTTTCCTTGCATAGCTGAACCTGCGACTGCAGGAGCGCCAAATCCTCGCTGAGCTGTGCGGGCTCTTTGTAATCCTGGCGCAACTCCTTGAGCAATACGCTCATGGTCGCCAGCGGCGTTCCCAGCTCATGCGCCGCACCGGCCGCCTGGGTCGCTACGGCCAGCAACTGCTGGTCGCGCATGCTCTCTTCTCGGCGCTGGGCCTGGAGCTGTTCTTGTCGTCGCAACTGCTCAGCCATTCGGGCAACAAAGAAAGTGATCAGCGCCGCGGCGAGCGCAAAGCTCAGCCACATGCCATAGACCAGTAATGTCGTGCGATCCACTGGCGGCGCAATGACCGGGTCGTACCACACCAGCATCAGCGTATAGCCTGCCAGGGCCAGCCCGGAGAGGACGACGGAATACAGCCACGGCAACGTTGCGGCTGCAATAGTGAGCGGCACCAGGTAGTACGACACGAAGGGATTGGTCGAGCCGCCCGAGTAATACAGCAGGGCGCTGTGGATCAGCAGATCGGCGGCCAGATGCACCGCGTATTCTTGCTCGGTCACAGGCCAAGGCCCACGAAGCCGTATCGCTGTACCGAGGCAGATCAGCGCAGAGACGGCCAGCGTGACGCCCAGATGGAACCATGGCAGCACAAACAGCTGGGCGGCGTAGGCGAGCCCCACAGCACCCGCCTGAGCAGCCAGCACCAGGATGCGAATCAGCGTGAGCAGACGGAGGTTCTGGCGGCTGGCGGACAGCAGATGAACGGATGCGTACATGGGGTCTCCAAACGAGCCGCGAGTATAACCAAGCCGTCAGAAAGACGGCTGATCTGCGGCAACGCGACGCACGGAAACACTGCGATGTAGCCGGCAAAACGCTACAGTTTCCAACGCCGCACCGCTGGTGCCTTCGACTCAGGAGCTTTCATGTTCGTTTCCGCCCCCCGCAGCCTTGCGCTCTTAGCCTGTATCGCCTGCCTTCCCGCTGTCGCCGATGAGCAACATTACAACCAGATTTCGCTACGTGCCGAGGCCAGCAGTGAAGTGGCCCATGACCGCATGCACGTCACGCTCTACAGCGAAGCCCAGCATCAAGATCCAGCGCAGTTGGCCGCGCAAACGACCGAGGCCATGAATAGAGCCTTGCAGCGCGCCCGCCAGGCCAAGGGTGTGGTGGTCAGCCAGGGCAGTCGCAGCAGCTACCCGGTCTATGAGGAAAAGGGCCAGCAGATCACAGCGTGGCGTGAGCGGGCCGAGCTGCGCCTTGAAAGTGGCGACTTTACCGCCCTGTCCAAGCTCACCGGCGACCTGATGCAAGACCTGAAAATGGGCGGCATGCATTTCAGCGTTTCCGATGCCATCCGCAAGCAAAACGAAGATGCTCTGCTGAAGGATGCCGTCACTGCCTTTCGCGCCCGGGCACAACTTGCCACCGAGGCGCTGGGCGGTTCCAACTACCGCATCGTCACCCTCAATCTTGGGAGCGGTGGCGGCTACCAGCCGGAGATGATGCGTAGTGTCTCGATGAAGAGCATGGACGCCATGCCGACTCCGGACATTGAAGCCGGCACCCGGCAGATCAGCATCAATGCCGACGGTGTGATTGAAGTGCAAACGCGCTGAAAATCCGCCTAGATCCGGCCAGCCCTGGCCGGATAACCCGCGCCATGCAACAACAACGAACCCGTTCGCCCAACCGCTAGCGGCGTCATGCAGCCGTTTCGCTCGCCGACCTCACGCAAGACACAACTTGAAACATTCCCGCAAAGGTTGATGGCACTAGGCTTCACGCGACCGCGGGAAGGTGGCGGACGGGTCCAAATCGAAAATCCCACCAAAGAGTAATCGCGAATCACTATCATGCGCACCAACATTTAGACCCGCCTAGGATCTCACGCATGCATGTCCCCTTCGCTCGCACGGCCCTGACCACCTCCCTGCTCAGCTGCAGCTTCTTTACGTTTGCCGATGCGAACCCCATTACGCTGGGCGACACGGTCGTCAGCGCCTCCGGTTTTGAACAGAAGATTACCGAGGCTCCCGCGAGTATTAGCGTGATTGGCCGCGAAGAGCTTCAACGCAAGCGTGTCACCAGTCTTGCGGACGCTCTTCAGGACGTGGAAGGCGTCGACGTCGGCGGAACCGTTGGCAAAACGGGCGGTATGAATATCAGCATTCGCGGCATGCCCAGCGACTACACGCTGATACTCATCGATGGTCGCCGGCAGAACGCGGCAGGCAGCGTAACGCCCAACGGCTTCGGTGAAACCTCTACCAGTTTCATGCCGCCCGTCGCTTCAATCGAGCGCATCGAAGTTATCCGTGGCCCCATGTCGACCCTGTACGGCTCAGATGCTATGGGCGGCGTGATCAACATCATCACGCGTAAAGTCGGCAAGCAATGGCACGGCTCCGCATCGGTGGAGAGCACACTGCAGCAACATGACGAATACGGTGATGGCCGCGGGACGAACCTCTACCTCAGCGGGCCACTGGTCGAGGATCGGCTAGGGCTCACCCTCCGCGGCAACTACATCGAGCGCGACGAATCGAACATCCGTTATTCGGACGTCAACAACAATGAAGTCACGCCATGGATGGGCCGCAACCCGGTCGAATCCGATATCTACAATGCTGGCGGGCGCCTGACCTTCACCCCCAACGCCGATCACGATGTGAGCCTCGATTACGAAGTCGGCAAGCAGCGGTATGACAACAGCGAAGGTCAGCTGGGCACCCTCGGCAATCAGGGCTACTCCGACGAACAACGTTACGAACGCGAGCAGTACTACGTCGCGCATACCGGCCGTTTCGCGTTCGGCACGCTGGAATCAAGCCTGACTCGCAATACCACTGAAACCATTGGCCGCATCATCCCTGTGCCTGCCGGCGAGCCGCTACGTGATCGAACGCTGGAGACGGAGAACACCATCTTCGACACCAAATTCATCACGCACCTTGGCAACCATGCAGTAACCGTTGGCGGCCAGTGGTGGGATGCGGAGATGGTAGATGGTGTTATCGACGACACCTTCGAGCATCGCATGACAGCCCTGTTCATCGAAGACGAATGGCGACTGCGTGACGATCTGGCACTGACTCTGGGCGTTCGCCGCGACGATCACGACCAGTTCGGCAGCCAATTCAGCCCGCGTGCCTATCTGGTCTGGAACACCAACGACAACTGGACGATGAAAGGTGGCGTGAGTCAGGGCTTCAAAGCACCGCGCCTCGAACAGCTGGCCGATGGCATCAATGGATTCGGCCGCCAGGGCACGTTGCCGCTGATCGGTAATCCCGACCTGCAGCCGGAAACCAGCACCAGCAGCGAATTCGGCGTCTATTTCGACAACCTGGAAGGCTTCAGCGCCAACGCAACGCTGTTCCATAACAAGTTTGAAGACAAAATATCCACGACCGAGGTGAACAATTGCCGTGTAACCGCCAGTGCGGGTTGCGTCGATATCGGGCCGGGCTGGGAGAGCGTCGCTGAGACGTTTAACAAGAGCATCAACGTCGACGAAGCAGTGACCCAGGGCGTCGAGCTGGCCAGTCGTATGCAACTGGCACCGCGCTGGTCGCTGAGCGGCAACTACACCTACACCGATAGTGAACAGAAGAGCGGCGTTAACAAAGGGCGGCCACTCAGCGACACCCCTGAACACCTAATCAACGCCTCGCTCAACTGGCAAGCCACGGACCGCCTGACCGCCTGGCTACGCGGGGAATACAGGAGCGAGCGTGCACGCAACACCACCAACAGCATCAACTATGCCGAAGAGGCCTTCGGTGATTACAAGGCTTATAGCCTTTTCCATCTTGGAGGCAGCTATCAGGCAACCGAGGCGCTTTCGTTCAACGCAACGATATACAACCTGTTCGACAAGGACTTCCTCGACTACAAGCCCTATACGAATGTAGTCCGTGGCCAGCCTGAACTGGCCTATGACAACGTCTACAACAACAGTCAGGAACGCCGCCGACTGTGGCTTTCTGCAACCTATAACTTCTGATCGCTCCGTAGCAGCGTGCGGCACCGGCCTCGCCGGTGTCGTGCGAATGCGAATGTATGTCTTCTGTAAATTCTTGGCATCTACCCGCGCCTGGACTTTAGAATCCGGCAATCCGTCCCTCCCCACTCAAGGCACCCCATGCACGTCTGGCTCGGCACCTTGCGCCAATGGCACTGGATCAGTTCTGCGCTGTGTCTGGTTGGCATGCTGCTGTTCGCGGTTACCGGGATCACGCTCAACCACGCGGCGCAAATCGAAGCCCGACCAGACATTGTCGAGCGCCAGGCGCGGCTGCCGGCTTCGCTGCAGGAAAAGCTGCTAGCCACGCAACCGAGCGAAGGCCTGCCCGCCGAGTTGGAGGGCTGGCTCGAAAGCGAGCTGAAACTTGAGCTGGCCGGTCGCGAAGCCGAGTGGAGCGACGGCGAGCTTTACGTCGCCCTGCCCCGCCCCGGTGGCGACGCCTGGCTGAGTCTGGATCTGAACAGCGGCGAGCTGCTGTTCGAGGCCACTGACCGCGGCTGGATCGCGTACCTCAACGACCTGCACAAAGGCCGCAATACGGGCGGCGCGTGGAGCTGGTTCATCGATATTTTCGCCGGGGTCTGCGTGCTGTTCAGCATCACTGGCCTGCTGCTGTTGCAGCGTCACGCCAGTGGTCGTCCAACGACGTGGCCCTTGGTCGGCGCTGGGCTGGTGATCCCCTTGCTGCTCGCGCTGCTGTTCATTCATTAAGGACGTTCAATGCGTAAACCCTTGTTGCTATCCCTTGCCCTGCTCACGTCGCCCTTGATGGCCGCGGAGCTGGTGGTCGACGTGGAAATCCCTCGCTTGCAGGTCGCTGAATACCACCGCCCCTATGTGGCGCTGTGGCTGGAAGAGCCCGACAAGCGCCACGTCGCCAACCTTGCCGTCTGGTACGACCTCAAGCTGAAGGACAACGAAGGCGAGAAGTGGCTCAAGGACATGCGTGAATGGTGGCGTCGCAGCGGCCGTAGCCTGCAAATGCCGGTAGACGGTGTCAGCGGTGCGACGCGCGCGGTCGGCACCCACCAATTGACCCTCGACGACACCAAGACGCCGCTCAAGGATCTGCCCGCAGGCGATTACCGCCTGGTGGTCGAAGCCGCTCGTGAAGTGGGCGGGCGCGAGTTGCTGCGCCTACCGTTCACCTGGCCGCCGCAGAACGCTGAAAAACAACAGGCTCAGGGCGAAAGCGAACTGGGCTCGGTCACCGTCCAACTGAATCCATGATCCAAGGAAGCCCAGAATGAAACCTGTCATCAAATGGACCGCCCTGGCTCTGGCCATCTGTCTGCCGCTGTCCGCCCAAGCGCACCGCGCCTGGATGCTACCCTCCGCGACCGTCCTCTCCGGTGAAGATCCGTGGATTACGGTGGATGCCGCGGTGTCCAACGACCTCTTTTATTTCGAGCATTTCCCGCTGCGCCTGCAGGGCATCGGCGAAGTGGATCAGGCCCCCGCTGGCGGCCCACCGGGCATGCGCCCACGTCCTGCCGCACAGTTGCAGGTGATCGCTCCGGATGGCACCCAGGTCCAGCCCGAGAACGGCAGCATCGGCCGGTATCGCAGCACCTTCGATGTGCACCTGACCCAGAAAGGAACCTACAAGCTGGCAGTCGCCAATAGCGGCCTGTTCGCCAGCTGGAAAGAAAATGGCGAAACGCGCCGGTGGATGGGCAATGCACAGACCTTCGCCACGGACGTTCCGGACAAAGCCGAGGCGCTGAAGGTCACGCAGAACAGCAGCCGCATGGAAGTATTTGCGACGTCGGGGGCTCCAACCAAGACAGTGCTCGAGCCCACCGGCGAGGGTCTTGAGCTGGCTCCGGTCACCCATCCCAACGACCTTTATGCCGGCGAAGCGGCTGAGTTCGTCTTCCTGCTTGACGGCAAGCCCGCCGCAGACGTGGAGATCAGCGTGATTCCCGGCGGCAATCGTTACCGCGACGAACTGGGCGAGATCAAGGCCATCACCGATGAGGACGGCAAGGTCAGCATCACCTGGCCGACGCCTGGGATGTATTGGCTGGAAGCCGAGCTAACCAGTGACAAAGGCGTCAGCAAGCCGGCCAGCCAGCGCCGCGACAGTTACAGCGCCACGCTCGAGGTGCTTGCGCTGTAAGTCTGCAAGCGGAGCCAGGGCGAGCTGACCAGAAATGAATCGGCTGGCCCTGTGGTCCGAGCGCTTCCTTGCCCTGCCGCCAACATCTCTGGAAAGGGTCCCTTATTGCCTTCCCCTTCAGTCCGCTTCGTGTCGTTCAGCCAAGCCGTCGTGGCCGCCTGCCTGCTGCTGGGCGCGGCACTGCTCGGGTGGCAGCCGCCGCGAGAACTGACCGCAGCGCTGGTGACGGTCGCCTATCTCACGCTGTGCCTGGTGAGTTGGCGACACCATCGCCACTCGAAGGCGATACAAAGCCTGACGCCAGACGCGCTGCTGATCGCCTATGCCAGTCAAGGTGGCCAGGCCCGGGAATTGGCCGAACGCAGCGCCGCGCAGCTGCATGAAGCAGGACTGACGTGCAATGTATTGCCCCTGAATCGCCTGGACACCCTGCAAGGCATCCGCCGCGCGCTGTTCGTTGTCAGCACCTATGGTGAGGGCGAAGCGCCGGACAACGCGGCGCGATTCGAGCGGCGTTTGTCGAGCCAGGCCATGGACCTGTCTCACCTGGAATTTGCCGTACTGGCGCTGGGCGACGCCCGGTATTCGCATTTCTGCGGCTTTGGCCAACGCCTTGATGCCCGTTTACGCGAGCGACAGGCGGCACCGCTGTTCGACCTGCTCTGCGCCGACCGCGGCGACCCTGGAATACTCCGCCACTGGCAGCATCAGCTGGGGTACCTCAGTGGCCGTAGCGATTATTCAGATTGGCAATCGGCACCGTACCAACCCTGGCGTCTCGATACCCGAACGCGCCTCAACCCCAGCAGCTCGGGTGCGCCGGTCTTTCATCTCGCGCTTGGCGGACCGGCCACGGCGTTCTGGCAGGCCGGCGACATCGCCGAAATTGGACCGCAGCATCCGCTTCGGGAAATCGAAGCGCTGCTGCTCCAGCTTGGTCACGATCCGCACCAGCCAATCCCCGGGGAACAGACTTTGGCCTTGGCTCTGTCGAAACGCCGACTGAGCTCAGATGAAACAACACTGGCGGACCACGACGTCGACGCCCTGCTGTCTTTACCGCTGCTGCCGCACCGCGAGTATTCCATCGCCTCGGTACCCGCTGACGGCACGCTGGAACTGCTGGTGCGCGAGGCTCGCCACGCCGATGGCCGTCTCGGCCTGGGTTCTGGCTGGTTGTGTCAGCACGCTGTGCTCGGCGACGAGCTAGCGCTGCGCATTCGCAGCAACCCCAACTTCCACGGGCCGGCGCACAGCACGCCGATGATCCTGATCGGCAATGGCACGGGTCTGGCCGGGTTGCGCGCGCACCTACGCGAGCGCGCCGCGGTGCCTGGCTCGCGGAATTGGTTGTTGTTCGGCGAGCGCAACCAGTCCATCGACTACTTCTTTCAGCAGGAAATCGAGCACTGGCTCCGCACCGGCCATCTGCAACGACTGGACCTGGCGTTCTCCCGTGATCAGCTTGAGAAGCGTTATGTGCAGCACGCGCTGCGTGACGCCGCCGACGAGCTGCGGTGCTGGATCGACGCGGGCGCCGCGCTGTACGTATGCGGCAGCCTTGAGGGCATGGGCCGCGACGTGCAGCAGATATTGGTCGGAGTGCTCGGCGAGGCTCAGCTCAATACCTTGAGCGAGCAAGGGCGCTATCGCCGCGACCTGTACTGACTCCGGCGCACGAGGCGGCTACAGCCGAGGCCGGGCCAGGCCAGGCCAGGCCAGGCCAGTTTGCAGCTAACCTGCAGGCAAATCGGCAAAGGAGCCGCCGATCTTGCGCTCAGAGGGTCATGGGCGCGGAATGTACGAAACCGTAAACAAAAACGCCGCGGAGTCCGCGGCGTTCTGCATGGCTGGGGTGCTTAGATGTAGTAAGCCTTCAGCGGCGGGAAGCCGTTGAACTCCACGGCGCTGTAACTGGTAGTGTAGGCGCCGGTGGATAGCCAGTACATGCGGTCGCCGATGGCCAGGTTCAGTGGCAGTCCGTACTTGTAGTTCTCGTACATGATGTCGGCGCTGTCGCAAGTCGGGCCGGCGATGACCACTTCTTCCATCTCGCCTTTCTTCTCGGTCCAGATCGGGAACTTGATGGCTTCACCCATGGTTTCGATGAGACCGGAGAACATGCCGACATCGGTATAGACCCAGCGCTCGACGGCAGTACGCGACTTGCGCGCTACCAGCACCACTTCGCTGACCAGAATGCCCGAGTTGGCAATCAACGAGCGGCCCGGTTCGAGAATGATCTCTGGCAGCTCGTCGCCGAAGTCTTCCTTGAGGAAGCGGATGATTTCCTCGGCATAGGTTTCCAGGCTGTTGGTGCGGGTGATGTAGTTGGCGGGGAAACCGCCCCCCATGTTGATCATCTTCAGCTCGATGCCGTCTTCTTCCTTCAGACGTTCGAAGATCACCTTGACCTTGGCAATCGCGGCGTCCCACACGGAGATGTCGCGCTGCTGCGAACCGACGTGGAAGGAGATGCCGTAGGGCTCCAGCTTCAGCTGACGGGCCAGGATCAACAGGTCCATGGCCATGTCGGTCTGGCAGCCAAACTTGCGCGACAGCGGCCAATCGGCGGTGGTCGAGCCTTCGGTCAGGATGCGGACGTAGACTTTCGAACCCGGCGCGGCCTTGGCAATGTTGCGCAGGTCGGCTTCCGAGTCGGTGGCGAACATGCGCACACCCTTGTCGTAGAAGTAGCGGATGTCCTTGGCTTTTTTGATGGTGTTGCCGTAGCTGATGCGCTCCGGGCCGACACCGCGGGACATGACTTTGTCCAGCTCGTAGATCGACGCGATGTCGAAGCTGGAACCCTTGTTCTTGAGCAGATCAATGATTTCGACGGCCGGGTTCGCCTTGACTGCGTAGTAAACCTTGGCGAATTCAAACCCGGCGCGCAGATCGTCGTACGCCTTATCGATGGTTTGGGTATCAATGACCACGAACGGGGTTTCGTGCTGGTCAGCGAAATCCTTCATCTTCTGGAAGGTGGGACGGGAATAGTAGTCTTCAATCTTGATCGACATGCATGGCTCCAAATCGGGAAACGTAAAGTCGGATTAGGGGTGAGCAAGAACGCCTGATCAGTTTCCCCACTTTGGTTCGCCTACTTCCCAAGGCATGTCGCCGAGCATCACGGCCAGGTCCGCGGCAACTGCCGCAGCGGTCTGGTGAAAATCGTGATCTCTCGTCGTCAGTACTTGAGCCGGATGGATCGTTGCCAGCATGGACGTTCGGGCGCGAACTTTAGAACCACTGCTGATTGAGATCAACGAAAAATCCGCGCTCACTCCTTTTTTTGACCCTTCGGCAAACCTACCGTACTCAAACCGACCGATGTGACGCGGGGATGTTCCTTAAACCAGGCGGAAGGACGCCAGTCGCAGCCCCTATAGCCACTCGATCACCGCCCGCGTCTGCAGCTCGCGTCCGCGTCCAATACGTGACCAGCAACACGACGGATCCGTCCGGCGATTGCCATCGCTCACACGGCAGTGCGCTATAATCGCCGGCTTTTTCCGACACGCTTTCTATACCGGGACCGCCATGACCTCTCAGGCCGCCGAAGTCGCGAAGCGCCGCACCTTCGCCATCATTTCCCACCCCGACGCGGGCAAGACCACCATCACCGAGAAGCTGCTGCTGATGGGCAAGGCCATTGCCGTGGCCGGTACCGTGAAGTCGCGCAAATCCGACCGTCACGCGACCTCCGACTGGATGGAAATGGAAAAGCAGCGCGGCATCTCCATCACCACCTCGGTGATGCAGTTTCCCTACCGCGAGCACATGATCAACCTGCTCGACACCCCCGGCCACGAAGACTTCTCGGAAGACACCTACCGCACCCTCACCGCGGTGGACTCGGCGCTGATGGTTCTCGACGGCGGCAAGGGTGTCGAGCCACGCACCATCGCCCTGATGGACGTCTGCCGCCTGCGCGATACGCCCATCGTCAGCTTCATCAACAAGCTCGACCGCGACATCCGCGACCCCATCGAGCTGCTCGACGAGATCGAGGCGGTCCTGAAGATCAAGGCCGCGCCGATCACATGGCCGATTGGCTGCTACCGTGACTTCAAGGGCGTGTATCACCTCAAGGACGACTACATTATCGTCTACACGCCAGGCCACGGGCACGAGCGCACCGACGTCAAAATCATCGAGAAGCTTGATTCAGACGAAGCGCGCAAGCACATCGGCGACGAGTACGACCGCTTCGTCGAGCAGCTCGAGCTGGTGCAGGGCGCCTGCCACGAGTTCGATCAGGACGAGTTCATGAACGGGCAGCTCACCCCGGTGTTCTTCGGTACCGCGCTAGGCAACTTTGGCGTGGATCATGTGCTCGATGCCGTCGTTGACTGGGCACCACGGCCGCTGCCTCGCGCTGCCAACGAGCGCGTTGTCGAACCGGTCGAGGACAAGTTCACCGGCTTCGTGTTCAAGATCCAGGCGAACATGGACCCCAAGCACCGCGACCGTATCGCCTTCATGCGCATCTGCTCAGGCAGGTACGAAAAAGGCATGAAGCTGCGCCACGCGCGCATCGGCAAGGACATCCGCATCGCCGATGCGCTGACGTTCTTCTCCAGCGAGCGCGAACAGCTGGAGGAAGCCTGGGCCGGCGACATCATCGGCTTGCACAACCACGGCACCATCCAGATTGGCGACACTTTTACCGAAGGCGAGAACCTCGGCTTCACCGGCATCCCTCACTTCGCCCCGGAACTGTTCCGCCGCGTGCGCCTGAAGGACCCGCTGAAATCCAAGCAGCTGCGCCAGGGCCTGCAGGAACTGGCCGAAGAAGGCGCCACCCAGGTGTTCTTCCCCGAACGCAACAACGACATCATCCTCGGCGCGGTCGGCGTGCTGCAGTTCGACGTCGTCGCCAGCCGGCTGAAGGAGGAATACAAGGTCGAGTGCGCATACGAGGCGATCAACGTCTGGTCGGCCCGCTGGATCGAGTGCGACAACGAGAAGAAGCTCAAGGAATTCAGCGACAAGGCCTACGAGAACCTGGCGGTCGATGGTGGCGGACACCTGACCTACTTGGCGCCGACGCGGGTCAACCTGAGCCTGATGGAAGAGCGCTGGCCGGATGTGAAATTCAGGGCGACGCGCGAGCATCACTGACATAGGGGTGCGCCTGCTGCAGGCGTAGTTGATTTTGCGCGGCATGCCACTGCGCTCATCTGAAAGCACTCTCGCAAGGAAGCGAGAGACTGCCTTTTCACAAGGACCGTGAATGCCCACTGAACGTGCCTCCCCCGAACAACGCCAGTTCGCCAGACACCTGCGATACCAACTCACCGATTGCGAGCGTCTGCTGTGGCGCCAGTTGCGCAATCGCGGTTTAGCCGGATTCAAATTTCGTCGGCAACATCCGTGGCCGCCCTACGTTCTGGACTTCTACTGCGCAGCGTTGCAGCTTGTCATCGAGCTCGATGGCGGGCAGCACTACGACGAAGCTGGCCTGACGAAAGACCGTTTGCGCACGACCTATCTGCAGAGTCAGGGGCTGGCGGTTCTTCGCTTCAGTAACCTGGATGTGATGCGGAATCTCGAAGGTGTCCTAACGGAAATCTTGCGCTGGATTGAGGCCCGCTCCCCTCACCCCAACCCTCTCCCCAACGGGGAGAGGAAGCTGGACTGAAGTTATCGAATCATCGGTGATCGGCCAGATACCATAAGGTCATCACGCAGCACATGTACTGGCAAACTCACATCAGGATGTATCGCTTCACGTAGCCCCAAGGACCCGTTCAAGTCTTCGCAGGGGATATATGCAGCAACACCGCAGTTGGCGTCACGGTGCGCAGAGGCATCGCACGAATTGAATCGCTGCGCATCGCCTTATACCGATACCGAAACCCCAACTCGGTCCAGTCCCCTCTCCCCTTCGGGGAGAGGGTTAGGGTGAGGGGCGGGCGCTATGTAGAGCGCCGATTCAACGGCCCATACCAACGATCGCTTCACCTACTCCTCCAACGTCCAGGCCACCACCGAATCCCCAATCTTCGTCCCGAACGACCCATGCCCGCCGGCCATCTGCACCACGTACTGCTTGCCAGTCTGCTCGGACACGTAGGTCATCGGCGTCGCCTGGCCACCCGCAGGGAGGCGTGCTTTCCACAGCTCTTCACCCGTTCGCAGGTCATAGGCGCGCAGGTAGTAGTCCAGCGTACCGCTCATAAAGGCCACTCCACCGGCGGTCACGATCGGCCCGCCCAGCGCTGGCGTACCCACCGGGAACGGGATACCCAAGGGTGCACTGTCGCGGCTGGTGCCGTTCTTGTGCATCCAGACTTTCTTCATGGTGCGCAGATCGACTGCCGTCACGTAGCCCCATGGCGGCGTCTGGCATGGCAGGCCGAGCACGGACATGAACGGTTCCAGTCTCACCATCCAGGGCGCGCCAAGGTTCGGTTGCAACCCGGTTTCGCCGCCACCGGTACGCTCCTCCGGATCGACGTCGTTGCGGTTGACCATGGTCGAGATGAACGCCAGGTAATTGGGCGCACCGAATAACAGCTGGCGGCTCGGATCCACCGCCACCGATGGCCAGTTGAAGGTGCCGACGTTGCCCGGATAGATCAGCGAGCCCTGCTCGGACGGCGGAGTGAAGTCACCGTCGTAGCGCAGTTTGCGAAACTGGATGCGGCACATCATCTGATCCAGTGGCGTGCCGCCCCACATGTCTTTCTCGTACAGCGGCGCGTCGGGCGCGTAGCTGAGCGCCGAAATTGGCTGGGTAGGCGCCGCGTAATCACCTTCCACCGTGCCCTGGGGCACCGGAATTTCCTCGACAGGGACAATCGGCTCACCCGTACGGCGATCCAGTACGAAAAGATCACCCCGCTTGGTCGGCTGGATGATGGCCGGCACCGTGCCCTGCGGCCCGTCAATGTCCACCAGCGTCGGCTGCGAGGGCAGGTCACGGTCCCACAGGTCGTGATGGACAGTCTGGAATTCCCACCGCACCTTACCGGTGTCCAGCTCCAGCGCCACGAGCGTATCCGTGAAGCGCTCCGATTCAGGCGTACGTGGCACGGCCCACTGGTCGGGGGTCTGATTACCCGTCGGGATGTACACCAGCCCAAGCGATTCATCCGCTGTGGCGATGGTCCATGAGTTCGGCGTGCTGCGCACATAGGTCTCACCCGGTGCGAGCGGCTCGGTGGCGTCCGGATTGCCCGGGTCGAAATTCCAGATCAGTCGACCATTGCGAACGTCATAGGCGCGGATCACGCCCCCGGGCGAATCCACCGCGCCGTTATCCGTAATGGACCCACCAACGATGACCAGTTTCTCGGTCACCACGGGCGGCGACGTCGGCAGATAGACGCCCAGCGCGCCTTCGCCCAGGCCCGCCTTGAGATCAACCACGCCGGCGTCGCCGAAGTCTTCACAGGGCTTGCCATCCTGCACATCCAGCGCGATGAGCGTGCCGTCATTGGTCGGCAGAAAGAGGCGCTGCTCGCAGCGCGCCGCCGGCTGATCGGCGCTTGCGACCGGGACGGCGTAGCGGGTTGCGTCATGGAAAGCCAAGCCGCGGCAAGTCATGTGCTGGTAGTACTCGGCATCGCGGTTGATGCTTGGGTCGAAGCGCCAGCGCTCCTCGCCAGTGTCGGCATCCAGCGCAATGGCGATGCTGTGGGGAGTGCAGATGAACAGGCTATCGCCGACCTTCAACGGCGTAACCTGATTGGTGATTTCGCCCGGATCGCCTTCGCCCGGCAAATCACCGGTGTGATATTCCCAGGCCTTTTGCAGGGTCCCGACATTTTCCGGCGTGATGAGGTCAGCCGTGGAATAGCGGTCGCCTCGGCCAGAGCCCCCGTAAGCCGTCCACTCGGTGGCCTGTCGGCCGGCCTGCCCTTCCGGGTTCAGGCCTTGCATCTGCGCATCACTGAACTCACCCGTGATCGAGTGATAGTCCTGCGTTAACGAGTAGCCCGCCATCAGCGCACCGGCCAGCAGGCCGAGCCCGAGCAAACCACTGGCGCCGTCGCGCCAGACCAGCCGGTCGCTCACGTAGCGATTGACGAAAGGCAAAATCAGCCACAGGCCCAGGACGCACCAAAGATCGATGCGTGGCGCCATCTGCCACCAGTCGAACCGCACCTCGTACAGCGTCCACGCCAGCGTCGCCAGCAGCAGCACCGCGTACAACCAGATCGCCGCGCGACGCCGGGCAAACAGCAGACCGCCGACAACAAGCAGTCCGACACCGGCGACCAGGTAGTACCAGGACCCGCCTAATATTGCGAGATAGCCACCACCAATAGCCATCAGCGCGCCCAGCACCAGGACCACCACGGCAGTCAGGGTGACTCTCAAGGGTCGCGGCCCGTAGTCGATGCTCATGCAACAGTCTCCAGCGATTCGTACTCAGAACAGAAAAGCAAAAGCCAGCGAAACCTTCTGTCACAAAGTTCCGGCTGGCTTGTAGTGGATGCGGCGCGAGGGCCTTAGTTCAGTGTTTCCAGTCCGATGGTCAGGCCGTGGCACCAACAGCGAGCGGCTGCGCCTCGGGCCGCTTGATCACGGCGTAGATCACCCCGGTCACCAAGCTGCCGGCGAGAATCGCGACGAGATACAACAGCGCGTGATTGATGGCGTTGGGGATCAGCAGCACGAACAGCCCGCCGTGGGGCGCCAGCAGCTTCGCACCAACCGCCATGGACAGCGCGCCGGTCAGCGCACCACCAGCGATGCTGGCCGGAATCACCCTCAACGGGTCTTTCGCAGCGAACGGAATCGCGCCTTCGGAAATGAAGCAGCAGCCCAGCACCAGCGCGGCCTTGCCGGCTTCGCGCTCGGTCTGCGCGAACTTGCGCCGGGCGATCAGCGTGGCGATGCCCATCCCGATTGGCGGCACCATCCCCGCCGCCATGGTGGCGGCCATCGGCGCGTAACTCTGGGACGCGAGCAGCCCGACGGAGAAGGCATAAGCGGCCTTGTTCACCGGTCCGCCGAGGTCGACGCACATCATGGTGCCGAGCAGCAGCCCTAGCAGGATCGCGTTGGAAGTTCCCATGGTGTCGAGGAATTCCGTCAGCCCGGCGAGCATCTTCGCCACTGGCGTGCCGACCACGTAAATCATCACCAGACCGGTTACCAGGCTCGCCAGCAACGGAATGATCAGGATTGGCTTGAGCGATTCGATACTCGCTGGCAAGGGAATCCAGCGGCTCACTGCCTTGGCCGCATAGCCCGCAACGAAGCCTGCGATTATCCCGCCAATGAAGCCCGCCCCCAACGTGCCAGCCAGCAGCCCACCGATCATCCCCGGCGCCAGTCCTGGGCGATCAGCGATGGAATAGGCGATGTATCCCGCCAGCAGCGGCACCATCAACTGGAAGGCCGTTTCGCCACCGATCTTCATCAGCGCGGCGGCCAGCGTGCCCTCCTCCTTGAACGCCTCGATGCCGAATACGAACGACAGCGCGATCAGCAAACCGCCCGCCACCACCATCGGCAGCATGTAGGACACGCCGGTCAGCAGGTGCTTGTAGACACCGGTCTTTTCGCCCTTCTGTTCGCCGCCGCCGGTATTGGCTGTGGCGCCTCCGGCTAGCACAGCGCCTTCTTCCAGCGCGCGATCCAGCGTCGCGTCGGGTTGTTTGAGGGCCACGCCGGTGCCGCAGCGAAACACGCGTTTGCCGGCAAAGCGGGCGACATCCACTTCGATATCGGCGGCCAGCAGCACCACGTCGGCCGCGGCGATGGCGTCCGCTTCCAGCACGTTGCGCGCACCCACCGAACCGCGGGTTTCCACCTGCAGGTCGTAACCCTTGCGGATCGCGGCCTGCTGCAGGGCTTCAGCCGCCATGAAGGTGTGCGCCACGCCGGTCGGGCAAGCGGTGATGGCGACAAGTTTGGGCTTGCCGCTGGTATGCGCAGCATCCGCTTCGTCGTCCTGCTGCAGCTCGGTGGCGGTGTCCGCTGCACTGCGCAGGAAGGCTTCCGGATCGAGCAGCGCCTCGGATGGCGTTGATTGCGCGACGCGTTTGCCAACGAAGCGCTGCAATGACAACGGTCCGGTTTTCACCACGACCACCAGATCGGCATTGGTGATCTGTGCGGGCGTCAGCGGCGAGCCGATGGCCTTGGGATCGTGGACTTCCACAGCGGTCGACCAGCCCAGACGATGGGCGGCCGCTTCGAGCAGGCGTGACGTGAGCACGCTGGTGACCATTCCGTTGGGGCAGGCCGTAACGATGAGAAGATTCATTCCTTCACCTCTTGTTCGATTTATTGGCTCAGCGGCTGGAGCCGGACCCTGGCCTCCAGGTCCGCAAGTCCATCCGTATCGGTGATGCCAAAGCCGACCTGCCCAACCGCCTGCGCGGCAATGGCGGTGGCGTGTGTAAGGGTGCGTTCGGCCGGCCAGCCTTCCAGCAGACCGTGAAGCATGCCGGCCAGCAGTGAGTCGCCCGCACCAACGGTGCTGACGACCCGAACCCTGGGCGGATTGGCATGCAGTGCCGCGCCTGGCGAGAACCAGCTGACGCCATTGGCGCCCTGCGAAATAACCACGTGCTCGATGCCTTCGGCTTGCAGTCGTCGCGCTTCGGCTGTCAGCGCTGCCGACTCGGTGAGTTCGACGCCACGGGCCTCGGCCAGCTCTTCGTCGTTGGGTTTGATCAACCAGGGCGTGGCGGCCAGCCCGTCACGCAACGCGGCGCCGCTGGTGTCCAGCGCCACCCGCACGCCGAGACTCTTGAGCGTCTGCAAGAGCTGGACGAACCACTGGCTGTCGATGCCACGCGGCAAGCTGCCGGCGACGACCACAAGGTCATGAGCGGGCGCCAGCCGCTGGAGCCGCGTCAGCAGCTCCGTGCAGTTCGCCTCGCTCACCCTCAGCCCCGGGCCGTTTATGTCGGTGACCTGCCCGTCCGCTTCGGCCAGTTTGATGTTGCTGCGGGTATCGCCCGGCACGCGGACGAATTCGTCGGCAAATCCACGCGCGGCGAACAGCAGCTCGAAGGATTGCGGATTGCCCTCGCCGAGAAAGCCGGTGACGGTCAGCCGATGGCCGAGGTCGGCCAGCACCTGCGCGACGTTGAGCCCCTTACCGGCGGCATGCACCTGCAGGCTTTCGCTTCGATTGACCTCGCCCAGGCGCAGCGACGGCAGCTGCACGGTCAGGTCCAGGGCCGGGTTGAGGGTGACCGTCAGCACGCGAGCCATCAGCAGTGCTCCCCGACGAAGGCGCGGACTTCATGGGCGCCGGGCAGCATCAGGGCTTGCTGGGCCAGCCTCTGGCAGGCCGCGAAATCCAGCTCGCGAACGCGCGCCTTCACCAAGGCGATGCTGCGCGCCGAAACGCTCAGTTCGTCCACGCCCAGGCCCACCAGCATCGGCACCGCCAATGCATCAGCGGCCAGCTCGCCACAAACGCCGACCCACTTGCCGTGGGCATGGGCCGCCTCGACCGTCATACCGATCAGCCGCAGCACCGCTGGGTGCAGCCCATCGGCCTGCCCTGAAAGCGTCGGATGCCCGCGGTCGATGGCGAGGGTGTACTGGGTGAGGTCATTGGTGCCGATGCTGAAGAAGTCGACTTCCTGCGCCAGCACCGGCGCGATCAGCGCGGCGGACGGGATCTCGATCATGATGCCGACCTGCAGATCGGCCACCGGCAGCTCAACGCGCAGGCGGTCGACCATGGCCTTGGCGGTGCGCCATTCATCAATGTTGCCGACCATGGGGAACATGATCCGCAGCGGGCGGCCATCGGCCGACGAGAGCAAGGCACGCAGCTGGGTTTCGAGGATGTCCGGGCGTTGCAGGCTCAGGCGAATGCCGCGCACACCGAGAAAGGGGTTTTCCTCGGCGGGCATCGGCCAGTACGGCAGCGGTTTGTCTCCGCCGACATCCAGCGTACGTACCACCAAAGGGCGCCCCTCAAGGGCTTCAAGCACGCGGCGGTACTCGGCTTCCTGAGTCGCCTGATCCGGCGCCTGGGAATGGTTCATGAACACCAGTTCGGTACGCAGCAGGCCAATGCCTTCGGCGCCCATCGCCACCGCTTCCGGGGTTTCGCCGGCAGCGCCGATGTTGGCAGCGATCTCTACCGGATGGCCGTCGCGGGTGATGGCCGGCTCCAGGCGACGCTCATTTGCCAGGCGCTTGCGATCCTCGCGGGTGGCGCGCTCGTTGCGGGCCTGCTCCAGCTGCGCATCGGTCGGCGAAACCAGCAGTTCACCGCGCTCGCCGTCGAGCAGTAACAGTGTGTTTGGGGCCAGCCCAAGCACACCCGGCCCAGCACCGACGATGGCCGGAATGCCCAGCGCGCGGGCGATGATGGCGCTGTGCGAAGTGGCGCCGCCGCCAGCGGTAAGAATCCCCGCGACGCGCTGGGCGTTGAGAGTGGCGACGTCCGAAGGCGCCACTTCGTCCATCACCAGGATGTAGGGCTCGTCTGGAGCCTGATCGGCTTCCACACCAGTCAGGCAGGCCAGCACGCGACGCCCAACGTCACGCAAATCGGCTGCACGTTCGGCCAGCAGCTTGTCGTGCAAGGCCTCCTGCTGCTGCGCCGCAGTTTCGATTTCCTCCATCCAGGCTGCTTCGGCGCTCAGCCCTTTTTGCAGACGCGCCTGGACTTCCTCTCGCAGCGCCGGGTCGCGCAGCATGGCCTGATGGGTGGTGAAGATGTCGCGGATGCTGGCGACCTGACTCGCTTCGATCAGCGTGCCGATCTCGTCGTGCACGCCTTTCAGCGCGGCATCCAGGCGTTGCAACTCGATTGTCGGCGATTCGCCATGCTTGGGGTACTCGATCACTTGCGGCTTGCGCACCAGCACCGGACCGATGGCAATTCCGGGAGACGCCGCAATGCCATTCACCTGATCACCGGCGCACAGGGCGGCCTGCTCGATGGCCGATTCATCAGGTCGCATGGCGATGACCGGTTGCTCCATCTCACCTGCGGCCGGCAAGGGCTCGACGTCCTCGCCCAGCCCGTCTTCCACGGCGCGCACCAGCGCCGGCAACGCATCGTCGGCAATGGCAGGTTCGGCCATGAATTCAAGCACCTGACCGCGATGCGCACCCATTGCCAACAATTTGCTCAGGCTCTTAGCCGACACGCCAACACCTTCATTGCCCGCCAGTCGCACGCGAATTTCGCCATCGAACGCCTGTGCGACCTCGGTCAGCGTCTTGGCCGGACGCGCATGCAGACCGTGCGCATTGGCCAGTGAGACCCTAGCGCTGGGCCAGTCGGCCGGCACTTCGCCGCCCAGGGCTTCGAGCACCACGCGGCTGGAAGTCGCTTGGCTCAACTCCTGCCCACGTCCTTCGATCAGCAGGTTGCACAGTCGCTCGAGCATCGCCCGATGCGCTTCGCCCAGGCTGGCCAGCACGAAAAGACCGTTGAGGGGCTGGCCTTGGTGTTCAAGATTCGACGCGGGCGTAACGAACGCTAATCCAGGGCGCTGCACCGATTGCTCGCTGCTCAGCCACCAGAGACCATCGCCCAGCGGCAGCGCCTGGCTCAGCGGCAAGCTGGCGTTGAAGCCCGGTTCTACGCACTGGGCGCGCTTGAGCAACTTCACACCCTGCCAGGCCAATTCGTCGAAATCATCGGCGGCGACACCCAGGCCGACCAGTTCGCCGTCCAGCGCCAGGGCCTGCGGCGCGCCCTGCAGCAGGTCGATGATGACCTCAGGGCTTTCGGCCTTCTGCAGCGCCTCGCTGAGGTCGCCCTCGCCCAGGGCTCGGGTCAGCAGTTGCAACAGGCGCAAATGTTCATCGGAGCGGGCCGCGATACCGATGGCGAGATACACCAACTGGCCGTTGCCCCAGTCGACCCCGGCCGGAAAGTGCAGTAACCGCACGCCAGTGGTGAACACCTGATCGCGGGTTTCCGGCGTGCCATGAGGGATCGCGATGCCCTGCCCGAGAAAGGTCGAACCCTGCGCTTCGCGCGCGCGCAGGCCGTCGAGATAACCGGGCGCCACCAGCCCATCGGCGACCAGTACCTCGCCAAGCAGGGCGAGGGCCGCGGGCTTGTCCGCCGCGTGCTGACGCATGTGGATGTGCTGGGCATTCAACTCAAGCATGGAGAACTCCTTGCGGGCTCGCGATTGTTTTTATACCGGCGGCGTGCGAACGACAGCGCGCCGGCATGACCCGAATCCTGGGCCGGCGCTTATGACCGGACAGCTGCTGAAACGTTTCACCAACCCTTGGCACATTACGCAAATTTGGGTGACTCTAGAAGCCCGAGTTCAAACCACCCGTCTCGGGGATCCACTTGCCTCTCCGTAGAACGTGTTCCGCCGGCACTGCAAACCGAAACAGACCAAGGATTTCTCGTTGAAACTGACCGACCTCGCCCGCCTCGCCAACGTTTCGGTAACCACCGCCAGCTATGTGCTCAACGGCAAGGCTGCGCAACGGCGAATCAGCCCAGCCACGGTCGAGCGCGTCATGGCCGTCGCCGAACAGCAGGGTTTTCAGCTTGATCAGCAAGCGGCCGGGCTACGCCGCGGGCAGTCGCGAACCCTTGGCTTCATCGTTCCGGACCTGGAAAACCCCAGCTACGCCCGCCTGGCCAAATTGCTGGAACAGCGCGCCCGCTTGCGCGGCTATCAGTTGCTGATCGCAGGTTCCGACGACGAGCCGGACACCGAGCGGCAGGTCCTTCAGGTGCTGCGCTCGCGCCGTTGCGATGCGCTGATCGTTGCGAGCTGCCTGCCGGCTGATGATCAGAGCTATCGCAAGCTTCAAGCGAGCGGCACCCCGGTGATTGCCCTCGACCGGGCGATGGATGCCGAGCACTTCTGTTCAGTGGTCAGCGATGACCGCGAGGCAGCGGCGCAGCTGACCCGCTCGCTGGACATTCCAGCCGACGCGCATATCGCGCTGATCAGCGCGCGGCCGGCCCTTCGCATCAGCCAGCAGCGTGAGGAAGGTTTTAACCGGACTTTAACCGGGCACAGGGGCCAGGTCAGCGTGCTCCAGGCCGAGCAGTTCAGCCGCGCCTGTGGCCGCGAACAGATGCTCACCCTGCTCGACCGCGGACCGTTGCCCGACGCCTTGATCACCACCGCCTATGTGTTGCTCGAAGGCGTCTTCGATGCACTGCGCGAACGGGACCTGCTCTGGCCAGAGCATTTGCGCCTGGCCACCTTTGGTGACGCGCAGCTGCTGGATTTCCTGCCGATCCGGGTCAACGCAATTTCCCAGCAGCACGAGCAGATTGCCAAGTGCGCGCTGGAGCAGGCGATTGGTGCAATAGAGCAAGGCGACTATCGCCCCGGCGTGACTGCCATCGGGCGTGAACTGAAGGTTCGTCAGCGTTGATCGCTTGCCGGCGCTACCGCCCTGACGGGGCTGTTGCGCTCGACTGATGGCATGATTCGCGAGCAAGCTCGCTCCTACAAATAAGCGCGTGTTTACGCTGACAACCAGACGCTCCCGCTGCCCTTGTAGGAGCCAGCTTGCTGGCGAACCGAGGTCGCACTGGATACGGTGCCAGCCACTGGCTACAGTGCCGGACATTCCAACGAGCCCGCCCTTCCCAGATGAACATCGAACAGATCACCCAACGCCTGCATGCGATCCGCGACCAGAATGACTGGCAGCGCTTTCACAGCCCCAAGAATCTCGCCATGGCCGCCAGCGTGGAAATGGCCGAGCTGGTGGAAATCTTCCAGTGGCAGACCGAAGACGAGTCGCGTCAGCTTGCGGCCGACAAGCTGGAGCATGTCGGCCAGGAAGTCGGCGACATCCTCATGTACCTGCTGCTGATGTGCAGCGAGCTGGGCATCGATATGGAACAGGCGCTGCTGGCCAAGCTGGCCGACAACGAACGGCGGTTCGCCCAATGACCGACCGCCATTTCGATGAGCTCGCGACGCGCTTCGCCGAGAAGATCTACGGCGGCGCCAAGGGTGCGATCCGCCTCGCGGTGCTGCAGGCCGATCTCGCCGAAATCCTGCCGCAACGCCCGCTGCGGGTGATGGATATCGGCGCCGGCCTCGGTCATATGAGCCTGTGGCTGGCTCAGCAGGGCCATGAGGTCACGCTCGCCGAACCCGCCGAGCCGATGCTGGAAGGCGCACGCAAACAGTTTGCCGAAGCCGGCCAGAGCGCCACATTTATACAAGCGCCCTGGCAGGAGATCGAAAGTCAGATCGAAGGCCGTTTCGATCTGGTCATCTGCCACGCCGTACTGGAGTGGCTCGCCGAGCCCCAGGCGATCCTGCCGGTACTGCATCGCCTGGTCGCCGACGATGGCTGGCTGTCACTGGCCTTCTACAACCGCGACGCACTGATCTACCGCAACTTGCTCAAAGGCCATTTCAAGAAGCTGCGCACCCAGACCTATGCGGGCGAGCGCCAGAGCCTGACGCCACAACAACCACTCGACCCGCGTGAGCTGGCCGCGCAACTCGCACCGCACTGGCAGGTCGAATCAACTAGTGGCGTGCGCGTATTCCATGACTACATGCCCGCCGATTTCCAGGCCCGTACCGAGCCTGCCGATTTGATCGAGATGGAACTGGCCTACCGCCGCCATCCCAGCTTCGTCGGCCTCGGGCGTTACCTGCACTGGTTGTGTCGGCCCCGCTGAGCGCCGGCCGGGAGGTACCGATGTCGCCCCGTGTCCTATTGCCCCTGTTGTATCTGAGCGTTGTGGGCTGCCAGAGCAGCAACCCCTACACCAGCGAATCCGCACCGATTCCTCCGGCACCCCCGGTCGAGCAGATCCAGTCGCCCACTTACCCCGCCGCGCCTCGCGACTTTTCCGCCTATCAAAGCTGGAGCTGGCGCAGCCCACCGGCCGCAACGGCTTCGCTCGCTTCCGAAGAGCTGCAGGAAATGGTTTCCAGCGCCCTCGATCAACGCGGCCTACGCCCCGCTCCAGCAGGTGCCAAGGGCGATGTTCAGATCAGCGCCAGCGCCCAAATGGAGACCCGCGTGCGCCAGGTCTACGATGACTACGGCAGCCGCGTCGGTGCTGGACGTTACGGCGGTTACGGCCCCGGGTACGGGTCGGGGATCGGCATCGGCGCCAGCGCGCCAATCGTGCGTAGCTACGAGGAGGAAGTGGTGACCGTCAGAATCGAAATGCTCGACAGCGCCTCGGGGCAGTCGGTATGGAGCAATCGGGCCGAAGCTCGCAGCGGCGGTAACCAGGCCGAACGTAAAGACGCCGCCCGCGATGCTGTGAACCGTGCGCTCGCCGACTATCCCCCGCGCTGACTCGCTCCTCTCACGCAGGAAAACGCCATGTTCCGTTCATTGATGATGCTGCCCTTGCTGCTGGTGCTCGCCGCTTGCCAGAGCACCCAAGTGCAACGCGACTTCGACCCGCAGCGGGAATTCTCCGCGTACCGTACCTGGGACTGGAAGGAACCCGCACTGCAATACCGCCCCGATGATCCACGTATCAAGAGCGACCTCACCGAGCAACGCATACGCAGCGCCGTCAGCGAGCAGCTGGATCAGCGCGGCCTGCGCCAGGCTCAGTCCGGCCAGGCACCCGACGTGTTGATTCAAGCCTGGTTCATCGTCGACGAGCGCAGCCAGCAATACACCACCACCTCGATGAGTGCCTGGGGCAGCCCGTGGCATGGTTTCTGGGGCGGACCGACATTCGCCGACACGCGGACCATTCACTATCAGGTCGGCACTCTACAGGTCGATTTCTATGACGCCGATGACGGCAAACTTGTCTGGCGCGGCAGTGCCGAACAGGTATTGCGCGACAATCCCGGCAGCCCGCAGGAGCGTGCAGGCATGTTCCGCGAGACCGTGTCCAAGGTGCTGTCACAATACCCGCCGCACTAAACCGAATGCCTGATTTTGACCGCGCCCGCCGATCAGGCGGGCTTTCTTTTGTCCTGTCTGGAGTAATCACATGCCCGTTGTCGCTTGGTGGCTTCTCGTACTGCCCTTTATCGCCGGCGCCTTTTTGCCGTTACAGGCCGGCATCAATGGGCAGGTGGCCAAGCATTTCGGCAGCGTGATGAGCGCCGCGATGCTGTCGTTCGCGGTGGGTACCTTTGCGCTGTTGTGCATCGTGCTGTTTCAACGAGAACTGCCCGGGCTGCAGGCATTGCGCGGTTTGAACTGGTGGCACTGGTGTGCGGGCCTGCTGGGGATGTTCTTTATCGCCACCGCCGCCTTCGCGGGCCCGCGCATCGGGGCGCTGCTGTTCATGGCCCTGGTACTGGCCGGGCAGCTGGGCATGGCGCTGCTGCTCGATCACTTCGGCTGGGCGGGTTTCAGGCAGTCGTCGATCAGCCTTGGCAAGCTTGGCGGGCTGCTGCTGATTTTCGGAGGGGTGTGGATGATTCGCCGCGGTTGATCACAGCGAATCGAAGAACGGCTATTTGCGTTCGAAGGCGTAAAACAGGTTGGGCTCACTGACCAGATAGAGATCACCCCGAGTATCGAAGGTCATGCCCTCGGCCTGCGGTACGCTTTTCTTCAACCCGGCAAACCCGCTCCACAGCGAGCGGAAGCTGACGAGCCCGCCGTCCCCGTCCAGCTCCAGCATCATTTTTGCCTCGTCACTCAGCAGCACCAGGTGACCGGTGCGCTCGTCGTAATGCACCGATGCCAGATCGCTGGCCATGTCCTTATCTTCGATCCAGGCCTCGCGGTCGATCACGTTCAGGTTGAGCTGCCCGTTGAGGCTGGCCTTGATGCCCTGAATCTCGTAGAGCTTGCGCGGCGAGTGCTCCTTGACCACGAACAGCCGATCACCGGCGCGGTCGTAGCCAACCCCTTCGAAACCGGCATTATCCGCATCACCCAGCCCCAGCGTGACCGACGCATAATCCTCGCGCTGAAGTGCACCGGGTTTATCAGGTACAGGGAAGATCACCAGCGACTGGCTGCGCTCTTCGGTCACCGCCAGCAGGTTGTCACCCAGGTAGGTAATGCCCTCGACATCGCTGAAGCCCTTCAGGGGATAGCGTGCGAGGAAGTTGCCGTCCCGATCCAGCGCAACCAGCTGCTCGGGGTTGTTCACCACGGCCCAAAGATGGTTACGCTGCTCATCGAATGTCAGCCCGGAAAGATTGTTGGACACCGTTGCCACCGGCATCGCATCGACCCGCACCTTGTACTCCGGCAGCCACAGGCTACGCGCCTCCCAACGGTTTTCATGCCACGCCGATTGCAAGGAGTAGAACACCCGCTCATCCAGATGAAGGGTGGCGGCGGTATAGAACAAACCGGCGGCCAGCATGCCCAGCGCCCAGATTCGGGGGCGCGCCCCCGACAGCCACTGCGGCCGTGGATCGGTAACAATCGGCATCGTCTTTTCTCTTTAATTCGCTGACTGACAGACTGCTCGGGAAGGATTGCAATTGCATGACGACGCGCGACGGCATCATTTAGCCCAGTACAGACCCACCGCCGGAACGCGGGTTCAATCCGGCATGGGAACTGCCGGACGGATTGATAGCCCAATGCCCCAGAAACGGCTGCGCTTGTAGCCTAGGACAGCCCGACAGGAGCGCAACATGCAGGTGGAAAGCTTTTTCGAATGGTTGGGCCAAGCGCTCGGTACGGTGATTCGCTACATCGTCGATGCGCTCAGCGGCTTCTTTGGTCTGTTTGCCGATGCCGGCGCCAACTTCCTCGAGGGGTTGTCACGGACCCTCGGCATGGACCGCTCATTGATCAGCCTGATCGCACTGGCGATCGGGCTGATGCTGCTAGTCGGCGCGTTCCGAGCGTTCTTTCGGCGCTCGTTCATCGCAGGCGTGATCTATCTCTTCCTCGGACTCTGGCTGTTGAGCTGGCTGATCCACTGACCCACGCCTTCCACCCCACGCCCCCAGCCATCGCCCATCGCCTGGCTGCGCTCAGAACCTCGACGACGTATCATGCCGGGCTGCTCTGGAGCCCCTCATGTCTCGGCTATTGACCGCCTGGCAGCACGTCCCGACCCATAAACGGGTATGGGCGCTGGCTGCACCGATGATCCTGTCCAACCTGTCCGTGCCGCTGGTGGCGCTGGTTGATAGCGCGGTGATCGGCCATCTACCCCATGCGCATCAGCTGGCGTCGGTGGCCGTGGGCGGCAGCCTGTATACCTTGCTGGTCTGGGTCATGGGTTTTCTGCGCATGGGCACCACCGGTTTCGCCGCTCAGGCTGCCGGGCGCGAAGACGGTGGTGCGCTACGCCAGGTATTGTTGCAGGGGCTGCTGCTGGCGCTGGGATTCGCTCTGCTGTTGAGCGTCACGGCGCAACCACTCAAGGGCTTTGCGTTGCAATTGATGCAACCTTCAGCCGAACTGGACAGCCTCACGCAAGCGTACTTCCACACGCGTCTGTTCGGCCTCCCCGCCGCATTGGCCAGCCTGGCGCTGATCGGCTGGTTCCTCGGCACCCAGAACGCCCGGGCCCCGCTGGCCATTCTGCTGACCACCAATCTGATCAACGTCGCCCTGGACCTGTGGTTCGTCATCGGCCTGGAATGGGGCGTGGCCGGAGCCGCACGCGCCTCGGTGATTGCCGAATGGAGCGGCGTGCTGGTCGGCTTGGCACTGACTCGCGGTGCCTTGCTGCGTTATCCCGGCCGGTTGAACGGCCAGGCCATGCGCCGTTGGGCCAGCTGGAAACCACTGATGTCGGTCAATCGCGATATCTTCCTGCGCTCGCTGGCGCTGCAACTGGTGTTCTTTTTAGTGACCGTACAAGGCACACGCCTCGGCGATGCGACGGTCGCCGCCAATGCGCTGCTGCTCAACGGCCTGATGCTCACCGCCCATGCACTGGACGGCCTGGCCCATGCAGTGGAAGCGCTGAGCGGCCATGCCATTGGCGCGCAGAACCGCACCGAGTTGCGCCGGATCCTCACCGTCGCCGGCGGCTGGTCCTTACTGGCGAGCCTGGCGTTCGGGCTGTTTTTCCTGCTCGGTGGCGAGCTGTTCATCAGCCTGCAGACCGATATCCCGTCGGTTCGCGACACCGCCCTCACCTATTTGCCCTACCTCGCGGCGCTGCCGCTTGTTGCAGTCTGGAGTTATTTGCTCGATGGCCTGTTCATCGGCGCTACCCGCGCGCGGGAAATGCGAAACGCCATGCTGCTTGCCGTGTTGATTTCGCTACCATTGGGCTGGCTGTTGCGCGGGATGGGCAATCATGGATTGTGGTTGGCCTTTCTCGCCTTCATGCTCCTGCGGGGCGTCTGCCTGGGCAGCATCGCCCGGAGACTGCAACGCGAGAAGCGATGGTTCGCATCGAGCCATACGGCACCCAGCCATGAGCAAGATGCTGCTGCAACCTAACCTAAGGATCATGAAAAATGGCCTATGCCGTCGCCGCCTACCTGCACTTCGTGGCGATCTTTTTGCTGTTTTCCCTGCTGGTGCTCGAACATCAACTGTTTCGTCTGCCGCTGAACTTCAAGCGGGCACGTAGCCTGTTCCGGGTCGATCTGGCCTTCGGCATCGCTGCCGGCTTGGTGCTCATCACCGGCGCGGCGCGCGCCATGCGCTACGGCAAAGGCCTGGATTACTACCTGAACAACAGCTTTTTCCACGCCAAGGTCGGGTTGTTCGTAGTTGTCGCGCTGATGTCGATCTACCCCACCGTCACCTTTCTCAAATGGCGCCCGGCGCTAAAGGCGGGCGAGGTCCCCACTATCAGTCCGGCCCATGCACGCGGCGTCAAGCTGGTCATTCGGATAGAGCTGCTCGCACTGCTGATGCTTCCCCTGCTGGCCGCACTGATGGCGCGAGGACTCGGCGTGATTCCGCAGTGACGCGAGATCGCATTTGACTGCAACGCCGGTCGGCCCGGCAGCGCAGGCGACTCGGCCGTGCACCCTGTATGTAGAAGGGAAACGATCACAACCAACGGCAGTCGACTAACAGGACCGCGGCGTACCCGCAAACCGTCCGCCTAGCACCGGAGCCGAGCCTATGACCGATCGCCTGAGCATTACGCCCCTTCCCTTCGACCCCACCTACGAACAGGTTCCTGATGACGAAGCCGAGACCATCTCCGGCCTCATTCAGGCCATGCGCGACATCACCGAGACGACCTTCGCCCACAGCGGCCATGCGATCCGCAGCGTGCACGCCAAGAGTCATGGCTTGCTGCAGGGCGAGATCGAAGTAAGGGACGATTTGCCGCCGGAGTTGGCGCAGGGCGCGTTTGCCAAGGCGGGGCGGATGCCGGTGGTGATGCGGTTTTCGACCAACCCCGGCGACATCCTCGATGACAAGGTGTCGACCCCGCGCGGGCTGGCGATCAAGCTGATTGGCGTCGAAGGTGAGCGGCTGCCCAACAGCGGTGGCCAGGTGACCCAGGACTTCGTCATGGTCAACGCGCCGGCTTTCCTTGCGCCGACACCCAAGGACTTTCTCAAGTCTGTGAAGCTGATTGCCAAGACCACCGACCGTGCGCCCCGGGCCAAACAGGTGCTTTCCGCCGCCCTGCGGGGTGCAGAAGGCCTGCTCGAGAAAGCGGGAGGCGAGAGCCCGACGCTCAAAGGCATGGGCGGCCATCCCATGACCAATCTGCTGGGCGAAACCTATTACAGCGTGGTCCCGATCCTCTACGGGCGCTATTTCGCCAAGCTGGCGCTGGTGCCGGTCTCTCCCGAGCTGAAAGCGCTGACAGACAAGGCCGTCGACCTGAGCGACAAGCCGAACGGACTGCGCGACGCGGTCACCGAGCACTTCTCGAAGCACGGCGGGACGTGGGAGCTGCGCGTTCAGCTGGCAACCGATATCGACAAGATGCCCATCGAAGACGCGAGCGTGGCCTGGCCAGAAGACCTCAGCCCTTACGTCACGGTGGCGCGGATCGACGTCCAACCGCAAACGGCCTGGAGCGAGGCGCGGGCCAAGCGGGTCGACGACGAGATGTCCTTCAGCCCGTGGCATGGGCTCGCAGCGCACCGCCCACTCGGCGGCATCATGCGCTCGCGAAAGCCGGCCTATGAAATGTCGTCGGAATTCCGCGCGCGTCATAACGGCTGCCCGATGCATGAACCGAGCAGCCTCGACCGACTACCTGACTGACTGCCACCAAGCTGTCACCGCAAGCGCCCCGGGTTATGCCGGGGCGCATTCCTCAACGCCAGATGTTGTTGTTGATCTTGGCCTTCAGCTCAGGGTAATCCGCCGCCTTGAACGTCGGCACTTCGCCTGCCTTGATCTGCGCCATGTAGTCCTTAGTGAGCTTCACCACCGTGCCCGAAAGCAGCGTAATGGCGATCAGGTTGATCGTTGCCATCAGCCCCATCGACGCATCCGCTGCGTTGAATACCGTCGTCACCGCCTCGTAAGCGCCCCAGATAACCATTCCGAGCGCGGCCAGGCGCAGCAAGGTAAGCCCGAGCTTGTTGCCCGCGCCGAGGAAAATCAGCGCGTTCTCGGCGTAGGAATAGTTGGCGACGATGGAGGTGAAGGCGAAGAACAGGATCGCGATAGCAATGAAGTACGTCCCGGCCACGCCAATGTGGCTTTCCATCGCCTGCTGTGTGAGCTGCGTGCCGGTTACGCCCGAGCCCGGCTCAAGCACGCCCGAGAGCAGAATCATCACCGCCGTAGCGGTGCAGATCACGATGGTATCGATGAACACGCCCATCGCCTGCACCAGCCCCTGCGACGACGGGTGATGCGGCGCGGGGGTCGCGGTTGCCGCCACGTTGGGCGCCGAGCCCATCCCCGCCTCGTTCGAGAACAACCCACGCTTGATGCCGTTGAGCATCGCCGCGGTCACCGAGCCAGCAACGCCCCCGGCCGCCTCTTCCAGCCCGAAGGCGCTACGGAGGATGGTCATCAGTACGCCTGGCACTTCGGTGATATTGATCGCTAGCACGATCAGCGCCATGAGCACGTAAAGACCGGCCATCAACGGCACCACCAACTCAGCGAACCGAGCAATCGAACGCAGTCCGCCAAAAATCACCATCCCCGCGAGAATAGCGATGGCGATACCCACCCACAGTTTGGGTATACCGAACGCGCCTTCCATCGCATCAGCAATCGAGTTGGCTTGCACGGCGTTGAACACCAGCCCGAACGAAATGATCAGCGCGACGGAGAACACGCCGCCGGCCCACGGTGCCTTCAGGCCCTTCGCGATGTAGAACGCCGGACCGCCCCGGTACTGCCCCTCGCCATCGCGCACCTTGTACAACTGCGCGAGCGAACTCTCCGCGTAGGCCGTCGCCATGCCGACCAATGCCACCACCCACATCCAGAAAATCGCGCCGGCGCCGCCCAGATACAGCGCAACCGCAACACCGGCCAGGTTGCCGGTACCGACCCTCGACGCGAGGCTGGTACACAGCGCCTGAAACGGCGAGATGCCGGACGCGTCGCTCTGCCGCGCCCCTCTGATCGCCCGAACCATTTCGCCAAAATGCAGAAACTGCAGAAAGCCCAGGCGAATAGTGAAGAACACGCCCACCGCCAGCAGGCCGTAGATAAGGACGTAGCCCCAGAAGATGGTGTTGAGGAAGTCGATGATTGCGGTCATGTAGGCGCCTTTTCGTGAGGGACGTAAGGGTACTGCTTACTCTAGCCGCTAAGCTGGCCTGCACCAGCCGTAGCGCGTCTAGCAGACTGTGAACGCAATCTCCGAACCGACTCGGTCACGAGGGTTCAATCGAAACGGCCGCCCTATGGCACCGTGACGGCGACTGGCGTTATGGTCAGCACATCACCCTCCAAGGACGAACCATGGCCGCGAAGCCCAGCAACACCCGTCAGCAGATCCATCTCGCCGTCCTCATCGACGCCGACAATGCCCCCGCCGCCATCGTCGAAGGCTTGTTCGAGGAAATTGCCAAATACGGCGTCGCCAGCGTCAAGCGCATCTACGGCGATTGGACCAAGCCCAACCTGGGCAGCTGGAAGAAAGTGCTGCTCGACTATTCCATCCAGCCGATTCAGCAATTCGCTTACACCTCCGGCAAGAACGCGACCGACAGCTCATTGATCATCGACGCCATGGACTTGCTCTACACCCGGCGTTTCGACGGCTTTTGCCTGGTCTCGAGCGATAGCGATTTCACCCGTCTGGCCGCACGTATTCGCGAAGAAGGCCTCACTGTTTACGGCTTCGGCGAGCAAAAAACGCCGTCGCCCTTCGTCTCCGCCTGCGACAAGTTCATCTACACCGAAATCCTCCGCGCGGACGCACCCAAGACCTCGCAGGAACCGCCCAGCAACGGCGACAAGACGCCCGCCTCCGCGCCGGTAGAGAAAGCCGAGGACGAGACGAAGGCCACCGACAAGCCCGCCGAAGTCAAAGCCCAGAAAGTCCCGGTGGATTTCATCGCCAAGGTACTGAGCGACATAGCGGACGACGAAGACGACTGGGTCCACCTCGGAGAGCTAGGCTCCAACGTCAGCAAACTCCGGCCCGCCTTCGACCCGCGGCTGTACGGTTTCAAGAAACTCAGCGACCTGATCAAATCCCAACCCAAACGCTTCGAGCTTGAAGCCCGCGGCACCACATCGAGCGGCGGCAAGGCGCTTTATGCGCGCAATATCAAAGCGGCCAGATAGCGAGACGGCGCGACGCGAAATGCTGTGCCCATCATTTTGCAATCAATCCATACGACGAGAATCGAACCCACACCCCTCGAACCCTTCTAAGCAGGCATCGACTCTAGGAGGTTCACATGACCAAGCCACTGCTCACCGCCCTCGGCTTCGCACTTTGCGCGCCCGTTGCCTTTGCTCAGACGCCCAAGCCAGAGGTGATCACCCACCTGAACGGCCTGGATATCGAAATCAGCGCCATGGGCGTCCCGACCTCCACCACCGCAGCGGGGGGCGAGTTGGTCGGGATTAGGGCTGTGAAGGTCATGAACAAGACCGGAGAGACCGTGACGTGCGAATTTCACGTACCCGATGAGGCCCGGGCTGATACTTCCGCACCGCCGGTGTTTACCGTGACGCCGAATACACAACGAGTCGAACGCGTACCGGGCGACTATTCGCCTGATGAGCCGTTCGCCGAGCTGACCTGCCGTGGCGCGTCGCAAAGCGTGGGTAGTTCCACTGCCGCGCCCTCAAGCGAACCCGCCGCTGAGCCGGCCGCCGCGCCGACACCAAATACCGCCCCCGCGACAACGCCCGCCGACGAGCCGACACGTACACGCAACGCATCCGATCGCGATCGTTAAGCCGGTTATCCTGCGGGCGCCTGGACTTACCCAGCCGCCCGCGTGCGCTGCGGGCGAAATGCGCTGAGGCGGCCCGAGCAGCTCCCGGCGGTCACCCCGGGAAGCGCATCAACCAATTTTCCCGATGCCGCTGAATCGCTTCACCCCGCGCCCTGCACCTCGGGGCCCGCTTTAGGGCCGCGGTATGGTTGAACGCAATTACTTCGATTAACGGTGATCCGCGGGCACGACAGACCTGACCGCAACGACAGCCCTACATCCGATCCAGCGGGCTTAGCACCGCAAGACCGCCCCGATTGAGCACATGGGTGTAGATCATCGTTGTCTTCACATCCGCATGCCCAAGCAGTTCCTGGACAGTGCGAATGTCCTGCCCGCTTTCCAACAAATGAGTGGCGAAACTGTGCCGCAGGGTATGAGGCGTCGCCAACTTTGCGAGCCCTGACGCCTTAACCGCTCGCTTGAACGCGCGTTGCACGCGTTTCTCGTCCAGATGATGCCGACGCACCGACCCGCTGCGCGGGTCGACTGACAAGCCCGCCGCCGGAAAGACATATTGCCAAGCCCACTCAAACGGTGCGCCGGGATACTTCCGCGCCAAGGCATCCGGCAGATAGACGTCGCCCCTTCCCTCGGCCAGCTCGAACTGATGAATGGCTCGCACCCGCGCGATATGTTGCCTGAGCGGTAATGCCAAGCTTGTCGGCATTACCGTGACGCGATCCTTCTGACCCTTGCCGTCGCGGATGATGATTTCCTTTCGCGAGAAATCCACATCCTTGACCCTAAGCCGTACGCCCTCCATCAAACGAAGACCCCCGCCATACAAAAGTCGCGCGATGAGCCCGACGTCTCCATCAAGCTGTCCGAGGATCTGCTGTACCTCGCTAATGGAGAGCACAACCGGCAACCGAGCCGGTTTCTTGGCACGGACTACCTCGCCCAACCAGGGTAAATCCTGCTTGAGCACCTGTTTATAAAGAAACAATAACGCGGCCAGTGCCTGATTCTGCGTGGAGGCCGACACATCACGGCGAACCGCCAGATCAGAAAGAAACGCTTCGACGTCCGGAGCGCCCATTTCCATTGGGTGGCGATAATTGTGAAACCGTACGTAGCGCTTGATCCATTCGCAATAGACGCGCTCAGTTCTGATCGAGTAGTGTTTCAGCCTGATCTGGTCGCGGACTTGATCGAGTAAACGCGGCTTTCCATCCATGGTGTATAACTCCCTTATACATTCATCCTTCCTCGGAACCGCCCAGACTAGACAAGGAGGTCGAAGATGACAAGGAATGTTATACACCACGCCCGTTCGGCGTCTTATACACCACTTGGTGTCTAATTATAGTTAGGCGTCATTTTCGTTTAAGGCTCGTGCATACATGGAAGTTTGTTTCGCCGCCGCCCGTTACTCTTTCAATACGCATCCGTCGCATTGCCCGCTAGCGCGTCGTTTGCGCGCTTTGGCTCCGAGTCCGGCAACAAGGAGCATGCAGCGGTGTGAATCAGTCAGCACGTATTGGTTTGAACGTTCGAATCCACTCAGCCATTCGCGGTATCAGCCAGCGAGGCCCGCTATGCTCCGCTGCCTAACAAGCGGTTCAAGCCGCTCACTTCGTTCGCTGGGACTGGCTAAAGCCAGCCCCTTAACCAAACGTTAGGTATCAAATGCTAAACCGCTACCCTGACCAAGCCCGCACCCGTAGAGGTTACGCATTAACGGGAGCGTTGTTTTTGATATTTGGCCTATTTATGCTTTTTATCGGTTCAGCAGCAGGAACTCTTGTCGGTGTGGTCATGGCCTGTACATTACTTATTCCAGCATGCCTATTTAGCCACTCTCGCTTCAAAAAATATAATAGTGCCATTTCATGGGTAGCCAACTTTGGTAACCTGTCGTGAAACCTAACTAGTGGTTCAAGTCGTTCGCTTCGCTCACTGGGACGGGCTAAAGCCCGCCCCTTAACCAAACGTTAGGCGAGTGAGTCTTTTTATCGGAGTATGGAGTAGTACCGATATGGCGTATTTTTTTGACATGCTTTTCGGATTAATTTTTGTCTTCGTCGCTTCTCTAGGCTTGATTATCACACCACTGAAGAAATATGTTTCGTTAAAAATTGTCGTAGTAGCAATATTCATGTCACCACTCGTTTTGCTAGTTACGTCTTTATGCGTCTCTCAGGTTGACGCGGTGGGCGTTGAGGGATTCTTGGCAGGTGACTTTCTTTGCTCTAGTCTGCATGGCGCCAGTTCACACGGATGCGGTATAGGCGGTGCTCTTTTTGATGCGTTTCTAGTAGCAGGCCTGTTCAGCCTAGTTAGCTTCGGGTTGTTTCCTATTGCTGCCTTTGTGGTATCCCTTTTACTTCTTTCAATATTGAAGAAACTACTTTGTCACTAGGTACGGTCGCCCGCTCGCTGTTTCCGGCCGCCGCTAGCGCGCCATGAAGTCCGCATGGCCTAACCGTTCGTTCAAGCCGAACCTGCTTCGTTGCAGCACCATCGTGGCAGAAAAAACTTGCCACGCCGTTGCTTCCACTACGCAGTTCGGCTTAACTCAGGCGTTAGGGTAAGAACATGCTCCTTCAGCTAAACGCTAATAAAGACAACCACAGGAAGGTTTTAGCTGAGTTGATAAAACGCTCTGAAATATCAGTACTGTGCTCTGGATGGCTGAAACAGGCGGGGCTTAAACACTTACTCCCCGCCATTGATCTCGCCTTAAAAAATAAAAGCCAAATCACTATTTACTCAAATAAAAAACATACTGATAGCGAAGCAATAGAATCTCTAAAATCAAGAGAGTCAATTCTCCACATAGTAGTAGACGACAGCGCTAAATATCTTCATTCAAAAATATACTACTTCGAGAACGCTGGTGAATATAAAGCAATCATAGGTTCTGCGAACATCACGAACGGCGGATTAACCTCTAACGAAGAGCTTTCAGTAAGCCTGGCAGGAACTATTGGTGACAGTCAGAACAATCAAATAAAAAAATATCTAGCTCGGCTTAAAACCGTGGGCCACCCAAACTAGTGGTTCAAACCGTTCGCTGCGCTCACTGGGACGGGCTAAAGCCCGCCCCTTAACCAAACGTTATGTGGCAGCTCATCTGAGAATGTGAATGACTGATAAATTCGATGAAACTAGAGCAAAGTTTCTGAGCACAGATTATCTGCTATGGCGTAATGTGCTTTCTTGCGTTGTTCTGGTTGTGCTATCTACAGGCGCTGTATCGTCTTGGTGGTACGCCTATTACACGACTCCTGGGGCCGAGTGCCACAGAGGTTTCTTTTACTTTTCGGTTCTGTGGCTTGTTGTTCAATGGGTAGTCATTGGTTATCTATATCGGTATCGGAATGTCCCTGCATTTGCTCGGGGTGCGATAGAAATGCTAATTCTGGTCGCTAATATTTGGTTTGTGCTTTTCATTTTTTCGCTTGAGCCGTGTGTCTCGTGACGCAAGCACATAACCAGTGCAGGCACGGCGACGCCCTTTTCATTGCGCCTTCGGCTCCATTCCAAGGGCGCGCATGCTGCAAGCGTTATGTACCAAAGCCATGAATATCATTGAAGCAATAAAAATGTCTTGGGGCTGGGTCGGTATTGAGCCAGAGGAAATCATTGGTGAAAACGATTTCGGAAATCTGATCATCAAGGACAATCGCGGCAGGTATTGGCGCCTATGCCCTGAAGATGTTTATTGTCAAGTAATCGCCGAAAATAGAAACGAGCTTGATGCGCTCTCGACAAACCAAGATTTCTTAGCTGATTGGTACATGGCTGCGTTGACTGAACAAGCTAAAGAGAGACTTGGCTCATTGCTGCCCGGTCACAAATATCACTTGGTCATACCGAGCGGGCTTGGTGGCGAGTATACATTATCAAATATTCGTACAGTTCCACAGATCGAGCAAATACACTTCTCTGGAGACATCGGAAAGCAAATATCCGATCTCCCTGATGGCGCTAAAGTAAAACTCAAGGTTATCGAGTAAAGGCACATAACAAGTGGTTCAAATCGTTCGCTTCGCTCACTGGGACGGGCTAAAGCCCGCCCCTTAACCATACGTTAGAAGTCACATGGATATCGTAGCCCCAATCATCGCAATTCTTTTTACATGGCGCTTTTTACTCAGCCTAGCCATCTCAGTAGTGCTTGCATTTTTGTTAGCTCAACACTTTGGGCTAGTAGCTAGTTTTTTTACAATCTGTATTGGCGTGGGTTTTGGCGCTATTTGGCAGGGTCGTTGGTTATCTGGCCTAGCTTTGTTCGAGCCTGCCCAAGCTCAGTTAGTATCTAAGCCCATTGCATTTATTGGTTTCGCTTTTATTGGGGCCATATGGGGTGGTCTTGTAGGCCAGCTATTCGGCTCTACGCTAATTGGGGCATTAGTTTTGCTGGCTGGCGTTACACTAACAGGCGCTTGGTTTACCCTAGTTCTTAAACTACACGCACAGCTTTTTAAACTCATATTAGTCGCTATATCTTTGCTCATCGGATTTTTTAGCATTTACGTATACGGCTTACGTCAGGTATAAGGCGCCTTCTAACAAGTCGCTCAAATCGTTCGCTTCGCTCACTGGGACGGGCTAAAGCCCGCCCCTTAACCAAACGTTATGCGTAAACAAGGAAGGAGTCAGCATGGCAAATAGTTGGAACATTCCAAGCTGGCTCGAAAAAGAAGTCCGCGCGAGGGACAAAAAAAGCGTTTATTGCGGCATAGCATTCACAACAGCCAAGATCTCAAAGAAAACTTGCGCGATCTGGGAGCACATTTTAAATGACGCGAAAATCATTACTCTCGAAAACATTACTCTATGCTGCTGCTCATGCAACGCTAGTAAAGGACAAAAACAGCTTTCTGCATGGCTTCTTTCAAAATACTGTGTTGACCGCCAAATCACGCGAGAGTCAGTGGCCCCAATAATCAAGCAGGCATTAGCCAACGGGCTTTAGCAACCGCATAACAATTGGTTCAAACCGTTCGCTTCGCTCACTGGGACGGGCTAAAGCCCGCCCCTTAACCAACCGTTAGATGCTTATACCTATGAATACTTACTCTGCCCATTGGCTAGCTCGAATGATTGAACGCCTGCCTTCCGACGAGCCGGTTTCACTCGGCACTCAAGGCTATGCCCATTACACCACGCAGCGTGATCATTGGTTGGGCTGGCTAGATCCAAACAGAAAAGCAGTGAAGTATGCGAGGAGCAGCGGCCCTGGACGGGATGCGAGATATGCTTACAACCACATAATGGAGCCCAAAATGCTGCTGTGGCTAATCTCTGCTGCTGGTTTCCCTAATAGCGAACTTGAAAGGGCTAGAGAAGAAGCACAAGGAAAGAAAGCGTTCGCGAGCAAGTGTGCTGCTATTAGGCGGGTTGTATCGTGGGAAAAAATGGCAGCTGCGCTAACTGCAGGCCCAAACCACGATAGCTAACAAATGGTTCTTAAATCGTTCGCCTAGCTCACTGGGACGGGCTAACCCCCGCCCCCAAACCAAACGTTAGGCAAAAATCAAATCCAACGCGTAGCTGCTCACCTGTGGTTTAGGAGTGCCGTTTTCTATCTTCTTTGGCGCGCAAGTAGGTGCTTATGTCGTGGGCTTTATCTGGTCAGCAAAAGGCGTTTCTTTATTAGCTTTTCATATCGTTCCCTGCAGTGGTTTTTTCCCAACAAATGGTTCAAAGCGTTCGCTCCGCTTAATCGATACCGGTTCATGCCCGCCCACTAACCAAACGTTTAGACGGTTCTGCAGCTCGCTCCGCCGGGTGTCGATATGGATCGTGTTCGTTCGACTAACTTGATCAAGCGGCAGACAGCCCCTCGCTGAGTCAGCAAGAAGGAGAACACGATGCCAGCGTTAATCGTCCGTAAATCTATCTGTATAAGCGCGCCACCGTCGAAGGTCTGGAACACCCTTACGTCGCCGAGCGCGATAAGGCGCTGGATGCTGGTGACGCCGGTCTTAGAGAGTGATGGCCCGCTACAGTTGGGAAATAGGGTCCGATGGAATGACGAACATGGCCGAACCTATCTCACCGGTACGGTCGTCACGCTTGATCCACTGCAGAAACTCGTGCTCGCGCTGGAAGATATCAGTTGGCCACGAAAGGCAAGGCCGGGCGAGGTGACATACGGGCTGACGCTTTCGGAATCGGACGGCGGGTCTCGTCTGGAGTTTGTGCTCGGTGACCTGGCGATCGATCCGGATGGCCAGCAGTGGTTCGAGGCGTATAGCGCCAGCGAAGAGTTGGCAATCATCAAAGCCATGGCGGAGGACCGACCGTGAGTCGTATCGACACTCGCTGTTTATGCGGAGCCGTTCACCTACGGATCCATCATCAGCCGGTGGCTCAGTTTTACTGCCACTGTGACGATTGCCAGGCCGTGCATGGTGCGTCGTATGTGGGCGTGGCTGTCTTTCCCTCGGACGCCGTCGAGGTCATTCGAGGCGCGCCGATCTCGTGGACGTACAAGACACTGCCCCGACAACGCTGCCGGACATGTGGGACGCTTCTGATCGCGCGCGTGCCAGATTCAGCGCTAACAGGCATCAAGGCAAACCTGTTGCCGCCAGGCACGTTCACGCCGGCGTTTCACATCCATTGTCAGTTCGCGGTGCTTCCGGTTGTGGATGATCTACCGCACTACGCGTCCCTGCCGGGCGTCTTCGGGGGTACTTTATGACGTGGTCGCCTGGTGATGGGAAACGTCGTAAAGCATCCAGTAGGCAATGCGTGAACGTCCGCATGTGAGGCCGAGCGCAACCGGTTAAAACTTCAGGAAAACCTTCTGGGCAGCCATGACAAAAACAACGCCACGGGTATTCCCGATCCTCTGCTTTGTCGTGATCACAATGGCGGTAGCGATCCCCCTGATTGATGTTGGGTATTGCCGCTACGTCTTGGCCGGCGCGGTTGAGTCCGATGACGCGCTACGGTACCGGGACGGCATTGCATTCAGTCGAAGCGACGATACGCCGTTCACCGGTACAGCCTATCGTTCTGTGTGCGGCGGCGACTGCGGATTTGCGGGTTGTTCAGCACTTCACTGGTATGCGGTATTCGAAAATGGAAAGCGGACGACGGGCTTCCTACCGAAGTCGGGAGGGGCGAATGATTATTTCAACCTATCGCTCTTTGGCGAGTACACACCTGTTAGATATGACGACACGTTTTAATTCTTAGCCGTTTCCTCCTCGCGCTTTCGATCTGTGCGCTAGACGGGCGCGGCTAGACAAGGATGTCACCCCATGCTGCTGGCACTACGCACCGATGCAATCATCACAGCCATAGCCATTGCTGCGGCTCTCACCGTCACCTTCATGAAAGGCGATGTGCTTTTTATCGGACAGTGGTATTACGCGTCCGTCTTTCTTGCGATTTTTGTTCTTTCTGCAGCGATAAAAACGAAGCCGTTATTTATTTCGGGTGCCGTGTTTGCTGCAGCCGTCACCTTCGTCGTTTACTTAAGGGCTAATTGGGCGCCGTCAACGGCAGAGGGCCTGCTTGCCCTAGGCCACCTGTTTTCATTGCCTGGCGCAGCTATTGGCTTATTCATAACGGGGATTATCAGCCGACATACAAAAAGCCGTAGGCCGGCTCTCGCGTTCACAACTGGTGTATTAGGTTTCGCCACAGGCTTTTTAGTGAATCAGGTAGCGATATGCGGCTCTGTTATGGCCTGTGGTGTGCTCTTGGGTAGCTAATGAATACCGCGCACTTGGGCGTGCTAAGAACCGCTCCCTTTGCTTAGTTCGTAAAGAAGCCATACCGCTCGCAACTTTCGCTTCCCTAATGCACTTCAGTCCCCCCAACCCAAAGTCGCCAGCCCGCGCCAGCGTTATGGGCAACCATGGCGTCGCCTCGGGTCGTTCGACTCGTCGATCAGAGTGAACTAACCCCTCAGCGGCACGATCCCCTTTTAAGCACAGTCAGTGCGATCCCGGTAGCCAGTGCATTCGCGCCGCGCATCAAGCCAGGGTCGCCAGCGATGAGGACGCCTTCGTGACCGTTATCACCCATAGCACTCAGCAGACGACACACAGCATTTCCCGCCACGTTCCGAACCCGCTGCATGCGACGTTGCTAGCCGGGACAGTCCCGCTGTTTCTCGGCGCGCTGTTGACGGACATTACTTACTTCCGCAGCTACCACATTCAGTGGAGTGACTTTTCGTCCTGGCTGATTGCCGGAGGGTTGGTCTTCTGCGGGCTGGCGATCGTCTTTGCGCTCGTCAACCTGATCCGCGCGCGGCGCAAAACGGGACGGCCGCTGGTGTATTTCCTGGTGCTGGTCGCGACCTGGGTGCTCGGCTTCATCAATGCCCTGCAGCACGCCAAGGATGCCTGGGCGGTGATGCCAACTGGCTTGGTGCTCTCGGTGATCGTAACGGTCTTGGCCTGTGCGGCCACGTGGATTGGCTTGAGCAACCTGCGTAACGGAGGTGAGGCATGAAGCATTCAAGCGCGCTCTCCGTCCTGGCAATGTCCGTATTTCTGGCGGCTTGCGGGGCTGACGATCAGGATTCCGCGCAGCTGTATGGCGCCACCCCAAAGCTGCCCGAACCGGAACGTGGGTTGCTGCCCAGCATGAAAATCGCCGAGCCGTCGCCCTGGGGTGATGCGATACCGACGGTACCGGACAATTTCAGCGTCACGGCCATTGCCACGGACCTGAAGGTTCCGCGTCAGACGCTGGTGTTGCCCAACGGTGACATCCTCGTGGCTGAGGGCAAGGGTGGCAACGCACCCAAACTCAAGCCCAAGGACGTGATCGCCGGGTACATCAAGGCGCAGGGCAATACGTCGGTGAAAGGAGGCGATCGCCTGACCTTGCTGAGGGATGCCGATGGTGACGGCACCTACGAGCTGCAGACGGTGTTCGCCGACGATCTCAACGCCCCTTACGGCTTGGCTTTCCATGACGGCAACCTCTACGTCGCTAATCAGGACTCAGTGGTGCGCTTCGCGTATGAAGAGGGCCAGACTGAGGCCAGCGGGGAGCCGACCAAGGTCACCGACCTGCCATCAGAGATCAATCATCACTGGACCAAGGCGATGACCATCAGCCCGGATGGCCAGTATTTGTATGTGGGCATCGGCTCCAACAGCAACATCACCGAGCGGGGGATGGATGCGGAAGTCGACCGCGCAATGGTTTGGCAAATCGATGCTGAAACGGGTGCCCACAAACCTTACGCAACCGGTTTACGCAACCCGACCGCCCTGGCGATACAGCCGGGTTCAGGCGAGTTGTGGGCGGTGGTGAACGAGCGGGACGAGCTGGGTGAAAACCTGGTTCCGGACTATCTGACGTCCGTGAAGGAAGGCGGCTTCTATGGCTGGCCGTACAGCTACTGGGGCCAGAACGTCGATGACCGGGTGCGGCCACAGGATCCGGACAAGGTCGCCGCAGCGATCACACCGGACTATGCGCTGGGCTCGCACGTTGCCGCCCTTGGGGTGGACTTCTCCATCCCCGAGCTGGGCGAGCAGTTTGCCAACGGCGCATTCGTTGGTGAGCACGGCAGCTGGAACCGTGAGGATCCGTCGGGCTACAAGGTGGTCTTCGTGCCGTTCAGCAATGGCCGCCCTTCAGGCGAACCGGTTGATTTCGTGACGGGCTTTCGTACCGATGAGGGCAAGACTCGCGGCCGACCTGTTGGCGTGACCGTCGACCCGAAAGGTGCGGTGATCGTGGCGGATGACCTTGCCAACGTGGTGTGGCGAGTAACGCGCAACCAGTGACAAGCAGCCGGTAATTGCACTTCTGAGAGGTGCGAGCCGGCGCTCCGCGCGCTACCGATAACGCCCGATCAGCCCCCTGAGGTGCGGTGGGCGGCCGCTAACACTAAGGGCATAGGAATTACGAATGACGCAGCACTCGCCGCCGAACGGGATAGACCTGGCAGGCAGGACGGCGGGTCTGGGTACGCTGTTCGTAGTGCTCGCGGCCTTATGCTGGGGGCTGTCAGTCGGGATCGGTGGCGTTCTCACTGCAGAGGGTTGGAGCCCGGTTGTGGTCTCGCTCTACCGGGGCGTGATCGGGCTGGTTTTCGTCCTTGTGTGGCTCGCGTTGCGCCCGGGCGGAAGCGGGTTGGCGAACAGCTCGATGTGGTTCTGGTCGGTCGTGGCCGGGGTGGGCGTAGCTGGCAACTTCTCTTTCTATTTCCTGAGCATTGCAGAGGGCAGCGTTGCGGTTGCGGCAACCCTGATGTACTCCGCGCCGGTGTTCGTCTATCTCGTTTCCTTCGCGTTCAGGCTTGAAAACCCACCCTGTTCAAGTGGGCAGCGATCGCCATGGTGATGCTTGGCGTCCTGCTGCTTACCGGCATCTATGACATAGAAGCGGGTGACATCACCCCCGTAGCCGCCGGCGCAGGTCTGCTCTCCGGCGTGTCCTACGCAGTGTTTATTTTTGGCTTTAAGTATGCAGCGCCCCACGGCAGCCCTCAGGCAATCCTCGTGATCGCGTTCGCCGTACTCGTTGGCATACTTGGCTGGTTCGCCGATGCGGACCAGGCAGTGGAAGTGTTGACCGCCCCGAGTTGGCCGCTGTTCGTGGTATTGGGGGTATTGGGCGCCGGGCTATCGTTCATTCTGTATATCGTCGGGCTCAACCATACCGCGCCGGCGGTCGCGTCTATTGTGGCCATGATCGAGCCGGTAACCGCTTCGCTCTTCGGCGTTATGGTGCTGAACGAACGCCTGGCTGCGCTACAGATTCTGGGCATGGGCCTGATTTTGGTCACGGTTACTGCTTTGGGTGTCCGTTCAAGAAAACAAAACTAGACGTATTGCGACCGCGCTCATGGGAACACCCTGCCGCCCTATCAGTCATTGACAGAACGCCACCGTGAGCCACAAAGCATGCTTCGATCCATTCATCACGCCGCCATCATTTGTTCGGACTATGCCGTCTCGAAACGCTTCTACACCGAGACGCTCGGTCTGGCTGTGATCACCGAGCATTACCGTGAAGCGCGCCGCTCCTACAAGCTTGACCTTGCATTGCCTGACGGCGGCCAGATCGAGCTTTTTTCGTTTCCTGAGGCACCCACAAGACCGTCCCGGCCGGAGGCGCAAGGCTTGCGGCATCTGGCATTCGCGGTGGATGACGTCGAGGCAAGCAAGGCGTGGCTGGAAACCCAGGGCGTCAAGGTCGAACCCATCCGGGTGGACGAATACACGGGGCGTCGATTCACCTTTTTCCCAGACCCGGACAACCTGCCGCTGGAGTTATACGAAGCGGCACCGGGAGCGCTGCCCTGACGCGTCGCGTAACAAATCCAGGCTCAACTGAGCGCGCCATGCGCAGTAACGTTGAGCTCAAACTTTCGACGAGAGGATGGTCATGAAGCGTGTTCCCCTGCAGGTCGCCGGTACGATTGCCCTTGGTTTCGCCTCGCTCGCTGCCACCGCAGCCGAGGCGATCAAGCAGGACCAATGGCCATTCAGCGCCACGCCGCGCGCCACCTTCGCCGAACCCTGGGCCATGACCTTTCTCCCGGACGGCACCGCCCTCGTCACCGAAAAACGCGGCGCGCTCAAGCATGTCGATGTCAAAACCGGCGAGACGCATGACATCAAGGGCGTCCCTGATGTCGCCTACGGCGGCCAGGGTGGGTTCGGCGACGTGATCATTCATCCCGACTTCGCACAGAACAAACGTATCTACCTCAGCTACGCCGAGAAGGGAGACGGCGGCGACCGAGGCGCAGCCGTGGCTCGCGCAACCCTGGCGCTAGGCCCTGACGGCGGCTCGTTGTCGGATGTGCAGGTGATCTGGCGACAAACGCCCAAGGTTTCGGGTGGCGGGCACTATGGCCACCGCCTGGCATTCGGCCCGGACGGCAAGCTCTGGATTTCTTCCGGAGACCGCCAGAAGTTCACGCCTGCGCAGGACATGAAAAGCACCATGGGCAAGATCCTGCGGCTGAACGACGACGGCAGCGTGCCGGATGACAACCCCTTTGCCGACAAGGGCGGCGTGACGGCGCAGATCTGGTCGCTGGGCCATCGCAACCCGCTTGGCATCGCGTTCGACGCGCAGGGCCGTCTGTGGGAACAGGAAATGGGCCCGGAAGGTGGCGACGAACTCAACCTGATCGAAAAGGGTGGCAACTATGGCTACCCGGAGGTCTCGAACGGCGACCATTACGGCGGTCGACCGATTCCCGATCACGACACACGCCCGGAATTCATCGCACCCAAAATCACCTGGACGCCGGTGATCTCCCCTGCCGGCCTGATGATCTACAGCGGTGATCAGTTTGCCGACTGGAAAGGCAACGCCTTCGTCGGCGGCCTTTCCGCCAGAGGGCTGGTGCGCATTACGCTCAATGGCGAAGAAGCCAGCGAAGCCGCCCGCTACGACATGGGTGCGCGCATCCGCGAAGTCGAACAGGGTCCGGACGGCAGCATCTGGGTGCTTGAGGATGGCGATGACGGCCGCTTGTTGCAATTGCAGCCGAAGTAATTTCAATCGGGACAACTGACTGCGAGCCGTGGTTTTCCGTGGCCCGCAGGTGAGCCAATGCGTTCAGCAATTGCGCTCTTCCGACAATCACGATTGGTCGGCTGCATCCACAACGCACGGTGATATTTACTACGCCCTCTGCCTTGGCCGACCCGTATCAGAATGGAACTCGATGCCTATCTCGCCACCTTAACGGCGCTATTCCTCTATCCATTGCTGGCCCCATGGAAGGCACCGTTCATAACGGCATGGCTCGTACTGTGGTTCGCGTTATGGGCCGTCTTTTTTGCGCGCATGGAATATGACGTAGGCGTGCTATCGAGCGGGATAGTCTCTGGGTCAGCGCTCATCGGGATAGGCATTCTTGTATTTGCTACAGGCAGTCTTTTAAGGCTCACAGGCCGCGGACTTCGCCACCTGTGGAACTCAAAAAAACTGGCGTGATGCAAGAGACAGGGCCATCCAGCGCAGTCAGTCCGAAGGGCGAGCCAGCCTCCCAAAAGTTTGCTCGTCCCGGCACCACCGACCAGCCAGCCTCAGTCGTACTCGGCATGCTGCGGCAAATCATCCGTAATCTGAAACCACGGCGCTTTGCTATCGACATACACATGCCGCTGGGCTTCGACGCCTGGATCGGTGTCGAGTGTTCCGAGTGGGAAACCGTACACCTCGGGGTTGGCGTCGAACTTGGTGTACAGGCTGGAACCGCAATTCGAGCAGAACCCTTTGTACTCACCGGGCGACGACTCATAGAACTTGATCAACTCTTCGCCTACGAGGGTTTTCCAGTCCGCAGAGCGCACCTTGGCGCGCGTCCTGAAAGCAGACGCATGCAGCTTGCGGCACATCGAGCAATGACAGTTCAAAACATCCGTAAGGGGGCCATCTATCTCGTATCGAATTTCACCACAGAGACAGCTGCCTGATTGCTTCATATCCGCTTCCTTAAAATAGACGAATCTGCCGAAGGTGATGGCAACAGGTGCTCCACACACTGTCGCTCACCCTTCCAGCACTGGTGAAAACCGCAGCGCGCGTCATGTCCAGTGCCCTCTGACTGCCTCGTAACACCCTCGTAACAAAGCCAGCCTAGCGTGTTTTGGCTAAATCCAAATCACAAAAGCCGAGGCTCGCATGAGAACACCGACCCGCCTGACCCGCACTGCGCTATCGACCGCGTTGACCTTGGCCCTGCTGCCACTGGCCGCCCAGGCCGGGCCGTCGCGTGTGGAATATTTCGAGCGGGTTGCGACCTTTCCGGTGTACCGCAACCTGGGCGCGGACGAAGACGTTTCCCGCCAGACCGTCGCTGAGATCACCGCCGTCAGCCGCGACGGCCGCACGCTGATCTACACCGACAGCCCGGGCGAGCGCATCGGCTTGGTCGACATTCAGGACCCGAAAAACCCGCAACCAGCCGGATTCGTACAGCTCGAAGGCGAGCCGACCTCGGTTGCCGTACACCATCACTTTGCGCTGGTCGCGGTGAATACTTCGCTTAGTTTTGCCCAGCCCGACGGCGTGCTGGCAGTGTTCGATATTCGCAACCCCGCGCAACCCAAACGCGTCGCCACGCTGCCTATGGGCGGTCAACCGGATTCCATCGCCATCAGCCCCAGGGGCCGCTATGCCGCGGTCGCCATCGAGAACGAGCGGGACGAAGACCTCAACGACGGGTTGATTCCGCAGCTGCCGGCCGGATTTCTGCGTATCGTCGACCTCAAAGGTCAGCCGTCGCGCTGGAGCACGCGCGACGTCGACCTGACCGGCCTGGCCGAGGTCGCTCCAGGCGATCCGGAGCCGGAATACGTCAGCATCAACGACCAGGACGTAGCCGCCGTCACGCTGCAGGAAAACAACCACATCGTGCTGGTCGACCTGCGTCGCGGCCGTGTGTTGCGCCATTTCAGTGCCGGCCAGGTCGATCTGGAAGGTGTGGACGTAGACGAGAACGACCGCATCCAGCCGATCGGTGTGCTTACTGGCAAGCGCCGCGAGCCGGATTCGATCGCGTGGGTCGGCCCGCTGCTGGCGACTGCCAACGAGGGCGACTACGAGGATGCCGAAGGCGCGGAAGGCGGCAGCCGCGGTTTCACGTTGTTCGACTACAACGGCAAGGTTTGGCATGACGCTGACGTGTCGATGGAGCACGCCTTTATCCGTGCCGGCCATTACCCGGAGAACCGTTCGGAGAACAAGGGCATTGAGCCGGAAGGCATCGCGTCGGCCAGCTTTCGTAAGCAGGACTTCCTGTTCGTGGGCAGTGAGCGCGGCAATGCCGTGGCGGTGTATGACGTCGCCCACCCATGGGCGCCAGTGATACATCAGTTGCTACCAACGGGCATGGGGCCGGAGGGCATTCTGCCGATTCCGGCGCGTAAACTGCTGGTGGTCAGTAGCGAGGAAGATTCGGCCGAGGACGGCTATCGCTCGACCCTTTCGATCTATCAATACGGGGCCAAGCGCGCGTCATACCCGGAGATTCGTTCGACCGACAGCGACCTGATCTCCTGGGGCGCGCTGAGCGGTCTGGTCGCGGACCGCAGCCAGTCCGACCGCCTCTATGCGGTGCCGGACAGTTACTACAAGGCGTCGCGGATCTTCAGCGTCGATACCAGCCAGACACCGGCACTGATCGACCGCCAGATCGAGCTGAGCAAGGCTGGCAAGACCGTCGACTACGATCTGGAAGGCATTGCTCAGGCCAGCAATGGCGACTTTTGGTTGGCCTCCGAAGGCAACGGCAAAGCCAAGCCGAATCTACTGATCCGCACCAACGCCTTGGGCGAAGTGCTGGCCGAGTTTGGGTTGCCGGAAAACGTGGCGGCGCAGCGCACCAGCAATGGATTCGAAGGCGTTTCGGTAGTTGGCGAAGGCGCCAGCACGCGCGTCTACGTAGCCTTCCAGCGCGAATGGAAGAACGACCCGGCCGGCAAGGTACGCATCGGCGTGTTCAACCCGAGCAACGGTGAATGGGGCTTCGTGCACTACCCGCTCGACGCGGCAGCCGAGGACGCCTGGGTCGGCTTGTCCGAACTCACCGCCATCGGTAACGGCCAGTTCCTGGTGATCGAACGCGACAACCAGCAGGGGCCGGCAGCGCAAATCAAACGCCTGTATCGCATCGACCTGAGCGGCCTACAACCCGCTGCCGAGGGCCAAAGCTTCCCAGTGGTGAGCAAGACGCTGGAGCGCAATCTGCTGCCTGGTCTGAAGAGCACCGGTGGCTGGGTGCTGGACAAGGTAGAAGGCGCGGCGGTCGACAAACTGGGCCGTCTGTTCGTCGTTACCGATAACGACGGAGTGGACGATGCCAGCGGCGAAACACGCTTCATGCGGCTCGGGACGGTAAAGCGCTGAGGTTGCGGGCGACCGGGGTTTTACCTTCGTAGGGGCGAACTTGTTCGCCCACCGCGGCAGTGGCCGAATCTATTCGCCACTGCCACCACCATTGCCCGTCGGCCCGTTCAGCTCTCGCGAACTCGCTTAATGCGGTGATCCCAACGGCGCTTGGCGAAGCGGCGCATGTTCGGGATGTCGTCCGTTTCGTCCATGATTGGCTGGCCGATGATGGTTTCCATGATGTCTTCCAGCGTCACCAGGCCGCGCCAGCTACCGAACTCGTCATAGACCAGGCACATGTGCTGGCGCTCGCGCAGCAGCTGGGTCATGAGGTTTTCGACGCTGGTCATTTCCGGCGCGACTTTCATCGGTTTCATGATCGTCGAGACCGGCGCTTCGTCGTCGGTGGCGGAGAGCGCGTCATAGCGGAACACGACGCCCAATGGGCTCTCGTTGTCGCCAATCACCGGGTAGCGCGAGAACTGGCTGTCGGCGACCTGGACCTTGAACGCACCGATGCTGGTTTCCGGCGATGTGTAGTCGCACACCGTGCGCGGCGTCATCACGTCACGGACCTTGATCTCGTGCAGGTCGAGAATGTTCCTGATGACGCGCTGCTCGTCCTCGTCGAGGCTCTTGTTCTCGCGGCCAATCACCGTCAGCGCCTTGATCTCCTGACGGATGTCGTGCTCTGGCTCCTTGCCGCCGACCAGCCGCATGATCATGTCGGACAGGTAGATGAAGGGTTTCAGCACCAGGATCATGCCGTTCAATAGAGGCGGCAGGTACGGCGCGAGCGTGCGCCAGTAACGCGCACCGATGGTCTTGGGCAGGATTTCCGAAAGCACCAGGATCAGTACCGTCATCACCGCCGAGGCGATACCGACATAGCCGTTGCCGAACACCACGGTGACCTGCGCACCGACACCGGTCGCGCCAACGGTGTGGGCGACGGTATTCAACGTCAGGATGGCCGCGAGGGGTTGGTCGACCTTGTCTTTCAGTTCTTTCAACCGCTCGTACAGCTTCGGGCGGGAGTCCTTCTGGTGTGCAATGAAGCTCGGCGTTAGCGAGAGCAGTGCGGCTTCGAGGATCGAACAGATGAATGAAACGAGAATAGATAAGACAGCGAACGCTATCAGGAGGGTCATGTAAGGGAGGTTTCGTTGCTAATGGCAGGCCAATTTACAGCAAAGCCGCCAAACGTTAGCCGAATGTCGCGATGGGCTTGCAACATTTCATTTCCCCTCGAACGCTCATGCTGGGCACACCGATTTCGACAGCAGCCGGCAAAGGAGTTCATGTCCCACGATCATGGTCAGCTGAGCTGGCCCGCCTGTTTAGGGGCTTTCGCACTTGTTTCGTGGTACCTGCCTCGGCTAGGGTGCGGCCCTTGATTTTGTCTTTCAGGAGCATTGCGGATTGTTCAGAACAGGGATGTTGACGCTGGCTTTGCTGCTGGCGTTACCAGTGCAGGCGGACGCCCAGCGGGTGTACCTGGTGGCCACGATGCAGCTGGACGGCTCCAGCCTGGCGCAAAGTTTGTTCTTGCACGAACCGGAGATCACCGAGCTGGAAGGCTGCCGGGAAGCGGTGCGCGAGGGCCAGCGCGCACGGGACTGGCAGAAATACCATCACATCTTCCGCAGCGACCGCTTCAAGGGTTTTTCTGGCCATATGCAGTACCGCTGCGCCTTGACCGACCTGTCGTTCAGCCGGTGGGGAGACGGCCCGCGCTACAACCGGTCGTACCTGATCGGCGTGGATGAGCATGCGATGCTCAGCGCACAGCGAACGCCGAGCCAGGCCCAATGCATGGCTCAGCTCCGCGCCCTCCCTTCTGCCAAGCGAACGAACAGCTTTTGCGCCATGAGCAATCAGGACCTCGCACCCTGAGCTGATCAGCTCCGACCGTTGCAGCCCGGCCTTCGGTATTCCAGACCGGGCTGGGGCGGCTAAAACGATATCGAGCTGGGCTCAGGTCGGCTGATAGCTGCCCGGCACGGGCGCGAACGAGACACTGAAGCGATTCCACGCATTGATTGTCGCGATAGCCAGGGTGAGGTTGGCCAGTTGCGGCTCGGAAAAGTACTCACGCGTCTTCTCAAACAACGCCTGCGAAATGCCGTGCGGTAGCAGCGTATTGGCCTCGGCCCAGGCCAGTGCGGCGCGTTCTCGCTCACTGAAGAACGGGGTTTCGCGCCAGGCGCTGAGCGCATAGATGCGCTGCTCTGTTTCACCCAGCGCGCGAGCGTCCTTGGTGTGCATATCGATACAGAACGCGCACTGGTTGATCTGCGAGACGCGGATCTTCACCAACTCCATCAGCGGTTTGTCGACGCCGTCCTCGCGACGGCTCTGCCGCGCCAGGTAGGTTTCCAGCCCGATCATGGCGGTCATCACGTCGGGGGCGGCGGTCTGGTAGTTCATGCGCATGGTGGTCACTCCTCGGTTTGAATGTGCAACCAAGGCTACGCAGCCGCCATGCTGCGCTATTGTAGATTTTCGACATCATCCAAGCGGCCCGTCATGACCGAGATCCTTCATGCCCGCCTGCCCTGTCTGCAGGGTTTTATCGCCCGTCCGCCAAGCCCGGCGCTGGCGGCGTATGTGCAGCGTTTCTGGTGGATGGAAGGCGACGGCTCGCAAGCCTACGACGAACAGCTGCTGCACCCGGACGGCGGCAGCGGCGTCATCTTCAACTTCGCCGACCCGCTGAATTTCGATGGCACTCAGCGCTGGCCGCGGGCCCTGATCGCCGGGCCGCAGTTGGCCAGCACCCGCCTGCAGCTGGCCGGTCGAGTCAGGCTGATGGGGGTGCGATTTCGCCCCGGCATGGGCGCCGCGATGTTCGGCATCGCCCTCGACGAACTGGCTGGGCTTCACGACGCGGACTGGCCCAGGCTCGGACTCGCGCACCTGGCCGATCAGCTGGCCGAGCTGGACCGAAGCGCGCAGCAGGCCGTGGTCGAGCGCGAGCTGCTCCGTCGTCTCAAAGAAACCCAGGCGAGTCGCGCCCCGGTGCAGCAGCTGCTGGCGCAGATCGCCGCCGATGGTGGCCGTGCCCGCTTGGCCGATATGCTGCAGACCGTACCGCTCGGCCAGCGCCAGCTGGAGCGCCTGTTCCGCCATCAGGTGGGAATGACGCCCAAGCAGTTCAGCCGCATCCAGCGCGTGGCGTTGGTGCGCAACCAACTGCGCACCGGCCAGCCGCTGCTGGACACCGCCCTGGCCTGCGGCTACAGCGACCAGGCGCACTTCATCCACGACTTCAAGACCGTGGTCGGCATGACGCCGGGGCAATATCGCTTGCGGGTCATGAACAGCAGCGCCTGAAGCGCAGGCAGCCGCTCGTTGGAATAGCACACTTGCTCTGGAATCGACTGGCCGCGCGTGATCACGTGCCTGGACAGCGCAATCTGGCAAGATCCGAGGGAACCTTGTCATTGCGACAGCGGCGCCTCGGCAGCAGACTGCAGCCATCCACCCCGAGAGCTGCACCATGGACACCACCCGCACCGTCGCCTGCCTGATCTACCCGGATGTGATGAGCCTGGACGTCACCGGTCCGATGCAGGTGTTCGCCTCGGCCAACGTCGAGCGGCAGCGCCAGGGCCTGCCAATGCATTACGAGTTGGTGCTGTTGGGTGCCGCCGCCGGGCCGGTCGCCACCTCGGCGGGGCTGAAGCTGGTGGCGGATGCCAGCTGGGCCGGGCGCGATCCCGCCACGCTGGACACCCTGCTGATCCCCGGTGTTGTCGGCGTGGATAAGCCGAAGCACGACCAACCGCTGCTCGACTGGCTGCGGGCCGCCGAACCCAGAGTGCGCCGCCTGGGCTCGGTCTGTTCCGGCGCCCTGATCCTGGCCGAGGCCGGGCTGTTCGACGGGCGCAAAGCGACCACGCACTGGGCGGACCTCGCTGCGTTGAGCGAGTACCCGGCCATCGAGGTGCAGGGTGATCGCCTGCACACCTACGACCCAACCGATCCACAGGCGGCGCATCTGTTCAGCTCGGCGGGCGTCACTGCCGGTATCGACCTGGCGCTGGCCCTGGTCGAAGCCGATCTCGGCCGCGCGCTGGCGCTGGCAGTCGCCCAGCGGCTGGTGATGTTTCTGCGCAGGCCCGGCGGGCAGACCCAGTTCAGCCCAATGCTGGCCGCGCCGAGCGGCAGCGTGGCACGCCTCGCCGCCCTGCTGGAATGGATTCCCGGGCACCTGGGCGACGACCTGTCCATCGAGGCGCTGGCCGCCCAGGCGCATATGACGCCGCGCACCCTGTGCCGTCTGTTCAGCCAGGAAACCGGAATGGGGCCAGGCCAGTACATCGAGCGAGTGCGCCTGGAAGCCGCGCGCAATCTGCTGCTCGACGCCCAGGCCTCGATCGCGACGGTGGCGCGGCTGACCGGCTTCGGCCATCCGGAAAACCTCAGGCGCAGCTTTCAGAAACACCTTTCGGTCAGCCCGCGGGACTTCTTCCAGCGCTTCGGCTGACGCGCCCGACCTCACTCACCGTTCGCAGCTCGCTCGGCATCTGGCCAGGCAGCGCTGTGTCCGCTCGTCCCCCTCAAGGAGCCGCCCTTATGCACCTTTTGCTCAGCAATCCCCAGGTCCTACGCCTGTTCATCGCCCAAGCGCTGTTCTGGTCCTGCTCGATGACCGGGATCATCTTCACTGCCATCGTCGGGCTGCAGTTGGCACCGGCGGCGGGCCTCGCCACCCTGCCGCTCGCTCTGCTGATGCTCGGCGGCCTCCTCGCCCTGCAACCACTGGCGGGGCTGATGCAGCGCCGCGGCCGTCGCGTCGGCTTTCTCATCGGTGCGTTGGCCGGCGTGTTGGGCGGGCTGATCAGCGCGTTGTCGCTCTGGCTCGACAGCTTCACCCTGCTCTGCCTCGGCGCGCTGCCCATCGGCGCCTATCAGGCCTCGGCGATGTATTACCGCTTCGCCGCGCTGGAAGCGGTCAGCGATGCCTTCAAGGGTCGCGCCACGGCCTGCGTGATCGGCGGCGGTGTACTGGCCGCGCTGATCGCACCCACGCTCGGCCACATGGCGCGTGATCTCGCCGGCGTGCCGTTCGCCGGCACCTATTTGTTGATCGCCAGCCTCGCAGCGCTGGGCGCTTTGGTGCTCGCTGGATTGCCGGCGAGCAGCGGAACGAATGGCGTTCAGGCCGCCCCGCCAGCAGTCAGCTGGCAGGCACTGCTGGCGCGGCCGACCATTCGCGCCGCGGTACTGACCACCGCTGCCGGCAACGGCCTGATGATCCTGGTGATGAACGCCACGCCCCTGGCGATGCATGGCGAAGGGCTGGATCTGCACGCCAGCGGTCAGGTCATCCAGTGGCACATGCTCGGCATGTTCCTCCCGGCGTTCATTGCCGGGTCGTTGGTGGATCGCTTTGGCAGCCGGCTTATCGCCTGCGGCGGCGGAGGACTGCTGATCGCCAGTGCGGTGGTCGCGCTGCTCGGTGTCAGCCACTGGCACTTCCTGCTCAGCAGCTGCCTGCTCGGTGTCGGCTGGAACCTGATGCTGGTCGCCGGCACCACCCAGCTGGGCCAGGGCCACGCCGCGAGCGAACGCGCCCGGGCACAGGGCCTGATGGAGCTGAGCAACGGCAGTGTGGCTGCCGCCATGTCGTTCGCCTCCGGCGCATTGATCGCGCAGGCCGGCTGGTCGGCGGTGAACCTCGGGCTGCTGCCGATCGTGACGCTGGTGGTGCTGGTGCAGATGGGGCAGGTCTGGCGGCAGAAGCAAACGGTATAAAAAACGTCTTGGTAACTAGCGGCTGCCGCTGCGGATCAGCCTGCTGGCGACAGCCTGTTCACACGACCGTGGAACGGGAAAGTCCCGCCCGCTTCCAGCACACGCTCCAATGCGCGAGCCTCCTCGCGGCTTGCCGTCACGCGGAAGCGGATGCAGCAGTGCTCCTCAAGGAACCGCTGCCGCCCCGCTTCCGTGGTGAGTTCGTGGCCGTCGATGCTGCCGGCGAAATAAAGATGCTTCGCCAATATCGACTGTGTGCTCCTGACATCGGCGGGATTGCTCCAGTCGCCGCCCGCCCTGAGGATCAAGCGGCTCTGGCGCGATCGCCGATGCTGAATCAGTCGCTTGCGCAGGTTGACGCCGATTCCCACCTTCAGTGCCTCGCCATCGTCTGTGTAGATTTCGTAGAGTCCCGGCAGCGCAGGAACGTACCGCTCGATTTCCGAAAAGCGGATGGTTGTCATGTCGCTTATCGGGTCGGGATTTGACCGCGTCACAGCGCTGCAGGCCCATCTGGGCGGGCGGCCTCAGAAATCAGATGAATGATATTGGCGGGGCTGGCGATCCAGAACGCCCTGAACCCCTCCGGCAGGGGCTCGATTTCATCCCGCCGAGCGCATTGCTGTTGCTGTAGATAGGTCGAGGCAGCGTCCAGATCGTCGGTGACGACCTCCAGCCAGATTTCTGCCTGGCTGAGGCCTGCCACGCAATCGAGCCAGAGCACCTTGTCGCCAAATGCGAAGCGCGGCGTTTGCTCGTCGTCCGCGTCGCGCGGCGTGAGCTCCTCCAGCGCGAGGGTGTCGCGGTAGAACGCAACAGTGCGCCCATACTCGTGGGCAGGCACCTTCATCGCGATGTTTCGGCCAGGGTGAAATGTCGGATTCATGCTTCGCTCCACTCGTCTGTAAGCGGCTTGGGCTCGGCCCGTGTCTCTTGCCCGAGCCCAAAAAGCCTAGACCGACACCTACCTTTTTGCTGATCCGCTGATACCGAGCGTGCTGCGTAGTGGAGAGTTCATCTTCCCCTGCCTGCCACGCGCCGCTTGAGCAAGCAAAATATACGGCAAATAATTGTTATGTTATAACTCTATAATCATCACTACCCACACCTGCCACCATGACCGAAGCCGAACTTCTCGCACAGCCTGCTGACGCGTACATGAACGACGCTCAGCAAGCATTCTTCCGCCGCCTGCTACTGCGCCAGCGCGCCGAGCTGCAGACCCGCATTGCCGAAGAATTTCAGGCACTGCGCGAACAGGAACCCAGCAGTGATCCCTCCGATATCGGCACCGCCGAGGAACAGCGCCAATGGCAGCTGAGGCTATTGGAACGGGAAAAGAAGCTGATCGACAAAATCGACGATTCGCTGGACAGCCTCGCCCGCGGTGAATACGGCTGGTGCGCTGAAACAGGCGAGCCCATCGGGCTGAAACGGCTGCTGCTGCGCCCCACGACGACCCTCTGCATCGAAGCGAAAGAGCGGCAGGAACAGCGCGAAAAACACCAACGTACTGCTTGAGAGATCACCGTGAATCGGCTTCCCGTTACCGTGCTGTCCGGCTTTCTGGGCGCCGGGAAAAGCACCCTGCTCAACCACATCCTGAAGAATCGCGATGGCCGCCGGGTGGCGGTCATCGTCAACGACATGAGCGAAATCAACATCGACGGCGCTGTGGTCCAGCGCGACGTCAGTTTGAACCGCGCCGAGGAAAAGCTGGTAGAGATGAGCAATGGCTGCATTTGCTGCACGTTGCGCGAGGACCTGCTCGAAGAAGTCGCCAAGCTGGCCCGTGAAGGCCGCTTCGACTATCTGCTGATCGAGTCCACCGGCATCTCCGAACCATTGCCGGTCGCCGAAACCTTCACGTTCCGGGACAGCCATGGCCAAAGCCTCAACGACGTGGCGCGACTGGACACGATGGTCACGGTGGTCGACGGGGTAAATTTCTTGCGCGACTTCCATGATGCCGAAAGCCTGGCCAGCCGCGGTGAGATCCTCGGCGAAGACGATGAACGCTCCATCACCGAGCTATTGATCGAGCAGGTCGAGTTCGCTGACGTCATCCTGATCAGCAAGATTGATTTGATTTCCAGCGCCGAGCGCAACGAACTCACCGCAATTCTGGGCCGGTTGAACACCCACGCTGACATCCTGCCGATGAGCATGGGCAACGTACCGCTAGCGAAAATCCTGGGGACGCAGCGGTTCGATTTCGAGCGTGCCGCGCAGGCGCCGGGCTGGCTCAAGACGTTGCGCGGCGAACATGTGGCAGAAAGCGAGGAATACGGCATCGCATCAACGGCGTACCTAGCGCGTCGACCCTTTCATCCGCAGCGTTTCCACGACTTCCTCAACCGTGATTGGTCCAATGGCCGACTGCTGCGGTCAAAAGGCTACTTCTGGCTTGCAACCCGCCCCCAGGAAGCGGGCAGCTGGTCGCAGGCCGGAGGGTTGATGCGTTACGACTATGCAGGTCGCTGGTGGCGATTCACGCCTGACGCTCAATGGCCGGACGACGAGGAGACGCGGGCATCGATTCGGAGCAAGTGGGACGCCGAATGCGGCGATTGCCGTCAGGAGCTCGTGTTTATCGGGCAGCACATCGACTTCAACCGGCTTTGTGCTGAGCTTGATCAGTGCATGCTGACTGATACCGAGTGGAACCTTGGCGTCGAGCACTGGCAGCACATGCCAGATCCTTTCGGGCCTTGGTATCAGGACCCTGAGTAAGGCGACCTGCACACGCTTCCCTGCCGGCGCCACGAGCGGGCCGCTAGCCTCGGCTAGGCGACCCGCTCACCCACCCGCACGGGTCACGCCGCCATACGTTCGCACGCTTCGGCGCACTGGCGACACGCCTCAGCGCAGGCTTGGCAATGATCCGCCTGATGCTTGCCGCACTCCTCGCCACACTCTCGGCAGGCTTGCGCGCAGATACGGCACATTTCCTTGGCCAAGCCGCTGTCACGAGTCATCAGGGTGGCGGCCAGCGCGCATAGATCGGCGCAGTCGCGGTCCAGCTCGATGCACCGGGCCATCATCTTTACGTCGTCTTCACGCAGGCACGATGCGGCACAGGTTTCACAGACGATGGCGCAATTGGAGCAGGCCTGGATACAGGTCTCGTAGTTGGAATTGAGCATACGATGTCCTCCTTTTCGAGCAATGAGGGAAGAGCGATGGCCATTGCAAGGCCTCCTAGAATTCGTGGTCTTCACCGGGCGCAAAGTTCACGCGGATCGACTGAGTGGTCCAAGGCTCAATGTCCTCCGTCCGTATCTACGCACCGCAGCCCGGCTCGGGCGCCGCTACAATGCGAAGCCCTAACGGCCATCCTGATCAGCCATGACCTTCACCCTCGCTGCTCCGTGCGAGCATCACGAAACGATCCGCAAGAGCCGTTTTCTCGCCAAGGCGGCACCGGTGGCCAGCCCGGAAGAAGCCCAGGCATTCATCCAAGCCGTCAGCGACCTGAGCGCCACGCATAACTGCTGGGCCTGGAAGATCGGCAATCAGTATCGCTTCAGCGACGATGGCGAACCCGGCGGCACGGCCGGCCGACCCATGCTCACCGCAATCGAGGGGCAGGATTGCGATCAGGTCGTTGTGGTGGTGATTCGCTGGTTTGGCGGTATTCAGCTAGGGACGGGGGGCTTGGCGCGCGCGTACGGCGGCTCGGCCGCGAAGTGCCTCCAGTCAGGAACTCGCGTTGCGCTGGTGAGGCGGGATCGCTACGCCTGCCATTGCCGTTTCGCGGAGCTGGCTCTGTTGAAGGCTCGCCTCGGTGACCATGACGCCTTGATCGAAAGCGAAACCTTCGATGCCGAGGGCGCCGAGCTGGTTGTGGCGCTGCCGCCTGAGCAGCATGTTCACCTGCAACAAATCCTCGCCGACATCAGCCGCGGAAGGGCCGAACTGCGTGCACTTGACGCGGGACAAACGTCAGTCAGTTGAACTGCATGCGGCATGGGAAGTCCCTATAACAACGGCACTTGCCGTTGGGTCAGCAGTTGAAACTGCATGCGGTGGCCCACCGAATCTGGGAAGTGCCGAAATGCGCATTCCGTTGCGATAGAGGAGTCAACCATGAAAAGCAATTACAAGTGGCTCATACCAGGAGCCGTATTGCTCGCTTCGCTAGGCCTGGCCGGTTGCGATGTGGAAAAGACTGAAGAAGGTTCACTGCCGGACGTCGAGGTCGAAGGCGGCAACATGCCCGAGTACGACGTGGATGCGCCGGAAGTGGACGTAGGCACCAAAGAGAAGACCGTCACCGTACCGGACGTTGATGTCACCATGCCCGATGACGATGAGCCCGACGTGGGCGAACCGGTTGAGCCACGCGCCCCGGCGCCAGCGCCTGAACCTGCTCAGCAGAACTAACGAGCAGCATCCGATAGGCCTTGGGCCTGATCACGCAAAAAAGCCATGCCGACGCGGTCGAGCATGGCTTTTTTGTGCGTATTTTTTATCCCCGTTAGGTGTGCATGCTGCTGTGGATAAGCCTTGGAATACGTTTGAAAGCCCAGAGCCGGCGCGCCTTTGCCGACAACGATTAGTTTTTAACCAATCCACCGAAAACGTAGCGATGACGAACTTACACGATTGAAACGCCGTCATTTTTTCGCGTGATAAACCACAACAGCCTGTCGGCCTATGGACTGGTCTCCCAAACAAACAGCGTGGCGAGCTCGCTGCGAGTGTCGATAGCAACCCGTCTGCACTTCTACGTTCGCGTTCAGCCCAGAGGTAGCGTCTCGCGCAAGAGCGACAGGCAGCCGCCCCCAATAGCGGAACGATCGATACCGCCGAACGCCTGTCGTAGGGGTCAAACGCTTTAACAGCGCTAGAATGACGTTTTTTCCGGACGGGGTTCTCTCATGTACGACTGGCTCAACGCCTTGCCCAAAGCCGAACTGCACCTGCATCTCGAAGGCTCGCTCGAACCCGAATTGCTGTTCCGCCTGGCTGATCGCAACAAGATCGCCCTCCCTTGGGACAACGTCGACGCGCTGCGCAGCGCCTACAATTTCGGCAACCTGCAGGAGTTTCTCGATCTTTATTACGCCGGCGCCGATGTGCTGCGCACCGAGCAGGACTTTTACGACCTGACCTGGGCGTACCTGCAGAAGTGCGAAGAGCAGAACGTCGTACACACCGAGCCCTTCTACGATCCGCAGACCCACACTGATCGCGGTATCCCGTTCGAAGTCGCGATGCGCGGCATTAGCGGCGCGCTGGCGGAAGGACGCGAGTTGCTTGGCATCAGCAGTGGTCTGATCCTGAGCTTCCTACGTCATCTGCCGGAAGACGAAGCCTTTAAAACGCTGGAGCAGGCCATGCCGTTCCGCGATGCGTTCTTTGCGGTCGGGCTGGACAGTTCAGAGATGGGCCACCCACCGAGCAAGTTCGAGCGCGTCTTTGCCAAGGCCCGCGCCGAAGGCTTCCTCGCCGTGGCCCATGCCGGTGAAGAAGGCCCGCCGGAATACATCTGGGAAGCACTGGACCTGCTCAAGGTCAGCCGGATTGACCATGGGGTGCGTGCATCCGAGGACCCTAGATTGATCGGGCGGCTGATTGACGAGCAAATCCCGCTCACGGTCTGCCCACTGTCCAACACCAAGCTTTGTGTGTTCGACGACATGAGCCAGCACAACATCCTGCAAATGCTGGAACAGGGCGTGAAGGTCACGGTGAACTCGGACGACCCGGCCTACTTCGGCGGTTACGTCACGGAGAACTTCATGGCGCTGCATGAAAGCTTAGGGATGACGGAAGCACAGGCGCGCCGTCTGGCACAGAACAGCCTCGACGCCCGCCTGGCCAAGTGATCGCCAAGGGCCGCCATTGCGCGGCCCGTTAACTCGAGAACGGAGCCCGCTGAATCAGCCGCTGGCATCGCTCGACCAAATGCTCACGCAACAGCCGCACCCGCTCGCCCAGATGTGCCCGATGGGCACAGATCAGGTTCAGCGGGGCCGGCTCACCCAGCAGGTCTGGCAGCAGCACGACCAGTCGCCCCGCCTGCACATCCTGCGCGATGTCCAACCAGGATTTGTACACCACGCCTCGCCCGGCCAACGCCCAGCGCCGCACCACATCGGCATCGTCGCTGATGCGATCTCCACTCACCAGCTGTTCCAGTTCTCGCTGGTTGTCGTGAAAGCACCACCGCTCATGCACCCGCCCCGCCAGCATGAAGCGCAGGCAATTGTGACTGGCGAGCTCGGCAAGCGAGCGCGGCGAACCCTCTGCGGCGAGATAGCCTGGCGACGCACAGAGCACACGCCGATTGGCGGTGGCTACCGGTAGCGCCACCAGGCTTGAGTCTTCCGGCTGGCCGTAGCGCAGCGCGATATCGACCGGTTGCCGAAACACGTCGGCATTTCGATCAGCCAATAACAGTCGAAGACTCAAGAGCGGGTGCTGCAGCTGAAACTCATCCAGCCAGGGCAGGAGCACATTGCGACCGAAGTCAGACGGCGCTGACAACTGCAACGTGCCGCTGATGGTCGCTTTGCCCCCCGCCAGCAGGTGCTGACCGTCGAGCAGGCTTTGCAGGGCCGAGCGCGCATGAGGCAGGTATAGCTCGCCTTCGCCGGTCAGTCTCAGGCTCCGTGTTGAACGCACCAGCAGGCGGCAGCCCAATTGCGCCTCTAGGCGCTTGAGCGCCGCGCTGGCGACAGCCGGCGACAATTCCAGCTGCCGGGCGGCGGCCGACAAACTCCCCAGTTCAGCGGTCAGTACGAATACGTGGAGGTCATCGCTGCGCAACATTTTCAATAATCCGTTGAAAGAGTCTCTGCGGAACACGCGGTTTTTCATTACAGCACGAAAGCCGAACATGGCGGTATGAACGCCCATCCCTACGAGGAGCCACCGTATGAAAGCCATCGGCTACCAACAATCCCTGCCGGTCGAAGACGCAAAGTCGCTGATCGATATCGAGCTGCCTGATCCCACCCCCGGGCCGCGCGACCTGCTGGTCGAGGTCCGCGCCATCTCGGTAAACCCGGTGGATACCAAGATCCGCATGCGCGTACAGCCGGAGGCCGGTCAGCACCAAGTGCTCGGTTGGGACGTGGCCGGCGTGGTCCGAGCGGTGGGCAATGAAGTCACCCTGTTCCAGCCCGGCGATGAAGTGTTCTATGCCGGCGCGTTGGACCGCCCCGGCGCTAACAGCGAGCTGCATCTGGTGGACGAGCGCATTGTTGGCCGCAAGCCGGCCAGCCTCGACTTCGCCGCAGCGGCAGCGCTACCGCTGACGTCGATCACGGCCTGGGAATTGCTTTTCGAGCGGTTGCAGATCAGGGAAGGAAAAAATGACCGTGATCAGCGTCTGCTTATCGTCGGTGCCGCGGGTGGGGTCGGCTCGATCCTCACGCAGCTGGCGCGCCAGCTGACCGGGCTGCAGGTCATCGGCACGGCCTCGCGCAGCGAAACCCAGGATTGGGTGCGAGAGCTGGGCGCTCATGAAGTGATCGATCACAGCCAGCCACTGGCCGCCGAGCTGCAACGAGTGGGCATCGCCGACGTCACCCACGTTGCCAGCCTGACCCACACCGACCTGCACCTGCCGCAAATCGTCGAGGCGTTGCGGCCTCAGGGTCGCCTGGCCCTGATCGATGACCCGGCCAGCCTCGACATCAGCCTGCTCAAGCGCAAGAGCCTGTCGCTGCACTGGGAGTTCATGTACACCCGTTCGCTGTATCAGACGCCGGACATGATCGCCCAGCACCAGTTGCTCAACCGGGTGGCAGAACTGATCGACAGCGGCGTACTGAAGACCACCTTGGGCGAGCATTACGGCACGATCAACGCCGCCAACCTGCGCCGCGCCCATGCCTTCATCGAAAGCGGCAAAGCCAAGGGCAAGATCGTCCTCGAAGGGTTCTGATGCCGTAGCGGCGGGGCTGCCGTCTCAAGATGAGGCGGCTTCCTGTACCCGCTGCGTACTGGCGAGTTGGCCCGTGTACCAGGCCAGACACGCCGCCGTCAGCGCGCATACGGCGATGACCAGTGCCATCGGTACCGCCGTACCGTTGTGCAACCAGCCCACAGCCGCCGATGCAACGGCGGCGACACTGAACTGCAGACTGCCCATAAGCGCCGACGCCAGACCGGCCTGTTTGCCCTGCTTCGCCATGGCGCAAGCGGTCGCGTTCGGCAGGATGCTGCCCAGGCTCGCCAATCCTGCGAATAGCGGTATCAGCAGCGGCCAGAGCACGTCCGGCTTACTCAGCGTGATCAGCAGCAAGGTCAAGCCGCAGGCGAAGTAAAACCAGACGAAGCGCCGCAGCCAGAAGCCTGGCCCGCGTAGCCGCAGCAGCCGCGCATTGATCTGCGAAACGATGATGAAGCCCGCCGCGTTACTGCCGAACAACCAGCCATAGTGTTCAGCCGGTACGTCATACAGCTCGATGAACACGAACGGCGAACCGGCGATATAACTGAACATACCCGCCATCGCCACGCCGCCCGCCAGTGCAAACGCGATGAATTCACGGTCCCGAAACAACGAGACATAGCGCCCAAGGGTGCCGCTCAGCGCATGCTTAGGCGCATCGGCGGGCAAGGTCTCCGGCAACCACAGCGCCACGGCCAGGCCGCAAAGCGCACTGAAGGCGGTCAACGATACGAATATCGCTTGCCAGCCGAAGGCGTTCAGCAGCAGCCCACCGCCCAACGGCGCAAGAATCGGTGCCAGGCCCATCACCAGCATCAACTGCGAAAACACCTTCGCGCCCTGTACCGGATCACAGCTGTCCCGCACCACTGCTCGCGTGACCACCATGCCTGCGCATCCACCCAGGGCTTGAACGAAACGCGCGACGATCAACCCATCCAGCGACGGCGCGAACGCGCACGCCAGCGAGGCGAGAGTGAACAGCGTGACACCGCCTAGCAAGGGCAAGCGCCGCCCGTAACGATCCGCCAACGGCCCGTAAGCCAGCTGACCCAGAGCCAAACCGATGAAGTAGGCAGCAAGCGACAATTGGACGTGTTCAACATCGGTGGCAAACGCACGCGCCATCGAGGGAAACGCCGGCAAATAGAAATCGATGGCCAGCGGGCCAAAGGCGCTAAGCGCGCCCAGGATGAGCAGAATCTTGAAGGGCATTGATAGCTCGCGAAGCGGAGAAAAGTCGACGCATCAGCGCGCAGCGAAACCGCGGGCCGACGTCGAACGTTTACAGGGACGATGAGATGCTGTTACATACACAGACGATTGTAAACATCCAAAGTTGCAGAGGTTGAAGGACGAACTCCGCATCGAACGCCCGATTGGGCCTTTCTCAACGCAGCGACAGGCTGCCGTATCTCATCCATGCGAAGAACCAAAGAAGACGCCGAAAAGACCCGTGTAGCGCTGCTCGCCTCCGCAGAGCGGCTGTTTCTCGACAAGGGCGTTGCGCATACCAGCCTCGACCAGATCGCCCGTGATGCCGGCGTGACGCGCGGTGCCGTGTATTGGCATTTCCAGAACAAGGCGCACCTGTTTCATGAAATGCTCAATCAGGTCCGCCTGCCGCCCGAGCAGATGACCGAGCGGCTCTGTGCCTGCACCAAGCAACAACCCTTGCGAGCACTGCGGGAGCTTTGCCTTGAGGGAATCAGCGCACTGGGCCGGGACGAGCAGAAGCGTCGTGTCATGACCATTCTGCTGCACCGCTGCGAATTCACCGAGGAGTTACGCGAGGCGGAAGAACGGCATCACGCGTTCATCAATCTGTTTATCGAGCTGTGCGAAAAGATGCTGGAAAGTGCTGCAGCCAGCCTTCATCCGGGCGTGACCCCACGGTTGGCCGCCCGCACGCTGCACGCGCTGATCCTGGGGTTATTCAGTGACTGGACACGCGACCCGGAATTGTTCGACCCGGAAAAAGACTGCGCCGCACTGATCGACCCGCTGTTCCGGGGCATGGTGAAAGACTGGGACAACGCCCTCCCCTGACATCGTGATGCGGCAGCGAGCGCTGCCGCTTGGACCATCAGCGAATCTGATAGCCCTCTTCTTCAATCGCTTCGCGAATTGCCGCCTCGTCGAGATGCGTATCAACCTTCACCACACCCGCGTCGAGATCCACCTCAACCTTGGCATCAGCGTCGCGCGACCGGATCGCCTCGGTAACGGCCCGCTCGCAATGGCCGCACGTCATGCCCGTTACGTTGAATGTCTGCATTGCTGCCTCCTGTCGATGGGTTCTACGGCATCATGCTCAACCTTGCCATACTGGCAAGGTCAACCCGTCAGCTGCGACAACCTGATACTCGACTTGACCTTCCCGTAAGGTGAAGGTTGAACATTCGGGCATCAGGCCGACTTCGGAGCGAATCATGACCAGCGCAACCTTTACCTTACCGATCACCGGCATGACCTGCGCCAGCTGTGCGGGACGGGTCGAGCGCGCGCTGCTCAAGGTGCCAGGCGTCGATACCGCCGCGGTGAACCTGGCGGCCGAACAGGTCCGGGTTGAAGCGCGCGATGCGGACCTCGCAGGTCTGGTGCAGGCTGTCGAAAAGGCTGGCTACGGTGTGCCCGTCCAGACGCTCGAACTCGCCATCGAGGGCATGACCTGTGCCAGCTGTGTCGGTCGTGTCGAACGCGCCTTGCTGAAGGTGCCCGGTGTACGCAGCGCATCGGTCAACCTAGCCAACGAGCGCGCTCGAATCGAAGTACTCGGGGCAGTCGATTCGGCCGTGTTGATTGAGGCGATCGAAGCGGCAGGTTACAGCGCGCAGCCCATCGACGAAGGGCGGCCCGTGGCAGACAGTAGCGAAGACCGCCTGCGTCGAGATCGCTGGGCCGTTGTCGCTGCGCTGGTACTGGCAGCGCCGCTGGTGATTCCGATGTTCGGCGACCTGCTCGGTCAGCACTGGATGCTGCCACCCTGGGCGCAGTTCCTGCTCGCCACGCCTGTGCAGTTCATTCTCGGGGCGCGTTTCTACGTTGCCGGCTGGAAAGCGGTGCGTGCCGGCGCCGGGAACATGGATCTGCTGGTCGCGATCGGCACCAGCGCCGGCTACGGCCTGAGCCTTTATCAATGGTGGGCCGCCGAAGCCGGGCAGATGCCGCATCTGTATTTCGAAGCATCCGCCGTGGTGATCGCACTCGTGCTGCTGGGCAAGTATTTGGAAAGCCGTGCGAAACGGCAGACCAGTGCGGCGATCCGTGCGTTGGAAGCGCTCAGGCCGGATCGCGCGGTACGTGTGGTCGATGGCCGCGAAGAGGACGTTGCCATCGCCGCCCTGCGCCTGGACGACTGGGTACTGGTCAAGCCTGGTGAACGCTTCCCGGTCGACGGCGAAGTGGTCGACGGTGAGAGCCAGGCCGATGAAGCCCTTATCAGCGGTGAAAGCCTGCCGGTGAACAAAGCGCCCGGGGACCGCATCACAGGCGGCGCAATCAACGGCGAAGGGCGGTTGCTGGTTCGCACCACCGCACTGGGTGGAGAAACGGTGCTGGCCCGCATCATCCGGCTCGTTGAAGACGCCCAGGCTGCCAAAGCACCCATCCAGAAACTGGTAGATAAGGTTAGCCAGGTGTTCGTCCCGGCGGTACTCGTGATCGCCCTGCTGACCCTGGCCGGTTGGCTGTTGGCTGGCGCTCCGGCCGAGGTCGCACTAATCAATGCGGTTGCCGTGCTGGTCATTGCCTGCCCCTGTGCGCTGGGCCTCGCAACACCCGCGGCGATCATGGCTGGGACCGGCGTCGCCGCACGCTACGGCATTCTGATCAAGGACGCCGAGGCGCTGGAAATCGCCCACGCCGTGACTGCCGTAGCCTTCGACAAGACCGGCACACTCACGTCCGGCGAGCCACGCATCGTCCATCTGCAGGCGGTGAACGGCGACGAAACCACGCTGTTGCAACAGGCTGGGGCGCTGCAACGCGGCAGTGAACATCCATTGGCTCAGGCGGTGCTCGACCGTTGCGCAGAACAAGGCATTGCGGTCGCCGATGTCGAGCGCAGCCAGTCGCTGACAGGCCGGGGCATTTCGGGCGTCCTCGACGGCCGCTCGCTGGCACTGGGCAATCGACGACTGCTGGATGACAGCGGCCTACAACCGGGGGAGCTGGCGAGCAAAGCCGACGCCTGGGAAAGCGAAGGCCGCACGCTGTCCTGGCTGATCGAAACGGCGCCGCAGCCTCGCGTGCTCGGCCTGTTCGCCTTCGGCGACCGTCTCAAGGACGGCGCCGCTGAAGCGATCGCAGCGCTCAACGCTCGGCATATTCGCAGTCACTTGATCACGGGCGACAACCGCGGCAGCGCTCGCGTCGTGGCGGAGGCGCTGCAGATCGACAGCGTGCATGCCGAAGTGCTGCCGGCCGACAAGGCCGCCACGGTCGCCGAACTGAAAAAAGGCGGCGCGGTGGTAGCGATGGTCGGCGACGGCATTAACGATGCGCCAGCGCTGGCCGCCGCCGATGTCGGTATCGCCATGGGTGGCGGCACCGATGTCGCCATGCATGCGGCTGGGATCACGCTGATGCGCGGCGATCCAAAACTGGTCCCGGCTGCGCTGGAGATCAGCCGCCGCACCTACCGCAAGATTCAGCAGAACCTGTTTTGGGCGTTCATCTACAACCTGGTAGGCATCCCGCTGGCCGCGTTCGGCTTTCTCAGCCCAGTGGTCGCCGGCGCAGCGATGGCGCTATCCAGCGTCAGCGTGGTCAGCAACGCACTGCTGCTTAAGCGCTGGAAGCCTGACGAGTAATGGCGCGCAACGATTCAATCGATTCGGTAGCAATCCACCTCAATCACCTCTGGAACGCGGTATGAACATTGGCCAAGCAGCAAAGAAAAGCGGGCTCTCGGCGAAGATGATTCGCTACTACGAGTCCATCGATCTGATCTCCCCCGCCGGGCGCAGCGCCAACGGCTACCGCTACTATGGCGAGGAAGACCTGCACCGCCTCGCCTTCATCAAGCGGTCCCGTGACATGGGCTTCTCGTTGGAAGAAGTGAGCAAACTGCTGACCCTCTGGCAGGACCGCCATCGCGCCAGCGCTGACGTGAAGGCCGTGGCTGGCGCGCACATCGACGCGCTCAATCAGAAAATCGCCGAACTGGTGGGGCTACGCGACACCCTGCAGGATTTGGTCGACACCTGCCACGGGGATGACCGGCCGGATTGTCCGATTCTCAGGAACCTTGAGTCTGGCGGATGTTGCTCTGTCCGTACGCCCGATACGCCCTGAGCACGGCGGCATACAATCAACGTTCGCTCGCCCCAGACGCAACGAGGCCAGGCATTGCGCCTGGCCAGAGCGCCAATCAGCTAGCTTGTGACTGGAGATAGTTCTGCAGGCCGATGCGATCGATCATGCCGAGCTGCTGCTCTAGCCAGTAAGCGTGGTCCTCTTCGGTGTCCATCAGCTGCAGCGCAAGGATGTCCCGTGTCTGGTAGTCCTTGTGCTGCTCGGCCAGGGTGATGCCTTTGGCCAAGGCTTCGCGAACCTTGTATTCGAGTGCCAGATCGGCGCGCAACATTTCGGGGACGGTATGACCCGGGTGCATCGCCTCAGGCGTCATGTCCGGAGTGCCTTCGAGGAAGAGGATGCGTTTGAGCAGCGCGTCGGCGTGCTGGGTTTCCTCTTCCATCTCATGATTGATTCGCTCGTAGAGCTTGGTGAAACCCCAGTCGGCGTACATGCGCGAGTGCAGGAAATACTGATCACGCGCCGCCAGCTCCCCTCGCAGCAGTTCTTTCAGATATTCGATGACCTGTGGCTGACCTTGCATTGCGACTCTCTCCTGCACTGACGTTTGAACGCCGGGCAATGATACGCCCAATCGGCGACAGATAGACCGTGCCCCCGATGCTACAGGCAAAACCCGCTGACCAGTGGGTCACTTCAGCAGCGGCCGAACTCCCGCGCCAGAGCAGGGTTCTACTAGATGGTCGTGGCGTTTCGCATTGTCGCAACGACGTCTTGCTCGTCCCTATCGTTCAGGAGAACGGATGCCGCTTTTATCGTCGAGAGGCCTTTCACGGTATCTCTGTATCACCGCATCGATCTGCAGTTTGCTGGCCCTGTCTGGTTGCGCCGAAGAAGAGCAGCCGGCTCACGTTCCGCCACGCGTCGCGTTCGTTGAACCGCTGCAACGCATGGATAACGGCCCCGAGGCGCTGCGGTTTTCCGGCGTGGTCGAGAGCGTAACCAGCACACAGCTGGCGTTCCAAGTGCCCGGGCGGATCGAACGCATCCTGGTCGACGAGGGCGAACGCGTTGAAAAAGGCCAGCCGGTAGCCAAACTCGACGACACGGACTACGAACTGCAACGGCGAGAAGCCGAAGCCCGGCTGCGCCAGCTGGAGGCGGATCTGGTGCGCAAGCGTGCCCTGTTGGCCGAGGGCATTCTCGCCCCCGCCGCGGTCGAGCCGCTGCAGGCCAATGTGGTGGCGGCGCGGGTCGCCCGTGACAGCGCCCGTCGCGATATCAATCACAGCACGCTGGAGGCGCCTTTTGATGGCGTAGTCGCGCGGCGCCTGGTCGAGCCGGACATGGTGGTTGCCACGGGTACGCCCATTCTCGAACTGCAGAACAATCAGCACATCGAGGTCACGGTAGATCTTCCGGAGACGGCGGCGCTGAGCATTCCGTTGAACAGCAGCTTGCAAGCCGAAGGCGAACTGGTCATCGCTGACCTGACACTGCCGCTGCACTACAAGGAGCACAGCACGCAACCTCGCGAAGGCTCCCGCACCTACAACCTGACACTGCAGGGCGAGCCGCCAGCCGACTACAACCTCTTGCCGGGGATGGCCATGCGCGTTCGTTTGCAGCGCCCGCCTGCTCCGACGGACGACAAGCAGCCCAACTTCCGCCTGCCGCTCAATGCCGTGCAGACAGCACCCAACGGTAGCCATTACCTGTGGCTGGCGGTCGATGGTCAGGCCAAGCGCCGCGATCTGCAGCTCGAGCGGATCGAGGACGACCACGCGGTGGTCAGTGGTGAGCTCGATGACGACATGCTCGTGGTGGTAGCCGGCGGCAGCAAGCTCTCCGAAGACCAACCGATCAAAGCCGAACGGCGGAAATAAGCGGATGGATCTCGCGCGTTACGCCATCTGCAAACCGGTCAACATCTGGGTACTGATCCTGATCTGCCTGGTCGGGGGCGTGCTTGCCTTCTTCGAAATGGGCCGCCTGGAAGACCCCGAATTCACCATCAAGGAAGCCATCGTCACGGTGCAATACCCCGGCGCGACCGCGCTTGAGGTCGAGCAGGAGGTCACCGAGCCGCTGGAAAGCGCCATTCAGGAGCTTTCCGAGGTCAAGGAAATCCGCTCGCGATCGATGATCGGCCTGGCCGAAATACGTGTGGAAATCCAGGATCGCTATTCAGGCGAGCAGCTGGATCAGATCTGGGATCAGCTGCGCAACAAGGTTGGCGATGCCCAGCAGAAGCTGCCGCCAGGCCTCGATCCACCCCTGGTCAACGATGACTTCGGCGACGTCTACGGGATTTTCTTCGCGTTGACCGGCGATGGTCTGACACTCAAGGAGCTGCATGAGGTCGCCAAGGACCTGCGCCGCGGCTTGATCACCGCCGAGGGCGTTGGCCAGGTGGAGATCGCCGGGGTGCGCGAAGAGCGGATTCTCGTCGAGGTCGATCAGGCGCGTCTGGCGGCCTTGCGCCTGTCGCCGCAGGAGCTGGTCGCTGCGCTGGCTGACGCCGATGCCGCGGTGGAATCCGGCGGTGTAAGGGCTGGCGAGTTCTTCGTACATATCCGCCCGACCGGCGCCTTCGATTCGCTGGACGCCCTGCGTGCCTTGCCGGTTGGTCAGGGTCCGCAAAGCGTGGACTTGGGATCGATCGCCACGCTCAAACGCGACTATGCCGAGCGCCCGCGCCAGATCATCAGGCATAACGGTGAGCCGGCATTGACCTTGGGGATCAGCGGGATTTCGGGCAGCAACATCGTCGAGGTGGGCCGCAGCGTCGAGGCGAAGCTGGAGTCCATGCAGCATTTGATGCCGCTGGGTGCCGAGCTGCACCCGCTCTATCAGCAGCACAGCATCGTCAACGAATCGGTCAACAGCTTCGCGCTTAACGTGTTTCTCTCGGTAGCCATCGTCGTGGGCGTGCTGTGCCTGGCGATGGGCGTGCGCGCCGGGGTGATCATCGGCGCGGTGCTGTTCCTCACGGTGCTTGGCACGCTCCTGGTGATGTGGCTGGCCGGAATCGAGTTGGAGCGCATCTCCCTCGGCGCGCTGATCATCGCCATGGGGATGCTGGTGGATAACGCAGTCGTGGTCTGTGACGGCATGCTGATCGAGAAGCAACGCGGCCGAAGCATTCTCGAAGCCTCGCGCAAGACCCTGCAGCAGACCCAATGGTCGCTGCTGGGGGCGACCATCATTGGCATTCTCGCCTTTGCCGGAATTGGCCTGTCGCAGGACACCACGGGCGAATTCCTGTTTTCGCTGTTCTTTGTCATCGCCGCCTCGCTGCTGCTGAGCTGGTTGCTGGCGTTGCTGGTGGTGCCGCTGTTCGGTTACTACCTGCTGGAACGCAAAGGTGACCGGGACAACAATGATGACCGGGGCGATGCGGACGAGGCCTACAGCGGGCCGATATACAACCGCTACCGCCGCATGGCGGGCTCGGTACTCGCCCATCCCTGGCTGACGCTGGGCATTCTGGTAGTCCTCACGGTGCTCAGCGTGCTGGGTTTCAGCCGTGTGCCGCAGAGCTTCTTTCCGCCATCGAGCACGCCGATCTTCTACGTGAACCTGTTCCTGCCGCAGGGCACGCATATCCGCGAGACCAGCCGCACCGCCGAGGATGTCGAGGGTTACCTGAAACAGCTCGACGGTGTCAGTGATGTGTCGACCTTCGTCGGCTCGGGCGCGTCCCGCTTCATGCTCACCTATGCGCCGGAGCAGCCCAATCCTGCGCTGATGCACTTTCTAGTACGCACCGAGGAGCCGGATGTCATCGCCGGGCTGGTGCACGAGGTCAACCAGACCCTGCCGGGCCGTTACCCTTCGGCCGATGTGGCCGCAGCGCAGTTCATGTTCGGCCCGAATGCCGAAGCCAAGCTCGAAGCTCGCATCAGTGGCCCGGATCCTGAAGAGTTACGCAGGCTGTCAGCCGAAGGTCAGAGGATCCTTCACGAGCAGGGCAACGTCTTTAACATCCGCGATGATTGGCGCGCTCCGATTCCCGTGTTGCGCCCGCAACTGGCACTCGACCGCCTGGCCGACGCTGGTCTGACCCGTCAGCAGGTCTCGCAAGCCCTTTCGGTTGCTAGCGAAGGCGAGCAGGTCAGCGTATTCCGGGAGCGGGACGAACTGATCCCGATTCTACTGCGCGCCACACCGGAAGACCGCGTCGAACCGGGCGATCTGATGCAACGGCTGATCTGGAGCCCGGCGAGCAGCCGCTACGTGCCGCTGGCTCAGGTGGCCGATGGCATTGAGGCGACCACCGAGGAATCGATGATTCGTCGTTACGGCCGTGAACGGACCATCGCCGTGCGTGCCGAGCCCCGTGACGGCGAGAACACCAACGTCGCGTTCGGGCGCATTCGCCCGCTGATCGAGGGCATCGAATTGCCGACCGGCTATTCGCTGGAGTGGGGCGGTGATCATGAACAGTCATCGGATGCCCAGCAGGCACTGGCCAGCACGCTGGCGGTGCCATACCTGGCGATGGTGCTGGTCACGGTGCTGCTGTTCGCCAAAGTACGCCAGCCGTTGATGATCTGGCTGGTGGTCCCGATGGCTCTGTGCGGCGTCACCCTCGGGCTGCTGGTTACCGGGCAGCCGTTCGGCTTCATGGCGCTGCTCGGTCTGCTCAGCCTGACCGGCATGCTGATCAAGAACGCCGTGGTGCTGGTGGATGAGATCGACCGGCAGATCGAGGATGAAGTGCCGCGTCTGACCGCCATCGTCGAGGCATCGGCTTCGCGCCTGCGGCCGGTAATGATGGCCGCCGGCACCACAGTGCTGGGCATGGTGCCGCTGCTGTTCGATCCCTTCTTTGCCAACATGGCCGTCACCATCATGGGCGGGCTTGGGTTCGCCACCCTCCTCACCCTGTTGGCCGTCCCGTGCCTGTATCTGTTGTTCATGCGCGTCAAACCGGAGGAAACCTGATGCCTAGCCGATTGCCCCGCACGCCCCTGGCCTGGGCATTGGCGCTGATGCTCGGCGCCTGCTCCAGCGTGCCGGAGCGACCCGCGCCCGACGTGCCGGAATCCTGGTTTCATGCCGTTCGCCAGCAGCCGGCCGATACCGAGGCGCTTGCCAACTGGTGGCAGCAGTTCGACGACCCGATGCTGACTCGCACAGTGCGCCAGGCGCTTGAGAACAATCGAGACATACGCCTGGCCATGCTGCGGGTCGACTCAGCGCGGTCGCAGCTGCGCCAAGCCCGCGCCGGGCTGTTTCCGACGTTCGATCTACCGGGATCAGCCAGCCGCCAGTGGATCGAGAACAATAACGAGCCAGACCCAAACAGCCCCGTCGGCCAGTTCGTTCCCGATGAGGACGTGATCACCTTCGATAACTGGGAACTGGCGCTGCAGGCCAGCTGGGAACTGGACATCTTTGGCGCCACTCGCGCCCGCACCGACAGTGCCCGACAGCAGATCCGCTCGGCTCAGGCGCAGGCCATAGCGGCTCGTCTGGCGGTGGCTTCCAACGCAGCGCAGGGCTATATGCAATTGCGCGCTCTGGAAGGGCAACGTGCATTGCTGGTCGAGGGAGTAGAGCTGGCAGCCGATCTGGAGCGAATCGCCGGCAGACTGTTCGAAGCCGGCGAAGTCACTCGCTTGGACGTGGAGGCCAGCGCGGCAGAACGTGCGTCGCTGGACGCGGATCTCGATGAGCTGGACATCAACCTGGCCGAAGCGCGGTTGGCGCTGGACACACTACTGGCCGAGCCGCCAGGCAGCACCGCGCGCCAGCTCAAGGGGTCGACCAAGGTGCCGCTCGCAGATAAAACCATCCCACCCGGGCAACCGCTGGACTTGCTGCGCAGACGCCCGGACCTGATCGCTGAAGCCGCTCAACTGCAAGCAGCACAACTGCAATCGCTGGCCGCTCGCCGCGACCTCTTCCCGACGCTGGCTGTGCAGGCTGCGGTCGGACGGTCCGGGCTTGCACTGGGCGATGCCTTTTCCACCGCTTCTAACTTCGCCCGCCTCGGCGCAACCTTTGGTCTGCCCTTCCTCGACTATCGGCGACGCGGTGCGGCCATCGATTTGGCTGATGTAGAGGGTGAAAGCGCGTACATAGGCTTTCAGCAAGCGCTGGCCGAAGCGATGGAGGAAGTCGAGCGTTCACTGGTTCGCATGGATGGGCAGCAACGCCGCCTGAATTCGCTGAGCAACACCCTGCGCCATCGCGAATACGCCTATGAGCTGGCGCAGAAGAGCTATCGACTGGGCGAGGCGAATCTCAACGAGGTGCTGGATGCCCAGCGTGGTTCGCTACAGGCGCGCCAGCAGGCGTTGCAGGGACGAGCCGCCCTGGCAACGTCTCAGGTGGCTTTGTTCGTGGCATTGGGTGGTGGCTGGGAGATGAAGCCGGGCTCCATGTCAGATGCAGACAACACGAGCGAAGCGCCGGAGCAGCCGGAGCAGCCGGAGCAGTAATTCTGCGACCGCCCTCCTGAGTGAACGCTGGACGATGTTCGCGAGCAAGCTCGCTCCTACGAAAAGCAGAGCACCGACCAGATCTGTTAACCGCAGTGCCCGGAATGCCTTCGCGCTGTGGAGCCGGCTTGCTGGCGATCAGGACTGGTACAGGCAGCGAGCATCAGGGGAACGCCGGGCGATGATCGCGAGCAAGCTCGCTCCTATGAAAAGCGGACCGCCGACCAGCTCTGTTAACCGCAGCGCCCGGAATACCTTCGCGCTGTGGAGCCAGCTTGCTGGCGATCAGGACTGGTACAGGCAGCGAGCATCAGGGGAACGCGGGGCGATGATTGCGAGCAAGCTCGCTCCTGTGAAAAGCGGACCGCCGACCAGCCTTGCGACCTCAGCGCCCGGAGCGCCCGGAGCGCCTTCGCTTCGTAGGACACAGCTTGCTGGCGATCCCGACTCTTTGGGCAACTAGCATCATGCGGCCACTGAACCATGATCGCTCCAAAGTGGGACGCTCGAATGGCGCCCCTTCGTGCCCAAGATCAAGCAATCAAGCCCCGCCAGCGCTGCTCAGGTACGCATCCAAGGCGGCGTGGGCGGCTCGTCGCTGGGCTCGTCCGTTGCGTTGCGCAAGGCTTCCTTTCGCGCCTGATCGGCCAGGGTGGCCTTGATCTCGCGCATCACCGCGTCCAGATCGGCCTCGTCCTCGTCCTCGGCGAATTCCCCGGTCAGCTCGGACTCCGGTGTCAGCTTGCCCTCTTCGTACAGCGCCCACATTTCCTTGGCATAGCGGGTGAATTTGAGCTCGGGCGCAAACTGCCCGAAGTACGCAGACATGTTGCCAACGTCCCGCTCGAGCATCTCGAAGGCATGGTTGTTCCCCGCCGCATCCACCGCCTGCGGCAAGTCGATGATCACTGGGCCGTGCTCGTCGAGCAGTACGTTGAACTCGGACAGGTCGCCATGCACCAGGCCGGCACAGAGCATCTTGACCACCTCATGGATCATGAACGCATGGAATTCCCGCGCATCGTCAGGGTGGAGGTCGACGTCATTGAGACGCGGCGCAGCATCACCGTCTTCGCCGGAAATCATCTCCATCAACAGCACGCCGTCGAGGAAGTCGTACGGTTTGGGCACGCGCACGCCGGCATCGGCCAACCTGAACAAGGCGGCCACTTCGGCGTTCTGCCAGTTTTCCTCTTTTTCCTTGCGCCCGTGCTTGGAGCCCTTGGCCATGGCGCGAGCATCGCGGCTGCTGCGGACCTTGCGGCCCTCCTGATATTTGACGGCTTGTCGGAAGCTGCGGTTGTTGGCTTCCTTGTAGACCTTGGCGCAGCGCAGCTCATCACCACAGCGCACCACGTAAACCGCTGCTTCTTTACCGCTCATCAGCGGGCGCAGCACTTCGTCGATCAGCCCATCCTCGACCAACGGCTCGAGTCGTTTTGGCGTTTTCATCAGCGGCTTACAGACCCTATTTGGCTATGCAGATCTGCAGGTTACGGCAATCGCGAACTGGCTTCCATGTTCGCCCGCAAGTTTGAAAGCGTACTGTGGATTGGCATCCGAACAAGCCAGGACGGACAATCAGAATCAACCTCACAGGGAGTAGCGCAATGCTCGATTTCGACCGCTGCTGGCAAGCCCTTTGCGACCGGGATGCAGGGTACGACGATCACTTCGTATTCGCTGTCCGATCGACGGGCATTTTCTGTCGCCCCAGTTGCCCGGCTCGGCGGCCGCGGCGTGAGGGCATCAGCTTCTACAGCACCGCTGCGCACGCCGAAGCCGCCGGATATCGGGCCTGCAGGCGCTGCTCGCCTTCAGGTCAAAGCCCGGCCGAGCAGCTCGATGCTCTGGTGGTCGCCGCCTGCCGCTTGCTGGACGAAAGCCCAGAGCCGATGACGCTGGACCAACTGGCCACCCGTATCGGGCTGTCCCCGTCGCATTTGGCTCGTGCCTTTAAAAGTCGCACAGGCCTCACCCCGCGCGCCTGGGCTGCTGCGCGGCGTCGCGAAAGGCTGGAGTCGCGCTTGTCGGATGCCGACTCGGTACTGAGCGCAGCGCTGGATGCCGGTTACGGCAGCACGCGCGGCGCCTACCAAAACATCACGGCGTTAACCCCAGCACAGCGACGCCGCAAGGGGGCCGGTGAATCGCTGCGCTATGCGATCAGCGCTTGCCCGTTGGGGCTACTGCTGATCGCCGCGAGCCAACGCGGAATCTGTGCGCTGCTCTTCGGCGACGATGAGCAAACAGTGCTGAGCGAACTGAAATCACGCTTCGCTGCCGCCCAATTGGTGCGCGACCAAGAGGGGTTGGGTGAATGGCTGGAGCCTATCCTGACCCAGCTGCAGGAACCGTCACGCGCCGCCCGGCTGCCGCTCGACCTGCGCGGCAGTGCGTTTCAAGAGCGCGTCTGGCAGGCGTTGCGGGAGATACCTGCGGGTCAAACCCGGCGTTATGGCGAGCTGGCAGAAAGCCTGGGAAGCCACGCACGGGCTGTCGCGCGAGCCTGTGCGAGCAACCCAGTCGGGCTGCTGGTGCCCTGCCACCGCGTCGTCGGCGCCAATCATTCGCTGACCGGCTACCGCTGGGGTATTGAACGAAAGGCCGCACTGCTCGAATCAGAACGCGAGGAGCCGGGAGCCTGACGGCGATCTCGCGGTCCGATACTGGGTAGCCTCTGAAGCAACCCAAGGACTGTGCGCCCCATGACCGAATTGAAACGCTACCGCATCCACTACCTCATCAACGGCAGTCCGGCTTCGCTGACGCTCAGCTCATTCGAGCAACCGGATATGGAACAAGCCGAACTCGAGATTCTTCTGCATCATGTCCGCGAGCCCCGTGCGGCAACCGATGCACCATGGGAAAGCCCGGTGCGCTCCAGCGAGCACAGCCGCATGGCAGAACTGGGTGTCAGCAATATCCAGATCGAGGAAGACTCGAGCCGCTGACCTTCCCCCAACCGATCAGCCAGGGAGACCAGATGTGCGTCTGATCGACACCCACACGCATCTCGACTTCGACCCCTTCGACCACGACCGGACCGATGTAATCGAACGCTGCCAGGTTGCTGGCGTCGAGCGCATCCTGGTGCTTGGCGTGCATCAGGCGAACTGGGAGCGAGTCTGGCAAATGGCACAGGAGCAGCAGGCCGTATACGCCGCGCTGGGCCTGCACCCGGTGTTCCTGCAGGATCATCGACCAGAGCATGTCGCCCAATTGCGCGATTGGCTGCATCGTTTACGGGGCGAAGATAAGCTTTGCGCCATTGGTGAAATCGGCCTCGATTACTACATCGATGATCCCGATAAAGAACGCCAGCAACAGCTCCTCGAAGCGCAACTCGATCTGGCCCACGCATTCGAATTACCGGTGCTGCTTCACGTTCGTCGCGCCCATGCGCAGATGATCGCCACACTGAAGCGATACGCCCTCAAGCGCACTGGCATCGCTCATGCGTTCAGCGGCAGTTGGGAAGAAGCCCGCGAGTACATCAAGCTCGGCTACAAGCTCGGCCTGGGTGGCGCGGGCACTTGGCCGCAGGCGCATCGCATGCATCGGGTCCTGAAGCAGCTTCCGCTCGAAAGCATCGTGCTGGAAACCGACGCCCCGGACATCACACCCCACAGCCACGCCGGCCAACGCAACAGCCCGGAATTCCTGCCGGACATCTGCCGTGAACTGGCCGAGCTGCGCGGCATCAGCCCCGAGGAGCTGGCCGAAGCCAGCTATCGCAACAGCTGCGAGCTGTTTGGCTGGCACTGAGCCTGTGCTCCGTTAAACGCGAAACGCACCGATCAACTGTTGCAAGCGACCGACCAACTCGGTGAGTTCGCGGCTGGCCTGTTCGGTATGCCCAGCCCCTTCCGCGGTACGTTGACCCGCCTCATTGATGGCGACGATGTTGCGATCAATGTCATGTGCGACGGCCGTCTGTTCTTCCGCGGCGGCAGCAATCTGCTGGTTCTGGTCGACGATGACGCCGACTGCCGCAAGAATATTTTCCAGCGCCTGCTGGACCTGAGCCGACCGACCGACGGTGTCCTCTGCCATTGCATGGCTCGAATGCATGGTCTTGACCGCTGCGCCGACGCCACCCTGCAATCGGCCAATCATCTGTTCGATTTCTTCGGTGGACTGCTGCGTGCGTTTGGCCAGGTTACGCACCTCGTCCGCCACCACAGCGAAGCCGCGGCCTTGCTCACCGGCGCGTGCCGCCTCGATCGCAGCATTGAGCGCCAGCAAGTTGGTTTGTTCGGCCACACCCTTGATCACATCCAGCACCTGGCTGATCGCTTTGCTGTCGCTCGCCAGCTGGTTGATGACGATGACCGACTGCTCGATTTCCGCTGCCAGCCGCTCGATACCTCCAACCTGGGCTGCGACCAGGCCTCGGCCATTGACCGTTTCCTGATTGACACTTTCGGCACTTCCCACGGCGGCCTCGGCGCTGGTCGCGACGCCCTGGGCAGTCGCCGACATTTCGTTCATGGCCGTGGCGACCTGCTCGATCTGTCCGCGTTGTTCGGACACCGTCTGGTTACTGTCGGCGGACACGGTCTGGACCCGCGACGCCTGTCGCTCCACCTCGCCCACCGTCTGACCGACCCGCTCGATCAATTCGCGGATCTTCGCCACGGTGTCGTTGAACACCTGACCCAGCTCACCCAACTCGTCGCGACTCTGTACTTTGAAGCGTGCCGTCATGTCGCCCGCGGCCACACGGTCCATGGTCGCGCCGAGGCTACGCAGCGTGGCGCGCGTCGACATATAGAACGCGCTGTAGAGATACACCACGAGCAAAAAGACCAATGCCAGCGCCGCCAGCAGCAGCGTCATCAGCAAACGCTTCTCCTCGAGGCGCAGTTCGAGTTCATCATCAAGGAAGGCGAGAATCGCGTCGTTCAAGGCATAGGTCTTCGCCATCTCGGCGCTGATCAGGTCATAGAACTCATCCCAGGGCCGATCCAACGCTTCGGCCATGATCACCTGATCCTGAACGATATCGCTGCTGGCCTGCAGAGACTCACGGCTGGCCTGGGTGTAGGCTTCGAGTTCGCGCAGCGCAGCAGCACTGCCACCTAGCACATCCTGTAGCTGAGCGCCGTATTGAGCCTGTTGCTTCTCAAGCTCCAGTAATAGGTCGTCCAGCTTGTTGCTGGCATCGGAATTCAGATAGCCCTGTCCGAATGTGTAGGAGCCGACAGCCCGGCCTTCGCCGAGCGCCGCGGTTATAACGGGCGTGACCGAGGTCAGCAGTTCGGCAAGCACCCGCACGTCGCGTTGACTGTCTTGGCTTAGCCCCGATTGGCTGGCGATCAGCTTGATCATGACCTGAGCCTGGCCGAGCAACGCACGGGCCATCGCCGTTTTGGTCTGCAGCGACTGTTCTGCCTGGGCCGCACGCAGCGCGGTGTCGAGTTCGTCTCGGCGCGCGCTGAATTCCGCTACCTGCTCAGGGTCACTGCTGACAGGCACAAGTCGTTGCATGTGCGCCGACAGCGCCGCCTCGGCATTGGACAGTCGGGTGACGAGCGCCTGCACCTCGCCCGTTTGCCCGATGATTCCTTCGATCTCGACCAGATCCTTCCACTGTTCCATCTCGCGGCGTAGCTGCAACGCGGTGCCCAGCAGTTCGAGGCTCTGCAGCTCGGTGCGCGTACCCACGAATTCCTGATACGAATCGCGCACCAGATAGAAGTTGGTCAGCAGCATGGGAACGAAGAAGAGGACGCTGATGAGGCTGAACTTCATACCGAAGCTGAGACGGTTCATCAGGGCAATCGCGGGATACAACAGACCGTTCAAAGAGACGTCTCCCAGTTTTTTATTGTATTGCCGGCGGCTAACAGGCTGCGGCAGGACTCGTCAGGCGGGGCACGAGAAACTTATACGGGATATCGGTCGCTGCTGAGGTAACTTAAGTTAGTGGCATGGTGATGGCGCAGCAAGCGACAGAAGGCACGCCGATTCCGGCCTATCCACCGTGCTTATCCGATGCCTGGTCATCGTCAGATGTGGGCGCCAGGCAGGTCGACTCACGGTGCGAGAAAGGCTGGAGCGATCCTTTAAAAAAGCAGAACCCAGAAGGCAATCGCCGCGTACCAAAGCATGCGCGTACGCACCAGCAGGGCGGCAAGACTGTCGAGCCGGGCGATGCCCGCCTCGCCTTCGTAGGGCTCACCGAGATCTGCCGCCACCGGGCCCACGTCGGCCAGCAGCCGGTACGCAGGAATATCCCAGTGCAGCAATTCCTGCAGTAAGGCGCGATTGACGGCGACAAAGTTGCCCACCAGTCCGAAGCTGGCAAGCAAGAGCCGCACTGGCACCCAATCGAAGGCATGCCGCAACTGCTCCGCCCGCTCACGCATGTCTTCGCTTCGAGCATGTTCGACGGTCAAAGCGAGCAGCCGGTACGCCAATGCAGCCAAGGGGCCAAGCAACACGTACCAGAAAATCACAGCGAAGAAGCCTTGGTGACTGCGCCAGAGCAGCTGTGCTTCCACGGCGCGCAACAGGCCCGGCGCATCGGCCGCGCTGAGTCCGAGATCACGCTGAGCCACCAGCGCAGCCGCCTCCTCGTCCCCACGACGCCACGCATCCCGGAAAGCGCCGAACTCGCGCTTACCCTGGCCACGCCCCAGACTGTAAAGCAGAACCAGCAGATGCAGCGGCAGACTGAGCCAGCCGTAGGCCAGCGGCTCGAGTGCCATCAGCAGCAAACCGAGCACCACTACCGGGAGCAGCACCGCCAGCAACAAGCCCAGCCATGGCCCGAAGGAAGACCCCGTGCGCGCGTCGATTCCGCGTAACAACCGCAGCCAAGGGCCGTCTTGCTGAACATCACTTCGCCAATCGGTGAGCTTGTCGATGAGCAGAGCCAGCAGCACGACGAGAAAGATCATTGTGGAAATCCTGTTTGGCCGGTGTCAGGCGACAATCGAGGCCGCGCGCAGCCGCTGCCAATCAAAGGCCGGGCCCGGGTCTGTTTTGCGATCTGGTGCGATGTCGCTATGGCCGCAGACACGCTCCGAGGTGATAGCCGGATACGCTTGTTGCAGCAGGCGGCACAGCGAAATAAGGCTGTCGTACTGAGCTTCGCTGAAGGGTATGTCATCCGTCCCCTCCAGCTCGACGCCAAGGGAAAAATCATTGCAACTGCCGCGTTCGCCGAAGCACGAGACACCGGCATGCCAGGCACGGTCCAGGCAGGAAACGAACTGAGTGATCGCACCGTCCCGCTCGATCAGAAAGTGCGCCGACACCTGCAAGGATGCGATTTCCTCAAAAAAAGGATGCTCTGCGGTCGGCAGGCAATTCTGAAAGAACGCCTGCACCTTTCCGGTCCCGAAACAGCCGGGCGGCAGGCTGATGTTGTGGATGACCAGCAGTGAAATCTCGCCATCCGGACGCTGGTTGAAGTTGGGCGAGGGGCAATGTCGAATGCCTCGGCACCAGCCTGTCGCATGATCCAGCTGCATCGGGCAGAACCTGGGTGATCGGCGGGCCTGCAGGCTAGCGCCTTGGGCCGGTCAGCTGCAAGCCACGGCCGTCATTCCAGGTCCATGGACCGCTGAGCACTGGCGCGCTTTTCATCCCGGCGCGAGGCCAGACGGTCAGCCAGACGCGTCGGTTCCGGCAGCCGATAACGGGTGACATAGCGCATCACCAACTGCGGGGCGCTCGCCAGGCTGACCCGATTGCCTGGCGAGATGATCAGCGGCCGAACCTTGTCCTTGCTGCGTAGCACGGTGCCAATGACCTTGCCGCCCTTATCAACCAGATCGACCTGATCGCCGCGCTGCTCACCGAGCACGTCGTGCTGCCCGGTGAGGATCTTCTTTGCCACCCCGATGGTTGGCAGACCCGTGATGACCCCTAGATGCGCGGCGATGCCAAGTCCGCGCGGGTGCGCGATGCCATGCCCGTCAGAGAAGATCAGATCAGGCGTCTGCCCGAGCGAATCGAGTGCCTGCAGCACAGCCGGCAACTCGCGAAACGATAGCAGTCCCGGGATATACGGCATGTTGGTCGGAATTCGTGCGAGCGTCTGCGCCAGCGGCTCAAGCGTCTCCGCATCCAGCAGCACCACAGCGGCTCGGGTGATCGTGCCTCCTTCCTCGAAGCCCACATCAACGCCCGCAATCAGCCGTAACGGACCAAATTCATCTTCCAAGACGACCTGGCTGGCGAGCTGTTTTTGCACCTCTCGAGCAGCAGCGGGACTGCCGTCCCAACCGCTAAAGGCATCAGACCAACGTTGCGGGGTGGTAATCATTGAATCCCTCTCTGTCCCTCTATCAGATGGGCCGCGTAGCAAGCGGTTCCGATGCCTTAGACGGATGGATAACTGGACAACCGGGCAAAAAAATAAGACGCTCCCGCCGTTCCGCGGCAGTTTTACCCTAGCTTCATCCTATAAAAACAAATGGATCGTCTAACACAGCATGCTCACCGCCCAACCATTGAAACGTATCAGCATCCTGGCCACTGACGGGGTGTTTGCGTCCACGCTGCTGCACGCCAAAGACTTCTTTCACATGGCTAGCTTGCGCTATGGCAAGCAGATAGGCCTGGACCTCACACCGGCATTCGAGACCGTGCTGGTCAGTCCCGATGGCCAGCCTGTCACAACGTTCAGCGGCCCTCGCATCGAGGTTGACGGCGCGCTGGGCGAGGCCGACGCGGTGATCCTGCCGGCGTTCTGGGGCGATTTCGACGCGCTATGCCGGCAGTATCCACAGGTCACGCAATGGCTGCAGGCGCGACACGCGACTGGAAGCGCCATCTGTGGCGAAGCCTCAGGTGCCTTCTGGATGGCCGCTGCGGGATTGTTGGACGACCGTGAAGGGACGACGCACTGGCGCTTCGCGCGCGAGTTCGCCGAGCGATTTCCACGGGTAATTTTCACCCAGGAAAAGCACCTTACAGACAGCGACAACCTGTACTGCGCGGGCGGCACGACCTCGGCATGTGATCTCTACATGCACTTGGTCGAGCGCTTCTGTGGCGCGCATATCGCGCAGGGAATGGCGCGCGACATCCTCTTCGAGGTGCGGCGCAACTACAATCCCGGACGCATCGGCTTCGGTGGCCAGAAGCTGCACCTGGACACCCGCGTTTTACAAATTCAGGAGTGGCTCGAGGAACACTTCGCCGAGAAATTCCGTTTCGAAGACGTGGCGCGGGATCATGGCATGAGCATTCGCAATTTCATGCGGCGCTTTCAGACCGCAACGGGCGACAAGCCGTTGCACTACTTGCAGCGATTACGTATCGAAACGGCCAAAACGCTGCTCTCCACTACCCGAAAGAGCATCAAGACCATCAGCTACGAAGTAGGCTACGACGATGCGAGCTTCTTCGCGCGACTGTTCCGCCAGCACACCGAACTGTCGCCGAATCAGTACCGCCAGCAATACCGGCACAAGAGCGCCTGAACTCGATACGAAAACGGCAAGTCGCGCCGGCGCGCAGACTTGCCGTGAGTGTGCACTTCCTGTCGGATCAGGGCTTGTGCGGACGTGCCAGGTATTCGTGTGATTGCATTTCCAGCAAGCGGCTCAAGGTGCGCTGGAACTCGAACTCCAATCGACCGCCTGCATACAGATCCTTCAGCTCCACTTCGGCCGAAAGAATCAGCTTCACGTTGCGGTCGTAGAATTCGTCAACCATGTTGATGAATCGGCGGGCCATGTCGTCCTTGGAAACATCCATGCGTTCGATGTTGGAAACCAGCACGGCGTCGAAAATCTTGCCCAATTCAATGTAGTCGTTCTGGCTGCGCGGGCCATCGCACAGCTCACGGAACTCGAACCAGGCGACGCCACCCGCCGCCTTTCGGGCGACGATCTCGCGGTTCTCGATCATCAGTGCTTCGTTCTCCTGCACCCGGCACTGTTCTGGCAGCAGGCTGCGAAAGCTCTTCTCAAGGCTCTGCTCGGCTTCGGCATCAAGCGGAAAATGATAGAGCTCGGCTTGCTCAAGTGCGCGCAGGCGATAATCGATACCGCTGTCGACGTTGACGATCTCAGTGTGTTTCTTCAGCAGCTCGATCGCCGGCAGGAAACGGGCGCGCTGCAGGCCATCCTTGTACAGACCGTCCGGCACGATGTTGGACGTTGCGACCAGGCTGACCCCGTTCTTGAACAGCTCTTCAAGCAGGGTCGCGAGGATCATTGCGTCGGTGATGTCCGAAACAAAGAACTCGTCGAAGCAGATCACGCGCGACTCGTCAGCGAAGCGTTTGCCAATAATGGTCAGCGGGTTCTTCTCACCCTTGAGCGTGCGCATCTCTTCATGGACGCGCTTCATGAAGCGGTGGAAGTGAGTGCGGGTCTTTTGCTCGATTGGCAAAGCATCGAAGAAGGTGTCGACCAGATAGGTTTTGCCGCGGCCGACCCCGCCCCAGAAATACAGGCCTTTCACCGGCTCCTGCTGCTTTTTGCCGAACAGCTTGCCCAGCAGGCCGGACTTGCTGCGGTCGTCGGCAACCAGATCGTCATACAGCCGCTGCAGATGACGCACGGCGTTTTCCTGGGCGGCATCGTGGAAAAAGTCGGGACGTTTCAGGTCTTCCTGATAGCGCTCAAGAGGGGTCATGGCCGGGTCTGGGTAGTGAAACGGGGCCGACACTTTAGCCGCGCCCTCAGTGGTTGGCAATTTACGCAGGTCGTTCAAGCGTGTGAGCCTCGAGTCATATCAAAGATTCGGCAGCGTCTCGCCGGCTGGCCGCAACCGGCAGAACCCGGGCGACATTACACGGCGAGGGTCGCCACGGCCTGACGGAGACGCAGCATGGCGGCGTCCAGCGCCTCCTCATCGGCATAGCCGGGGCTATCGGCGATGCATTCACCATCCAGCCACAACGTGAATTGATTGTCTTCATCGGCACGGAGTTCCAACGCATCCACGCCGTGCGCAATCAAACGCTGGGTGACAACGCCGATCGCCTTGGGATCAGTAAAGGGACGAGACAGCAACAGCTCTTCCCCGTCCGCGGCAAAGAAGCGGAAACGGAAGCTGCCGTCGCCCTCACGGAAACTGGCAAAACGAGCAAGCTTGCCGCCCTTCTTCTTGACTGGTCCGGCGGTTACCGCCTCGCTGCGAAAATTACGCAGCCCGACCGCTTCTCGCAGCTGGCCGAGGAACGGTGTCGCAACCTTGCGCGCCTTAACAGCGCCAGCCTGAAGGATGTCCTCTAAGTCGCCGGGACGCTGCACCAGCGCATGGTAGCGCTCGCGCGCCTCGCCCAATTCGTCGTCGAGCAACTGGAACAGCCGTTCCTTAGCCTCACCCCAGGCCAAGCCACCGATCAGCTCGGCGCGGAACTCGGCCAGCTGTGCAGGCGCGGCGAAGGCTTGGTAAATGGTGAATAGATGAGAATCGTCGGGATCTTTCGGCTCGCCTGGCAATTTCGAGTCGGTGACGATGCGAGCGATGGTGCTTTTCAGCGCCTTGGCACTGGCGAACAGCGGGATGGTGTTGTCGTAGCTTTTAGACATCTTGCGCCCATCAAGCCCAGGCAGTGTTGCCACGCCCTCCTCGATGACGGCCGCAGGCAAGGTGAACAGCTCTTTGCCATTACCGAACAGGTGATTGAAACGCTGGCCGATATCGCGCGCCATCTCGACGTGCTGAATCTGATCGCGACCAACCGGCACCCGGTGTGCGTTGAACATCAGGATGTCCGCCGCCATCAGCACGGGGTAACTGAACAGCCCCATGGTAATTCCGGCATCGGGGTCCTCACCCAGCTCTACGTTCTTGTCTACAGAAGCCTTGTAGGCGTGGGCACGGTTAAGCAGCCCTTTGCCGGCAACGCAGGTCAACAGCCAGGTCAGCTCGGGAATCTCTGGGATATCGGACTGGCGATAGAAAGTCACCCGGTCGGCATCCAGCCCACAGGCCAGCCACGTGGCGGCGATTTCCAAACGCGATTGCTGGATGCGCAACGGATCGTCGCACTTGATCAATGCGTGATAGTCGGCAAGGAAATAGAAGGAGTCGGCATCTGCCTCCCGACTAGCCACGATCGCCGGACGGATCGCGCCTGCGTAATTGCCCAAATGGGGCGTGCCGGTGGTGGTGATGCCGGTAAGGATTCGGGTTTTCATACGATCATCTCGGTTCAATCGACGCGGACGGCACGCTTCTGGCGGTCGCCGAAGGGTAGCGGGAATGTTACGCCGGGGCAGTACAGCGCTGCAGCGGGCCGTTTGCTAGGCCAGCCGTGGCGCCACCAGCTCTTTCAGGTCTACCAGCTTGCCGTGGAAAAAGTGGCCGCATTCTGCCACTTTCAGCAACTCGTGGGGCCGCCCAAGCGCTGCGGAGAACGCGTGCACCGACGTCGCGTCGATGACCTCGTCATCGTCTGGCTGGATGATGGTCAACTCGCAGCGTTCGGCCAATGGCTGATCCGCCAAGCGCGACACCGCCGGAGCAACCATGAACAATCGGTCCAGCGACTCGCCGCGCGCCTCGATCCGCCCCGCCAGCGCCGCCGCCACGAAGCCGCCGTAGGAGAAACCCATCAACGTCAGCGGGAGTTCTGGGTGCTGCGCCTGAAGCCAGCGCAGCGCCGCCTCAGCATCATCGATTTCGCCGGTCTTCATGTCATGACTGCCAGCGCTGCTGCCGACTCCGCGAAAATTGAAACGAAGGGTAGTGAAGCCCGCATCTCGGGCGGTGCGCTGCAATGTCGACACCACCTTATTCAGCATGGTGCCGCCTTTGACAGGGTTGGGATGACAGATCAGCGCCAGCCCGCGCGCGTCGGCCTGGTCGAAATGCAGGCCTTCCAGCGCACCGGCCGGCCCCTCGATGGTTACAGGTATTTCACGTTTCAACAAAGTAACTCCGTGACCGTGGGACTAGTCGACTCGTCTTGCTTGAACCTGCGTTGCTATCGCCTTAGCGCGTTGCGGTATACAGGGCAGGTACGAGACGTTAACGTATCAGGCCGCAGGAAAACCACCGCATAACACCGGAGTTAAACTGCGTCCCGGCCCGGTGGCTACCCTGCCCGACCGCTGCCGCAGGATTTTTTAGCTGCTGTACAGCACAGCCGTTTTATAGAGAGGAAGTACTCGTGGAACAGACCCTCGCGACTTGGTTGCTCCCGATCGTCGGCGTGATTGCCGGCATCGTTATTGGTTTTCTGATTGCGCGTAATAGCGCCCCAAACAGCACGCAGCGCCAGGTGGATGATTTGCAGGAGCGCCTGGATACCTATCAGAGCGAAGTGGTCACGCATTTCAATACCACCGCCAGCCTGTTGCGAAAACTGACCAACAGCTATCAGGACATGCAGAATCACCTATCAGAAGGCGCCGACAAGCTCGCACTGGACGAGCAAACCCGTCAGCGCCTGCTGGCTGCGCTGCACAGTGAAGAAACTCATGGCCACCGCGAACGACTGACCTCCCCGACGTTTACCGAGCCGCCCAAGGACTACGCGCCCAAAGGGCCGGACGTTCCGGGCACACTGGATGAGAACTTCGGCCTGAAGAGCAGACACTGACTCAAACCAGCGGCACCATCGGTGCCGCTTCCCGCTCCGCTACTGTTTCAAACGCATCGAAAGATCGATCGCCCGCACATGCTTGGTCAGCGCACCAATCGATATAAAGTCCACACCCGTTTCGGCAATCGTACGTAACGTCTCTTCATCGATGCCGCCCGACGCTTCCAGCTTCGCCCGCCCAGCCGCCATACCCACCGCGCTACGCATGTCCGCCAGGCTAAGCTCATCGAGCATCACAATATCGGCGCCGGCACGTAGCGCCTGCTCCAGTTCATCGAGATTTTCGACCTCTATCTCTACCGGTTTGCCCGGCGCGATCCCATGAGCTGCAGCCACGGCTTCGGCGATCCCGCCACACGCCGCGATGTGGTTTTCCTTGATCAGAAATGCATCGTACAAACCGATTCGATGGTTGTGGCAGCCGCCACAGGTGACCGCGTACTTTTGCGCCAGTCGCAAGCCGGGAATGGTTTTGCGAGTATCGAGCAGTTTCACACCGGTACCTTCAACAAGGTCCGCATAATGACGGCATCGGGTCGCGACGCCCGAAAGCGTCTGCAGAAAATTCAGCGCTGCGCGCTCGCCACAGAGCAACGCACGCGCCGGGCCCTCGAGATGAAACAGAACACGGTCGGCCGTCACCTGGTCACCATCGGATACTTGCCAGTGCACGGCCACGCGCGGATCCAACTGGCGAAACACCGCATCCACCCACGCCGTACCGCTTACGACTGCATTCTCACGCGTGATCACCGCCGCATGAGCGAGCCGCTCCGCCGGAATAAGCTGCGCCGTGATGTCGCCAGCTCCAACATCCTCAGCCAGCGCCTTGCGCACATTGGTTTCGATTTCAGCGGAAAGGTCCGCTAGGGTGATATTGGCCACGACGAGCTCCCATTGAATTCGCCGAGAGTATAAAGCGTAGCCTCGCTGCGAATCAGCATGGGCCCGCGCCGTGGAGAGGCCAAGTGCCTTGGACTAGTAAGCGAATAGCTGGCAACAGGCCATTATCTGTTCAGAAAAAAGTATCTGTGAGCTGTGTCATGTACAAAAGAAAACCGCGCTAGGCTGATGAATAAGACGCATATAATGGCTTCATAAATTGGCGCCAGTGAAATGGCGGCCACTTGCCATGATTGCTAAGCCGTTGCCCCCGCCCTTTATCAGCGGCATGCTACGCGTTGTTGAGCGCTTGAATAAGCAGGCGACCGGAGAGTCTCAATGCGAACCGATGCGAAAGTGGTGCATCTCAAGGCCACCCCTGAGCAAAAGCCGACCTCGCCGGCAGGCAGACTGCCGGTCGCGCTCATCAGCGTCCGCGATAAAGCGGCTCAACAGCTGCGCCTATCGCTGCAGACGTTATTCGATAACGCAGACGATTCGCTCTTCGAAATTGCCGATCGCGCCACCAGTAACGCTGAGCAGAACGCTTTCTTCGAAGCCATGCGTGACTTGCGCATGAAGCGCCGCGGCATTGAACGCAGTTTTTTACAGCATGTCTTCGAATCCTTCGCCAAACTCAATCAGTACGAGATTGGCAAGCCGCCGCAGCCGGAAGCATCATTCGAAAGTCTGGCACTGGTGCAAAACGACGAGCTGGAAGAATCCGTTGCGATCGACACGATGGTCGCCAAGGTAATGAGCCGCGCCAGCCAGCCACTGAGCCACCTCACGACTCGCATGAACGTGCTGGTGAGCAGAAAACTGGACGACAAGAACAATCCGCTGGGCCCCCAACAGCTCTGCGAATATTTCCTTGAGGCGTGCCGCAGCCTGGGCGTCGAGATCAAGGTCAAGCTGATCATTCTCAAGCTGTTCGAACGCTACGTCCTGACAGACCTCGATCAGCTCTACGCCGAATCGAACCAGACGCTGGTCGCGGCTGGGATCCTGCCGGAATTGCAGTCGGCATTACCGCGCCGCTCGCCAAGCCGGCCAGGCGCGACGGGGGGCAGCACGCAGCAATCAGGTTCAGGCTTTAGCGAATCGGCCGCGTACACCGACAATGGCGTGCACGAAGCGTTCGGCGCGCTTCAGGCTCTGCTATCGGAGCTACGTGGCAGCGCACTACCCGCCCGTAACCTGCCGAGTGACGCCGTCCCGATTTCCAGTAACGACCTGATGCGCCTGCTCTCGCATTTACAGTCTCGCGCCCCACACCAAGTTGACGAATACGATCTCCAGGGGCAGCTTGAACAACTCCTGCACCGTGTCAGCGCCAAGAGCGGTAAATCGCGCGTTGTCGGCGAGGTAGACGAAGACGTCATAAATCTTGTGTCGATGTTGTTCGAGTTCATCCTTGACGATCGCACGTTGCCGGACTCGCTCAAGGCATTGATTGGTCGACTGCAGATCCCTGTACTGAAAGTCGCGGTGCTGGACAAGACGTTCTTCAGCCGCGGCAGCCATCCTGCGCGCCGCCTGCTCAACGAGATTGCTTCGGCAGCTATGGGCTGGGGCGATCAGGACGAAGCCCAGCGCGACAGTCTTTACCAGAAGATCGAGCAGGTCGTGGCCCGCCTGCTGAACGACTTTGTCGACGACCCCGCTATCTTTTCCGAGCTGCTGGCCGATTTCCTTGCCTTCACAGGCGATGAGCGCCGCCGCAGCGAGCTACTTGAGCAACGCACCCGGGATGCCGAAGAAGGCCGCGCCAAGGCCGAGATGGCCCGTCAGGAAGTCGAGCACGCGTTGAATGAACGCCTGCTTGGCAAGACGCTTCCCGAGGTGGTCGTCCGGCTGCTGCAAGAAGCCTGGAGCAAAGTGCTGCTTTTGACCTGTCTGAAGCACGGCACTCAATCCGAGCAATGGCAGTCCGCCTTGGCCACGATGGACGAGCTGATCTGGAGCGTAGGGCCGCATGAGAGCCCTGAATCACGCTCCCAGCTGCTGGAACTGGTACCGAGTTTGCTGAAAAAACTTCGTGAGGGTTTGGTCAGTGCCGCGTTTGACCCTTTCTCCACGAGTGACTTCTTCACCCAACTGGAGGCGTTGCATGTACAAACATTACAGCAACTCAACCAGCCGATTATTCAATCTGCCCCTAGCAACGATTCGCTCACTCAGCGCGAGACCGTTACTGACCAGACGCTAGAACTTCCTCCGCGCGACGAACACGTCGACAGCCCCGCCACGCCTGCCATGGTTCAGGTCAATGAGGAAATCGTCCTGCTGGCGCCTGGCGAAAGCCGAGAGCAGGAGCCGGAGATCAATCTGGCCGACAGTGATGAAGCGTTGATCCAGGTCGACAACCTGAGGGTCGGCAGTTGGGTCGAATTCCAGGAAGATGAAGATCACAAGCTTCGGTGCAAGCTTGCCGCTGTGATCAAGCCCACCGGCAAGTACATTTTCGTGAACCGTACCGGCATGAAGGTGCTGGAAAAAACCCGAATGGGACTTGCAATTGAGTTCCGCCGAGGCGCTATCCGCCTTCTTAACGACGCACTGCTCTTCGATCGCGCATTGGAATCGGTGATCGGAAATCTACGGAACCTGAAGCACACCAGCCGGTAGCGGCCGGCATCAGCCTGGGCATGCAGCAGTCGCGCTGCCCAGCTCCCAACCATGTACCCTGCATCACTGCCCTACGAACGCCGCCGCAGGGCCCAGCTTGCTTGGCTTTTGCCGCCGCACCGCTAGAATGTCTGCATCCCCTCTCGAGGTGCGTATGCCAAGCCGCCTGAATCCCGAAGACCAGAAACGCGTTGACCAGTATCTCAGCGCACCACAGCATCAAGTCGAGCGCCGGCCCTTTCGGCCCTGGCTGCTCCTTGTGCTGGTTCTGGCTGTCGTCTTCGGTCTAGGCCTACTGAGCCGCCTCCTGAGTCGCCTGGTGTTGTGAGCATCCCGTCTCTTCTCCAGTCGTTCGACCGCATTCCGCAAAGCCTTATGAGTTCATTCCATGACACATCGCATCGTAATCGTCGGCGGCGGCGCTGGCGGGCTGGAGCTTGCTACCCGCCTGGGTAGAACCCTGGGTAAACGCGGCAAGGCCCGCGTCACGCTGATTGACGCCAACCTGACGCATATCTGGAAACCCTTGCTACACGAAGTTGCCGCGGGCTCGCTGAATTCGTCTGCCGACGAGCTCAACTATGTGGCGCAGGCCAAATGGAACCACTTCGAGTTTCAGATGGGCCGTATGAGCGGCCTGGAGCGAGAGCGAAAGTGCGTGCACCTTGCAGCCACGTTTGACGAGCACGGTATCGAGCTGGTGCCGGCACGTACGCTCAGCTATGACACGCTCGTAATCGCAGTGGGCAGCACCACCAACGACTTCGGAACCAAGGGCGCAGCCGAGCATTGCATTTTCCTCGACACGCGAGAGCAGGCTGAACGCTTCCACCGTCGTCTGCTTAGTCACTATATGCGTGCCCATGCCAGCGAAGGTAGCCACGGCACCATCAACATGGCCATCGTGGGGGCTGGCGCCACGGGCGTCGAGCTGGCAGCGGAATTGCACCATGCCGCACGTGAGCTCGCTGCCTACGGACTCGACGGCATCAAACCGGAAAATGTCCGAATTACATTGATAGAGGCCGGGCCACGTGTGCTGCCCGCACTACCGGAGCGCATCGGCCAGCCGGTGCATCAGACCCTGCGCGAACTGGGCGTAACGGTACTCACCGACGCCGCGGTAAGCGAGGTCACCGAAGACGGCCTGCAAACCAAAAACGGCGACTTTGTGCCAGCGACGCTTAAGGTCTGGGCCGCCGGCATCCGAGCCCCCAGTTTCCTGCGTGAGATAAACGGCCTGGAAACCAACCGGATCAATCAGCTTCAGGTTCTGCCAACGCTGCAGACCACCCGAGACGAAAACATATTCGCCTTCGGCGATTGCGCAGCATGTCCACAACCAGACAGTGACCGCAATGTCCCGCCCAGAGCCCAAGCAGCACATCAGCAGGCCTCGCTGCTCGCCAAGTCGCTCGCCAGACGCCTTAAAGGCGAAAGCCTGCTCAGCTACCGTTATCGTGACTATGGCTCGCTGATTTCTCTGTCGAGCTTCTCTGCTGTCGGCAACCTCATGGGCAATCTCACCGGCAACGTCATGCTCGAAGGCTGGCTGGCAAGAATGTTCTATGTCTCACTGTACCGAATGCATCAGATCGCCCTGTATGGCGTCGCGCGCACTGCACTGATGATGGTCGGCGACAAACTGAGCACCAGCACCGTCCCCCGCCTCAAACTGCATTAATCGGATCAATCCGAAACAGCGCCTCCAAAGGAGGCGCAGACATCGCAACGTGTAAACGAATAAGAAAGGCAGCTGCTTCGCTGAAGAAATCGCAGGCAAGAAAAAACCGGAAGGCCCTCTCGGACCTTCCGGCTTCTTACGCCCCTTTCAAGGCGATTTTGGTGGGTCGTGTGGGATTCGAACCTACGACCAATTGGTTAAAAGCCAACTGCTCTACCAACTGAGCTAACGACCCAAAAATGGTCGGGGTAGGGGGATTCGAACTCCCGACATCCTGCTCCCAAAGCAGGCGCGCTACCGGACTGCGCTATACCCCGATTGGAATTTGGCTCCGCGACCAGGACTCGAACCTGGGACCCAATGATTAACAGTCATTTGCTCTACCGACTGAGCTATCGCGGAACTACTTCCATCTCCTCGGCTGGCTTGCTGTGTTGCTTACAAACCCCCTTCAGAGGCGCGCCATTTTACGGTTCTCGGCGCAGCTGTCAACAGAAAAAATACGATTTACTACAATGATTTGCGAGTGGGTTTGATCTAGGCATCAAGCGAGGCCCGAAGCGAGCCGGAGCGGCCGTGCAGCCGCCCCGACTAAGCAGCCTTTAAGACGCAGCGAAGCTGATGTCGTCGCCCTCCACCTTGCCGACAATGGCGGAGCCCGGCTCGAAGGCCCCAGACAGGATGCTTTGAGCAAGTGGGTTTTCGATCCAGCGCTGGATGGCACGCTTCAGCGGACGGGCGCCATAGACCGGGTCATAACCGACGGCCACCAGCTTGTCGATGGCCTCTTCGCTGAGCTCCAGACTCAATTCGCGCTCCGCTAGCCTTTGCTGCAGACGACCCAGCTGAATCTGTGCGATGCCAGCAATCTGCTCGCGTGCCAGCGGATCAAATACAACCACCTCGTCGATACGGTTGATGAATTCCGGCCGGAAGTGGCTGCTCACCGCATCCATGACAGCGGCACGTTGAGCATCGGGGTCACCGACCAGCTCCTGGATTTGACTCGAGCCCAGATTCGACGTCATCACGATCACTGTGTTGCGGAAGTCCACCGTACGCCCATGGCTATCGGTCAGGCGGCCGTCTTCAAGAACCTGCAGGAGAATATTGAAAACATCCGGATGGGCCTTTTCGACTTCGTCCAGCAGGACCACCGAGTAAGGCTTGCGACGCACGGCCTCGGTCAGATAGCCGCCCTCCTCATAGCCGACGTAGCCCGGCGGCGCGCCTATCAGCCGCGCCACGGAATGCTTCTCCATGAATTCGGACATGTCGATGCGGATCATCGCCTCTTCGGTATCAAAGAGGAACTCCGCCAGCGCTTTGCACAGCTCGGTCTTGCCCACACCGGTCGGGCCGAGAAACAGGAACGAACCACTGGGGCGGTTCGGGTCAGCCAGACCGGCACGAGAGCGCCGAACAGCGTTAGCGACCGAAACCACGGCCTCGTGCTGGCCGATCACGCGCTGATGCAGCAGATCCTCCATCTTGAGGAGTTTCTCACGCTCGCCTTCGAGCATTTTCGACACCGGGATGCCCGTCCACTTCGAGACCACCTCAGCGATCTCCTCATCGGTCACCTTATTACGCAGCAACTGGTTCTCAGTTTTTCCATGCTGATCCACCATTTGCAGGCTGCGCTCGAGGTCCGGGATGACGCCGTACTGCAACTCCGCCATCCGTGCCAGGTCGCCCTTGCGTCGAGCCGCTTCAAGATCAGCCTTGGCCTGCTCGATCTTCTGCTGCATTTGAGCGGAACCCTGTACTTCAGCCTTCTCCGACTTCCAGATTTCCTCCAGATCGGCGTATTCGCGCTCTAGCTTGACGATTTCCTCGTCGAGCTTGGCCAAGCGCTTCTTGGTCGCTTCATCGTCCTCATTTTTCAGCGCTTCACGCTCGATCTTCAACTGGATCAGACGCCGATCCAGGCGATCCAGCTCCTCCGGCTTGGAGTCAATCTCCATGCGGATGCGGCTGGCCGCCTCGTCTATCAAATCGATCGCCTTGTCCGGCAGCTGCCGGTCAGTGATATAGCGGTGCGACAGCTTCGCGGCCGCAATGATTGCGCCATCGGTAATCGAAACGCCGTGGTGCACTTCATAGCGCTCTTTCAGGCCGCGCAAGATAGCGATCGTGTCCTCCTCGCTCGGCTCATCGACCTGCACACGCTGGAAGCGCCGCTCCAGCGCTGCGTCCTTTTCAATGTACTGGCGATACTCATCGAGCGTCGTGGCGCCGACGCAATGCAACTCGCCACGCGCGAGCGCCGGCTTGAGCATGTTGCCTGCATCCATGGCGCCTTCAGCCTTGCCGGCGCCGACCATCGTGTGCAACTCGTCGATAAACAGGATCACGCGGCCTTCCTGCTTGCTCAGCTCGTTCAGCACCGCCTTGAGGCGCTCCTCGAACTCCCCGCGAAACTTGGCGCCGGCAATAAGCGAACCCATATCGAGGGCCAGCAAACGCTTGTCTTTGAGACCGTCCGGAACCTCGCCGTTGACGATACGCTGCGCCAGCCCTTCGACGATGGCGGTTTTACCGACGCCCGGCTCACCGATCAGGACGGGATTGTTCTTGGTGCGGCGCTGCAGGACCTGAATGGTTCGACGAATTTCGTCATCGCGGCCAATCACCGGATCGAGTTTTCCGTCCTCAGCACGCTTGGTCATGTCCACCGTGTATTTATCCAGCGCCTGGCGAGATTCCTCGGCATTAGGGTCGTTGACCGCATCGCCGCCGCGCAGATTGCTGATGGCATTCTCCAGCGCCTTTTTGCTGACACCCTGCGCCAGCAGCAGCTTGCCCAGACGGGTATTGCTGTCCAGCGCAGCGAGCAAGACCAGTTCACTGGAGATGTATTGGTCGCCCTTCTGCTGCGCCAGGCGGTCCGCCTGATTGAGCAAACGCGCCAGATCCTGCGACATATTCATGTCGCCCGTCGGGTTCTGGAGCTTGGGCAACTGGTCCAGCTCTCTGGTCAGTGCCTGGCGCAGACCATTGATATCGAAGCCCACCTGCATCAGCAGCGGCCTGATGGAGCCGCCTTGCTGATCGAGCAACGCCTGCATCAGATGCAGTGGCTCGATGGACGGATGATCCAGGCCGACGGCAATGGATTGAGCATCGGAGAGTGCAAGCTGAAGCTTGCTGGTTAAACGATCGATACGCATGAAATCACCTTTTAGGTAAGGCAGGCCGGCGCTCTCAATCGCACCTCGAACAAAAGCCTGCGAGATGGAACTTAGATGAGGCTAATTGTTGAGGATTCAAGTCGAATGGCACTGATCCAGATCATCTGAACGGACCGAATCAAGCCGTTCAGGTATCTCCGCGAAGCGGCACGCACTCCGGCCGCGCAGTGGCGATGACGCGCTAGTGGTCGAGCCAGATCAGGCTAGCGAAGCGCCCAGTACGGGCAGCCCGGCGGTATGAATAGAATCGAGGATCGCTGACGGTGCAGAAACCGCCCCCGAATACAGCCGTGACATTACATGCAGCGAGGCGAATGCGGGCAAGCTGGTAGATGTCGGCCATGTAGCGCCCGGGATTGCCGCTAAGGGTGAAGGCGTCGCACGCCGCGGCATGCTGCGAGACAAACGCATCCCGCACCTCGGCGCCCACTTCAAACCTGCCTGGCCCGATCGCCGGTCCAAGCCAGGCCATCAGCTGGGTAGGCGATTCGCCCAACGCCACCACCGTCGCTTCCAGCATACCGGCCGCCAATCCACGCCAACCTGCATGCGCGGCCGCCACTCGACTCCCTGCCGAATCGCAAAATAGCACCGGCAGACAATCGGCAGTCAGCACTGCGCAGGCGACTCCCTTCCGGGTTGTCCAACAGGCGTCCGCGGTAGGCCGCGCCTGCGGATCAGCCTCTATCACGACATTTGAATGTACCTGGCTCATCCAGGCGGGTTCGCTGCCGAGCGCTCGTTGCAGCCGCTGCCGATTAGCGGCCACGGCTTCGGGTCTATCGTCGACGTGATCGCCCAGATTGAAACTATCGAACGGAGGCTGGCTCACGCCCCCGCTGCGCGTGGTGACAACGGCTTTGACCGAATCAGGTGCCGGCCAGTCAGGCAAAATCCAGTCGTCTGGCCAGTCGCTCAACCTACGAACGCCTCGCGATCCTGCTGCAGGAGGGTCAGCAGCCAAACAAAATCATCCGGTAATGGCGACTCCCATTTCAGCCGTTCGCCGGTCACCGGATGGTCCAGCTCCAGGAAACGTGCATGCAGGGCTTGGCGGGGGAAATCGCGCAGCGTCTGAACCATGGTCGGGTTCGCCGCGGGCGGGATGCGAAAGCGTCCGCTATATAGCGGGTCGCCGACCAGTGGATAACCAATATGCGTCATGTGCACGCGAATCTGATGTGTGCGGCCGGTCTCCAGCTTCACCCGAACGTGGGTGTGCGAGCGGAAGCGTTCAAGTACCCGAAAGTGACTGACGGCGGGCTTGCCCCCTTCAACGACCGCCATGCGCTGGCGCTGCTGACCGTGCCGCCCGATCGGCGCATCAACGGTGCCGCCAGTGATGATCACGCCAATCACAATGGCCTCATAGATGCGACTGACGCTGCGCGCCTGCAGCTGCTCAACCAGCCGTGTCTGCGCCTGCAGCGTTTTCGCTACGACCATCAGGCCCGTCGTATCCTTGTCCAACCGATGCACGATGCCCGCTCGCGGCACATTAATGATGTTCGGAACGTGATGCAGCAAGGCGTTGAGCAGCGTGCCGTCGGCATGCCCAGCGGCTGGATGCACCACGATCCCGGATGGCTTGTTCAGCACCAGGATGTGCTCATCCTCAAAGACGATATCCAGCGGAATGTCCTGTGCAACCCACTCGCCCTGCGCTTGCTGCTCGGCGGCAAGCTCCAGAACCGCGCCGGCATGCACGGTGTCACGGGGCCGCAGTGCAGCACCATCGACCTTCAACCGACCGTCCTTGATCCACGCAGCCAGGCGTGAGCGGGAATGCTCAGAAAACAACTGAGCCGCAACCTGATCAAGGCGCTGCCCACCGAGGTCGAACGGCACCTCGGCGCGAAGATGAATGGCCTGGGTGGAGATCGTGGACATAATTTAGGGACGCTTCATAAAGGAATGGGGTAGTACGGCGCGCTGCGAGACATTGCAGGTTATCGCCAGGAGCACTGTATAGAGGCTCGCGATATCCGGACCCACCGGCCTACAGCAAATTGGGCTGCGACTCAGCCAGCTCACTTCGATGAGCCCGCCTTCGGCAGTGACGCGGGTGAGCCTTTGGTTTCGGCAACACGCTTGTGGTTAAATACGGCGTCTTTGTCCCGGCCAGCCGGGGCGCTCATCATAACAGGACGGCTCAGCGCGAGACAGCCAGCCGTCACAGGGACGCAAGCCGCCATGCAAGTGAAACACCTGCTGCTGATCGCCATTTTCGCCCTCACCGCTGCCTGTTCGTCCAACGAAACCATTAGCGAAAACCTCGGCGAAGCGGAACTGTACCGGCAGGCGCAGGCCGATCTGGACAATAAGAGCTACACCAGCGCCATCAACAAACTGAAGGCGTTGGAGTCCCGCTATCCATTCGGCCGTTTCGCTGAGCAGGCGCAGCTGGAACTGATCTACGCTTACTACCGCAACACCGAGCCAGAAGCCGCTCGTTCCTCTGCCGAGCGATTTATTCGCCTGCACCCTCAACATCCCAGTGTCGACTATGCCTATTACCTGAAGGGCCTGGCGTCGTTCGATCAGGACCGCGGGCTCCTCGCACGCTTTCTGCCGCTAGACATGACCAAGCGTGACCCGGGCGCGGCACGTGACTCATTCAACGAATTCGCGCAGCTGACCACACGCTTCCCGAACAGCCGCTATGCACCGGACGCCAAGGCGCGGATGGTCTATCTGCGCAATCTGCTTGCGGCAAACGAGATTCATGTTGCGGACTACTACCTGCGACGCCAGGCGTATGTGGCCGCCGCCAACCGTGGCCGCTATGTGGTAGAAAACTTCCAAGGCACTCCAGCCGTGGGCGATGGCCTGGCCGTCATGACCGAAGCCTATCAGCGCTTAGGATTGGAAGACCTCGCCGGTACCAGTTTGGAAACGCTCAAACTCAATTACCCTGAGCATCCGAGCTTGGAAGACGGCGAATTCGTGCCGCGCCAACAGGAAGCCGATAACCGTAGCTGGCTCTCCCGCGCCACGCTCGGACTGATCGAAACCGAGAACAGAGCCCCAGACAGCTCGCAATCCAACCGCGACGTCGTGCGTCAGTATGAAAACGCCGCACAGGACCTGCCTGACGAACTGCGCCCAGTGCTGAGGGAAGCCGAGGCAGAAGCAGAAGCAGAGGACGAACAGCAAGACCGCTCCTGGTGGAGCTACCTGACCTTCGGCCTGTTCGACTGATTGCCCTACCGCAGCCTGCCACACCGGCGGGCCCGCATGGCTTAGCCAGGAAGTAGATATGGGTCTGTTTCGTCTGTTGTTCTGGATCATCCTGATCGCCGCCGCATTCTGGCTGTGGCGCCGTCTGACAACCAAACCCACGACCAACACGCCACGAGAGACAACTGTGGCCACGGTTCGCTGCGCTGAATGCGGCGTGCACCTGCCACGTGAGCAGGCGTTGCAGAATCATGATCGGTGGTATTGCAGCCAGGCGCACCTGGAACAGGACAGCAAGTCGGGTGGTAACTGAGCACCTGACGTTCCTAGGCCAGCAGGGCCGACGGATCCTTCGCCTCTATCATCTTTATCGCGTCGCGATTGGCCTCGTGCTGGTCCTGCTCATCAGCAGCGATCTACACAGCGACCTGATGCGCATGATCAACCCAGGCGCGTTTCACTTCGGCGCCTGGCTTTACCTGATTCTCAACATCCTCATCGCCGTGCTGCTGCAGAACCCGAAACGGGAACTGCCTGTTCTGGCGCTCGCCCTGTTAGACGTGACCCAACTCGCGGCGCTGTTCTACTTTGCCGGCGGGACACCCAGCGGCATTGGCAACCTGCTGATTGTCGCGGTCGCCATCGCGAATATCCTGCTGCACGGCCGCGTTGGTTTTTTTATTGCCGCAGTTGCCGCAGCCGGGCTCATCTACCTGACCTTTTATTTAAGCCTCAACGATAGCGCTGCGAGCAGCCAGTATGTTCAGGCTGCCGCACTGGGCACGCTGTGTTTTGCAGCGGCGTTGCTGGTACAAGGGTTGACCCGACGCCTGCAGGTCAGCGAAACCCTCGCTCGGCAGCGCGCCGAGGAAGTCGCGAATCTCGAAGCGCTGAACGCGCAAATCCTGCAACGCATGCGCACCGGGATCCTCGTGCTCGACTCTCAGGAGCGCATACTGCTGGCCAATCAGGGCGCACTCGAATTGCTCGGGCAGCAGGAATTGACGGGCGAACGCCTCGCACCGCGCTGTCCCGATCTGATCAAAGGCTTGCAGCAGTGGCGTGACAATCCGACGCTGCGGCCTCGCAACTTCAAGGCAACCGCCGAAGGCGCCACACTTCAGCCAAGCTTCGCCACTCTGCAACACGGCGTAAAGCAGGACACATTGGTCTTTCTCGAAGACATCTCACACATCGCGCAGAAGGCGCAGCAGCTCAAGCTCGCCTCACTGGGCCGCTTGACTGCGAGCATCGCCCACGAGATCCGCAATCCGCTCGGCGCGATCAGCCATGCCGCTCAGCTGCTGCAGGAGTCGGAGATGCTCGACGCAGCGGATCTACGACTCACGCAGATCATCCAGGATCATTCGCGACGAATGAACCTCGTGATCGAGAATATCCTTCAGCTGTCGCGCCGTCGCCAAGCGGAGCCGCAGCTCCTAGATCTGAAATACTGGGTACATCGGTTCGCCAGCGAATTTCGCGAAACGTTGCCAGCCGACCAACAGGTGCATGTGGAGACCCGTGGCAGTTCACTGCAAACCCGCATGGACCCGAATCAGCTGATCCAGGTCCTGACTAACCTGGTGCAGAATGGACTGCGCTACAGCGGCCACAATCGCAAGCAGTCGCAGGTATGGCTCAAGTTGTTCCGTGACGAAAGCAGTGACCTGCCGGTGCTTGAAGTGCTTGATGACGGACCGGGCGTGCCGGCTGAGCAGGTTCAGAATATCTTCGAGCCATTTTTCACGACGGAAAACAAGGGCACCGGACTGGGGCTCTATATTTCCCGGGAGTTGTGTGAAAGCAATCAGGCTCGTCTGGACTATCGTGAACGAGACGAGGGCGGTAGCTGCTTTCGTATCGTCTTCGCACATCCGCGCAAGCTGAGCTAAGGTCTGCCGAGGCGGCAGCGGGTCACACATCGGCAAGGTCGGGGTACAAAGCAACAGCTGTAGCGTTAACATTGCAGCCCGCACCGCCCACATCACTGAAAGACTCGAGACCATGACCGCCCGCCAAAAAGCGCTGATCATCGATGACGAACCCGATATCCGGGAGCTGCTGGAGATCACGCTCGGGCGGATGAAGCTCGACACACGCAGCGCTCGCAACCTCAAGGAGGCGCGCGAGTGTCTGGCCAGGGAGCATTACGACCTGTGTCTGACCGACATGCGCCTGCCCGACGGGTGTGGATTGGAGCTGGTGCAGTTCATTCAGCAGCAATACCCGCAGCTCCCCGTTGCGATGATTACCGCTTACGGCAGCCTCGACACCGCCATAGGCGCACTCAAGGCAGGCGCGTTCGACTTTCTCACCAAACCGGTCGACCTCGGACGACTGCGGGAGTTGGTCAATACCGCCCTGCGGCTCCGCACGCCAAATCCCAACGTAACGGTGGACGGCCGCTTGCTTGGCGCGTCGCCGCCTATGAACGTGCTTCGCAAGCAGATCGGCAAACTGGCGCGCAGTCAGGCCCCGGTGTATATCAGCGGCGAATCCGGCAGCGGCAAAGAACTTGTGGCGCGGCTGATCCATGAACAAGGCCCGCGCCATGAGCGCCCTTTTGTGCCAGTCAACTGTGGTGCCATCCCATCTGAGCTGATGGAGAGTGAATTCTTCGGGCACAAGAAGGGTAGTTTCACCGGTGCGATGGAGGACAAACCTGGCCTGTTCCAGGCCGCTAACGGCGGCACATTGTTTCTCGATGAAGTGGCGGACCTCCCCCTTCCAATGCAGGTGAAGCTGCTCCGCGCGATCCAGGAAAAGGCGGTGCGCGCAGTCGGCGGCGCCAAAGAGGTCGTGGTCGACGTGCGAATCCTCTGCGCCACGCACAAGGACTTAGCCAGCGAGGTTGCTGCCGGACGCTTCCGCCAGGATCTGTACTACCGCTTGAACGTCATTGAGTTACGCGTGCCGCCACTTCGCGAGCGCCGTGAAGACGTTGCGCAACTGGCCGAGGTGATGCTTCGCCGCCTCGCCCAGGAATGCGGCGACATGCCCGCCCGGCTGCACCCCGACGCATTGGCAAAGCTGCAAAGCTATCGGTTCCCGGGCAACGTGCGAGAACTGGAAAACATGCTAGAGCGCGCGTACACGCTTTGCGAAGGCGAGGAAATCAAGCCCAGCGATCTGCGTTTGTCCGATGCTCCGGGTATGCCCGAGAATGGCGAAGCGAGCCTGGCTCAGATCGACAATCTCGAAGATCACCTAGAGGATGTCGAGCGCAAGCTAATCATGCAGGCGCTTGAGGAAACCCGCTGGAATCGCACGGCCGCCGCCCAGAGACTGGGCTTGTCATTCCGCTCCATGCGTTATCGCCTGAAGAAACTTGGGCTTGATTGAGCCGCAGCTGCGGCCCCGAAGAGCCGCCGGCCGCTTACCCCTGCGACAGCAGATTGCGAAGATCGATGATCGCAGCGTTGGCACGCGAGATGTAATTGGCCATCACCAGCGAATGATTGGCGAGCACCCCATAGCCGCTGCCATTGAGCACCATGGGGCTCCACAGCGGTTGCTGTGCGGCCTCTAGCTCGCGAATGATCTGCCTGACGCTGATGGCGGCATTCTTCTTCGCCAAGACATCGGCAAAATCCACCTCGATGGCACGCAGCAGATGGGACAACGCCCAAGCCTGGCCCCGCGCCTCGTAGAACACGTTGTCGATGTGTAGCCAGGACGTCTCGACGCGCTCTTCCTCTACCACCTGCTGTACACCTTCGCTCGCCACGTCCGGCGCAACCTGAGCGTCCAGCCTCACCCGACCGACACTGGCAGATAGCCGCTGCGACAGAGAACCCAGTCGGGTGCCGACGTCCCCCAGCCAGTTATTGAGGTTATCGGCTCGGGAATAGAACTGCGCCTTGGGTGCGGGGTCGCTCAGGCGCGCCAGATAGCGATCCAGGTAGCGAATAGCGTTTCGATATTCAGATTCGCTCGCCGGCAGGGCCCAGCTGCGATTGTCAAAATTGAACAAGGGTTCGGCCTTAGACAAATCAGCGTCTTCGGTCGACTGGGACTGGGACCTGGCGAAGTCCTTGCGTAGCGCACGGCTGAGGTCTCGTACCTGAACCAGCACCCCGTACTCCCAACTCGGCATGTTATCCAGCCATAGTCCAGGCGGCGCGACGTCATTGGTCAGGTAGCCGCCGGGCTTGTCCAGCAATGTCGTGGCCACCTGCTTAAGCGTCTCGACTGTGGTGTAGCCATTGACGATCTGCTGCTGGGAAGCCTCGGCAGCGTGTCGAACCTGCTGTTGCACCGGGAAACGATCAGGCTCGGAACTCCAGTACCACCCCACCAGCAAGGCGACCAACAGGTAGAGTGCGATCACCGCGGCGAGGGCCAGCAACAGTGGATTGCGAGTCGCCCCTTCCGCTCTGGCTGCGTTTCCCGATGAGCCGAGGCGGCCGAAGCGATTCTTCCAATCCAACATGGGCGTCTGTCCTTCTGTGTCATAAGTTCAAAGATTCGACCGCTGGCCACGAAGAGCGTTGCGGCATGTGAACCACTATAACGCAGCCGATTCACAGCAAGCCTCATAATGAGAACCAGAACGCCTTTGCATTGGCTTGGCAACAGTTGGATAGGTGGTAGCATTGCGCCACCTCAGTGAGCTCTGAAAGCACTGCCGCAGCGGGCCCAGGGAACCGGACATGTCGGACCAGGAAGAACTAAAACAACACTTCGCGCAACGCGTCATTCACCAAGCGCGAGAGATGTTAGAAGTCTGGCAGCAATTGCAACGCAATGAATGGAATGACAGCTACCGGATCGCGCTTGCCGACGCGAACCAGCGTTTGCGCCGGTTCGCCGAGCGTTTCGAACAGGTCGAGCACCGTCAACTTGCGCTAGGCATCGACGAGTGCCTGGGCGACATCAAGGACAACCGCGGTCGGTTGTCGAGCGACACCATTACAACCCTCAGCCAACTGATCTATCGCCTCGCGCGGACCGGGCTGCGTCATGGCGATCCACGTGGGCAGTCCGGCTATGTTCCGCCGCTGAGCAAACCCGTCTACATCGCCCTGGAAGATCATGAGCGTGCGAACCATGTGGTTCGACAGCTGCAATTCTTCAGCATGACCGCACAAGCCTTCGCCACAGACACCGAGTTTCGTGCCGCCATGCATGAGCGACATCCCGCCGCGCTGGTCATGGACGTCGATTTCAACGGCCCTGGCGAAGGCCTTAAGCTTGCCGAACGCGTGCAACAGGGCCTGGAGGAAAAACTGCCGCTCATCTTCTTCAGCCATGAAGAAACCGATACGCCAATGCGCTTGGCAGCAGTGCGTGCTGGAGGTCTGGAGTTTTTCACCGGCACCATCGATGCCTCGAGCCTGCTGGAAAAGATCGAAATCTTTACCCGTACCGCTCATTACGAACCGTTCCGGGTACTCATCATCGATGATTCGCGTGCCCAGGCGACGCACACCGAGCGCGTACTGAACAATGCCGGGATCGTCACCCAGACGCTCAACGAGCCAATTCAGGCCATCGCCTACCTGGCCGAGTTTCAGCCAGACCTGATTATCCTCGACATGTACATGCCTGAATGCATGGGCACCGAGCTGGCCAAAGTGATTCGTCAGCATGAGCGCTACGTGAGCGTGCCGATTATTTACCTCTCCGCAGAAGACGATCTGGACAAGCAGCTCGATGCGATGAACGAAGGCGGCGATGATTTCCTGACAAAGCCGATCAAGCCGAGCCACCTGATTGCGACAGTAAGAACACGCGCCGAGCGAGCACGTCATCTCAAAGCCAGAATCGTCCGTGACAGCCTTACCGGGTTATACAACCACACGCACAGCCTCCAGTTGCTTGAAGACGCGAGCTCGCGAGCCCGTCGCGACGGTCAGCCCCTGTGCTTCGCAATGATAGATATCGATCATTTCAAAAAAGTGAACGACACCTATGGGCACCCAATGGGCGACCGGGTCATCAAGAGCCTTGCGCTGTTCCTCAAGCAGCGCCTGCGCAAGACCGATCATATCGGCCGCTACGGCGGTGAGGAATTTGCCGTCGTGCTGCCTGACACCAACGCGGACGATGCGTTGAAAGTTCTAGACGAGATTCGGCAGCGCTTCGCCGAGATCCGCTATCCAGCACAACCGGCTGACCTCGCCTGCACCTTTAGTTGCGGCATTGCCGAACTGACGTCCGACGCAGACGTCAGGTCGCTGACTCAGCAAGCAGACGAAGCGCTGTACCGCGCCAAGAATGAAGGACGCAATCGAGTCGAACGGTTCACTCTGTCACCAGAATGACATCATATAGCCATACATTCCTGACCACCCCTACGACAGGAGGTCAGGATGCGCTTGAAGACACTTACCACCCTCAATACAGGCCTGCTCGTTGCGATTTGCGTTGCACTCGGCTTCACGCTCTGGTGGTCCGAGCGCGCGCTGCAACGGCCCTATCTGCTAATGGACCGCTACCTTGGCCTTTCGCAGCGCTTTGAGCACCAGGTCGCGGCCAACATCCAAGACTACCTGGCGAGTGGCGACGCCCTTCGCCACAGCGCAGCGATACAAGCACTTGATGATCTGACGACTGAGATTGCGGCGCTGCCTGGCCAGTTCGCTGACACGCTCCGATCAAGCCTTGCTGAGGTCAGCCGATTCGCCGCCACCGACCTCCTGGCAGCCGGCAAGCTCGCCGGCGACCCCCAGGGCTTGCTCCTGCAGGCCGAACGCGAGATGGGCGGAGCACTGACGCTATTACACCGCTATGCGCTCCAGAGCGGTCACGCGTCAGCAAAGCAGTACCTAACCCCTCTGTTCGAGGCCGACCGTCAATTGCTGCGCCTGAGCCACGCACGGAGCAAGATGGTGAGCAGCGGCCAGGATCGACTTGCCGATGAGGTGGAGCACGCCCTACGAGCGCTGGGCAAGCAAGCAGACTCACTGGATGCACTACCCTTGCTCGGTGTCGTGAGTGAGCAGCGCTCCGCACCCAGCACTTTCGCCTCCATGCTGGACCTTGGCGGGCAACAGGAACAGACCCGCAACGACCAGGGCATCGCGCTCAAACGCGAACTCATTGGGCTAATCAAACGCTATCCAGCAGAGCTTAAGCGGACCCGCGAACTCATCCGCCAACGCAGCGGGCTGATGGCCAGCAGCGTGCAGAAGATAGCGGCGTTGCAGCAGGCTCTCGTCGCGCTGGAGCCTGTGATCCGTGCCGAGCATCAGCGGATTCAGCGAGAAGTGCGACTGATCCAGGGTACGATCATTGCGCTCATACTTCTGATTGCATTTGCCATCGACCGCGTCCAGCGGCAGTTGACGCGCGCCTTGAGAGGGCTCGGCCCGGTACTTTCCGCCTGGGCTGCCGGTGAGTTCGGCCAGGCTGCTCAGCTTAATTCGAACACTCCGGAGGTTCTTGAGATCGCGGCCTCGCTAAATAGACTGCGGAGTTACCTGCTGATGCTGGTGCGCACGCTGCGCGAACAGGCACAACAGGTCAACCAGAGCAGCCTCAACCTGGCGCAGATGAGCAGCGAACTGCACCAGGGTGCAAGCCGACAAACCAGCGACACCGCGCAGATCCGAGATTCACTGAGCGAGCTGGAGGCAACCATCCAGGAGGTGGCCGGTGGCGCCACCCAGACCGCTCATGCGAGTCGAGAAGCCGGTCAAGCGGTGAGCCGCGGAAAACAGGTCATCAGCGAGAGCCTTGCAGGCCTGCAAGGCCTGGTCACGGAAGTACAGCAAAACGCGCAAACCATCGAGCGCCTGGCCGACGAGACCAGCGTCATTGGCAACGTGTTAATCGTGATCCGCTCGATCGCAGAGCAAACCAATCTACTGGCACTGAATGCCGCTATCGAGGCGGCGAGAGCTGGCGAAAATGGCCGCGGCTTTGCAGTCGTCGCGGACGAGGTGCGCACACTGGCACAGCGCACCAGCGGCGCCACTGAGGAGATTCAACAACTGACCTCCAACTTGCAAAAGGCGGCTCGTCAATCCGTCGAGGCCATGCGCGCGCAAGTCAATCACGCTGAAACCACTGCCGAGCTCGCCGAAACCGCGAATCTGGCGCTGAACCAGATTGTCAGCACCATCTCCACCATTGAGCACATGGCGGAGCATATTGCATCGGCGACCGCCCAGCAGAGCGACACCGTGAGCGACATCCGCAAACACAGCGAGCGAATCCATCAGCTGGGCGATAGCAACCTGACGCATATCAGCCAAGGGCGCGAGCAAAGCGAACAAATGCTGCGCCTGGCCGAGGAGCTGAACCATGCGACGCGCGCGTTCAGCTGCTAAACAGACGGTTCATCGAGCGACACCTCGGACAGCATCGTCCTCGGCCGCTTCTCAGCGTGGCGCGACGGGACGCTGCGAGGGTTTGCGGCTTTTGCCTGATGGTTTACCGCCACCGGTCGCAGCTTTACGTCGGGCTTCCGCGGCGGCCTTGGCCTGCTCGCGCTTGTCCCAGGCATTGCCATCGTGGCTGCGTGGCGGCAGCCCATTATGCTGCGTAAGAATTTGCCCGCCCTGCCCTGCCTTCTTGCTGCCCACCGGGGTCGAGTTCTTGCGCCTGGCGCTCTGATAGCCCTCAGTAGCCGGTTGGTGTGCCGGGATCAGCTGATGCTTGCCGCTGCCAATTAGATCGGTCCGACCCATGCGCTGAAGGGCCTCGCGCAGCATCGGCCAGCCCTTGGGGTCGTGATAGCGCAAGAATGCCTTGTGCAAGCGGCGCTGCTCCTCGCTCTTGACGATTGCGACCCCTTCGCTCTTGTACGTCACCTTGCGAAGCGGATTCTTGCCGCTGTGGTACATCGCCGTGGCGCTCGCCATCGGGGAGGGATAGAAGGCCTGCACCTGATCGGCACGAAAACCGTTGGCCTTCAACCACAGCGCGAGGTTCATCATGTCCTCGTCTGTGGTGCCAGGATGCGCGGCGATGAAGTAGGGAATCAGGTATTGCTCCTTGCCCGCTTCCTTCGAGAACTTGTCGAACATCCGCTTGAATTTGTCGTAGCTGCCGATCCCCGGCTTCATCATCTTGTCCAGCGGGCCACGCTCGGTGTGCTCTGGCGCTATCTTCAGATAGCCGCCGACATGATGGGTGACCAACTCTTTGACGTACTCAGGCGACTCCACCGCCAGGTCATAACGCAGGCCAGATGCGATAAGAATCTTCTTCACGCCTGGCAACGCTCGCGCCTTTCGATACAGCTCGATCAACGAGCTGTGGTCGGTGTTGAGGTTCTCGCAGATCCCCGGATATACGCATGAAGGTTTGCGGCAATGTGTCTCAATGTCCGGGCTCTTGCAGGCGATGCGGTACATATTGGCCGTCGGCCCGCCGAGGTCAGACACAACACCGGTAAAGCCCGGCAGCTTTTTCATCTCCTCGATCTCATGCAGGATCGACTCATGTGAGCGATTCTGGATGATTCGACCTTCATGCTCGGTGATCGAGCAGAACGTACACCCGCCAAAGCAGCCGCGCATGATGTTGACCGAGAAACGGATCATCTCGTAGGCGGGGATTTTTTCATTGCCATAAGAGGGATGCGGAACGCGGGCATAAGGCGAGGCGAATACGTAATCCATTTCCTCGGTAGTCAGAGGAATCGGTGGTGGGTTCAGCCAGATGTCATGGTCGCCGTGGCGCTGGACCAATGCGCGGGCGTTACCCGGGTTGGTTTCAAGGTGCAGAACGCGGTTGGCGTGAGCATACAACGCCGGATCGTTGCGCACTTTCTCGAACGACGGGAGACGGATTACCGTCCTGTCACGCTCGATCTTGGGGTTCGGCAACAGCTGAACAACTTTCGCCTCGTTCGGATCCTCGATCGGCCCCTTGTCCTGCTCGATGGCGCAGGCTTGCGAGTCCTGAGTATTGACGTAGGGATTGAGGATCTTGTCGACCTTGCCGGGCCGGTCGATACGCGTCGAGTCGATCTCGAACCAATCTGGCGCAGATGTTTTGCGAATGAAGGCAGTGCCCCGCACATCAGTGATCTGCTCGACCGCCTCGCCTCGCGCGAGACGCTGAGCCACTTCGACGATTGCGCGCTCGGCGTTGCCGTACAGCAGAATATCCGCAGTCGCGTCCATGAGAATCGAGCGCCGCACTTTGTCTGACCAATAATCGTAATGGGCAATGCGACGCAGCGACGCTTCGATGCCGCCCAGCACGACCGGGACGTGCTTGTAAGCCTCCTTACACCGCTGGCTATAGACCAAACTGGCGCGATCAGGACGTTTGCCGGCCAGGCCACCAGCGGTATAAGCATCATCTGACCGAATCTTACGATCGGCCGTGTAGCGATTGATCATCGAATCCATATTGCCTGCGGCAATGCCAAAGAACAGATTCGGCTCGCCGAGCTTCATGAAATCGTCTTTGCTCTGCCAGTCTGGCTGACTGATGATTCCGACGCGAAAGCCCTGCGCTTCCAGCAAACGCCCAATGATCGCCATACCGAATGAGGGATGGTCCACATACGCATCGCCGGTGACGATGATGATGTCGCACGAGTCCCAGCCAAGCAGATCCATCTCCTCCCTGCTCATCGGCAGAAACGGTGCCGGACCGAAACACTCGGCCCAGTACTTGGGATAGTCGAACAGGGGCTTGGCGGCATGCATGGCGATAAACCGGGCAACGAAAACGGGCGCGGAATATAGCACAAAAAATGATCAGGAAGGCCGACCGCATTGGTCGGCCTTTACGGGATAGCAGCAGGCGAAGCGGGGCTCAGTCGTTGATATACCGCCGCGGGACGCGGGGCGTAACTTTCGTCAACAACTCGTAGCCGATGGTGCCGCAGGCTTGGGCGAGCTCATCAATAGGTACCTGATCCCCCCACAGCTGCACCTCATCGCCGAGCGCTGCATCTGGCAGATCGGTAACATCGACACCCAGCATGTCCATCGACACCCGCCCGGCCAGCGGAACACGATGACCGCGAATGCTTACACAGGTACCAAGCGGCGCCGTGCGGGGATAGCCGTCAGCGTAGCCACAACTGACCGTGGCAATGCGAGACGGGCGCGGCGCAACCCAGCCAGCTCCGTAACCAACAGAGTCCCCTGCTGGTACGTCTCGTATCGCAATGATCTTAGCGGTCAGGCTCATCACTGGCTTCAAGCCGAGCGCCTCGGCGCTCAACTCGGCAAACGGTGTGGCACCGTACAGCATAATACCGGGGCGCAGCCAATCCATATGGGCAGCTGAAAGCGTTAATACCGCGGCGGAATTGGCGAATGAGCGGTGCGTGAAGTCAAGATCCAGCAGACCGACGAACTGCTCGAGCTGAGCTTCATTTAGTGGATGGCCACGCTCGTCAGCACAAGCGAAATGGCTCATCAGATTAAGCTCGCCGACTTGCGCAGCGGCTTTTAGGCGCGCATGGCATTGGCGCAACGCGTCGGAACAAAAGCCCAACCGATGCATGCCGGAGTCCAGCTTCAACCACACGTTCAAGGGCCGCTCGAGTTTTGTGCGCAGCAGTGCAGCGGCCTGCGCTTCGCCCTGAATGGCAACGTCGAGACCCAGCTCAGCCGCCGCCGCATATTCCGAAGCCTCGAAACAGCCCTCAAGCAACAGCAATCGTGCATTGGCATCGACCGCCCGAACCTGTTCCGCTTCTTCGAGCGATGCTACGGCGAACCCATCAGCCAAATCACGTAAACACTCCACCGCCGCAGGCGCTCCGTGTCCGTAGGCGTTAGCTTTAACCACAGCGAAAGCCTTCCGGCCCGGCGCACATTGTTTGGCAAGCTGATAATTGTGACGAAGCGCGGCCAGATCGACCGAAGCAACCAGGGGACGCATGATAAATCCTTTGGACTGGGAAACAGGCGGTGCTCATTGTCCGGCGCCTGTAACCCAAGCTGCAAGCGACAGGTGCAGACGATACGCGAGCGGCCGTTACGCCGCGGATTTACTCATCGTCGAATTGGTAACTGCCGGGAGCTAGGTTTTCGAAGCGCGAGTATTTGCCAAGAAAGGCTAGCCGCGTAGTACCGATTGGGCCGTTACGCTGCTTACCGATGATGATCTCGGCAACACCCTTGTATTCCGTCTCCGGGTGATACACCTCGTCCCGGTAGACGAACATGATGATGTCGGCGTCCTGCTCGATCGCGCCGGACTCACGAAGGTCGGAGTTGATCGGGCGCTTGTTGGGCCGTTGTTCTAGCGAGCGGTTGAGCTGAGAAAGCGCGATGACCGGGCAATTGAACTCCTTGGCCAAGCCTTTTAACGAACGGGATATCTCGGAAATTTCGTTGGTTCGGTTGTCACCACTGGAGCCCGGGATCTGCATCAGCTGCAGATAGTCGACCATGATCATGCCAATCTCGCCATGCTCACGGGCCAAACGGCGCGTCCGGGCGCGCATTTCTGATGGCGAGATGCCAGCAGTATCGTCGATGAACAGTTTGCGGTCGTTGAGCAGGTTGACCGCCGAGGTCAACCGCGGCCAATCGTCGTCGCTAAGCTTACCGGTCCGCACCTTGGTCTGATCAATCCGACCAAGGGAGGCCAACATACGAATCACGATGGAGTCGGCCGGCATTTCCAACGAGAACACCAAAATCGCCTTGTCGGAGCGCAGGGCGGCATTCTCAACAAGGTTCATCGCAAAGGTGGTCTTACCCATGGAAGGGCGACCGGCGACGATGATCAGGTCAGCTGGCTGCAGGCCGCTGGTGGCCTCGTCCAAATCAGCAAACCCGGTCGACAACCCGGTGATCGCCTCGCCCGCGTTGAACAGCGAGTCGATGCGGTCGATGGCCTTGACCAGAATGTCGTTGATCCCTATCGGACCACCCGTATTGGGGCGCGCTTCGGCAATCTGGAAAATCAGCCGCTCGGCTTCGTCGAGGATTTCGTCACCCGTGCGCCCCTGCGGCGCATAAGCGCTATCGGCAATGTCATTGCTGATGCCGATCAGCTGGCGCAGCGTGGCGCGCTCTCGAATGATCTGCGCATAGGCTTTGATGTTGGCCACTGAAGGGGTGTTCTTCGCCAGCTCGCCAAGGTAGGCGAGACCGCCGACCTGTGACAGGTGGCCTTCCTTGTCCAGCTGCTCGGACAGGGTCACTACGTCGAACGGCGAGTTGCGTTCCGCTAGGGTGTAAACGGCGCGGAAGATCAGGCGGTGATCATGGCGATAGAAATCACCATCTGACACCTGGTCAAGCACACGCTCCCAGGCGTTGTTGTCCAGCATCAGCCCGCCGAGCACGGCCTGTTCGGCCTCGATGGAATGTGGCGGCACCTTAAGCGCTGCGGTTTCCAGATCGTATTGCTGGGGCACACTGATGTCGTTCATGGCACTCGAAATTCTTTAGCGTTCAGAAAAACAAAGGGCACGTTCCACTCGCGTGGAAACGTGCCCGATGGTACCCGTCGGGCACCGGAGGTGCCAGACGATGGCCTGTATCAGCCAGCGATCACGATCAACTTCACGGTCGCTTCAACGTCGGTGTGCAGGTGCACAGCTACGTCGTATTCACCAACCTGACGGATGGTGCCGTTAGGCAGACGGATTTCGCTCTTCGCCACTTCAACGCCGGAAGCGGTGAGCGCGTCGGCGATGTCGTGAGTACCGATGGAACCGAACAGCTTGCCCTCATCGCCCGCAGTAGCGGTGATGGTGACTTCCAGCTCAGCCAGCTGAGCAGCACGAGTTTCGGCGGACGCCTTACGCTCGGCAGCAGCTTTTTCCAAGTCAGCACGGCGAGCTTCGAACTCTGCGATGTTCGCCGGAGTTGCAGCAGTCGCCTTGCGCTGCGGCAGCAAATAGTTGCGACCGTAACCAGACTTGACGTTTACCTTGTCGCCCAGGTTGCCCAGGTTTGCGACTTTTTCCAGCAGGATGACTTCCATTTGAGTCTTACCTCTTTAACTTAACCTTCGCCGTTCGCAGGTCCCGCATCATCATCACGAGATGCCCGACCGCGAAAATCAAACAAACTGTCGACAATGGCCAAAACGGCCAGTAGCGGATAAATCAACTGCATGAACAGCACCAGCGTGACGTAGAGCCCCACGAGCCAGAACCGCGACATCCGATTCCTTGCCACCAGGCCGTGCACCAGGGCAATACCGGCGAACACCAGCGGAACACTGCACAGCGGAGCCAGCATTGCCACCTGCACACCCAGACTCGGCCCCAGCAACATCCCCGCAAGGAGCAGCATGGCCGGCACTGGCGTAAAACGCAGCGCCCGGAACTCAAGGCCGAAGCCACCCGGGTTGTACAGCAAAGCCTGCCAGTACCGCCCCAGCATGAGACTAAGCAGCGTAGTGATCTGCAGTAGCGCAGCCAACAATCCGGTCAGAACCGGTGTCAGCAACGCACCCAACCGCGCCTGCTCCTCCACCGAAAGCTGCTGATAGGCGTCCGACAACATATCGGGCAGCACTTTCTGCAGTTCGGTTGCGAGCGCCGCGATCGGCTCACCGAAAACCATTCCAAGCGCCCAGGCATACAACAACCCGAGCCCTACGCTGCACAACATCACACGCGTCCAGGAGTTCTGGTTGCGCAACAACAGCGCCAACCCGAACGACCCCAGCAGTACCAATAACGTTCGCGGATCGCCGAAATACCACCAGGCCAGCGCGGGCAATACAGCCCAGACCAATACCCCCAGTGCGTCATTCAGCCCACGACGCAGCAACACCAGGCTTCCAGCCGCGGCACATAACCAGAACAACATCGGCAGCGCCGCAGAGCCAGCCACCACCACAATCGCCTGCATGCGGCCGCGCATAATGAAGTCAGCCAGGGCGCGCATGCGATCTATCCTTTACGTCTGTCGAACAGCTCGATCAACGGCCGTGGCTGTCGGTGTAGGGCAGCAGGGCCAGGAAGCGGGCGCGCTTGATAGCGGTAGCCAGCTGGCGCTGATAGCGTGCTTTGGTTCCGGTGATACGGCTAGGAACGATCTTGCCGGTTTCCGAAATATAGGCCTTCAGTGTGTTGAGATCCTTGTAGTCGATCTCTTTCACGTTTTCTGCAGTGAAACGGCAGAACTTACGACGGCGGAAAAAACGTGCCATGAAATAGGCTCCTCAATAGGTCCGTGGATTACTCGTCAGCGTTGTTGTCGCGGCTGTCGCTGTCACTGTCGTTATCGTTGACAGAATCAGATTCAGGGCGATCACGACGCTCACGGCGTTCGCTACGGTTTTCCTCGGCCTTCAGCATCTCGGACTGTTCAGTCTCGGCTTCATCGCGACGAATGACCAGGTTACGGATGACAGCGTCGTTGTAGCGGAAGTTGTCTTCCAGCTCAGCCAGTGCCTTGCCGCTGCACTCGACGTTCAGCATCACGTAGTGAGCCTTGTGGACGTTGTTGATGGCGTAAGCCAGCTGACGACGACCCCAGTCTTCCAGGCGATGGATCTTGCCACCGTCCTCTTCGATCAGCTTGGTGTAACGCTCCACCATGCCGCCAACCTGCTCGCTCTGGTCGGGGTGGACCAGAAAGATGATTTCGTAATGACGCATTGTTGCTCCTTACGGGTTGCAGCCTGCCGCATCACACGGATCAGGCAAGGAGTGAATGAGTAGTTGTCTTGCCTGCCAGAGAGGCGCGCAAACGCCTGCCATCCGGGCAAGGGGCGCAATTCTAGAGAAGCCCGATCAACCGCGCAAGGTGAACTGGCGAATATTTAACCAACGATCAACCACGCCCGAAAACGGAACGCTCAGAATGAATAGCTTCGAGCAGAGACCTGACCTGATGAATGTCATATGGTTTGAGCATCGTTCGCAAATCGTCCAGACCTTCGTCACGGGCACTGATGGCGTAACCAGAGGCGATGACCACGCTCAGCGCGGGGTCATGCATCTTTGCCCTGCGCACCAGCTCGATCCCGCTCATACCGGCAAGTCCTACATCCGTCAGCAGGACATCGAAACGATCTTGCTCGAGCTGTTCCAGCGCCGCCTCCGCCGACTCACAAAGGCTGACATCGTGGCCCAGCTCCTCCATCACTTCGCCCGTAAGCATTCGAAGCGTCGGATCATCCTCAACGAAGAGAATTTTCAGCCCACCAGGGTGCTCCTGCGCCGTCTCGGCCAGCGTGTTTGCAAAAGAGGATTCCTGCTCGTGTTCGGTGATCGCTTCATCGACCACTCGCGGGCTCTCTGACGCACCGCTCGGCAGGTAGACCCGGACGGAGGTTCCCTTACCCTCTTCGCTCTCCAGCACGACGAAGCCGCCGCTCTGCCTGACGAAACCGTACACCATGCTCAAACCGAGACCGGAGGCATTGGCATCCTGACGGGTCGTGAAGAATGGCTCGAATGCACGGGCCAGCACATCCGGATTCATCCCCTCGCCTTCGTCGACAACGCTCAGTTCAACATAAGGCCCCGCAACGGCCTCCGGCTGCTCGACAAGCTGTGCCGCTTCCAAAGTGCGGTTGCGCAGACGGACGCTCAACGTACCGCCTCCCGCCATTGCGTCGCGCGCGTTGACGGCGAGGTTAAGGATTGCCGCTTGCACGTTACCCACGTCAGCGAAAACAGGCCAAAGGTTCGGCTGAACATCCACATCTACCTGCACCGCGCGACCAAGCGCACCATTTAGCAGCTCGCTCATTTGCCCAAGCAACCCGCCCATGTCGAGTATCTGCGGCTGAAGCGACTGGCGACTGGCAAACGCGAGCAACTGGGACGCTAAACGGGCGCCTTTTTCAACACCACCGACCGCCGACTCCAAACGCCGCTGCGCCGTCTCGTCAGCGCTCAGGTTGCGGCGTAATAACTGGAGGTTCCCTCCAATAATCTGCAGCATGTTGTTGAAGTCGTGAGCGATTCCGCCGGTCAGCTTGCCTACCGCCTCGAGCTTCTGAGCCTGCATTAGCGCGGCCTCCGCTACTCGGCGTTCGGATTCGCTGCGCAAAAGATCATGCGTGCGCTCGCGGACCAGCTCCTCGAGGTGCTCGCGGTGCGCTCGCAACTCTTGCTGACTGCGATACTGCTCAGTCACATCGCTGCCCAGCACAAAGATGCCCGACACCCGCTCGTCGCGTCCGAAGATTGGCTGGAACACGAAATCGACGTGGACCTCCTCGAGTCCCGCCTCGGGACGACGCTGAATGAGCGCTCGCATCCCCTTGCCAACATAAGGCTCACCCGTACGGTAAACCTGATCCAGCAGCTCAATGAAGCCCTGACCCGAGAGTTCAGGCAAACCCTCACACAGTCGCTTACCGATTAGGGGGCGATTGCCGGTCAGCTGCTGGTGGGCCTCATTGACCAGCTCATATACGTGTTCCGGGCCGCGCAGAAAACAGACGAATCCCGGCGCTTGCGCAAATAACTGGCGTAGCTGATTTCCTTCATCCTGCACCGCTCGGGCTCGCGAGATTATCGCAGCCTCAATTTGCTGCAAGGGCTGCCCCATGAACTCAACCGAGCGCAGGGAATCCTTTAATGATTGCAGCTCAGTGATATCTACTGTGTGCTGCAGAATGGCGGTCACGTTGCCCCGTTCATCTAGTATCGGGGTGTGCGTCGCGCTCCAATACCGATCCTCATAGGCGGCGCCGTTTTCGGAGCTCACCGCGATTGAGTAGCGAATGATAGGCAACGTATCCACGTTCCTGGTGCGCAGCACCCGGGCGAACGACTCCAGCAACTCCTCGACATGAGTGGTCTCCGGGGCACATGGATCCGCCGTGAATGCGTCGTGTATACGCAGCCCGACGATATCTTCGAGCGCACGCGCCGTAAGCTTCAGGTACGCCTCGTTGGCATCCAGGATCGTTAGGTCTCGATCAAGCAGCAGATAGGCGTTCGGAGAAATCCTGAACAGCGCCTCGAAAGGCGGGCGTTGCGGCATACAACCTCCATGATGCGCACCTCTCGCGGCCTGATCGAACGTGACCATGGGAGCGCAACCAAACAAAACGAATCGACAGAGCCGGCGTAAAATCCGGAACGGACAATTGACAGCGACTGAAACGATCCGTTTCGAGATCAACGGCGCGCCGCAGCAGGACTGCGTCGCGGTGCATCTTTTCTGGCTAGCCGGGCTTTCCGGAGCGGCGCTGACGCAACGCTTCGAACAGACACACGCCAGTCGCTACCGACACGTTGAGGCTGCTCACACTACCGGCCATGGGCAGCCGGACCAGGAAATCACAGTGTTCACGCGTTAGGCGGCGCATACCCTTACCCTCCGCCCCCATGACCAGAACGGTAGGACCGCTGAGATCCTGGTCGTAAATTTCCTGCTCGGCCTCTCCAGCCGTACCGACAATCCATAAACCACGCTGCTGCAGTTTTTCCAATGTACGGGCGAGATTGGTAACTGCCACAAGCGGAATGACCTCCGCAGCGCCGCAGGCCACCTTGCGCACCGTTGCATTCAGCGTGGCAGACTTATCTTTCGGAATGATCACCGCTAGTGCACCAGCTGCGTCGGCCGTACGCAGGCATGCGCCCAAGTTGTGAGGATCCGTGACGCCATCCAACACAAGCAGCAACGGAGCACCCTCTGTTCTATCCAGCAGCTCCTCGAGCATCGCGTCGCCCCAGACCTGACTGGGACTGACATCGGCCACCACACCCTGGTGTACACCTTCAACCCAGGCGTCCATCTCGCGACGCTCGCACTGCCCCACACGCACCCTCGATTGAGCAGCCAGCTCCATAAGCGTCTGCACGCGGGGGTCGTCACGCCCTTCGGCCAGCCAGACCTGCTTGACCCGCTTCGGGTGATGGCGCAGCAAGGCTTCTACGGCGTGCAAGCCGTAGATTTTCTCCAGGTCACTCATGACTTGGCCTTACGCTTGCGCGGCGCGGCCCCGTCCGGCTTGGCCGAAGACTTATCAGCACTTTTAGGCTTCGCTGAGCTGCGCCTGGACTTGCTTTTCGCCGGATTGCCGTCTTTCGCATCGCTGAGCAACGCCTTCTTCATTTCGCGGCTTTTGCGGACCTCCGCGCTTACCGGCTCACGCTCTTTGCCAGGCGCTGTCTTTTTACCGCGCCCTTCCTTGCGTGCACCACGCCCATCCGCCGCGCCTCTCTCAGTGACTCCAGCCTTGCTACCGCCACTGATTAACTCGAAGTCAATCTTGCGTTCGTCAAGATCGACCCGCATAACGCGCACTTCCACGCTGTCGCCAAGGCGGAAACTCCGACCGCTGCGCTCGCCAGAAAGCCGGTGATGCAATGGGTCGAAATGATAGTAATCGCCAGGCATGGCGGTCACGTGCACCAGACCCTCGACATAGATATCAGTCAGCTCGACGAACAGGCCGAAGCCAGTCACGGCGGTAATGACGCCAGGGAAGCTCTCGCCAACCCTATCCTTCATGTACTCACACTTGAGCCAGTTAACCACGTCGCGGGTCGCTTCGTCGGCACGACGCTCGGTCATCGAGCACTGCTCACCGAGCTGCTCCAGCGACGCCTCGTCGTACGGATAGATGCGTGCCTTAGGCATGCTGGTCGCCCCCTCACGGCGCACATGCGAACTATCGCGACGCGAACGGATAACGCTGCGGATCGCCCTATGGATCAGGAGGTCCGGATAGCGCCGGATGGGCGAAGTGAAATGCGCATACGCCTCGTAATTAAGACCGAAATGTCCATGGTTGTCCGGACTGTAGACCGCCTGACTGAGCGACCGCAGCATCACTGTCTGGATGACATGAAAATCGGGGCGCCCCTGAATACGCTCAAGCAGTGCCTGATAGTCTTTGGGGGTCGGCCCTTCCTTGCCTTTGTGCAAGGTCAGCCCTAACTCGCCAAGGAATGCGCGTAGCTTTTCCTGTCGCTCTAGCGGAGGCCCATCGTGAACACGATACAAGCCTGGAATATCATGATCCTGTAGGAAGCGCGCAGTGGCTACGTTGGCGCATAGCATGCATTCTTCGATCAGTTTGTGAGCATCGTTTCGCTCGGTAGGCTTGATGGCTGCAATCTTGCGTTCGGCCCCGAAGACGATGCGCGTTTCCTGGGTCTCAAAGTCAATCGCACCGCGGGTGTGGCGTGCCTTGAGCAACACCTTGTACAACGCATACAGCTGCTTGAGATGTGGCAAGACTTCACCAAACTCGCCTATCAAGCGCTTGCCTTCCGCAGAAGATGGCTGCTCAAGCATGCTACTGACCTTGTTGTAGGTCAGCCGAGCGTGAGAATGGATAACCGCTTCGTAAAATTGATAGTCGGTCATCTTCCCCGATTTGCTCAGGGTGATTTCGCAAACCATCGCCAAACGATCTACGTGCGGGTTCAGCGAGCAAAGACCGTTGGACAGCTCTTCCGGCAGCATGGGCACTACCCGCTCCGGGAAGTACACCGAAGTGCCCCTTAACTCGGCTTCCTGATCCAGTGCGGACCCCACCTTCACATAATGGGAGACGTCCGCGATCGCAACGTAAAGGCGGAAACCACCTGAGAACAGCTTCCAGCCACTTAGCTTCTCGCAAAAGACCGCGTCATCGAAGTCCCGCGCGTCTTCGCCGTCAATGGTGACAAAGGGAAGATGACGAAGATCGACGCGCTTCTGTTTGTCCTTCTCTTCTACTTCGGGCTTGAGCTTGGCTGCCTCGCGCTCAACTGCGTCCGGCCAGACATGAGGGATATCGAAGCTGCGTAGGGCAACGTCGATTTCCATGCCCGGCGCCATGTAATTGCCGATTACTTCGACCACGTCGCCTTGTGGCTGAAAGCGCTGAGTCGGCCAGTGGGTGATTTTTATCTCGACAAACTGCCCCGGCTTGGCGTCCATGGAGCGGCCGGGCGTAACCAGGACCTCCTGCTGAATCTTGGGGTTATCGGCCATCACGAAGCCGATACCGCTTTCCTCCTGGTAACGACCGACGATCGTTTCATGCGCGCGACTGATCACTTCGACAATCGCGCCTTCGCGGCGGCCACGTCGATCAAGGCCAGCAACGCGAGCCAGGCAGCGGTCGCCATCAAATACCAGCCGCATCTGCGCGGGGCTCAAAAACAGGTCATCGCTGCGGTCGTCGGGTATCAGAAATCCAAAGCCGTCGCGATGCCCGCTGACGCGACCGCACACCAGATCCAACTTGTCCACCGGGGCATAGGTGCCGCGCCGGGTATAGATCAGTTGGCCGTCACGCTCCATCGCACGCAAACGGCGGCGCAGAGCTTCAATATCGTCTTCGGAGGATAATCCGAACTCTTCTACCAGCTGCTCGCGTGCCGCCGGCGAGCCACGCTCGCTCAGGTGCTGAATAATCAGCTCACGGCTAGGAATGGGGTTTTCGTACTTTTCCGCTTCACGTGCGGCCTCGGGGTCGAGGGATTGCCAATCGGCCATTAAGAGATGTCACCTTTCATTCATTTATAGAGGCAGAACGCCCTATATCTATTGAAGCGCGAAACGACCGCCGACGGCAGCTTTCGAGCGAATTATTTTTCAGTCGCCGGGCTTTACAAGGCACAGACCCGCCCGTATAGTTCGCGCCCACAATGTCTGGTAGACGTTGTAACACGGAAACGATGAAGTATCATCGTTTGCAGTGCCCAGGTGGCGGAATTGGTAGACGCACTAGGTTCAGGTCCTAGCGGTGGCAACACCGTGGAAGTTCGAGTCTTCTCCTGGGCACCACTTTCTGATGGAGTTTGCAGTTAGGGAACCCCATAGACACAAGGTTTGTCAGCCTTGACCAGCAATCGACGAAAAGCCGGTGAGCAATCATCGCATGTGCCCAGGTGGCGGAATTGGTAGACGCACTAGGTTCAGGTCCTAGCGATGGCAACATCGTGGAAGTTCGAGTCTTCTCCTGGGCACCACTCTTCAGACAAAACCGAGCTCAGGCTCGGTTTTTTCGTTTCGGGTCTTTGGACATCAGCCAGCAGTGCTAGCGCCTCTGAAGATCGAACCACTTATCTTCGACAGCCCGATACAAACTCAACGATAAAGGCCGCCTGAACGCGGCCTTTATGTCGTGACAATCAGGCGTAAGGATGACGCAGTACGATTGTCTCGTTGCGATCCGGACCGGTAGAAATGATATCGACTGGCGCCTCGACAAGCTCTTCGATTCGCTTGATGTACGCTCGAGCATTATCGGGCAGCGCTTCCAGCGATTTCACGCCAACGGTGGACTCGGTCCAGCCAGGCAGTTCTTCGTAGACAGGCTGCAGCCCCTGATAGCTGTCCGCGTCGGTCGGCGCATCCACCAGCACTTCACCGTTGCGATCCTTGTATGCCACGCAGATGCGGATGGTTTCCAGGCCATCAAGTACGTCCAGCTTGGTCAGACAAATGCCCGATACACTGTTGATCTCGATCGCACGACGCAAAATAACCGCATCGAACCAACCGCAACGACGCGCCCGCCCGGTAGTAGAGCCAAACTCATGACCACGCTCGGCAAGGCGTGCGCCGACCTCATCAAACAGCTCCGTCGGAAACGGACCGGAACCGACGCGCGTCGTGTAGGCCTTGGTAATGCCGAGAATATAATCCAGATACAGCGGACCAAAACCCGAACCCGTTGCGGTGCCGCCGGCCGTGGTGCTGGAGCTGGTCACATACGGATAGGTACCGTGGTCGATATCGAGCAGCGAACCCTGCGCGCCCTCAAACATGATGCGAGCGCCCTGCTTACGCAGCTCATGCAGACGAGCTGAAACGTCAGTCATCATCGGCTTGAGGATTTCTGCGTAGCCCAACGCCTCGTCCAGCGTCTTCTGGAAATCAACCGGCTCGACCTTGTAGAAGTTCTGCAAGATGAAGTTGTGATACTCAAGCAGCTCACGCAACTTGACCGTGAAACGCTCCGGATTGAACAAGTCGCCGATGCGCAGACCGCGCCGAGCTACCTTGTCTTCATAAGCCGGCCCGATTCCGCGACCGGTCGTACCAATCTTGCCTTCGGAACGGGACGCCTCGCGAGCCTGATCCAAAGCCACGTGGTAGGGCAGAATCAGCGTACAGGCAGGACTGATACGCAGGCGCTCGCGCACCGGTACGCCCTTTTCTTCCAGCTTGGTGATCTCGCGCATCAACGCATCCGGCGCGACGACCACACCATTACCGATCAGACATTGCACATTCTCGCGGAGAATGCCGGACGGAATCAGGTGCAGCACGGTCTTCTCACCGTCGATGACCAGCGTGTGCCCCGCATTGTGACCACCCTGGAAACGCACCACGGCCGCCGCCTGGTCGGTCAGCAGATCGACGATCTTGCCCTTGCCCTCATCACCCCACTGGGTGCCCAGGACCACGACATTCTTACCCATAAACCTTGTCCTCTTCGCGAAGCATACCGGTTACGACCGGCGAAAAAATCGGGAGTACCGCCTGAGACAGACGGTGCATGCAACCGTTAGCTGGCCAGTGGCGCAACAACCCATGACCCGGCCTGCAACTGCAGATGCCGATCGCAACCAGCATCACGCGCTGCGTTGCCACCCTGCCCTTCCAGCGCCTGCACGACGCGCTCACCCTGGTCGCGCAATCGGCAGATCGCCTGCCACAGTGAAGTGTCAGCGCTCGAAGGCGCCCAGACCCCAACCGAGGGTGCGATAAGCTGGGCATTACCGAGGCTAACCAACGTCTTGAGATCCGTCGAAAATCCAGTCGCAGGGCGCGCGCGACCGAAGTCTGCACCGATGTCGTCGTACCGGCCACCCTGCGCAATAGACTGCCCGACCCCGGGCACGAACACAGCGAACACAACACCGGTGTGATAGTGGTATCCGCGCAGCTCACCAAGATCAAAATACAGCGGCAGCTGCGGATAGCGCGCCGCCAACTGGTCAGCCACCTTGACCAGACCTTCGAGCGACTCGAGTACTGCATCCGGTGCGCCGGCGAGCGCTAAACGCGCATTTTCGAGCATCTCGCGCCCGCCACAAAGTCGTGCAAGCGAACGCAGCATGTCCGCCAACGCAGGCTCCACCCCGTTTGTTAGTGCGGCAATCTCATCCATCGCCTTGCGCTGTAGTGCATCGAAGAGTTGCTGCTCGGCATCACCAGACAGGCCCGCAGCGCGCGCCAATCCACGATAGATGCCAACGTGCCCCAGATCCATGTGTATATCAGGCACGTCGGCAAGACCGAGGGTTTCCAACATCAGGCTGATCACCTCGAGGTCTGCGGATGCACTGCTGTCGCCATACAGCTCGGCGCCCAGCTGGATCGGACTGCGCGACGTCGCGAGTGCATGAGGCTTGGCATGCAGCACGCTACCGGCATAGCACAGCCGGCTAGGGCCGTCCCGCCGCAGTGTATGGGCATCCACACGAGCAACCTGAGGCGTTATATCCGCGCGCAACCCCATCTGCCGGCCCGACAACGGGTCGATGACCTTGAACGTCTTGAGATCAAGATCCTGCCCTGCACCTGTAAGAAGCGACTCTAGAAACTCCACATGAGGAGTGATGACCAACTCGTAACCCCAGCGCTGGAACAGATCCAGCACTCGACGTCGTGCGGTTTCGATACGCGCCGCCTCAGGGGGCAGCACCTCTTCGATGCCATCTGGCAGGAGCCAGCGGTCTACCGTTGCCATTTCGCCAATCACCTCTCGATACGGCAAGCCTAGTCAAGCAGACGAACACCCGGACTTCAGCGTGAGCCGCCCATCGGTCGCTTGCGATTGTGTTCGGACCATGGCGATAGCGCCACGTCTCGCTTAGGGAGATCAGCATGGCTGACCATGAACGGATCAGTCTGCCCACCGCGCGGGGTGCAGACGCAAAAAAGCCGGGTTACCCCCGGCTCGCGGATCATATCAATGTTTCGGCAGTGGGTCACCCGGCGGCGGCGTCGCCCGCCGGATGACCCATTCACTCAACGCACTGTTGCGGACTCCAGATAGCGGAAGAAGTCGCTATTGGGATCTAGCACCAGGACATCCTCCTTGTTCGCAAAGCTTTCGCGGTATGCCTGAAGGCTACGATGGAAGGAATAGAATTCCTGATCCTGTCCATATGCAGAAGCGTAGATTGCGGCCGCCTGTGCGTCACCATCACCGCGTAACTCCTCAGCCTCGCGGAAGGCTTCGGCCAACAGCACCCGACGTTGACGATCGGCATCGGCGCGAATACCTTCGGCCAGCTCCTTACCTTTCGCTCGGTGCTCACGCGCTTCACGCTCACGCTCCGAACTCATACGCTCGAACACGCTGCGATTCACTTCGCGAGGCAGATCGATGCCCTTGACGCGAACATCGACCACTTCGATACCCAGCTCCTGCTGCGCAGCCCGATTCAAGCTATTGGTCACCAGACTCATTAGCTCGTCGCGCTGCCCTGACACCGACTCGTGCAGGGTTCGCTTACCGAACTGATCTCGCAATGCCGCTTCCAGGCGCCGCGCAAGACGTTCGTCGGCAATCTGCTTCATGCCCGAGGTGGCGGTATAAAAGCGCTCGGCGTCGTCCACGCGCCACTTGGCATAGGAGTCGACCATCAACGCTTTCTTTTCCAGTGTCAGGAATCGCGAGGTTGTCGTATCGAGCGTCATCAGACGCGCATCGAATTTGCGCACACTGTTTACGTACGGAATTTTTAGATGAAGCCCGGGCTTCACATCCGGCTCGACGATACGACCGAAGCGCAGCATTACCGCACGCTCGGTCTGCGAGACAATGTAGAAGCTATTCCACAGTACGATCGCAAGCACTACACCCACAATCAGCGCCGTCAGGGATTTGTTGCTCATTAGCGGACCTCCCTTGTACGCACTTCACGCGGATCCAATTCCGGCGGCAGCCTTGTCGTCTGTGTCGAAGCGCCTGATGTCGATGCGGCAGCCGAGCGATCGGATGCAGCGCCACGACTGTTTATCATCTTATCCAGTGGTAGATAGAGCAGATTGTTTTGCCCGCTCTCGCCGGTCACCAAAACCTTGCTGGTATTGCTCATGACTTCCTGCATGGTTTCCATGTACAGGCGTTCACGCGTCACGTCCGGCGCCTTGCGGTACTCGGCAACCAGCTTGGAGAAGCGATCCGCCTCACCTTGAGCGCGCGATATCACCGCGTCGCGGTAGCCGCTGGCCTCCTCAAGCATACGCTGAGCCTGACCACGGGCTTCGGGGATGACGCCGTTGGCGTACGACTCCGCCTGGTTCTTCTCCCGCTGCTCATCTTCACGGGCGCGGATCACGTCATCAAAGGCTTCCTGCACCTCACGCGGCGCCGCTGCGCTTTGAAGGTTGACCTGGGTCACGATGATGCCGGTGCCATAGTTGTCGAGGAACCGCTGCAAGCGCTCCTTGACCTCGCCTGCCATGGCTTCACGGCCTTCGGTCAGCACCTGATCCATGGCTGTCGAACCCACCACGTGGCGCACCGCACTGTCAGTCGCGTGCTGCAACGAGGCTTCCGGATCTTCCACATTAAGCACAAAGGCTTGCAGATCGCTGATCTTGTATTGAACAGTCAACGGCACTTCGATGATGTTTTCATCTTCCGTCAGCATCTGCCCCTGCTTGCTGTAAGAGCGCTCGCGAGTGACGTTGGCCTGAAATTTACGATCGAAGGGTGGGAAGTAGATGTTCAGACCCGGCCCTACGGTTTCGTGATACTTGCCGAAGCGTAAAACCACCGCCTGCTCCTGCTCATCGACGATATAGATCGCATTGAACAGCCAGACCGCAAGCAACACCACCAGACCGATCCAGATCAACCCGAACCCGCCGCGCCGACCCGCCCCGCCTCCTGACGAACCGCCACTGCGCTTTTTGCCGCCGAACATGCCATTAAGGCTGTCCTGCAGTTTGCGGAAGGCCTCATCCAGGTCCGGTGGACCTTTCTGATCGCCGCCGCCACCGCGACGACCGCCGCCACCGCTACCCCAGGGATCCTGGTTGTTCGAGTTGCCACCCGGCTCATTCCAAGCCATAGCGCTCTCCATTCAAATAAAGCTAAAGGCGCGCCAACGGCACGCCCGCCAATGCTACCGAAAGCCCGGAACGAACGGCTTAAAAGCCCCCCGAGCTTTATTGCAAAGTGTGTTGTTCGAAAAACTGCTCTACCTCAAGGCCGGCGCGGCTGATCAGACGATGCAGCTCGGCACGCTGCAAGCGCACCTCCAGCAGGCTACCGCCCTCTTCGTCATGGGTCTCTGACTGCACCGCGCCCAAATCGAACAGCTGCGCTCGCATTCGTCCGAGATCCTGGCGAAGCCGAAGCGTACCCACAAATAGATCGGTACCAAGCAATTCGGCGACGGCCTGCTTCAGCAGGTCGAGACCCAACCCTTGCTGCGCCGACACCCAAACCCGCTGCGGAACCCCGTCAGCATTGCGCTGGATCTGAGGCTCAATGCCCTCTAGCAGGTCTACCTTGTTGTAGACCTCAAGAATCGGCAACTCGTGAGCCCCTATCTCGGTCAGCACCGCCAACACCTGCTCGATCTGCTGGTCCCGCTCGGGCTCGTGCGCATCAATGACATGCAGCAGCAGATCGGCATTGCTCGATTCCTCCAGCGTCGCCCGGAAGGACTCGACCAATTTGTGCGGCAAGTGACGAATGAACCCTACCGTATCGGCGATCACCACAGGCCCTAGGTCATTCAACTCCAGACGACGCAGTGTCGGGTCGAGCGTGGCGAACAGCTGATTGGCGGCATACACGTCGGATTCGGTCAACGCATTAAACAATGTGGACTTGCCCGCGTTGGTGTATCCAACGAGCGACATCAGTGGAATGTCAGCCCGCCGGCGACCGCGCCGGGCCTGCTCGCGCTGACTACGAACCTTTTCCAGGCGTTGTTTGATCTGGCGAATACGTACGCGCAGCAAGCGCCGGTCCGTCTCCAACTGGGTTTCACCAGGGCCGCGTAGACCGATACCACCCTTTTGCCGCTCAAGGTGAGTCCATCCGCGCACAAGACGCGTGCTCATATGATCCAGCTGAGCCAACTCAACCTGCAGCTTGCCTTCATGGGTGCGCGCGCGCTGCGCAAAGATGTCCAGAATCAGACCAGTGCGATCGAGCACGCGACATTCGAGCGCACGCTCTAGGTTGCGCTCCTGGCTAGGAGTCAGTGTGTGATTGAAGATGACCAGCTCGACCTCGCCATCTTTGACGAGGTCATGCAGCTCTTGGACTTTGCCGCTGCCGATCAGAAACTTGGCCGACGGCTGATGCCTGGCGACGTTGACGAAGCCAACGGTTTCAGCGCCAGCTGATCGCGCCAGCTCCTGAAACTCCTGAGGGTCTTCACGCGCCGCTGGATCCTGGCCATCCAGATGAACCAGGATAGCCCGCTCACCACCACCGGGACGTTCGAAGAACAATGAAAGGCCCCTTTAGTCGTTACCCGACTCGGATTGTTCCGCATCTCCGGTTGCAGGCAGGCGGACCGGGCGCCCAGGAACGACGGTCGAAATCGCATGCTTGTAGACCATCTGGCTAACCGTGTTCTTCAAGAGAATAACGAACTGGTCGAATGATTCGATCTGGCCCTGGAGCTTGATGCCGTTGACCAGGTAGATGGAAACCGGAACGCGTTCCTTACGCAAAGTGTTCAGGTAAGGGTCTTGTAGCGAATGCCCTTTTGACATGTGCCGCACTCCTTAAAGGATCTTTTTCATTAATTTTTAGAATCAAACACGGCCTATCAATTTGAGAATAGCCGGTCAAATTACAGTGTCAGCTCAATATGGTGAGCGTCTCCAAGTATTTCAATGCTCGAGGCGGATTGTCGCAGGCTGAGCTATCCAGCCAGTGAACCCCTTCCCATCCCCGCAGCCAGGTCAATTGACGCTTGGCCAGCTGCCGAGTAGCAATGACACCTCGCTGGACCATCTCCTCTCGAGGGTAAGCACCGTCCAGGTAACTCCAGACCTGGCGATAACCAACGGCGCGCATGGAGGGCAATTCGGAGTGCAGGTCGCTGCGCCTACGAAGAGCTTCGACCTCTTCGACAAAGCCCTGTTCAACCATAGCCACAAAGCGCTGTTCGATACGCCGATGCAGGACCTCTCGTTGCGCGGGCGCAACGGACAACTGCGCGACAGTATAAGGCAAGACGCCGCCGTCTGGCGCGCCGGCTCCGGCTTTTTGCAACCTTTGTCGGGCCCGGTGCTCGCTCATGCTGATACCGCTGACACGATAGACCTCCAGCGCCCTGACCAGACGCTGGGGGTCGTTGGGATGAATCCGCGCTGCGGACTCAGGATCGACTACTGTCAACTGACGGTGCAGCGCTGCCGGCCCTTCAGCCTTGAGCTGGGCATCCAACTCGGCACGCACCACGGAATCAGCTGCAGGCATGTCGGCAAGGCCGTCCAGCAACGCCTTGAAGTACAGCATGGTCCCGCCAACCAATAACGGGATGCGCCCGGCCGCCGTAATGTCCGCCATCGCTGCCAAGGCATCACTAACGAATTCAGCCGCAGAGTAATTTTGCGACGCGTCCCGGATGTCAATCAGCCGATGTGGACACTCAAGAAGCAGCTCGGCCGAAGGTTTGGCGGTACCAATGTCCATGTCCCGATACACCAGCGCCGAGTCGACACTGATCAGATCACAGGGCAATGCCTGTGCAAGCTCTACAGCGAGGTCGGTCTTGCCTGCAGCCGTAGGCCCCATGAGGAAGATGGCGGGCGGTAGTCGGGACATTAAATGCTCGAAAATAACGTGACTGTGTGGTGGCTTGGGATCTGCACAAAAGCGGGACGATCCATCGATATAAGCCTACCGCCCTCGCAGGAAGAGCTTGTCCAGATCGCCCATGCCCATCTGCGTCCAGGTCGGACGGCCATGATTGCATTGACCACTGCGCTCGGTCTGTTCCATATCACGCAGCAGGCCATTCATCTCCGGCAAGGTAAGGCGCCGGTTCGCACGTACCGCCCCGTGGCAGGCCATGGTGCCCAGGAGCTCATTGAGATGTGCCTGGATTCGGTCGCTAGTGCCGTATTCCAGCAAATCAGCCAGCACATCCTGTACCAGCCGAGTGGCGACCGCCTGTTTAAGCAAGGACGGAATCTGTCGTATGGCCAGGCTCTCGGGACCGAGCCGCTGCAGCTCGAAACCAAGCATTTGAAACCAGTGCGCATGCTCTTCCGCACAATCCGCCTCGCGCTGGCTGACAGCGATCGACTCAGGGACCAGCAACGGCTGACCGCGCAACCCCTCACTCGCCATCGCGGTTTTCAACCGCTCATACATGATCCGCTCGTGTGCGGCGTGCATATCCACCAGCACCAGCCCTTGGGCATTCTCAGCAAGAATGTAGACCCCTTTGAGCTGCGCCAATGCATAGCCGAGTGGCGGCACATCTTCCTGACTTTCAGGCAACGCAGCAGGACTTACCTCGGCCAACGGTGAAAAGAACTCGCGGTACGCACCCTGTGCTTCTGCAACATTCCCTGTTGGAAGAGTCCGGGACGCCTGATAGCCCGCTCCGGCGCCTAGCCACCCAGGCAGCGCCGACTGAGGCTGCTCGAGCACACTAGCGGCGAGGCTCATCTCGTTCTGCCCAGCAAATTCGCCAGCATCACGACCGGTGACCTGCACAACTGGCGACACGCTGGCCGGTGCGCCCAATTGATCTTCTGGCCGCACATCGCCCAGTGCCCGGTGCAGCGTGCCGTATAGAAAGTCATGCACCATGCGGTTATCGCGGAAGCGCACTTCATGCTTGGTCGGGTGCACGTTGACGTCGACCACCGCCGGATCGACATCCAGAAACAGAACAAAAGTCGGATGACGGCCATTGAACAACACATCGCGATAGGCCTGACGCACGGCATGCGCGACCAGTTTGTCACGCACCATGCGGCCATTCACGTAGAAGTACTGCAGATCCGCCTGACTGCGGGAAAACGTCGGCAGCCCCACCCAACCCCAGAGATGTAGTCCATTACGCTCAATCTCCACCGGCAGGGCCTGCTCCAGGAATGCAGGGCCACACACCGAGGCTACACGGCGCCCACGCGACGCCGGATCATTGGCGGGGTGCAGCGCGAGGACCACCTTGCCATTGTGTCGAAGATGGAAGCCCACATCGAAGCGCGCCAGGGCAAGCCGCTTGATCACCTCCTGAAGATGATCGAATTCGGTTTTCTCGGTACGCAGGAATTTGCGCCGCGCCGGCGTATTGAAAAACAGGTCACGCACTTCGACCGACGTTCCAACCGGATGGGCGGCTGGCTGGACGCGCGCCTCCATGTCTCGCCCTTCGGTCTCGACCTGCCAGGCCTCGGCTGAGTCGGCCGTACGAGAAGTCAGCGTCAGCCGCGACACCGAGCTGATCGATGCCAGCGCCTCGCCGCGAAAGCCCAGACTCATCACCCGTTCAAGATCTTCCAGGTCACGGATCTTGCTCGTGGCGTGACGGGCGAGAGCCAAGGGCAAGTCGTCGGCCGGTATGCCACAGCCGTCGTCGCGTACCCGGAGGAGCTTTACGCCACCCTGCTCCACGTCTACTTCAATGCGCGTAGCGCCAGAATCAAGGCTGTTTTCCAGCAGTTCCTTGATGACAGAAGCGGGCCGTTCGACTACTTCACCGGCAGCAATCTGGTTCGCCAGCCGCGGACTTAGCAGCTGGATGCGTGCCGCCTCGGTCATGGCTGGGACGCCAGTGTGGTCGCTGGAATGTTGAGCGTCTGGCCGACCTTGATCGCGTCGCCCTTGAGACTGTTGGCACTGCGCAACGCCGGCACAGTGATCTGATAGCGCTCCGCCAAGAGGGCTAGGCTTTCACCGGAACGGACCACGTGCTCTCGAGGCGCACTGGCAATTTTGCCCGAGTCACGCAGCCAGGCGACGTACGTGCCAGGCGGAGGATTCTCGTGGAAGAACTGGCGGACGCCGCTATGAATCGAGCGAGCCAGTGACTGCTGATGCGAGGCCGTCTGCAACTTGCGCGCTTCGGACGGGTTGGAGATGAATCCCGTTTCGACCAGGATCGAAGGGATATCTGGGGACTTCAAAACCATGAATCCCGCCTGCTCCACACGCCTCTTGTGCAGCGGGGTGATGCGTCCCATGTTGCTCAACACTTTCTGCCCGACATTAAGGCTGGACGACAGAGAGGCGGTCATCGACAGGTCCAGCAGCACGCCTGCTAGCATTTGATCCTTGTCACCAAGGCTAACGTTGCCGGCGCCACCGATCAGGTCCGACCGGTTCTCGCTATCAGCCAGCCAGCGCGCGGTTTCGGACGTCGCACCGCGGTCGGACAGCGCAAACACCGATGCACCGTACGCAGCCGAGCGAGGCGCCGCGTCGGCATGGATCGACACAAAAAGGTCGGCGCCCTGCTTACGCGCGATCTCTGTGCGTTTGCGCAGGGGGATGAAGTAATCACCGGTGCGCACCAGCTCGGCCCGGAAGCCTTTTTCCGCATTGATCTGGCGCTGCAGCTCTTTAGCGATCTGCAGCACGACACCTTTTTCGTAAACCTTGCCGGGGCCGATAGCCCCCGGGTCCTCTCCCCCGTGACCAGCGTCGATGGCGATGACGATGTCACGCTTGCTGCTCGGCAGCGGCGGCAATTTCAAGGCGGGCAAGGTAGGCGACACGGGCGCCGCTGGCGTACTCGGCGTGACCGTCGCCGGAACAGCGGCGCTGCCGGATGCCTCGGCACCCTCATCGAACAAATCGACCACGAGTCGATGTCCGTACTGCTGATTGGGCGTCAGGGTAAAACTCTTGGGCGTTACCTGCGCAGTCAGATCGATGACCACACGCAGCGTATCGGCGTCGTACTTGGCCGCACGCAAACCCGAGATCGGTGTGTTTTTAAGTGGTAGCTGCTCGAACGGCTTGGGCAGGTTGCCGCCATCCACGTCGATGACGATACGATTGGGTGCCGTCAGGGTGAACACGTTGTGCTGGACCGGGCCGGACAGGTCAAAGACCAGACGAGTGTTATCCGGCGCCCTCCATAAACGAACGCTCTGCACGTCGGAAGCAGCCAGAACCTGCAGGGCCGCGAGCATCAATGCCAAACCACTTACCAGTGCGCGCATGCGCATACCCAACCCCATGATGTTCATTGATTACCGACGGTCAGGATGGAACACCAGCCTTCACCGCGCTCGCCTCGTGGCGTCAGACGCAGGCTACGACCGGCTCCGTGTGGCGTAATGGTAATGTCCAGGTCAGCCTTTGGCAAAATGCCGGCGCCACGTTCCGGCCACTCTACCAGGCACAACGCGTCCCCTTCGAAATAGTCGCGAATGCCAAGGAATTCCAGTTCTTCCGGATCGACCAGACGATACAGATCGAAATGGAAGACCCGTGCCAGAGCGGTTTCATAAGGCTCGACCAAGGTAAAGGTCGGGCTCTTGACCTTGCCCTCATGACCGAGGCCCCGTATCAGCCCGCGCGAAAGCGTGGTTTTGCCGGCGCCGAGGTCGCCGTGCAGATAGATCACACCCCGACCGCCGGTCGCTTGAGCGATGCGGGCGCCAAGCACGAGCATGGCGTCTTCATCAGCTGCTGTTAGCGTCAGTTCCGACATGGCGACTGCTCCTCGAGCACTTGGCGAATGACAGGGATCAGGTCGGCAGCAGCAAGCCCTCGGCCCTGCGAACCAAGACGCTCACCGGCGACGGCATGCAGCCACACCGCAAGGCACGCGGCCTCGAAGGGCGCTAGTCCCTGCGCCAGCAATGCTCCGGCAACACCGGCCAGTACGTCGCCGAGGCCCGCGCTGGCCATCGCCGGATGGCCGCGATCGCAAACGGCCAAGCGGCCGTCAAAGTCGGCGATCAGCGTTCCGGCGCCCTTGAGCAGCACCGCACAGCCATATCGCTTCGCCACGGCGCGCACGGCAGCCGGTCGGTCGGACTGGACCTCAGCGATCGAAATACCCAGCAGTCTCGCTGCTTCGCCAGGATGCGGTGTCAGCAGGCAATCGCTCGGCAGCTCCACCGCGCCTGTCGCTAATAAATTCAACGCGTCGGCATCCCAGACCTGTGGCACATGACAGTGAGGGGCCAACGACAGCAAGCTGCGTCCCCAGGGCGCTTGGCCCAACCCGGGTCCGATCACCAGCACACCGGCACGCTGGGTTAACGCCGTCAAGGCATAGGTAGATTCGACGCCGCTGCACATGATTTCCGGGCGTCGCACCAGCGCGGCCGTAACATGCTCGGGGCGCGTCGCCAGCGTCACCATGCCGGCGCCGCAGCGCAGCGCGGCTTCGGCAGCCAACAATGCCGCACCGCCCGTGCCGAGGTCGCCGCCGATAACCAGTACCTGGCCGAAACTTCCTTTATGCGCAGTCGGGGAACGAGGTGCGAGCTGCGGCAGATTCGCCACGGACAAACGCAGCGCAGAAGGCTCGATTTGCTCAACAGTCGCCGCATCAGCCTGCAAGTCATCGAACACCAGCGCACCAACCCGATCCGGGCCCTGCCCGGTAAACAGGCCGAGCTTGAGCCCGATAAAGGTCACCGTCAGCTCTGCGCGAACGGTTTCACCCAGCAGGCTCCCGGTATCGGCGCATAACCCTGACGGCAGATCGACGGCGAGAATTGGCAGCCTGCTCTCGTTGATCGCGCGGATCACACTGGCGTACGGCTCGCGCACCTCACCGGTCACTCCAGTGCCGAGCAGCGCATCAACAAGCACGCCCTTGAGATCGGACTCAGCGCTCCACGGAAGGATACGGACACCCGCTGCCTGCGCATCGTCACGGGCGAGAGACGCGTCGCCCTGCAATCGTTGCGGATCGCCCACCGCAAGCACGGTGACCCGACGACCGGCGCGCTGGGCCAGTGCAGCAATCAGATAACCATCCCCTGCGTTATTGCCCCGCCCCGCCAGGACGGTGATTTCATCGGCGTCCGGCCAGCGGCGGCGCAATGCGCGCCACGCGGCATGAGCCGCGCGCTGCATCAACTCGAACCCCGACGTCCCGGCTGCGATCAGGCGAGCGTCGAGTTCACGCACCTGAGCGGCCGAGTAAAGCGGGTTGGGGAGTGTATCGGTGGTCTGGGACATGAATCACCCGAGCGAATATCTGGCAGAATTATACGCATGCGCCTGACGAGCCGCCCGAGGCGCATCGAGATTCATTGCCGTTTCCGGCGTCAGGCGGCCGTCGATCTGGTGTCATGGCCGAATCGACAATTTCAGCTCGCAATCACGCCCGTCACGCCCAACGACCCGAACCTATGTCCAGCACCCCTCTCGACCCCGCCGCGCTTGCTCTTTCCATCAAAGAGTGGGGCCGCGAGCTCGGCTTCCAGCAGGTCGGCATCACCGGTGTCGATATCGGCGAGCACGAAGCCCACCTTGAACGCTGGCTGGCCGCGGGCTACCACGGCGAGATGGACTATATGGCCGCCCATGGCAGCAAACGTTCCCACCCAGAGCAGCTCGTCCCCGGCACGCTGCGGGTGATCTCGCTGCGCATGGATTACCTGCCGGGCGACACCCGTATGGCGCAGCAACTGGCACAGCCGGAAACGGCCTACGTGTCGCGCTACGCGCTGGGCCGCGACTATCACAAGCTGATCCGCAAGCGCCTGCAACAGCTGGCGGAGCGCATTCAGCAAGTGATCGGCCCCTTCGGCTTTCGTGCGTTCGTGGACAGTGCGCCGGTGCTGGAAAAAGCCGTGGCGCAGCAGGCCGGCCTCGGCTGGATCGGCAAGAACACTCTGGTGCTTAACCGAAAGGCCGGCAGCTGGTTCTTTCTCGGCGAGCTGTTCGTCGACATCGCCCTCCCGGTCGACGAACCGACCGACCGGGACCATTGCGGCAGTTGCCACGCCTGCCTGGACGTTTGCCCAACGGAGGCATTCGTTGGCGAGCGCGTGCTCGACGCGCGGCGGTGTATTTCGTACCTGACCATCGAATTGAAGGGCCCGATCCCCGTTGAGCTGCGGTCAAAAATCGGCAACCGGGTGTTTGGTTGCGACGATTGTCAGATCGTCTGCCCCTGGAACCGCTTCGCCCGACCGACCGAGCAAACTGACTTCCAGCCACGTCACAGCCTAGACAATGCCGAGCTGGCGACGCTGTTCCGCTGGACCGAAGACGAATTTCGGAGCCGCACCGAGGGTTCGCCTCTGCGCCGAACCGGTTATCAGAACTGGTTGCGCAATCTGGCGGTCGGGCTGGGTAACGCGCCTTCGAGCATTCCTGTCCTCGAAGCACTTCAGTCACGCCGCGACGATCCGTCCGAGCTGGTGCGCGAGCACGTTGCGTGGGCGCTGGCGCAGCATGCGGCCCGCCAACCCGGCTAAATCCCGCTGCGTTTTTAACCTCGCCAAACATATCCATTCGAGTATCGCAAAGGCCCCAATTCGTATTGGGAGGTAATGGCTCGACTGTCTAGGCTTCAACCGGCGCAACACCGTCAGGCATCCGTACGGCGCTGTGACGTGCACTTGCGTGAAAAACAACAACAATGTCAGGTGAAGCCATGCGACCCATACTGCTACTCAACGGAATTGCCCTGTCTCTCATGATCAGCACATTCGCCGCACAGGCTGCTGGCCTCTCCAACCAGCAAAGCAGCTTTGGCAACATGCCGGACGGCACGCCCATCGAAAAATACACCTTGAAAAACAGCCAAGGGGTAGAAGCCGTCGTAATCACCTACGGCGGCGTGCTGCAGTCGCTGTTGATACCGGACAAGAACGGAACGCTGGAGGACGTCGTGCTCGGCTTCGATGACGTCGAGGGCTATATCGAGAACGGTAATGTTTATTTTGGCGCCACCATCGGCCGCTTCGGCAATCGCATTGCCGATGGCCGTTTCGAGCTCGACGGAACCACCTATCAGATCCCCCAGAACGACGGCAGCAACGCCCTGCACGGCGGGCCGGAGGGGTTCGACAAGCGCGTCTGGAAGGCAAAACCCGCTGACGAAGACGGCTGGGTGGGCGTGGAGCTGAGCTATGTGTCGCCTGATGGCGAAATGGGCTTTCCCGGCACCATGACTACCCACGTGACCTACAGCCTCAACGACGACAACGAGCTGCGCATCCAGTACCGCGCCACCACCGACAAACCCACGGTGCTCAATCTGACCAACCACAGCTACTTCAACCTCGCCGGCGCCGGCAGCCCGAGCGTGCTTGATCAGGTCGCGACGCTGCACGCCTCGCGCTACACGCCAGTGACCGAAAAACTGATCCCGACCGGCGAGCTGGCCGAGGTCAAGGGAACGCCGATGGACTTCCTTCAGCCGACCAGTTTCGGCGCGCACATCAAGGATGATCATCAACAGCTGACATTTGCTGAACCCAAGGCTGGCGGTTTCGACTTCAACTGGGTGCTGGACACCAACGGCGACCTGAGCAAGCTGGCCGCGGAGGTGCTCGATCCCGAGTCCGGCCGGCGGTTGCTGATGTACACCACCGAGCCAGGCGTGCAGCTCTACACCGGCAATTTCCTCGACGGCAGCATCAACGGCAAAGGCGGCAAGGCGTATCCGCACTGGAGCGCCTTTACTCTGGAAACGCAGCACTATCCGGATGCGCCTAACCAGCCGGACTTCCCAAGCACCCGCCTCGACCCGGGCAAGACCTATACCCAAACCACAATCTACAAATTTCCCAAGCCCTGACGTACAAGGCCCCACGAGGGGCCTTATGCTTGGCTCCGGTTCGCACAGCAGCAGAGTCGGCAGGCTCCTACCTCGGTGCTCGCAAGCGCTCGGCGGCTGCTTGGCGGGCTGAAGCCCACCCTACAATTTGACTCCCGTGGCGGTAGGGTGGGCCGAGCGGCGCTCCGCTTCAGCCCACCGGGTCCGGAACGTCGCAGGGCAAAAGGGGAACGCCGTCCCAGGCTAATCGCAGCCCTACTCTCAGCGACACTGCCGCCGGCGTGCCGCGAGCCGCGTAGGGTGGGCTTCAGCCCACCGACTCCGGAACGTTGCGGCGCTAAAGAAAAACGCCGTCACCCACCCCAAACACGCCCTACCACTCAGCCACGCTCCCATCGGCGTGACGCCAGATCGGGTTGCGCCAGCGATGGCCGATACGCGCTTGTTCCAGCACGTACTCCTCGTTGATCTCGATGCCCAATCCAGGCCCGTTCGGGATCGCGACGAAGCCGTCCTTGTAGGCGAACACCTCGCGGTTACTCACGTAGTCGAGCAGGTCGTTGCCTTGGTTGTAATGAATGCCCAGGCTCTGTTCCTGAATGAAGGCGTTGTAGCAAACGCCGTCCAGCTGCAGACAGGCCGCTAGCGCTATCGGCCCGAGTGGGCAGTGCAGCGCCAGCGCGACGTCGTAGGCCTCGGCCATGCTCGCGATCTTGCGGGTCTCGGTGATGCCTCCAGCGTGGGACACGTCCGGTTGAATGATGTCGACATAGCCCTCGGCAAGGATGCGTTTGAAATCCCAGCGCGAATACAGCCGCTCGCCCAGGGCGATCGGCGCACAGGACAGCGGCGCCAGCTCCTTGAGCGCTTCGTAGTTCTCGCTGAGCACGGGTTCCTCGATGAACATCGGTCGATACTGCTCGAGTTCCTTGATCAGGATCTTGGCCATGGGCTTATGCACGCGGCCATGAAAGTCCACGCCGATGCCGATGTCGCCACCCACGGCTTCGCGCACGGCTGCCATGTTCGCCAGCACCGCATCGACCTTGGCGTGGCTGTCGACGAACTGCAGCTCTTCGCTGGCATTCATCTTCACCGCGCTGAACCCGCGCGCCACGGCATCCCGCGCTGCATTGGCGGTATCCGCCGGGCGATCACCGCCGATCCAGGAATACACGCGAATGCGCTCGCGCACCCGTCCGCCAAGCAACTCGCTGACCGAAACACCCAGCGCCTTGCCCTTGATGTCCCAAAGCGCCTGATCGATGCCGGCGATGGCACTCATGTGCAGGGGCCCGCCGCGGTAGAAGCCGCCGCGGTACATGACCGTCCAGAGGTCTTCGACGTTACGCGGATCACGACCGACCAGGTAGTCGGCCAGCTCCTCCACCACCGCGGCGACGCTCTGTGCACGGCCTTCGATCACAGGCTCGCCCCAGCCGGTGACGCCTTCATCGGTTTCGATTTTGAGGAACAGCCAGCGTGGCGGCACGACCAGCGTGGTGAGGCGGGTTATTTTCATTGAAATGTCTCTCGAAAAAGGGAGTTCAGCCCAGCGCCGCGTGGCGAGCCTGAATGAACGTGCGTGCCCGATGGCCGATTTCGGCCGGGTTCAAACCCGACGTGTAGAGTGCGGAACCCAATCCGAAGCCGGCAGCCCCAGCCTGGAGGTACGCCGCCATGTTGTCCGGTGTGATGCCGCCCACCGGCAGCAGCGCGGTGCCAGGCGGCAATACCGTTAGCCAGGCCTTCATGGCGCTAAGGCCCACCTGCTCGGCAGGGAATAGCTTGAGCGCGTCAGCGCCAGCCGCCAGAGCGGCAAAGGCCTCGGTGGGCGTGGCAACGCCAGGTGCGAGATACAGACCCAGCGCCTTGGCCGCTCGCAACACGTCGACGTTGCAGTGCGGCATGACGATCACCTGCCCGCCGGCCTCCCGAACCTCACGAACCTGCTGCGTCGACAGCACCGTTCCGGCTCCGACCAAGCAATCCCCAGGCAACGTGCTGCGCAGAATCTCGATGCTGCGCAGGGGCTGGGGTGAGTTGAGCGGCACCTCGATGATCCGCATGCCCGCCGCATAAAGCGCATTGCCTACCGCCTCCGCTTCCTCCGGGCGCAGACCCCGCAGGATCGAGATCAGGCCATTAATAGCCAGGGTGGTTCTGAACATACGTCTCCCCTTTTGTCTCGGGCACCAACCCGGCGCTCACGGCAATTCTCCAAAGCCCGGCAGCGGTCGCCTCGGGTGCATAACGCAGCGATTCGAAACCGAAGCACTCCAGCGCCCACAGGTAACGGGCGCATAAGGTTGAACGGCCGATAAGGACGATCGATTGCGAGAGCGGCAGTTGCAGTCGTGAGGTCATGGCAGCGAGCTCATGACCAATCAGCAGTCCCGACAGGTAATCGCCCTGCGCTTCACCGCTGAGCTCACCCGTCAGTACCAGCGTTCGGCTGCTGAAAATGGTCGACAGCGGTCCCAACTGCCCTTCGCCACTTCTCGCCACCTGCAGGCCGCGCTCGAAGGCCAGGGTGTTGAACCCATCGCCGCTCACCGCCGTGCGCCCGAGGATCGTGTGGCCGAGCAGCGCCTGATAGACCTCACCGGTCATGAAGGTCTGGAACCGGCTGAGTTGGCCGCGCTCAACCATCACCCACTTGCTATGGCTGCCCGGGAGACCAACCAACAGCGGCTCAGCATGATCGGCATCGCCATCGAGCAGGCCGAACACCTGCGTTTCTTCGCCGCGCATCACGTTGGGCAGAGCGCCGCGTTGAATCACGCCGGGCACCAGCCACAGCGGCATGCCATGCGAGCGCTCGAACGGTAGTAAAACCAGCCCGTCGACATCGAGCGGCGCCTCGGCATAGGGCGTTTCACGCCAGCCCTGTGCGCTGCCGATCATGCCGCACGCAATGATCGGTGCCTCAGGGCTCGATCGTTGCCAGTCGCCGCACGCCCGCTCCAGAGCGCGCTCGAAATCGGCTTCGCTGCCGTCGAGCGGCATGACACCTAACGGCAGGCTGCGCTCTTCCAGCGTTTCGCCGGCCGCGCCGAGCCGATAGGCACGCAGGGAACTGGTGCCCCAATCCAGCGCGATCAATTGAGTCTTCACAGGTTCTCCAGCGCGCCGGCGTGCGGCGCGATTAGGGTCAACGCTGCTTCAGCCGATCGATGATCACCGCCAGCAGCAGGATCGTGCCGCGTATGACGTACTGGTAGAAGGTGTCGATGTTTTTCAGGTTCATCGCGTTTTCGATGATTGCCAGGATCAACACGCCCGCGATCACGTGGCGAATCATTCCGATGCCACCGCTGAGCGATACGCCCCCAAGCACGCAGGCCGAGATCACCGTCAGCTCGAATCCCTGACCGATCATTGGCTGCCCGGACGTCATCCGCGACGCCAGTACCACACCGGCCAGCGCACCGATCAGCCCGTGCACGGCGAAAATGATGATCTTGGTGCGATCGACATTGACCCCGGCCAGCAGCGCCGCTTCCTGGTTGCCGCCAATGGCCATGGTGTTGCGGCCGTAGGTGGTGTAGTTGAGCAGCCAGCCAAAAAAGGCGAAGCACACAAGCGTGATCAGGATGGGCACCGGCACGCCGAACAGGCTGCCGTTACCGAACAGGAAGAATTCCTCCTGCATCACCCCCACCGCTTTACCGTTGGAAAAAATGTACGCCAGCCCGCGGACGATCTGCATCGTCGCCAACGTCGCGATCAGCGCATTGATTCGCAGCTTGGCGATCACGATGCCGTTGACCAGCCCGACCACCAGACCCATCGCCAGCGCCGCCGAGACGCCGAGGAACACGCTTTCGGTATCACGCATCACCACCGCCGCCACCACGCCCGCGCAGGCGATGACCGAGCCGACCGACAGATCGAAGTGCCCGGACGCCAGACAGAACAGCATGGTGCAGGCGGCGATGCCGACCGTCGAAATGGCCAGGCCGAGGCCACGCATGTTCAAAGGCGAGAGGAAGTTGTCGATGAAAATGGCCGACAGCGCGAAGATCCCGAGGGCCGCCAGCACCATCACCCAATCATCGAGGAACCGGCGCAGGTTGAGGCCTTGCCGCGGGGCGGACATGGCGTTTTGTTGAGCAGACATAGAGCACCTCATCATTGTTGTTCAGCCGCGCGAACGCGGGAGTGCCAGTTGCAGCAGGTGGGACTCATCAGCCTGCTCGCGCGGAAGCTCGCCGGTGATCGCGCCCTCGCTCATCACCAGGATCCGGTCGGAGATGCCGATGACTTCCATCAGGTCGCTGGACACGACGATCACCGCGATGCCGCTTGCCGCGAGGTCATGGATGATCTGGTAGATCTCGGCCTTGGCGCCGATGTCGATGCCCCGCGTGGGCTCGTCGAGCAGCAGCACCTTCATCGGCATCGAGAGCCAGCGCCCCAGAATCACCTTTTGCTGATTGCCCCCCGACAGGTAGACGATCTGCTGGTCCGGGGACGGCGTCTTGATGTTCAGCGCGCGGATCTGCCGGTCGGCGTTCTCCCGCTCCCAGCGCCCCTGGACCAGGCAACCCAGGCGGGCGTTGCTGCCACGCGCGCCGATGTTGATGTTCTCGGCCACGCTGGCCAACGGCACGATGCCATCTTTCTTGCGGTCCTCGGGGCACAGCAGAATGCCCGCCGTGATGGCATCGCGTGCCGACTTCAGCTTCAGTGGCTGCCCATCAAGCTGGACCGTGCCGGCCTTGTGCGGGGCCAGCCCGGCGAGCAGGCGCAGCAGCTCGGTACGCCCGGCACCGACCAGACCAAAGAAGCCGAGCACTTCACCACGGCTCGCCGCAAAACTCACCGGCTCCAGCAAGCCATGGCCGAGCAGCCCCTCGACGCGCAGGGCCTCACCCTGCTGCTCGCGGGGGCGATAGTTGTAGATGTCCTCGATATCCCGCCCGACCATGCAGGTCACCAGCTGGTCGTGAGTCAGCTCGCTCATGTCGTCGAACGTGCAGACGAAGCGACCATCCTTGAACACCGTGACCGCATCGCAGATACGGAAAATTTCTTCCATCCGGTGCGACACGTACAACACCACCCGCCCGTCGTCGCGGAGCTTGGCGATGATTGCCATCAGCCGTTCGATCTCCCGCGCCGACAGGCTGCTGGTAGGCTCGTCGAAGGCGATCACATGGGCGTTGCGCGACATCGCCTTGGCGATCTCGACCAACTGGCGCTGCCCCAGCGAGAGGCTGCCCAATCTCGCCGCCGGATCAATTTCGTCGGCCAGTCCCTTGAGCAACTCCCGCGCCTGACGTTGCATCGCACGGCGATTGACCAGCCCGAAACGCGACGGCATGTGCCCCAGCATCAGGTTCTCGGCCACGCTCATTTCCGGCACCAGATGCAACTCCTGATGGATCACCGCGACGCCGCTGGCGATGCTCTCGCCCGCCGACCGAAAGGCCATGGTGCGCTCACCGATCTGTAGATCGCCGCTGCTTGGCTGATAGGCGCCGCCGAGTATCTTCAGGAGTGTCGATTTGCCCGCGCCGTTCTCGCCCATCAGCGCGTGCACGGTACCGGGCCGCGCGACGAAGCTGATATCCGACAGCGCCCGCACGCCCGGAAAGTTCTTGCCGATGCCGTTGAAACGCAGGCTGTCGCCCGTCTTGATTTGTTGGAACATGGAGCGTCTCCACCCCCGCCCGGCACACCGGGCGGGTCTGATGCTGAAATCGGCCTGTGCCTGGCCACCCATGACCGGTCGCTGCTACTTCCAGAGGCCGATCTTTTCCAGTTCCTCCTGGAAGTTCTCGCGGGTGATCAGGGTGACTTCGTCCATCGCGGTGTACTTCGGCGGCTCTTTGCCCTCGGTGACCCACTCGTACATCATCCGCGCCGTTTCGTAGCCCTCGATATGCGGGCTGGGCAGCATCGAGCCGAAGAAACCACTGTTGTCCTTCTTCAGTTCGCCGATGGCGTCGGTGCCGTTGATGCCGATACCGATCACGTTCTCGGCGCTGAAGCCGGCACTTTCCGTGGCGCGCACGCCGCCCAGCACGGTGTTGTCGTTCATGCCGCCAATGATCAGGTTCTTCGCGCCACGCGGCAGCTTGACCAATGCCGAGGTGGTGGCGTTCATGCTGCCGGGCACATCGAGGGTCTTCTGCGGGGTGTAGAGGATGTGGTCTTCCGGAAAGCCAGCCTTCTTCAGCGCATCCACCGAGCCATCGGTGCGCTTCTTGCCGGTGTCGAGTTCGTTGTAGGTATTGATGACCGCATAGGTGTCGTTCCAGTCCCAGCCACGCTTCTTGGCTTCTTCAGCCATGGCTGCGCCTTGTTTCTGACCCACCTCGAAGGCCGCCATGCCGAGGTACGGCACGTCCTCCATGAACTCGCCTTTGGCATCGACGAAACGGTCATCGACGGCCATGACCTTGAGGTCGTTGAATTTGGACTTGGCAACGATGGCCGGGCCGAGCGCGACATCCGGCGGGCAGATGACGAAGCCTTTGGCGCCATTGGCCGCGAGGCTGTCGATGGCGGCGAGGGTTTTTTCACCGTCCGGCACGGCGATCTTGAGGAGGGTGAAACCGTGCTCTTTGGCCGCCTTCTCGGCGAACGCCCACTCGGTCTGGAACCAGGGCTCCTCGGGTTGCTTGACCAGAAAACCGATCTTGACCTCTTCCTTGGCCATCGTTGCGGCGGCGAAACTCATCGCACCGACGGTTAACGCGGCACAGCACAGCGAACGGATTCCGATAGAACGGAACATAGCTACCTCCATTGTTTTTATTTAATAGCCCTTTGTTGACTGGCCAGGCTGCTATCACCTGATCCAGCACCACCGAATGCTTTCTGGCGGTTTGCCGCGAGGCCGCAGCCCCTTTGAAGCGAATCCCTGTAGCCGTCAATCGTGGTAAAGCACCGAACGCCCGCCATCGATGGTGATGCAGGACGCGTTAATGAACGGCGCCTCGTCGGTCGCCAGAAACAATGCGGTCATCGCCACCTCGATCGGCTGCCCGATGCGCCGCGGCGGGTGCATGTCGAAAGCACGTTGGCGCTCGGCATGCGGATCGGAAAAGTCGTTCCAATAATCGACGTTGAGCTGTGTCTCGATGTAGCCCGGTGCGATGGCATTGACGCGAATCCCCTTGGGCGCATATTCGATCCCCAGCGCGCGGGTCAGGCCGAGCAGCCCGTGCTTGGCGACCGGATAGGGAAAGCAGCCGGGAATGATGTTGGTCGAGTGCACCGAGGCGATGTTGATGATGTTGCCGACGCCGCGTTGCACCATATGCGGCAGCACTGCCTTGCAGCCGAACCAGACGCCGTCCAGATCAATGGCGAAGCAGCGCCGCCAGTCCTCTTCGGTCATTTCCAGCGGGTCGCGGAACACGTTGACCCCGGCGCAGTTAACCAGCACATCGACCTGGCCGTAGTGCTCCATCGCCAGGGCAATCAGAGCCTCGAGCTCGGCGGGTCGGGTGACGTCGGTTTTCTGTGCACGCACTTCACCGCCCCGCTCGCGCCAGCCAGCAGCCACTCGCTCGGCCTTCTCGCCCTGGATGTCCCCGATGACGACCTTGGCTTGCTGCGCCTGGAAGCAGGCAACGATGGCCTCGCCGATGCCCTGAGCCCCGCCGGTGACGACCACGACCTTGCCTTTCAGGCGTTCGCCGCGTTGGGGTTCGGGTGTCGGTGGCAGTGAAAGCGGTGAAGCCATGTGAACAACTCCTGATCAAAGGGTGGCCGCCAGGCGGCCGGTTAATCGGTCAACCTGCGAAACGGGTGCAGGGCATTCCGGCGATCCCGACATCGGCCATCAACACGGCGCCGTCCAGCTCGGCCGCGGACTTGCCCGGCCTGGCCGAGGTCACATACAAACGGGTCAGGTCCGGCCCGCCGAATACGCAGCTGGTGGGGTGGCTGACGGGCAATTCGATAATGCGATCAAGGCAGCCGTCGGGCTCAAAACGCAGCAGGCAATGCCCGCCCCAACGCGCATTCCAGACATAACCTTCGACATCCATGGCGGACCCGTCCGGTACGCCGCGCGGGTGCGGTCCCGCCCAGGTGCGACGCTCGACGAGACGACCATCGTCCGCGAGGTCATGGATGTACAAAGATTCATCGAGCGTATCGCCGCAGATGACGCGGTCGCCCGCCTCGCTCCACAGCAGCGTGTTGACGATGCCCTGATCGCTGAGCAGCTGCGTCACCGAGCCGTCCGGATCGACCCTGAACAGCCCGCCGGAGCGCCGGGTGACCGGCAGATCGCTGCCGTCTTCGGCGATGTTGTTCTGCATGGTGCCCAGCCAGAGCCGCCCCTGTGCGTCGCAACGCGCTTCGTTGGCGCGGTTGCCGGGCGTAGCGTCCGCGACGCAGAAACGCTCAAGCGCAGGCTCGGCTTCAGCCGAGTTGCAATCGAGGCGGTAAATGCCACTGGCCTGCGTCACCAGCGCGTCGCCGCGTTGCGTGGGAATGAATGCCGAGACCGGCTCGGCCAGCTGCCATTGCCGGTAACCAGCCGGACCCAGCCGGCAGGCCAGTCGACCGACGATGTCGGCCCAATAGAGCGTCTGATCCTGGGCATCCCAGAAAGGCCCCTCGGCCAGCGTGTAACGTTGTTGCGAGATGGGCAGCCATTGCATGGTCGCACTCCGCTTTCATTATTTTTATGGCGCAGTCTGCTCGCCGCGTAACACGACCAGCTCCGGGTAGTTTCGTGAAATCGTCAGGGCCGCCCGCTCGATCAGCGTCATGCAGGCCCATACGCCGCGCGCGACATCGCGGCTGGCGATCGCGTCGGCGATGTCCTTGTGCAACGGCAGCGTCAGACCGAGCTCATCCGGGACGGTCGACGACACCTCAAACGACACCGCCAGCAACGCGCCAAGCGCGGGCACCATGCGCTCGATGAATTGGTTATGGCTGGCGGCAAGCACCGCCTCGTGAAACAGCTTGTCGGCGCGGTTGTATTCGTCCTTGTCGCCGAGGGAGGCGGCCAGCATCTGGTAGGCCGCCTGGATTTCGGCGATCTGCTTCGGTGTGGCGCGCTCGCACGCCCAGCGTACGGCGGTCGGTTCGATGGTCCGGCGCAGATCGAGCAGATCCATCACGAAGCTTTCCGGCAGGCCGTTCTTGGCGAGCCAGCCTACGACCTGGACATCGAACAGGTTCCAGGCGCGCACCGGGGTGACGCGCGTGCCGACCTTCGGCCCGACATCAAGCATGCCCTTGGCCACCAGCGTCTTGATCGCCTCGCGAATCACGGTGCGGCTCACACCCAGCTCTTCGCAAAGACCGGCTTCGACCTTTAACGCCTCACCGGGCTGCACCTTGCCCGACGCGATCCAGGAACCGAGCCAATCGACCGTTGCGCTGTGATAGTTGTTCGACATGCGCGCCTCTTTACGGCTGCCTTTGGGTCTACTGAACCCTATCATCATATGATTGACTGTCAAATTTGCCCGGCAACTTTCCATTCGGACTCCGCCGACCGGTCGTGCAAGGCACATGAACCCGCGTGAGGCGTGCTTCGACAGGAACCGCCCAGAATGGATTTCGCAGCTACTTACCGGCTCGTCGAGGTGGCACGCCAGGCGCACATGACGGCGATCTGGCGCGAGGCATGCAGCCGAGCTAATGCGATTCAGATCATATGAATGATGACAAGCGGACGAGCACAGTCTCCGCGGACGGCTCGCAATCAGGCCCGGCGCCATCGTCTGCCCTCACATTTCTTATTTTTTTGTGATGGGCCAAGGCGGCCCTGCGTGGCGCCACTTTAAGAACCGCTACGGGTCTTGCCTAATGACAGCATCTGATCTGGCGATAACCGTTTCTTATCGGAGAGACGAAAGCGGCTGAACCAGGACGGCATAAAGGCTGGAGCGGGTTAAACCGTTAAAGGCCACCCTGCACGTTCAACCTCAGCCCGAGTGCGGTTGCGAGTGAGAGCGGCAGCAGGAGCGTGTCGAGCAGAACACTGGCCGGAAGGTCGAGCGCCGCATGCTTCGGTGCCTCGGCACCAAATCGATCACGCGGGCAGCAACCGCCGTTGAGGCTGTACCAGTCCAGCCGGGTACCTGAATAAACGATCGGCGCGCCGGGCTTGGCAGCGTCAAGGGTGCGCACGGTGGCACAACCGGAGAGCAGCAGGAGAAGGCCCAGCGTCGAGCCGAATCGCATAGCGGGTCGCTTCATCAGGGCCTCCTTTGGTCTCGTAGAACGCAGGCAGGATCAGGTGCGCTCGCCTGGGCTCAGTCGTCACTGACGATGTGGTGCTCGCCCCAGCGCGGCAGCATGTCCTGCGGGATGTTGAGCAGGTTGAGAATCCGCGCCACGACGAAATCGACCAGATCGTCGATGGTCTGCGGTTGGTGATAGAAACCCGGCGAGGCCGGCAGGATGGTGGCGCCGAGGTTGGACAGCTTGAGCATGTTCTCCAGATGGATACTGGAGTACGGCGCTTCACGCGGCACCAGGATCAGCTGGCGGCGCTCTTTGAGGGCAACGTCGGCGGCGCGCTCGATCAGGTTGTTGCAGGCGCCGGTGGCGATCGCCGACAAGGTGCCGGTCGAACAGGGCACCACCACCATCGCCGTTGGCGCGCCAGAGCCGGATGCCGGCGGCGCCATCCAGTCTTCCTTGCCGAACACGCGGATCTGCCCGACCGCGGCGCCGGTGTATTCGGAGAGAAATGCCTGCATGGCCTGTGGTTTGGCCGGCAGCACCACGTCGGTCTCGGTGGCCATCACCAGTTGCGCCGCCTTGGAAATCAGGAAGTGCACCTCGCGGTCTTCCTGGATCAGGCAGTCGAGCAGGCGCAGGCCGTACTGCGCGCCGGACGCGCCAGTCATGGCCAGGGTGATGCGTTCGGGGCCGCTCATTCGTAGTTCTCTCCGCGCAATTGCGTCGTGCTTCCTTTTGCGGGCTGAAGCCCACCCTACAAAATCGCCGCCCGCATGGAGCCGCAACTTCAATCGAACCTATCGCATCAGCACCGTAGGGTGGGCTTCAGCCCACCAAGCGGCTTTACGCAAGCGCTTCAGCCAGCTTGACGTGCAGCCCACCAAAACCGCCATTGCTCATCACCACCACCTGCGTACCCGGTTTGGCGTCGGCTTTCACCTTGGCGATGATCGCGTCCAGCGAATCACAGACAGTCGTCTCTACCGGCGAGCCGGCGACTGTCGCGGCCAGGTCCCAGCCGAGGTTGGCCGGTGCGTACCAGATCGCCTGATCAGCCAGCGCCACCGACTCGGCCAGTCCTTCACGATGGGCACCGAGCTTCATGGAGTTGGAGCGCGGTTCGACAACCGCAATGATCGGTGTGTCACCAACGCGCTTGCGCAAGCCGTCAAGGGTGGTGGCGATGGCCGTTGGGTGATGAGCGAAGTCGTCGTAGATAGTTAGGCCGTTGACCTCGGCGACCTTTTCCATGCGCCGCTTGACGCTCAGGAATTCGCTCAGCGCCTCGGCGCCCTGCTTCGGCAGCACGCCGACATGACGCGCGGCGGCAAGCGTGGCCAGGGCATTGTTGACGTTGTGCAGGCCGGTCAGCTCCCAATCCACCACGCCCTGAACGGCGCCCTCGAAGATCACCTCGAAACGCGAGCCGTCGGCGCTGAGTAGGTTGGCTTGCCATTGCCCGCCGTCGCCGGTGGTCTGCACGGGCGTCCAGCAGCCCATGCCGATCACGCGTTTGAGCGCCGTTTCAGACTCGGGATGGATCACCAGCCCTTCGCTGGGCACGGTACGCACCAGATGATGGAACTGCCGCTCGATCGCCGCGAGATCCGGGAAGATGTCCGCGTGGTCGAATTCCAGGTTGTTGAGGATCGCCGTGCGCGGGCGGTAATGGACGAACTTGCTGCGCTTGTCGAAGAAGGCGCTGTCGTATTCGTCGGCCTCAACCACGAAGAACGGCGTGCCGCCCAAGCGCGCCGAAATGCCGAAGTTCTGCGGCACGCCACCGATAAGAAAGCCCGGGCTCATCCCTGCATGTTCGAGCACCCAGGCCAGCATGCTGCTGGTGGTGGTCTTGCCATGAGTGCCAGCAGCGGCCAGCACCCAGCGGCCCTGCAGCACGTGATCGGCTAGCCACTGCGGGCCGGACACATAGGGCAGCCCCTTGTTCAGCACGTACTCGACGGCCGGATTGCCGCGGGCTAGCGCGTTGCCGACCACCACCAGATCAGGCGCGGGCTCCAGCTGGCTTGGCTCATAGCCTTGGGTCAGTTCGATGCCCTGGGCTTCGAGCTGGGTGCTCATCGGCGGGTAGACGTTAGCGTCAGAGCCGGTGACGCGATGGCCAAGTTCCTTGGCCAGCACCGCCAGCGAACCCATGAAGGTGCCGCAGATGCCGAGAATATGGATATGCATGAATGACCTCTGAAAAGCGCCGCGTCGGGCAATGGGATCAGGCGGCACAGCCGCGCGTGTCGGCGCCGAAAACTGCGGCGCAGATTAGCACAGCACCCGTCCGCGAGCCCCCGACACCGCACGTCGCCTGCCCTGCCGACGAACGGGCTTTGTTCTACGCTGAACTCAGCAGTCCCACACAATTACAAGTCCCGGAGACTCATCATGCGTTACGCCCATCCCGGCAGCGAAGGCGCTGTCGTTTCCTTCAAGTCCCGTTACGGCAACTTCATCAACGGCGAGTTCGTCGAGCCGGTCAACGGCCAGTACTTCACCAACCTGTCCCCGGTAAACGGCCAGCCCATCGCCGAGTTTCCCCGCTCAGACGCCGCCGACATCGACAAGGCGCTGGACGCCGCCCACGCCGCAGCCGACGCCTGGGGCAAGACTAGCGTGCAAGCGCGTTCGCTGGTCCTGCTGCAGATTGCCGATCGTATCGAGCAGAACCTAGAAATGCTCGCCATCACCGAAACCTGGGACAACGGCAAGGCGGTGCGCGAAACCCTGAACGCCGACATCCCGCTGGCCGCCGATCACTTCCGCTACTTCGCCGGCTGCATTCGCGCCCAGGAAGGCACCGCCGCCGAGATCGACGAGCACACCGCCGCTTACCATTTCCACGAACCGCTGGGCGTGGTCGGGCAGATCATTCCCTGGAACTTCCCCATTCTCATGGCCGCCTGGAAGCTCGCCCCTGCGCTGGCCGCGGGCAACTGCGTCGTGCTCAAGCCCGCCGAGCAAACCCCGTTGGGCATCGCCGTGCTGATGGAGGTGATCGGCGACCTGCTGCCCCCGGGCGTGCTCAATATCGTGCAGGGTTATGGCCGGGAAGCCGGCGAGGCCCTGGCCAGCAGCAAGCGCATCGCCAAGATCGCCTTCACCGGTTCCACCCCGGTGGGCTCGCACATCATGAAGCGCGCCGCCGAGAGCATCATCCCGAGCACCGTCGAGCTGGGCGGCAAGAGCCCGAATATTTACTTCGAAGACATCATGCAGGCCGAGCCGACCTTCATCGAGAAAGCCGCCGAAGGGCTGGTGCTGGGCTTCTTCAACCAGGGTGAGGTGTGCACCTGTCCGTCGCGGGCGCTGGTGCAGGAGTCGATCTACGGGCCGTTTATGGAAGCGGTGATGAAGAAGGTCTCGCAGATCAAGCGCGGCGACCCGCTGGACACCGACACCATGGTCGGCGCCCAGGCCAGCCAGCAGCAGTTCGACAAGATCATGTCCTACCTGGAAATCGCCAAGCAGGAAGGTGCCGAGGTTCTCACCGGCGGCGCGGCGGAGAAGCTGGAAGGCTCGCTCGCCACCGGCTATTACATCCAGCCGACGCTGCTCAGGGGCACGAACAAGATGCGCGTATTCCAGGAGGAAATCTTTGGCCCGGTGATCGGCGTAACCACCTTCAAGGATGAAGCCGAAGCACTGGCCATCGCCAACGACACCGAGTACGGACTGGGTGCCGGCGTCTGGACCCGCGACATCAACCGCGCTTATCGCATGGGCCGGGCGATCAAGGCCGGACGCGTCTGGACCAACTGCTACCACCTCTACCCCGCCCATGCGGCCTTTGGTGGCTACAAGAAGTCCGGTGTCGGTCGCGAAACCCACAAAATGATCCTCGACAGCTATCAGCAGACCAAGAACCTGTTGATCAGCTACGACATCAATCCACTGGGGTTCTTCTAGCCCATAATTTTCTGGCCCATAACTTCTGGCCCATAAAGAGTGCCCGCCCGCGCCGCAAGGCGTCGGGTTGGTGCACGCGTGGCTGCTTTTTTCACTCAAGAGGTCCCCAAATGCCGTAGAAACCGCAAAGGCACAGCGCTTGCTTTAACGATCCTGCCGTACCCGAACCCATCAAAGGATGATTCCCATGGCTCTCGAACACAGCAGTGCGACACCCTCCACCCACGCCATCGATTTCGAGGCAGTTGGCAGTACCTATTTCCAGGAACGCGAACTGAAGAAAGGCGCCGCCGGTTGGGTGCTGCTGGTGGGCCTCGGCGTGGCTTATGTCATTTCCGGCGACTACGCCGGCTGGAACTTCGGCTTGGCACAGGGTGGTTGGGGCGGGCTGTTCATTGCCACCCTGCTGATGGCGACCATGTACCTGTGCATGTGCTTTTCACTCGCCGAACTCTCTTCGATGATTCCCACAGCAGGCGGCGGTTATGGCTTCGCCCGCAGCGCCTTCGGCCCATTGGGTGGTTTTCTCACCGGCACGGCGATCCTCATCGAATATGCCATTGCGCCGGCGGCCATCGCCGTGTTTATCGGCGCTTACTGCGAATCGCTGTTCGGCATCGGCGGCTGGGCCATCTACCTGGCCTTCTACATCATCTTTATCGGTATCCACATATTTGGAGTCGGCGAGGCGTTGAAGCTGATGTTCATCATCACCGCGATTGCCGCGCTGGCCTTGGGTGTCTTCATCGTCGCGATGGTGCCGCACTTCTCGGTGGACAAGCTGCTGGATATCGCGCCGACCACTGCCGCTGGCGCCAGCAACTTCCTGCCTTACGGATACGTAGGCATCTGGGCGGCGATCCCCTATGCGATCTGGTTCTTCCTTGCGGTCGAAGGCGTACCGCTGGCCGCCGAGGAAACCAAGAACCCACAGCGCGACATGCCACGCGGGCTGATCGGCGCCATGTTGGTCCTGCTGGCCTTCGCCGGGCTGATCCTGCTGGTCGGCCCCGGTGGTGCGGGTTCCAGCACACTGGTCGAGTCCGGCAACCCGCTGGTCGAAGCGCTTACCACCGCCTATGGCTCGTCCACCTGGATGAGCGGCTTCGTCAATCTGGTCGGGTTGGCCGGGCTGATCGCCAGCTTCTTCTCGATCATCTACGCCTACTCGCGGCAGATTTTCGCGCTGTCGCGGGCCGGCTACCTGCCGCGCAAACTGTCGCTGACCAACAAAAACAAGGCGCCGGTCATGGCGCTGGTTATTCCGGGCATCATCGGCTTCCTGCTCTCGCTGACCGGCCAGGGCGATTTGCTGATCCTCGTGGCGGTGTTCGGCGCAACCATCTCCTACGTGCTGATGATGGCCTCGCACATCGTGCTGCGCGTGCGCCGTCCCGACCTGCATCGCCCATACAAGACACCCGGCGGCGTGCTGACCTCCGGCGTTGCGCTGGTTCTGGCGTGCATCGCAGTGGTCGCGGGCTTCCTCGTCGACCCGCGCGTGGTGATCGCTGCAGCCGTGATCTACGGCGTCTTCATTGCCTACTTCGCGATCTACAGCCGGCACCACCTGGTGGCCGGCACGCCGGAAGAGGAATTCGCCGCAATCGAGAATGCCGAGGCGACGTTGAAGTAGTTTAGTAGGGTGGGCTTTAGCCCACCGAACCGTGCACATCATGGGCGAACTGAAGCGGACCGGGTTCGCGTATGAGCTTATGTTGGAAATGAGCATGTCGACTGGGCTCGCAAATGAGGCTGCTTTCGACGCAGCAACGCCAACGCAGGTGATGTTCACCTGCCAATGGGAGACGAGCATGACGGGATACTCGCACAGCGTAGGCGGCACCAATTGGCGCTTCGATAGCCTGCGCGAGGTGATGGCCAAGGCCAGTCCGGCACGCTCCGGCGACTTTCTTGCCGAGGTTGCGGCGGGCAGCGATGCCGAGCGGGTCGCCGCGCAGATGTGCCTGGCGCAGATTCCGCTCAAGCGCTTTCTCGAAGACGTATTGATCCCGTACGAAACCGATGAAGTCACACGGCTGATCATCGACAGCCACGACGCCGAAGCCTTCGCCCCGGTCAGCCATCTGACCGTCGGCGATTTTCGCAATTGGCTGCTCGGCGATGCCGCAGACGAAGCTGCGCTCAAAGCATTGGCACCGGGCCTGACCCCTGAAATGGTCGCCGCGGTGTCGAAGATCATGCGCGTGCAGGACCTGATTCTGGTGGCGCAGAAAGTCCGCGTGGTCAGCCGATTCCGCAACACCATCGGCCTGCGCGGGCGCATGTCCACCCGCTTGCAACCCAACCACCCGACCGACGAGGCCGCCGGCATCGCCGCGAGCATCGTCGACGGCCTGCTCTACGGTAACGGCGACGCGGTGATCGGCATCAACCCGGCCACCGACAGCACCAGCGGCATCTGCGAGCTGCTGAAGATGCTCGACGCCATCATCCAGCGTTACGACATACCGACCCAGGGCTGCATCCTCACCCACGTAACCACCTCCATCGAGGCGATCAATCGCGGCGCACCGCTGGACCTGGTGTTTCAGTCCATCGCCGGGAGCGAGGCGGCCAATAGCAGTTTCGGCATCAACCTCGCCGTGCTGCAGGAAGGCTACGAGGCCGGTCTGTCACAGAAGCGCGGCACGGTCGGGGACAATCTGATGTACTTCGAAACCGGCCAGGGCTCAGCCTTGTCGGCCAATGCGCACCATGGCGTCGACCAGCAGACCTGCGAGGCCCGCGCCTACGCCGTTGCACGCAAATTCAAACCGTTGCTGGTGAACACCGTGGTCGGTTTCATCGGCCCCGAATACCTCTACAACGGCAAACAGATCATCCGCGCCGGTCTGGAAGATCACTTCTGCGCCAAGCTGCTCGGCGTGCCCATGGGCTGCGATATCTGCTACACCAACCATGCCGAAGCCGATCAGGACGACATGGATGTACTGCTGACCCTGCTTGGCACCGCCGGCATCAACTTCATCATGGGCATTCCGGGCTCGGACGACGTGATGCTCAACTACCAGACCACCTCCTTCCACGACGCCCTTTATCTGCGTCAGAGCCTGGGGCTCCGGCCGGCACCGGAGTTCGAGGAGTGGCTAGCCAAAATGGACATCCTGCGCCAGGACGGCGGACGGCTGCAGATGGGACGCGAGCTTCCACCGGCTTTCCGCCAGGCGCTGGAGCGGATGGCATGAGCTGCACTGACATCACCTGCCCTGCAGGAGCGAGAGCGACGCCCGGTTTTCGATCGCGAATCGCATGGCCGTTCTGACCCGCTTCGCCAGCAAGCTGGCTCCTACGATATGCAGGCCGTGCGGAAAGTTACGCCCTGTAGGAGCCAGCTTGCTGGCGAATCAGAACCGCACAGAGGCTCCTGAGCTCGAGCCAGTGCCTGCGCAGTACGGCAGATACATCACCGGAGCAAATGAATGACCAGACATCCTCCAACCCCCATCATCCCAAACCCCTGGGCCCATCTACGCCAGCTCACACCGGCGCGCATCGCCCTAGGCCGCGCGGGCACCAGCCTGCCGACCGACGCCCAGCTCGATTTCCAGTTCGCCCATGCGCAGGCACGGGACGCCGTGCACTTGTCACTCGACACCGACGAGCTGGCCCATCAGCTTCAGGAAAAGGGATTCAGCACCCTGCAGCTGCGCTCCGCAGCAGCCGACCGCTACATTTACCTCCAACGCCCTGATCTGGGGCGACGGCTGGACGAGGCCTCTGCCGAGCAGCTCATTGAACACGCTACCGAACAAATCGAAGGCTACGACTTGGCGATCGTGATTGCCGATGGGCTTTCCGCGCTGGCGGTGCAACGTCACGCCCTGCCCTTGCTCCAGCGCATCGAGGAACAGATCGAGAAGGATGGCTGGAGCCTCGCGCCGATTTGTCTGGTGCAGCAGGGCCGCGTCGCGCTGGGCGACGAGGTGGGCGAAAGGCTCAAGGCAAAGATGGTGGTGATGCTCGTTGGCGAACGCCCGGGTTTGAGCTCGCCGGACAGCCTGGGCCTGTACTTCACCTACGCCCCGAAAGTCGGCCGCACCGATGCCGACCGCAACTGCATCTCCAACATCCGCCTGGAAGGCCTGAGCTACAACCTCGCCGCCCACCGCCTGATTCACCTGATGCGCGAGGCCTGCCGTCGCCAGCTTTCGGGGGTCAAGCTCAAGGACGAGGCAGAAATGCTCAGCCTCGACGACGACAAGCCGAAGACCGGCAATTTCCTGCTGGGTTGAGCCACAGCACATTCGAGGCGCTGCACGCCGCGCGACTGCTCAGGCTTCCGGCAACACCAGCACCGCGTCGATTTCGAAGAGCATGCCATCCAGTGCCAGCCGTGGCACTGGAATCAAGGTGCAGGCTGGCTTCATCTGCGCGCCGAACGCCCGCTCCAATTCCTCTCCGAGCACGCCTAGCCGCTGCTCGCTGTGATCGACGATCAACACCGTCAGCTTGGCGATCTGCGATGGCTCACCACCGGCCGCTTCGATGGCGATCAGTAGGTTGGCCATGGCCTGACGAACCTGGTCACGGAAGTCATCCGATAGCCGGCCGTCCTCCGTCTCCCCGCCCTGCCCGGCAATGAACGCCAACCGCGTGCCAGCTGGCACGACTGCGATATGGGAGTAACCATTCGGCGCTGGATCGTACAGACCCGGCGGGTTGATCAGCGTTGGTCTGGGCGAGGTCTTCGGGTCGTTCATGATGCCTCCAAGGTCAGGTTCAGACGCGAGCACCGCCCGCTCGACTCACCATAGCGGAGCGCAAAGCAGGTTACGACTCCGTAGCTTGCCGACGATCCGCGCCCCGCTTAAGGTGGTCGCCTCCAGCTGGAAGTTATCCCATGTGGTCTTTTCGCGACTGGCGCCGCAAGCGCATCCTCGCCCGTCTCGCCATCGGACCCGCCCTCTGGCAACGCGTTCTGGACAGCCTGCCGATCCTCGGCGGTTTGACCCAAGCGGAAACCGAGCGGCTTCGTGAGCGCAGCCTTTTATTTCTGCATGCCAAGCGACTTACCGCCCTGCCCGGCGTCGAGCTGCAACTGACGGATCGTCTACGTCTGGCTGCACAGGCGCAGCTGCCGTTGCTGCATCTGGCCGATCTGGACTGGTATCAGGGCTTCCATGAGATCGTGATCTACCCCGACGATTTTCACAGCCCGCAGAAGCACCGCGACTCGGCTGGCGTGGTGCACGAATGGGACGGCGAGCACAGCGGCGAAGCCTGGCTGCAGGGACCGGTGATCCTGGCCTGGCCGGGCGTACGGGAAAGCGGCAGCTGGGAAGGCTACAACCTGGTGATCCACGAACTCGCGCACAAGCTGGACATGCTCAACGGCGATGCCAATGGGTTACCACCGCTGCATTCGAGCATGCGCCTCGAAGACTGGGCGACGGCGATGCAGAGCGCCTATGACGCGCTCAACGCCACGCTGGACGCGGACCCCGAAGCCCACACCGAGATCGATCCCTACGCCGCGGAAAACCCGGCCGAATTCTTCGCCGTCACCAGTGAATACTTTTTCAGCGCGCCCGATCTTCTGCATCGGAGCTACCCAAAGGTTTACAAGCAGCTCCAGGCGTTCTACCGCCAGGACCCGTTCACACGCCTCCAAGGCTTGCAAAAAAGCCATCCCGACTACGCGGAACCTCACTGATTTCGGGTCGTCGAATGCGCGCATTGCCAGCCTAATCATGTTCGCCTCGGCTGGCATGGCAAAACGCCCGACACTGCGCCTATAATCGCGCCCACTTTTTTCGCCCCAGGCCACCTCGGCCGACCACGGAGCAATGTTCATGAGCTACAGCAAAGTCCCGGCCGGCAAAGACCTGCCAAACGACATCTACGTCGCCATCGAAATCCCGGCCAATCACGCGCCGATCAAATACGAAATCGATCACGACACCGATTGCCTGTTCGTCGACCGCTTCATGGCCACGCCAATGTTCTACCCGGCGAACTACGGCTTCATCCCGCACACTCTGGCCGATGATGGCGACCCGCTCGACGTGCTGGTTGTCACCCCTTATCCGGTAGCCCCGGGCTCCGTCATCCGCGCCCGTCCGGTTGGTGTGCTGCACATGACCGACGAAGCCGGCGGCGACGCCAAGCTGATCGCCGTTCCGCACGACAAGCTGAGCCAGCTGTACGTCGACATCAAGGAATACACCGACCTGCCCCCGCTGCTGCTAGAGCAGATCAAGCACTTCTTCGAGAACTACAAGGATCTGGAGAAAGGCAAGTGGGTCAAGGTTGAAGGCTGGGGCGACGCCGAAGCCGCCCGCGCAGAGATCACCAAGGCTGTGGCGGCTTATCAAAAATAAGCCAATACCGCTAAAGGAAAGCCGGCCACAAGCCGGCTTTTTTATGCCTTCCGAAGACGCAACTGGCGCCGCGCCGATCCGAACCGGGATCACCAGGCGCGGCGCCAGTTGGTCAGGCTTTACCTTTCTTGACGGCCGCACCCGAGCCGAGATCGGCCCCGGTCAGCGGGTCGACCGAGACGTCGGACTGGGTCCGAACCGCCATTTGCTGCACCACTTTCTGCTGAGCTTTGCTCAGGTCAACGGATGCCTTGCCATCCCCGCCGTCTACTGCCGGCTGAGGCGTTTCGACAAACTCCCACTCCGGCCCCTGGTTCCACGGGCCGCGCAGATCGCCGTCGCCCTGCGACAGGTTGTAGTAGACGTTGGTGAACTCCGGAACGCCCGGCAGTTTGCCCTGTGGAAAGTTGGGTTGCATCGCGTGCAGCGCTTTTTCGAACGACTTCTGGTGGGCGATTTCACGCGTCATGAGGAATTTGAGCGCGTCCTTGATGCCGGGGTCATCGGTCACGTTGATCAAGCGCTCGTACACGATCTTGGCCCGAGCCTCTGCCGCGATATTGGAGCGCAGATCGGCAGTCGGTTCGCCGATCGAGTCAACGTATGCCGCTGTCCATGGAACGCCAGCGGAGTTGATCAAGGCCGGACCGCCGCCGTACAACAGCGAAGTGGTGTGCGAATCGTTGCCGCCGCCAGTCAAGGAGCGATACAGATCCGCTTCCTTTTCCACCCCTTCGGCTAATTCGCCTTTGGCACCTTTGTTGAGCATGCCGATGATGGAGCCAATGATTTCAAGGTGGCTCAGCTCTTCAGTGGAGATATCCATGAGCATGTCTTTACGACCTGGGTCATCTTCCGCCAAGCCCTGAACGAAATAGCGCATGGCTGCTGCGAGTTCACCCTGCGGCCCGCCAAACTGTTCAAGCATCAGGTTAGCCAGACCGGGATTCGGGGCTGCTACACGCACGGTATATTGCAGTCGCTTGTTATGAACGAACATAGGTTTACCTCGTAATAGTGGGGTTCCCTATTAGTTGCCTTCCTAGAAAAACGAGCCGCTCGGTGACAGACGAAATGCGCGGCCTTAAGGGTTGAGTACAAATCTGCGTGATCGTCATATAACTTTTGCCTATCGCTCGGATTGAGACGGGTTATGGGACGAAACGCTTGTTCAGCGGTCCTGCCCGCGGGGCGTTACTTTTCCTCGAAAAACCCAATACCCATAGGTGCTGTAGGCAAGCGTGAAGGGAATCAGTACCGCGAAACCAAGCAGGATGAACGATTGGCTCGAGGGCGAAGAAGAAGCCTGGGCGAAGGTCAACGACGGTGGGATAACCATGGGATAGACCGCCACCAGAATCCCTGCAAAGGCGACGATGAACCATCCGAGCACGGCAAACAGCGGAAGAAAGTCATGCCGCGCGGTCAGCGCCTTGTGAAACCCCACCACAAGCAGCGCAAGCAGAACCAGCAGCGAACCGCCAACCGGAAGATGAAACAGACGCTCGCCATAGCTGGCGTTCAGCTGGACGGTCCAGAGCACCGCTACGGCGAGCAAGACCAATGTCAGCGCTGCCAATCCGCGGGCCTGCCGGCGAGCGGTTCGCTGTATATCGCCCTGAGTCCGCCAGATCAGCCAACACGCCCCCATCAGCGCATAGCCGACCACCAGACTGGCGCCACAGAACAGTGAAAAACCACTCAACCAGCCCCAACCGTTGCCGCTGTACTGCTGCCCGTCGTGCGAAATGCCTTGAAGGAGCGCGCCCAGCACGACGCCCTGGCAAAACGCGGCGAGGACCGAGCCGCCCAGTAAAACGAGATCGAACAGCCGCCGGTGCTCACGCGTAGCGGCACCGTCGCGATATTCCAGGGCGACGGCACGAAAGATCAGCCCGAACAGCATGAGAAAGATCGGCACGTAGGTCGCCGTCAGGAAAATGCTGTAGGCCGCTGGAAAGAGCGCGATCAGCCCGCCACCCCCCAGCACCAGCCAGGTCTCGTTGCCATCCCAGATCGGCAAGATGGACATGCCCATGATGTGGCGATCTCCATCCCTGTGATTCGCGGCGAACAGGATGCCGACACCCAGATCCGTACCGTCGAGGATGACGTAGGTGAGGATCGAGAACGCCAGCGCGGCAGCGCCAAGCAGATGCAGCAGTTCGTCGGGTATCACGGTCGACCCTCCTGTGCTCTTGATGCGCCGCTATCGGTCGCCGGTCTGGCTCGCGAGGCCGGGTTCAGGTTCGCGCTCGCCCTGCTTCGGCGGCCTGGCCAGCGCACGCAGCAGATAGAACAGTCCCAGGCCGAACACCAACAGGTAGATCGCGAGAATGGCCAGCGTCGAGCTGGTCACGAATTCGAGCGACACCGGTGAATTGCTGTCCACGGTGCGCAGCAGGTTGTAAACCGTGAACGGCTGCCGTCCCACCTCGGTCACGACCCATCCGCTGAGCATGGCAATGAACCCGGCTGGCGCGAGGCACACGGTGGCCCGCTGCAACCAGCGGGTCTGATACAGCCGCTTGCGCTTGCGCATGACCAGGCTGGCGATACCCAGTGCGGCCATCGCGATGCCGAGCCCAACCATGATGCGAAAGGCAAAAAACACCACCGGTACGGGCGGGATGTCCCTCGCGGGAAATTCCTTCAGGCTCTTGATCGTCCCGGTCCAGCTGTGACGCAGGTACAGCGATCCGACATGGGGAATGGCGACCTCGAAATGATTACGCTGCGCCTGCATATCGGGGACCGCGAACAGCCGCAACGGCTCGCCCTGCCCCGGAGCCGGCCGATCCCATGCACCTTCCATCGCCGCGACCTTCTGCGGCTGGTGTTCGAGCGTGTTGAGACCGTGCAGATCCCCCGCCACGATTTGTAGCGGAGCAACCACTGCCACGACCCAGAGCCCCATGGAAAACATCGAACGCGCGCCCGGATTACCGTTATCGCGCAACAAATGCCAGGCACCGGTTGCGGCCACCACCATCGCGGTGCAGAGAAACGCGGCAAATGTCATGTGGACGAAACGATAGGGGAACGAAGGACTGAAGATGATCGCCAGCCAGTCTTCAGGCATGAAACGTCCATCGCTGGCGATGCTGAAGCCTGCCGGCGTGTGCATCCAGGAGTTGGCTGACAGTATCCAGAAGGCGCTGAACAACGATCCCAGCGCAACCATAACGGTGGCGGCAAAATGCAGACGGGGGCCGACTTTGTTCAGGCCGAACAGCATGATGCCGAGAAAGCCCGCCTCGAGAAAAAACGCTACCAGCACTTCGTAGAACATCAGCGGCCCGATCACCGAGCCGGCTTTCGTCGCGAGCCGGCCCCAGTTGGTGCCGAACTCGAACTCCATCACCAATCCAGACGCCACCCCGACCGCAACCGTCAGGGCGAAGATGCGCAGCCAGAATTTGTAGCTGTCCAGGTAGAGCTGTTGCTTGCGACGCAACCACAGCGCCTCGAGCACCATCAGAAAGTTGGCCAGCCCGATCGAAAACGCCGCGAGGACGATATGAAAGCCGATCGTGATGCCGAACTGCAGCCGCGCCACGAAGACGGCTGGATCGCTGATTTCCACGGGGTCTCCTGTCTGTCCGTGAAACGGGACGCTACGGCACACACGCAGCACCGACCTATCAGCTTGGGACTTTTCAGCAGAGCTGATTGTTCAGCGCCGATTCGCTTTTTGGCGAAACCCTGGAGCGAGACAGCGCTGAACGTATCCGTATGGAGCGAATCTACCCTTCCACTTCCACCTCGCTCTGGTGCCCCTATGCTGCGACTGACCCAACGCTTCGACCGCTCGATTTCTGCCCTCGCGTTACTCGCCTTGTTCTCTGCACCGGCATCCGCTGCGGCCGACTCCAAACCAACGTTTGGCTGGGTCGAAGAAGGGCTGATCTTTCCGGAAAAAATAGCCGTGAAGTTCAAGCTCGACACTGGCGCACTGACCTCCTCGATGCACGCCGAGAACATCGACCGCTTCGAAAAAAACGGCGATGACTGGGTGCGATTCACGCTCGAACTGGAAGACATCGACACCGAGAAGAAGATCGAGAAGCGCCTGGAGCGTGAAGTGGTGCGTGACATCAAGGTGCGTGGTGCGGGCGGCGCTGAGAAGCGGCCAGTGGTGATGATGAAGGTGTGTTTGGGCGACACGATCTACGAAGAGCAGTTCTCACTGAACGATCGGGACAAGATGAACTATCCGGTGCTCGTGGGTCGCCGCACCCTGGAGAACCTCGGGCTGGTGGACTCGTCCAAAACCTTCACTGTCGAGCCGGACTGCTCGGAATAGAGCGACTCAGGACGCCGCGGCTGGGTCATTGCCATGTGATACGGCCGGCGACACAACCTTCGAACCCGCAAGGAGTCCAGACATGACCGACCGCCAACCCATCGCCGTGATTTGCGGCGGCACCGCGGGCGTGGGACGCGCCACGGCGCACGAATTCGCTAAGGCGGGCTATCGCGTGGCGGTCATTGCCCGGGGACAGCAGGGCTTGTCGGATACCCGCCAAGAACTGGAAGCGATAGGTGCCACGGCGCTGGCAATCGCAGCGGACGTCGCGGATGCCGACGCCATCGATCAGGCGGCCGATCGCATCGAGGCCGAACTGGGGTCCATCGACGTCTGGGTCAATGCAGCGATGGCCACAGTGTTCGGGCCAGTGGAGACGATAACCGCCGCTGAATACAAGCGCGTGACCGACGTGACCTATCTGGGTTTCGTCCATGGCACGCTGGCTGCGCTGCGGCATATGCGGCCACGTGATCGCGGCACCATCGTGCAGGTCGGCTCGGCGCTCGCCTATCGGGCCATTCCGCTGCAATCAGCCTATTGCGCGGCGAAGTTTGCGATTCGCGGTTTCACTGATTCGGTGCGTTGCGAGCTGATCCACGCCCAGAGCCGGGTTCGCCTGACGATGGTGCAGTTACCCGCACACAACACACCGCAGTTCGACTGGTCACGCAACAAGATGTCCCGGCGGCCGCAGCCCGTACCGCCGATCCATACGCCGGAGGTGGCCGCAAGGGCCATCCTGCGCGCCGCAACACAAGCGCCAAGAGAGCTGTGGCTGGGAAGCGCATCGCTTAAGGCAATCATCGGCAACATGTTCATGCCAGGTCTGCTTGATCGGATGCTGGCCAAGCAGGCCTGGAGCGGACAGTTGACGGACGACACGGCCAACCCGGACCAGCCAGATAACCTGTTCGAACCGGTGCACGGCTTGCATCGCACCGATGGCCGCTTCGATGACCAGGTGAAGGACAGCGCTATCGCCTTGAGCAGCGAAACCGTTGGCAAACTGGCCGTCGCCGGGCTGGCAGCGGCCACCATCGGCGCGGTGGCGCTGGTCGCATCGCTCGCTTCGGGACGCGACAGGCGCTAACCCGCCGCTCGCAACTCCTGCCGCGCCTGGCGCACAACCGAGTAACCGGCGGTCAATGCCAGCCCGGCCATGATCAACGCCACGATAAAGTCTGGCCAGCCTGAGCCAGTGCCGAAAACGCCGGCCGCCGCGATCATCACGGCGATATTGCCCAACGCGTCGTTGCGACTGCAGAGCCAGACCGAACGCATGTTCGAGTCGCCCTCGCGAAACGCATAAAGCATCAGCGCGACGACGACATTGGCGACCAGCGCCAGCGCGCCGATAACGCCCATGGTCAGCGGCTCTGGAACCACGCCTGCATAAATCGCCCAGCCCGCCCTCGCCAGAACGAATACACCGAACGCGAGCATGGACACGCCCTTCACCAGCGCCGCGCGGGAGCGCCAGATCGCGCCCATGGACAGCACCGTCAGGGTGATCGCGTAGTTGGCCGCATCGCCGGCGAAATCAATCGCGTCGGCCAGCAGCGAGACCGACCCGGACCGCAACCCGCTGACGATTTCGACGATGAACATGACCAGATTGATCGCCAGCGCGACCCATAGCGCTTTGCGAAAGCCTGGGCTGACCACTGGCGTTGAACAGCCCGAATCACAGCATCTCGAGGACATGGCGCGTCTCCTGAACTATATTCCGGCAACATTTCACACCCTGGAGTGGCTCCAGGGTCAAGCCCGTTCTTTCGGTGTCGACCGTCTAAGAGGATTCATCATGCGTATCGGGGAGCTGAGCTCGGCGGCAGGCGTTGATGTAGAGACAATTCGCTATTACGAGAAAGTCGGCCTGATGCCCGCCGCGGAACGAGGTGCCAACGGTTACCGATCCTATTCAGCCCAGCAGCTGGCGCAGCTGGTGTTTATCCGGCATTGCCGTGCACTCGATATCGGATTGGCCGACATTCGCCGGCTGCTCGAATTCTCGAACCATCCGGATGCCAGCTGCGGCGACATCAACCTGCTGATCGACCAGCAGCTCGAGCGCGTCCGCGCCCGGCTCGAAAGCCTTCACGCGCTGGAGCAACAACTGCAGGCGCTGCGCAGCTGCTGCGCCGGCAATCGACCGATGCAGGGCTGCGGCATCCTCAACGAACTCACCAGCACGCGCCTGGACGAGACCGGACAGCTTTCCAACCCCTAGGGCGTGCTCAGATTCGACCGTGCACCGCACTGCGCGGCTGTACGGCGCCCACCTTAGTCATAGATTGCAGCTGCGCTTGGCGAAGCGCGGCGGCGGAGATAATCTGCGTCCTTTTGCCGCGAGCCGCCTCGATGCCTCTGTTCGACATGTTGTTGCTCATCGCTGCCGGTTTCGCTGCCGGCGGCATGAATGCCCTGGCGGGTGGCGGCACCTTTTTCTCGTTCCCGGCGCTGCTGGCCACCGGTCTGCCACCGGTCACGGCCAACGCGACCAATGCGGTGGCGCTCTGGCCCGCCAGCCTTGCGGGCGCCTGGGCCGCGCGCTCAGCGTTAAGGCCACTGGGGCGTTATCTGATTCCATTGCTGCTGGCAGGATTGATTGGCGGGCTGCTCGGCGGATTGCTGCTGCTCGCCAGCGGTGATGACGTGTTCAGTCTGCTGATTCCGTGGCTGCTGCTCGTCGCCACGGCATTGTTCACCGCCAGTCCCTGGCTGAGCCGCTGGCTAGCCGCCCACCGCAAGGACGACAGCGCGATCCCCCCGCATGCGCCGGCCTCACTGGCCGCACATGCCTTGGTGTCAATCTATGGCGGGTATTTCGGGGCGGGAATGGGCATTCTGCAGTTAGCGGCGTTCTCTATCGAAGGACATCAACTGGTTCGCGCCAACGCGCTGAAGAACCTGATCTCCGCAGTCATTTATAGCGTCGCAACCGCCACGTTCCTCATTGCCGGCCGTGTAAGCCTGTACGAGCTGGCGATCCTGCTGATTGGCACCACGCTTGGTGGGTATGCCGGCGGTGCGCTGAGCAAAAAGTTGCCAGCCACCTGGTTGCGCACCTTCGTCATCGTCGTGGGCAGCAGCATGACGATCTACTACTTCCAGGCCATATACTGGCGTTGATCGGCGCCTAGCCCGTGCGGTTTATGGCTTCTACCGCCCAGCTCTGCTAGTGTCGCGCCCGTTTCAGAGCAGCCGCAGACAATAGGTTTCGCCATGGCCCGCAAGAAAGTCGCCCTCGATTTCGAACAATCCCTCGCCGAGTTGCAACAGTTGGTCGAACGCCTGGAAAGCGGCGAGCTGTCGCTGGAAGATTCGCTGACCTGCTTCGAGCAAGGCATCGGTCTGACCCGTGATTGCCAGGCCGCGCTGAGCCAGGCCGAGCAGAAGGTGCAGATACTGCTCGAGCGTGACGGCAAGCTGCAGGAAGCCCCGTTCGAAGCGGATCCCGACGCATGATCAGGGACTATCAGCAACGTTGCCAAACGCGCGTCGACAGCTGCCTCGATTCGCTATTCATCCCGCCCCACCCACAGCTTGAACGCCTGTATCAGGCCATGCGCTACAGCGTCATGAACGGCGGCAAACGCGTGCGGCCACTGTTGGTCTATGCCGCGTGTGAGGCGCTCGGAGGCGAGAGTGACCAGGCCGACGGCGCTGCATGTGCAGTCGAGTTGATTCACGCCTATTCGCTCGTCCATGACGACCTGCCCGCAATGGACGATGACGACTTACGCCGCGGCCAGCCCACCACTCACAAAGCGTTCGACGAAGCGTGCGCCATCTTGGCTGGCGACGGCCTGCAAAGCCTGGCCTTCGAAGCGCTGGCAACCGAGGCGCATAACCCACGAGACCCAGCGCTGCGCCTGGAAATGTTCAGCAGCCTTGCACGCGCGGCGGGTCCGGCGGGCATGGTCGGCGGGCAGGCAATTGACCTGGGATCGGTCGGCTGCAAGCTGGACCGTAGTGCGCTGGAGCTAATGCACCGGCATAAAACCGGGGCGCTGATCGAGGCCAGCGTGCGGCTTGGCGCCCTGGCCAGCGGCCGCGCCGATACCGACACGCTTGCCGCCCTGCAGCGCTATGCGCACGCCATCGGCCTGGCCTTCCAAGTGCAGGATGACATCCTCGACGTGGAGAGCGACACCGTCACGCTGGGCAAGCATCAGGGCGCTGACATCGCTCGCGACAAGCCCACCTATCCGGCACTACTGGGTATGGACGCGGCCAAGGCCTACGCACTCGAGCTACGCGATACGGCACTCGAAGCCGTCGCGCCCTTTGCTACCGCGGCCGAACCGCTGCGCCAGATGGCTTGTTTTATTGTCGAGCGCCGCAACTGAACCCTGAGAAATTGAGCCGTCTAGCAAGGCATTGACGATGACCGTTGATGCCAGGGTCATTCTTCTCGCTGTAACCATCGGGTAAACTGCGCCTCTTTTTCAGCCAAAACGATCCGCCCGATGCCCAAGACGTTCCATGAGATTCCTCGGGTCCGCCCTGCAACGCCCGTTCTAGATCGCGCGGGCACTCCCGAGCAGCTGCGCCGTCTGGGCGAAGCGGAACTTGAAGAACTCGCCAACGAACTGCGGCAGGACCTGCTGTATAGCGTCGGCCGGACCGGCGGGCACTTCGGCGCCGGCCTCGGCGTGATTGAGCTGACCATCGCCTTGCACTATGTCTACGACACGCCGAAGGACCGGCTGGTCTGGGATGTCGGTCATCAGGCCTACCCACACAAGATTCTCACCGGGCGGCGCGAACGCATGGAGAGCCTGCGCCAGAAGGATGGCCTTGCCGCCTTTCCACGTCGCAGCGAGAGCGAGTACGACACCTTCGGCGTCGGCCATTCCAGCACCTCCATCAGCGCGGCGCTGGGCATGGCCATCGCTGCTCGCCTGCAGGGAAAGAAACGCAAGTCGATTGCCGTCATTGGTGACGGTGCACTGACCGCCGGCATGGCCTTCGAAGCCTTGAATCACGCGCCCGAAGTGGGCGCCGACATGCTGATCGTGCTTAACGACAACGACATGTCGATCTCGCGCAACGTCGGCGGCCTGTCCAATTACCTGGCCAAGATTCTCTCCAGCCGCACCTATTCCAGCATGCGTGAAGGCAGCAAGAAGGTCCTTTCACGACTGCCCGGCGCCTGGGAAATCGCCCGCCGCACCGAAGAATACGCCAAAGGCATGCTGGTTCCCGGCACGCTGTTCGAGGAGCTTGGCTGGAATTACATCGGCCCCATCGACGGTCACGATCTGCCCACCCTGATCGCGACACTGCGCAACATGCGCGACCTTCCCGGACCGCAATTCCTGCACGTGGTCACCAAGAAAGGAAAAGGTTTCGCCCCGGCGGAAGTGGATCCAATTACCTGGCACGCCATCAGCAAACTTGAGCCTGCCGGCGGGCCAGTCGCCCCGAAAGCACCCAGCGGTCCGAAATACTCGAATGTGTTCGGCCGATGGTTATGCGACATGGCGGCCGCCGATTCCCGGCTTACCGGCATCACACCGGCGATGAAGGAAGGCTCGGACCTGATCGACTTCAGCGAGCGTTATCCGGACCGTTATTTCGACGTGGCCATTGCCGAACAGCATGCGGTCACCCTGGCGGCCGGCATGGCCTGCGAGGGCGCCAAGCCGGTGGTCGCGATCTACTCGACCTTCCTGCAGCGCGCTTACGATCAGTTGATCCATGACGTCGCGGTGCAGAATCTCGATGTGCTGTTTGCCATCGATCGCGCCGGCCTGGTCGGCGAGGATGGGCCAACCCACGCCGGGAGCTTCGATCTTTCCTACCTGCGCTGCATTCCCGGGATGCTAGTGATGACGCCGAGCGACGAGAACGAGATGCGTCGCATGCTGACCACCGGCTATCACTTCGAAGGCCCTGCCGCGGTGCGATACCCGCGCGGTACCGGCCCGAATGCATCCATTGAACCCGGCCTCGTTCCGCTGGAGATCGGCAAGGGCGTCGTCCGCCGCGAGGGCAGCAACGTCGCGCTGCTGGTGTTCGGCGTCCAGCTGGCCGACGCCCTGCGTGTCGGCGAAGCGCTCGACGCCACGGTTGTCGATATGCGATTCGTTAAACCGTTGGACCAAGCGCTGGTTCGCCAGATGGCTAACAGCCACGAGCTGCTGGTGACGATCGAAGAGAACAGCATCATGGGCGGTGCCGGCAGTGCAGTAAGTGAATACCTTGCTGCCGAGAACCTGCAGAAGCCGATCCTTCATCTGGGCCTGCCTGACTATTACGTCGAGCATGCCAAGCCCAGCGAGATGCTCAACGAATGTGGGCTCGATGCGGCCGGTATCGAAGCGGCAATCCGAACGCGACTGGCTCAGATCTAACGTTCAAACGGGTGGGTACCACGCGGCTATCGAGCAGCATGCTCCCGTTCATCGCTGTGGCGGATGCGCGCGGGCCGTTGCACCTCACCCGCTCCGGGCGCATCTAGCCCGCCATTCTGACCGCAACATTCTTCTGCAACCACGGGCTTTGCTTGTTTTTCTTCCGAGCAGCCCTTAAGGTTCCCGCGATTTCTTATCCGCCCAGGTGTGCACGACCGCAAGGTCCGCATTAAACGGGAAGCCGGTGCGCTCCAACGAGCAAGGCCGGCGCTGCCCCCGCAACGGTAATCGACCGTGATCGCACGATCACCGCCCGCTCAACCGCCACTGTGCTTAGCATGGGAAGGCGAGCGAGGTGCGAGTCGAAAGCCCGGAGACCGGCCTGGCGGATTCGACTGGTGTTGCGGAGGGCAGCACCGTCAAGCGCTGCTGCCCGTCATCCCCGCGCTTGTTCCTGCCCTCCTCAAAAGTCTGCGATCTTTTGAGGAATTCCAAGAATGAAACTGTCCCGACTTGCGCTGGCCGTGGCGCTGCTGCCGAGTGTGCAGGTGTTTGCTACTGAGCTGACACGTGAAGAAGCGTTGAAACTGTCCGATACGGTGGTTTCCGCGAACCGCGAACCGCAACGCCGCAGCCAGACCCCGGCCGCCACTACCGTCTTCAACCGAGACGATATCGAGCGGTTGCAGGTGCGCAGCGTTGCCGAACTGCTGGAGCGTGTGCCGGGCGTAAGCATCGCCCGTACCGGCGGAGCGGGAAGCCTTACCAGCCTGTTCGTGCGCGGAACCGCCAGCACCCAGACCCTGGTTCTGGTCGACGGTCAGCGTATCGCCGCTGCGTCAAGCGGCACCAACAGCCTCGAATTTCTCAGCCGCGATCAGATCGAACGGATCGAAGTCGTACGCGGCCCGCGGTCTGCGCTGTATGGCTCGGATGCCATCGGCGGGGTGGTGCAGATCTTCACTCGCCAAGGCAGCGGTCAGGAGCTTGCACCAGAGGTCCGCTTCGGCGCGGGAAGCAACGGCACCTTCGAGCGCAGCCTGAGCCTCTCCGGGGGTAATGGCCAAACTCGTTTTAACCTTGGCGCTGGGCTGGATGAAACTCAAGGTATCGACGCGACGCGCGATAGCTTCGGCGCCAATGGAGATGACGACGGCTACCGCAATCGCTCGCTCAGCCTGAACCTTGCGCACCGTTTTAATGATCAGCTTGAGGCGGGTGTCAGCGCGCTGGATCAGCGAGGCGAACTTGAGTTCGACGACACGTTCGACGGCTTTCAGCCAACAGTAGATTTTCAGCTGAGCAGCATCGCCGGGTTCGTGGACGCTGAACTCAATGATGTCTGGAACAGCCGCTTCGAGGTCGGACACAGCGAGGATAAGCGAGACACCGGAAACGACAGCCCACTGGCTCCCCCCTATTTGTTCTTCAGCTACTCGACCTATCGTGACTCGGCCAGCTGGGTAAACACGCTTCAGCTCGACCCGACTCATCAGTTATTGCTCGGTGCCGATTGGCATGAGGACCAGCTGCACAGTTCGAGCGACTTTGCCCAGGATTCACGTTGGAACCAGGCAGCCTTCATCCAGCACCGCTATACCGGCAACGCGTTCTCGACGGAGATTGGGCTGCGCCACGACAAGAACGAACAGTACGGCAGTGAGAACACTTGGAACGCGGCGCTTACCGTACCGCTGGATACCCGCAATAACGTGGTCGTTTCCTACAGCGAGGGCTTCCGCGCCCCGACGTTCAACGAACTTTATGACTCGTGGTACGGGAATCCCGACCTCGCGCCCGAAAAATCCAAGAGCTACGAGCTGCAATGGCGCAACCGCTATAGCGAAAGCGGCTCGCTGGAATTGTCGCTGTACCGCACTGACATTGAGGACGCCATCGTCTCGGACGCCTTCTGGATTCCTCAGAATGTCCAGACCGCGCGGATCAATGGCCTGGAGGCCACTCTCCGGCAGGACGCGTTCGGCTGGCAGACCAGCCTCGCTGCCGGCCTCATCGACCCACGCGATCGCGATAGCGGTCATACACTCGCCCGTCGCGCCAAGCGCACGCTGAGCCTGGACCTGGACCGTCAGCTTGGCGCGTTTTCGATAGGCGCCGGCTTGAGAGCCGTCAGCGGTCGCTATGACGACGCGGACAACGACATCGAAATGGGTGGATATGGTCTGGTAGGGCTACGCGGCAGCTGGCATGCCAATCAGGAATTAAAGCTCGACTTGAAGCTGGATAACCTATTCGACAAGGACTATGCCGAAGCGACCTACAGCACCGCCAACGGACGCTACGGCTACAACACCGAAGGCCGCACCGCGCTGTTCGCCGTCACCTGGACTCCCTCGCTGTAATCGCGTCTACCGGCGCGCCCGCTCAGGGCGCTGCCGCCATCACGTCGCAGAGCTTCCCGATCGCATCAAGCATCTGGAAGCTCGGACGCTCCAGTCCCGTGTCGGGCACTTCCCATAATTGATCCTTACGTACGGCAGCCAGCTGCGGCCATTTTTTCCATTCCGCGAGCTGCGCACCGCTGCCGGCGAGGATTACATCGGGGTTACGTGCAAGCACCGACTCGATACTGACCTGAGGTGCCGGCAGGCTTAGGTCGGCGAAAACGTTGCGCCCGCCACAGACCTCGATCGCCTCACTGATGATCTGCCGACCGCCAAGGGTATACAGCGGCCGATTCCAAATCTGATAGAACACGGCCAACGGCTGGTCGCGCTGATAGCGGCGCCGCAACTGATCCAACCCCTGCTTGAATCGTCGCGCCAGTTTCTCACCCTGCTCAGCATGACCGACCCGCTCGCCGATCAGGGCAAACTGCTCGGCCAATTGGTCCAGCGAAGCCGGTTGCGCCACCAGTACCGGGATACCGAACTGCGCAAGTTGATCACGTTGTGCCCGGCTGATGCTGTCAGGCCAAAGCAGTACCAGCGTCGGCCGCAAGGCCAGGAGACCTTCGATTTCCAGCTGACCGATGCGCCCCACGGAAGGTAAGGTCGCCAACGCCTCTGGCCGCTCTCCGCCGTCAATCACACCAACCAGCAGATCGGACGCGTCCAGTTCGACCATGATTTCACTGAGCGAAGGCGCCAGACTGACCACCCGCTCCGTCGCCGAGAGCAGCGGCGACATCAACAGCGCGACGAGCAGCAGAAACCCGCGCGTCATTTCAGCTGGCGCGGAACGCGGTAGAGCATCAGGAGTGTCAGGCTGCCGGTTACCAGCAGCAGTTGCGCAACGGGCTCGAGCCCAAGCGGTGCAGCTATCGCCGCCAGCCAAGCCGGTAACGCGGCGGTTCGCAAAGCTCGCAGCCGGATCGCGCGCAACACCGCCCACGCCGCCGGTTCTGCGTCGCTGCGCAAATCCTTTTCGGTGGCGATCAAGGCATGCTTGTAGGCGGTGAATCGGGGCAGGCTCAGGAACAGCATGCCAAGACCGGTGATAAACAACGGCAGGGCAAGATACTCGCCAAAGCGTCCTGACCATTCGGGGAGTTGGCCGACCGCCAGCACCGGCGCGACCATCAACAGCAGATAGACCCAACCATCGCGAGTCAGTTGGTCACGAGTAGCCGTGCAACTCACGACTGTTCGGCTTCGCCTTGGTGAATTTCGCCTAGCATGTGGCCAAGCTTGCCGGCCTTGGTAGCGAGGTACTTCTTGTTGTGTGGGTTATGCGCGATTTCCAGCGGCATCCGCTGAGCGACACGGATACCGAAACCCTGCAGTGCTTTGACCTTGCGCGGGTTGTTGGTCATCAGCTTGATTTCGGCAATCCCCAAATGCTCCAGCATGGGGAGGCAGATCGCGTAATCGCGCATGTCAGGTGCGAAGCCGAGGCGTTCATTGGCTTCCACCGTGTCAGCGCCAGCATCCTGCAACTCATAGGCGCGGATCTTGTTCAGCAGCCCGATACCGCGCCCTTCCTGCCGCAGATACAGCAGCGCCCCACGTCCCTCTTCCGAGATTGCGCGCAGCGCAGCTTCAAGCTGAAAGCCACAATCGCAGCGCAAACTGAACAGCGCATCGCCAGTCAGGCATTCGGAGTGGAGGCGACCCAGCACGGGCTTGCCGTCGGCCACGTCACCCAAGGTGAGTACGACATGTTCCTTGCCAGTGTCCTGATCGAGAAACCCATGCATGGTGAACACACCGAACGGCGTCGGCAGTTTGGAAGCGGCGACGAACACGACAGACACCGGAGAAACTCCAGAAGGCAGAAAAGCGGATATTGTAACAGCAGTCCTGCGGTGAGCTGTATCGGAACATGCCCGGCCTGTAAGCGTCCCGGATGTTCGTCGCGACGCCGGAGTTGGGCTAGATCTTCGATTCCAACTTCAAGACACCTTGATCTTCACGCCAACTGACCCGACCCAGAAAGCTCATCCCAAGCAAGGCTTCAGAGGGTGAGCTTCCCTCCACAACGACAGCATCGACACCCAGCACATCAATCGCGCCCACCTTGACGCTATTGAGGTTGACCTTCCAGGCCTTGGCCGTGCCACTTGCCGTGCTCACGACGATCTGCCGACCATCGACCCGGTAATCAATCCCCAAACGCCGCGCCTGAATCTCGTTGATTGCCACCGACGTGGCGCCAGTATCGACAAGAAACTGCACGGGCTGCCCGTCGATCGAACCGGCCACCCAGTAATGACCACCCTGACCTTGGGCGATGCTCAACTGCCGACGTTCGGGCTCGGCGAAACCGCTACTGAGCTCGCGACTCAGACCGTAGCGCCGCTCGACGCCATCGACCCGTAGCAGCGCGCCCTTCGCGTCGGCGCTGACCACTTCGACCCCGCCCGGACCCGTCTGGCCAACTCGGACCAGCTTGCGTTGACCGTCCACATTCAATACAGCCGCGCCAGGAAACAAACCCACCACCTGAACCCGTGGCGCAGCCGTTGCGGTGACGCAAAGGAGTGAGAGGGAGGCGGCAAGCAACAGATTAACGGAGCGCATCAGTGCGTCATCCTTGAAAACGAGGCAGATCGGCATTCTTCCACGGGCGCCTTGTTGATACAGCGATCAGCCGCACAGCGTGCGCGTCACCCTAGCCATATCACCGACAGATGCACCAGGCCGCAGGCGGCAAAACCCGCCAGGATGTCGTCCAACATGATGCCAAGCCCTCCATGGACCTGCCGGTCGACCCAGCTGATCGGCCAGGGCTTGAGGATATCCAGCAGGCGAAACACGACGAAACCGAGCAGCAACCAGTACCAGCCTGTGGGAACCAACCAGAAGGTGATCCAGATGCCGGCAAACTCGTCCCAGACGATCCCTTCATGATCATGCACGCCCAGGTCTTGCGCGACCTTGCCGCACAGCCAGATACCGAACAGCATGCTCGCGACGATGAGCACGCCGTATCCCCAGCCCGGCAGCATCTGCCACAGCGGCACGAAGGCCAGCGCTACCAGAGAACCCCAGGTACCCGGCGCTTTCGGCAAGGTGCCGGAGCCGAAACCAAAGGCCAGGTTGTGCCATGGATTACTCCACACCGAATGAGGGATCGGTTCAGCGGCAGGCTGCAGGGAATCGGTCAAACGGTTGTCCTCTTGTTCTAGTCGAGCGGCACGGCTCAGCTGGTGAAGTGGTTGTAGCCTCGATGAGCGATATTCAAAGAGTTGCCATCGGCATCGACCAGCCGAACGCCCTCACCCGCCTCTACATGGCCAATTATGTGAACTGGCCATCCTTCGGATTGCATGGTCGATAACGCATCGGCCGGTAAGGTAAATGCCAGAAGGTAGTCATCCCCTCCCCCCAAGCCGCATTGCAGGGCCTGTTCAGCCCCGGCGAAACGCAGCAGCGAGTCGGACAGAGGCACCCGGGATTGCTCGATTGCCAGCGAAACAGAGGATGCAGTAGCTATGTGGGTGCAATCGGCCAACAAGCCATCGGAGATGTCCAAGGCTGCGGTTGCCTTGCCACGCAGCGCCTGGCCGAGCGCGAGTTGGGGTTGCGGCGTCCAGTAGCGCCCTAGCAGCGTTGCCGCCTCGACGGTGTCCGCGTCCCGCTCGCCAAGCACGATCGGTAAAGCCCCGGCCGCATCGCCCAGCGCTCCACCGACACAGAGCAGATCACCTGGTTGCGCACCGCTGCGCAACAACGCCTCGCCTACAGGCACGCGCCCGAAGACCGTCAGGGTCATGCTCAGCGGGCCGCGCGTAGTGTCGCCGCCGATCAGAGACATGGCGCAGCCCGCCGCCATCGCATCGAGGCCACGGGCAAACTCGGCCAGCCAGCCGGAATCGACGGAAGGAATCGTCAGCGCCAAGGTAAAGCCGATGGGCGTAGCGCCCATACCGGCAAGATCACTGGTCGACACAGCCAATGCACGCTGACCGAGCAGGTAGGGATCGCTTGGCTCGGGGAAATGCACTCCCGCGACCAGCGTGTCGGTGGAGACCACCAACTGCTCGCCAACCGGAACGGTCAGCAAGGCGCAATCATCACCGATGCCCAACACGACATCGCCGCCAACCCTGGCACAAGCGGCGGCGGCGAAGTAGTGGCGGATCAGCTCGAACTCACCCATCAGTTCAAACAGGCTCAGCGCTTGTGAGCGCTGACCTCGGCACTGCGCAGGCTGGGTGCCAGTTTGTCTAGCACGCCGTTGACGAACTTGTGCCCATCAGTGGCACCGAACACCTTGGCCAGCTCGATGCCTTCGTTGATCACAACGCGATAAGGCACATCGATCCGCTGCATCAGCTCGTAGGTAGACAGGCGTAGAATCGCCAGCTCTACCGGGTCGAGCTCGTCCAGCGGGCGATCGAGATGCGGCACGATGGCGCCATCTACTTCAGTTTTGGCACGCGCCACACCGGTCAACAGCTCATGAAAGTAGTTGCCGTCGACGCCGGAGAAATCGTTGTCGACGCGAAACTGCGCCTCGATTTCGTTCAGGCTCTGACCTGCCATGTGCCACTGATACAAGGCCTGCATGGCCAGGCTACGCGCGACACGGCGTGTCGCGATCTTGCCCTTGGCCTTGGGCTGTGGGGCATCCTGGCTGTCGTCGTGATTCAGGCTCACTTGGCCTCCAGCTGCGCCAGCAGACTCACCATTTCCAGGGCGGAAAGAGCGGCTTCGGCGCCCTTGTTGCCGGCCTTGGTGCCGGAACGCTCGATCGCTTGCTCAATAGAATCGACGGTCAGCACGCCAAAGGCGACCGGCACACCGAATTCCATGGAGACCTGCGACAGGCCCTTGGTGCACTCACCCGCAACGTATTCGAAATGCGGTGTGCCGCCACGAATCACCGCCCCGAGGGCGATGATGGCGTCGTATTCGCCTTGCTGCGCTACTTTCTGCGCGACCAGCGGAATTTCGAAGGCGCCCGGCGCGCGGATGATGGTGATGGCATCTTCTGGAATACCGTGACGCACCAGCGCATCGACGGCGCCGCTCACCAGGCTTTCAACAACGAAGCTGTTGAAGCGGCCAACAACCAGGGCGAACTTGCCTTGCGGGGCGATGAAGGTACCTTCGATGGTCTTCAGTGTCATGGAAACAATCTCATATAGCGTTAAAGAGCTTGTGGGCTTTCAGGTAGCCCGGCGGAGCAGCGCGTAGCGAGCGCAGGACAGACAAGGCGCAACGACCAGCGGGAGTAACAGCCAAAGGCTGGCCCGAAGGGTGAGTGCAGCGAATCAAACAGGTGAGGCGGCGAAGCTATTTATTTCAGTAGCACTGCTGTAAATGAGCAAGCCTCGCCTGTTTTCAACGCAGTATGTCCAAGCGCAGTAGCGCCGCGGCCCTTACTCAGCGGGCAGGTATTCTACAACTTCCAGGTCAAAGCCGGATATCGCGTTGAACTTCATCGGCGAACTCATCAGGCGCATCTTGCGCACCCCGAGGTCGCGAAGAATTTGCGAACCGGCACCGACCGTACTGTAGGTGGCCGGGCTCGGCGACTGTTGGCGGTTGAGCTGGGCCAATAACTGCGGCCCCGTCAGCGGGTTGCCCAGCAGAAGGACCACGCCGCTGCCTGCTTTGGCCACTTCGCTCATCGCGGCGCGCAGGCTCCAGCGACCCGGCACTGTGACCATTAACAGGTCGCGCAGCGGCTCCATGTTGTGCACGCGCACCAGCGTGGGCTCTTCCGGGGAAATCTCACCGCGGGTCAGCGCCATGTGTACGGTGTCTTCCACGCCATCGCGGTAGGTGACGAGCTTAAATTGGCCCAGTTCGGTCTCCAGCGGCTGCTCGGATACCCGCTCGACAGTACGCTCGTGAATCATGCGGTAGTGGATCAGGTCGGCAATGGTGCCGATTTTCAGACGGTGCTGCTCTGCAAACACCTCAAGCTCCGGGCGGCGCGCCATGGTGCCGTCGTCGTTCATGATTTCGCAGATGACACCGGACGGCTCGAACCCGCCCATGCGCGCCAGATCGCAGGCCGCCTCGGTGTGCCCGGCGCGCGCTAGGACGCCCCCAGGCTGAGCCATCAGCGGAAAGATATGACCGGGACTGACGATATCTTCGGCCACCGCATTTTTAGCCACCGCAGCTTGCACGGTGCGGGCGCGGTCGGCCGCCGAGATGCCGGTCGTCACACCCACCGCCGCCTCGATGGAAACGGTGAATTTGGTACCGAAACCAGAGCCGTTGCGCGGGGCCATCAGCGGCAGCTGCAGGGTTTCGCAGCGTTCGCGGGTCATCGGCATGCAGATCAGACCGCGGGCGAAACGGGCCATGAAATTGATGTGTTCGGCAGTTACGCATTCGGATGCGACGATGATGTCGCCCTCGTTCTCGCGGTCCTCGTCATCCATGAGGATGACCATCTTGCCGGCGCGGATGTCTTCGATCAGTTCTTCAGCGGTATTCAGAGCCATGTGGCCAATCCTTACTTATTCAGGTAGCCGTGTTCGGCGAGAAAACTTTCGGTCAGGCCCGAGGCGTTCGGTTCGGCGGCCTTGTCGCCCATCAGCAGGCGTTCGAGGTAACGCGCCAGCAGGTCCACTTCCAGATTCACCTGCCGCCCGGGGCGATAGTCGACCATGATGGTTTCGGCCAGGGTGTGCGGGACGATAGTGAGCTCGAATTCGGCGCCATTGACCGAGTTGACCGTCAGGCTGGTGCCATCGACGGTGATCGAGCCCTTGAGCGCGATGTACTTGGCCAGCTCGCGCGGTGCGCGAATCCGGAACTGCACGGCGCGGGCGTTTTCTTCACGCGCCACCACTTCACCGACCCCATCGACGTGACCGCTGACCAGATGCCCGCCGAGCCGGCTGGTCGGCATCAGAGCCTTTTCCAGATTCACGCGGCTACCGGTCTTGAGATCAACGAACGCGGTGCGTGCCAGCGTCTCGCGGCTGACATCGGCCCAGAAGCCGTTGCCGGGCAGCTCGACCGCGGTCAGGCAGACGCCGTTGACCGCGATGCTGTCGCCTAGCTTCACATCGGCCAGGTCCAGCTTGCCGGTCTCGACCAGTACGCGAACGTCGCCGCCCTTTGGCGTCATCGCGCCGATGGTGCCGATGGATTCGATTATTCCTGTGAACATGTGGCCTCCCGAGGAAGGCAATTGAAACGATGCATATGACGAACTCCTGTTTTGGATAAAACAGGGCGCTGCAGATCGATAGGGAGTGGACGCGCGCACGAAAGGCGCCCGTCGAGGCATCCCGCTCTCTCTCATCCGGACTATACCGTCGGCCCCGGAATCACACCGGGTCTGCTGACCTTGTCCAAGACAAGCGCTCGCGGGCTAGACGTGATCGAAAGCTACTGCGCCCGGAGCATGCTGGATTGTAATCCTCCTCGAATGCTCGTTTACCGCAGTCTTGTTTACTGCCGTAAAGATCGCTTTCTCGTCAAATCACGCCTTGCCTGCCCCGCGCTCGCTACGCTTTCAACATTTGTAGCTACGCCATTACCGCCGGTGGGGAATCTCACCCCGCCCTGAGAACGTGGACCGCTAAGGCCCGGCGCAGTTTTTACCACAAATGAGGTATTTCTGCAGCGGGTAAACGGCCGTTTGAATCCTTCGCCGCCGTCCGCATCATTATTTAACCCGCCGCGCAACTACCGCTCCGCTTGTTTGTCCATACGCAGCGCATCGGTGCTTACTTCGCCTTCGGCACCAGCGCCTTGCAAGACGATCAGGATGGAACGTCATTCCCGCCGTATTCGTACCGACACGCCGAGCCAGGATCTGCTCGCTTTTCGCGATCCCAACGCGCAGCACAAAGGACACGACCAGGAAGAACGCTCCGAACCTTTACATGTGCCAAGAGGGATCGGTATGTCAGGGGTTACGGCTAAGGACACCTCGGCGGCCACGCAGGCTGCCGAAATCGACCGGAACGGTTTCACGGTCATTGAAAATTACATCTCGCCTGATGAGCTGGAGCAGGGCCGCGCGTTCATTGAACAACAAGCAGCCAGGCACGAAGGCGAATACTTCGCTATCCACGGCATTGAAGCGCTGAGCGGCAGCATCGCGAGCGCATTGGCGCTCTCCGCTCCGTTCAAGGAATTGCTCGCGGACCTGTATCGGCTTCAGTCGGGGCGGGAAGCTGCCGCAACGGAGCAGGTATTTCCAGTCGTCCGTTGCCTACAAGGCCGAACGGGCCTTAGGCAGTCGCATTTCTATCACTTCGATGCGACTGCAGTGACCGCCCTGCTTCCTCTATACATTCCGACGGAGGGCGAGCATTGCGGCGACCTGATCATCTTTCCCAATGTCCGGCGGGTGCGCTTCAATGCGTTGCGCAACGTGATCGAGAAAGCAGTCCTGCACAACACGGCCAGCCAGAAGCTGGTCGCCTTCGCAGTGCGTCGTGGCTGGCTCAAGCCGATCCGGTTGAAACTGGTGCCCGGCAACCTGTATCTGTTCTCGGGCTACCGAAGCCTGCACGCGAACGATGAATGCGACCCGGACTTGCTGCGCGCAACCATGCTGTTCCACTTCGGGAATCCGCACCACGAGAGTACGGTTGCGCGGCTCCTGCTGGGGACCAACAAGCGCCGCGCCAAGCTTGACCACAATGGATTGAGGCCGGTTAATTGATCGCTGGGATGGACATGATCTCGCCGTCAGCCGGGTGAGGTCATGCCGAGCATTCATCTCTCGGTTCAGTGGTCATGAGCATCACGTATGCTGCGCCTTCTCCCAGAATGAGCTGACGAGGTTTCGCATTGACTGATCAAACGGTGACGTATTTCCTCGAGATGACCGCGCCTTCGCAGCTGCGGGCCAAGCCAGTACCGAAGGATTTGCTAATCAGCGAATGCGAGATTAAGCAGTTTCGCTTCAATCAGTTTCTCTACCGTCTGATCGGTGGCCCTTGGCAATGGACCGAGCGACTCGATCAGTCCGACGAAGCTTGGCAGCAGGAAACTGAAAGCCCCGATCTTCGCACCTGGGTGGCCTACCATCGGGGCGCTATTGCAGGGTATTACGAGCTGCGCCGTAGCGGTGAGGACGCCGAGATACTTTATTTCGGGCTGGAAAGTGGCTTCTTTGGACGAGGATTTGGCGGCGGCCTGCTGAGCCATGCGATCACGAGTGCCTGGGAGTGGCCCGGCACGCGGCGCGTCTGGGTCCACACCTACACCCTTGATCATCCGAGCGCGCTGCAGAACTACCAGGCCCGCGGATTCGTGCTGTATGACCAACAGGTCGGCATCGAATAACGGTTGGACCGTGGGTCAGCTTGCTGGCACCGCGATGACATTCCAGTCTTCGCCAACGGCCCGGATGTCCTTGATTTGCAGTTCCCGCGCTTCGCTCATCCGCTCTAGCGGCAGATCAAGCAGCGGTCGGGCCGACGACCCCAGAAACTTGGCCGCGACGAACAATTGATACTCGTCGATCAAACCCAAAGCGGCAAAGGCGCCAGCCAGGCGCGGTCCCGCCTCGAGCAGGACCTCGTTGGCGCCGCGAGCCGCGAGTTCACGTAGCAAACCCAAAAGATCCACATGCCCTGCGTTGCCCATCAAAGTCAGCAACTCATGCCCGGCTGCCCGGTAAACCTCAGCCTGATCAGAACGGGTGCTAGCCACCAGCGCCGGGCCTGCCTGGAAGAACGGCGCGTCCAGCGGTACGCGCAGTTGTCCATCCACCAGCACCCGCAAAGGCGTGCGCCGCATGGCCAGCGCGGTCATTTCCTCATCGAGCCCTAACTCGGCCTCACGCACGGTCAGCCTGGCGTTATCCATGAGTACCGTATCGGCGCCGGTCAACACCACGCTCGATTGCGCCCGCAGCCGCTGGACCTCGGCACGGGCAGCGGGTCCGGTGATCCATTGGCTTTCGCCGCTGGCCATGGCGGTACGGCCATCCAGACTCATCGCGAGTTTCGCTCGCAGGTAAGGCAGGCCGGATTCCATGCGCTTGATGAAACCGACATTCAGCGCGCGGGCATCCACCTCGAGCACCCCGCTCGCCACATCGATGCCGGCCGCGCGCAAGCGCTCGAGACCTCGGCCGGCCACCTGCGGATTGGGGTCCTGCATGGCCGCGACGACACGACCGATACCGGCCGTTACCAGGGCTTCGGCGCAGGGCGGCGTGCGGCCATGATGGCTGCAGGGCTCAAGGGTGACGTAGGCGGTGGCGCCGCGGGCGCGTTCACCTGCCTGGCGCAGCGCATGCACCTCGGCGTGCGGTTCGCCAGCACGCACATGCCAGCCCTCGCCGATCAGCTCGCCGTCCTTGACGATGACGCAGCCGACCCGGGGGTTGGGGGGCGTGGAATACAGCCCTTTGCGTGCCAACTGCAGCGCCAGGGCCATCCAGGCATGATCGTTGGTGGTCATTCGGTTTTTGCAGGCTCGCGCGACAGGCGTTCGATTTCCTCGCGGAATTCGTTGAGATCCTGGAAGCGGCGATAGACAGAGGCGAAACGGATATAGGCGACCTCATCGAGCTTCTGCAGCTCGACCATCACCAACTCACCGAGCACGCGCGACTTGATCTCGCGCTCGCCGGTGGCGCGCAGCTTGTGCTTGATGTGGGCGATGGCCTCTTCCAGCCGCTCGACACTCACGGGACGCTTTTCCAGTGCGCGTTGCATGCCGGCGCGTAGTTTTTCCTCGTCGAAGGGCTGGCGGCTGCCGTCCTGTTTGATCAGCCGCGGCATGACCAACTCAGCGGTTTCGAAGGTGGTGAAACGCTCGCCGCAGGCGAGGCATTCACGGCGGCGGCGCACCTGATCGCCTTCGGCTACGAGGCGCGAGTCGATGACTTTGGTGTCATGTGCACCACAGAAGGGACAATGCATGGGCGAGTGCTGTCAGACGTCGGGAGAGCCATGGTAGCGCATCCCGTCGGCAAGACAAATCGAGGGGATTGTTGCTATACAGGCGCGCATCAACACCCTGTTCTGGAGCCGTCCGTGAAGTTACGCCCCCTTGTTCTGCCTGCTGTAATGCTGGTGTTGGTTGGCTGTTCTACCCAGCAGGCCCAGCGCCCCACTGCGCCTGTGACATTCGAAGAAGCGCCGCAGGCGGTGACGCTGATGCACGAACTGCACGGCAGCTTGATAGGCGTTCCGGCCGGCAGCGACGTCGAACTGGCGCTGCTGGAGGTCAATCGTCGCGACCAACCCGACCGACTCTTGAGCAACGTGCAATTGAAAGGACGTGGCAACGAGCTGCCATTCATCCTCAAGTTCAATGCCGAAAAGTTTCCGAAGAACCAGCAGGTCGAGCTCCGCGGCCGGGTGACTCGATCCGGGCAACTGATCATGCGTTTGCCCGCGGTACAGGTCACCAGCTCCGCCAACCAATCACTTGGTCCCCTGCGACTGGTGCCGGCGCCTTGATGCCACCGGCGGCGTTGCAGGCGGCGTTGGCTGAGCTGCTCGGCGATGCGCGTTTGATTGCAGCCACCCTTCCCGATACCGATGTGCGTCTGTGGCTGATCGATGCCGAGAACATGGAGCGTGCGTTCAGCCCGGAGGAAACCCGGCGGATCCTTGAAGAGCCGCCCTACTGGTGCTTCTGCTGGGCGAGCGGCCTGGTGCTGGCGCGCTGGCTGGCCGCACATCCGGCATGGGTTCGCGGTAAACGGGTTCTGGATTTCGGCGCCGGTTCAGGCGTAGCCGCTATCGCCGCGGCCAAAGCAGGCGCGCTGGAAGTTGTGGCCTGCGACCTGGATCCGCTGGCGCTGGCCGCCTGCCGCGCGAATGCGGAACTCAACGGTGTACAGCTGAGTTATTCGACTGACTTCTTTGCCGAAGCCGATCGCTACGATCTGATCATCGTCGCTGATGTGCTCTACGATCGCGCCAACCTGCCGTTGCTCGATCATTTCCTCAGCCGCGGCCAGGCTGCACTGGTCGCCGACTCACGGGTCCGCGACTTCCAGCATCCGGCCTACGAACGGCTCGATGTGCTGGACGCCTGCACCTGGCCGGACCTGGCTGAACCCGCCGAATTTCGTCGGGTGAGCCTCTACCACGCCAGCCGGCGCCGCGAGGGTGAATCACGCGCCACCGGCTGAGGTCTATCGTCGAACCTGACGCCTGCGCCAAAGGAGCGAACCATGACCACCGAGCCGTCCCTGCGCCTGTTCTTCGCACTGCCCTGCCCTGGAGCCCTGGCAGAAGCCATCGATCGCTGGCGCGACCAACAGCCGCTTGGTGGTCGGCCGGTGGCCCGGGCCAACCTCCACCTCACGCTGGCCTTTCTCGGGAGCCAGCCGGCATCGCAACTGGAAGGTTTGAAACGCCTCGGCGCTCATGTACGGGCAGATGCGTTCCAGCTTCGGCTGGATCAACTACAGACGATCGGCCATGGATTCGCTTGTCTGATTCCGAGCCAAATCCCGCCGCCGTTAATTCAATTGGTCGAGCAACTGCATGCGGGCCTTTCCTCGCATGGTTTCGCGCTCGATTCGCGCCCATTCCTGCCGCATGTAACGCTGTCCCGCGACGCGCAGGTTCAGTCCAACGCCAAGCCGCCCAGCTTCGACTGGAGGGTGGAGCACGTCGTCCTCTATGCGTCCGAAAACACGCCCAACGGCCAGCGCTATCGCGAGGTGGAGCGCTGGCCGCTCACGGCTCCGGCGAGGTGAAAGCATGATTCACGCCCCTTGCTTCCGCTCCGGCGCGCCCCCACTTAACATGCACGCCTCACTTCACACGCGCCCCTTTCGAGACCTCCGATGAGCCAGACTCCCTACATCTTCGATGTCAGCAGCGCCAACTTCGAGCAGCTGGTGCTGGAAAATTCATTTCACAAGCCGGTGCTGGTGGATTTCTGGGCCGAGTGGTGTGCGCCCTGCAAAGCGCTGATGCCCCTGCTGGCGAAGATCGCCGAGGAGTACCAGGGCGAGTTGCTGCTGGCCAAGGTGAACTGCGATATCGAACAGGACGTCGTGGCTCGCTTTGGCGTTCGCAGTCTGCCTACGGTGGTGCTGTTCAAGGATGGCCAGCCGGTGGACGGGTTCGCCGGTGCACAGCCGGAGTCAGCGGTTCGCGCGATGCTGGAACCGCATGTGCAGGCACCGATTGCGCCAGAAGCGGACCTGCTGGAGAGCGCGCAGGCACTGTTCGCAGAGGGCCGCATCGGCGAAGCGGAGCATCAACTCAAGCAACTGCTCGCCGAAGACAACGAGAACGCAGCAGCATTGATCCTTTATGCGCGTTGCCTGGCTGAACGCGGCGAGCTGGGCGAAGCCGAAACCGTGCTGAACGCGATCAAGGGGGATGAGCACAAGCAAGCGCTGGCCGGCGCCCGCGCGCAGTTGACGTTCTTGCGACAGGCCCACGACCTGCCTGAGGTTGCCGATCTCAAAACCCGACTGGCGCAGAACACCGAGGACGACGAAGCAGCCTATCAGCTCGCTATTCAGCAACTGGCCCGCCAGCAATATGAAGCGGCGCTGGAGGGTCTGTTGAAGCTGTTTGTGCGTAATCGCGGTTACGCCGAAGGCCTGCCGCATAAGACGTTACTGCAGGTGTTCGACTTGCTCGGCAGCGATCACCCGCTGGTCACCAGCTACCGGCGCAGACTGTACCAGGCGCTTTATTGATATTCAGATGGATTGATGGGTATCGCTCCGCTCAACGCCATCCTACGACGTGCAGTGAACTGATCCGTAAGGTGGATGACGCTCTTTTCATCCACCTGTGCCAACGCTCGGTGGATCGGTGAAGCGGGATCCACCCTACGAAGCCACTATGGTCCGCGCACCCGTTGCGCTTGAAGTGGGCTCGCTGCCTTTGTAGGAGCGAGTTTGCTCGCGAACAGTGCCCCGTCATCGTGCCCAGGACGCTCCGCGTCCCCTGCGCTGTGCTACCCGCCCAGCAACCGGCGCAGGTCCATGCAATCGCGGGGCATGGAGCCCGGTCAGATCGGGCCAGATTGCCCCCGGTTCGTAGGCTGGATGTCATTGTTTACATCCACCGCAACTGCTCTCGGTGGATCGATAAAGCGCGATCCACCCTACAGCCCCTCAGTTCAGCAACCGCAACAACTGTCCGCAATCCTGGGCATGCAGGTCAGTCAGTTCCGGCCAGAGATTTTCCGGCAGATTGACCAATACACCGCGCGCGCCAGCCGCCTTGGCGCATTCCAGGTCGAAGCGGTAATCGCCGACCATTACCAATTCGCTCGGTGAAACGTCCCACTTGCGTGCCAGATGCAACAGGCCGCCCGGATCGGGTTTCGGCGGTGCTTCATCGCGGCCGAGAATGTCTTCGCTCGCAAAACAGTCACCCAAGCCCACCGCCTGCAAGGTCACGAGCGCCAGCTCATGCGCGTTGCGAGTCAGCACACCGAGCGTGCAACCCCGTTCGCGCAGTGCGTGCAGCAGCTCACGCGCACCCGGCGCCGGCGTGGCGGCATAAGCAAGCTCGCGTTCGTGCTCCAGCAGCCACGCCCGCTTGCCGGCCGCTTCGTCGGGCGGAAGCGCAGCAAGGTGATGCAGGATGTCGTCGTCCTGGGGGATATCCAGCGCTCGCTTGATCGCAGGAAAGTCGTGCACGGCGAGCGTCAGGGTGCCGTCCATGTCGAACACCCAGTGCCGCGCCTGCGTCAGGCTCACTTCCAATCCTCACGGACGCGGATCAACCCTTCCTGCGCTACCGAAGCGACCAGCTGCCCGGCCCGATTGAAAATGCTCCCGCGGGCGAAACCACGTGCATTGCCTGCCCAGGGACTGTCCATCGAATACAGCAACCATTCGTCCGCACGGACCTCGCGGTGGAACCAGATCGAATGGTCGAGGCTCGCCAATTGGATGAATTTGCTCCAGGAACTCACACCGTGCGGCTGCAACGCCGTACCGATGAAGCTGAAGTCAGAGGCGTAGGCCACCAAGTATTTATGCAGCGCCGGATTATCCGGCAGCGAGCCGTCAGCACGAAACCAAATATGCCGGATCGGCTCGATCGGCTGCGGGTTGATCGGGTCCTGCAGGGTCACGGGGCGAATCTCGATGGGTTTGGGCCGGCGCAGCTTTTCAGCCACACGCGCCGGGACCAGCGGCGTTAATTTGTGCAGCAGCTCCCATTCGCTGAGCAAGTCTTCAGGGCCGACCACTTCAGGCATGGACAGCTGGTGCTCGAAGCCGGTTTCATCCGCCTGGAACGAAGCGCTGCAGGTGAAGATGGTCTGACCCTTCTGGATCGCACTGACGCGGCGAGTGGTGAAACTGCCGCCATCGCGCACGCGGTCCACGTCATAGACCACCGGCTGATGGGAGTCGCCCGGGCGCAGAAAATAGCCGTGCATGGAATGCACGTGACGCTCCGGCGCCACGGTCTGGCTGGCGGCGGACAGCGCCTGGCCAACGACCTGGCCGCCGAATAGCTGCGGAAACCCCAGGTCCTGGCTGTCGCCGCGAAACAGGTTTTCTTCTATTCGCTCCAGCGACAGCAGGTTGACCAGCGTGTCTAGGGTGTCGCTCATGGTGTAGTTCCTTTATGTATGCGAGGCACGGGGCAGGCGCGCATGGTACGGATTCCTCCGTATCGGCTCCACTGGTTGCGCTTATCGACGAAAATCGGCCCAGTTCTCCTCAGTCACCCGATACAACACGTGAGCGCGCAACGGATGCCCCTCCCCGATGTTGGGATGATCGAAGTCATCGGTCGGCTGGTGCTGCATACCCAGCGCTTCCATTAACGACCTCGAACGCTCATTGAGCGCCGCGGTGTACGCCACGATTTCTGGCAACTGCAGACGGTCGAACCCGCACGCCAGCGACGCCTCTGCCGCTTCGCGCGCGAATCCCTGTCCCCAGAACTCATGAGCGAGACGCCAACCAATCTCCACCGCGGGGCAGAAGGGCTGCTGCAGACGGGACCACGAAAGGCCGGCCAGACCGACGAAGCGCTCATCGCTCTTACGCTCAAGTGCCCAAAAGCCAAACCCGAATCGAGAGAAATGGATCCTGCAGCGCGCCATCGCCGCGGCGCAGTCATCGCGGGAGAGCAATCCAGGGAAATAACGCATCACCAGCGGGTCGGCACACATCTCCGCCAGCGGATCGAGGTCCGTATCGCGCCAGGCACGCAAGCGCAGGCGCGGGGTTTCCAATTCAATACGTTCCATCGGTTCGCCTATGCTGTTTCCTTGAAGAATCAATTACCTGCTCTGCATACTGGCCGCTGATCTCACCGGGCGCCACTCGATGTCCCTGCCGCTGGTATTCCATGACGACTACAGCCCGCTCTTGCCGCCGGGGCACCGCTTCCCGATGGAGAAGTTTCGGCTCCTGCGCGATCACCTTGTCGCCTGCGGTTTGACCACCGATCAGGCGTTATTGCGCCCTGAGCTGTGCCCTAGCGACGTGCTGGCGCTCGCGCATGATCGCGACTATGTCGATCGTTAGCGCAGCGGCGACATGAGCCGCGAGGAATTGCGCCGTCTGGGTCTGCCATGGAGCCCGCAACTGGCGCAGCGCACCGTGCGCGCCGTCGGCGGCTCGCTGTTGGCTGCCGACCTCGCATTGCGGCATGGCTTGGCCTGTCACCTGGCCGGCGGCACTCACCATGCGCATTACGATCACGCGTCGGGCTTTTGCATCTTCAACGATCTGGCGGTGATCGCCCTTTCGCTACTCGAGAGCGGCCGCGTCGGCCGCGTGCTGATTTTCGACTGCGACGTGCATCAGGGCGACGGCACCGCGCGCATCCTCGAAGACACCGCCGATGCGGTCACGGTTTCGCTGCACTGCGACAAGAACTTCCCGGCTCGCAAGGCCCGCAGCGACTGGGACATCAGCTTGCCGCCAGGCCTGGGCGATGTCGACTACCTCAAAGCCGTCGATGACACCCTCAACTATCTGTTGCCGCTCTATCAGCCGGACCTAGTGATCTATGACGCCGGGGTCGATGTGCATCGTGATGATGCCCTCGGCCTGCTCAACCTCAGCGATGAGGGGTTGGCGATGCGCGACAGCGCGGTGATCAGTCATTGCCTCGGTCGGGACATCCCGGTGGTGGGGGTGATCGGTGGCGGTTATGACAAGGATCGCGCCCTGCTCGCCCGCCGCCACGCGCGGCTGCATTTCAGTGCCGCCGAGGCGTGGCGTCAATACGGATTGCGCTAGGCGCGCATAACTGACACGAACGCGTAGCGGGCATGACCCGCCTCCAGACCAGCCGCTACAATGCCCGCCCCGCAATTACCGGCTGCAACCATGCCTTTAGCTCAATCCCGTGTCGCCATCATTGGCGGCGGCCCCGCCGGGCTGATGGCTGCCGAAGTGCTTGGCCAGGCCGGTGTGTCCGTCGATGTCTATGACGCCATGCCCACGGTCGGGCGCAAGTTTCTGCTGGCGGGCGTCGGCGGCATGAACATCACACATTCCGAAGCGCTCGAGCCCTTCGTGGCGCGCTATCGCGAGCGCGCGCCGGCACTTCGCCCGCTGCTGGACGCGTTCAATCCACAGGCCCTGCGCGAGTGGATTCACGGCCTGGGAATCGACACCTTTGTCGGCAGCTCCGGGCGGGTATTCCCGACCGATATGAAGGCCGCTCCGCTGTTGCGGGCCTGGTTGCGCCGTTTGCGCGATGCCGGCGTGCGGATTCATACGCGCCACCGCTGGCTGGGTTGGAACGCCGACGGTAGCTTGCGCCTGCTAACGTCTGTGGGTGAGATCAGTGTCAATGCTGACGCCGTGTTGCTGGCACTTGGCGGCGGCAGCTGGGCGCGGCTGGGGTCTGATGGCGCCTGGGTGCCAGTCCTGCAGGCTCGTGGGATTGATATTGCCACGCTGCGCCCGTCCAACTGCGGCTTCGAAGTCGCCGGGTGGAGCGCGTATCTTCAGGAGCGATATGCCGGGGCACCGCTGAAAACGGTCAGCCTCGCGCCGCCTGGCGGCACGTCGCGCAAGGGCGAGTTCGTCATTACAAACACGGGCATTGAGGGCAGCCTGGTGTATGCGCTGTCGGCCGACATTCGCCGGGCCATCGAGCAGAACGGCCAGGCCACGGTCACCCTGGACCTGCTACCCGACCATTCGCCTGAGAAAATCATGAAGGCGCTCAGCAAGCCGCGCGGCTCGCAGTCCATGGCCAAGCACCTCAAGCGCCAGCTGGGCCTCGATGGCGTCAAGGCCGGCCTTCTTCGCGAGCTGACCTGCGTCGAGACGTTTCAGCAACCCGCCGCGCTGGCTGCGGCGATCAAAGCCCTGCCCATCACCCTGCTGCGCCCCCGCCCGCTGGACGAGGCCATCAGCAGTGCCGGCGGGGTGCGGTTTGAATCGCTGGATCAAGGCTTGATGCTGCGCCAGTTGCCCGGCGTGTTCTGCGCGGGCGAAATGCTGGACTGGGAAGCCCCCACGGGCGGTTACTTGCTGACCGCCTGTTTCGCCAGTGGTCGAGCGGCAGCGGCGGGCATGCTCCGCTGGCTGGAGGCTGATCGCGTGAACGACACGGCCGGCAAACCGATCGGTTAGGCGAGCTGCCTGAACAACGCGGCGACGATGATCCCCGCTGCGATCGCCGGCAATGGCTTTTTGGTCAGCAGCATCGTCACGGCCGTCGCCAGAAAGGCCAGCCGAGCGCCATTGTCCCCGTTCACCGCCATCGGCGTTAACAGCGCCACCAGCACCGAGCCGGACATGGCACTGATGAATTGCTCGGTCCGGCGGTTGATGGGCACGAAGGACATGGCGAACACGCCCCCCCAGCGCGTCACCAGGGTAACCACAGCCATCAGCAGGATGATGACCAGCGCGCCCGAACCTGCCGTCTCCAACGTCACGTCTGCTTCTCCATCCACAGTGCGCCCAGCAACCCACCGGCGAGCGCGCCCGCCACGACATGGCTGTTGGCAGGGAGGTACCAGTACGCCAGCATCGATGAGAAGCCAGCGACGACCCAGATGACGATCATTCGCAGGTCCTTTTTACCGCCGATGACCATCGCCAGAAGGAAACAGCCCATCACCATATCCAGCCCCAGGCTGACCGGATCATGGATAGCGCTGCCGAAATAAAGCCCGAGCCAGGTACCCAGCACCCAAAACGTCCAGAGTGCGAGACCGCCGCCAAACAGGATGCCCAACCCTGGCTTGCCAAGACTGAACGCCTGCATGGACATGGCCCAGTTGGCATCCGAGACCACGAACATCACCGCGTAGCGCTTCGCCGGCGGCAAGTGCTGCAGATAGGGATATAGGGTCGCGCCCATCAGCAGGTGCCGCGCATTGACAGCAAACACGGTGACCACCAGCGGAACGACTGGAACATGCGTGCCCCAGAGTTCCAATGAGGCGAATTGCGAGGCGCCGGCGAAGACCAGCGCACTCATCAGCAAGCTGGAGTAGTTATCCAGTCCCGCCTGCGTCGCGGCCAGGCCGAAGGCCAACCCAAACACCACAACGAACACCGAGATCGGCGTCAGCTGTTTGAACCCGGCCCAAATGGTCTGACGGCTGAGTTCATGAAGCGCGACATCAGCATGTGCCAAAGGACACCTCTTTGTTATTCAGGTGGTTACAGCCTTGCCCGAAGCCTAGCGGTACCGAACTAGCCGATACCGCCGGGAGCCGCCGCGCTCCGAGGGCCTTCAGCGCTTCTTTCCCGGCTTGGCGCCGCCCAGGCTCGGCACTTTGCGGATCGGCTTGGCGTTGGGTTTCTCGCTCTCATCGAACCAGTTGCCCAGATGAACACGGCCTTTGCCAGCTGACTCTTTAGGCTTCTTCGGCTTTTTCGGTTTCTTGATGATCTGCCCGCCCGGCTGCGTAGTCGGCACTCGATGATCCGGGACGAAACCCGGCTCGTCGTGGCGCGGCAGAACTTGCTGAATCAACGTCTCGATGGCTGCGAGTTGATCGACCTCGTCGGCAGCCACCAGCGACACCGCTTCCCCAGTCGCACCCGCCCGGCCAGTACGGCCGATACGGTGCACGTAGTCCTCGGCGACGATAGGCAAGTCGAAGTTCACCACCTGAGGCAGGTCATGGATGTCCAGACCGCGCGCAGCCACGTCCGTCGCCACGAGGATCTGCACCTCCCCGGCCTTGAAACGTTCCAGCGCCCGCAACCGCGACGCCTGCGGCTTGTCGCCGTGAATCGCATCGCTGGAAATGCCCTGTGCTTGCAGCTCCTCCACCAGTTGGTCGACGCCCTTGCGCGTCTTGACGAACACCAGCACCTGCCCCCAGCGCTTTTCCGCTAGCAAGTGCAGGAACAGTTCGGACTTGCGCTTCTTGTCCACCGGCACCAGCCACTGCTTGACCGTCTTGGCGGCGGCGTTGCGCGGGCTGACCTCGATGGACAGCGGATCGCGCAATAGCTTCTGCGCCATCTGCCGAATCGCATCGGAGAAGGTCGCGGAGAACAGCAGGGTCTGGCGCTTTTTCGGCAATGCGCTAAACAGCGCGTCCAGCTCTTCGGAAAAGCCGAGGTCGAGCATCCGATCGGCCTCGTCCAGCACCAGCGCCTGCACCTGGCTGAATTTCACCGCGTTCTGCCGATACAGATCCAGCAACCGTCCGGGTGTGGCGACCAGCACGTCGATGCCCTTGCGCAAAGCCATCATCTGCGGGTTGATGCTCACGCCGCCGTAGACCGCATAGGTGCGCAGCGGCAGGTCCTGGCCGTAGGTTCTGAAACTCTCGTGCACTTGCTCGGCCAGCTCACGGGTCGGCACCAGCACCAGCGCGCGGACCGAATTGCTCGCCACTTGCGGCCCTTCGTGCAGCAGCCGCTGCAACAACGGCAAGGCAAAACCCGCGGTTTTACCGGTGCCGGTCTGTGCGGCGGCCATCAGGTCGCGGCCCTTGAGCACAGCCGGAATCGCCTTGGCCTGGACCGGGGTCGGCTGGGTGTATTCAAGCGATTCGAGGGTGCGAAGCAGCTGATCAATCAGGCCCAAAGAGGCGAAGGTCATGACGGTAACCGGAAGGACGAAAACAGGCTGCGCAGTTTACTCGAAAGGAAGCTGGAAGCTGGAAGCTGGAAGCTGGAAGCTGGAAGCGTAGGGTGAATGTCGCTTTCTACATCCACCGTTGGCCCCGCCTCGGCAAACCCAGGAATAACGGGAAACCGCGCTATCGCAACAGCAGTTTGCCTTCGATGGGCACGTAACGCGATGCCGCGCGAATCAGCGAGTTGGCCGTCAAGCCCGGCGCGCCGTATGCCGTTGCCTCGGCGCCACCGGCACGCACGCGGTCCAGCAGCAGATCAAAGTCGCCATCGCCCGACGCCAGCACTACTTCATCGACCTGCCCCACCACGTCGAGCACGTCGATGGTGATCCCGACGTCCCAGTCGCCCTTGGCCGAGCCGTCGCTGCGCTGGATATAGGGCTTGAGCTTCACGATGAAGCCGAGGTTGCGCAGAATCTGCTGGAACTGCTGCTGCTTGGCATCCCCCCGATCGATCGCATAGGCGTAGGCCGCGACAATCTCCCCGCGCTCGCTGACTTCCGCCCACAACGCGGCGTAGTTGAAATGGCAGCCGTGGGCCTGGCGCACCGTGTAGTAAAGGTTCTGCACATCAGCAAACAGGGCGATTTTCTTCAAGCGGCAACCCGAGCGGAGGAATGGCCAGCCAGTATGGACTGCGGTGGGACAGCTGTCGCCGGCCGGTCGCTGGAGCTAGTCAGGCCGTTAAAAACGACCTGAGTTGGCACAACGTCGAAAAACAGACTGGATCGCCAGTCCGGTTGAAATATTCCATTTAGAACACTAAACGCCGCTTTTTTGCTGCTTTGACTCGCTGCGCTTGCCCTTCTGGCCAGCCTTCGGCTGTTACATCCAAGGGTCGTTGCACCTCGTCATGCCTGCCTCACCTACATTGCTCAACGGCCTGCTAAAGTGCGCGCCTGGTTTTTCCCATGAGTTGCCGCCCTGCGATGAATGCTCTGTCCATCCTCCGTGACGCCTGGTTCTTCTACTCGCGCAATCTGCTGTCCATCGCACGGCTCTGCCTACCGCTGATCCTGCTGGAAAGCATTGCCCGCCTGGCGATCGACCATCTGTTCGGCAAGGGTGCCATGCCGGCACAGGAGCTACTGATCGGACTCGTCTTCTACCCGCTGTACATCGCTGCGCTGATCCTGTTCCTCGACGCGCGCAGCCGCGGTCATGCGCCGCCACTGCGCGAGGTGATGATGCGTGCATTGCCGCTGTGGCCGTCAATGGCAGTACTGGCCGGGCTGGGTACCTTGCTGATCATGCTCGGCGCCTCGCTGTTCGTGCTGCCGGGTCTGTGGGTGATGGTCAAGATCGCCTTCGCGGAATATTTGCTGGTGATGCGCGGCTTGAGCCCGCTGGCGGCACTGAAGGAAAGCTTCCTGCAGACCCGTGGGCATTTTCTGCTGATTCTCGGCTGCATCCTCATCGTGCTGGTGCCGCTGTGGCTTCTGGAAGCCTGGGTGGCCGCACAGCTCTGGGCCGGTGAGGCAGCGCCTGGAGCGCTCGCCGTGGTGGCCGACAGTCTGGTCGGGCTGGTGCAGCTGTTGGCGACAGTAGTGCTGTTCCGCTGCTTTATGCTTTGCAGCGAACCGGGCGGCGATCAGAAGCAGCCACGTTGATCGGCAAGGCGGCACACCGCGATTTTACAAACTAGGCTTGGTCTCCACCCTTCAAGGAGGCCAAGCTCATGACTGACCAGAACCCCAGCATCCTGTCCCACGTATCCCTCGGCAGTAATCGCTTCGATGAAGCCGCTACCTTCTACGATCAGACCCTCAGCACGCTCGGGTGCAAGCGCATCATGGCTCATCCGGGTGCGATCGCCTGGGGGCGTGAATATCCTGAGTTCTGGCTGCAAACGCCGATCGACGGCCAACCAGCCAGCATTGGCAACGGCACGCATATTGGGTTCTTCGCGGCGGACAAGGCGTCGGTCGATGCGTTTCATCGTGCTGCGCTGGCCGCGGGCGCCACGGATGAAGGTGCACCAGGACCACGAGAGGAGTACGGCGAGCCCTACTACGGCTGCTTCGTACGCGACCTGGACGGCCACAAAATCGAGGCCGCCTATTGGGATATGGAGCTGGTCCAGCAGCTCTACGGCGACGCGCCGACCGCCTAGCCTGCGCCGGATGTCGTCCGCGCACCGGCCAGCCGCGGCAACAGCAGGTGCTCGAAGGTGCGCGGAAAGCAGCGCGCCACCAGCCGCGCACGCCAGTCGAGATTCGACAGCACCAGCAACCGACGCCGTTTCAAGGCGCCCTGATAGATGGACTCCGCCACATCCTGCGGCGACGCCACGCGGCCCACCGCCAGCGCCGGTTGGGGCGCGGTGGAGCCATCGCCGATCAACACATTCTTGCGCAGATCGGTCGCTGTGTATCCCGGACACACCAGCATCACGTTGACACCGGTATCGGCCAGCTCGCTGCGTAGGGTTTCGAACAATCCATGCAGGGCGTGCTTGCTGGCGTTGTAAGCACCGCGGTCTGGCACCGGCGCGTATTGCGAGAGTGAGCTGAGCACGATGATCTGCCCTTCACGGGCGATCAGGCTTGGCAAGGCCGCCTGGGTGCAATGCAACGCGCCGTAGAAGTTGACCGCCATGATCCGCTCGAATACCGCCAGGCTGGTCTCGGCGACCCGGCTGCGATGGGTGATGCCGGCGTTGTTGATCAGCACATCGATCCCGCCGAATCGCTCCACCACCAGCGCAATGGCCTGCTGCACTGCCGCGGCATCCGACACATCGCAGCACAGCCCTAGCGCATCGGCGTTGTGATGATCTGCCAGGTGCTGCACCAGCCCATCAAGGGCGTTCTGATCGAGGTCGAAGATCACGATCCTGGCGCCGGCCTGGGCCATCCGCTCGGCCAGCGCACGGCCGATCCCGGCGCAGCCGCCAGTGATCAACACCACTTTGCGATCGAACACCTTGCTGGTGAATACCTTGCGATACATAAACTCTCCATCGGGTCATGCGCGTAACCGAACCCGATCGGCACGGCACGCTCTGGGCTCAGCATAGCCAGCCTCGCGCTTCTTCGCAGAGCCCTTGGTGTTGACGCAGTAGGTCGGGAACCCGCGTGCACCAATCTGGACAGCCGGACGCGTGGCGGCCATGCTGACCTCATGCGCGAACCACAAGGGGCAGTGAATTACCTTGAAGCCATTATTCTGGATTCTGTTTGCGGCGGCTCTGGCAGGGCCCGGCGTTGCCGCCTCCGAGACGTCGAGAACCCTGATTGTCGGGTACTACGATTTCCCACCGGCCATTTACAGCGATCCGCAGGGCCAGCCACAGGGGCCGTTGGTCGACCTAACCCGTCGCGTGCTCGCCCGCGCAGGTTTTAAGGCGCAATTCCGTGGTTTGCCGAGTGCCCGGTTGTACGCCGCGCTGCAGAACGGCAGCGTCGATCTCTGGCCCGGCGCGCCGGGCAAACCTGAGCTGCGATCCGACACGCTCGAGGGTCGGGAAACCCTCGCCCACATCAGCCTCAACCTCTATCACCGGCCAGACACCCCCCGCCCGACCATGCCCAGCAGCCTGCGCAAACGTGGCGTCATCATCATTGGTGGCTACAACTACTGGCCACAGGTGAACCAGATGCTGCACGACCCACAACTGCAGATTCGCCTGCACCGAACGGCCACCCATACATCGGCGCTAGAAATGCTGAAACACCGCCGCGCCGACTATCTTCTCGACTATCAGGTACCGGTGAGCCAGGCGTTGAAACGCCTCGGTATGGAGGCGCTCCCCCATGTCGAGCTCCATAAGGTCGCCATCCGCTTCATCGTGTCGCGCCATGCCGACGACAGCCAGACGGTGGTCAATTCACTGGATCGAGCCTATGCCGAGATGTCGGCGGCAGGGGAGGACCTGAGTCTGCCGGAATAGTGTCAGCTGCACCTGGGCGCCTGCGTGGACCCTTCTGGTGAAGCACGTGGATCGATCCGCAGCGCTCAGGTTCCGCGCGGCTTGGCACGTGCGGTAGGCTCCGCCATCAGCGGGTCATCGGGCCAATAATGTTTCGGATATCGCCCTTTCAGGTCTTTTTTCACCTCGGCGTATGTATTTGCCCAGAAGCTCGCCAGGTCCTGCGTCACCTGCACAGGGCGGCGCGCGGGTGACAACAGATGAAGCTTGATCGGCTGACGCCCGCCGGCGACTCGCGGCGTGTCCGCCAACCCGAACAGCTCCTGCAAGCGTACCGCCAGTACCGGCGGTGACTCACTGTAATCGAGCCGCACCCGCGATCCAGACGGTACGGCGATGGCAACCGGAGCCAGCTCATCGAGTCGCTGTGGCAATGGCCACGGCAGCAAAGTCGCAAGCATGGCTTTCAGGTCCAGCTGGGCGAAATGTGCCAGCCGCGACACCTTGCCCAGATAGGGCAATAACCACTCCTCCAGCCGAGCCAGCAGCGCATCATCGCTGACATCCGGCCATTCGCTGTCCGCCCCGGCCGACACTTCGATCTGCCGGAGTAGCCGAATGCGCGCCTGCCACTGGCGCAGCTCCGGCGTCCAGGGCAACAGCTCCAGCCCCTTGCGTCGCACCAGACCGAGCAGCGCGCGGCCTCGCGCCTCGTCATCCAACCCCGGCAAGGGCTCTCGGCTGAGTATCAGCTCACCGATTCGCCGCTGCCGCTCGGCCCGCAACACACCTTCGCGTTCATCCCATTCCAGCTCGTCACGCTGGCGGACCTGCTCGCTCAGCACCTCGTCGAACAGCGCAGGGTCCAACGCCGCGGCGCGGTAGATGCGTTCCTCGCGCTGGCCCTGACGACTGCCCAGCTCGGCGATCACTAGCCATGATTCCTTCATCAATGCATCCGGCTCGCCGAATACCGCGGCGCGACCGTTGGCCAGGCGGTATTCGCCGCCCGCTTCACGCCGTTGACGAGCGATCCGGTCGGGATAGGCAAACGCCAGCAGCGCACCCACCCAGCGATGGTCGGACGCATCGACAGGTGCCACACCCGAAGAACCTCGCAGAAGGCCGCGAAACTGGCGTGCCAACTGGCGAACCCGCTGCGCACCGCCATGTCGCCCGGCGCTGCCTTCGAGCAGCCCCAGACGCGTGGAGATATCAGTTCCGCCGCCGCGCTGGATGTCTCGTTCAACCAGCAGCGCGGCGAGATCAGCCGCCAACGGCGCGAGCCCCAGCGCCTGACCGCGCAACAGCATATGAGCGATCCGCGGATGCGCGGGCAGTTCGGCCATGGCGAGACCATGAGCCGTCAATTGCCAGCCGCCACGAGCGTTTCGACCGAGCGCGCCGAGGCGCTCAAGCAGGTCCTGCGCCTGCCGGCAAGCCGCCGCTGGTGGCACAGCCAGCCAGGCCAGCTCATCCGGTTCGACACCCCAGCGAGCCAGCTGCAGCGCCACGCCGGCCAGATCGGCCTGCAGAATTTCCGCCTCGCCATAGGCGGCCAGCTGCGCATGCTGGTCTTCCGACCACAGCCGGTAGCACGCGCCAGGTTCCAGGCGCCCCGCACGCCCTGCCCGCTGCGTTGCCGAAGCGCGGGAGATGCGTCGGGTTTCCAACCGGGTCATGCCGCTGCCCGGATCGAAGCGCGGCACCCGCGCCAATCCTGCATCAACCACCACCCGTACGCCCTCGATGGTCAGGCTGGTCTCGGCAATATTGGTCGCCAGCACCACCTTGCGTTTGCCGGCGGGAGCGGGTTCGATGGCCGCGCGCTGCGCCATCAAATCCAGTTCACCATGAAGCGGGCAAAGCATCACCTCGCCTCGATCCCCCAGCTGTTCGGCGAGCATGTCGTTCACGCGGCGGATTTCAGCCTGCCCCGGCAGGAACACCAGCACGCTGCCGGGCTCTTCGTCCAATGCTTGCAGAACGGTTTGCGCCACCCGCTGTTCGATACGCTCGCCCGCCTGAAACGGACGGCCCCAGCGCTGAGCGACCGGATACATGCGGCCTTCACTGCGCACCACCGGCGCGTTGTCGAGCAGGCTCGACAGACGGGCGCCCTCCAACGTGGCGGACATCAACAGGAGTTTTAGCGGCTCATCGCGCAGCAGAACGCGCGCATTGAGCGTCAGCGCCAAGGCCAAATCGGCATCCAGACTGCGTTCGTGAAACTCATCGAAGATCACCAACCCAACGCCTTCGAGCGTTGGGTCATCTTGCAGGCGGCGCGCAAGAATGCCTTCGGTCACCACTTCGATGCGGGTGTTCGGCCCGACTTTGCTTTCGAGCCGGATGCGATAGCCAACGGTTTCGCCGACCTTCTCGCCCAGCTCGCTGGCCAATCGCTCGGCGGCCGCGCGGGCAGCGAGGCGGCGTGGTTCGAGCATCACAATCGATTGCCCAGCGAGCCACGGCTCGTTCAGCAGCGCCAGCGGCACGCGAGTGGTCTTGCCGGCGCCAGGCGGCGCTTCGAGCACCGCTTCATCACGGCTTAGCAGGGCCTGGCGCAGCGCTGGCAGGACCTCATCGATGGGCAGACTAATCATGGCGACTCCGCGTTCAGGGCGGCGATTATAGCGAGCCTGGCCCTCCGGGGAGACCGCGGGCCTGATGCAGTCGCAAGCATCGGCGCCCCCCCGAACAGAGCGCGCTGCGAAGCTGTCTGATGTCGAGAAAACATCACGCAGCCCTTGTATAGTTGCGCCACTTTTACCGGAGGTCCTTATGCGTACTCGTTCCCGTGTCATCGGCGGCGTGCTGGCCGTCTCCCTGTTCACTCAACTGTCGGCGTGCGGCACGCTGTTTTACCCTGATCGTCGCGGACAGATCGACGGCAAGATCGACCCTGCCATTGCCGTTGCCAATGCGGTGGGCCTGCTGTTTTATGTAATCCCCGGATTGATCGCCTTCGGTATCGATTTCGCCACCGGCGCGATCTACCTGCCTGACAACGAATACTCAATGGCGCCGGAAAAACTCCAGGAAGCCATCGGTGCCGACGGCCAGATCGACCAGGCCAAGCTCAAAGCCATCATCGAAACGGAAACCGGCCGCAGCCTGCCATTGGATGACCCGCGCCTGATCCGGCACAACGGCAGCGCCGAGCAGCTTGCTGCCTTCGGATTGCGTCCGGCCGCCTGATGCAACACACCCGCGATCGCAGGGGCGTCAGCGCCGAGCACGCTCGGTTGATGCGCCGGGCCACACGACTGGCGCTGGCAGTTGCCTTGACGCTGGCCGCGAGCAAGGCGTTGGCCTGGTGGCTGAGCGGCTCCGTCAGCCTGCTGGCGGGCCTCACCGACTCGCTATTGGACGGCGCCGCGTCGTTGCTCAATCTGCTGGCGGTGCATTACTCGCTGCGCCCGGCCGACGATGATCATCGCTACGGCCACGGCAAGGCCGAGGCGCTGGCGGGGCTCGGCCAGGGCGCCTTTATTTCGGTCAGTGCCATTCTCGTCTGCGTTCAGGGTGTGGACCGCATGCTGCACCCGCAACCGCTGGGCGCGCCAACGCTGGGCATCGCCGTGATGCTGCTGTCGCTGGCACTGACGGTGGCGCTGTTGCTGTATCAACGCCATGTCGTGCGCGAGACCGGTTCCACGGCGATCCGCGCCGATTCGCTGCACTACCGCTCGGATCTGCTGCTCAACAGCAGCATTCTTGTTGCGCTGGTGCTGGCCGGTTACGGCCTGGAGCGCCTGGACGCGGTCTTCGGTATCGCCATTGCGGTGTACATCTTCTGGAGCGCGCTGAGCATTGTGCGAGAGGCCGGCGCCGTTCTGATGGATACGGAGCTTGCGCCTGAAATCAGCGAACACATGCATCAGCTGGCCTGCGACGTGCCCGGCGTGGTGGGTTGCCACGATCTGCGTACCCGTGTCTCGGGCACACGCTGGTTCGTGCAGATGCATCTGGAGTTACCTGGACAGCTGCCGCTGATCGATGCGCATGCCTTGTGCGATCAAGTCGAGGCGGCGATTCATGCCAGGTACCCTCGGGCGGAGGTGCTGGTGCATGCTGATCCGTTGGAGGTGGTGAAGCCGAAGGGTGAAACAGGATCCGAATAGCGGAATCGCCGACCTGAACGATCTGTTCAGAGGCGATTATCGAGTGGCCCGTTCGCTTGGTTTCGCCCTGCTGGGCGAGTCACTTTTTCTTGTGTGGCCAAGAAAAAGTAACCCAAAAGAAGGCCACCCCTGCATCCGGGTTTTGCTTCGCAAAACTTCCCTCCCTTCCGGTGCTGCTCCGGGGGTCGTCGCGAAGGGACATCCATGTCCCATCACTCCTCACTCGGCATCCATGCCTCGCGTCCCCCTGCGCAGCACCTACGCTCGGCCTTCTGAAGGGGAATCGAGTCCGAGTTGTCTGAAAGTTTGTGAACAGCGAAAAAACGATTTGCTAATCCCTGACAAACGAACCACCAGACGCCGCCGAACGCCCCTTTCAGCAGGCCGAATGGAATCCGCGCGGAGGGGAGCGAGCGGCATGGATGCCGCGAGAGGCGTAAAGGGCCAGGGATGGCCCTTGTACGCCGGCCCCCGTAGCGGGGATGGAATGAGGGAAGTCGAGCGCAGCGAGACCCGGATGCAGGGGCAAGACTTTTTGCTTACTTTTTTGGCGTTTGAAAAAAGTGAGGCGCCCAGCAGGGCGAAACCAAGCTATCAAACCGCTCGGAAGCGAGCTCAGCTACGGCCCCCGCTTCAAACACCAAAACGAAAAAGACCACGCCTGGGCGTGGTCTTTTCGATTCGTTGGGCCGATGGTAACGGCTTCTTCTCTCGACACCTCGTGAGCATCGGGGCCCGGACCGTCGACCTTGATAAGGTGTTCGGAGATCACGGCGGGGATCGCGTGCCGTGTCATTTCTGCCGGGGGCTGAAGTTGAATAAAGCTTACGCCTCGGCTGTCGGCAGATGTTTGCGAAGATTGCTCGTTTATCGCCTACTTGCGCAATCAATGCGCGCTGTAACATGATTTACCGCAATCATCCGACGCGAGCCATTATTAATGAGCAAACTAGACCGGTACGACTTACGCATTCTCCATGAACTGCAGCACGACGCGCGGATATCCAATCAGGAGCTAGCGGAACGCATTGGCCTGTCACCCTCGCCCTGTTCCCGCCGCGTCAAACAGCTCGAAGACGACGGCTACATCGCACGCCAGGTCGCCCTGCTGGACCGCAAGAAGCTCGGCCTGACCCTCACCGCCTATGTACTGATCGGCATGGACCGACACACACCAGAGCGCTTCGAGCATTTCGAAGGCGTGATCGGTAAATGCCCGGAAGTGCTCGAGTGCAGTTTGGTCACGGGGATGGACGCCGACTACCAGCTCAAGGTCGTGGTGCCCGACATGGAGCACTACCAGGCCTTTCTGCTTGGCACCCTGACCCGGATTGAAGGGGTTTCCAGCGTGCGCTCCAGCTTTGTGCTGCGGCAGGTATCGTCGAGCACCGAACTGCCGCTGGAGCACTTGCGAAGCTGAGACGTCGCTCACAGTTTCGCCCACACGGTTCGAAGGGTTACTGCCTATAATCCGCGCCCTTCTGTCCCGCCAGGCATGGGGCGTACCCCGCCCTGGCGGCCGGACAGCCACTCCGCCTGCCTGCCACAGGCGCCGCGCCATCAGGCTTCGTGCAAGGGAACATGCCATGAAAGAGACCAACCGCGTGATGCAGAGCTACGGCCGCTGCTGCGCGAGCCCCAGCTTCTTCGATGACTTCTACGCCGCGTTTCTCGCCAGCTCGCCCGCGGTGCGCGAGAAGTTCGCACGCACCGACATGACCGCGCAGAAACACCTGCTGCGCGCCGGCATCCTCAACCTGGTGCTGTTCGCCCGCGGCATGCCGGACACCAAGCTCCGCGCACTGGGCAAAAGCCATTCGCGCGAGCATCTCGACATCCGACCCGAGCTCTATGATCTGTGGATTGCAGCCTTGCTGAAGACGATCGACGACCATGATCCGGAGCTGCAGCAAGAGGACCTCCAGGCCTGGCGCCAGGTGCTCAACAAGGGCATCGACGTCATCAAGTCCCACTACTGACCTAGCAGGCTGAAGGCACCGGATAGAGCCGTTCCGCGACGATTCCTCGAACGCTTTGCTGGTTGTGCCGTCGAACATGGACCGGCAACGGCGCGCCGCGGCAGGCGTATACTTCGCCGCTCGCGCGCCCGGCCCGCCCGTGCGCATTGGTACATAACAGTCAGGAGATAGGCGTGGAGCCAGAAGTTTTTGAGAAGTGGATGATGATTGTTCTGGTCGGTGGCCTGATAGCCTTCATGGCGTTCATCATCTGGGACCTGGCCAAAAAATCGAAGGCCGGCCGGCTCGGCACGACAATCCTCTTCCTGGGCCTGGGTCTGTGCCTGTTTGCTTTTATCGCCAAGCCGATCATTGGCTACATCATCGAAGTCACTCAGGGCATACCGCACTGATCTTGACTCGTGCTGGCGTTACAAGCGCGCCGGCACTTCTCGCCATTCCCCGGGCTGCAGGCCATCCAGCGCCCACGGCCCGATCTGCACCCGCACCAGCCGCAAGGTTGGCAGACCGACCGCCGCGGTCATACGCCGCACTTGGCGATTACGCCCTTCACGAATCACCAGCTCCAGCCAGCAGGTCGGCACGCTCTTACGAAACCGCACTGGCGGGTTGCGTGGCCACAGCTCGGGTTCGTCGAGCTGCCGGGCTTCGGCCGGCAGCGTCAGACCATCGTTGAGCTCGACACCGTCGCGTAAGCGCTGCAGCTGTTCGATAGACACCTCGCCTTCCACCTGAACCCAATAGGTTTTCGCCAGCTTGTGCTTCGGGTCGGCAATCCGCGCTTGCAGCTGCCCGTCGTTAGTCAGCAGCAGCAGGCCTTCGCTGTCCCGATCCAGGCGGCCGGCGGGATACACACCTGGCACCGGCACGAAGTCCTTGAGTGTGGCGCGCCCATCAGCATCGTTGAACTGCGTGAGCACATCGAAGGGTTTGTTCAACAGCAGCAGGCGCGGCTCGGCCGGCGGCGCCTTGGCTACACGACGAGGCGGTGTTCGCGTTGCAGCAGGGCGAGGCGGACGGGGGCGAGAAGAACGAGGCATGGCGGAGCCTTTGATAACAGGCCGGCCATGCTAGGACGGGCATTGACGGCCAGCAAGGGCCAGCGTGGTCGATCGATCAGATTGCTGTTTACCGATCGGATCCCTGCTGCGCCTCGATCGGCACCACAACGGCGCATGGCGTGCGCCATGACCTCGCCAGGCGCACCTTTTTCGGACAACGCCCCGCGTACGCCCCGATAAGGCGCATTTCGGGAATTGACCGCAAAGCACCGGAACAGACGGTTTACAGGTGAATTGGCACGGATGCTGCGATAGCGGTTCATGTCCCCAAGGACCAACCCCACAGTTGCGCATGGACAGCCAAGGAGCCGCCCACAATGAAACGCCGTCCCCTACTGAAGTCCACCCTCGCCGCCAGTGCCCTGATGCTCAGCGGTCTGTTCCCGTTCACCCTGCAGGCCGCCGAGACCATCAAGGTCGGCATCCTGCATTCGCTGTCCGGCACCATGGCCATCTCGGAAACGTCCCTAAAAGACATGGCGCTGATGACCATTGACGAGATCAACGCCAAGGGCGGCGTGCTCGGCAAGCAGCTCGAGCCGGTGGTGGTTGACCCTGCATCCAACTGGCCACTGTTCGCTGAGAAGGGTCGTCAGCTGCTGACCCAGGATAAGGTCGCGGTGACCTTTGGTTGCTGGACCTCGGTTTCGCGCAAATCTGTGCTGCCGGTTTATGAAGAACTCGACGGCCTGTTGTTCTACCCCGTGCAGTACGAAGGTGAAGAGCTGTCGCCCAACGTCTTCTACACCGGCGCAGCGCCAAACCAGCAGGCCATCCCGGCCGTCGAGTATCTGATGAGCGAAGACGGCGGCAGCGCCGAACGCTTTTTCCTGCTCGGCACCGACTACGTCTACCCGCGCACTACCAACAAGATCCTCCGCGCCTTCCTGATCAGCAAGGGCGTACCGGAATCCAGCATCGAAGAGGTCTACACGCCATTCGGCCACAGCGACTACCAAACCATCGTCGCCAACATCAAGAAGTTCTCCGCCGGCGGCAAGACGGCGGTGGTCTCGACCATCAACGGCGACTCCAACGTGCCGTTCTACAAGGAACTGGCCAACCAGGGCCTTGACGCGACCGACGTTCCGGTCGTGGCCTTCTCGGTCGGTGAAGAAGAACTGCGCGGCATCGACACCAAGCCGCTGGTTGGCCACCTGGCCGCCTGGAACTACTTCCAGTCGGTGGAAAACCCGGTCAACGATGCCTTCGTTAGCAAGTGGAAGGCCTACGCCAAGGACAAGGGCCTGCCTGGCGCTGACAAGGCCGTGACCAACGACCCAATGGAAGCCACCTACGTCGGCATCCACATGTGGGCCCAGGCGGTCGAGAAAGCCGGCACCACCGACGTTGGCAAAGTGCGCGACGCACTGGCCGGTCAGACCTTCGAAGCGCCGAGCGGCTACACCCTGACCATGGACGAGAAGAACCACCACCTGCACAAGCCGGTAATGATCGGGGAAGTTCAGGACGACGGTCAGTTCTCGGTGGTCTGGGAAACCGAAAGCCCCGTTCGTGCGCAGCCGTGGAGCCCCTACATTCCCGGTAACGACAAGAAGCCGGACTATGCGGTGAAGTCGAACTGATTGGCGTGACAACAACGCCGTACGGCTTTTGTAGGGTGGGCTTTAGCCCACCAGCTCGTAGGGTGGGCCAGGCGGCGATCCGCCTCAGCCCACCAGTAACGTAATCGGTGGGCTTCAGTCCGTAGGGTGGGCTTCAGCCCACCAGTGGTGTCATCGGTGGGCTGAAGCCCACCCTACGAAACTACGCCGTCTGCGCCACTCTATCCTCCGTCAGCTCCGCCAAGAGAGCACGCGTCTTCCCCTGGGGAATGCCTGAATGAACACTGCCCTGCACCGACTATTGCTGCTGCTCCTGCTGGCCCTGCCCTGGGCGGCGCAGGCCGGAGACGCAGCCGATTACGCCAAGACCAGCCCGGCCAAACAGGCGAAGCTGCTGGAAAGCTGGGCCATTTCGCCCGATCCAGAACGGCTGCCACTGATAGAAGCGCTACGCGCCAGCCGCGTGGTGATCGACAAGAACAAGACGCCCTTCATTGAGGAAGACGGTAATTACCGCGCCCTCGAAGGCGACGCCGAGCCCGTCAGCACGCCGAAGAAGCTGCGACTGAACAACCGCCTGCGTGGCTTGCTGAATAGAGCGTTAGCCAGCCACCAGCTCTTCTCCAACGATCCTGCCCAACGACTCGCGGCGGCCAAGCGACTGCAGCGAAGTGGCCAACCGGAGCAGCTGCCGCTGCTGCAGCAACGCTTGGAAGCCGAAGATGACCCGGCCGTGAGCGAAGCCCTGACTTTGACTCTGGCTAATCTGCAACTGAGTGCTGAAGACCCGGCTGTGCGCCTGGCCGCTGTGCGCCTGCTCGGCGAAACCGGTGCGCCACTGGCGAGGGTGCGGTTGGAAAACCTGCTGACCGATGAAGCCGAGACCGACACCGCCGTGCGCAAGGCGGCTGAAACCAGCCTGGCCCAGGTCAAGCGCAAGCTCTTGATCGGCGAACTGCTCGGCCAAGCCTTCAGCGGCCTGTCGCTGGGTTCGATCCTGCTGCTCGCCGCGCTGGGTCTGGCCATCACCTTCGGGCTGCTCGGCGTGATCAACATGGCCCACGGCGAAATGCTGATGCTCGGCGCCTACACCACCTACATGGTGCAAGTGCTGATGGCGCGGCTCGTGCCGGAAGCCTTGGCGTTCTATCCACTGGTGGCATTGCCCGTTGCGTTCTTCGTTACCGCCGCCATTGGCATGGCGCTGGAGCGCACCGTGATCCGCCACCTCTACGGACGTCCGCTGGAAACTCTGCTGGCAACCTGGGGCATCAGCCTGATCCTGATCCAGCTAGTGCGCGTCTTATTCGGCGCGCAGAACGTCGAGGTCGCCAACCCCGGCTGGCTGTCCGGCGGCCTGCAAGTGCTGCCGAACCTGGTGCTGCCGTACAACCGCATGGTGATCATCGGTTTCGCGCTGTTCGTGGTGCTCTTGACCTGGCTGCTGCTGAACAAGACCCGCCTGGGCCTGAACGTGCGCGCCGTGACCCAGAACCGCAACATGGCTGCCTGCTGCGGCGTGCCCACTGGCCGCATCGACATGATGGCCTTTGGCCTCGGCTCCGGCATTGCGGGGCTAGGGGGCGTGGCGCTGAGCCAGATCGGTAACGTCGGTCCGGATTTGGGCCAAGGCTACATCATCGATTCCTTCCTCGTCGTGGTGCTCGGCGGCGTCGGTCAACTGGCCGGCAGCATCTTCGCCGCCTTCGGCCTTGGCATCGCCAACAAGATTCTCGAACCGCAGATCGGCGCCGTGCTGGGCAAGATCCTGATCCTCGCGCTGATCATCCTCTTCATCCAGAAGCGACCGCAGGGACTCTTCGCGCTGAAAGGGAGGGTGATCGATTGATGCCGCCATCGACCCACCGCCTGCCGCATCGCAGTAGGAGCGAGCTTGCTCGCGAACCGAGCTACGCGCCGTATTGCAGAACGAACCTACGCAGGGTTGCCGCGCAAGATTTCCGCTGCGTTGCGCCACGCCTTTCATGCGTAACGGCTTACGTTCAGATACCAACCCTTTGTTCGCGAGCAAGCTCGCTCCTACAGGAGAGCTGCGCATGAACCAGCCACTCACCATCACGGCCGCGCAGAAAGCCGGCCCAACATTGACAATCGTCGCCCTCGGCGTGGTACTCGCCATTCTGCTGGCCATGCCGCTGCTGCACCTGCTGCCGGCAGACAACGCCTTCCATGTCTCGGCCTACACCCTGACGCTGGTGGGCAAGATCCTCTGCTACGCCATCGTTGCCCTGGCGCTGGATCTGGTCTGGGGTTACGCGGGCCTGCTGTCGCTCGGCCACGGTTTGTTCTTCGCCCTCGGCGGCTACGCCATGGGCATGTACTTGATGCGTGAAAGTGCCGGCGACGGGCTGCCGGCCTTCATGAGCTTTCTCGCCTGGACCGAGCTGCCCTGGTACTGGTACGGCACCTCCAGCTTTCTCTGGGCCATGTGCCTGGTGGTGCTAGCTCCGGGCTTGCTGGCCTTCGTATTCGGCTTCTTCGCCTTCCGTTCGCGGATCAAGGGCGTCTACTTCTCGATCATGACCCAGGCGCTGACCTTCGCCGGCATGCTGTTGTTCTTCCGCAATGAAACCGGCTTCGGTGGCAACAACGGCTTCACCGACTTCAAGACCATTCTCGGCTTTTCGATCTCGGCCCCGGCCACCCGCGCCACGCTGTTCCTGGCTACAGTCGCGCTGCTCGTTGGCAGCCTGTTCTTGGGCTGGAAGCTAGCGCGCAGCAAGTTCGGTCGCGTACTGACCGCGCTGCGCGATGCGGAAAATCGCCTGATGTTCTGCGGCTACGATCCGCGGGGCTACAAGCTATTTATCTGGACCCTGTCGGCGGTGCTCTGCGGCCTGGCCGGGGCGCTCTACGTGCCGCAGGTGGGCATCATCAACCCCAGCGAGATGGCCCCGACCCAATCCATCGAGGCGGCCGTCTGGGTTGCACTGGGCGGTCGCGGCACGCTGGTTGGCCCGCTGCTGGGCGCCGGCATCGTCAACGGCATGAAGAGCTGGTTCACCGTGGCCTTCCCTGAATATTGGCTGTTCGCCCTCGGCGCGCTGTTCATCATCGTTACCCTGTACCTGCCAAAAGGCGTCATCGGATTGCTGCGCCGGAGGGGCGAACAATGAAAACCGCACCCGTACCCGAGCTGATCGACCCGGCGGACAGCGGCAGCGGCCGCGATGCCATCGGCCTCGGCCGAGCGAAGAGCGCCGGCCTCGATGCCCGCCACGGCACCATCCTCAGCCTTGAAGACATCAACGTCAGCTTCGATGGGTTCAAGGCGCTGACCAACCTCAGCCTGTACATCGGCGTGGGTGAGCTGCGCTGCATCATCGGCCCCAACGGCGCCGGCAAAACCACCATGATGGACGTCATCACCGGCAAGACCCGTCCCGACAGCGGCACGGCGTTCTTCGGCGACACCCTCGACCTGACGCGCATGAGCGAAGTCGAAATCGCCCAGTCCGGCATCGGTCGCAAGTTCCAGAAGCCCACGGTGTTCGAAGCGCTTTCTGTATTCGAAAACCTGGAGCTGGCCCAGAAAACCGACAAGTCTGTATGGGCCAGCCTGAGAGCCAAGCTCAACGGCAAGCAGAAGGACCGCATCGACGAAGTGCTGAATACCATTCGCCTGGATACCTCGCGCCGGCGCCCGGCCGGCTTGCTGTCCCACGGCCAGAAGCAGTTTCTCGAGATCGGCATGCTGCTCATGCAGGACCCGCAACTGTTGCTGCTCGACGAGCCAGTGGCCGGCATGACGGACGCCGAAACCGAGTTCACCGCCGAGCTGTTCAAGTCCCTGGCGCGCAAGCACTCGCTGATGGTGGTCGAGCACGACATGGGCTTCGTCGACACCATCGCCGACCACGTCACCGTGCTGCACCAGGGCCAGGTCCTGGCCGAGGGCTCGCTCGAAACAGTGCAGAACGATGAGCGAGTGATCGAGGTGTATCTCGGACGGTGAATTATTCGAAGGGTGGGTGGCGACCTTCTCGTCAGCCATGACATCCCATGGTGGATGGGTGAAGCGTCATCCACCCTACGCCCGCCGAACGTCCACGCCCGCATCAACGCAAACCTAATCGTAGGGTGGATAACGCCAGAGGCTTATCCACCAGAGTAAAGGAGTCGCACATGCTGCAAGTCCAACAACTGCATCAGTACTACGGCGGCAGCCACATCCTCCGCGGCCTGTCGTTCGACGCAAAGATCGGCGAAGTCACCTGCCTGCTCGGGCGTAACGGCGTCGGCAAGACCACACTGCTCAGATGCCTGATGGGCCTGATCCCGGCCAAGGAAGGCGCGGTGAACTGGGAGGGCAAGCCGATCACTGGCTTCAAAACCCACCAGCGCGTGCACGCTGGCATCGCCTATGTACCTCAGGGGCGGGAGATTTTTGGTCGCCTCACTGTGGAAGAGAATCTGCTGATGGGCCTGTCGCGGTTCAGCGCGAAAGAGGCCAAGGAAGTACCCGAGTTCATCTACGAGCTATTCCCGGTGCTAAAGGAAATGAAGCATCGCCGCGGCGGCGATCTGTCCGGCGGCCAACAGCAACAACTGGCCATCGGCCGCGCGCTAGCCAGCAAGCCCCGCCTACTGATCCTCGATGAGCCCACCGAAGGCATCCAGCCCTCGGTGATCAAGGAGATCGGCGTCGTGATCAAGAAACTTGCCGCCCGCGGGGACATGGCGATCCTGCTGGTCGAGCAGTTCTACGACTTCGCTGCCGAACTCGCCGACCAGTACCTGGTGATGAGCCGCGGCGAAATCATCCAGCAGGGCCGCGGCGAGACCATGGAAACCGAAGGGGTGAGGGGGCTGGTGGCGATCTGAGCGAGATCAGCTAATCGACACCTAACGAGTGGCTATCACTGGCTACTCAAACGCGCCCCCACCCAGGCGCTGCAGTGGTTATGGTCAACGATATTCGCTGAGGATGCCGAACAATGGCACCCGCAAGGCACCGCCCGCCCGGGTCGTGCAGCGCATTACGGCCATCGTCCGGTCAATTCAGTTGCATACGAGTCGGTCTGGTTATGGCCCGGGCGGGTGAGCACACCTAGACGCATCGCCTTTTATCTCCAGCGATCCTAACGGATCAGTTTCAGCTCGCGATTGCTGCGCCGTTACGCCTGTCTACCTGGGTCGCCGGCAGAACCGCAGCAAGCGTTTGGACTCTGATCAGCAGAGTTGGGGTACTCGGCTGGCTGCGCGCGGCCCCGCCTCCCGCCAAGTGCGCCCTTTTGGGGCGGACCTAGCCGGCGGTCGGCGAAGCGAAGCAACTGCTCGTTCGGCTTCTACGCTGAACGTCACGCAGGCAACCAGGCCAGACCTCGCGTGCAATCGGCTTTCCGGTGCAAGTACGCCTTGCGGCAACCCCCGTAAACCGAGGAAGACTCCAATGAAAATAATAAAAAACCGGTGTACCCACCGTGCCATTCGGTACGGCCTCGTTTCACTTTCGCTCGCAATCTGCAGTGCCGCTCAGGCGGCGCCGCGGCTAGTGCTCGAAAGCCTGTCTAACCGACCGGACAAACTCAGCGGCGGCGACGCCCTGATCCGTATCGGCCTGCAGAACCCGGCCGCTGCTGAAGGGCTGCGCGTCAGGTTGAACGACACAGACGTCACCGGCGCGTTCCGTCTGAGCGAGAACGGTGGCTCCATGATCGGGTTGGTTGAAGGGCTCGATGACGGCCGCAACCGGCTCATTGCACAGGTCCGAGGCAGCGGCCCCGCCTGGCTGACATTGATTTCCCATCCACTCTCCGGGCCTGTTTTCGCTGGCCCGAAGCAGGCACCGTTCGTCTGCGAAACCAATGAGTTCCAGGTCTATCCGGGCGGCGGAACGCTGGGCGCACCGCTTGACGAGAACTGCACCATTGGACGCCGCGTGGATTACCTCTATCGCACCCAATCTGGACAGTTCCGCCGCTACGACCCACAGGTGCCGCCCGGTGACCTCGCCATGACCACCACCCTTGACGGCGTTACCGTGCCCTACGTGGTGCGGCTGGAGACCGGGGTCATCAACCGCGCCATTTACCAGACCGCCGTGCTGGATGACCCGACGCGGCCCGGCCCGTCAATCGTTCAGCGCGACGGCGCCTGGAACGGCCGGCTGGTCTACAACTTTGGTGGCGGGTGCCGGTCGGGCTGGTACCGCCAGGGCAACAGCACCGGCGGCGTACTCGACCATCGCCAGCTGTCGCGTGGCTTCGCCACGGCCTCGGCATCATTGAACGTGTTCGGCAACAACTGCGACGACATGCTGGCCGCCGAGACCATGATGATGGTCAAAGAGCGCTTCATCGAAACCTATGGCCGGCCGCGCTATACCATCGGCTGGGGCTGCTCGGGTGGCTCGTATCAGCAGCATCAGATCGGTGACAACTACCCTGGCCTGCTCGACGGCATTATCCCCTCCTGCAGTTTCCCGGAAGTTGGCTTCGGCACTGCGTATACCCTCGCCGACTCGCGTCTGCTCTGGCACTACTACCAGAACACCGACCTGACCTGGACCGAAGAACAACTGCGGGCGGCTTCCGGCTTCGGTGTCTTCGCCACCATTCCCAACCTCGACAACGGTGCCGCACGCCTAGACCCCGTGCCCGGTCGTCCCGACCGAGCGTCAGCCGAATTCGACGCTTCGGTCGATCCCTCGTTGCGTTATCACCCAACCGACAACCCTAACGGTGCCCGGGCGACTATCTACGATCACGCGGTCAACAGCTATGGCGTGGATCCGCAGACCGGCTTTGCGCGCCGTCCGCTGGATAACGTCGGCGTCCAGTACGGGTTGGACGCGCTGAATGCTGGTCAGATCAGCACCGAGCAGTTTCTCGACCTGAACGAAAAGATCGGCGGCATGGACATCGACGCCAACTTCACGCCCCAACGCATGACCGCGGACCTGCGGGCCACGCTCGCGGCGTACAAGACCGGACGCATGCTCAATGGCGGCGGCGGGCTGGCCTCGATGCCGATTCTGGATTACGACCAGCTGTACACAGACCTGCAACCCGGCGGTGACATTCATCTGAAATTTCACCATTTCTCCACCCGCGAGCGTCTGCGCCAAGCCAACGGGCATGTCGATAATCACGTGATGTGGAGCGGCGGCAGCAACGCGGCGGACGATGCGGCCTACACGGGGCGCGTCGCTTATATCCAGGACCGTGCACTGGAGGCGATGGATCGCTGGCTGGCGCGCATTACCGCTGACACCAGTAGCGCGCCACGTGCCGTGAAGGTGGTGCGCAACAAGCCCGCCGATCTGCGGGACGGCTGCTGGACGCGCGAAACGCGGCCGAACTTCATTGCCGAGACGCAGCGCTTTGGTGGTCCCGGCACCTCGACCTGCAACGACCTCTACCCGGCGTTCCCCTCGCCACGGATGGTGGCCGGCGGCCCTATCGAGTCGAACATCATCAGATGCCAGTTGAAGGCGGTCGACCCGCGGGACTACTCAGTGGATTTCAGCTCGGCGGAATACGCACGGCTGACCCAGGTCTTTCCGGCAGGGGTCTGTAACTGGGAGGTGCCCGGCGTTGGCCAGACAGACCTGATCGGGACCTGGCTGGAATACACGGGATACGGTCGTTATCGCCGGGACCCAATGCCCCGATACGACTGATCATTGGCCGGTTCTGATAGGTGAAGTCTGGGTTCTCACGCGCAGCGTGGGAACCCAGCGGAACGCTCAGCAATCATGCTCTCGGCGCGGGCCGTCTCGATCATGCTGCCCGGAGCCAGGAACTCCAGTACAGGGTGCGTTTCTGCCCCCAAGCACTTACTCGCCGATGTCCTTACGCACGATCTTGCCGCCTTCTACCACGGCCATGGTGGTCGGGGTTATGAAACCACCATCGTCCGTGATGCCGTCGATCGAGTAGAGGTTGTACTTCGGATCCATTGCGCTGATCGCCTCGGCCATTTTGGCGCGGACCTGCTGGGGTTCGGTGCTACCGGCCAGCTCCATCGCCTTGGCCATGGCATGAAAGGCCAGGTAGTTATAAGCCGCTTCGGAGCCCGGCACCTTGCCGTGAGCCTGTTTGTAGCGCTCGACAAAGGCCTTGGCCGCTTCGCCCTCGTACTCGGACAGCGGCACCACACCGATGGCACCTTCCAGCAGATCGAAACCGCCAGTGACCGCAGCGATTTCATCCAGCTTGGCCTGGTCCATGACGATGAATCCACCCGGGAACCCGAGCTGCCGCGCCTGCTGCATGACCAGCCCAGTCGGCTCCGACGCACCGCCGACGAACATCACGTCCGGATTTGAGGCGATCACGCGGCTGACGCCGGTATAGAAGTCGGTCGACTTGTTGTAGTCCATGGGATTGCTTTCGACGATTTCCCCGCCCTTCTCCTCCCAGGCCTTGGTCATCATGTCGGTCCAGATCTTGGCGTACTCGTGGGTCGCGCCAGCGATGCCGAGCTTCTTGCCGTAATGCTTGAGCGCGTAGTCGGAGAAGGCATCGACGTAGCCGGTGAATTCCGGCGGGATGCGCACGGTCAGCGGATTGCCCTGCTCGGTCACCGACGGAACGCTGGTGTAGGCCATGATCAGGAAATCATCGGCGACGTTGAAGTCCTGCAGGGCGAACACGCCACCGGTATGCGGGACGAAGACTGCAGCGGCCTTCGACTCCTTCACCAGCCGCTTGGCGTTGGTCGCCGCCTGGCTCGGTGAATACTTGTCGTCCAGGCTGATGAGATTGACCTTGTAGGTCTCGTCGCCGATCTTCAAGCCACCGGCCTTGTTGGCGTCCTCGACTGCCATGCGCAGGCCGGACAGGGTGTTCTCACCGTAGAGCGCGGCGCCGCCGCTGAGCGGGCCGGTGAAACCGATATTGAGCGTCTGCTCGGCTAACACCTGTGAAGAAGTAAAGGCGGCGGCGATTGCCAGTCCAAGCGCTTTGAGCGTTTTCATTGTTATCTCCTGGGTCATGACTGTTCAGGCGCCGATATAGGCTTTGCGCACGGCTTCGTTACCCAGCATGGCCTGCTGGTCACCCTCCATCACCAAGCTGCCGCCTTCGATGACATAGGCCCGGTGAGCGATCTTCAACGCGGCAAACGCATTTTGTTCGGCTAGCAGCACGCTGGTGCCGGATTTGTTGATGCGCGAGATCACCTCGAACATCTGGTTGACAACCAACGGCGCCAGCCCCAGCGAAGGTTCGTCGAGCATCAACAGCCGCGGGCGGCTCATCAATGCTCGGCCGATCGCCACCATCTGCTGCTGGCCACCGCTCAGCGAGCCGGCCGGCTGGTTGCGTTTGTCGTGCAGGATGGGAAACAGGTCGAGCACTTCCTTCAGATTGCGCTTGTTGCCCTCGCCGTCGCGGCGATGCAGATAGGCACCGAGGGCGAGATTCTGCGAGACGGACATCTGCGGGAACAGCTTGCGCCCTTCCGGGCAGTGCACAACGCCAGCGGCAACCAGGCCGGAAGGCTTGAGGCCGTCGATGCGCTTGCCCTCCAGCGTAATGCTGCCAGCGGTTGGCTTGAGCAACCCGCTGATGGTGTTGAACAAGGTGGTCTTGCCGGCACCGTTGGCGCCGAGCAGCACCACCAGTTCGCCGGCGCCAACCGTCATGGAAACCTGGGTGAGCGCCTTGAAACTGCCGTAGCAGACATCGACCTGATCAAGCTGCAGCATCGTAGTCACTCCCCAGGTAGGCTTCGATGACGGCCGGGTTCGCCTTGATTTCGGCGGGCGTGCCCTCGGCGATCTTCTCGCCGTAATTGAGCACCATGATCTTGTCCGCCAGCCCCATGATCATGTCCATCTTGTGTTCGATCAGGCACACGGTCAGGCCGTGTTCGGGCATCTTGCGGATCAGCTGCGCCAGCCCTTCGGTTTCTTCCGGATTGACGCCTGCCGCCGGTTCGTCGAGCAGCACCAGCTTCGGCACGGTGGCCAGCGCCAGGGCAAAGGCGACGCGCTTGCGCTCCTCTTGAGAGATATCCAGCACCACACGATTCTCAAGGTGCGCAAGGCCGACGAAATCCAGCGCAGCGCGGGCCTTTTCGCGGCACTCACGTTCCTCTTGCTGCAGGCGTTTGGAGTTGATCAGCACGTCCCACAGGCCGGAACGGGTCCGCAGCCGATGGCCGACGATCAGGTTGTCCAGAACGGTGGCCTGCTCGAAAAGGTGCGTGGTCTGGAACGTACGACCAACTCCGAGCCGGGCCACACGGTCGCAACGCATCCGTGACACGTCATGGCCGTCGATAAGGATGCGCCCGGAGCTGGGTTTGTGTACGCCGGAAATCAGGTTGAAGAAGGTGCTCTTGCCCGCGCCGTTGGGGCCGATGATGGCGTTGATCTTGCGCGTTTCGAACTCGACGCTGACGTCATGGACCGCCGCCAGCCCGCCAAACATACGTGTCAGGTTTTCGACCTTAAGCATTGTTGTTCACCTCGTTGCCTGGGGTGACCTTGGTGGCGGCACGCGGGTCATTCGCCCGGGCTGCTGCGGTGTCATTGCGCAGCTTCCAGCCAAGGAAGGTGCCGATCACGCCACGGGGCATGAAGATCACCAGCACCACGATCAGCGGGCCGAAGATGATCATTCGGTAGTCAGCAAGGACCTGCATCGACTGGGTGATCCAGACGATCCCCACGGTGCCGGCCAGCGGCCCGAACAGGGTGCCGAAGCCACCCACCAGCAGATAGGTGATCATGTCGAAGGTGTGGTTGGGGTTGGCTTCTTCGGGGCCGATGAAGCGAATCATTGAGGCGTAAAGCCCACCGGCGACACCGGCATAGGTGGTCGAGAGGACGAAAGCCAGCAGCTTGTTGCGCATCAGGTCGATGCCCAGTGATTGGGCCAGCGCATCGCCGTTGCGGATCGCCATGAAGGTACGCCCCAGCAGCGAGCGAGCCAGCCGCCCGGCAAACCAGATCGCCAGGACCAGAAACAGCAGCGCGAGATAGTAGAAGGGCACCGTCTGGCTGAAATCCACCAGCCCGAAGCCGTCCGGCGCGGCGATGCCGCGAATGCCAATGGCGCCGTGGGTCAGCTCTTCCCACTTGTCGATCAGCAGGTAAATGATGAAGCCGACACAGAGCGTGAAGATCGCGAAGAAGTGCTCCCTCAGGCGCAGCGAGACGATGCCGACCAACGCACCCACCGCTGCCGAGACCAACGCCGCCGCCACGAACGCCGGCCAGAAATTCCAGCCATGGTCAGCCGTGAGAATCGCAAGCGTGTAGGCACCGATGGCGAAGAAGCCGCCGTGGGCCAGATTCAGCTGGCCACAGTAGCCGGTAATGATGTTCAGGCCGTAAACCGCGATGGCCCAGATGAAGGCGCTAGCCATCACATAGACCTGATATTCGCTCTTGGCGAATAGCGGGAAGGCCAGGGCCAGAGCCAGCAACGCCAACTTGGCGCCACGACCGGTCAGTAAGGACGCGAAACGATGCATCAGTGAGCCCCCTTGGCGAACAGCCCGGTCGGGCGGAAGGACAGGATCACCACCAGCAGCGAGAAGGCGATGATGTCCTTGTAATCCGAGGACAGGTAGAAGCCGCCGAAGCTCTCGGCGAAGCCAAGGATCATGGCGCCGATGATGGCGCCCGGAATGCTGCCCATGCCGCCGAGCACGATGATCACGAAGGCCTTCATGATCACAAGGTGCCCCATCGCCGGGTACACCAGGTTGATCGGTGCGTAGAGCGTCGCGGCGAAGGCGGCGAGCATTCCGGAGATGGCGAAGGTCAGCATCGCCACGCGGTTGGAGTCGATACCGACGAGGATCGCGCCTTCGCGGCTCTGGGCCATGGCGATGATGGTCGAACCCAGCATCGTCTTGCGCAGGAACAGGTGCAGCGCCAGCATCAGCGTGAACGCGCCGACGATGATCAGCAGGCGCTGCTCGGGGATGATCAGACCATCGAAGTTGAGGATGCCGCCATAGGGCGAGGCCATGCGGCGGAAGTCCGAGCCCCAGAGCATCTGCACCACCGCTTCGAGAAACAGCAGGATGCCGATTGCCGCGATCTTGTCGTGGATCGGCGGCGCATTGCGCAGCGGGTGAAAGACCAACCGCTCGGACAGCACTGCCAGTACAGCCACCACGACGCCGGACGCCAGCATGGCGATCCAGTAGTGCAGGCCGAGATCGGTCATGAAGAAGTACGACGCGAACGCGCCGACCATGTACAGCGCGCCGTGGGCAAAATTGGGAATGTGCAGGATGCCGTAAACGAGCGTCAGGCCAAGGGCGACCAACCCATAGATGCTGCCCAGGGTCAGGCCATTGAGCACTTGCTGGAACAATAGATTCAATGCGGCGTCTCCGTGGATCTTGTTGTTATGTGTGCCACCGAGCGATAGCCGACTGCCGCGAGCAAACCGGTGGAACGCGCGACCGCCGCCGGACATATCGGAACTCTTCGCCTGACTGACATTGGCACTCGCTTGCACCCTCGTCAAACGAGCAGCTTGGAAGAGATAAAGGGCCATAAAGCAGCGTGATGCTGGCAACAAGCTATTTCGGTGACCGCCCAGTCGATCTGATAGAGCTCCTGTGGATCAGTAACCAATCAAGCGGAACGCTATGGGCAAACCCTGCTCGGGGCGCACCAAACGGGTGCGCGAGCAGTGTCGATTGCTTGCTTCGCACCGTTCAGGTGCGCAAAGGCCATATCCGAGAACATCGAAGTCATTCTCTATACCCTTCAGTCGCCCGTGAGTCCCGGCCCGCGCACCGCCGTGGCGCGAGAGGCACGACAATTGCTCGCCTCGTTTATCAAATCATTGATTTCAAGGTTCATGACTGCTCTTACTCCGCTATTCACGCCTCACTGGAACGCCGAACTCGAGCTGAGCTATGCCCGCTTCGACGACTCGACGCGCCCGGTGCTGCGGCGGCACAGCGGCCCGCTGCGGGTTCAGAAGCACCTCTACCCGGAAGGGCCGGAGGTCTGCCAACACATCATCGTGCACCCGCCGGGCGGCATTGCCGGCGGTGATCGTCTGGACATCAGCGCCACGGTTGGTCAGCGGGCCTGGGCGCAGCTGACCAGCCCTGGCGCAGCGAAGTGGTATCGAGCTGGCGGACCGGCGTTTCAGAACGTGCACTTGCGCGTCGAGGCCGACGCCACTCTGGAATGGTTGCCACAGGAAAGCATCGTTTACTCCGCTGCGCAGGCCGAGCTGAGCACCTCCATCGAGCTGGAGGGTGACGCCAGGCTGTTCTACTGGGACATCATCGCGCTCGGCCGGCCAGCCAGCGGCGAGCGCTTCGACGCAGGCCACTTCCAGGCGCAGCTGGACATCCGCCGTGACGGCGAACTGCTCTGGCACGAGCGTCAGCGAGTGGCTGGTGGTGACGGCCTGCTGGATTCGCCGATTGGCCTTGATGGTCAGCCGGTGTTTGCCACATTGATCGTAAGCGGTGAAATACAGCCCGAGTTGCTGGAACGATGCCGCGAATGGCCGAGTCAGGTGCGGGGCGATCTGACGCAGCTGCCCGGTCTTCTGATCGGCCGCTGCCTGGCCGGCGAGGCCTTGCATGCACGGGCCTGGCTGATCGACATGTGGCGTCTGCTGCGCCCGGAATTGCTAGGCCGCGAGGCGGTGCCACCGAGGATATGGAGTACATGAACAACGGTGGGTAAGGCTCTATGCCTTTACCCCCTGAACTGGCGCCCCGCAGAGGCGCCAGCCTGAATTAGCTCGGTGGTTTCGACCACCGGCCGGTGGATGTAGAAAGCGACATCCATCCTACGACTGGAGCTGTTATGGATCTGTCACCGAGAGAGAAAGACAAGCTGCTTATCTTCACCGCCGGGCTGGTAGCCGAGCGACGCCTGGCGCGCGGCGTCAAGCTGAACTACCCCGAGGCGATGGCCTTTATCTCCGCGGCGTTGCTCGAAGGCGCCCGCGACGGCAGGACGGTTGCCGAGCTGATGCACTTCGGCACTACCCTGCTGACCCGCGAGCAGGTGATGGAAGGCGTCCCCGAGATGATTCCGGAAATCCAGGTCGAGGCGACATTTCCCGACGGCACCAAGCTGGTCACCGTGCATCAACCAATCCCCTGAAATGCAGGTCCATGTCTATGGCGGCAGCGTCCGCTTCGACCCCGAACCGCTTTTTGAAGGATTCAAACGTGCAGATACGTGACGCCCTGGACGCCGACCTCGAAGGCATCCTGCAGATCTACAACGACGCGGTGCAGAACAGCACGGCGATCTGGAACGACCGCCTCGTCGACCTCGACAACCGCCGCGCCTGGCTGGCCGAGCGCCACGAACAGGGCTATCCCGTCCTCGTCGCAATTGATGACGAGCAAAAGGTAGCCGGCTACGCCTCCTTTGGCCCCTGGCGGCCTCACGACGGCTTTCGTCATACCGTCGAAAATTCAGTGTATGTCAGCCCTGACCACCGCGGCAGCGGCATCGGCCGCAGCCTAATGCAAACCCTTATCGAGCGCGCCCGGCAGCTTGGTAAGCACGTAATGGTCGCGGCAATCGAAAGCGAGAACCGAGCATCGGTCCATATGCACCAACAACTCGGATTCACTCATGCAGCCCAGATGCGCCAGGTGGGCTGCAAGTTCGATCGCTGGCTGGATCTGACTTTGATGCAGCTGGTACTGACACCGGAGAGGAAGCTGCCATGACTGCTCCGCTCGACCAGGTCGTCGATCATCGAAACGATGTGATCAACATCGTCTCGGTGGATGCCGGTGAATTCGCCTCGTACCGCGACGGCCTGGTCGAGTTGCTGCTTGATGCGGTCGGACAGGGCGCTTCGGTCGGTTTCCTTGATGATCTAGAGGCAGGACAGGCGCACGACTACTTTGACGGGGTCGAGCAGGCGCTCCGCACCCGTCAGTCTCTCCTGTGGGTGGCAACCGAGGGCCAAAGCGTCATCGGAAGCGTCCAGCTTGCACTTTGTCTCAAACCCAACGGACTCAATCGCGCCGAGGTCAACAAACTACTGGTCCATCAGGCTGCTCGCCGGCGCGGCATCGGCGCGCGTTTGATGCACGCGCTTGAGCATCAAGCGGTACGCACGCAACGCGGTTTGCTATACCTCGATACAGAAGCGGGCAGTCCCGCTGAAGCCTTTTACCAACGGCTCGAGTATCAACGTGCCGGAGAAATCCCCGACTACGCCGCACGGCCTGACGGCACCTATCACCCCACCGTTCTCTACTACAAACGTCTCTCCATGAGGTCTTCATGATTCCCGGCGAATACCAGATCCAGGACGGCGACATCGAGCTCAACGCCGGCCGCCGCACCCTGACCCTCTGTGTGGCCAACAGCGGCGACCGTCCGATCCAGGTCGGCTCGCACTACCACTTCTTCGAAACCAACGATGCGCTCGCCTTCGACCGCGCCGCAGCTCGTGGCATGCGGCTGAACATTCCCGCCGGCACCGCCGTGCGTTTCGAGCCAGGTCAGAGCCGCGACGTGGAGCTGGTCGATTTGGCCGGGGACCGCCGGGTGTTCGGCTTTGCCGGACGGGTGATGGGCGCACTCTGACGCAGCGTTATTTCGTTGGGTGGATGGCCACCCCCGTGGAAAACGCCGAATGCTTTTCCACCACCCAGATTGCTGGTGGACACGCTTCGCGTTGTCCACCCTACGGACAGGATGAGATTCAATGAAGATATCCCGCCAAGCCTACGCCGACATGTTCGGCCCCACCGTCGGCGACAAGGTGCGCCTGGCCGATACCGAGCTGTGGATCGAGGTCGAAAAGGACTTCACCACCTATGGCGAGGAAGTGAAGTTCGGCGGCGGTAAGGTTATCCGTGACGGCATGGGCCAGGGCCAGCTGTGCGCCGCGGATGTGGTCGACACGCTAATCACCAATGCGCTGATCCTCGACCATTGGGGCATCGTCAAAGCCGATGTCGGCCTCAAGGATGGCCGTATCGCCGCCATCGGCAAGGCCGGCAATCCGGACATCCAGCCCGACGTGACCTTTGCCATCGGCGCCGCAACCGAGGTTATCGCTGGTGAAGGCATGATTCTCACCGCCGGCGGCATCGACTCGCATATCCACTTCATCTGCCCGCAGCAGATCGAGGAGGCCTTGATGAGCGGCGTCACCACCATGATTGGCGGCGGCACCGGGCCGGCTACGGGCACGAACGCCACCACGGTGACGCCCGGCCCCTGGCACATGGCGATGATGCTCAAGGCCGCTGACGCCTTCCCGATGAACATCGGCTTCACCGGCAAGGGCAACGCCTCGCTGCCCGAGCCCCTGATCGAGCAGGTCAAGGCCGGCGCCATCGGCCTCAAGCTGCACGAAGACTGGGGCACCACCCCGGCGGCCATCAACAACTGCCTGAACGTGGCGGATCAGTACGATGTGCAGGTGGCGATCCACACCGACACGCTGAACGAGTCCGGCTTCGTCGAGACGACCCTCGGCGCATTCAAGGGCCGCACCATCCACACCTACCACACCGAGGGTGCCGGCGGCGGCCACGCGCCGGACATCATCAAGGCCTGCAGCCTGCCGAACGTGTTACCCAGCTCGACCAACCCCACGCGACCATTCACCCGCAACACCATCGACGAGCACCTGGACATGCTCATGGTCTGCCACCACCTGGACCCAAGCATTGCCGAGGACGTGGCCTTCGCCGAGAGCCGGATTCGCCGCGAGACGATTGCGGCCGAAGACATCCTGCATGACCTCGGTGCCTTCTCGATGATCAGCTCCGACAGTCAGGCCATGGGCCGCGTCGGCGAAGTGATCACCCGCACCTGGCAGACCGCGGATAAAATGAAGAAGCAGCGCGGCGCCCTGCCCGGCGATGGCGCCGGCAACGACAACTTCCGCGCCAAGCGCTACATCGCCAAGTACACCATCAACCCGGCGATCACCCACGGCGTCAGCCATGAAGTGGGCTCCATCGAAGTGGGCAAGTGGGCCGACCTGGTGCTCTGGCGCCCGGCGTTCTTTGGAGTGAAGCCGACGCTGATCCTCAAGGGAGGCGCAATTGTCGCCAGCCTGATGGGTGACGCCAACGCCTCGATCCCGACGCCACAGCCGGTGCACTACCGGCCAATGTTCGCGAGCTACGGCGGCTCGCTGCATGCATCGAGCTTCACCTTCATCAGCCAGGCCGCCTTCGAGGCCGGCGTGCCGGAGCAGCTAGGGCTGAAAAAGAAGATCGGCGTGGTGAAGGGCTGCCGTTCGGTGCAGAAGAAGGACCTGATCCATAACGACTACACGCCGGATATCCAAGTCGATCCGCAGAACTACCAGGTCCGCGCCGACGGTCAGCTGCTTTGGTGCGAACCCGCCGAAGTGCTGCCGATGGCACAGCGGTATTTCCTGTTCTGATCGCAACGAGCCGAAGGGATGGCGCTCCGCGTGACCCCTAGGATGGGGCCAGCCCCTAGAGCCGGCCGCGCCCGCTACGAACACCCGAACAGACCAGGCTGCGCTAACGGTCACACGCTTAGCAGCTTGCAACTGTGGGCTAATACCCGCCTAGCCTTGCTTCCCGAACAAGCGTCCCGAAATTTCGGATACCGTTTCCCCTTTATTCATGAGAGCTAAGTAAACGGTAATGTTTAGAGCCAGGGTTCCGACTTCGGACCGGGCCGATGCGATGAAGCGAATCCGCAGACTGAATTCGGTGTGCAATGCGGTTGGCCATAGCCCTAGATCTCCGCGAACCACGGGGCACCAGCCGGGTCACCAGCCCGACTGGCGACTGCGGGGGTGACGTAAGCATGAAAGTTTTGGCACAGCACGCTGAAGTAATCCACCTAGCGAGTCCTAGGTGATTGACCGAGACGCCAACTTAACGGGATTGTGCTGCCTGGTTGTAACGAGCGAAAGGCCAGATAAACCACGCCGTTATCTAGCCCGTGGGCAGTGTCTTTTCTGTCTTGCAAAGACAAACCCCCGATACTCTTACGAGTATCGGGGGTTTGGTGTAGAAGCTTGACGATGACCTACTCTCACATGGGGAGACCCCACACTACCATCGGCGATGCGTCGTTTCACTACTGAGTTCGGGATGGGATCAGGTGGTTCCAACGCTCTATGGTCGTCAAGCAATTCGGTTGGGGAGTCGGTGTTGAGTCGCTTCCCCTAATTGGGTATGTGATGGTGTTTCGGTATTGCTGTCGCTTGCGAGCGATGCGTCTTTTCGGTTTGTTTGTCGACTTCAACCGTCTGACACACAAACATCAAATTGTTTGGGTGTTATATGGTCAAGCCTCACGGGCAATTAGTATTGGTTAGCTCAACGCCTCACAGCGCTTACACACCCAACCTATCAACGTCGTAGTCTTCGACGGCCCTTCAGGGAGCTCAAGGCTCCAGTGAGATCTCATCTTGAGGCAAGTTTCCCGCTTAGATGCTTTCAGCGGTTATCTCTTCCGAACATAGCTACCCGGCAATGCCACTGGCGTGACAACCGGAACACCAGAGGTTCGTCCACTCCGGTCCTCTCGTACTAGGAGCAGCCCCTCTCAAATCTCAAACGTCCACGGCAGATAGGGACCGAACTGTCTCACGACGTTCTAAACCCAGCTCGCGTACCACTTTAAATGGCGAACAGCCATACCCTTGGGACCGGCTTCAGCCCCAGGATGTGATGAGCCGACATCGAGGTGCCAAACACCGCCGTCGATATGAACTCTTGGGCGGTATCAGCCTGTTATCCCCGGAGTACCTTTTATCCGTTGAGCGATGGCCCTTCCATACAGAACCACCGGATCACTAAGACCTACTTTCGTACCTGCTCGACGTGTCTGTCTCGCAGTCAAGCGCGCTTTTGCCTTTATACTCTACGACCGATTTCCGACCGGTCTGAGCGCACCTTCGTACTCCTCCGTTACTCTTTAGGAGGAGACCGCCCCAGTCAAACTACCCACCATACACTGTCCTCGATCCGGATAACGGACCAGAGTTAGAACCTCAAAGTTGCCAGGGTGGTATTTCAAGGTTGGCTCCACGCGAACTGGCGTCCACGCTTCAAAGCCTCCCACCTATCCTACACAAGCAAATTCAAAGTCCAGTGCAAAGCTATAGTAAAGGTTCACGGGGTCTTTCCGTCTAGCCGCGGATACACTGCATCTTCACAGCGATTTCAATTTCACTGAGTCTCGGGTGGAGACAGCGCCGCCATCGTTACGCCATTCGTGCAGGTCGGAACTTACCCGACAAGGAATTTCGCTACCTTAGGACCGTTATAGTTACGGCCGCCGTTTACCGGGGCTTCGATCAAGAGCTTCGCTTGCGCTAACCCCATCAATTAACCTTCCGGCACCGGGCAGGCGTCACACCCTATACGTCCACTTTCGTGTTTGCAGAGTGCTGTGTTTTTAATAAACAGTCGCAGCGGCCTGGTATCTTCGACCGGCATGAGCTTACGGGGTAAACCCTTCACCCTCACCGGCGCACCTTCTCCCGAAGTTACGGTGCCATTTTGCCTAGTTCCTTCACCCGAGTTCTCTCAAGCGCCTTGGTATTCTCTACCCAACCACCTGTGTCGGTTTGGGGTACGGTTCCTAGTTACCTGAAGCTTAGAGGCTTTTCCTGGAAGCATGGCATCAACCACTTCTCCTTCTAAAAGAAGGATCGTCATCAGTTCTCGGCATTAAGATCCCGGATTTACCTAAGATCTCTGCCTACCACCTTAAACTTGGACAACCAACGCCAAGCTGGCCTAGCCTTCTCCGTCCCCCCATCGCAGTAACTAGAAGTACGGGAATATTAACCCGTTTCCCATCGACTACGCTCTTCAGCCTCGCCTTAGGGACCGACTCACCCTGCGTCGATTAACGTTGCGCAGGAACCCTTGGTCTTTCGGCGTGGGAGTTTTTCACTCCCATTGTCGTTACTCATGTCAGCATTCGCACTTCTGATACCTCCAGCAAGCTTCTCAACTCACCTTCACAGGCTTACAGAACGCTCCTCTACCGCTCATCTTACGATGAACCCGTAGCTTCGGTACCTGGTTTGAGCCCCGTTACATCTTCCGCGCAGGCCGACTCGACTAGTGAGCTATTACGCTTTCTTTAAAGGGTGGCTGCTTCTAAGCCAACCTCCTAGCTGTCTGAGCCTTCCCACATCGTTTCCCACTTAACCAGGATTTTGGGACCTTAGCTGACGGTCTGGGTTGTTTCCCTTTTCACGACGGACGTTAGCACCCGCCGTGTGTCTCCCGTGCTGACACTTGCTGGTATTCGGAGTTTGCATCGGTTTGGTAAGTCGGGATGACCCCCTAGCCGAAACAGTGCTCTACCCCCAGCAGTGATACACGAGGCGCTACCTAAATAGCTTTCGAGGAGAACCAGCTATCTCCGAGCTTGATTAGCCTTTCACTCCGATCCACAGGTCATCCGCTAACTTTTCAACGGTAGTCGGTTCGGTCCTCCAGTTAGTGTTACCCAACCTTCAACCTGCCCATGGATAGATCGCCCGGTTTCGGGTCTATTCCCAGCGACTAGACGCCCTATTAAGACTCGCTTTCGCTACGCCTCCCCTATTCGGTTAAGCTCGCCACTGAAAATAAGTCGCTGACCCATTATACAAAAGGTACGCAGTCACCTAACAAAGTAGGCTCCCACTGCTTGTACGCATACGGTTTCAGGATCTATTTCACTCCCCTCTCCGGGGTTCTTTTCGCCTTTCCCTCACGGTACTAGTTCACTATCGGTCAGTCAGTAGTATTTAGCCTTGGAGGATGGTCCCCCCATATTCAGACAAAGTTTCTCGTGCTCCGTCCTACTCGATTTCACTTCTAAGACCTTTTCGCGTACAGGGCTATCACCCACTATGGCCGCACTTTCCAGAGCGTTCCGCTAAAATCAAAGAAGCTTAAGGGCTAGTCCCCGTTCGCTCGCCACTACTAAGGGAATCTCGGTTGATTTCTTTTCCTCAGGGTACTTAGATGTTTCAGTTCCCCTGGTTCGCCTCACACACCTATGTATTCAGTGTGTGATAACCATCTTATGATGGCTGGGTTCCCCCATTCAGACATCTCCGGATCACAGTCTGTTTGCCGACTCCCCGAAGCTTTTCGCAGGCTACCACGTCTTTCATCGCCTCTGACTGCCAAGGCATCCACCGTATGCGCTTCTTCACTTGACCATATAACCCCAAGCAATCTGGTTACTGTCTATAACGTGAAGACGACATTCGCCGAAAATCCGCATTTTGCTCTCTCGAGCATCTCGCAAATTTTACCTTGACTTGAATAATCACCAGTGAAAGTGACCACTCAAATCTACTTCTATCACATACCCAAATTTTTAAAGAACAGTTACTGGCGCAAAGACCAGAAATCAATACACTCCCTAAGGAATACATTCATTTCTGTGCTTTCAAGCGATGGCGAGAATGATGGTGGAGCCAAGCGGGATCGAACCGCTGACCTCCTGCGTGCAAGGCAGGCGCTCTCCCAGCTGAGCTATGGCCCCATCTACAGATCGGCCACATCCCATGACAATTGGTGGGTCTGGGCAGATTCGAACTGCCGACCTCACCCTTATCAGGGGTGCGCTCTAACCAACTGAGCTACAGACCCAATCGTCTCTCTCGGGTCGAAACCCAATCGCTTTTCGCTAGTGAATCAAGCAATTCGTGTGGGAACTTATGAAGAAGCTGAAGTCTTCGATTAAGGAGGTGATCCAGCCGCAGGTTCCCCTACGGCTACCTTGTTACGACTTCACCCCAGTCATGAATCACTCCGTGGTAACCGTCCTCCCGAAGGTTAGACTAGCTACTTCTGGAGCAACCCACTCCCATGGTGTGACGGGCGGTGTGTACAAGGCCCGGGAACGTATTCACCGTGACATTCTGATTCACGATTACTAGCGATTCCGACTTCACGCAGTCGAGTTGCAGACTGCGATCCGGACTACGATCGGTTTTATGGGATTAGCTCCACCTCGCGGCTTGGCAACCCTTTGTACCGACCATTGTAGCACGTGTGTAGCCCAGGCCGTAAGGGCCATGATGACTTGACGTCATCCCCACCTTCCTCCGGTTTGTCACCGGCAGTCTCCTTAGAGTGCCCACCATTACGTGCTGGTAACTAAGGACAAGGGTTGCGCTCGTTACGGGACTTAACCCAACATCTCACGACACGAGCTGACGACAGCCATGCAGCACCTGTGTCAGAGTTCCCGAAGGCACCAATCCATCTCTGGAAAGTTCTCTGCATGTCAAGGCCTGGTAAGGTTCTTCGCGTTGCTTCGAATTAAACCACATGCTCCACCGCTTGTGCGGGCCCCCGTCAATTCATTTGAGTTTTAACCTTGCGGCCGTACTCCCCAGGCGGTCGACTTAATGCGTTAGCTGCGCCACTAAGATCTCAAGGATCCCAACGGCTAGTCGACATCGTTTACGGCGTGGACTACCAGGGTATCTAATCCTGTTTGCTCCCCACGCTTTCGCACCTCAGTGTCAGTATTAGCCCAGGTGGTCGCCTTCGCCACTGGTGTTCCTTCCTATATCTACGCATTTCACCGCTACACAGGAAATTCCACCACCCTCTGCCATACTCTAGCTTGCCAGTTTTGGATGCAGTTCCCAGGTTGAGCCCGGGGCTTTCACATCCAACTTAACAAACCACCTACGCGCGCTTTACGCCCAGTAATTCCGATTAACGCTTGCACCCTTCGTATTACCGCGGCTGCTGGCACGAAGTTAGCCGGTGCTTATTCTGTCGGTAACGTCAAAACACTAACGTATTAGGTTAATGCCCTTCCTCCCAACTTAAAGTGCTTTACAATCCGAAGACCTTCTTCACACACGCGGCATGGCTGGATCAGGCTTTCGCCCATTGTCCAATATTCCCCACTGCTGCCTCCCGTAGGAGTCTGGACCGTGTCTCAGTTCCAGTGTGACTGATCATCCTCTCAGACCAGTTACGGATCGTCGCCTTGGTGAGCCATTACCTCACCAACTAGCTAATCCGACCTAGGCTCATCTGATAGCGCAAGGCCCGAAGGTCCCCTGCTTTCTCCCGTAGGACGTATGCGGTATTAGCGTTCCTTTCGAAACGTTGTCCCCCACTATCAGGCAGATTCCTAGGCATTACTCACCCGTCCGCCGCTGAATCAGAGAGCAAGCTCCCTTCATCCGCTCGACTTGCATGTGTTAGGCCTGCCGCCAGCGTTCAATCTGAGCCATGATCAAACTCTTCAGTTCAATACTGCATGGGTTTTGAGAAACCCCTAAACTTGGCTCAGCAATCGCAATCTCTTCCAAAGGTCACCCTCAAGAAGAGCACTCAATGATTTCTCGTTGAGTACATTGTGATGCTGATAATCTTGCTGACTACCAGTCTTACCTCACAAGCACCCACACGAATTGCTTGATTCAGTTGTTAAAGAGCGTTTCGATCAAGTCTTTCGTCTCAACCGAGGCCGCGCATTCTACAGCAGCCTTGTATCTCGTCAAGCTGTTTTTGAAGAAGTTTTTCTTTCTCCTCAACCGCTTGCGCTTCCGATCAAGCTAGCGCCTCTCGTCAGCGGGAGGCGAATCATACAGCGTCCAAAACCGCTGTCAACCACCTCTTTCAACCGCTTCCGACCAACCTGACCGAAGCTGCCAACAGTGCGAAACCGCCACCCTGTCAGCCCGACGCATTCTACTCGAATTCGCCATCCGTGCAAGCCTTTATTTTTGCTAACTTCTTGATTTACAAGAGGTTTCGCCAAAGGACTGCGCCGGAGAAGGTGGGCATTATAGGGCCTCAGAATGTCACGTCAACGGTTTTCTTAGTTTCCGAGATACGTATCTTCTAGCTCGCGTTTTTCTATCTATATAGAGAGACATCTTCTTGGTTGAGCACTGGCGCTCCCGGCATCGAAGGTGGGGCGACCAATAATCCGAACAGAGGTTCATCTTTATCGAGCGCCAATAAGTTAACTACTGCTCATCTCGGCCACACCCCCTGCGTCTTCGGTCGCTCTATCGCCTTAGATGGAAACCACTTCACAGTCGGGTTCACTCTTCCTGCCTAGCATTCGCACCTCAATGACGTGCAGGGTTTTGGCACGTAGCAAGTCGTTGCGCATGAAGCGCACCTGCAAAGCACAACGCTTAGGCAGGCATCAGTCGAGTCAGGGAATGACGTTTTCAAGCAAGCTAGCCGCTCATGTATTGGCGGTAGCGAAAGCTCCCATCACAGCCACCTGCTTCGCAGGCGAAGATGTTCGCTATGCCGCTGCGTATGAGCGGCTGGAGCAGGAGCTCGGCAAGGCGTCGTCATTGCACGCTGCGGGGTCCGTAGACTGGGAAGCCGTGCGCGAAGGCAGCGAAGACCTGCTCAGCACCCAAACTAAAGATTTACGTATTGCGGCTTGGCTGACCTGGAGCCTGTATCAGCGTGATTCGTTTCTCGGATTGCATGCTGGCCTGTCCATGCTCGGCTTCTTCTGTCGCGACCATTGGGACGATATCCACCCACGCAAGGACCGCACTCGTACCGCTGCGATCACCTGGCTGGTCCCTCGCATGGAACAGGTGGTCGCAGACCATGTGCCGATGGGCGAACAGCTCCCACTGTTCGAGCAGATCGCGGTCGAGCTGCGCAGCCTCGAAGGCTGCCTGGCGGCGAAGCTCGGAACACAGGCTCCTCTCCTATTGCCTCTGTGCCGCCGACTCGAGGAAATGGTCAAACGAGCCGGCGCTGCGCATCCGCAGCCAGGAGCTGTCGGTGCAGCGATAGCCCAGGTCAAGCAGGTAGCGGCGCAGGTATTCACGGCCACCACCCCGGTCGAGCACGAGAAAGACGCTCACAAGAGCCTGCGCAGCTTACAGGATCAGGCCCGCCCCCTTTGCGGCTGGTGGCTCAAGCAGAAAGCCACCGACCTCAAGCCGCTACGGCTGGCTCGCACCCTGCTTTGGCTGTCGATCGATAGCCTTCCCGAACGCAACGCCGAGCAGATCACAGCGCTACGCGGCATTCCGGCAGACAAGCTCGCGAGCTATCGCGAGCGCTTCTCCCAGGGGCTGTATGCCGATCTGCTAGCGGATCTGGAGGCGAGCATTGCGCGAGCCCCCTTCTGGCTCGACGGCCAGCGCCTGGCCTGGGAATGCTTGAACGAACTCGACGCTGAACAGGCGATGCGCGAGGTTGAAATCCAGCTCGCTCTGTTCCTGCAACGCATGCCGGGTCTTGATGAGTTGCGCTTCCATGACGGCACCCCTTTCGCCGATGCCGAGACCCGCGCTTGGATCAGCGCCAGGGTGATGCCGCATGTACAACCGGCACAAGCCCCCAGCGAATCGCTCAACAGCCAGAGCGGCGGGACGCCCGCCTGGGAAGAAGCGCTTCAGGAAGTGCTTCCCCAGCTGCGAAAGGACGGTCTCAAGAGCGCAGTGCAGAAGCTCAAGCTTGGGCTGAACCAGGCCCAAGGCGGGCGTGAGCGCTTCTTCTGGCAGCTGACCTTAGCTCGCTTGTGCTTCCAGGCCAAGAAATACGACCTGGCCAAAACCCAACTCGAATCCCTCGATCAGACGCTGCAGGCCACGGGCCTGGGCGACTGGGAACCCGATCTCGCCCTCGAGGTGCTGCGTCTGTTGCATAGCTGCTGTGAGCTGCTGCCGCAGAACCACGCCGTGCGTGAAAGCAAGGATGAGATTTACCGCAGGCTGTGCCACCTCGACCTCGAAGTGGTACTCGATTAGGCCCCCGGGCCGTAAACCAAAGGAGAAAACCCATGGCCAAAGAAGGCTCGGTAGCCCCCAAAGAACGCATCAACGTCACCTTCAAGCCCTCGACCGGCGGTGCTCAGGAAGAGCTGGAGCTGCCACTGAAGTTGATGGTGCTCGGTGATTTCACCCAGCGTGCCGACGATCGCAAGATCGAAGACCGCAAGCCGATCGCCATCGACAAGAACAGCTTCGACGAGGTCCTGGCGAAGCAGGAGCTGAACCTCACCTTCTCGGTGCCGAACCGTCTGCAGGACGAGCCCACCGATGAAGAGCTGGCCGTGCAACTGAACATCAATTCGATGAAGGACTTCAACCCGGCCAACCTGGTTGAGCAGGTTCCGGAACTGAAAAAGCTGATGGAACTGCGCGACGCACTGGTCGCCCTCAAAGGCCCCCTAGGGAATGCCCCAGCCTTCCGCAAGGCGATCGAGAGCGTACTGGCCGACGATGTCTCGCGCGACCGCGTACTCGGTGAGCTAGGCCTCGCCGCCAAAGAACAACTGGACGCCTGATTACTCCGACAAGGAACGCCAACACCATGAGCACTAGCGCAGCAGCCGTCGAAAGCGGCAAGAACCTCGCCGAACTCGGCATCCTCGACCGCATCATCGCCGAAACCAAACTGACCCCGGACGACGAGGCCTACGACATCGCCAAGCGCGGCGTATCGGCCTTCATCGAAGAACTCCTCAAGCCACAGAACGAGCACGAGCCGGTCAAGAAGGCCATGGTCGACCGCATGATCGCGGAAATTGACGCCAAGCTCAGCCGTCAGATGGACGAGATCCTCCATCACCAGCAGTTCCAGGCGCTGGAATCTTCCTGGCGCGGCCTCAAGCTGCTGGTCGATCGCACCAATTTCCGCGAGAACATCAAGCTCGAAGTGCTCAACGCGTCCAAGCAAGACCTGCTCGACGATTTCGAAGACAGCCCGGAAGTTGTCCAATCCGGCCTGTACAAGCACATCTACACCGCCGAGTACGGCCAGTTCGGTGGCCAGCCGGTCGGCGCCCTGATCGCCAACTACTTCTTCGACCCGAGCGCGCCGGACATCAAGACCATGCAGCATGTGGCCTCGGTCGCCAGCATGTCCCACGCCCCCTTCATCGCCGCGGCCGGCCCGAAATTCTTTGGTCTGGAAAGCTTCACCGGTCTGCCGGACCTGAAGGATCTGAAGGATCACTTCGAAGGCCCGCAGTTCGCGAAGTGGCAGAGCTTCCGCGAGCAGGAAGATGCCCGTTACGTCGGCCTGACCGTCCCACGCTTCCTGCTGCGCAACCCCTACGATCCGGAAGACAACCCGGTCAAATCCTTCGTGTACAAGGAAAACGTCGCCAACAGCCACGAGCATTATCTGTGGGGCAACACCGCGTACACCTTTGCCAGCCGCCTGACCGACAGCTTCGCCAAATTCCGTTGGTGCCCGAACATCATCGGCCCGCAGAGCGGTGGCGCCGTCGAAGACCTGCCGCTGCACCACTTCGAGAGCATGGGCGAAATCGAAACCAAGATCCCGACCGAAGTGCTGGTCTCCGACCGTCGTGAATACGAACTGGCCGAAGAAGGCTTCATCGCCCTGACCATGCGCAAGGGTAGCGACAACGCCGCATTCTTCTCGGCCAACTCGGCGCAAAAGCCAAAGTTCTTCGGCAACAGCGAGGAAGGCAAGAACGCTGAGCTGAACTACAAGCTCGGCACCCAGCTGCCTTACCTGTTCATCGTCAACCGCCTGGCGCACTACCTCAAAGTGCTGCAGCGCGAACAGATCGGCGCTTGGAAAGAGCGTACCGACCTGGAGCTGGAACTGAACAAGTGGATTCGCCAGTACGTGGCTGACCAGGAGAACCCGAGCTCCGAAGTCCGTAGCCGTCGTCCGTTGCGCGCCGCGCAAGTCGTCGTCAGCGATGTCGACGGAGAGCCGGGCTGGTACCGCGTCAGCCTGAACGTGCGTCCGCACTTCAAGTACATGGGTGCTGATTTCACCCTGTCGCTGGTTGGCAAGCTGGACAAGGAATAAACATCCATGGCCTACGGCAGCCTTTTCGAACGCCTCGGCGGTGACGCCGACAAGCGCGCCGGCTGGAGTCGCGAAGTCGCGGCAATGGCTTCGGTGGCTGCCCATCTGGCCAAAATGCTCAGCACTCGGGCGGGCAGCGTGCAAACGCTGCCCGACTACGGGTTGCCCGATTTGAACGATATGCGCCTGTCACTGCACGACTCGCTGCAACAGGCGCGTATCGCCATCGAACGCTTCATCGAAGCGTACGAACCCCGCTTGAGCCAGGTCCGGGTGATATCCCTGCCCCGCACGCACGACCCGCTGAGCCTGTCCTTCGCCATCGAAGGTCTGCTGGAAGTTGACGGCTTCAAGCGCCATGTAAGTTTTTCCGCGAGCCTGGACGGCAGCGGACAAGTGAAAGTCCACTAAGGAGAGCCTGATGTCCGGTAAACCCGCAGCCCGACTGGGCGACCCTACCGATTGTCCGAAGAAGGGCCACGGCACCAACCCGATCGCGGCCGGCTCTCCTGACGTGCTATTCGACGGCATGCCCGCCGCACGCATGGGCGACCCCACGTCCTGCGGCAGTGCGCTGGCCAGCGCGGTAGTCCCCGCGGTGCTGATCAACGGCATGCCGGCGACCACAGTGGGCACCGTGGGTAGTCATGGCAATACGGTTGCGGCGGGTTCGGGGACGGTGATAATTGGGGCGAGTGGGGGGCGGGCGGGCTTCTCGCCGATTCAACCACTCTCCTTTACCAATCATTTCGATGAGCAGTTCCGGATTCTTAGCGACGATGGTCGGCCATTGGCCAATGTGCCTTATTTCATCAAGGATCAAGCGGGCAATATTTATAAAGGCTTTTCCGATGAGACCGGGTCAACACCACGAATACGCACCACTCAAAAGGAGCCTTTGGAAATAACTACTGGTGTAGAAGCTCTAGAAAAGTGGGCACAGTCATGAGCCAGTACACATGCACAGCCGAAACCAACGAAACACCAGGCTCAATCACTGATGTGCCTGGTTATCTTATGCCTGCCCGCGCCTTCTTCTTCATCGTGGTGGAAGAAGCCGGTAAGGATGGATTTCTGGTGCGTAAAATCTACGCATCTGACAAAAGCCCCTACATGAAGCAAATGAATCTGGCACCACTTCAGGAGCTCTCCGAACTTACGCCCGAGCGGTACGGAATGCTGCCCAAGGGCCCGAACGCGCCCTACTCAATTGCGGAACATGTCATGGGGAATGGGAAGAATATTTCCCAATACATATCCACTAGTTCCATCTTCCCTCAAGGCTCACCACGCTTCGATGGACGTAGCATCTTCATCGATATCAACAAAGCTCAGCAAGCCGGCCTTAAGCTGGTAACCACCACCGAGATCCTAGTTGAGCTAGAGAACTATAAGAAGAGCAATCCGCATCTATCAAAGCGCATTGATCAGATCGCTGGCTATGTACGCGACATAGATAAGGAAGTGCTAATTCACGGTAAGAAGGTGCCCGCCAGCGCAATTTTCAATCCGAACAGCCTAAAGCTTACCGAATCGGTGATCAGGACAGCGCGCGTGGTCCAGGTCTTAGGCATCGCATTCACCGCCTATGACCTGGCTCAAGCCAGCCGAGAATCGATTGAGATTGGTAGTGCCAACCCCATTTCCGCCGAGTTGGTTCGACAAGCGGGCGGTTGGGGAATGGCATGGGCCGGCTTCAAGGTAGGTGGAATAGCTGGCGCAGCGGTGGGCATTGAAAGCGGTCCGGGAGCTATCGCGACAGGCCTGATCGGCGGCATCATTTTCGGTGCCGCAGGTTATTTCGGCGCGGACTGGGTGGCCGACCATATTTATGAAAACTGATAAAAAGACCCGCGTTACGAGGAGGTGCGAATGAAGCTGATCAGATCCATGCTGGCCAATTTCAGAAAAGAACGATGCCACTCGCTTTTTGCGCCTGCACCCGACAGCCCAGATATCGTCAAGGGAAACGAACGCTTTAATCCGTATCCCGCCAAGACCTTTCTAGGCGAGCAAAACCTATATGCCTACTACTTGATTGTCCTGCTCAAGCACGACGAGTTTTCCGAATTGCAAGAACTCATAACGAGCCGATTTGGCAATCAGGCGCTAAAAAACGGCACAACTCTAAAGAATGAAAATCAGGAAACTCTGGCAATTGCCTACCACGAAGAGTTCGGCGGAATAATTGTCGAATCGACCACCAATTCGGCTCCCTTAATTCGAGCATTCGATTCGCACTTTCGGGCCCCCCCTCCCCCCTGGTTTGCCTTTCCGAAAATGGAGCCCATCGAGATGGAGATGGATAAGCAGGGTAGCCTCGAATACTGGTGGAGCCGCATCTGGTTGCCTTTCTGGTCGACTCGCACGCCATTCGAGAAGGAACAGTACCTTCTGAATAGTGGCGCTACTGCGGAATGGAGCGAGGTGCTCACTTGAGTGTTCAAAAAAGCATTTGCGTACGTTCGGACATGCATTCGGGAACAGGCCACAATTTCTCGGGGGCTATATGCACCCAAATCTTGGTCTTTCCCTTGACTACGACTACGCACCTCGTCCTGCTTTCCCTGTTCGTCCTCGGAGGTTGCACAGCGCAATCGAAAACGGTGTTTATCGCCGACCTGGAAAATCTCTGCAGCTATCCGGTCGATATCACCGCTTATGAATATTCCAACGCCAAAGAGCCGTTTGTATCGAACAAGCGCGTGGCAGTTGGCGAAGTCATCGAAGTGCTGTCCTACATATCCTTCAATGATGAGTTGGAAAATAGCGTTCCTGATACCTATCGCCTCGATATGACCGCGAATGGCAATTCGCTTTCGCTCGACAAACCAGGGTTTCTTGCGCAGCTCGGACGCTCGCATCACGAACGCAGAGGCAACTCCATACACGCCTGGAAAATTCGTGACACCGCCCTGTGTCCATGACCCTACGCCCAAGGAAGAGCGCTTCGAATGTCTTTTAACCATTACTACCAGAGCGAACTCACCGCCCTGCGCCAGCTCGGCAAACGCTTTGCCGAGCGTAGCCCGGCGCTGGCGCCGTTTCTCGGTCAGGCCGGGCGCGACCCGGATGTTGAGCGGCTGCTCGAAGGCTTCGCCTTTCTCACCGGGCGGCTGCGCCAGAAGCTCGATGACGAGCTGCCGGAGCTAACCCATTCCCTGATGCACCTGCTCTGGCCGAACTATATGCGCCCGCTGCCGGCTTTCAGCATGTTGCAATTCGATCCGCTCAAACGGCCCGGCCCTGCGCTAATGGTGCCGCGCAACACGCCGGTCGAATCCAAGCCGATTCAGGGCGTGACCTGCCGCTTTCGCACCGCCTACGCCACCGAGGTTTTACCGCTGGCGCTCGACGGGCTGGACTATTCGGTCAAGGGTGGTGGAGCGCTGCTGAGCCTGCGTCTGCAGATGACGGCCGACGGGCATCTGGGCGAGTTGAACCTCAAGCAGCTGCGCCTGCACCTGGCCGGCGAGCGCTACATCAGCCAGATGCTTTACCTGAGCCTTTTGCGTCATCTCGACGGTGTGCAACTGGTTGCGCTGGATGCTCAGGGCAAACCGTTCACCGATGGTTTCGGTATGGCGTTGCCGGCGTTGCAACTCGATCAGTCGAAGCTGCAGCCGGTGGGCTTTGCCGAAGATCAGGCGCTCATCCCCTATCCGCTCAACACCTTTCGGGGCTATCGCTACCTGCAGGAGTACTTCGCCTTCCAGGAGAAATTCCTGTTCGTCGACCTGCTTGGCCTCGACGCCATCAAGCGACTGCCACCAGAAGTATTGGAGCAGGCCCGTGGCTTCGAGCTGCGCTTCGACATTCATAAGGCCGGCGTGCAGCGGATCCGCCCAACCCTGGATAACGTGCGGCTGTATTGCACGCCGATCGTCAACCTGTTCGAGCACGACGCCATCCCGATCCGTCTCGACGGCAAGCAGGACCAATACCTGCTGATGCCGTCTGAGCTCGACAGCAACCAGTGCGGCGTCTTCTCGGTTGACCGCGTCACCGGTTGGAAACCCGGCGGCATGGGCTACGAGGAATACGTGCCGTTCGAATCCTTCGAGCACGATCCCAGCTTTGACGTACCCGTGGCGCGTCCTCATTACAGCGTGCGCCAGCAACCCTCGATGCTTGGCGACGGGCTTGAGACTTACCTCAGCTTTGGCCTGCGCAACCTCGACCAACACGAGACGTTGTCCATCGAGCTGACCTGCACCAACCAGAACCTGCCGCGCCAGCTGCGTCTGGGCGATATCTGTCTGCCCAGCGAAGATACGCCGGAGTTCCTGACCTTCCGCAACATCAGTGCGGTGACCCCGAGCTACGCGCCACCGCTGCACCGCGACTTCCTCTGGAAGCTGATCAGCAACATGTCGCTCAACTACCTGTCGCTGGCCAATGTCGAGGCGCTCAAGGTCATTCTCGAGACCTATGACTTGCCCCGTTACTACGACCAGCATGCCGAGAAGGTCAGCAAGCGACTGCTCGGCGGACTCAAGCAAATCGGCCATCAACACGTCGACCGGTTGCACCGAGGTCTGCCGGTACGCGGCGTGCGAACGGAACTGGTGATGGACCCCGAGGGCTATCTGGGCGAGGGAGACCTGTTCCTCTTTGCTTCGATACTCAATGAATTCTTTGCGCTATACGCAAGCCTCAACTCGTATCACGAGCTGCGCGTCAAGAGCACACAGGGAGAGGTGTACCAATGGACGCCACGTATGGGGCAGCAGCCCCTGCTCTAAACCGGTTCAGCCGGGGCATCCGCGAGTACAGCCTGTTCCAGGGTGTGCTACTGGTGATGGACCGTCTGAAAGCTGCCCATCCTGACCTGGACGAAGAGGCGCTCTACGAGCACCTCGAGTTCCAGGCCAACCCGAGCCTGGGCTTCCCCGGCAGCGACGTCGACAGCGTGCACTTCTTCGAAGAGCATGGGCAACTGCGCGCACAACTGCGGATCAACCTGGTCAGCCTCTTCGGGGCCGGCTCGCCACTGCCTGCCTTCTATGGTGAGCAGGCCCTCGGCGATAGCGCCGAGGGCAACCCGACACGCGAATTTCTGGACCTGTTCAACAATCGTCTGCAGCGCCTGATTCTGCCGATCTGGCAGAAGTACCGTTACCGCGCGCGCTTCAGCACTGGCGCACGCGACCCGCTGTCCGAACAGCTGTTCGCCCTCATCGGCCTCGGCGGTGAGCAAATCCGTGCCGCCTCGGAGTTGAACTGGAAGCGCCTACTGCCGTACTTGGGGCTGCTCAGCCTGCGCGCGCACTCGGCGGCTTTGATCGAGTCGGTACTGCGCTACTACTTCAAGCACGCCGACCTGCGCATCGAGCAGTGCCTTGAGCGCCAGGTCGAAATTCTCGCCGAGCAGCAGAACCGCCTCGGTCGCGCCAACAGCCAACTTGGCGAGAACCTGGTATTGGGCGAGCGAGTACGCGACCGTGGCGGCAAGTTCCGCATCCACATCCGGCAACTCAGTTGGGACCGCTTTCACGAATTCCTGCCGGTCGGCACCGGCTATCAGCCGCTCTGTGCACTGGTGCGCTTCACCCTGCGCGATCCGCTGGACTATGACATCCGCCTGCAATTGCGCCAGGACGATATTCGTGACCTGCGCATCGGCGCAGACAACACCTGCCGCCTCGGCTGGACCAGCTGGCTCGGCAACGAGCGCGCCGACGGCATGGTCACCCTGGGCAGCCAGACTCATTAAGGAAGATGAAGATGATCAACGTAGACCTTCAACAACTGGTCCAGGCCCTGGATGCACAGACCAAGCATGACCTGGAAACCGCGGCGGAGCGCTGCGTGGTACGTGGCGGCAGTAAGATACTCGTCGAAGACCTGCTGCTCGGCTTGCTGGAGCGCCCCGAAGGCTTACTGAACCGAGCCCTGCAGGATGCAGACGTCGATCCCGGCACACTGGCCCAGGCGCTGCAACCGCGTGGCGAGCACAGCGAGTCACGCAATCCGGTGTTCTCCGCGGAACTGGTGCAGTGGCTGCAGGACGCCCTGCTGGTCGGCAACCTCGAACTCGGCCAGAGCCAGATCGACCAGGCCGCGCTGATCCTGGCGCTGTTGCACAACCCGATGCGCTACGCCGGCAGTCACTACCAACCGTTGCTGGCCAGGCTCAACGCCGAGCGGCTACGCGAGTTCGCGCTGGCCCAACAGCCGGCGCAACAGGCCGCAGGCGCCACCGCTCCTGGCGGCGAATCGAACCTCTCACGCTTCACCCACAACTTCACTCAGCAGGCCCGTGACGGCAAGCTCGACCCTGTCCTGTGTCGCGATGGCGCCATCCGCCAGATGATCGACATCCTCGCCCGCCGGCGCAAAAGCAACCCGATCGTGGTGGGTGAAGCCGGTGTCGGCAAGACCGCCATCGTCGAAGGGCTGGCGCTGCGCATTGCGGCCGCCGAAGTCCCGGACGTACTCAAGGGCGTCGAGCTCATGGCGCTTGACCTGGGCCTGCTGCAGGCCGGCGCTAGCGTTAAAGGGGAATTCGAGCGCCGCCTGCAGGGCGTGATCGATGAAGTCAAAGGCTCGCCCAAGCCAATCATCCTGTTCATCGACGAAGCCCACACGCTGATCGGCGCGGGTGGCCAGGCAGGTAGCGGCGACGCGGCCAACCTGCTCAAGCCAGCCCTGGCCAGGGGTGAGCTGCGCACCATCGCCGCCACCACCTGGAGCGAATACAAAAAATATTTCGAGAAGGACCCGGCCCTCACCCGCCGTTTTCAGCCCGTCCAGCTGCACGAGCCAACCGTCGACGAAGCGGTGACCATCCTTCGCGGCCTTGCGCCGGTCTATGAAAAGAGCCACGGCATCTACCTGCGCGACGATGCGGTAGTAGCCGCCGCAGAACTGTCGGCCCGCTACCTGGCAGGCCGCCAACTGCCCGATAAGGCGGTCGATGTATTGGACACCGCCTGCGCCCGCGTGCGCATCAGCCTTGCAGCTGCACCGGAAGCACTGGAGCGCCTGCGTGGAGAAATTGCAGAAGGTGAACGCCAAGGCGAAGCGGTACGTCGAGACCTCGATGCCGGATTGAATGTAGACCGCGAAGCACTCGACGCCTTGGACGTCCGGCAGAGCGAAGCACGCGCCGAACTCGAACAAGTAGAAACCCGCTGGTCCGTCCAGCGCGAGCTCGCCGAGCGGCTACTGGACTTGCGCAAGGCCTGCGCGTCGGCCCGTCAGGCCGCCGTTGACGAAGCGTCCACGCAAACGACGCAGGAAATAAATGCTCTGGAAGCGGAGCTGCGGGACGTGCAGGTCGAGCTGGCCAGCGCCCAGACCCACGAGCGTTTGGTCAGCTTCGAGGTGTGCCCACGCCTAGTGGCCGAAGTGATCAGTCACTGGACCGGCGTGCCGCTTTCGCAGCTGGCACGCGAGCACAACAGCAAAGTACTGACCTTCGCCAGCGACCTGCGCCAGCGGGTGCGTGGCCAGGAGCAGGCTGTCGAGGCGCTGGACCGCTCGATGCGTGCGACCGCCGCGGGTCTAAACCGCGCCGACGCGCCGGTGGGCGTCTTCCTTCTGGTCGGCCCAAGCGGGGTCGGCAAGACCGAGACTGCCCTTGCGCTGGCCGACCTGCTCTACGGTGGTGAGCGCTTTCTCACCACCATCAACATGTCCGAATTCCAGGAAAAACACAGTGTTTCCCGACTGATCGGCGCGCCCCCGGGCTACGTGGGCTACGGCGAGGGCGGCATGCTCACCGAGGCCGTCCGCCAGAAACCCTATTCGGTGGTGCTACTCGACGAAGTCGAGAAGGCCGACCCGGACGTAATGAACGTGTTCTATCAGATCTTCGACAAGGGTGTGGCCAACGACGGCGAAGGGCGTGAGATCAACTTCCGTAACACCCTGATCCTGATGACCAGCAACCTCGCCAGCGACCGCATCGCTAGCCTCTGCGCCAACGGCAAGCGTCCCGCAGCAGAGGATCTGGAGCAGGCCATTCGCCCGCAACTGACGCAGCATTTCAAACCGGCGCTGCTCGGCCGGATGCGCGTTGTGCCCTATTACCCAATCGAGGGTGAGGTGCTGAATGAACTGGTGGAGCTCAAGCTCACCCGCTTCGGCGAACGCCTCGCACGACGTCAGCTGCAGTTCAGCCACTGCCCGGCCTTGCTGGCGCATCTGGCCGAGCGCTGCACACATAGCGAAAGCGGCGCGCGGCTGATCGACCATCTCATCGACCAGCACCTGCAACCGCTGGTAGTCGACCGGCTGCTCGACGCTATGGCTGGCGGCGAAACCCTGCAGCGCGTGCATGCAACCCTCGATGGCAACGGGGCGGTGGTTTGTGAGTTCGCTTGAGATTCTGCCTGTGAGTTGGGACAACTCACAGAGCTTCGACGCCAGCGCGATGCTGGGCCACTTCGCACAGCTCACCGGCGCGGCAGATGTCGATACTTGGCTGAACAGCCTGGTGGAGATGACCGCCCGGTTCACGGGCTGCCCGCTGACTCAGCTGTATTTGCTGGATGCCACACACACTCGTCTGACGCGGACCTCCCAGTGGTTAGACGGCACGCTGCAGCAGGAGCCAGCCAGCATGCCCAGCGACTATGACGGCGAACAGCTTCTTCAATACTGTCTCAGCCAAAACCGAATGCTCAGCCTTGCGCCGCTCGATACCAGCCTGCACCAGACAGGTTTTCTGCCGAGTTCGGTGGAAGCCTGGCGCAGCCTGTTGTGCCTCCCCTTGCAGGACGCGCAAGGCCACGCAATAGGCGTTCTAGTCGCCGCTAATAGCACGAATCACGAATTTTCCGGGATGGCGGAAAGCCTGTCCGACCTCGGGCGCTTCGTGATGGGCCAGGTGCAGCTGCTGCAACGGCTTCGCGGCGCGGTGAGACCCACTCCAATCGAGACTCCCGTAGCTCGCCCCTGCGCCCGTGACTATGGCCTGATTGGTGACAGTTCACGCATGCGTGCCGTGTACGGGTTGATTGGCAAGGTGCTGCACAATCCGGTCAGCGTGTTGCTCACCGGTGAGACGGGTACCGGCAAGGAACTGGTCGCCCAGGCCATTCATGACTGCGGGGCGCGCCGCAGCCAGGCGTTTATTGTCCAGAATTGCGCAGCACTGCCGGAGCATCTGCTGGAAAGCGAGCTGTTCGGCTATCGCAAAGGCGCTTTTACCGGCGCGGAGCGCGATCACGAAGGTCTGTTCGATGCGGCCAACGGCGGCACGCTGTTTCTCGACGAGATTGGCGACATGCCCTTGACCTTGCAGGCCAAGCTGTTGCGGGTCTTGCAGGAAGGCGAAGTGCGGCCACTGGGCAGCACCCGCACACACAGGGTCGATGTTCGGATCGTTGCCGCAACCCACCAGGACCTGCACAAGCGCGTCGAGGAAGGCCGCTTTCGTGAGGATCTGTACTACCGGCTTTCCATCTTCCCGATCGAACTGCCGCCCCTGCGCGAACGTGACCAAGACATCCTGCGACTGGCGCGGCATTTCGCCGAGAACGCCTGTGGCTTCCTGCAACGCGACACCGTGCGCTGGTCCGACGCCGCGCTGGAACAGCTCGCTGGTTATGGCTTCCCAGGCAACGTGCGCGAGCTGAAGGGTTTGGTCGAACGTGCCGTGCTGCTCTGCGAGTCCGGCGAGTTGCTGCCAATGCATTTCAATCTGCGCAAGCTGGATGATGAACTCGACAGCACGATGAACCTGCGCGAGCGGCTGGATCGGGTCGAGCGCAACCTGTTAGTCGACTGCCTGCGCAAGAACGGCGGCAACCAGAGCCAGGCCGCCCGCGAGCTGGGCTTGCCTCGACGCACCCTGCTTTATCGCATGGAACGGCTGAACATCAGCCCCGCAGAAATCTAAGGACGGACCAGAGACCATGTTCAACCCGGCCAACGACACCCACTTCAGCCTAAGCATCGAGGGCGTCGAGCACGATCTACAGGTGCTCGAATTTAAGGGCCGCGAGGCACTGTCGCAGCCCTTTGCCTTCGAACTCGAACTGGTCAGCGAGCGACCGGATCTGGACCTGGAAAGCCTGATGCATCAGCCGGCCTTCTTGGCGCTCTCGCCCGCCGGCAATGGCATCCATGGCTTGATCTACCGCGTCGCCCAAGGCGACTCCGGCAAACGGCTGACGCACTATCACATCACCCTGCGCCCACAGCTGGCTTATCTGGCCCACCGCACCAACCAGCGTATCTTCCAGCACCTGACAGTTGAGAAGATCATCAGCCAGGTGCTCGAAGAGCATGGCATCCAGGCTAACGCCTTGCGCTTCGGGCTGAGCGCGGTCTACCCCGAGCGCGACTACTGCGTGCAGTACGATGAGAGCGACCTGCACTTCATCCAGCGCCTGTGCGAGGAAGAGGGCATTCACTACCACTTCCAGCACAGCGCCGCCGGCCATGTGCTGGTGTTCGGTGATGACCAGACGGGCTTCCCCAAGCTTGCGCCAGTGGCTTATCAGCAGGACTCTGGCCTCGTCGCCGACCAGCCGGTGGTCAAGCGCTTCGGCCTACGAGTCGAGACCCGCACCAGCCGCGTCACCCGGCGCGATTATGACTTTGAAAACCCCCGCCTGACGATGGAAGGTGCCTTCCAGAGCGAGTTTCAGCCGGAGCTTGAAGACTATGACTACCCCGGCCGCTTCACCGAGCGCACCCGCGGCAAGCACCTGTCCCAACGTGCCCTCGAACGCCACCGCAGAGACTACGAGCTGGCCGAGGGCGAGAGCGACCAGCCGCAACTGGTCACCGGCCATTTTCTCGCGCTGATCGAACACTCGCGCGGTGACTGGAACCAGCTCTGGCTGCTCAACGAGATCCTCCACGAAGGCAAGCAGCCGCAGGTGCTGGAAGAGTCGGCGACAAGCGATAGCCTCGCCCGTGACGGTTTCACCCAGGGCTACCGCAACCACTTCACCGCTACGCCCTGGGACATCCCCTTCCGCCCGGCCCTTAAGCACCCCAAGCCCAAAGTGCTCGGCAGTCAGACCGCAGTGGTCACAGGCCCCGCCGGTGAAGAAATTCACTGCGACGAGTACGGCCGCGTGAAGGCTCAATTCCACTGGGACCGCGAAGGCCAGGCCGACGATAAGACCAGCTGCTGGCTGCGGGTCAGCTCAAGCTGGGCCGGCGACCGCTACGGCGGCATCGCCATCCCCCGCGTTGGGATGGAAGTGCTGGTGACCTTCCTCGAAGGCGACCCAGACCAGCCTCTACTCACTGGCTGCCTGTACCACAAGGAACATGTCGTCCCCTACGACCTGCCGGCCAACAAGACCCGCAGCGTCTTCAAGACGCTCAGCTCGCCCGGCGGTGGCGGCTACAACGAACTGCGCATCGAAGACCGCAAAGGCGCCGAGCAGATCTACATCCACGCCCAGCGCAACTGGGACGAAAACATCGAGCACGATCAGAGGATCCGCGTCGGCCACGAACGCCACGACACCGTCGAGGCCAACAGCTACAGCGACTTCAAGGCCGAAGAACACCGCACCACCCACGCCGACCGCAAAACCGAAATCCGCGCCCACGACCACCTCACCGTGGGCGACACCCAACACGTGAAGATCGGCAGCGGACAATTCGTAGAGGCCGGCAACGAGATTCACTATTATGCCGGCAGCAAAGTCGTCATCGACGCCGGCATGGAGCTCACTGCCTCAGGCGGCGGCAGCTTCCTCAAACTCGACCCCAGTGGCGTGACCTTGAGCGGCGCGACTATCAAGATGAATTCCGGTGGAGCATCGGGCAAGGGTTCAGGGCTGAGCATTCTGGCACCGGTGATGCCTTGGGCAGCGGATCAGGACAAGGCCGGTACAAAGCCGAAACTGGCGTTGGCTAATACCCAGCTGCAGATAGCCCGCAAGGCCAGGCAGATCGGCGCAAGTCGCTGCCCGATCTGCGAAGCGTGCAGGGACGGATTGTGCCAAGTGGAAGCATCTCGATGATAGATACAGTCCAAGATTGGTTCGATGAGCAACAGGCTGAGCAGCGGCAGCTGCTGCTCATTCTCGACAGCTTGGCAAAGCCCAATCCCGTCCAAGGGCTGTTTGCATCTGACCTGATGCAGCAATACGTCAATCTTTATCAGGACTCCGCGGTCACGGAGATGGCGGAAGTCGGGCCCTGGCTGGTGCTGTTAAGCGATTCGAATCCAGAGCAGATACGGTCGCTACTCGACTCACCCGCGCAAAACTGGGGTTGGCTTGCAAGCGCGGAGCAGCTCGACCTGACCCTCTTAAGCCAGCACTGGCGCGAGCGGATGTTGATCGAGGAACAGGGGCAGCGCTCGCTTTACCGCTTTCAGGACAACCGCGTCATTGCTCACCATCTTCGCGAGATAGAGGAAATTCAACGGCCACTTTTGCTCGGTCCTCTAAGCAGCGCGCTGTGCTGGGATGGTCAATGCTGGCAGTGCTTCGATAATCCGCGGCCCGGCCAGAGCCCCGCACCGTTCGAGACGCCATGGCTGGCGATAGCCGAACCGGAAACGGTGCAGCACCATATCAGCCGACACAATCTTGAGCTTTGGCTGTGGCAGAACCATTCAAAGGCCACCGCGGATCTCGCCGAAACTCGTCTGCTAACGGACTGGCTGGATCAGCAACTCGATAAAGCCCGACGCTGGAATTGGCTTGCTGAACAACAGCTGCATTTCTTGCTGCTCCACCAACTGGACCCTGCGCTTGCTGAGCACTCGGCTTGGACGCCCGCCGAGCATGAAACAACAGAAGCCCATTTCGCCCGGGTCAGCACGGTGCTTTCGAGTCCCAATGCATGGAAACCTTTCTGATGAATCCGACTAAGAATTCCTGTACCGGCGCCTTGCAGTGGTGGCCGGCGCTGCTAGCCCTTTCCCTTAATGCTTGCAGTACGGTGGGCCCGCTAGGGGCTGAGTCCTTCACGCTAGAAGGTGAGCTGCCCGCCGACTTCGCCCTCAAAGCACAGGCTCACTACGGCGCGGCGGGAAGCTGCGACGGCCGGAGCCAGACGAAGACATTCAAAGCAGATTTTGACAGTCACCCTCATGAATACCGATTACGTATTCCAGTGAACTACCGCGACGGCACGTGCGACCTGCCGCTGGCCCGGGTCGGGCTGTTCATTAATGCCCGTTACGGCGACAAGGACTGGCAACAAACTTATGACAACGGTGGGTTGACCATAGTCGACCAACTACCCGAGGGTGCTCCAGCATTTCAACCAGACGGGACGCTATCCAAGACAGCGCAATGCTCATGGTTATTTCAGATCAGCAAGCTCGAACTAGAACTATCGAAGCAACTGAGCTGCAAAAGCGCAGGGCTTTATTTATCCCGTGACCAACTGCCGAACAAGACGGTAACCCTGACATTCAAACTAAACGATGAAGACCGTCCATACCTCAGTGGTTACTGGCTGGATACCGATACCGGCTGGAAACCGTGCACAGGCCGCTGGGGAACGAGGTTCGAGGAACTCTGCACGGACCCACCGCAATACCGCACCTTCCAGATGGATGGCCGGCAATGCACGGTCTACCCCAACTGCACAGAGTGATCATGGATGAACGACTCAGTGTCTAACGTAACGATGCGATGCCCTCTCAGCCGCGATTGGATCAGCTTCCGTTTAGTAGATGAGCATGGCGATGGAAAACCCTATGCTGGCCTCTCGTACCAATTGCAGGACAATCAAGGCCAACAGTATTTCGATGTGCTGGACAGTGACGGTTATACGAGAACAGACAACATTCATTGCGGCCCGGTTGTTCTGTCAATTTTGGATAGCTATTCCGGCGGCGATCCCTGGTATGCAGCCATTTCTCGCCGAGAAAGTTTTTGTATAGCCCTTACGGCGTTGCAAGTCGCTGCCGAGCAATCACCGGCAGGGCCTCGGGGTGCTGACGGAAATACCTATCTGGCGGAAGCACGGGCAATAAGAGAGCAGGCTCGCTTCCTTCGAGCAGAAGTCAGTGACTTCGCTGAGGTCTCCTGTCACCTTCCAGAACCCGACAATACCTGGGGGCCCAGATCTAAAGCAGAACTAAAGCGAAACTCAGGTTTGGCACACGATCAGCAAGGCATTGCGCTCAGTCCAAACCAACACCATGTGATCGAAATCAAAGCGCTCCGCGCCTATAGCCCATTACTTTCCCGCGATACTGACTTCTGTGCACTGAACGCTTACCACCTCGCACTGATGAGCACATTCGTTTACGCCCCTTTTCATACCAACAAGAAGCCTTACGTTTCTTCACCTCCTCCCTACGACTCGATAGGGAGCATCGGCCATGTACTGCAGAATCAGTTGGGACGCCGAGTCAAGCCAACGCAGTTCGATGGTGCGGGCCCCTATCATTTACTTTGTGAGGAAGTTGCTTATTCGAAGCGCCTCGAGATTGTGCCCTACGATCCAGATCGCTACGGAAAAGAAGCGCGGGATGAATGGCACAACCCAGAAGACGTGCATTTTCTATACAGCACGGGCGCGAATACCCAAGCTTTCATTACGCATAACGACAAAGTAGTACTGATCTCGGTGCGCGGCACTCAGGAAATGCTGGCAGATGCCAGCCGCGACGCTGATGCTCGCCAGGTGCCATTTGAGGATGGCGAAGGCGAGGCACATCGCGGGTTCTATGGTGGCTACAAAGCAGCGAAACCCTTCGTTGAGCGCTACCTTAATGCCTTCTACACAGGCGAGCAAACGTTGGTGATTTGTGGCCATAGCCTAGGGGGAGCAGTTGCCCTTCTGCTTGCGGAGTGGCTGCGTCGTAAGCCCACCAAACCAAAGGTCATCCTTTATACCTACGGCGCACCCCGCGCCGGCGACGCTGCTTTCGTTAAAGCCGCCCAGCCGCTTACCCACCACCGTATCGTTAACCATAACGATCCAGTTCCCGCCGTTCCGCTGCCCTGGATGGACGTGGAGTGGAAACTGGCTCTCCCCGGTACAGCTCTGCTTTTCAGCTCGCCAGTGACCGGCATCGCATTGTTGCTTGCAGGGCTCGTTAATCTTCAGGGCGACTCCTACGAGCACCACGGCGAGCAGTGGCATTTCATGCCTCGGAAACCCGGGGGCGGAAGCGAGGCAGCAGTTCTGTGGCAACCGGGCTGCGCGCTGATCGACGAGCAAACCTGCGCACGCTACGTTGGGGAAATCGGCTTGGATGGTGATATGCCGAATCGGCTTGCAGTAGCGGGTACTCACCATGCCAGCGATAGCGGCTATGCACGAGCAGCGCTCACTAATCTTCTGCGCTGGAACGCCAGCATCGAAGAGCGCAACGGAAAGCTATTCAGCGAGGCCGAAATACGTGACATCTACGCCCAGCTGCTAAGCACCGCCCAGTTACTGGAAAGCTGGCAAGCGCGCTCATTCAACGAGTTCCGCTGGGAAATCAGGCGCAGGGGTGAGATGCGTTTCTACGGCAAGAGCGATCTGGAACTACGTGCCATCTATGCCGATGCAATCGAACAAGGGGAACGCGTTCGAGCTGAACAGAGTCCGGCGCTAACTCGAACGCAGCAACGTTTGCTAGCGCAGGCGGAGCGCTTGGTGACGTTACGCAGCGTGTTCGGCGAACACGCAGAACGAGTCGATCTTGCGGAGTTGGTCGCGCAATGGCGCGCCATCAATGATAACCAGGTCGCAGAGCGGCTTGCTGCTGTGACCAGAGAAAGCGCCCGAGCCTTCGCCTAGCAGTTTCGTCAGGTCTGACGAGGGCGAAAGCATTTATAGCTGCAGCTCTCGTTTCAGCCCCAACCCCATCCTTTTTCGTGACCTTGTTCACCCACTCCAATAGCCAGCTGAACTTCAATACTCAGCCTGAGTCTCGCTTCGCCCTTCCGGCGGGCGGGACTGTCAGTCCACACGCTTTCAAGGAGGAAATCGCGTGCTAGCCCGCTATTGCGCCCTCGTTTTACTCGCCGCATCCCTCGCCCTTGCCGGCTGCTCCGGCAACTACAAATTTAACGACGATGACTATCGCCCGCTGGGCGATCCGCAGGCGTCTGCCCGCAGCAACTGATCCATCAGGAGAAAGGAACCATGGAATTGGTTTTCGATATGGTCAGTGCGCAGCAGTTCGTACCGGGCCTGATCAGCAGCAAAACCTTCAAGCAAGCCGGCGGCGTCATCGGCCGTGCAGAAGATTGCGACTGGGTCATTCCCGATCGCAAGCGTGTGTTATCCAGCCGCCACGCCGAAGTGAGCTACCGGGACGGGGCATTTTATCTCACTGACACCAGCAGCAACGGCATCCAGCTCAAAGACACCGGCGCCAGCCTGGACAAGGGCCAGCCTCAGCGGATTGAACACGGCAGCGTTTACTGCCTGGGCGACTTCGAAATCCGAGCGCGGCTTATCCAGGACCCTGCTTCCTTCGAGGGCGATATCGGACGTCCGCAGCCGGCCGGTAGCATTATTCCCGACGACGCCTTTCTTGATCTCGATCCGCTGACCGCTCTGGACCAACAGGAGCGCGTCTATGCAGAAGTCGACGACCTGACGGCCGTGCTTGCGCCGGCCCGGGCGCAGGCACAGCAGCGCGACTACGCGCAGATCGACGAGGAGAACCTGCAGATTCCTGAACTGGTAATGCCCACTGCGGCTGCGCAACCCAAAGCCGCCCTTGAACCCGAGCGGCTGCCTCCAAACTTCTGGGCGCGCTTCGGCGAGGCGCTCGGCGTCAGCCTGGACGACCTCGACGAAGAGGCTTGCCAAGCGCTGGCGCTCAAAGCCGCGAGCCTGCTCAAGCAGAGCGTTGGAGGCCTCCAACAGGCGCTGCGCACGCGTGGCGAGCTCAAGAACGAAATGCGCCTGTCGTTGACTACCGTGCAAAGCGCGGGCAACAACCCGCTCAAGCACAGCATCGACAGCGGCGAGGCGCTGACCCTGTTGCTACGCAGCGGCAAGGCCGGTCAACTCCCGTCTGAGCAAGCAGTAGGCCGGGCCTTCCGTGACCTGCAGGCGCACCAAGTGGCGATGCTGGCTGCCAGCCGCGCCGCCGTCAAAGGCATGCTCGACCAACTCTCGCCACATCAGCTGGCCCTGCGCTTCGAGCAGGACAACAAGCCGCTGATCGCTACCGCGGGGAGCCGCTGGCGGGCGTACAAGCGCCTGCATCTGGCCATGCAACGTGACGATGACTGGAGCGAGCGGCTGTTCGCCCGCGATTTCGCGCAGGCTTACGAGGAACAAGTACGCCTGATTGCCACGCTCAACACCGACCTTCAAGGATGACGTCCATGACTCGCTTTTTATCCGCAGCAGTGCTTGCGGCGTTAGCTGCGCTTGGCGGCTGCTCGGCGCTATCGCCCAACTCGGATCTGACCAAGTTGGACTTGTCACTGCAAGGCAGCGACCGGCTCAACCCCGACCTCAACGGCCGACCCTCACCCATCGTGATTCGCCTGATCGAACTCAAGCATCCGGTGGCGTTCGAGAACACCGACTTCTTCTCGCTCTACCAGCGGCCCAAGGAAGCGCTGTCGCCGGACCTGGTGATTCAGGAAGAACTAGAACTACGCCCCGGCGAGCAGCGCGATCTCAAACTCCATGTTCAGGACGGCAGCCGCTATGTCGGTGTGCTGGCGGCCTACCGCGATCTGCCCGAGTCCAACTGGCGTTTCGTCATTCCTCTGCAGCAAAAAGCACAGAACCGCATCGAGCTGAGCCTCGACGAGCGCGGTATCCAGAGCATCGACCCGCTCGCGAAGGGGAATTAATCGATGACCATGAACAAAGTGGTCTGGCAGGAAGGCATGCTGTTGCGTCCGCAGCACTTTCAGCAGAGTGACCGTTATTACGATGCCCAGCTCAAGCTGCGCACCCAGAAGCTGGGCCATTACGCCTGGGGCTTTTTCGAGCTGGATATCGACCGCCAATTCCTCAACATGGGCAAACTGGTGCTTAGCCAGGCCAGCGGCATTCTCCCCGATGGCAGCCTGTTCGAGATCGGTGCAGAACGAGAGCCGCTCGCTCTCGACGTCCCGCCTAACACCGGCAATACCCCCGTATATCTGGCGCTGCCGCTGGTGACAGGCAATCACATCGAGAGCCGTCGCCCAGAGCAGAAGGACGTACTGGCGCGATACACCGTGTTCGACGAAGAGGTCACTGACTCCAACGCCGGCGATAGCAGCAGCTGCCAGGTCAGCACCGGCCGCCCGGACTTTCGGCTGCTGCTGGGAGAGCAACAGAGCGATCAGGCGTACGTGAAACTCAAGCTCTGTGACATCCTCGACACCACGCCGGACGGGGTGATCAGCCTCGACCCCGAATACATCCCGACCTTCATCGACTTCCAAGCCTCCAGCTACCTGCTGTCCTGCCTGAAAGAAGTCATCAGCATGCTCGGTCATCGTGGCGACATCCTGGCCGAGCGTATCCGCGCTACCGGCAAGGTGGGCGGAGCTGAAGTCGGCGACTTCATGATGCTGCAGCTGATCAACCGTTACGAACCCGTGCTACGCCATTACATGGGTATCGACCGGATCCATCCTGAACACATCTACCGTGAGCTGCTGGGGTTGCTGGGCGAACTGGCGACGTTCTCCAGCGAGACCAAACGACCTCGCCTCGATGGTCGCTACCTGCACAACGACCAGGGCCTTTCGTTCCGCAAGCTGATGGATGCGATTCGCCAGGTGCTGTCGATGGTGCTCGAACAGCACGCCATCGAGCTGCTACTGCAGCAGCGTCAATACGGCATTCAGGTCTCGCCGCTGCACGACCACAAGCTGCTCGGCAGCGCCTCGTTCGTGCTCGCAGCCAGCGCCCAGTGCGACTCGGAAGAGCTGCGCACGCGCCTGCCGGCCCACCTCAAGGTCGGCCCGGTCGAGCGCATTCGCCAGCTGGTCAACCTGCACCTGCCGGGTATCAAGGTCAAACCGTTGCCGGTGGCACCGCGGCAGATTCCATTCCATTCCGGCAAGACCTACTTCGCGTTGGAACTCAGTTCTGAGGAACTGGCGCAACTGGAGCGCTCCGGCGGCTTCGCCTTCCATGTGTCCGGCGAATTCTCCGGGCTTGAGCTGAAATTCTGGGCGATCAGGAACTGACCGACATGATCAGAGAAATGGACTACGCACAGGACGACAAGACCGTCATCCTCAATCGCCACGGGGACGCCCCGGCGCAAAGCCCGCTGACCGATTTCAGCGCACCGCCCAAATTCGAGCAACTCGAAGAACGGATGATCTACGCGGCGCGCCTGCGCCCGGCCGAAACCTTCAACATCAGCCTCAACCCTTTGGTCGCAGCGGCCTCCTCGCTTCTTTCGGAAGTGGTGCGGCTCAAGCACAGCTACGAAGGGGAAGACTTGCACACCCTGAATCAGCGCTTATCCAGCGAACTCAAGCTGTTCGAGCACCGCGCCCTGCATGACGGCGCCGAAAGCAGCCAGGTAATGGCCGCCCGCTACGTGCTGTGCACAGCCATCGACGAGGCGGTCGTGACCACTCCGTGGGGCAACGAAAGTGAATGGTCGCAGATGAGCCTGTTGTCCTCCTTCCACAACGAGACCTTCGGCGGTGAGAAGTTCTTCCAGCTGCTCGAGCGCCTCTCGCGCAACCCGGTCAAGCACCTGCCGATGCTGGAGCTGATGTACCTGAGCCTGTCGCTCGGTTTTGAAGGCAAGTACCGGGTGATGCCACGCGGCATGCTCGAGCTCGAAGCAGTGCGCGACAGTCTCTACCGGCAGATCCGCCAGCTGCGTGGCGACGTACCGCGCGAGGTCTCGCCGCATTGGCAGGGCCTTCGCGACACACGTCGACGCCTGGTGCGCATCGTGCCCTGGTGGATGGTTGCGATGTTCACGCTGATTTGCCTGGGAATGCTGTACGCGGGCTTTGCCTGGGTACTGGGCGAGCAGCGTGACACCGTCCTGCAGCCTTACCAAACCGTCGATCCGACCGTTCAGGTCGAGCCTCAGCCGTAACAAGGACGTAATGCCATGAAGGTTTTTTTCGGCAAGCTTGCCGCGTTTTTCCGCAAGACCTGGGTATGGAGCCTATGCGTCCTGCTGGTACTAGCCCTACTGGTCTGGTTCGTCGGTCCGCTGCTCGCAGTGGACGACTACAAGTTCTGGGAGTCCTCGACCAGCCGCCTGCTAACCATTGCCGGGCTGTGCCTGGCCTGGGGTTTGTTCATGGTCTTCGCCAGCTGGCACAACACGCGCCAGAAGCAGGCAGAGGCCAGTGATGAAGAGGTACAGGAGCGGCTGCGTCGCGAGGGACTGGTCAACGAGGAGCAGAGCATCCTGCGTCAGCGCTACCGCGACGCCGTGCGGACCCTCAAGAGCTCGAGTCTGTACCGCGGGCGCAGCGAGAAATGGCGCAATGATTTGCCTTGGTATTTGCTGCTCGGCCCTCAGGGCAGCGGCAAGACTTCACTGCTGGACTTCTCGGGCCTAGATTTCCCGCTCAATCGGGGCGAAAACCAGCGCCTGACCAAGGACGTCTCGGGTACCCGTTACGCTGATTGGTACTTCGCCGACCATGCGGTGCTGATCGATACCGCGGGTCGCTACCTGACCCAGCCTGATTCGGCCGTCGACAGCAAGGCGTGGGACACCCTGCTCGGCCTGCTGCGCCGCCGCCGTGCGCGCCCGCTCAACGGCGTGCTGATCAACATTCCGGTCGAACAGCTGCTGCAATCGAGCGAACTGGAACTCGAAACCCTGGCGCGCCAAAGCCGCCAACGACTGCACGAGATTCATCAGCGCTTGGGCGCTGATGTGCCGGTGTACCTAGTACTGAGCAAAGCAGACAAGGTGCTGGGCTTCGACGAGTTCTTCGATCAGCTCTCGCGCGAAGAGAGTGATCAAGTGCTGGGCGCCAGCTTCCGCAAGGAACAGGACGGCACCGACGTTAATGTTGCCAGGAGCGAGTTCGAAGAACTGCTGCGCCGACTCAACAGTCAGGTCATCCTGCGCATGCATCAGGAGCGCGATACCCAGCGCCGCGGTCGCATCCTCGACTTCCCACACCAGCTTGGCCAGATCGGCGAGCGCCTTTGTCTGTTCGTGGAGCTGGCGTTCACCGGCAACCGCTACCAGCGTGCCAGCCAGCTGCGCGGCTTCTACCTGACCAGCGCGCCGCAACTGCAAGGTGGGCTGGACCCGCTCACCAGTGGCATCGGCCGCAATCTTGGTTTGTCGAGCAGCGCGCTGCCAACCTTCCGCAGCGGTCGGGCACGCTTCATCAATCACCTACTTAGCCGGGTGATTTTCCCCGAGGCGGACCTGGCCGGCCTGGACCAGAAGGAAGTGCGCCGCATCGACTGGGGTCAACGCGCCCTGTATGCCGCAAGCTTCGCCTGCCTGGCGCTGTTTGGTGCGCTCTGGGCCAGCGGATTCTCCGGCAACCACGAGCGCCTGGAACAGCTGCGCAATCTGGCTGACCAGATCGGCCGCGAGCACCAGGGTATCAGTGCTCAGGATGACGCGCTGCGCACGCTCAAGGCGTTGGACACCAGCTATGCCGCCACACAGGTGTTCCCCGACAAAGCCGAGGTCTCCTACCTGCAACGAGGCGGCCTCTACCAGGGCGAGCAGGTCGATCCGACCTTGCATAACGCCTATCGCCGCGAACTGGAAAGCCTGCTGCTGACCCGCGTCGCCCGTCAGCTCGAAGCCCAGATCCGCGCCAATCTTGATGATCGCGAGCGCCTGCTCGGCAGCCTGCGCGCCTACCTCATGCTGAACCTTGAGCCGCGACGTGATAATGCCTTCCTCAAGGAATGGCTGGCAGCAGACTGGTCGCTGCGCTACGCGGGGAACGCGGTAGCGCAGAACGGGCTGTTGACGCATTTCGACCGGCTGCTCAATGAGGGCTTCGCTCCTTACCCGCTCAACGACCAGCTGGTCGCCGAGGCACGCCAAGTTCTGCGCAGCGAATCGTTGGCCAACGTCGTCTACCGCATGCTCCGCGACCAGGCCCGAAGCCTGCCGGATTACCGTTTCAGCCAACGTCTCGGTCCTCAGGGCGCACTGTTCAACGGCAGTGACTATGCCATTCCAGGCTTCTACACCCAGAGCGGCTATCAGAAGTTCTACGTGGCGCAGGGCAGCGATCTCGTGCGCGAGATCCTTCGCGATAACTGGGTGCTCGGCGAGGGCGACAGCCTGAGCCTGAAGGATCTGGGTCGGCTGATGGTCGAAATGGAGCAGCTCTATTTCCGCGACTACGCCAACTTCTGGAGCGAAGCGGTCGCTCAGCTGACGCTGGAACCGATCGAAGGTGCAGGCCAGGGCTCGGTATTACTAAGCGGGTTGTCCGCAGCTAACTCACCGCTGTTGCAGTTGCTGGTCGAAATCCGCGATAACACCCGCTTTGCCGGCGCCGCGGACGCCGCTGGTGATACCGCACAGGCGGCTGACGCGCTCGAAGGCGCCAACGGCAAGTTGGGCAAAGCCGCCAAGCTGGCATCGGCCGCTGCCGAGCAGGCTCAGGCCGCACTGGCCAAGAATCTGCCAGATACCGCGCGCAAAACGTTGGAGCGCCGCTTCGAGCCTTTGCATCGTTTGCTCGACGACAATGCTGGCGCCAGCGCCGAGTTGGTCCCAACACTCCAAGCACTCGATGCACTGCAACTGCAACTGGCGGGCCTGGCCCACGCCAGCGCGCCGGATCAGGCCGCTTTCGAGCTGGCAAAGGCGCGCATGGGCGGGCAGCGAGATGCGATCAACCAGCTTCGCGCCAGCGCAGCGCGCCTGCCGCAACCCATCGGCAACTGGCTCGGTCTGCTCGCTGAAGACAGCTGGAGCCTGGTGCTTAACAACGCTTATCACTACCTGAATCAGCGCTACCAGAGCGAGCTCTACACCTTCTACAAGGGCTCGCTGCGCCAGCGCTACCCATTCAGCGCCCACAGCGAAAGTGACGTCGCGATCGCCGACTTCCGTGAGTTCTTCAAGACGCAGGGCGTGGCGGACGGCTTTTTCGACCGCTACCTCAAGCCATTCGTCAGTGGCAGCGCCGGCCAGTATCAACTGCGCCGCGTCGATGGCCGTGGCTTGCCGCTGTCGCGCGAATTCCTGGCGCAGATGAGCAACGCCCAGACCATCCGCCGCAGCTTTTTCGCGGAGAACCCGAACGAACCGCAGGTGCGCTTCAAGCTCGAGCCCTATTCGTTGGATTCGAGCCTGGGCCGTGCCGACTTCCGCTTCGGTAGCCAGCAGATGGAATACCGCCACGGCCCTATCGTGCAGACCGCGTTCAGCTGGCCGGCTGACGCCGACGAAGGCCGCACCAGCCTGGTGGTCGAAGAGCTGGGCGGGCGGCGCGTCGGCATCGAGAAAAACACCGGCCCCTGGTCGCTGTTCCGTCTGTTGGATCTGATGCAGGTCGACTACCACAGCGGTCGTGACGTACTGATGCTCAAGGCAAACCTCGGTGGTCGCCACGCTAACTACCTGCTGCACAGCCAGCGCTCGCCGAACCCGTTCGACATCGCCTTACTGCGGGATTTCAAGCTACCGGCGACCCTGTGATGACCGGTAATACTACCCTCGCTTATAGCTGGCGCAGCGCGGCGCGGACTGACACAGGCAAGGTCCGCGCCCGGAACGAGGACGCCTTTCTCGACTGCCCCGAGCAAGGCCTCTGGGTGGTCGCCGACGGCATGGGCGGCCACCATAATGGCGCCCTGGCCAGCCGCCTGATCGTCGAACAGCTGGCCGAGCTGCCGGAAGGCAGCCTGGCCGAGCGCCTGGTCAATATGCGTCGTTGCCTGCATGACCTTAACCGCAGGCTCGGTCAGGAGCTGACCGTGACCGCCGACCGTCCCGATCCTGTGATCGGCAGCACTGTGGTCGCCCTGCTGATGGAAGGCGATCGTGCCGCCTGCGTCTGGGCCGGCGACAGCCGCTGCTACCTCTGGCGCGGTAGTCGTCTCTACCAGCTTTCCCGCGATCATTCGCTGCTACAGCAACTGATCGACGAACAGAACCTGAACCCTGCCGAGGCTGCGCGTCATCCTGCCGCGCATGCACTAACACGTGCCATCGGCGCTAGCGAGCAGTTGGTGCTGGATATCCTGGAATTCGATGTCTACCCCGGTGACACCTTGCTGCTGTGCAGCGACGGCATCTACCAGAGCCTATCGCCAGACAGCCTGGGTGCTGCGCTCAACTCATCTTCGACAGGCCTGGCGCTGCAACGGCTGTTCGAAGAAGCCTTGGACGGCCCTTGCCGGGACAACCTCAGCGCGGTGGTGATACGCCGATGAACGAGCCCCTGCGCGCCGAACCGGATTCGGACCTGACCTACTTCGCGTTTGCGGCGGCGGCCAGCGCCCCGGCAACCCAGGGCCCTCGGCCCAACCCCGACGTGCCAGGCGTGCTACCGGACGTGCTGGCTGGCCGCTACCTGATCGAGCGCCTGCTCGGCGTCGGCGGCATGGGCGCGGTCTATCGGGCGCGCGACCTGCTACGCGAGCAGTTCGGTGATCCTGAGCCATATGTCGCGCTCAAGACACTGAGCGATGATTTCGCGCAATACCCGGACGCCCATGCGCTGCTCTACAGCGAGTTCGCGCTGACCGCCCGCTTGAGCCATCGCCATGTCGTGCGCGTGTTCGGGTTCGATGTGGATACTCAGAGCCAGCGGGCCTTCATCACGCTGGAGCTGCTCAAGGGCCCGACGCTCGATCAGCTTCTCAGCGAGCGACCCGAGGGTCTGGTTGCCAAGGCACTCAGTGAAATCGCCGTGCCGTTGCTCAAGGCGCTGGCGTACTCACATAGCCGAGGCGTCATCCACGGCGATCTCAAGCCGAGCAACGTGATACTAGCCGAGGACGGGCTACGCCTCTTCGACTACGGCCTCGGTCAGCCTATCGAGGGGGTTCTCGGAACGCTGCCGCTGCTGTCACGCCACCGTTTCAAGGCGTGGACCACACGCTACGCCGCACCGGAACTGCTGGACGGCGCCGAGCCCACCGCGGCCAGCGATGTCTACGCGCTTGCCTGCCTGCTGTTCGAGCTCGCGAGCGGCCAGCACCCGTTCCGTCGATTGAGTGCCAAGCAGGCAAAGGCAATGTGCCTGGACAAAGAGCTGCGGTGCCCAGCGAGCTTTCCGGCCCACGGCTGGCCAGCGCTACGCTCGGCTCTGGCGTTCGACAGTGACGCCCGCACAACCAGCGTCGCCGACCTGCTGGACATTTTTTGCCATCCCGCACCCAGCCGTCTGCAGCGCTGGTTCGGGCGCACCCATGGATGACCTGAGAACAAGGAAGCGCCATGTTCAACGCGGCCAATGACACCCACTTCAGCCTCATTATCGATGGCATAGAGCATGACCTGCAGGTACTCGCCTTCAGCGGTCGTGAGGCCATCAGCCAGCCCTACCGCTTCGATCTTGAGCTGGTCAGCGAGCGCCCCGACCTGGAACTGCAAAGCTTGCTGCATCAGCGAGCCTTCCTTGCACTCTCGCCGGCGGGCAATGGTATTCATGGGTTGATCTACCGCGTCGCCCAAGGCGAGTCCGGCAAACGTCTGACACGCTACCAACTGGCCATCGTCCCGCAGCTTGCCTACCTGGCGCATCGCACCGATCAACGCATCTTCCAACATCTGACCGTCCCGCAGATCATTGCTCAGGTGCTCGACAGTCACGGCATCCAGGCGGACGCCTATCGTTTTCAGCTCGGTCCGGTGGTCTATCCGGAACGTGTCTATTGCACCCAGTACGACGAGACCGACCTGCACTTCATCCAACGACTGTGCGAAGAAGAAGGTATTCACTATCACTTCGAGCACAGCGAGCGCGGCCACGTGCTGGTGTTTGGCGACGACCAGACGAGCTTTCCCAGCCTTGGCCAGCCCATCGCCTACCTCCAGGACAGCGGCTTGGTCGCCGATGAGCCGGTGGTCAAACGCCTCGCCGTCCGCCTGGAAACCCGCACCAGTCGCGTCAGCCGGCGCGATTACGACTTCGAGCAGCCGCGGCTGGTCATGGGTGCCACCCACAAGGGCCAGCCAGCCAACAGCGAAACCCCGTCAGAGCCGGACCTGGAAGACTACGACTATCCTGGTCGTTTCACCGATCGCGCGCGCGGCAAGCACCTGTCCCAACGCGCCCTGGAGCGTCATCGATCGGACTATCGCCTGGCGGAAGGTAACAGCGACGAGCCCAGGTTGGTCAGCGGCCATTTGCTTGAGATATCCGACCACCCGCGTCGGGAGTGGAACGACCTCTGGCTGCTCACCGAGGTGCACCACGAGGGCAAGCAGCCTCAGGTCTTGGAAGAGTCGGTGACCAACCCGCCAGCACACAAGGAGCACGCTGCTGACGATTTCAGCCAGGGCTACCGCAACCGTTTTACCGCCACCCCGTGGGACGTTCCGTTCCGCCCGCCCCTGCTCCATCCGAAACCGCGCGTGCTGGGCAGCCAAACCGCGGTGGTCACCGGGCCCACTGGCGAAGAAATCCATTGTGATGAATACGGGCGCATCAAGGTCCAGTTTTTCTGGGATCGTGAAGGTCAGGCCGATGACAAGACCAGCTGCTGGCTGCGCGTGAGTTCAAGCTGGGCCGGCGATGGTTACGGCGGCATCGCCATCCCACGGATCGGCATGGAGGTGCTCGTGACCTTCCTCGAGGGCGACCCCGACCAGCCACTGGTGAGCGGTTGCCTCTACCACGCGGAACACCAAGTGCCCTATGACCTGCCTGCGGACATGACCCGTAGCGTGTTCAAGACACTGAGCACTCCGGGCGGTGGTGGCTATAACGAACTGCGCATCGAAGACCGCAAGGGCGCCGAACAGATCTATATCCACGCCCAGCGCGACTGGGACGAGAACATCGAGCACGACCAGAAGGTGCGCGTCGGCCACGAACGCCACGATACCGTCGAGGCCAATAGCTTCACCGAGTTCAAGGGCGAAGAACACCAGACCGTCGTAGGCCACCGCAAAGTGCAAGTCAAACCCGACGACCACCTCACCATCGGCCAGACCCAACACATCAAGCTCGGCACCGCCCAACTGACAAAGGCCGGCCGCGAGATCCACCTCAAGGCGGGCCAGAAGATGGTCATCGAAGCCGGCATCGAACTGACCCTCAACGCCGGTGGCAGCTTCATCAAGCTCGACCCGGGCGGCATCACCGTCAACGGCCCAATGATCAAGATCAACGCCGGAGGGGCGCCGGGTAAGGGCTCCGGAATCAAGATCAAACCGCCAGTGCTGCCGGGCGCGGCGGATAGCGACAGGGCGGGGAATTTGTTGGAGCAGGCGCAGCCAGGTGAGGCAAACAATTTGCCAACCAAACGTAAACGCTCGCTCAATTTCTCGGGCTAAGGAACGGACTGGGCAGGCCGCCAGGCATGCTCACAGGCAAGGAGCAGAGGTACGAACATGGCCGATAACAAACCGATCAATTGGAGCTATCCGTTCCCCAGCAGGGACACGAACAGTAGTCCATTACAGCTTCTTATCAACATGGCATCAGCCAAGGGGGGCCACTACCCGACCGGCGAGAACGGCTTATGGCATGGCGGCGTGCATTTCGATGAAGGCACGGCGACACTGTTCGATCAGACGAGCGTACGCTGCATGGCCGACGGCGAGGTGATCGCCTACCGCATCGACGACCGCTACCCTGTAAGCGAGTTCACCGATGAGATTCCACGGGTCAAGCGCGCCCCCTTTTCAACGGGGTTCGTGCTGGTCAAGCACAGTCTTCAGCCACCGCCGCTCAGGAACGCTGACGGCAGCATCGCCGAAGGTCAAACCCCTCCTGCCCTGACCCTCTATAGTCTGTATATGCACCTACTCGACTGGGCGGGCTATCAAACGCAACCGGACCTGCCGCGCCCCGCTTTCTGGGAGGCCAAGCGCTATACCGTCAATACGCAAAACCAGGGCCTCAGCGTCCGCGCACATCCGAGCAGGGGCGCCGCAAAGCTATCGGAGCTGCCAAAGGGCACCGAGATCACCATCGGCAGAGCGGAAGGCGATTTCAGCAAGCTGGTCAGCCTGATCAGCGGGACGGCACAACCCGCCCTGCCAGCTGACGATGAGGGGCAACTACCCGGCTATGTATCTACCGGCTTTCTCAAACCGCACAGCGAGCCAGCGGACTACGATAAGGTCGTCGTTCTCGACAGCGGGTTGCCGATCAAGGCGGGTGACCTGATTGGCCATCCGGGGCTGTACCAGAACCACGACAGCGCTGCCCAGCATATGGTCCATGTCGAACTCTTCAGCTGCGACGATGTGCCCACATTCATTGCACAGAGCCGCGCCTGGGCCAGCCGCCTGCCAGACGACCAGCAAACCCTGCTCAGGGTCTACAAGCGCGCAAGCAAGTTGATCGCCCATCGGGACGACATCAACACCGAGAACCCGCCCAGGCTCAGCGACCACGGCACTCAGATCGGTGTCGACCTGATGATTCCGCAAGCGCTGCTGGACGGACTACCGGCCTCGAGAAAAATCCAGGTTAAAACCGCTGCCGATAGCGGCACGTTCCACTGGTGGCGGCTGGACGGCCTGTTCGCCGACGCCAACGGCAACCCCATTGACGGCTGGCTCGCCGAACAGGAGCTGATCACTACCCGCCATAGCCCTTGGGAATGGGAAGGCTTCCAATGCGTCGAGGAAACCGGGACGGCTGTCGAGAAGCTTGCTTATAGTCTCGACGCCCGCCGCCTGCTGAGCACCGAAGAACAGCAAAACTACCGCGCCCAGATCAACAAGGCAGACGGAGGTCCCATCCTGACGCTGGCCCGGTTACATGACATCGTCGACACAAACAAGGACGGCACACTGAGCAGCCGGGAAATCCGAGCTGCACTGGCCAAACCTTGGCAGGCGCAGCTGCTCGGACAGTTGATCACCAGATATGAAAGTGAATGGTTCTGGGAAAAGAGTAAATGGGATGAGCTTGATCCTTTACTGGAGGAAGAGCCTGGAACGCCCAATCTGATTTGGAATGCTGAAAAGCAGCGTATTGAGAAACTTAGCTGGTGGAAAGCATTGGAGGACCAGCTCGGAGTTATTGTGAGTGGTAAGGCTTGGCATTTTCAGCCTATCGCCGCTGTGAGCACCTTTTTGCATGCGAGCCGATTGATAGATGTCGAACGGTTTCTCGACGCGTACATTAGCCAGCATGAGCACTTCGAGAAGAACACTCCGGCAATGTCAACATTATCGAAAGGCAATCTACGCACCATCGTAGAAGCCATCAATAGACATTACAAAAGCGACCTTGGAAAAGCTAACCTTTTCGAGCTTTCCTACATGTTCGCGACAGCTAGACATGAGGCCTATCATTTCCCCACTGGCGAGTTTTTTAGCTCAAAACCCGAAGTAGGGAACATTGCCTATTTCAATAAATATGACCCTGTACTAGCCATTACGCAAGAACATCGAGATCGAGCCATCGGGCATGGGAATACACAATCGGGCGATGGTTACAAGTACCGCGGGCGAGGCCTGGTCCACCTTACATGGAAGAACAACTACCGCAAGGCAAAAGAGCACTTCGGCGTAGATTTCGTAAACCAACCCGACAAGGCTGCGGAGCCAGAGTATTCCGTGCCGATTATGATCTGGGGCATGAAGGAAGGAGTTTTCACTGGCAGGAAGCTAAACCATTATATTAATGCTTCTGGCGTGAATTACGATGAAGCTCGGAGAACTATCAACGGAACTGATCAGCAGCAGCTCATTGCCAGCTATGCGAAGAAATTTGAGATCATTCTAAGAGAAACATCATCCGCCAAGGAAACCTTCGCCCCATGAGATACATACATTATTCCTTGCTGTTGATCTCGCTCACATTGAATACCACCATATATGCAGACTCTTATACAACCACAAGAGACAGCGATAATATCCCTGAGATTGTCTATGAAGCAGACATGGGCACCGGCGAGTTAAGGATCAGCAGGGGAAACGAAACTAAAATAGTTCCTAACATAGTTGGTTATACGGGACAAACTTCAAGAACATTAGTCACTTTCAATGGTGGCCCAGCGCTTATTTACGAAAATGCCGGCTCAAATACTCTTTTCGAGGTTTTTTATACCCTAACCTTCAAGGGCGAAGCCCCTCTTATTGACTGCCTATATGGGAATATTCGTAACGGGCGGAATGGCGTATCCATTCGAAAGGGTGTATGCAATCTGCAGGAACCGCTATCGAGCCAGTACCAAGACCTGATTTATACGTATTCGAACCAGTGGATCGAAGCAACCAACTCAGTATCTCTGCAGGCGGTGATGGCCGAGCCCTCTCAAGCGGTCGACGTACCCATCGATAGATTGGGCGGGATTGATTTAGCATTGCGCTACAGTTCGGCTGAGGAGCTGATGTCTGCCTCGCCTACAACCATAGCCAAGGTAGATGACCAGATATATGAAATCACCACCGGCAATGCTTATTTTATTTACGACGCCGACGGCACTACGCCGTTTGCGATGGACGTGGAAAGGGATCCTGCCACACGTACATTTAAGCGCATAACATCTAAAGATCTGTTGCGGGCCATCAAATCTTCTGGAGATGGGTTCCGAATTAGAGAAAACGTGAAATAGACACAGAGACAGTAGATTCGCCCGCCCGTCCGTTATGAACATTGAAGATGTCGACCCGCATTGAATCGAAGAGCGTCCGGCAGAGAGATGCCACGTTACTCAGATACTTCAGCCGCAATAGAAGCACGCAGTCAAGGGTCCATAGTGGTTTAACTTATTCAAAACCTTAAACCAACAAGCACATATAGCTAGTGAAGCACTCCCCATCTAAAGAAGAAATAGGCAGATTTACTATAATCGTCCCCCTGCCATGCTCACTTGCTTAGCGGACACGATCCGGCAAATCATCCATCCACCCTGCCCAGACCGATGCGATAGGATCGTCTGGTTTCCTTGATATTCTCCAAGCATCACTGGACGACTTAGCGGGGTTGCGGTGTTTTTGGTGAGAAGTTGATCGCCTCAGTTCATGCCACTGCTGCTGGCGAACAGAAACGCCCCCACATTTACACCGTTCAGCTTGGAAAAACCGAAACCGACCGGCGCTCTCCGGCCGGTTTCGCTCTGCGTGGTACAGTGCCTGCCCAAACGCCACCAACCCGCACGACGATTCCGCCATGACACGAACGGTGACCGAAGATATTTCGTCCATCAGCCGCATCAGCGCAGTACCCGCCATCTTGCAGATCATTTCCGAAACGACAGGGCTTCGCTTCGCCGCCGTTGCGCGCGTCACGCATGATTCCTGGACGGCCTGCGCGGTGCTGGACAAGATCAATTTCGGCCTCCAGGTCGGGGGCGAACTGGACGTGACAACCACGCTTTGTCACGAAATTCATGCGTCTCACGAGACCATAATCATCGGCAAGGTCAGCGAAGATGACCGGTACTGCAACCATCACACGCCCAAACTATATGGCTTTGAAAGTTATGTATCGGCGCCTGTATTTCGCACCGATGGCAGCTTCTTCGGCACCGTCTGCGCACTAGACCCGTTGCCAGCTACCTTTTCGGTGCCGTCGGTCCTGGCAATGATGGAGTCGTTCGCCAAGCTGCTGGCGGTTCAGCTGGAAGCCGAGGAGCAGCTCGAAGCAACCGAAGCGGCACTGCTTGATGCGCAGCAAACGGCCGAGCTGCGCGAGCAGTTCATTGCCCTGCTCGGCCACGATCTCCGCAACCCGCTGTCCTCGATCATGTCGGGCGCGCAACTGCTATTGCGGCGCTCGAACGAGCCATCCATGACCGGTATCGCCGAGCACATGCTCACAGCAACTCATCGCGCCTCACGGCTGGTGGATGACGTGCTGGATTTCGCCCGAGGCCGGCTCGGCAATGGCATTCCGCTCAACATCCGCGATTGCGACAACCTCGATAAGACCCTGGCGCACATTGTGTCGGAGATGCAAACCAGCCATCCGCAACGCACATTACATTGCCAGCTTGACTCGCTCGGCGCCGTCCGCTGCGATTCGGATCGCGTCGCTCAACTGCTGTCCAACCTGCTCGCCAACGCGCTAACCCACGGGGACCCGTACGGCCCTGTCTCGGTCAGCGCGCAAATTGAAGCCGACACGTTCAGCCTGGCGGTGAACAACCACGGCGAACCAATACCACCGGAACGGCTGGCTCAGTTGTTCCAGCCCTACTGGCGCGAACCCTCGAGCACCCAGTCCGGGCTCGGTCTGGGGCTGTATATCGCCAACGAAATTGCACGTTCGCACGGCGGGCGTATGCAGGCGACGTCCACAGCCGAAGGGGGCACCACGTTTACGTTCAGCATGCCCACCGGAGCGACCCGCGCTTAGGCGGCGTGCTCAGCCTTCATCAGCTCGTAGGCGCCCAGATACGCACCGGCCAGTTGGGATTTTTGCTGTTCGCTGAGCAGTTTGCCGGCCATTTGGAAGAACTTATGCTCTTCCTCCTGAAGATGGTGGTGCACCTTGTCCGAGAGCTTTCGCGCCTGCGCCAGCCAGCTGGGGCTGCTGGGATCGGTTTCTTCCAGGGCTTCGACCATTTCATCCATTTCATGGTGCTCGGCGATCGCATGCCGGGACAGGTCGACCCCGCTGTCGTCACGCATCAATGGGATGTAGAAATGGCGCTCCTCGGCGACGGAATGCACCCAGAGCTCATGCTTCAGCTTGGCAAATAGTGCCTTCCGCTCGGCGGAGTCGCCGCTGGTTTGCACCAGACGTTCAGACAGATCGCGCTGGATATCGTGACTCAGACGCAGGGCTTCGAAGATCAACATGGAGGCATTCCTCTTCCATGGAAAAGCTTAGGGGACGCGGCGTGGGACATGTACACGCTTCACGAGTGCGGCGCGACTCTAGTTTTTTCTACGACGCCATCAGCGCAGCTGGCTGTCCTTGCTGCCACGGCGGTTATACCCGCTGAACTTTGCCTCCTGCTTGTCGAGTTCGGTCTGGCATTTGATGCACAGCCTGACGCCAGGCACGGCCTTGCGGCGCGCGTCCGGAATCTTCGCATCGCACTCTTCGCAATGCGTAAGGCTTTCGCCTCGTCCAAGGCGGCTGCGTGCTCGCTGCACGGCATCCTCGATAGTGCTGTCGATCTGTTCCTGTACTGCGCCTTCGTTTGCCCAGCCGGTCGCCATCTCAACCTCCCGCCTGCCTGAAACAGTTAATGGTTCACTACCATGTTGAACCGCGTCGGCGACAGCCGTTCAACGCGCCGAGTCCAAGCACCATTTAAGGTCGCCAATGTTCTGCTGCCGTCCGTCGATGGCTTGGCGTCAAAACGACGAACGGAGACTGCTTGTGAAGCTCTTCGGCTAACCTTCCGGTCGATCAATCAGGCAAACAAGCGCCCGACTTGCGGTCGGCGCGACAAGACTTGCCCTTTGCGGTCGCCGTGGGCGGCTTGTATGTCAATCCAGCAATGAACCGGTGTATGAACAGGACACTCATCGCGGCGGCGCTGACCGCCTGCTTGAACGGATGCGCCAGCCAACCGGACGTGGTCGAGCGAGAAGTCGGCCAATTCGACCTGCGCCTTGGAACGGCTCCGACTCGCAGCATGGCGCAGGGCCTCGTTAGCCCGACAGCCGGCAGCACGTTTCGTGGCGGCCTGGACCTGACTCACAGCAGCGGCGTGTACGTCGGCCAGTGGGCACCGACCATGGGCATCATCGAAGGCAACCAGCTGGAGCTCGACACCTATGTCGGCTATGCGCAGCAACGTCTCGATGATGAACCAGGTTTCGAGCTGGGCGTGATCCGCTACAGCTTCCCGGAAATGGAAAACTGGGATCGCCACGAGTATTACGCGGGGCTCAATCTGGCTGGCAATCGCATCGGCGGCGCGCTGAGCCGGTCTCCGGGGCGGCTGGACAGCACGCTGCTTCTGGAGCTTGGATCCTTTCGTCCGTTCGATCTCGATGTGCGGTTCAAATACGCCAGCCACTCGATGGACACCCCGATGTTCCACGCCGGCGGCAGCGTGCAGGTCTTCAATGACTGGTCATTGAACCTGTCACGCCCGCTACTCGGCATGCACCTGGACCTGTCCTACACCGACTCAAACCTGAGCGGGCCCGAATGCGGCGTCTATTCCGGCCAGAACGCCCACTGCGAAAGCTATTTCATGTTCAAGGCCGAACGTGCTCTGTTCTAGCGCATCGGTCAGGCTTGGCTGAAGCGCATCCGCGCATACCCTACGGCGAGCAGGAACGCGGTGGCGGCGAATCCGTAGAGCACGCCAAGATTGCCGTCCTGATAGAGCCACGAGCCAAGCACCGGCCCGGTCGCCATACCCATGAAACGGAAGAAGTTGTAACAGCCCACCGCCGTGGCGCGATTGTGCGGGTACAGATCCATCAGCAAGCTGGTCTGCACCGGCAGCGACAGGCCAAGAAACAGGCCGAAGGCACTCGCCGCGATTACCAGCAGGGCCAGAGATGACTGCGCAACCCCGAGGAACAGCAGGACACTCAGCGCGTTCAGCCCGGCGGTCACAACGAGCGTAGGGCGTGGCTTCCAGCGCCCCAACAGACGGCCGCCGACAAAGCTGCCGATCACCACGGCAATCGACAACGGCAGGAACACCAGGCCTTTTTCGCTGGCGCTCAGACCGTAGGTCGTATCGAGCACACGTGGCATGAACACCAGATAGTTGTAGAACGCGTAGTACTGCACGAAGCTCAGCAACATGATCGCCAGGCCCTGGCGGTTGTGCACGACATCCAGATACTCCGCGGGATGGAACGCCTTGGGCGTGAGACCGGCGGGTCGGGTCTCCTCCAACCAGATGACATTGCTCAGCAGGGCCACGCCGCCCACCACAGCGAGCAGCAGAAACACGTAGTGAAAGTCCAGGTGCTCACCGATAAAGCCGCCTACCACCGGCCCCGCAACCGGTCCCAACGCCACCATCATCTGAAACGAGCCCATCGCGCGCCCACGCTCAGCACCTTCGAAACGGTCACCGATTACCGTAACCGCCACCACGGCGGCAGCCGCAATGCCCACCGCCTGCAACGCCCGAAACACCAGGAGCAATTCGATGTTTGTCGACAGAAAGCAACCGATGGATGCGCCGATGTAGCACGCCAGGCCAAGCAGCAGTGTGCGCCGGCGCCCGCTTCGATCCACCAGTGGGCCGTAGACGATCTGCATGAACGCCAACACAAAGGTGAAGATCGAAATACTGAGATTGATCAGCAGCGGCGTGGTCTGCAGCGCCTCACCCAGTTCCGGCAGGATCGGTGCATAGACCGTCTGCGTGAAGGGGCCGAGAAACGCGGCGAAGGCCACCATGAAGGTCAATAGACGTGGGCTCATCGGATCTCCAGGTGGCGAATGGCAGCGATTTTGGCAGGTGCCGCTTACTCCTTGACCTGCATATATTCCTCGGCCCAGACCATGTATTCGTCAGCGGTCGAGTATTTGACGGACAGCTGCGACGCGTTCAGGTCGGAGGCGTCAATCTGGCGCTGCTCGCGAAGGCAATCGTAGGTGGCTTTGATCGCCGCGAAATAGGCGGCATGGCCATTGACCACGATACGGACGCCAAGCTCGGCCAGCCGCGCATTGTCACGCAGCTGCGGATTACCGTAGGTCACCAGCATCAGCGGCACCTTGAGCTTTTCGGCGACCTGCTCAAGCTGCTCGAAGTCCTCGATACCCACCAGGCAGATCGCGTCGGCCCCTGCCGCCTCGTAGGCCTGCACGCGTGCAATCACTTCTTCCAGGCCGATCACGCCAGCATTGGTCCGGGCGATGATGGACAGTTCTGGATCGATGCGTGCCTCCAGCGCCGCACGGATCTTGCCGACCGCCTCGAACATGCCGATGAGGTCGGTGGACTTGCGGCCGAACTTGGCCGGCAGCAGCGTATCTTCAATGGTCAACGCGGCAATACCTGCGCGCTCCAGCTCGATCACGGTGCGCATGACGTTAAGCGCGTTGCCGTAACCGTGGTCCGCGTCGGCAATGATCGGCAGACGCGACACACGGCCAATACGAGTCGCCTGCTCGACGAACTCGCTCAACGTAATCAGTGCGAAGTCAGGCGCAGCCAAGACCTGCAGCGACGCGACCGAACCGCCGAGGATGCCCACTTCGAATTCAAGGTCCGCCGCAATACGCGCAGACATCGGATCGAATACCGAGGCGGTGTGATAGCAGCGATCGGACGCCAGCAGTCGGCGGAAGTCGTTGCGCAGGGTGTGATGAGAGAGTCGTTGCATGTCTGTTCCTGATGAATCGCACGCAAGGATCGAATCGCCCTTGTCTGGTCTAGTGTTGGAAGTCGCCGAGATGTGCTTGCGGCACAGCCGTGTTTTAGAGTGCCGGGCGCGGTTGTCGGCCCTGTACGTATGCCATGACCAATCCACTGGCAATGATGATCGCCATGCCGACGATCGCGCCCGCGTCCGGCGTGTGGCCGAAGGCAACCAGCCCGACCACCCCGGCGAAGATGATCTGCGAATAGGTGAAGGGGGCGAGCGCGGCGGCACTGGCGAAGCGGAAGGCATTGGTCAGCAGCAGGTGACCGCTCATGGCCATGGCACCAAGGCCCGCCATCATCAGCGCGTCGTGAAAAGTCGGGGTCTGCCAGTTGAAGATCACCAGCACGCTCATCACCACACTGCCGACCAGGCTGGTGATGAAATTGCTGGTCACCGGATGGTCCGTAGCGCTGAGACGACGCGTGATCAACTGATACACGGTAAAACTCACCGCCGCACCGAAGGGAAGCAAGATCGCCGGGGTAAACAAGGCACCACCCGGGCGCACGATGATCATCACCCCGACCAACCCAAAGCCAACCGCCAGCCATTGGCTACGGCTGACTCGCTCACCGAGCAGCGCGGAGGCGATGGTCACCAGCAGCGGCGTAAGGAAGATCACCGCGGTCGCCTCGGCCAGCGGGATGTAGCTCAGACCACTGATGAACAGCATGCTGACGCAGACCAGGCTCAGGCCCCGGCAGACCTGCAGCTTCGGTCGCAGGGTGTGGAACACGCGACGGCCCATGCGCGGCGTGAACAGGCCGAGCATGAGAAATGTCTGGGCCATGTAGCGCGCCCAGATGACCAGAAACACCGGGTACAGCTGCGTCAGGTATTTCGAAAGACCATCGTGGGTCGCCAGCGTCAGGCATGAAATCAGAATGAGCACGACGCCAAGCAATGGGTTGTGTGAGTTGTTCAAGGAGAATGACCGCAAAGATAGGTAGCTACCTAAGCAATTATGCCCGCAAAAAACCTCGCCGTCAGTCATCAGATGCACGGCGCCGACCAGTCGTACCGTCTAGCGCGACACGGCACGGCGTAGCGTGACCCGCGGGCGGGTGGCACTGCGGCCTTTTGGTAGACATGCGCCAAGCCTTTCGGAGCCAGACCCTCCGTCGGCGCGCTGACTCTCAGCCCGCCGTTCGCGTATCATCGTCGCCCCTTAAGCGAGACGCTTCAGTCGTCCCGAGTCCGTTCGAGTTGTTCAAATGTTCGAGTTAAGAGCGATGCAGGTGCGTGATATACCTGCCGTGATGTCGATTCAGGAAGAATCCTATGCGGTCGAAGTGCTTGAAGATGAGGCCGTGATTCGTGCCCGTCTCGCCGCTTGCCCGCAGCTGGCCTGGGTGGCCGAAGACGACCAGGGCGTCTGCGGCTACCTCTTCGCCTACCACTCGCGGGTCGGCAATGTGACCCCGCTGGATGGTGACTTCGAGCATCACGCCAAAGCCGACTGCCTGTATCTGCACGACCTGGCCGTGTCCCGCCGAGCCAGTGGCCGCGGCATCGGACCGGCACTGGTGAAGCGCAACCTCGAGCAGGCCCGTACCCAGAAGCTGCGTTACTCGGCGCTGGTTTCCGTGCAGGAATCCGAAGCCTTCTGGTCTCGCCTCGGCTATGCCGCCCACACGGAGCTGGAACCGCCGCAGGTCGATAATCTCGCCAGTTACCAGATCCCCGCCGTGTACATGGTGCGCCCGCTGCATTGATTGCACGCATGTGGTGCCTCGAACAACCGGGCGCACCACAACGGAACACACCAGAGCCCCATTATCAGGCATGAGACGCCTCAAGCCGGCGTGGCGGGCGCAATGTGACGTGTTGGCAAGGGCCTTGCTCTGCTTGGCCTATCGCACAATCGGAACTGCCCACGCCATGCTGGTCATTCATCACCGTACCTCTGCGCAGGCCAACGCCGACGCCGAGCTGGAACTGACCTTTGAAGCGCGCAGCAAATCGCGTCTGCGCTGCTTTTCCACCACAGGGGAAGACGTCGGTCTGTTCCTCGAGCGCGGCCATCCGCCGCTGCATGACGGCGAGTGCCTGCGTGCCGAAGATGGCCGCCTCGTCGTTGTCCGCGCCCGCGCGGAAAAACTCCTCCACGTCACGTGTGCCAGCGCCTTCGAGCTGACGCGCGCCGCTTACCACCTGGGCAACCGCCACGTCGCGCTCCAGGTCGGTGACGGCTGGCTGCGGCTACTCGACGATTACGTGCTCAAGGACATGCTGCTGCAGTTGGGGGCGACCGTCGAACACGTCGAGGCCCCCTTCCAGCCCGAGCACGGCGCCTACGGCGGCGGCCATCACCATTCCCACGCAGGCGAAGCCGAATTCAGCTACGCACCGCGTCTGCACCAGTTCGGCGTGCGCACGTGAATCCGGCGGCGTTCGCCTTGCTGCGACTCGCCAGCCCGCAGCTACCCATCGGCGGCTACAGCTATTCCCAAGGCCTGGAGATGGCGGTTGAACGGGGGCAGGTAAGCGACGAAGCCACGGCCCGCTGCTGGCTGGGCGATCAGCTTGTGCTCAATCTAGCGCGCTTCGAAGCGCCGCTGCTCTTCGCTCACTGCCGCGCAGCCAGCAGTCACGATTGGCCTGAACTGGAACGGCTTGCGGACTGCCATCGTGCGAGTCGAGAGACCCGAGAGCTGAGGCTGGAGAGCCGGCAGATGGGCTATTCGCTCAAGCAGCTGTTGGACAATCTGCCGGAACTCGATGAGGCAGCCCGGGGGCTGTACCAGCGCATTGAAGAGCCCGGCCTTGCCCTTGGCTGGGCGTTGGCCGCGCGTGCGTGGGGTATCGATCCGGAAGATGCGCTTACCGCTTGGCTTTGGGGTTGGCTGGAGAACCAGCTGGCCGTACTGATGAAGACGCTGCCGCTCGGGCAGCAGGCTGCGCAACGTTTGACCTCCCAATTGCTGCCGACCCTGCAGCAGGCCCAGCGCGACGCAACCGTTATTGAGCCAGAGCGCTGCGGGAGCGCGGCCTTTGGCTTGGCGTTGGCCAGCATGGCGCATGAACGGCAATACAGTCGGTTGTTTCGGTCATGAGGGGGCTAACTCCGGCTCCGCCGTTCGCATCAGGAGGAACGCGCACTGCTCGCGAACCCGCTGGCTACATGCTACCCGCTGTATCCACCGAGCCCATGCAAAGGGACCTCGGGCGCGGAGCTGTTGGCTTTTTGCCTGAGTGTCGGAACGCCGCGTGCGACAACACCGACACGCGCACTCTGAGTTCACAACTTCGCACGTTTTCACAGGCGCATGCCTCATCCCTAGGAATCCGGTCACCCCTGCTCCACGGGCACGGGTCATCCCCTTTCGCATCAACCCCGAGGCAGCCACGCTGCCTTTTTGAGGAGAACACCCATGAACACCCAACCCCTGCGCGTCGGGATCGGCGGTCCGGTCGGTTCCGGCAAGACCGCCCTGACCCTCGCCCTGTGCCTGGCGCTGCGTGATCGCTACAACCTCGCCGTGGTGACCAACGACATCTATACCCAGGAAGACGCCCAGTTCCTGGTACGCAACGAGGCCCTGGCGCCGGAGCGAATCATCGGCGTCGAGACCGGTGGCTGCCCGCACACGGCGATCCGCGAGGATGCCTCGATCAACCTCGAAGCCGTCGAGCAGCTCAATCGTCGCTTCCCGGGGCTGGATCTGATCATCGTCGAATCCGGCGGCGACAACCTTTCCGCGACGTTCAGCCCGGAGCTGTCGGACCTGACCCTCTACGTGATCGACGTATCGGCCGGCGACAAGCTGCCCCGCAAGGGCGGACCGGGCATCTGCAAGTCCGATCTGCTGGTGATCAACAAGGTCGACCTGGCGCCCATGGTCGGCGCCTCGTTGGAAGTCATGGATCGCGACACCCGCAAGATGCGCGGCGACAAACCCTTCGTGTTCAGCAATCAGAAGGTTGGCCAGGGCCTCGACGAGATCATCGCCTTCATCGAAAAACAGGGAATGCTCAGCGCTGCCTGATCGCCCATCCGCCCATAGAGGAATCCGAAATGAACCCGCGCAAACCGCTGCTTACCGCCGCCCTGTTGCTGAGCCCTGCCTTGGCCTTCGCCCATCCCGGCCATGATCACGCTGGCCTGATGTCCGGCATCGCTCACCCTATCTTCGGCCTTGACCATCTGCTGGCGATGCTGGCCGTCGGCCTCTGGGCGGCGCAGCAGCAGGGCAGCGCGCGCTGGTTGTTGCCGCTGACCTTCGTCGCCACCATGCTCGTCGGCGGGCTGCTCGGCTTCGCCGGCATTGAAATGCCGCTGATGGAAACCGGCATCGCCGGCTCGGTACTGGCGCTTGGGCTGCTAGTAGCGTTGGCGGTGAGTCCACCGCTGGCCGTTGCGGCTGGATTGACCGCGCTGTTTGCCCTCAGCCATGGCGTGGCCCATGGTCTGGAACTGCCAGCGCTGTCCAGCCCTTGGGGTTATGCCGCTGGCTTCGTCGCTGCCACCGCCGCGCTGCATGGCATCGGTTACGCCATCGCTCGCAACCTGCCGCAACTCGCCATGCCCCTGGTACGCATTGCAGGCGGTGCGTCTGCGTTGGCTGGTGCCTGGTTGCTCATGGCCTGAATCCGACACAAACCGAAACATTCACGGAACCTGAGCGCATCCTGAGACCCAAAAGTTGAGTCACGCCGCCGATTGCGATTGCATTCGGTGGCGCCTCACTCACCAATCTTCAGGGAGCAAGCGCCACGTGTCCGGATCCCCTCACGCCCGCGGCTTCGCCTATTGGGCACTGAAAGTCTTCTCCATCATCGTCGCCCTGTTCGGGCTCGCCCTTGCCGCTGGCGGCGTCTGGCTCATCACCCTTGGCGGTTCCTGGTACTACCTCATTGCCGGAGCCGGCATGCTGATCTCTGGCGTGCTGCTGTTCATGCAGCGCATCAGTGGCGTCTTGCTCTACTGGCTGGTGTTTATCGGCACTCTGATATGGGCGATCTGGGAGGTCGGCCTCGACCCCTGGGCGCTGATGCCACGCGTGGTGGCGCTGGCCGTAATCGCCCTGCTCACGCTGGCGTTCATTCCGGTGCTGCGGCGCCACACTCGCAGGGAGGCGCACCCATGACCTATCTGATTCGACTCGTTGGCCTGCTGAGCCTGGCCTGGCTGCCCCTCGGCCATGCCCAGACGACCGCGGCGGACCCTTCACTCGAGCCCGCCACCACTGTATCGCCGGGAATGGCGGGTGCCGAACCCGAACCGGCCGACTGGACTACCTACGGACGCAACAATGCAGCCACGCGCTACTCGCCGCTGGAGTTGATCAACCGCGACAACGTCGTCGATCTCAAGCCGGTCTGGGGCTATCGCACTGGCAACCTGCCCGAGCAGTCAGTGGTCGACAAGAAGTGGGCACCGGAAACCACGCCGCTCAAGGTCGGTGACAACCTCTACCTGTGCGATGCGCTGAATGTGTTGATATCGCTGGATGCCAGCAGCGGACGTGAGCGCTGGCGCTACGACCCGGAGGTTTCGACCGACCATATTCCCTATTCAGCCACCTGCCGTGGCGTGAGCTACTACGAGGTGCCGGATGCGCCCGATGACGCGGCCTGCAAGCGCCGTATCATCGAGGGCACACTCGACGCCGAGCTGGTCGCGGTGGATGCCGACACCGGGATGCCCTGCTCCGACTTCGGCGATGCCGGGCATGTCGATCTGATGGAAGGCATGGGCGACTCCGTACCCGGCTACATCGCAGTGACATCACCACCAACCATCGTTCGCGGAGTCGCCGTGGTCGGGCATCAGGTGCTCGACGGGCAAAAGGAAGACGCGCCGTCCGGCGTCATCCGCGGCTACGACGCAGCCACCGGTGAGCTGGCCTGGGCCTGGGACATGGGCCGCCCTGGCGAGACCGGGTTACCCGAAGGGGATGATGTCTACACCCGGGGCACCCCCAACGCCTGGACGATCTTCTCCGGCGACGAGAACCTCGGCCTGGTCTACGTGCCGATGGGCAACTCGTCGGTTGATTACTGGAGCGGCAATCGTCGTGAGTTCGAGAAACCCTACTCGACCGCGCTGGTAGCTCTGGACGTTACCGACGGATCAGTGCGCTGGGTGTTTCAGACCGTGCATAACGATGTCTGGGACTATGACCTCGGGTCTCAGGGCAGCCTGATCGACTTTCCGGTCGGCGAGGGGCGCACAGCTCCAGCGGTGGTGCTGCCCACCAAGACGGGGGACATCTATGTCCTCGACCGCCGCACCGGCGAGCCACTGACGCCTGTCGAGGAACGCCCGGTGCCGGCCAGCCCGCTGCCTGATGAAACGCTGTCGCCGACGCAACCGTTCTCGGCAGGCATGCCGTCGATGCCGCGCGAGCCGCTGACCGAGAGCGATGCCTGGGGTGTCACACCGCTGGACCAGCTCTGGTGCCGGATCCAGTTCAAGCGCGCCAATTATGAGGGCATGTACACACCGCCGAGCGTGGACAGACGTTTCCTGCAATGGCCAGGCTATAACGGCGGTAACGACTGGGGCAGCGCCGCGGTTAACACCGACCGCAACATCCTGGTGCTGAACTACAACCACATCGCCATGCATGACCAACTCATCCCGCGCGACAAGGCCGACGAGCGCGGCATGGTCCCGCTCGGCCTACCGGGCGGCAGCACCTCGTCCGGCGGCTCGGTACCCCAGGCGGGGGCGCCCTATGCCGTGTCCATCCAGGCCTGGCGCAACAGCCTGACAGGCGTGCCCTGCTCACGTCCGCCGTTTGGCGGCATCATGGCCATCGACCTCAATACCCGCGAGGTGCTGTGGAACGAACCGCTGGGCACCGCGCGCCGCAACGGGCCGTTCGGCATCTCGTCGCATCTACCGGTAACGGTCGGCACGCCGAACAACGGTGGACCGGTGATCACCGCGGGCGGCCTGATCTTCATCGCTGCGGCGACTGACAACCTCATCCGCGCGATCGACATCGATACCGGCGAAGTGCTGTGGGAGGACGTGCTGCCCGCCGGAGGCCAGGCAACACCGATGACTTACGAGGTCGACGGGCGTCAGTACCTGGTGATCGTCGCGGGCGGCCATCACTTCATGGAGACGCCGCCGGGCGACTATGTAATCGCCTACAGCCTGCCCGGCAAAGGCGACCCCAAACTGCCGGACTTCCTGAAAGACTGAGCGTCTCGGCAAGCCGCCATCCGTTACCGGAACGGCGGCTCGTCGAAGCTGCGCAGCTTGCGCGAGTGCAAGGAGTTCAGCTGCGTGCGCAAGAGGTCGAGCGCAGCGATGCCGATCTTCAAGTGCTGGGTCACGGCGCGCTCGTAAAAGGCGTTGGCCGAGCCCGGCAGCTTGATCTCACTGTGCAGCGGCTTGTCCGAGACGCAGAGTAGCGTCCCGTAGGGCACCCGCAGGCGATAGCCTTGGGCGGCGATGGTGCCGCTTTCCATGTCCACCGCGACGGCACGTGACAGGTTGATCAGCGGCCGCTCCTGGGCCCAACGCAGTTCCCAGTTGCGGTCGTCGTAGGTCAGCACGGTGCCGGTGCGCAGCCGCTTCTTCAACGCCTCGCCCTTGTCACCAGTGATTTGCGCTGCGGCTTCCTGCAGCGCCTGCTGCACTTCCGCCAGCGCCGGCAGCGGGATGTGCGGCGGCAGCACGCGATCGAGAATGCCGTCGCGGCGCATGTAGGCGTGAGCAAGCACGTAGTCACCGATGGACTGCGACTGACGCAGCCCGCCGCAGTGGCCGATCATCAGCCAGCAGTGCGGACGCAATACCGCTAGGTGATCGGTGATGTTCTTGGCGTTCGAAGGGCCGACCCCGATATTGACCAGGGTGACGCCATCGCCATCCTCAGCTTGCAGGTGGTAGGCCGGCATCTGGTAGCGGTGCCAGAGCACCCCGCCGATGATCGCCTGGGCTTCGCCCTCCTCCATGCCGCGCTCGATGATGATGTTGCCCGGCAGCACCATGCGTACGAAGCGGGTGTCGTCGCGCAGCATGTCGAGGCCGTGGCGGATGAACTGATCGACGTAGCGGTGATAGTTGGTCAGCAGAATCCACGGCTGCACGTGCCGCCAATCGCTGCCCGTGTAATGCACCAGCCGGCGCAGGGAAAAGTCCACCCGCGCACCGTCGAAGAGCGCCAGGGGGTAAGGATCGGCATGCTCCCAGTCATACAGGCCGTCGGCGATGTCGTCGGTGGCCGCGGACAGATCGGTACTCGGGAACACGCGCGCCAGCTCGGCTGCGGTCACGCCCGTGCCGGCCAGCTCGTCGCCCTGCTCGATCACATAGGGGTAGGGAATGTTGCGGTCACTGATGCCCACCTCGACCTTTACCGCGAAGTCGTTGATCAACGGCCGCAGCTGATCCAGGAGGTAACTCCGGAAGGCTGCCGGATGGGTGACGGTGACGCTGTACACGCCCGGAGCCTGGACCTTGGCATAGGCGCGGGTGGAGGCCGGCACTTCGCCATGGCAGGCGTAGGTCAGCCGTAGTTCAGGATAGTGAAAGAGTGCCCGCTCGGCGGCGTCAGGCTCTTCGCGCGTCGTAACGTAGCGCTTGAGCGCCTGGTTCAATGCGCGCGTGGCCTGCTGATGCAGCTCGGCAAGGTGGTCCACGGCTGCTTCAGCGTTGGTGGCAATGCGAAAGGTCTCGCCTGCTGGATTCATGGTGGGTTTCCTTGTCTGTTCGTTCACAACATCTTGCCTATGGTTCGATGACAGCGGTAGCGCCGGTTTGGTGCATTAAGGATTAAACGCCGCATCGCCTAGCGACCGCCTCCAACCGCGCCTTCAGCACCGCCAGACTCGGCGCCGCGGTGAGGCTCAGGCGCAACGCGTGGGGCGCGGCATGGCCCACAGCGAAGACGTCAGCGGTTGCCGCTTCGATTCCAGAATCGCGGCACAGGGCCTCGAGATCCAGACCATCGGGCAGCGCCAGCCACCGATGCGGCGACGCGGTAGTCCGTGTCGAGCCAAGCAGTTTCTGCGCCAGCCGCCAGCGGCGCGTTACCTGTTCACGCTGCCAACGCAACCGACGCGCCGCCGTACCGTCTTCCAGCCACTCGCAGCCAATGCGCAGGCACAGCGGCGAAAGCGCCCAACTGGTCGCCTGAGCCTCGGGGTCAATACGCGACAACCAGACTTTTGCCCCGGCGATGAAGCCCAGCCGCAAGCCCGGCGCGACCGTCTTCGACAAGCTGCTGATCAATAACGTGCGCTCAGGCAGGGCCGACGCCAGCGACGGCTCTTCCCCCAGCGCACCGTAGACATCGTCTTCGATGATCAACAGCCCATGCCGACGCGCCACGACGGCAATTTCTTCGCGCCGGCGGGCGTTCATGCTGACCGCGGTGGGGTTCTGCAGGCACGGCGTGAGCACGGTCACACGCGCCGATGTGGCGCGGGCCAGCCGATCCAGATCGTCAGGAAGAATGCCGTGCTCGTCCATGGCCACGCCATGCAACGGCAAGCGAAGTTGACGCCCGGCCGCTTTGATTCCCGGCGAGGTCAACGCTTCAACCAACACCGGCTCGCCCGGCTCGCACAACCCCAGCAGTGCGGCAAACACGCCTTGCTGCGCCCCGGCACAAAGCAATACCTGCTCGGGTGGCAGCTCTAGTCCCCGACCGTACAGCCAGCCACTCACCGCCAGCTGACCACGCTCCAGCATGCGTGCCGAAGGATAGCCTTGCAGGCCGGCCAACTCACCCGACGCACACAGCGCGGCCATGCTTCGCTGCAGATCGTCATCATCCGGGTCGAGTACCGGCAGATTGGTCGACAGATCGACCCGCTCCGGATGCGCGTCAGGCAGCTTCAGCCGGAACAGACTCGCCTCGCGGCTGCTGGCCAACACATAGGTACCGCGTCCTACCTCGCCGCCGACCAGATGTCGGCGCGCGGCTTCGCGATAGGCCTGCATCGCCGTACTCGGGTTGAGGCCCAGTGCCCAGGCCAGCCGACGCTGCGGAGGCAACCGATCACCTGGCATGAGCTCACCGCGCGAAATGGCCGAGGCGATGGCATCGACCAGCGCCAGGTAACGCGGCCGACTATTGGGTTCGAGTTGGGGTAACCACATTGTCTGCCATGCAATATATAGATTTACCCATACAATGCGCGCGCCTAGGATCAAGGTCAAACTCGTCTAGGAGCGTCCGATGTTCGATCTCGATGCATTGCGCCAGGCCGCCGAGCTTATCCACCAGAGCGTACCGCCCACACCGCAACACCAATGGCCATTGCTGGCTCAACGGCTGGGCTGCGACGTCTGGGTGAAGCATGAAAATCACACGCCGGCCGGCGCATTCAAGGTGCGCGGCGGCGTGCTGTATGTAAGCGAACTGCTCAAGCGCGAACCCCAACTGCACGGGCTGATCACCGCAACGCGAGGCAATCACGGGATCAGCCTGGCGATGGCGGCACGCAGGGCCGGCTTGCGCCTGCAGATCCTGGTTCCCGAGGGGAATTCGCTTGAGAAAAACGCGGCCATGCGCGCCTGCGGAGCCGAGGTGATCGAGTATGGTCGCGACTTCGATACCGCGCGCCAGCGAGCCGCCGAATTGGCCGAAACGAACGGCTGGCACTTCGTGCCTTCGTTGCATCCGGATCTGATTCGGGGCGTCGCGACCTATGCGCTGGAGCTGCTGGAAGCCGTGCCCGATCTGCGTCGAGTCTACGTGCCCATCGGCATGGGGTCTGGCATCTGCGGGGTGATACGAACCCGCGATCTACTCGGTCTGGATACCGAAATCATCGGCGTGGTGTCCAGCGCTGCCGATGCCTACGCGCAGAGCGTTGAACAGGGCCGTATTGTCTGCACCGAGACGGCCAATACATTCGCCGATGGCATGGCCTGCCGCATCCCAGCACCCGAGGCACTTGAAATCATCCGCCAAGGCGCAGCGCGCATCGTCCGGGTCGACGATGCCGAGATCCGTCAGGCCATCGTTGCGCTGCATGAAGACACCCACAACCTCGCCGAAGGTGCGGGCGCCGCCGCGCTGGCAGCCGCCATGCAGGAGAAAGACCGCAATCATGGCGAACGCATCGCCGTGATACTCAGCGGCGCGAATATCGACCGGCAAGTGCTGGCACGCATCCTGGCCGAACGCGCTGGCAGCACGGCCGAGCCGAATGATGAGCGCTAGTCGAGGAAAGGCGCGCTGCGCGCCAACAGTGCGCTGATGTCCAGACCACGCGGCAGTGTGCCGAACACCCGACCGCAACCATCCAGGCGACTGGCGATGAAGGCGTCGGATATGGCCTCGTTGCCGGCCTCGAGCAGCAGCTTGGCCTGTAGCGCGACGGCGACGTCTTCGGTGAGTTGGCGGGCGCGGTATTGGATGTCCCCGGTATCAGCGAATGCGGTCTGCAACCGGCCGATGTGCGTGCGAAGGCGTGAATCGCCATGACCGTCACCGAGCTCAGTGAACAGCACTTCGATCACCCCGGGCTCTTTTGACAAGGCGCGCAGCACATCCAGGCACTGCACGTTTCCCGAGCCTTCCCAGATGGAGTTCACCGGCGCCTCGCGGTAGAGCCGCGGCATCAGGGTCTCCTCGACGTAGCCGGCACCGCCCAGGCATTCGCTGGCCTCGGCGATCATTTCCGGTGCACGTTTACAGATCCAGTATTTGCCAACAGCGGTCACCAAGCGGGCGAATTTTTCTTCCTGCTCGTTGAACGGGTTGTCCTGCGCCCGCCCCATGCGCATGGTCAGCGCCAGCGCGGCTTCGCTTTCCAGCGCCAGGTCGGCCAGCACATTCTGCATCAGTGGCTGCTCGGCCAGAACGCGTCCGCCCACCTGGCGATGCGCGCAGTGATGCATGGCCTGGGTCAGCGCCTGGCGCATCAGCGAACTGGAGCCGATCATGCAATCGAAGCGCGTCGAGGAGACCATCTCGATAATGGTCGGCACGCCGCGCCCTTCTTCGCCAATCATCCAGGCCAGCGCGCCGCGATACTCGACCTCGCTGGAGGCATTCGACCAGTTGCCTAGCTTGTTCTTCAGGCGCTGAATATAGAACTGGTTGCGGCTGCCGTCCGGACGGTGACGCGGCAGCAAAAAACAGGACAGCCCCTTATCCGTCTGCGCCAGGGTCAGAAAGGCATCGCACATGGGTGCCGAGCAGAACCACTTGTGCCCGACCAGCTCGTACAGCTGGCCCGGCCCGTTTGCGCCGACAGCATGGGCGCGCGTGGTATTGGCACGCACGTCGGTACCGCCCTGCTTCTCGGTCATCGCCATGCCAATGGTGACGCCGCTCTTTTGCTCCATGGGCAGGTTTCGCGGGTCGTATTCAAGGCTGAGGATTTTCGGTAGCCAAAAATCGCTGACGCCAGGCTGCTGGCGTAAGGCCGGGACGCTGGCGTAGGTCATGGTCAGGGGGCAGCTCGTGCCGGATTCGGCCTGATTGTGCAGGTACATCAGCGCCGCACGAGCAACCTGCGCGCCGGCTCGCGGGTCTGCCCAAGGCAACGACGGTATGCCATGGGCGATCGCGGTGCGCATCAGCTCGTGATAGGCCGGGTGAAACTCCACCACGTCGAGACGATGGCCGTAGCGGTCATGGCTCTTGAACACCGGCTTGTTCTCATTGGCGAGAAAACCCGCCGCCATGAGTGGCCCACCGGCTAGGGCGCCATAGACGTCCAGCCGTGATTCGGCCCAACCACCTTTGTAACGACGCACCCACTCCTGAAGCGGCAGGTCGAGGCGATACAGGTTCGCGCCGTCCAGCGGCGGAACCTGGTTGAGCACCTCATGGGTTTCGGCGTACTGATGCAGACTCATGACTAAACTCCTTGCAGGCGAAAGCACTCGTCGGTCCGTTCAATGCAGTTGCGGTGACCAACAGGGCAGCACTCCCTCGGGCCGACGCAGATCGCCTCACACGACGACCCGTCAGATGAAGTCAAGCACGCCTGTATAGGATGAAAAGTGAGGTTTCGGCCAAAACCCGCACACCGTCTGCGCAGTGGGCGGCCTAGGTTCCCGTACCACCCTGCGCCAGCGTATGCAGGTGGTGGTCAGAACAACTGGAGCGGCACTCGGACCTTAAAGCGGCTGCCTTGGCCCGGCTCGGACTGATAGGAAATAGCTCCACCCTGCAGCTCGATGAGCTGCCGGCACAGCGAAAGCCCAATCCCCAGACCGCCATATTGCCGGGTCATGCTGCCGTCAAGCTGACGGAAATAGTGGAACAGGGTGTCATCTGTAGGCGTGTCGAAACCGACGCCGGTGTCGATGACCTCAACCTCCAGCATGAACGTGCTGCCCGCCTCTTGATGACCGGATACTGTCAGCGACACGCGCCCTTTCGGCGTGAATTTGATGGCATTGTCGAGCAGATAACCGAGGCTTTGCTTCAGCTTGGCGGCATCACCGAGGAGCCTATCGGGAAGCCTATCCGCAACCCCGACATCAAAACCCACTCCGCGCCCTGCCGCGCGATCGCTATAAAGCTGGTGCAGCTCATTGACCATCGCGCGCAGCCCGAACGGCTCGTTGCGAATCTGAAGTTTGCCAGCCTGCAGTTCGGTCAAGGCGAGGATGTCGTTGACCAGGCTCATCATTTCCCGAGCCGAACCCGTGGCGATCCGATGGTATTGCTCCAGCTCACCCCCCAACTCGAGGGTCCGCATCAGGTCGAGGCTCCCGATCACGCCGTGCATTGGGGTGCGTAATTCGTGGGTGACGTTCGCAAGGAACTGATCCTTCAGCCGATTGCTTTCGGCCAGCTCGCGGTTCAAGGCTTCGAGCTTGCGGCCGGTCTCCTCGAGCACCTGAGCGCGCTCCTCCTTCATCATGTTGATCCGATCGGCCAGCGCCAGAGATAGCAAGGCCACCTCAAGCGCGGAGCCGATCTGACCGGCATACATGGTGAAGAACATATGCGGCAGGTAACCCAGCACCATCAGCGTGTTGATCTGCCCACCGATCAGAAACGCTGACCAGGCGATCAGAAAATAGCGCGCCACGCGCATACCGCGATGCCAGGCCACGACGCCTGCGACAAAGATCACCAGGATGAACCAGAGCGCCAGGAAGGTCGCCATGCGCAACGCCAGCGCGTAACTCGAGGTGAGCGACACCAGCATCGTCAGCCCACCCAGCACCATCAGCACCATAAGGGCGCGATCGATCCACGGACTGTGTTCGCGGGTATGCAGGAAACTGCGGGCAAACTGACAGCCGAACAGCCCGGCGGCGCCGATCAGAAAGGGCGTTGAGGCGTTGGCCCACCAGGGCGAGTCCGGCCAGAGATACTGCACACCGAGCCCGTTGACCGAGACCTGATACAAACCGAACGAGGCGATATAGAGGATGTAGTAGAGGTAACTTCGGTCCCGGACGCTGAGGTAGATGAACAGGTTGTAGAACAGCATCACCAACAGCACGCCATAAATGATGGCGAGCACATAGATGTGTCCTGATTGCTCTTCGAGATAGGCCACGGGCTCCCAGAGCGTCAGCGGTACCTGAATCGAGCCCTCACTTTCGAGCCGCAGGTAAACGCGCTGGGGCTGGTTCGGTGTCAGCTTGAGCTCGAACAGGTGATTGCGCTGCCTGATCTGGCGCTCAACGAATGGCAGTGCATCGCCGCTCTGCTGCGCCAATCGGAAGCGACCCTCCCCGTCGGGCAGATAAAGATCAAGGTGATCGAGGGGCGGATAGGCCAGTTCCAGCCACCAGCGTCCGTGATCGGCAGAAGCCTCGGCGCGGTACGTCAGGTCGATGCGAAGCCAGAACGCAGAACGCGAATAACCGGCGTTGAGCACTTCATCCTGGCTCGTTGAGAATCGACCGGCCGCATCGAGGGCGACGACGTCTTCAATCGTCGCGTCGCGGCTGGGGTCCTCCAGCACAGCCATGACCTGGCCTAGCGGAAGACGCTGGGTGTGGTTGTCGAACTCGACGGCACCGCCGATCGCTGGCAGCAGGCACAACAGGAACACGAGGAAATGGCGCATGGAAGAATCCATCGAGCCGCGTCAAGAGAACCCCCGCTCCCCTGAACACACGCAGCCGAATCAAAGTGCTGGCACTTTAGCATGGCCATCGACGCTCGGGACGCGACGCTCGCGACATGCTGCCTGACGGGCGACGACCCAACAACCCAACAACCCACCTGTATGCCCGGCGCGAGCCGCCCCGAGGGATTGGTGATAAGCTCGCACGCCATGTCAATCGGCTGCGCCCAGCCCGGCCGACCCACCACACCATGACCCTGGGGAACCCATCGATGTCCGGCCCTTGCTTACGCCCTGTCGTTCTCTGCCTATCAGGCCACGACCCGAGTGGTGGCGCCGGCCTGCAAGCGGACATCGAAGCATTGATCGCTCAGGGTTGCCACGCCGCACCGGCCGTCACTGCACTGACGGTTCAAGACACCGTCGATGTGAGCGATTTCCGCGTCCTTGATCGCGAATGGGTGTTGGCCCAAGCGCACGCCGTCATCACCGATCTGCCGGTTGCAGCCATCAAGCTGGGCATGCTCGGCTCGGTGGAGATGGTCGAGACAGTGCTGGAAATCATGCAGAAACTGCCGGGCGTGCCGCTCGTCTGTGACCCGGTGCTGCGCGCAGGTGGGGGCGGCGCGCTGGGTAAGGACGAAGTCGGCTATGCCATGCGCGAGCGCCTCTTTCCCGTGTCCACCATCGCCACGCCAAACCTGCCCGAGGCGAGAATCCTCGCCGAACTGCCCGAAGGCAGCGCGGACCAGTGCGCGGAAAAGCTACTGCCCTATATTCAGCACCTTCTGATCACGGGCGGGCATGGCGACGAAACCGAAGTGCACAACCGCCTCTACTCGCGCGACGGTAGCCGACACGATTTCAGCTGCCAACGCCTGCCGGGCAGTTATCACGGCTCCGGCTGTACGCTGGCCAGCGCACTAGCCGGACGCCTGGCATTGGGCGAAGGCCTCGCCAGCGCCGTGAAAAGCGCCCTCGATTACACATGGCGGACCCTTCGTGACGCCGAAGCGCCTGGCCGCGGGCAGTACATTCCTCGTCGCCTGCCGCTGGATCTGGCCTGATAGGAGCGCTGCATATGAGAGCTGCCACCCTGCGCGGGCTCTACGCCATCACCGACAGTAAATTGCTGAGCGACGGACGCTTATTGTCTTACGCCGAAGCGGCGCTGAAGGGCGGCGCGCGGTTGCTGCAATACCGCGACAAGTCCAGCGATGACAGGCGTCGCCTGCGCGAGGCGGAGGCACTGCGCGAGCTGTGTGCCCGGCATGGTGCCCAACTGATCATCAATGATGACGCCGAGCTTGCCGCGCGGCTGGGCGTAGGTCTGCACCTGGGCCAGGATGATGGCTCACTTGCCGTCGCGCGTGCGTTGCTGGGCCGCCAGGCAATCATCGGGGCGACCTGCCATGCGCGCCTGGACCTGGCTGAACAGGCCGTTCGCGAAGGCGCCAGCTACATTGCCTTCGGCCGATTCTTCGACTCACACACCAAGCCCGGCGCGCCGGCGGCCACGCCAGAGATGCTCGAGCAGGCACGTCAACGCTTCTCGCTGCCCATCACCGTAATCGGTGGCGTCACCCTGGATAACGCACCGGATTTGATCGCTCGCGGCGCCAGCCTTATTGCCGTGGTGCATGCATTGTTCGCCGCCGACTCGAGCAGCGAAGTCGAGCGTCGCGCCCGCGCGTTCAGCGAGCTGTTCGCGCACAACTGACAGGCGTCATAGCAAGACTCGCCGAGCCCGCCCAACCTGTTTCTTTTTTATGAGAGGCCCCGTATGTCCCGTTCCGAAACCCTCTTCGCCAGCGCTCAAAACCGCATCCCCGGCGGCGTCAACTCGCCCGTTCGCGCCTTCCGTAGCGTCGGCGGCACGCCGCTGTTCTTCAAACACGCCGAAGGCGCCTACGTCACTGACGAGGACGATAAGCGCTACGTGGACTACGTCGGCTCCTGGGGCCCGATGATTCTCGGCCACGGTCATCCGGACGTACTCGACGCGGTTCGCAACCAGCTACAGCACGGCCTGTCCTACGGCGCGCCGACCGCAATGGAGACGGAAATGGCTGAACTGGTCTGCAGCCTGGTCCCGTCCATGGAAATGATGCGCATGGTCAGCTCGGGCACCGAAGCGACCATGAGCGCCATTCGCTTGGCCCGCGGCTATACCGGTCGCGACAGCATCATCAAGTTCGAGGGCTGCTATCACGGTCACTCCGACAGCCTTTTGGTCAAGGCTGGTTCTGGTGCCCTGACTCAGGGTGTTCCCAGCTCTGCAGGCGTACCGGCGGCGTTCGCTAAGCACACGCTGACTCTGCCCTTCAACGACCTGAGCGCCGTCGAGCAGATGCTCGCCGACGTCGGCGGCGACGTGGCATGCATCATCGTCGAGCCGGTCGCGGGCAACATGAACTGCGTACCGCCCGCCCCCGGCTACCTGCAAGGGCTGCGTGAGCAGTGCGACAAGCATGGCGTTGTGCTGATCTTCGATGAGGTGATGACCGGTTTTCGCGTCGCCCTCGGCGGCGCTCAGGCTCATTACGGCGTCACCCCGGACCTGACCACCTTCGGCAAGATCATCGGCGGCGGCATGCCGGTCGGCTGCTTCGGCGGAAAGCGCGCAATCATGGAGCACATTGCACCGCTGGGCCCGGTCTACCAGGCCGGCACACTGTCCGGTAATCCCTTGGCAATGGCTGCCGGCCTGACCACCTTGAAACTGATCAAGCGCCCGGGGTTCCACGAAGAACTCACCGGTTACACCACCCGTATGCTGCAAGGTTTGAAGGACCGCGCAGCGGCAGCGTCCATCCCGTTTGTCACCACGCAGGTCGGCGGCATGTTTGGTCTGTATTTCAGCGAGGCGAACGATATCGTCACCTTCGATGACGTGATGGCCAGCGACGCCGAGCGCTTCAAGCGTTTCTTCCACCTGATGCTTGAGGGTGGCGTTTATCTCGCGCCCAGCGCATTCGAGGCCGGCTTTACCTCCATTGCCCACGGAGACACCGAACTGCAGCTGACCCTCGACGCAGCCGAGCGCGCCTTCGCCCAGCTGAAATCCGCCTGATGTACGAGCTGTTGCAAGCCACACTGCTGACCGTGACTGGATTGGGCAGTGCGATCTGGATCGGTACGGCGCGGCGCGGCTACGGCGAGCCGGACCAGCCGGCTCTATTCTGCGCCCTGCTCGCTTTCAGCCTCGCGGCCGGCAGCGGTGCCTGTGCTGTGGCAAGGCTGGCGTTCGACCTCGACACGCTGGAGGCGGAGCGTTGGCTTCTACAAGCAACCCTGCTGCTAGGCCTACCGCTGGTCGGCGTAGTGGCGCTGACGCTGAGCCGCCAATGGATCTGGAGTCGCCCGACCTGGGGGCGAATCGTGATAGGGCTCTGCGCCTTTTTCGAACTCGCCCGGCAGCTCGGTTGGAGCGCGCCCTACGCGCTCGCACTTGGGCTGCTCAGCGCACTGCTGGTCGCTTACGCAGGCGTACTGCAGTGGCCCGCTCGCCTTCAGGCCGGTGCAGGCCTGGCCGGAGGCGCGCTGATGCTGGTGCTACCGCCATGGACCGGGCTGTCTATCGGGCCCAACCCGCTCAGCGGTTTTCAGCAGCTGTGGCTCGCGCTGGCCTGCCCGGTCATTGCCTGGTTACTACTCAATCTGCCCGGCAATCTTCGTGAGGAACGCAGCGAGCCCGCATAAAAGCCGGGCCCGCGCCATCAAAGCCTTTGTAAGCAGGCAGCGGCTTATCCATAATGTGAACGTCGGCTCGTTTCTGCCGGACTTCCAGCCACCGCCCTGCTCTTCGAGGCGCTTAGATCCATGACTTGCACCGGCCGCAGCCTCGCCCTTGGCTGCCTGCTGCTTCTCTCGCCCCTGCTGGCCACCGCAGGCGGCAATTCGCTGCTGATTCCGGCAACCTCCCGCTGTGCGCTGAATACCGTTCCCGAAGCGATGCGTGAGGCCTTGCGTGCCTGCGAGCAAGCCGCCAGCGAAGGCGACCTGCAAGCTGCCTATGAACTCGGCGAGCATTATTACGACGGCCGCCGCACACCACGAGACCTAACCAAAGCGCTGCATTGGTTTGAACAGGCATCGCTGCAGGGGCATGCCTTGGCTCAGCATCGGCTCGGCGTGATGTTCTTTCGTGGCGAAGGCGTACCGGCCAACAACGTTCAGGCCTATGTAGTGCTGAAAATGTCGGCTGTCAACGGCGAGGAAGACGCCCTGGACACAGCTGACCGCGTCTCGGCGCAAATGCACCGCGACGAACTGGAAATCGCCACTCAGGTGCTTGGGCAGATTTTTCGTGACTACCTGATGGACCTGCAGACCGCCGAGGGCAACGAGCCGTACCGCCGTTGACGCCGCCAGCGAGCCTTAAAGAAGGTGCGCGATTCGGCAGGCACGCGATCACGTCTCGACAACCTGCAACCGACCTTCCATCGCCCGGCACGCCCTGCTATGCCGGCTCGGCTACCAGTCCATTCACAGTGCTTTTATCGTCCGCATCCCGGCCGTATAATCGCCGGTCATTTTTTGCACAACGCCGGCCCGTAACATGACCCGCAAGCTCTACATCGAAACCCACGGCTGCCAGATGAACGAGTACGACAGCTCGCGCATGGTCGATCTGCTGGGCGAACAGCAACCCCTCGAGATCACCGCCAACCCGGCGGAAGCCGACGTGATCCTGCTCAACACCTGCTCGATCCGTGAGAAGGCACAAGAGAAGGTGTTCTCTCAGCTGGGTCGCTGGCGTGAACTGAAGCTCGACAACCCGCAGCTGGTCATCGGTGTAGGCGGTTGTGTGGCTAGCCAGGAAGGCGCAGCGATTCGCGACCGCGCGCCGTATGTAGACGTGGTATTCGGACCGCAGACGCTGCACCGTCTGCCGGAGATGATCGACGCCGCACGCACAACGAAACAACCGCAGGTAGATATCTCCTTCCCGGAGATCGAGAAGTTCGACCGCCTGCCCGAACCCCGCGTCGATGGGCCGACCGCTTATGTGTCCGTGATGGAAGGGTGCAGCAAATACTGCACCTTCTGCGTCGTGCCCTATACACGCGGTGAGGAAGTCAGTCGACCATTCGACGACGTGCTTGCCGAGGTGATTCATCTGGCCGAAAACGGCGTTCGGGAAGTCACACTGCTCGGCCAGAACGTCAACGGCTACCGCGGCGCCACCCATGACGGGCGTACTGCCGACTTGGCAGAACTGATTCGCGTGGTCGCAGCCGTCGATGGAATCGACCGAATCCGCTACACCACCAGCCATCCGTTGGAATTCTCCGATGCGTTGATCCAGGCCCATGCCGAAGTCCCAGAGCTCGTGAAATACCTGCACTTGCCGGTGCAGTCGGGCTCCGACCGCGTGCTCGCGGGCATGAAGCGCAACCATACTGCGTTGGAATACAAGTCTCGGATTCGCAAGCTGAAGGCAGCGGTACCGGATATTTTGATCAGCTCGGATTTCATCGTCGGTTTCCCTGGCGAAACCGAAAAGGACTTCGAGCAGACCATGAAGCTGATCGAGGACGTGGGCTTCGACTTCTCCTATTCGTTCGTCTATAGCTCGAGGCCCGGCACTCCGGCCGCCGATCTGGTCGACGAAACGCCGGATGAGGTCAAAAAGCAGCGCCTGGCGATTCTCCAGCAGCGCATCAGCCAGCAGGGCTTCGAAAACAGCCGACGGATGGTCGGTACGCAGCAGCGCATACTCGTCACGGACTACTCTAAGAAAGACCCAGGCATGCTCCAGGGGCGCACCGAGCACAACCGGATCGTCAATTTCCGCTGCGACAATCCCCGGTTGATCGGTCAGTTCGTCGACGTCCACATTGACGACGCCCTGCCGCATTCGCTGCGCGGCACGCTGATCGAGCGGATCGCAAGCTGAGCACAGCCGAGTCGCGGCTGATGACCTACTGAAAGTCAGCCGCGTGTTCTACACAACTTGCCAGGGCCGGCGCGCCGCTGCTTTTTTCGTCTTGCGGCGCTATTCTCCTCACACCCTTATGCAGAGCAGGTCAATCAAAAGCCCTTGAACGCCCCTATAGAACCTCATCGTTTTACCCTGGAACCCTTTGAAGCCGACCGCTTTGCCAATCTGTGCGGCCAGTTCGACGAGCATTTGCGCCTGATCGAACAGCGGCTCGAGCTTGAGATTCGCAACCGTGGTAACCAATTCGAACTGATCGGCCCGGCCGAGGTGACAAAGGCTGCCGAACATCTGTTGCGCCGCCTGTACCGTGAGACCAAGAGCATCGAGCTTTCCCCGGACACGGTTCACCTGTTCCTGCAGGAATCGGCGATGGAAGAGCTGAACAACGCGTCTACCACGCCGAACATTTCGCTGCGCACGCGCAAGGGCAATATCCGGCCGCGCGGCGCCAATCAGCAGCGCTACGTTCAGTCGATCCTGGACAACGACATCAACTTCGGCATCGGCCCGGCCGGCACCGGCAAGACCTACCTGGCCGTGGCCTGCGCAGTCGATGCGCTGGAGCGAGAGCAGATTCGCCGTATTTTGCTGGTACGCCCCGCGGTCGAAGCCGGTGAGAAGCTTGGCTTCCTGCCCGGCGACCTGGCACAGAAGATCGACCCTTATCTACGCCCCCTGTACGACGCGCTGTACGAAATGCTGGGCTTCGAGCAGGTCGCCAGGCTGATCGAGAAGCAGGTGATCGAGATCGCACCGCTGGCCTACATGCGCGGACGCACCCTGAACAACAGCTTTATCATTCTCGACGAGAGCCAGAACACCACGCTGGAACAGATGAAGATGTTCCTCACCCGCATTGGCTTTGGCTCCACCGCGGTCATCACCGGCGATATCACCCAGGTCGACCTGCCCCGCGGCACCAAGAGCGGCCTGGCGCATGTGATCGAGGTGCTCAAGGATGTAAACGGCATCAGCTTCACGCACTTCAAGCCCAAGGACGTGGTGCGTCATCCGCTGGTACAGCGCATCGTCGAAGCCTATGAGGCCTTCGAAGAGAAACAACCTCAGGCTGGCAATCGAGGCGAAGCCAGGTGATCGAACTCGATGTGCAATGCGCCAGCAATGGCGCGGTGCCTGACCAAGCGGATCTACGACGCTGGTGCGAACTGGGGCTGCGCCAGCGCACCGGGGATTCCGAGCTGACCATCCGCCTGGTCGACGAACCTGAGGGGCGCGAGTTGAATCGCACCTGGCGGCAAAAAGATTACGCCACCAACGTGCTGTCGTTTCCTGCGGACGTTCCTGATGACCTGCTGGACATCCCGCTACTCGGTGACCTGGTGATCTGCGTGCCGGTAGTCGAGCGCGAGGCGGCCGAGCAAGGCAAGGCGCCGCAGGCACACTGGGCGCACTTAGTCATCCACGGCTGCCTGCACCTGCTCGGCTACGATCACATCGATGACGACGAAGCCGAAGAAATGGAAAGCCTCGAGCGTCAACTGCTGGCTGAGCTGGGTCACGCCGACCCCTATGCCACCGAATAGCCCGAACGGGCAACTGCAAGGACCATTGAGTCAAAACATGAGCGAAGACCGATCGAGCAACGGGCAGAAGTCCTGGTTTGGGAAAATCACCCAGGCTTTTGCCCACGAGCCGAAAACCCGAGAGGAGCTGCTGGAAGTCCTGCGCGGCGCCCATCAGAACAAGCTGCTGGACAACGAAGCCCTGGCAATCGTCGAGGGCGCCATTCAAGTGGCAGACCTGCAGGTGCGGGACATCATGGTGCCGCGCTCGCAAGTAATGAGCATCAGGGCGGACCAGTCTCCGAAGGAGTTCCTGCCCTCAATTATCTCTGCGGCGCACTCGCGCTATCCGGTCGTCGGCGACAGCCTCGACGAGGTGATCGGCGTATTGCTCGCCAAGGACCTGCTGCCGTTGATCTTGCAGGACGAACACCATCCGTTCGACATCAAGGACCTGCTGCGTCCGGCCACCTTCGTCCCCGAGTCCAAGCGGCTCAACGTGCTGCTTCGCGAGTTCCGCGCCAACCACAGCCACATGGCCATCGTCATAGATGAGTACGGCGGAGTGGCTGGCCTGGTAACCATCGAAGACGTGCTTGAGCAGATCGTCGGCGACATCGAAGACGAGCATGACATCGAGGAAGACAGCTATATCCGGCCGCTGCCCAGCGGCGACTTCCTGGTCAAGGCGCTGACACCGATCGACAGCTTCAACGAATTCTTCAATTGCGAGTTTCCCGATGAGGAGTTCGATACCGTGGCAGGGTTGGTCATGAGCACTTTTGGCCACCTCCCCAAACGCAACGAGGTGACCGAGATCGACGGCTTCCGTTTCCGCGTCCTTAACGCTGACAGCCGCCGCGTGCACATGCTGCGCCTGACTCGCACCGAGACCGAAAGCCGCTAGGCGCCCTGCCCGCGCGCCGAAACCTTCGGTAGACTCGCCCGTTTCGTATCCCCCACCGCCGGTCACCGTACCGGCGGCGGTTCTGCAAGGAATCCCCATGCGCTGGATCACCCGCCCCGGCTGGCCGGGCAACCTGCTGGCGCTTGTCGCTGGCGCCCTGACTACCCTATCGCTTGCGCCATTCGACATCTGGCCGCTGGCCCTGCTGTCGATCGGCCTGATTTACCTTGGCCTGCGCGAGCTGCCTGCCAAGCAGGCGGCCGGTCGTGGCTGGTGCTACGGCTTCGGCCTGTTCGCTTCCGGCGTCAGCTGGGTCTACGTCAGCATTCATGACTTTGGCGCCGCACCGCCCCTCCTCGCGGGCGCGTTGACGCTGGGTTTCGTTGCCGGTCTGGCGCTGTTCTTCGCCCTGCTGGGATGGCTCTGGTCTCGCTGGTTTCGGCAGATTTCCTCACCTCTGATCAACGCCCTGGTCTTTACCGCGCTGTGGCTCGCACTGGATGCACTACGCGGCTGGGTGCTGACCGGCTTCCCCTGGCTCTACGCGGGCTACAGCCAGCTTGAAGGCCCGCTGGCCGGCCTGGCGCCGCTCGGCGGAGTCTGGTTACTCACCTTCGTGATCGTGCTGACTGCAGCCTTATCAGTCGAGCTGCCTCGCCTGCTCGCGCACAAGCGCGCGCTGATCGGTTCGTTTGCCCTCTTGGCAGCCTTATGGGTCGGCGCGCTGGGTATCGGTCAGCACGGCTGGACTACCCCCAAGGGCGAGCCAATCACAGTCGCAGCGATGCAGGGCAACGTCGCCCAAAGCATCAAGTGGGACCCGAAGAAGCTGGAGATGCAGTTGCTGCTGTACCGCGACATGACGTTCCGCAGCCGCCCGGTCGATCTGATGGTCTGGCCGGAAACCGCGGTGCCCATCCTGAAGGAGCACGCCGAAGGCTACCTGACGATGATGAGCCGCTTTGCCAACGAACGGCAGTCCGCACTGATCACTGGCGTGCCCGTACGCCAGCCAAACGCGGAGGGTGAACTGCGTTACTACAACGGCCTGACCACCGCTGGCGACGCGCAGGGTACTTATCTCAAACAGAAACTGGTGCCCTTCGGTGAGTACGTTCCCTTGCAGGATGTGCTGCGTGGTCTGATCGCTTTCTTTGATCTACCCATGTCGGATTTTGCCCGAGGCGCGCCGGACCAGGTGTTGCTCCAGGCGAAGGGTTATCAGATTGCGCCGTTTATCTGCTACGAGGTGGTCTACCCAGAGTTTGCAGCCAGCCTCTCGGCGCAGAGCGATATGTTGCTCACCGTCAGTAACGACGCCTGGTTCGGCCATTCCATTGGGCCTTTGCAGCACCTGCAGATGGCGCAAATGCGAGCGCTCGAAGCCGGACGCTGGATGGTTCGCGCGACCAACAACGGGGTAACCGTGCTGATCGATCCGCAGGGCCGTATCGTCGAGCAGATTCCAGCCTTCGAGGAGGCGGTGCTCTACGGCGAGGTCACCCCAATGCAAGGGCTAACGCCGTACCTGCAATGGCGCTCGTGGCCGCTGATCGTACTCTGCGTGCTCCTGCTCGGCTGGGGCCTGATTCGCCGCCGGTCGGCCTGACCCGCCCGATCTGAGCCGAGCGGCCCTTCACCCGTCACTCGGCGTCATCGCCATATAAGAGCGGATACACCAGCATGCCGACCGCTTCGTTGAGCAGCATGCCGTTCTGCCACACCGCTTTCGCCTCCGGCAGCCAGCCGCCGAAAGGCCGCCCGTGGGGCACTCCGAGGAATCCCACGGGAGCCGCGACCACCTCGAGGCCGGCTTGCTCAAAACACCACCGTGACCGCGGCATATGCGACGCCGAGGTCACCAGAACGATCCGTTGAATGCCTGCCGCCTTGAGCATCTCAGCGCTGTACAGCGCGTTCTCCCAGGTGGTCCGGCTACGCTCCTCTAGCCACTGGGTTGGTGTAGCGAAATCACGCTGCAGCGCCTCCGCTGCCAGAAGGGCCTCGCTCGGCGGCTCGCCGTAGTGCAGCCCACCGCTGGTGAGGATCGGCAGGCCAGAGGCCTTCGCCAGCCGCGACGCATAGCGCAACCGTTCGAGAGCAATATGACTGGGTTGATCCGAACCCCAGGCAGGGTCGGCCTGCTCGCGTCCGGCACCGAGCACCACGATGGCCTGCGACCGTTGCTTCAGACCGCTCCATTCCGAGCGATCAAGCGCCACCTCGCTTTCGAGTATTCGCGCCGCCCATTCGACGGTCACCGGGAGGCTCATCAGCCACAGCCCACCAACCCCCAACACGAAGCAGAGTGCGGCCAGCCGTGGCGCGCGCCGCCGCAGCCACCAGCCGGCGAGCAACAGCAGCAACAGGCCACCGGGCGGTAGCAGCAATTGTTTAAAGAAGTAGCGAATCGGCATGTGCAGCTCCGGTAGGTCGGTCGCTGCACTTTACCTTCCAGGGCGTCCGTTTGTCGGCAGGCTGGACGCCGTCAATGCTTTGGGTAGGTATGCAATCGCTGCCTCGCACGGAGCAGCTGCGAGCCGCAGGCCGAACAGGCCACCGGCCCAGCGCCCTCGGGCCAGGTCACACTGGCGCCACAGAGCGCACAGTTCATGGCTCGCTGGACTGACAACGGAGCCTGCCTGCCCCGCTTACCCGGATGGTGGCGCAGCACATTGCGCAAGGCTGGACGCGTCGCCTGACGCACCAGCTGCGCCTGCTCCTCCGCCGCGGCGTGCCAGCCGGACAGCCATTGGGCGTCCTGTTGCAGATAGGCGCGTATCAAGTCGAACTCCGCAGGCGTCAGTCCGCCGACCTCCAGCTCCGTCGTCACGCTAGCGCTATCACTATCGCCCGCCGTCCGCTCTGCCTCCTCCAACGCCACTGTCAGCCGCTGCAGCACGCGTCCGTACAGATTGCCCTCGTCTACTTGGCGCTCTCTACCCATTGGTTCACCTCACATTCGTCCCGCCCCCTGTACAAGCGTAGCTCACACGCGAACGACGACGATGCTGTCGACAAACGGGGCGCATAACGCTGGTAAATCAGGTTTCCCTCGGTCGCGGGGGGTCATGTATGCTACGGCGCTTCCATGCTTTCGCATCCAGCCCGTTGCGCCGCCGTCTTCGCCAGGTCTCCACCGGCGTTTCCGCAGCCAGTCGCCGCTTCGCGAACAGCCAGCCCCCATTCCAACGCCAGTAGCCATGCACGAACAGTATCAGCCCCGCGAAATCGAAGCCGCCGCGCAGTCCCACTGGGACGCGCAGAAATCCTTTGAAGTAAGCGAACAGCCAGGCAAGGACACCTTCTATTGCCTGTCGATGTTCCCCTACCCCAGCGGCAAGCTGCACATGGGCCACGTGCGCAACTACACCATTGGCGACGTCATTGCGCGCTATCAGCGCATGCAGGGCAAGAACGTGCTGCAGCCCATGGGCTGGGACGCGTTCGGCATGCCGGCGGAAAACGCCGCAATGAAAAACAAGGTCGCGCCGGCCAAGTGGACCTACGAAAACATCGACTACATGCGCACCCAGCTACAAAGCCTGGGCCTGGCAGTCGACTGGACGCGCGAGGTCACCACCTGCAAACCTGACTACTACCGTTGGGAACAGTGGCTATTCACCCGCCTATACGAAAAGGGCGTGATCTACCGCAAGAACGGCACCGTGAACTGGGACCCGGTCGATCAAACCGTGCTGGCCAACGAGCAGGTCATCGACGGCCGCGGCTGGCGTTCCGGTGCGCTGATCGAGAAGCGCGAAATCCCGATGTACTACTTCAAGATCACCGCCTACGCGGATGAGCTGCTGGAGAGTCTGGACGAACTGGATGGCTGGCCCGAACAGGTCAAGACCATGCAGCGCAACTGGATCGGCAAGTCGCGCGGGATGGAAATCAGCTTCCCTTACGATGTCGCCAGCATCGGTAGCGAAGGCGTGATGAAGGTGTTCACCACTCGCCCCGATACGCTAATGGGCGCGACCTATGTCGCCGTGGCGGCCGAACATCCCCTGGCCACGCTCGCCGCTCAAAACAATCCCGAGCTGCAGGCCTTCATTGACGAATGCAAGCGTGGCGGCGTGGCCGAAGCCGATATCGCCACCCAGGAAAAGAAAGGTCTTTCTACCCCCTTGCGTGTCGAGCATCCACTGACCGGTGAGCTATTGCCGGTGTGGGTCGCCAACTACGTACTGATGAATTACGGTGAAGGCGCCGTGATGGCGGTGCCCGCCCACGACGAGCGCGATTTTGCTTTTGCCAGCAAATACGAACTGCCAATCAAGCCGGTAGTCCGTACCAGCGCCGGCGACCAGACGCCAGCGCCTTGGAACGACGCCTACGGCGAACACGGCGAGCTGATCAATTCCGGTGAGTTTGACGGGCTGGACTTCGATGGCGCGTTCGACGCCATGGAAGCGGCCTTGCAAAGAAAAGGTCTCGGCCAGGCCCGCACCCAGTTCCGCCTGCGCGACTGGGGCATCAGCCGGCAGCGCTACTGGGGTTGCCCGATTCCGATCATTCACTGCGAAAGCTGCGGCGACGTACCGGTGCCAGAAGACCAGTTGCCGGTGGTCCTACCCGAAGACGTCGTCCCGGACGGTGCGGGCTCGCCACTGGCGCGCATGCCGGAATTCTATGACTGCAGCTGCCCCAAATGTGGCGCCGCAGCCAAGCGTGAAACCGACACCATGGACACCTTTGTCGAGTCGTCCTGGTACTTCGCCCGTTACGCTTCGCCCCATTACGACCAGGGCATGGTTGACCCAGCAGCTGCCAACCACTGGTTGCCGGTGGACCAGTACATCGGCGGTATTGAACACGCCATTCTGCACCTGCTTTACGCACGCTTCTTCCACAAGCTGATGCGCGACGAAGGGTTGGTCAGCTCCAATGAGCCATTCAAGAATCTGCTGACCCAGGGCATGGTTATCGCTGACACCTACTACCGCACCCTGGAGAACGGTGGCAAAGACTGGTTCAACCCGGCCGACGTCGTCGTCGAGCGCGATGCCAAAGCCAAAGTGATCGGCGCCAAGCTCGCCAGTGACGGGTTGCCGGTCGAAATCGGCGGCACCGAGAAGATGTCCAAGTCGAAGAACAACGGCGTCGATCCGCAAGCGATGATTGATACTTACGGCGCCGACACCTGCCGCCTGTTCATGATGTTCGCCTCGCCGCCGGACATGAGCCTCGAATGGTCCGACTCTGGCGTTGAGGGCGCGAGCCGTTTCCTGCGCCGTGTCTGGCGCCTGGCACATGCCCATGTGAGTGCCGGCGCGGTCGGCCAGCTGGATCTGGCCAGCCTTGATGACGAGCAGAAAACCGTACGCCGCGCGATTCACTTGGCCATCAAACAGGCCAGCCAGGATGTCGGCCAGCACCACAAGTTCAACACCGCCATCGCCCAGGTGATGACGCTGATGAACGTGCTGGAGAAGGCCGCCAATACACGGGATATAGACCGCGCCCTTCTTCAGGAAGGGCTGGAAACTGTTGCCCTGCTCCTTGCGCCGATAACGCCGCATATTTGCCACGTGCTCTGGAACCACCTGGGCCGCGACGGCGCGATCATCGATGCACGCTGGCCAACCGTGGACGAGACGGCGCTGGTTCAAGACAGCTTGACCCTAGTGGTGCAGGTCAACGGCAAGCTGCGCGGACAAATCGAAGTGCCTGCCAACGCTTCGCGCGAAGCCGTTGAAGCCAGCGCACGTGCAAACGAGAACGTGGTGCGCTTCACCGAAGGCCTGACGATCCGCAAGGTCATCGTGGTGCCCGGCAAACTGGTCAATATCGTCGCTAACTGATTCGCCTTGGCGCGGCGCGCCAAGGCTGGCAAGGGGATAACAAGATGATCAAACGCAATCTCGTGGTGGCCGGTTTGGCCCTGCTGCTGAGCGCCTGCGGCTTTCAGCTGCGCGGCACGGGCGAAACCAGCTTCGCCCTCGAAGAAATCAACCTTCAGGCGCGCAACAGCTATGGCGAGACCGCCCAGCAACTCGAGGAACTGCTCAAGGACAACGGCGTACGCGTCTATTCAGGCGCCCGCTATACGCTCAATCTGGTGAGCGAGCAGAATCGTCAGCGCACCGCCAGCTACACCACTTCGGCACGCAGTGCTGAATACGAGCTGACCACCGTACTCGACTATCAATTCCGCGGCCCTGAGAACACCGTGCTGCTGGAAGACGGCGTTGAGGTGCAGAAAGTCTACGTACATGACAGCAGCAACCTCATCGGTTCCGACCAGGAAGCCGGCCAGCTGCGCCAGGAAATGCGCCGTGAAGTCCTGCAGCAATTGAGCATGCGAATCCGCGGCATTACCCCTGCACAGCTCGACCAACTGCAACAGACGGCCGAAGCGAGGAAGCGCGCCGAAGCCGAGGCCATCGAAGCGCAGATGCGGGAGCAGAGCCAGCGGCCGCTGCAGTCGCCGATCGAACTGCCGATCCAGTGATGTTGGTAGCCACGTCTGTGGCTGCCGTATAAAGCCCATGAAGCTGCCCCCCGCCCAACTCGCCAAGCACCTGCAAGGCTCACTCGCACCGGTCTATGTGGTGAGCGGGGACGAGCATCTGCTCTGCCAGGAAGCCTGCGACGCGATCCGAGGCGCCTGCCGCCAGCAAGGCTTTAATGAGCGTCAGGTGCTTAGCGTCGAGACCGGTTTCGACTGGGGGCAACTGATCGAGGCCGGTGCCAGTCTCTCGCTGTTCGCCGAGAAGCGCCTGCTGGAGCTTCGCATCCCGAACGGCAAGCCCGGAGACAAGGGTGCCGCTGCGCTAATGGACTACCTTGCGCGGCCCGCCGAAGACACGGTCTTGCTGATCAGCCTGCCCAAGCTCGACGGTAATACGCAAAAGACCAAATGGGCCAAGGCGCTGATCGACGGCAAGCAGGTACAGTTTCTGCAGATCTGGCCGGTGGATGCGCAGCAGTTGCCGCAGTGGATTCGTCAGCGCCTGTCTGGGGCCGGGCTGGCAGCCGATCAGGAAGCCGTGGAGCTGATTGCTGCACGCGTCGAGGGCAATCTGCTTGCCGCCGCCCAGGAAATTGAGAAACTCAAACTGCTGGCCGACGGCGGGCAGGTGACCGCCGCTACCGTACAGGCCGCGGTAGCCGACAGCGCTCGCTATGATGTTTTCGGATTGATTGATGCAGCGCTGCTAGGCCAGCCCGAGCACATTCTGCAAATGCTGGCTGGCCTGCGCGGCGAGGGCGTCGAAGCACCGGTCATTTTGTGGGCAGTAGCGCGTGAGATTCGCCAGCTAGCCAACATCTCGCAACAGTACAGCCAGGGCACACCGCTCGACCGCGCCTTCAGCCAGGCACGCCCACCGGTATGGGACAAGCGCAAGCCCCTCGTCAGCAAGGCGCTGCAGCGCCACGATGCGACGGGATGGCAACGCCTGCTAATGGATGCACAGCACATCGACGAGCAAATTAAAGGACAGGCGGAGGGCGACCCCTGGGCCGGGTTGACGGATCTTTGCCTTCAGCTGAGCGGACGAAGGGTCCAGCTGTAGCTGCAACGCCAGATTTGCGCAGCCCCTGTCGCATCGATATTTCCACGCGCTCTCAACGCACCATTGACGCTCACCATCCGCCTATGGGTCTGGACATTTTTTGTACAGCCTCTAAGATGCCCTCGCCAGATCAGAGACAACCAAGAGGGCAGATGATGAGCAAGCAACGAAAGCGGCCGAACAAGGCCAAGAGCCTGGTGGCGCAACCCCTGTTTCGCAGTCGCCAGGAACAGCCAAAAAAAGGCAAAGGCAGCTACCGCCGTGAAGCCTCCCAGTCCTCCAACTGGGAGGCTTCGGTCCTTCTGGCGGCTTGAAAAGCCAAGCAATCCAAAGCGTGATAATGTCGGCTGCCGATGATTTGCCGAGTGTGGTGCATGCTTTACACCTTTGTTCCCGTCCTGCTGCTGCGTACCCTGATTGCCGGATCAGCCTTGAGCATCGTGGTCGCCTGTGCCGCTGAGCCCATTACGCCCGCAACACCGGCCACTCCCAGCCAGCAAACCACGACCACGATCGAGGCCAAGCCAGACACGCCATCCGAAGCCGAGCCGGTACAGCAGAGTTTTACCGAGTGGCGCGACGCGTTTCGTAGCGAGGCGCTTCAAGCAGGCATACCGGCAACGGTGTTCGACCGCGCCTTTGCGGGGGTCACCCCCGACCCCAGCATCATCACGGCCGACCGTAGCCAGCCGGAGTTCACCCGCCCGGTCTGGCAATACCTCGAAGGCGCCCTGTCGCGACAGCGGGTCGAAGGCGGCAGGCGCCTCCTGAGCCAACACCAAGCGACGCTGGATGACATAGAGGCTCGCTACGGCGTCGACCGCAATACGCTGGTGGCTATTTGGGGATTGGAAAGCAGCTTCGGACAGATCATGGGCGACAAGGGCGTGATTCGCTCGCTCGCAACACTGGCGCATGAAGGCCGGCGTCCGGGCTTTGCCAAAAGCCAATTGCTGGCCGCGCTGGAAATACTCGATCGAGGGGATGTCTCCGCCGATCAGCTGCGGGGGTCGTGGGCTGGCGCCATGGGTCAGACCCAATTCATTCCGACTACTTACAACACCCACGCGGTGGATTTCGATGGTGACGGCCGCCGGGATATCTGGAACAGCTCGGCCGATGCTCTGGCTTCAGCCGCCCACTACTTGCAGGCCTCGGGCTGGAAAGCCGAGCAACCATGGGGATTCGAAACCGCTCTACCGGAAGGGTTCGACTACGCTCTGGCCGATAGCAGTATTCGTAAGCCATTGCGCGAGTGGCGCCGCCTCGGGCTGAACGGCTTGCCATCCAACATGGATGAGGCATCAGCCAGCCTGTTGCTTCCCGCTGGCTATCGCGGCCCCGCCTTTTTGGTCCTGGACAATTTTCGGGCAATTCTTCGCTACAACAACTCCTCATCCTATGCCCTGGCCATCGGTCTTTTGTCCGAGCGCTTCGGTGGCGGGGGCCAGATCCGCGCAAGCTGGCCGCAGGGTGAACAGCCCCTGAGCCGCTCCGAGCGGCTCGAGCTGCAGGAGCGCCTATCGAGCCAAGGCTTCGATCCAGGCGCTGCAGACGGCATTATCGGTGCCAACACCCGCAGCGCGATCCGAGGCTTTCAGCAGCAACTCGGCTGGCCTGCTGACGGGCACCCTACGCAGGAGCTGCTGGGCAGACTTCGGGCGGAGCCTTAAGCCAGCATGGCGAACCATCGGCCATGGACTGCCAATCCCGCCGCGGCCCGTCGTCATTGCTAGACGGACTGCACGGTCAGCGCCTGTGATAAACTCCGCGCCGGCCACAAGCCGCCTCGTCCCGGAGCCTCTAGCGGAGCCCAGAAAGCCGATGTCCGATACCTCCCAGCCTAAAACCGTTGCCAGCGGCGAAAAATTCCGCACTACTCAGGGCATCACCGCGATCAAGGACGGGCAGAAGCGCCGGGCCTCAAGCGAACCCCAGGTGTTCGAGCCCAAGCCCAAGTGGCTGCGGGTTAAAGCACCCAGCGGCAGTCGCTTCGAAGCAGTCAAGCGCAATGTAGGCGAACACCGTCTGAGCACCGTGTGCCAAGAATCGCACTGCCCGAACATGGGCGAATGCTGGTCCAACGGCACTGCCACTATCATGCTGATGGGCTCAGTGTGTACCCGGGCGTGTCGCTTCTGCGCGGTGGATACCGGCAATCCCAACGGCTGGCTTGATCAGGAGGAGCCGCAGAACACCGCCAAATCGGTGGAGCTGATGGCGCTGCGCTATATCGTGCTGACCTCCGTGGACCGCGACGACCTGGACGACGGCGGTGCCGCGCACTACGCCGCCTGTGTACGTGCCATCAAGGAGCGCACCCCGCAGGTGGTGGTGGAGGCCCTGACCCCGGACTTCGACGGCGACCTGCAAGCCATCGAACGTGTGGCGGATTCTGGTCTGGAGGTCTTCGCGCAAAACGTCGAAACGGTCAAGCGCCTGACTCATGAGGTGCGCGACCCGCGCGCGGGCTATGAGAAGACCCTGCGCGTGCTGGAGCACGCCAAGCGTCATCGACCGGACATGCTGACCAAGACCAGCCTGATGCTTGGGTTGGGCGAAAGCGACGAGGAAGTGCTGCAGACCATGGATGACCTGCGCGCTATCGGTGTGGACATCCTCACCCTAGGCCAGTATCTGCAGCCGACCCGCAACCACCTCCCCGTCAAGCGCTGGGTCAGCCCCGAAGAATTCAACCGTTTCCGCGATATAGGTCTTGCGAAAGGCTTCATGGAAGTCGCCGCTGGCCCGCTGGTGCGCTCCAGCTACCGAGCCGACCGAGTGTTCGAGAAGAACAACCTGGGGCTGGCCGCACCGGTGCCGGTGCCGGGCCAGCCAGTCGACGCCAGCCTGATCCCGACACTTACGCTGAACTGATCGCGCCGGACGACGCCTGCCGCCAGGCTTCGTCTGGAGGCAGGCGTTTTTATAACCGCCATGCCTCGCTCGCGCTGGCTAAGTGAGTACCCGGTTCAACGCTCTATTACGGAAGCCAGCGTCTGCTGCTGCGCATAGCCGAGGTGCTTGGCCAACTGTTCACGCAGGCGGGCACTGACCTCAGAAAGCGCTATCGGCCTGGCGACCACGTCAGCCATCTGAGTCATGGCCATGCCGGCGTAGCCGCAGGGGTTGATCCGTTGGAAGGGCTCCAGATCCATATCCACGTTCAACGCCAAACCATGAAACGAGCAACCGTTGCGGATTCGCAGGCCGAGCGATGCGATCTTCGCACCATTGACATAGACGCCAGGCGCGTCGGGTTTGGCGACGGCCTGCACATCGTAGCTGGCAAGCACGTCAATCAGGCTTTGCTCGATGCGGCTCACCAGTTCCCGTACGCCAAATCCGAGCCGCCTTACATCCAGCATCAGATAACACACCAGCTGCCCCGGACCGTGGTAGGTCACTTGACCACCACGGTCGGCCTGTATCACCGGAATGTCTCCTGGGAGCAGCAGGTGTTCGGCTTTGCCGGCCTGTCCCTGCGTGAACACCGGTGGATGCTGCAGCAACCAGATCTCGTCAGCGGTTACGGGCAGCCGCTCGTTGGTGAAGCGCTGCATGGCCTGCCACGCGGTCTGGTACTCCACCAGCCCGAGCTCACGAACGCCGAGCAGAGCGGCACTCACAGCCAACTACTCGATTCAGAGAGATTGCCGATGACAACCATGACGGGCGAGAGCGCCTTCGATAAACAGACCAACTTCACAGCACCATGTGCACGCGTCCGGTCGCGCGCAGGTCAACATGGATCGCCTGCAGCTGTTCGACACTGGCTGCGGTGATGAGCACTTGCACAGAGAGGAAGCGCCCGTTGCGGCTGTCGCGACTGACTAAGGTGGTTTCATCAAAATTCGGCGCATGGCGCCGGATCACTTCGACCACCATTTCGCTGAACCCCTCACCCGCGTCACCGATCACCTTGATCGGATAGCGCTCGCAGGGGAATTCTATTTTGGGTGGCTGTGCGTCGGTTTTGCTTTCGGTCATGGTGACGGACTCGTGATCCGTAAGAGCGCCCGGCGGATAGCCAGGGCGCGCTCAAAAGGCATCAGTTGAAGAGGTTGAAAAAGAACAGCTGAATGCTATCCCAGAAGCGACGGAACAGACCGCCTTCTTCCACGGCGTTCAGCGCAATCAGGTCGGTGCTCTGCAGCACCTGGCCCTCAAGCGTAACGTCGACCTTACCGACCACATCGCCCTGCTGGATCGGCGCAGTCAGTTCCGGGTTGAACGTCAGACCAGCCTGCAGCTTGTCCAGCTGACCACGTGGCAGGGTTAAAGTCAGATCCTTCGCCAGCCCAGCGCTAACCTGGTCCTGCTGGCCTTTCCAGACCCGCGACTGCGCCAGTTCGACGCCCTTCTGGTAGAAGGTTTTGGTCTCGAAGAAGCGGAAGCCGTAGGTCAGCAGTTTCTGCGTCTCGGCGGCGCGCGCCTGCTCGCTGTCAGTACCGAACACGACGCTGATGAGGCGCATGCCGTCGCGTACCGCCGAAGCCACCAGGCAGTAACCAGCTTCTTCGGTATGACCCGTTTTCAAACCATCGACCGTCTTGTCGCGCCACAGCAGCAAATTGCGGTTGGGTTGCTTGATGTTGTTCCAGAAAAATTCTTTCTGCGCATAGATGCCGTAGTGCGCCGGATCTTCGTAGATGATCGCGCGAGCCAACTTGGCCATGTCAGCAGCAGAAGAATAGTGCTCCGGGTGCGGCAAGCCGGTTGAGTTCATGAAATGGGAGTTGGTCATCCCCAACCGCTCAGCGGTGCTATTCATCAGGTCCGCGAAGGCTTCTTCGCTACCGGCGATATGTTCAGCCATCGCTACGCTGGCGTCGTTGCCGGATTGGATGATGATGCCATGCAGCAGATCGTCTACCGAGACCTGCGTATTGACCTGGATGAACATCCGCGAACCGCCCGTACGCCAGGCTTTTTCGCTGACGGTGACCATATCGCTTTCGGAGATCTGGCCTTTCTGGATTTCCAGCGTGGCGATGTAAGCGGTCATCAGTTTGGTCAGGCTAGCGGGAGGCAGGCGCTCGTCACCGGCGGTTTCCACCAGCACTTTACCGCTGGCCGCATCCATCAGGACGTAGGATTTGGCTGCCAACTGCGGCGGAGACGGAATGATCGGCTCGGCCCAAGCGGCTGGCGCTACTGCCAGCACAGTGAGGAGGAACAGGCGGTGCACGAAGGTGGTGATAGTCATTGCTCTCTCAGGAAGTGGTGTTTGGCACAAACAGTTATTGAACAGCGTCGCTTACATGGCATGCCCTAATCGATTCGGACTCGCCTCGGGTTTCCCAGATTGGCCACTCGGACGCTTTGCTCGAGCTGCGTAGCTTCATCCAGCGATTCGATCGGGCCGAGGCGCACCCGGTGCAGGATCTGCTCCTGATGAACCACCGAACTAACAAATACAGGTGCGGCCGTCATGCTACTCAGCTTGTCACGCAGCAGCTGCGCAGCATCCGGATTGGCAAACGCACCGACCTGCAAAAACACCCCGGGTTTGGCAGTAACACCCTGGTCGCTCCCGCTGACCTGAAGCGGCACAGTGGCACCGGCGTGCTGCGCTGGTGGCGGCGTGTATTGCTCGACAGGCTGAGCTATCGCCTTGCTGGCGGGCTTAGTCGTGGCCTTCTGGGGTTGTGCCAGCACCAACGGCGCCTGTTGACCACGCTCGGCCCACCATTGTTCGGGGTCGATCCCTTCGACCTTGACCCGTGCCGTTCCCGTTTCAGCGTAACCCAGCTTCTTCGCGGCAGCGAAGGACAGGTCAATGATCCGATCCGAATAAAAGGGGCCGCGATCATTGACCCGCAGCACCACCGTCTTGCCGTTGTCGATGTTGGTCACACGCACGTAGCTTGGTAGTGGCAGCGTCTTGTGCGCCGCACTCATGCCATACAGATCGTACTTCTCGCCGTTGGCAGTAGGCTGGCCATGGAACTTGGTGCCATACCAGGAAGCCGTACCCGTGGCCCGGTAGTTGCGACCATCACCGATGGGGTAGTACGTCTTGCCCAGCACGGTATAAGGATTCGCCTTGAACGGCCCGTTATGGGGCGTCGGTGTTGCATCGGGAATACGGGAAACGTCAACCTCCCACCAGGGTGCACCATCCTTGTGGGGGCGCGAATAGTCATCGGGGCCACTGATACCAACGCTCGGCGTCGGCGCAGGCGTCGGCTGCCGTGACGTGGGCGACGAGGAGCAACCAACCACCAGCACAGCGGCAGCGACTGCCGCCAGCAAACGAAAGGTCATGGTGTCCCCCGCGCCTGGGCCAGTTGCCCGGCGAGCTGATGCACCGCCATCGCATACATCACGCTACGGTTGTAACGGGTGATGACGTAGAAGTTCGGCAGGCCTACCCAGAATTCGTCACCGTCGGCACCGTCCAGCCGGAACGCTGTCACTGCCGTATCGTCCGCCACTGGCGTCTCGGTCTGCCAGCTCCAGCCCAGCTCGCGCAACTCGGCGGCATTCTTGACCGGTTCGAGGCCCTCGGTCAGCCCTTCAACATGCCGCTCGCCCTTGACGGTAGCCCGGGCAACCACTGGCGCGTCGGCCGTCCAGCCGTGCTGTTTGAAATAATTGGCGGCGCTGCCGATGGCGTCGACCGGGTTCTTCCAGATATCGATATGACCGTCTTCATCGAAGTCCACGGCATAGGCGCGAAAGCTGCTCGGCATGAATTGCGGCAGGCCCATCGCACCCGCGTAGGAGCCCGTCAATACCAACGGATCAACCTGCTCTTCGCGCGCCAGCAACAGAAACTCCTTAAGTTGTTGACGGAAGAACGGCTGGCGCGGCGGATAATCGAAACCTAACGTCGACAACGCATCGATCACCCGATAGCTGCCGGTGTTTCGGCCATAAAACGTCTCAACCCCAATGATCGAGACGATCACTTCAGCCGGCACGCCATATTCCTGCTCGGCGCGCTCAAGCGCAGCCTGGTTCTCGCGCCAGAAATCGACCCCCTGAGCCACACGCGATTCAGTGATGAAGATCGGCCGATATTCCTTCCACGGCTTGACGCGCTCGGCTGGCCGAGAGATCGCATCGAGAATCGCCTGCTTGCGTTCTGCCTGAGCCAGCACGTCAAGCAACTGCTCGCTGGCGAAACCGTAATCCTGAGTCATTTCGCGAACAAACTCGGCGACCTTTTCGCCTTGGTATTCCGCAGCGGCTACTGCCGACGCCCCACCAAATGCACCGAACATCCCCGCTCCGCAGAGCACTCGTACCCACCAGCCACGCCGTAATGGTTTCAAGACATTCACTCTAATCAAACCTGTGCGATCCACTTGCGATGGGTGTGGATCGACATCAAAACCCCGAACCCTGATAGCAGGGTCACCAATGAAGTGCCACCAAAACTGATGAAGGGCAGCGGCACCCCTACGACAGGCAACAGCCCGCTGACCATACCTATATTGATGAAAACATATACGAAGAACGTCATCGTCAGCGCGCCGGCAAGCAGTTTGCCAAACAAGGTCTGCGCCTGAACCGTGATTGTCAGGCCTCTCGCGATCAGCAGCAAATAGACCAACAACAGCAGACAAACGCCGACCAAACCGAACTCTTCAGCCAAGACGGCAATGATAAAGTCCGTATGGCTTTCGGGCAAAAAATCGAGGTGGGACTGCGTGCCCAGTAGCCAGCCCTTGCCGAACACCCCGCCCGAGCCGATCGCCGCCTTCGACTGGATGATGTTCCAGCCAGTGCCCAGCGGATCGCTTTCCGGATCGAGAAACGTCAAAACGCGCTGTTTCTGATAGTTGTGCAGAACGAAATACCACATGGCCACAGCGATGGGCACGAGGGCGGCAAGCGCGGTCAGTATCCAGCGCCAACGCAGGCCGGCGATGAACAATACAAACGCCCCGGAGACCAGCACCAGTAGCGAAGTGCCCAGGTCCGGTTGCTTCAGGATCAGTACGAAGGGGACCACGATCAGCGCGAGGCTGATCACTGTGTGCTTGATACTCGGCGGCAATGTCCGTGCGGACAGATACCAGGCGATGGTCATCGGCATGATGATCTTCATGAACTCGGACGGCTGAAACCGAATGACCCCGGGAATACTGATCCAGCGAGTCGCCCCCATTGCCGTATACCCGACGAACTCCACGGCCACGAGCAGCCCTACAACCGCCAAATAACCCAGCGGAACCCAGCGCGCCATAAACCTGGGCTCAAGCTGCGCAATGACGAGCATGGCACCCAGGCCGATACCGTAGGAGGTCGCCTGCTTAATCAGCAGATCCCAATTCTTGCCCCCTGCCGAATACAGAACGAACAAGCTGCCGGCCGCCAGCAGCAACAACAGCAACAGCAACACACCATCGATATGCATACGCTGCAGAAGCGACGCCCGGCGGCGCATCACATCGGTGGTCGAAAGCGTGCGATCGAACGTGCTGCTCATGGCGACCGCCCCTCGGCCGTCAGCGGCGGCGCATATTCGGCCTTCAGCTCGCCTGCCTCGTTGAGTAACCAGGCATCCATGACCTGTTTAGCCACAGGCGCCGCCACACCGGATCCCGACTCGCCGTTTTCCACCATGACCGCCACTGCGATCTGAGGGTCATGCACCGGAGCAAAGGCGACAAACAAGGCGTGGTCGCGATGCCGTTCCGCAAGCTTACCGCTGTCGTACTTTTCGCCCTGCTTGATCGCCACGACCTGGGCGGTGCCGCTCTTGCCAGCGATGCGATAACTGGCTGTATCGCCGACTCGCTTGGCCGTCCCTCGGGGACTGTGCAGAACCTTTTCCATGCCGCTGATCGCCGTATCCCAGTAACGCGGATTACGCAGCTGGATATCGGGCATCGGCTCCGGGTCGACCGGGGACGCATCGTCGATGCTTTTTGCCAGATGCGGCCGAATCCACTTGCCATGGGTCGCCATCAGCGCCGTCGCCTGAGCCAGCTGCAGCGGTGTGGTCTGCATGTAGCCCTGACCGATCCCGAGGATCACCGTCTCTCCCGGATACCATGGTTGCCGGTAGCGGGCCCGCTTCCAATCGCGAGACGGCATCAGGCCGGCGGTTTCTTCGAACATGTCCAGCGCCACGCGCTGGCCAATGCCGAAGCGGGTCATGTACTCGTGCATTCGGTCGATGCCCATCTTGTGGGCCAGATCGTAAAAATACGTGTCGTTGGACCGGAGTATTGCGGTTTCCAGGTCCACCCACCCATCGCCGCCCCGGTTCCAGTTGCGGTACTTGTGCTTCACATTGGGGAGCTGGAAGAAGCCCGGGTCGAATACCTTGCTGTCTTCGGTGACAACCCCAGTGTCGAGACCGGCCACCGCCATCATCGGCTTGATCGTCGATCCCGGCGGGTACAATCCGCGCAACACGCGGTTGAACAGCGGCTGGTCGATCGAATCCCGCAGCTCGCCGTAGGCCTTGAAGCTGATGCCGGTGACGAACAGATTAGGATCGAAACTGGGCTGACTGACCATTGCCAGCACTTCGCCAGTTGAGGGTTGCAAGGCGACGATGGCGCCTCGGCGCCCCGCCAGCGCAGCTTCCGCGGCTTCCTGCAGATCGAGATCGAGCGTCAGGGTAATGTCCTTGCCCGGAATGGGATCGGTGCGCTTGAGTACCCTCAATACCCGACCGCGGGCGTTGGTTTCGACTTCCTCGTAGCCGACCTGGCCGTGCAAGGCGTCTTCGTAAAAACGCTCGATGCCTGTTTTGCCGATATGGTGCGTACCGCTGTAATTGACCGGATCAAGCTGCTTGACCTCTGCCTCGTTGATGCGCCCGACGTAACCAACCGAGTGCGCAAAATGTTCGCCCTGCGGATAATGGCGGACCAGTTGAGCTGCTACCTCGACGCCCGGCAGGCGGAACTGATCCACCGCGATGCGGGCGATTTGCTCTTCCGACAGCTCATACATGATCGGCACCGGCTCGAATGGCCGCCGCCCCTGCAGCACGCGTTTCTCGAATAGCTCGCGCTCTTCGGCGGAAAGCTCCAACACCTCGACGACAGTATCCAACGTGGTGCGCCAGTCCTCCGCACGCTCGCGGGTGACCGTTAGGCTGAAGCTAGGCCGGTTGTCGGCAATGATCTTGCCGGTCCGATCAAAAATCAGGCCTCGATTAGGCGGAATGGGCTGGACATGGACCCGATTGTTTTCCGACAGCGTGGAATGATGCTGGTATTGCACGACCTGCAAGTAATAAAGCCGCGCAATCAGCACGCCGATCAGCAGCAATACGATAGCTGCGCCCACAAGCACACGCTGACGCACCAGGCGGGCGTCTTTTTCATGGTCCTTGAGGGGAATCGGCTGAGACATCTTGAGCTTTGGCTGTACTACTTGTGGTAAGGGTGACCCGACAGCAACGTCCAGGCGCGATAGATCTGCTCGCCGATAAGAATGCGCACCAGCGGATGTGGCAAGGTCAGCGGCGACAGCGACCAGCGTTGCTCACTGCGCGCACAAACCTCAGGTGCCAACCCCTCCGGCCCGCCAACCATCAGGTTGACGTTGCGCGCATCCAGCCGCCAACGCTCCAACTCGGACGCCAACTGCTCGGTGCTCCAGGGCTTGCCGGTCACTTCCAGGGTCACGATTCGCTCGCCCGGCTGGACCTTCGCCAGCATGGCCTCGCCCTCCTGACGAATCAACCGCGCCACGTCGGCATTCTTGCCGCGCGTGTTAAGCGATATTTCATGCAGGTCCAGCGGCAACTCGGATGGCAGACGCTTGGCGTATTCCTGCCAACCGTCCTCGACCCAACGCGGCATCTTCGAGCCCACCGCAATCAGCTTGATCCGCACGAATCGGTTATTCCTGTTCGCCCGCGTGCTGCGCGCGGCTCTGCTCGGCGCCTTGCCAGAGGCGCTCGAGATCATAGAACTGGCGAGTAGGCACCTGCATCACATGCACCACCACATCGCCCAGGTCGAGCAGAGCCCACTCACCGCCGTCCAGCCCTTCGCTACCCAGAGGGCGCACGCCCTGCTCCTTGACCTTTTCAAGCACGTTCTCGGCCAGAGATTTTACGTGGCGGCTGGAGGTGCCGCTGGCGATCACCATGAAGTCGGTGACGCTGGTTTTGCCGCGGACATCAATGGTGGTGATGTCGGTGCCTTTCAGATCTTCCAGGGCGCTAACGGCCAGCTGGGCCAAAGAATCATTTTGCATAGTGTGAAACAACCTCAGTTCGACGCCCGGTACAGTCCGTGCGCGTTGATATAAGCCAGTACGGCGTCGGGTACGAGAAAACGCACCGACCGGCCGCTGGCCAGAAATTGACGAATTCGTGTTGCCGAAACCCCGAGAGGTGCCTGCCAGACGAAGGCGATCTGCCCCCCGCCGCCCGCAAGCGTCAGCGGGTCACTCACGCTACGTGCAGCCAAGAGATCGCGCAGCGCTTCCGGCGCCTCGCTGTCGGCGTCCGGACGCTGCATGACCAGAATGTGGCAATGATCGAGCAGCTCATCCCAGCGATGCCAGCTGGGAAGCCCGCAGAACGCATCCCACCCGACGATGAGAAAGACCTGATCGTCATCGTCCAGCTCGGCACGCAGAGACTCCAGCGTGTCGAGCGTGTAGGACGGTTTATCGCGTTCCAGCTCCCGTGCGTCGACTGCCAGCAAGGGCAGCTCCTGCACAGCCAGCCGAACCATGCTCAACCGGTCCTGAGCTGAGCTATTAGGCGTCTCACGGTGCGGGGGCCTGTAATTTGGGACCAGACGAACCTCGTCAAGCCCAACTATTTCGGCCACCTCCAGAGCCCCACGCAAGTGCCCGATATGCACAGGATCAAAGGTGCCACCGAGAAGGCCAATGCGCCGGGGAGTGCCAGTCGCCCTCATCAAGTACGCACGTGGCCGTCGCCGAATACCACGTACTTCTCGCTGGTCAGGCCTTCAAGGCCGACCGGGCCGCGTGCGTGCAGCTTATCGGTAGAAATGCCGATCTCTGCCCCTAACCCGTACTCGAAGCCATCAGCAAAGCGAGTCGAGGCATTGATCATTACTGACGCCGAGTCGACTTCAGTAATGAAGCGGCGGGCATCGGTAAAGTTCTCGGTGACGATCGCATCGGTGTGCTGCGATCCGTAGCGGTTGATGTGTTCGATGGCATCAGCAAGGGAATCGACGATACGGATCGATAGAATCGGCGCATTGTACTCCGTCGACCAATCTTCCTCGGCGGCAGCCAGAACATCTGTCCCCAGCAGTTCGCATGTTCGCGGACAGCCGCGCAGCTCGACGCCCTTCTCGCGATAGATGGCGATCAAGGGCGGCAGAACGCGCGGCGCGATGCCCGCATGAACCAGTAGCGTTTCCATGGTGTTGCAAGGGGCATACCGCTGTGTCTTGGCGTTGTCGGCAATGCGAATGGCTTTGTCGAGGTCAGCCGCCTGGTCGATGAACACATGGCAAATGCCATCCAGATGCTTGATCACCGGAACCTTCGCATCACGACTGATGCGTTCGATCAGGCCCTTGCCGCCACGCGGAACGATGACGTCGACGAACTCGGGCATGGTGATCAGCGCGCCGACCGCAGCGCGATCAGTGGTCTCGACGACCTGTACGGCCGCCGATGGCAGGTCGGCCTCGGCCAGCCCAAGCTGGATGCAGCGCGCAATCGCCTGATTCGAGTGGATGGCTTCGGACCCGCCGCGCAGGATGGTGGCATTGCCGGACTTCAAACAAAGGCTGGCCGCATCGATGGTCACGTTCGGGCGCGATTCGTAAATGATGCCGACTACTCCCAGCGGGACACGCATCTTGCCGACCTGAATGCCCGAAGGCAGGTAGCGCATGTCACGGATCTCACCAATGGGATCGGGCAGGCTGGCAACCTGACGCAGGCCCTCGATCATGTCGTCGATACGCGCCGGTGTCAGGGCCAGACGATCGAGCATGGCGTCGTCCAGTCCGTTAGCGCGCCCGGCCGCCAGATCCTTCTGATTGGCATTGACCAGTTCCTCGCGCGCCGCGTCGAGCGCAGCGGCAGCGGCATGCAACGCGCGGTTCTTCTGTGCCGTAGTGGCACGCGCAAGCACGCGCGACGCCTCGCGCGCGGCGCGACCGAGGCGGGTCATGTAATCGAGTACGGACTCGGTCATGGTCTAGCTGGCCTGACTGGAGGGAAAGCGGCTGATTATAGCCACCCACGCGCCTGACGCACAGCCGCGCCCGGCGAATGGCTGTAAAGCGCCAGACCTTGAGCCAACCGTCTCACCCAGCCGAGCGGCTACATGCGCCTACGGGCCGGACTGAAGCCGCCTCCCGCCCTCAGCTGCATTGGCTCTATCATGGCAGGCGTTTTGAAACCGAGACGCGACTGCCGGGTCGAAATCGTCTCAGATTCAAGGATTACCCCATGCCCGAATGGCTTACCGCACTCACCAGCTGGCTCGCCGAGAACCCTCAGTGGCTGGGCCTGAGCCTATTCCTAGTGGCCTGCCTGGAATGTCTGGCCGTGGTCGGGCTACTGATGCCTGGCACGGTCCTGGTATTCGCCATTGCGGTACTTGCCGGCACCGGAGTGCTGAGCCTCGGCGAGACATTGTTGCTGGGGTACGCCGGCGGCTTGCTAGGCGATTTGCTTTCGTATGGGCTGGGGCGCCGCTACCACCAGAACATTCGCAGCCTGCGAGGGCTGCGCAACCATCCAGAGTGGCTGACCCGGGCAGAGCTGTACGTCGAGCGCTACGGCATCGCCAGTCTCCTCGTCGGTCGTTTCATCGGCCCGCTGCGGCCCATGTTGCCACTCACGGCCGGAATGCTGGACATGCCGTTCGGGCGTTTCCTGCTGGTGAGCCTGGTCGCCGCGGCAGGCTGGTCGATGGCCTACCTGCTCCCCGGTTGGACCGCTGGCGCGGCCGTACGGCTACCGCTACCCGATGGGTTCTGGGGCGAAGCGGGTGTTGTGATCGGCGTGCTGCTACTGCTCATCGGCGGCATCGTGCACAGCAGCCTGCATCAGCTGCGCTGGGTCACGCCGTTCGCGGCCGGCCTCAGCGCCGCCATCCTGATCGGCCTGTTCATCGGCTGGCCGTATTTGGTGGAGTTCGACGAAGGCCTGATGACGGTTATCCAGGGAGAGCGAAGCCCGATCTTCGACCGCTTCATGGTCGTCGTCACGCGCGCTGGGGATTTCCATACGCAACTATGGGCGGCCGTTTTGTTGAGCCTGCTGCTGATCGGCATGAAGCAGGTTCGCGCGGCGGTGTTCGCCATTCTCACGCTGCTCGGAACGGCAATGGCGAACGGTGCGCTTAAAGAGACGTTTGGGCGCATCCGTCCGGAGGTTCTTCTAGAACCCCTGGACACCTTCAGCTTCCCAAGCGGCCATAGCTCGGCGGCGTTCGCATTTTTTCTGACCCTCGGCGTACTCGCTGGGCGCGGTCAACCGCCACGCTTGCGGCTGGCCTGGGTCCTGCTCGCCGGGTTGCCAGCCACCGCCATTGCGCTGTCGCGGGTTTACCTGGGGGTGCATTGGCCGACCGACGTAATCGCCGGCGCCGTGCTGGCTGCGACCGTTTGCGCCGCCAGCCTGACCCTTGTGCAATGGCGCGCCCCGATGGATGCACTGTCTCCGAAAGTTTGGTGGCTGATTCTGCCTGCCACGCTGGGCCTGATAAGCGCGTTCGCACTATGGGCATTGCCAGGCGCGATGCAGATGTACCGTTATCAATAATTGGGCGCCCTGGGCGGGCGTGAGCGCTAGCTGACGGCGTCGCCCTGCAGTTGCTCAAGCCAGCGCTGAATGTGCTGAAGTTGCAGCTGCGGATCATCCAGCTGCAGCAGTTCGATCTTCTGCTCCGGCTGAAAGGGCAGCAGATAGGCGAGTTGGTGCGCCAGGGAACGCTGCCCCTGGGCTGTGCCGCCCATTCCAAGCGTTTCAACCAACGGATGTTGCCCCAGCGCCTCAAGCAGAATAACGAGGTCCGCGTGCTGGTCCTCAAGCGGCAGGTCCTCAACTTCGTTGCGCCAGTTGACGTCCGCCAGTGTCAGCTGATTGCGCTGTACCTCGGCCGACACGACATCGAAGCGACGCCCTCCTTCGACCCTAATCCCCAGCAGACCATTCGGCCGCTGTTGCCAGTCGCGAATCAGGGCCTCGCAACCGGTTGACGCATATTCGCTCGCCGCCGGCCCCACCTCGCTGCCCTGGACAATGCGCACCACTCCAAAGCCATGCCCTGCTTTCAGGCAACTGCTGACCATGTCGAGATAACGCACCTCGAAGATCTGAAGATCGAGGGTGCAGCCGGGGAACAACACCGTATCGAGCGGAAACAATGGCAACTTCATGCGGACTCCTTTCATGACAACAGCAATACGGCCAGCGGGAGGAGCACCGCGGTCATGACGCCCATCAGGCTCATCGCCAGCGCCGCGAAGGCACCACATTCATCGCCTTCCTGCAGCGCCTGCGCGGTCCCGACCGCATGCGCGGTGAGCCCCAACGCCATGCCGCGGGCAGCAGGATGCTGAACGCCGAACCGGCGCAACAGTTCCGGACCAATGATCGCGCCGATGATGCCCGTGATCATGACGAACACGGCCGCCAGCGCCACCACGCCGCCAATCTGTTCCGCCATCAGCATGGCGATCGGCGACGTCACCGACTTGGGCGCCAGCGTCATGAGAATCATCTGGTCGGCGCCAAAGGCCCAGGCGAATCCCATCCCCAGCGCCGTTGCACCGGTACCGGCGACCAACAAAGTCAGCATGATGGGCCCGAACAGTTCGCGGATGCGCCGGAGGTTGAGAAACAGCGGAACCGCCAGCGCCACCGTGGTCGGCCCGAGGAGTACGGTAAGCATCTGTGCGCTGTCGCGGTATTCGGCGTAGCTGATGCCACACAGCACAAGCGTACCGACTACGACTACCATCGACACCAGCACTGGCTGCAGGAACACCCAGCGGGTCTTCTCGTACGCGGCATACGCCAGCTGAAACGCCGCAAGGGTAATCGCAACGCCGAATAACGGATGATGGATCACCGCGTCCCAAGCCGCCTGCCATTGCATTGCGGTCATGTGCGGCCCGCCTTGCGCTGCTGACGACGGATCAGCGTCTGCATCAACCAGCCGGTGAACACCAGCGAAACGACCAGCGAAAGCACCAGCACCCCAACGATTGCCCAGAAGTCATCGAGGATCGCTTCGGTGTAAGCCATTACCCCTACCGCGGGCGGCACCAGGAGCAAGGGCAGGTAACGCAGCAGACTACTGGCGGCCACCTGAAGCGACTCGCTGGCGTGCCCTCTCAGCAGAAGCGCCACAAAGAGCAATAACAAGCCGATGATCGGCCCCGGCAACATCGGCACTACCAATACATTGAGTGCGGTGCCAATGAGTTGAAACAGCACCAGCCAGGTCAAGCCGCGTAGCAGCATGGAAGCCTCCAAAGCAAAGGGGCGCAATTATAGGCGTCTCATCACGTTTGCACCTTCGGATGACGACATCCCGGCCTATGGCCCGCCATTCGCGCGAACCATGCTTGGTTGATTCGTCATCAGGTGCGTGCTGATCTAGCGTCCACCGCATACCCAATAGAACAACAAAGGCCGGAGGACACATGCCGCAAGTACCCGTAGCGGAACTCAAGGACTACATTGGCAAGGAGCTTGGCCGCTCCGAATGGTTCACCGTCGACCAGCAGCGCGTCGACCAATTCGCCGATTGCACAGGCGACCATCAATTCATTCACATCGATCCAGACAAGGCATCCCAGACGCCTTTTGGCGGGACCATCGCGCATGGCTTTCTGTCGCTGTCGCTACTGCCGATGCTGATGGACGAACTGATGATTCGCCCCGAAGGCACGAAGATGGGCGTCAACTACGGCCTCGACAGCCTGCGTTTCCTCCAGCCGGTCAGGGTCGGCTCTCGGGTTCGCGTGGCAGCGACGCTGCTCGACGTTAACGAGAAGAACCCGGGGCAATGGCTGCTCAAGTCGCGCGCCGTGATGGAAATTGAAGGGGTGGAAAAACCCGCTTTTATCGCTGAAACTCTCGCACTCTGCTTCGTCTGATCAGCGTGGGGCGCCAGTTGCCGCGCCCCGCCGCGTTTACGGCATACTGCGGTCGTCGCCCTTTCTGGATAGCCGCATGCGCCACCTCGCCCCACTTCTCTTGGCCTGTTTTCTGACTGCTTGCGGAGACGGAGAATCCTTGCTGCCCGCCGATGCGGTGCTGCCAGACGGCGGACGTTACCGCGGCGAGATCGTCGATGGCCTGTTGCAGGGTACGGGACGAATCGACTACCCCAATGGCAGCTACTACCAGGGCATGTTCAAGGATGGACAGTGGCACGGCGATGGCGTCTGGCAGGGTGCGAATGGCGATCGTTATGAAGGTGAATTCCAACGCGGGCTGTTCGATGGTCAAGGGCGTTTCAGCTACGCCACTGGCGGTGTCTACGAAGGTCGCTTTCAGCGTGGCAGCCTCAGCGGGGAAGGCCGCTACACCGAGCAGGGGCTGAGCTACGAAGGCGAATTCAAGAACGATCTCTATCACGGCACCGGCACACTGCAGTACCCGGAAGGCGTGATTTATGAGGGTACCTTCGTGAATGGCCAGCCCGACGGTTTGGGCAGCCGCAGCGATGCGAGTGGTGAATTCAGCGGCACCTTTGCAGACGGCCATCTGAACGGCAAAGGGTTTTATCGCGGCAGCGACGGTGAGCATTACCTGGGGCACTTCCAGGATGATCTCTTCCACGGCCAGGGCCGCTATGAAGATGCGGTCGGCAATGTCTGGAAAGGCAGTTTCAAACAAGGCGAGCTGAGCGGCCAGGGTGAATACGCCGGCATCGATGGAACACACTATAAAGGCGACTTTCGGCGCGGGCAGTACCACGGCGAGGGTCACCTGCAACAGCCGGACGGATCCCGTTTCACCGGAACATTCCGCGCAGGCCGGTTCCATGGTTCGGGGACGTTGATGCTTGCCGACGGCACAGAGCGCAGCGGCACCTGGCGTTCTGGTCGCCTCAGCCATGACGCCACAGGCAAGCGCTTGCCGGACCCGCTGGAGGTCGGCCTGCTGCGTCAGGGACAACTGCTCTCGGAAGCCCTTGATGCGGTACCGACATCCACCCCCGCGACGGAGCTCTACAGCCTGACCGTGGCGGGCGACGGCCAGCAGAGCGTTTTTCTGCGGGAAGTGGAGTACGTCGACGCATTGCTGGCGGAGCGTTTCGCCGCTTATGGTCAGATCAGCCTCGTCAATCACCGCGACCACCTCGCTGATCGACCGCTGGCTACTCGCGAGAACCTTTCCCGGGCCATCCGCACATTGTCCGAGCGCAGTGGTGATGAGGACCTGATCTTTATTTATCTGACCAGTCACGGCTCCGCCGATCATCAGTTGGCGCTCGCTCAGCCTCGGCTGGAACTGGAGGATCTGCCAGCCGACGAGCTTGCAACGCTCATGGAGCCACTCGCCGAACGCAACAAGATCATCGTGATCTCCGCTTGCTATTCCGGCGGGTTTATCGAACCCCTGAAAAGCCCGAATACGCTGGTGATTGCGGCCGCTCGCGCCGACCGCGTGTCCTTCGGCTGCTCGGAAGAAAGCGATTTCACCTATTTTGGCCGTGCCCTTTTCGACGAGGCGTTGCAGCAAACTCGGGATATTGTGGAGGCCTTCACGCTGGCGCAGGCGAGGGTTGCCGAACGTGAACAAGCCGACCACTATCAGGCATCGGAGCCACAGATCTGGGCGCCCGAGCAGGTTGTCGAACACTGGCGAGCGCTGAACGAACAACAGCCATCGTCAACCGACTGATCGTTACAGGAAGCCAAACCATGTATTTGACGCCACAGCGTATTTTGCTTGCCGGCGCCACCGGGCTGACCGGCGAGCATCTGCTCGACCGCCTGCTCAACGAACCCACAGTAGAACGTGTTCTGGCGCCGAGCCGTAAACCCCTAGCCGAGCATCCCCGTCTCGAGAACCCGGTCGGGCCGCTCCAGACGCTGCTACCGCAGCTCTCCGGTGATATCGACACCGCCTTCTGCTGCCTCGGCAGCACGATCAAGGAGGCCGGAAGCCAAGACGCTTTTCGTGCCATTGATCATGATCTGGTCATTGAGTTCGCCAAGCGCGCGCGCGAGCTGGGCGCGCGGCATCTTCTGGTCATCAGCGCGCTGGGCGCCGGTTCGGACAGCTCGATCTTCTACTGCCGGGTTAAGGGCGAAATGGAGGAAGCGCTACGCGCTCAGGACTGGCCACAACTGACCATCGCGCGCCCGTCTCAGCTACTGGGCCCACGCATGGAAGTGCGCCCTGTGGAGCGCCTGACCGCCCCGCTCTCCTACCTGCTACCCGGCAAATACCGTGGCATCCCGGCGTGCACACTCGCCCGCGCGCTGTGGCGACTGGCATTGGAAGACGGCGACGGCACGCGGGTGGTCGAATCCGACGAATTGAGAAAGCTGGGGCGTTAAGCTCAGCCAGGTAGCGCCTGCTTTAGATCACCGAGGGTGGGCACTTTAAAACTTGATGAAGTGCTCACGGTAATGGCGCAGCTCCGCAATCGACTCGCGAATATCGTCCAGCGCCAGATGCGTGCCGCCTTTCTTGAAGCTTGCCAACACATCTGGCGCCCAGCGTGCAGCGAGTTCCTTGAGCGTCGAGACATCCAGGTTGCGGTAATGAAAGTACGCTTCCAGACGAGGCATTCGGCGGTACAGAAAGCGCCGGTCCTGGCAGATACTGTTGCCACAAATGGGTGACTTCCCCTTAGGCACCCACTGCTCGAGGAATGCCAACGTTTGAGCTTCAGCCTCCTCGGTAGATATCTGACTGTCGCGTACTCGCTGGGTCAATCCGGAACCGCCATGCTGACGGGTATTCCACTCGTCCATGCCTGCGAGCGTTTCGTCGTTCTGATGGATGGCGATGACTGGACCCTCGGCCAGAACATTGAGCTGACTGTCGGTGACGATGGTCGCCATCTCGATGATGACATCGCTATCAGGATCCAGACCGGTCATTTCCAGATCGATCCAGATGAGATTCTGCGGGTTCTGCATGGTGAGCTCCTTGGCGGTGGCGCGCAGTTTAGCTGCTCACTGGACCGCCGTCAGGTTGGACATTGGCGCCGGGCCGCCATAACAGCAGGCGCGAGTGGCGCCAATCGTCGATCGCCAGGACTTCCTCTGCCGCGACACCAGGCACTTCGAAGCTGTTGCTGATCAGCAGTGCGCGCGGATGCATCTCCTCGCACGCCTTCAGCCACAAGGCCGACATGGGCGCTGGCGAAAGGAAGCAATAAACCACCTCGTAATTGCCCAATGGCTCACGCCAGAAGCTGCGAAAGCGTACCCGGCAGTTGCGCTGAAGCAGGCAGCGCAACCAGCACAACGCAAACGTCAGCGGCGCGGTCTCGACGCCGACAAACTGTGCCGTCGGATACGCCCGCGCCAACCGCAGCAGAGTGCCACCGAGCCCGCTGCCCAGATCGACGAAGCGAAATCCAGCAGGCAACGTAGCCAGCCGCTCTATCAGACGCTGCTCCGCCGCAGTCCCGGTCAGATACAGCGGCACCCGCTCCGTGAGTGCATTCCAGTTCAGCAACAAGAGAACAATAAAGCCGACCAATAGCAGCCAGGGCGGAAGTGCGTGATCCTGCAGCAGCACCAGGCCCGGTACAAAACCCAGGTTGATCGGCAGCCACCAGCGCGACAACCCGAACAGATGACCGAAAAGTGCGGCGAGCAGCCCCTGCAACCAGGCAGCGCTCAGCAGGCTCACATGCCAGCCGAGCAGCCGTGCCAGAACCAGTAGGAGCAGCCAGCTGACGAGTAGCGACGAGAGTTGGCTGAGCAAGGCCAGAACGGCGGGAAATCGGGCAAGAGGTGAGGTCAGCATGGATGCGCGTCGCGTAGAAACAGGCCTCGAGTCTAACCGGCTGACAGCAGCCCATACAGGCCCATAGCCGCGCTCGGCCGCATGCTAGACTCGCCTACTTTTCCCACCTGGACACCCTACGCAAATGGCCAAACGCCACCTCAACCGCCGGCAAAGCTGGCGCATCGAGAAGATCCAGGATGAGCGCGCTTCGCGCGCTGCACGACGCGAATCACGCGCCATCGAAGAGCTGGAAGGTGGCGATCTCGGCCCTGAACAGACCGGACTGGTGATCGCTCACTTCGGTGTGCAGGTTGAGGTCGAAGCCCAGGAAGGTGAGCATCGCGGCCAGGTCTTTCGCTGCCACTTGCGCGCGAACCTGCCAGCGCTGGTCACTGGCGACCAGGTCGTCTGGCGGCCTGGGAATCAGGGAATCGGGGTCATCGTCGCCCAGCTAGCGCGCCAGACCGAACTCTGCCGGCCCGATACGCGTGGCCAGCTGAAACCCGTTGCGGCCAACGTCAACCTGATCGTCATCGTGTTCGCGCCGCTACCTGAGCCTCATGCCAACCTCATCGACCGTTACTTGATCGCAGCCGAACATGCCGGCATTACACCGTTGCTGCTGCTGAACAAGGCGGATCTGATCAATGCACAGAACGAGGGTGCGCTCAACGCCCTGCTCGCGGTGTACCGCACGCTGGGGTACCCTCTGATGGAAGTCTCCGCGCATGACGGGGCCGGCATGGAGACCCTGAAAGCACGGCTGGACGGGCATGTCAGCGTGTTTGTCGGTCAGTCTGGTGTGGGTAAATCGTCGCTGGTGAACAGCCTGCTACCGGGGGTCGACACCCGGGTCGGCGCGCTGTCGGAAATGACCGGCAAAGGAACCCATACGACCACCACAGCACGACTGTTCCACTTCCCCGGTGGTGGCGAGCTCATCGACTCACCCGGCATTCGTGAATTCGGTCTTGGCCATGTCAGCCGCGCCGACGTGGAAGCTGGCTTCATCGAGTTTCAGGAGCTGTTGGGGCACTGTCGCTTCCGCGACTGCAAGCATGATCGCGAGCCGGGCTGCGCCCTGCTGAAGGGGCTTGAGCAGGGGCAGATCCAGCCGCAGCGGATGGCCAGTTACCGCCACATCATCAGCAGCTTGCCGGAAGCCGACTACTAGCGGTTCTAGCAATTCGCCAGAGCAGCTCCCTTCGTTCAGCCCTGGCGCTGAACTGTCGCAGGAGTCCGGATCAGTTGCCGCCGGGCTCGTCAAAGTTCAACACGCCATCCTCGAAGATGTTCAGGCGCTCTCGCAGCTGCGGCGACTGCAGCGGATCGGGTAGCGCTGGCGTTGAGGCACCGTCCTGAGGTGCTGCCTCAGCAGGCGTTGATGCGCTCGCCGCATCGGACTGGGCCCCTTCGATATCACGCTGGGCCTTTTTCGTCAGGACCAGGATATCGATGCGTCGGTTGACCGGATTCAAGGGTTCGTCCCGGTCGAACAATGCGGACGAGGCATAGCCCACTACACGGGCAATCTGTTCATCGGGATAGCCGCCAGCAACCAGGGTGCGCCGCGCCGCGTTGGCGCGTTCCGACGACAGTTCCCAATTGCCATAATCGCCACGACCGGAGTATGGCTTGGCATCGGTGTGACCGCTGACGCTGATCTTGTTCGGCACCGCGCGAATGGTGTCGGCCATGGCCAGCAGAATGTCTTCGAAATAGGGCTGGAGCCGCGAACTGCCCAACGCGAACATCGGCCGGTTAGCCGCATCCATTATCTGGATGCGCAAGCCGTCCTGGGTGATCTCGAACAGGATCTGATCTTTGAAACGGGTCAGATCCGGGTTCTCATCGACCTTGTTTTGCAGCTCCTGCAATAACAATTCCAGCCGCTCTCGCTCCAGCTGCTCAGCGAAGGTTTCCGCCTGGTCGGCGTCAATCTTCGATTCGCTCTGCTGAACGGCCGGATCGATCTCCTCGTTAAGCGTGCGGTCGGGCGATGGAGTCGGCGTGCCACCCAGATCGATGACGTGCGGGCTCGCGCTCTCGGTAAAACCGATGGGGTCTTGAAAATACCCGGAAATCGCCCGCTTCTGCTCGGGCGTAGCCGAACTCATCAGCCACATCACCAGGAAGAACGCCATCATCGCCACAGCGAAATCCGCAAAGGCAATTTTCCATGCACCGCCATGGTGGCCGGCAGCGACCTTCTTGACCCGCTTGACGATGATGGGTTGGTTATTGTCCATGACTGCGCTTAGCTACCACGCATGGCTTGTTCGAGCTCCGAGAAGCTCGGGCGATGCGCTGACAGCAGCACCTTGCGACCAAATTCCACCGCCAGGGTCGGTGGCATGCCGGAAGCAGAAGCCACCAGGGTCGCCTTGATTCCTTCGTAAAGGTTCAGCTCTTCCTTGGCGTCATGCTCGAGCGCAGCCGCCAGCGGCCCGAAGAAGCCGTATGAAGCCAGAATGCCAAGGAAGGTGCCGACCAATGCTGTGGCGACCTTCTCGCCGATCATTGCGTTGTCCGCGTCGGCAAGAATCGACATCGTGATCACGATACCCAGTACCGCTGCCACGATCCCCATCGCGGGCAGGCCATCAGCGACGCGGGCTACAGCATGCGAGGGATGCTCCAGCTCCTCTTTGATACTGGCCATTTCCATATCGAACAGCCCCTCCAACTCGTGGGGAGCCATGTTGCCTGACGACATGATCCGCAAATAATCACAAATGAACGCGGTCATTCGCTCGTCTTTCAATATCCCTGGGTATTTGCTGAATATCGGGCTGGCGCTGGGTTCTTCCAGGTCCGCCTCGATCGCCATCATGCCCTCGCGTCGGCTCTTGTTGAGGATTTCATACAGCAGCCCCAGTACTTCCAGGTAGTACTTCTGCGTAAACCGCGTGCTGAACATCTGCAACGATTTCTTGAAGACCAACTTGATGGTGCTGCCCGGGTTGGCCTGCAGAAACCCGCCGAGTGCCGCGCCGCCGATGATCATGACTTCGAACGGGTGGATAAGCGCGCCGATCTTGCCGCCGGACAGCACGAAACCGCCGAGCACGCTGCCGATGACTACAAGGATGCCGATAATTTTTGCCATAAGAGGTACGTCTAAAACCTAGTACAGAGCACCTGGAGAAGTCGCGCGACGTCGCACGCTCACTGAGTTACAGGCGGGGCGTATGAAAGAATTGTTCGGGTTATCGGTACTTTTGCGCCAGACTAAAGGCCATCCCGATGAAATGCTAGTTCGGCGGCGCCATGAACACGACACCTCTCCCCCGCACGCTTCCCGCCTGGATTGAGGCGCTGGACGCCGTAGTCCTGCCAGCGTTTGCCGACCCCTATGCACGCGTCCAGCGGGCGCTGCGTGATAGCAGCATGTCGATGCGTCAGATCGCCGATCTGATTCAGGAAAGCCCGGTCCTGGCGCTTAACGTGATTCGCGAAGCCAACCGCGACGCCGCATCGCGCAACAAACCGGCCGAGAGCCTGGAAGTTGCGCTCAGTCGCATCGGCTTGAAGCGTGCCGAAACGCTGTTCTCCAAGGTTCCCGCCGCCCAGCCCCAAGATATTCCGGCCCCGCTGCGGCAGATGGTGCTCATCAGCCGCCATGCCAGTCAGCAGGCCAACGGCTTGTTCGCGTCTCGCCTCGCGCGACTCTGGCAAGAGATCCACTGGAGCAGCCTGCTGTTTCTCTCACCCGTCTGGGCGCTTGTCGCAGCTCACCCTGAACTACTTGAAAGCTGGGAACAGCGGGTACTGGTTAAGCGTGAACCGGCGCGTCCGGTCGAGCAATCGCTGCTTGGCGTGTCACTGCTGGAGCTGTGCGTGGCAACGGCTGAACACTGGGGTTTGCCGGGCTGGGTCTCCCAGGGTTATCGGCTGCTCAGTGAAAACCGGCGCATGCTGATCAAGGCGCTGCACATCGCCCGTGACAACGAACATCCGCTGCATCAGCAACAGATGCTCGATGCCGATCCAGATCTCCGCCGCTGGCTCACACTACCAAGCAACACCATCGTGCTCGCCAATTGTTTGGCGATGTCAGCGCACCACAGCTGGGGCGGCATTCACAGCCTGCGTTGGCAGCGGCTCGCCGGACTCTATCTTCAGATTCCGCTGACCGAACTTCAGCACCTCGTGCATCAGCAAGCCGTGACCAGTGCACGGGAGATCGGGCCAACCGACCTCTGGCACCCCGCTCAAGGGTTGCTGTGGCCGTGGGAGAGTGTCTTTCAGGTCGAGCGGGCCGCGAAGCGCCCCGATACCGACGCGCTGGCGCAATGGCGCACCCATTGCCGTGAGCTGCTCAGCGAACCGAGCCCTTACGATAACGTCGTGCAGCTCACTGCGAGCGCATGCAAAGCCCTGTCATGCGCGGGCATGCAACGCGTCTTGCTGATGCTCGTCGACCGTAAGCAGCAGCGCCTCGTTAGCCAGCAGACCAGCGGACTGCCGCGCGACGCGGCCAGACTGACCATCGACCCGGATCAGAGCCAGGTGTTGCGCCGGCTGCTCGAAAAGCCTGTGCAGCTCAGACTGACACCAAACAATCTGGCGCAGTTCTCAGCGCTCCTACCGGGTGCTTTAAAGTCACTGTTCCCCAGTGAACATTTATTGCTGCGCTCCGTCGGCAGCGAGGGTCGGGTGGTCATGCTGCTGGTGGCCGATCAGAACAACACCGCGCTCAGCGAGACGAGCCTGCAGGTGTTCAGCAAGACAGTGCAATGCATCGAGCGCGCACTGGCGACGTTCAGCAAACGAGGGCGCTGAATGCGCGCCAGTTAGCCGCTGTAGGCTGTCTGATCGCCAGCTATCTGGCTTACTCACTCATCTAACTGTCCGCGCCCCGCTCCGCTTCTTCGGTTGTCCTAGCTCGTACGCTCATTCTTAGACTGTGCCCCAGAGCGCCGTTGCACCTTGTCATACCTGCCTCGCCTACGTTTTCAACAGCCTGCTAGACTTGGCCTCTTCAGACCAACCGAGGCTTGCCGTGTCCGCCTTTTCAACCTTGCCCCTGGTAATCGAACCGGCCGATCTGGCCCTGCGCCTGGACGCTCCTGAACTGATTCTGGTCGATCTGACCAGCGCAGCTCGCTACGCTGAGGGGCATCTGCCCGGTGCACGATTCGTCGACCCCAAGCAGACCCAGCTGAGCCAGCCACCCGCACCGGGCCTTTTACCTGGCAAGCCACAACTGGAAGCACTGTTTAGTGCACTGGGGCATCGCCCAGACGCGGTTTACGTTGTCTATGATGATGAAGGTGGCGGCTGGGCCGGCCGATTCATCTGGCTGCTGGACGTCATCGGCCACCACCGATACCACTACCTTAACGGTGGTTTGCACGCCTGGCTGGCCGAACCACGGCCGCTGTCGCAGGACACGCCTGCCCCCTCTGGCAGGCCGATCACGCTGCAGTACGACGAGTCGCCCAGCGCGACCCGTGAGTACATTGAAAGCCGGCTCGGCGCACCTGACATGGTCATTTGGGACGCGCGCTCACCTGAGGAATACCGCGGTGAGAAAGCCCTCGCCGCGCGTGCCGGCCACATCCCTGGGGCGATCAACTTCGAGTGGACAGCGGCAATGGACGCAACGCGCGGCCTGCGCATTCGCGAAGACATCGCCGAACGACTGGAGATGCTCGGCATCACTGCCGACAAGGAAATCATCACTCATTGCCAGACGCATCATCGCTCCGGCTTCACCTACCTGCTGGCTAAAGCCCTGGGCTATCCGCGCGTCAAGGCATATCCCGGTTCTTGGGGCGAATGGGGCAACCTGCCCGATACGCCAATCCAGCAATGAAAAGGTCATCCATGAAAGATCGCTTGTTCGTAGTCAGTCAGTACCTGCTTCCGCACCACCTGATCTCACGCCTCGCCGGCTGCCTCGCCGAGTGCCGGTTGCCTTGGGTGAAAAACACCTTCATCAAGTGGTTTGTTCGACATTTTCAAGTCGACATGCGCGAAGCACAGATCGAAGACCCAACCGCCTATGAACATTTCAATGCGTTTTTCACTCGCGCACTGAAAGACGGCGCTCGCCCACTGGACCCAACCCCTGGCGCCATTCTCAATCCCTGTGACGGTGCCATCAGTCAGCTCGGCCGGATCGAGCAGGGTCGAATCTTTCAAGCCAAGGGTCACAGCTACAGCGTGATGGAACTGCTAGGCGGTGACCATGAGCGCGCCGCGCCGTTCATGGGCGGCGATTTCGCCACCGTGTACCTGTCGCCCAAGGACTACCATCGCGTACACATGCCACTAACCGGCACCCTGCGCGAGATGATTTACGTACCCGGCCGTATCTTCTCGGTGAACACCGTGACCGCTGAAGGTGTACCGGAGCTGTTCGCCCGTAATGAGCGCGTGGTCTGCCTGTTCGACACCGAGCGCGGACCGATGGCGATGGTGTTGGTCGGCGCGATGATCGTTGCGAGCATCGAGACGGTCTGGGCCGGACTCGTGACGCCACCCAAGCGTACGCTCAAGACTCACCGCTATGACGAAGCCAGTCGCGCCCCGATTCAGCTCGAAAAAGGCGCCGAGATGGGCCGTTTCAAATTGGGATCGACGGTCATTCTGCTGTTCGGGCCGGACCAGGTCAGCTGGGCTGAGCGCCTGACTGCGTTATCACCGGTCTGCATGGGCGACAGCCTGGGCCAGGCCAAGTCCGTGCCGCCCGTTATTACGCCGGCCTCCGATTCGACGGAAACATAGAACCGAACCAATGGTCGGCTGCTGCTGGCCAACGTCTCCGTGTCCGCTATGATGTCAGCCAGCGATTGCATTTTGATATCACAGTGTGACGAACGCCCTCATCGCACCCCCGACCGAGAATCGGTGCGCGAAGACCGCTTGCCACGGAGTTCATTGTTTGGAAACCCAGAGCCAACCCCTGTTGTTGCGCGTACCAACGCCGGATTGCGAGGAGCTATCCTTCTGCGAGCCAAGCGTGCGTGGCGTCCGGCGTTGGCTTTCAGGCCTGCCCAAGGCCAATCTCGGTGAAACCGCACGCCAGCTATACCAGGCCATGCTGGAGCTTAATCAGCTGCGTACGACGGTCCAGAACCGACTGCAACTGCTCGAATTGTTGAGGCCCGAGATCCATTTCGTTTGCCGGGAACTCGAGCGCTATTTCATCAATCAGCCCATCGTCCTCGGCGAGCGCCCGCGCAAAGTGGCCAGCCTGTGCCAGGCCCTGCACAATCACCTCGCCATTGGATACAAACTGATTGCCGTCGAGCTGTCTGCACAGACGGGGCGTGAACGGCTGCAGCTGCTCACCATCTCCCTGCAGCGAGCGATCCGTAGCCTCTGCGCAATGCTCGTTCGCTCGACACAGCTGTACAGTCCAACACCGGACGGCTTGTGGCTTGAGCTTCATCAGCTATACGCCATTGCCAGCGATCAGGGCCTTCACCGCACCGTAGTGCGTGACGATCTGGCCTACCGGGTCAAAGGGTTAAGCGCTGAACAGAGCTATATCGTCGCGCTGATGATCGGCAGCGCCCGCTGCAACCAGATGCGCCAACAGAATGTCGCACAGCTGGCTCAGGTTCTTGAGCCCTGGAGCGCATGGGTTCGCCTGCAATCGGCACAGAACCCGTCGAGCCTTTTCGGTGTATCGCCTCGGGTCGATGGCCCGCCGCGTTACCGGTCGATGTTTACTTTCGAAGAGCGGGCCAACCTGCTCGGCGTCGACCCCCATGGCCTGGTCAAAGCCATCCAGCTTTTCCTCCAATCGCCAACGAGTGGCGCCGAACAGAACGAGCTTGCCGTTCCGGAGGGGCTTAGCCTGGATCTTCTCCAGCACATCAGCGCCGCCTGGGGTGACATCTCCGAGCGGAGTTTCCAGCGCACCCCCACGAAAGGCTCGATGACGATATGCATCGGCATGAGCGCGCTGCATTATTTTTTGGCGGATCGACGCCCCTTCGTCGGGCTGTTGAAACGACCCGACGCCACGCGATCTGCGGTTTTCAAACTGAACAATGGCGCACCGGACGTCTGGTCCGTTGCCTTTGACGCCCAGGCGATCAACGAGGATGGGGTACTGCCAAGCGATTGCATCGAGTTTGTCCGCCCCGTTATCGAGAGCACAACGGATGAGGATGAAACCGAAACCTCCTCAGTTGCTGATCTTTTCCCTACGTTCGAAGTCCAGCGCGTCGACCACAGCCCCGGCGGCTTTTGCCTGTCGTGGCAGGGCGAGGTCCCGGCTCATCTCCAGGCAGGCGAGCTGCTAGGCCTTCAGGACGCTACCAGTCAGGCCTGGAGTGTCGCAGTGGTGCGCTGGATCCGCCAGGTTCGCGGCAGTGGGCCACAGATGGGTGTAGAACTCATCGCTCCTTCCGCACAGCCCTGCGGGCTTCGCCTGCTCCGGAAAACTGAGCAGAGTAGTGAATACCTGCGCGCCCTGCTGTTGCCTGAAATCAGTGTGATCTCTCGTCCGGCGACGCTGATCGTTCCGCGCTTGCCGTTTCAGGAAGGTCAAAAAGTGCAGATCAATCAGAACGGCGACGAACACCGAGCGCAACTCTGTCGCCGCCAAACGGGTACCAGTAGCTACAATCAGTTCGAATACCAGTTGGTAGGGGTTGCGGCCCCACCGCAGGAGACCCCCATCACAGCCAGGGGAACCCAGGCGGCCACACGGGGCGAAGATTTTGACTCGCTCTGGAACACGCTGTAGATTGCGGCTCACTGTACTTTTAGCCTTCACGCCCCGTCTACGGCGCGTTCCAAAGCTGCTGCCATGGCCCCGCACAAGAAAACCATCCGCCTGTTGCTCCTCGAAGATTCGCAGAATGAAGCTGAGCGACTGGTCAGCCTGTTCCGCAACGCGGGCCAGGCGACGCGCGTCCATCGACTTACCTCCAGCGAGGACCTTGCTGATGCGCTTCAGCAAACCTGGGACTTGCTGATCAATGCACCGGCGAGCGTCAACCTTGATCCTAGCGAAGCCATTGGTGCCGTCCGCAAGCAGGCGAAGGACATTCCGGTCATTCAGTTGATCGAGGGCAACGATGTCGATGCCATTACTGAGGCCCTGTCCCTCGGCGCCCAAGGCGCGCTGCCTCAGGGCGAAGACGAATGGCTGATCCTGGTTGCTAACCGGGAGATCGCGAATCTCGAAGAACGTCGTGCGCGCCGCTCCGCCGAGCTGGCGCTGCGTGAGGCCGAAAAACGGTGTCAGCTCCTGCTGGAGAGCTCCGTAGATGCCATCGCCTATGTTCATGATGGCATGCATATCTATGCCAACCGCGCCTATCTGGAGCTGTTTGGCTATGAAGACGTAGACGAACTGGAAGGCATGCCCATGATCGATCTCATCGCGTCCTGCGATCAGGTCGAGTTCAAGAGCTTTCTAAAGAACTATCAAAGCATTCAGGGCAGCGCTGAGCTGGTGTGCGGCGGTATCCGCGCCGATGGCGGCAACTTCAAGGCCCGCATGCACTTTTCACCAGCGAGCTACGACGGTGAACCCTGCATCCAAGTCGTCATTCGTGCTGAGACCGGCAATGCCGAGCTGGAAAAGCTACGTGAAATCAGCAGCCAGGACGTCGTGACGGGTCTGTACAACCGAAACTATTTCCTCGACTCGCTGGACAGCGCTGTGGAGCGCGCCGTCAATGCCGGTCAGGGCGCGAGCCTTGCCTACATCCGGATCGATCGTTTCGCCAGCCTTCAAGCCGATATCGGCTTGGGCGACTCCGACCGTCTGCTGGCCGAGTTGGCCCAGCTGCTTCGCAGTCAGTTCCCCGATAGCGCCGAGCTGGCCCGCTTCGGGGACGACGCCTTCGCGGTGCTCATGCCCAATGCCGCGCCGCAACAACTTCAGCAGCCATTGACTGAATTGCTGCGCAAGGTCGAGGGCCATCTGTTCGAGGTCAGCGGCCGCACCGTTCAAACCAGCCTGAGCATCGGCGTTGCCGCGCTTGACGAAAAAACCGCGAAAGCCCGGGACGTGATCGATCGCGCTCACCGTTGTGCCGAAGAGCTTACCGACGGCAACGGGCTTGGGATTTACAACCCCGCCGACGAGCTGGCGGCTGCCGCCAGCCGCGGCAATGTGCTTGCCATGTTGCAGCAGGCGCTCGAGAAAAACAGCTTCCGCCTATTGTTCCAACCGATCATCAGCCTGCGCGGCGACAGCCACGAGCATTATGAGGTTCTGCTGCGCCTGCTCGATCCGCAGGGAGTGGAAGTGCCGCCGGGAGACTTCCTGGACGCGGCAAAAGAAGCGGGGCTGGCCACAAAGATCGACCGATGGGTGCTGCTCAATTCGATCAAGCTGCTCGCTGAACATCGCAGCAAAGGGCATAGCACACGCCTATTCGTACATCTTTCAAGCGCGAGCTTGCAGGATCCATCCCTGCTTAACTGGCTTGGCGTCGCGCTCAAGGCGTCGCGACTGCCTCCCGACTCACTGGTTTTCCAGATTGATGAGCAGGACGCCGTCGCTTACCTGAAGCAAGCAAAAGCGCTAACGCAGGGGATGGGTGGGCTCGGCTGCCGTATCGCGCTCAGCCAGTTCGGTTGTGTGTTGAACCCTTTCAACACCCTCAAGCACCTCAATGCAGATTTCGTGAAAATAGACGGGTCCTATACCCAGGACCTCAGCCGTCAGGAAAACCAGGAAGCGCTCAAGCAACTACTGGCGGACCTCCATGAGCAGGCCAAGCAGACCATCGTCCCCTTCGTTGACAGCGCCACCGCGCTCGCCACGCTATGGCAAGCCGGTGTTGGCTACATCCAGGGGCAGTATCTACAGGGCCCAAGTCAGTCGATGGATTACAACTTCTCATCTGACGACGACTAAGCGGCTGGGCCGGCGCGGATCCGCGCCGGCCATTGACCGGGGGCATCCGCCATCGGCGCGAGAGTCTACAGTGGTTAGTTCCTACACCTGAGGGAGCAAACCACATGGCCATGATGAAAGCCGCCGTATTCGTCGAGCCCGGCAGGATCGAGCCGCAGGACAAGCCCATCCCTGAGGTCGGCCCCAACGATGCCCTGCTGCGCATCACCACGACCACCATCTGCGGCACGGACGTGCACATCCTCAAGGGTGAATATCCCGTCGCTCAGGGCCTGACCATCGGTCACGAGCCCGTCGGCATCATCGAGAAGCTGGGCAGCAACGTTCAAGGCTACGAGGAAGGCCAGCGCGTGATCGCCGGCGCCATCTGCCCCAGTTTCACTTCCTACGCCTGCCAGGACGGCGTTTCATCCCAGGATGGCGGCACCTGTGGTTGCCATGGCTACAAGCCGATGGGGGGCTGGCGCTTCGGCAATACCATCGATGGAACCCAGGCCGAGTATGTACTGGTGCCTGACGCCCAGGCGAACCTCGCCCCGGTACCCGACGGTCTGACCGACGAACAGGTGCTGATGTGCCCGGACATCATGTCCACCGGCTTTGGTGGCGCGGAAAAAGCCGATATCAAGATTGGCGATATCGTGGCGATCTTCGCCCAGGGACCCATCGGACTTTGCGCCACCGCCGGGGCCAAGCTTCGCGGCGCCAGCTGCATCATCGTGGTCGACGGGGTCGAGGAACGCCTGACGATCGCCCGGCAGATGGGGGCGGACGTGACACTCAACTTCCGCGAAGTGGACGTGGTCGAGGAGATCCTCAAAATCACCGGCGGCCGCGGCGTGGACGCCGCCATCGAGGCGCTGGGCACCCAGCTGACCTTCGAACAGTCCCTGCGCGTACTCAAGCCGGGCGGAACGCTGTCCAGCTTGGGGGTCTATTCCGACGATCTGAAGATTCCGCTCGGTGCATTCCATGCGGGCCTCGGCGACCACAAGATCGTTACCTCGCTGTGTCCCGGCGGCAAGGAGCGCATGCGGCGCTTGCTGAACGTCGTTGCTTCCGGTCGTGTCGACTTCGGCGCCCTGGTCACCCACCAGTACAAGCTGGACGCCATCACCGACGCCTACGAGCTGTTTGCCAACCAGCGCGACGGCGTGTTGAAAGTTGCGATCAAGCCCTGACGGCGCCAACGAGAAAGCCCCGGGGCGGAACAGTGCAGGGGCTTTCTGCCGCTGGAAGCCCTGGTTGGCCTACTCCGTCCCTTCCCGATCCCTGAACCCCAGCAGATAGAGAATGCCATCGATCCCCAGAGTGGAGATGGCTTGCTTAGCCGACTGCTTGACCAGGGGTTTGGCCCGAAATGCCACGCCCAGGCCGGCCAGGCCGAGCATTGGCAGGTCATTGGCGCCATCACCTACGGCAATGGTCTGCTCCAGGCGCAAGCCTTCCTTCTGCGCCAGCTCACGCAGCAGATCGGCCTTGCGCTGCGCATCGACAATGGGTTCCTGAGCGACTCCGGTGAGCTTGCCGTCGACGATTTCCAGCTCATTGGCATAGATGTAGTCGATTCCTAGTCTGGCCTGCAGCTGGCGCGCAAAGTACGTGAAGCCGCCCGAAAGGATCGCGGTCTTGTAGCCCAGCCGCTTCAGCTCGGCAAACAGCAACTCAGCGCCCTCCGTGAGGCGCAGGCTGGCGCCAACTTCAGCCAAGGCGCGCTCCTCCAAACCTTCGAGCAGTGCCAGACGCTCTTTGAAGCTGGCGCGGAAGTCCAGCTCGCCGCGCATCGCCCGCTCAGTGATTTCCGACACTTGCGCGCCAACGCCTGCCACCTTGGCCAGCTCGTCGATGACCTCCGCCTCGATTAGCGTGGAGTCCATGTCGAACACCGCCAGCCTGCGATTGCGACGGAACACCGAGTCGCGCTGGAAGGCAATGTCGACGTTGAGCTCCTGCGCCACACTGAGGAATTCGGCACGCAGAGCAGCGGTATCAGCCGGTTCGCCACGGACCGAGAACTCGACGCAACCCTTACCCAGCTCTTCGGGCACATCCAACGGCTGGCGACCCGAGAGGCGATCAATGTGATCGATGTTGAGACCGTATTTGGCGGTGATCGAGCTGACCCGTTGCAGCTGCTCGGCGGTAACCTTGCGGGTCAGCAACGTGACGATATGGCGCGGCTTGCCCTGCCCCGCCACCCACTGCTGGTAATCGGATTCCGCAACGGGCGTGAACCGCACCTGCTGGTCGTGCTTGTAGCCGGTAAACAGCACATCTTTCAGCACCGAAGACGCCCGTTCGGTATCGGGAATTTCCACGAGGATGCCGAACGACAAGGTGTCATGAATCACGGCTTGCCCGATATCGAGGATGTTCACTCCACCCTGGGCCAGCACGCCGGTGATGGCCGCGGTCAGCCCGGGACGATCTTCCCCGGTAATGTTGATCAGGACGATTTCGCGCAAGGCGCAGCTCCTACGGCAAAGAAGGCGTGCATTCTACAACAGGCGATCCGTCGCCGAGGGCCTCAGCCACGTGACAAAAAACTGACCATACCGGCGATGTTGCGCCGATGCTTCTGCAATTCGTCAGCTTTGACTGCGAGACCTTCAGCACCCAGTGCGCTTTCCGTATACTGCGCGGCACTTCCCTAAGAGTAGAGCCGCGCTCTGTGAACCGGCCCGCATCCGTCAAGTCCGATAACTTCTTCCTGCTGATCTACCGCGCGCTGCGCCAGCGACGTATCCCGCTGGTGCTCCGGGTGGCCAGCCACACGCTGTTGCTTGTTGCCTTGGCACTCATCATTTATGCCTGGGTCATGGGCATGCAGTTCAAGCACGCCATGGAGCAGCAGGCCGATGCCTTGGGGCAGAGCCTCATCACCCAGACGGCCGCCTCGGCGACCGATCTTCTGGTGGCCAATGACATCCTCAGCCTCAACGTATTGCTGAGCAATCTGGTGAAAAACCCGCTGGTTGCTCATGCGGCAGTTTATAGCGTCGATAATCGCGTGCTGGCCGAGTCGGGCTCGCGGCCACAGCGGAACCTGCTGGGCGACGAGGAGGGTCTCTACTCCACTCCAATCAGCTTCCAGGAGGTGATTGCGGGACACTTGCGCATCAGCCTCGACATGCACCAGTTTCAGCAGCCGATGACCATCAGCCTGCAGAGCATGGGTCTGCTCAGCCTTATCCTGCTTGCGCTGGCCCTAACATTAAGCATGCGGCTCGGTCGGCAGCTCTCGCTTCCCCTTATGCAGCTGCGTCTCTGGCTTCGCGACCCTGATGACCCGGCTCCTGGTGCCGGACGACAAGATGAAATAGGTGATCTGGCGCGACAACTCCAAGCGCGTCTCGTACCTGAAGTACCCGAGCCCGAGATCGAACTGGACGACAGCATGCAGGACATGTACTCGGCGCATATCGAGGTGCCAGCCAATGCTCCGGTGGCTGACTATGAACGTGTTGAGACCGGGTTTGATGATCGTCTCGAAGACGATGATGTAGACCTGAATTCAGCCAAAACAGCCGTTGCGGCAGCGTTTGCACCTGACGATGACGACCCGTTCGACACGGACCCGCCCTTTTCAGAAGCCAAACCACAGCAGCCGGCGACAGTGACCCTCGCCCCCGCGCCTTCCGTTACTGCTGGGAAAAGCGGTGTTCTCGCGATTCAGCTCGGCGCGCAGGAGCAGCTTCGGCGCCTGCCACGCGCACAGCTTACCGAGCTGCTGCAGCGTTACCGCGACTGTCTGCAACAGGCTGCAACCCTGTATCAGGCTGAACTGCACACGCTCAATGACGGCAGCAGCCTGATGCTGTTCCACAGCCAGGACGATGAGCAGAACTACCTGACCCACGCTATCTGCTGTGGCGAGCTCATGCGGGCGCTCGGACACGCCCTGCAAATTGAGGTCGCGGATAGCGGCATTACCCTGCAGCTGCAGCTGGGCCTGACCCAAGGCGACGGGCTCTACGACCTCAGCCAAGGCGACCTTCTACTCAGTGAGCAGGCCCAGGCCGCGCTGGCGATGTCCCAGCACAGTCGCAACCTGCTGCTGGTCGAACGCAGCATTGGCGAAGACAACCTTATTCGCCAGCGCGCACGCATTCGTCCGATTGCCAGTCCGGAAGGCGCCTGTTGCGTCGAACGCTTGCTCGAACCCTATCCGTCGCTGCTCGAGCGCCAGCTGGCACGCATGCACGAGCTGCGCAGCCGCAGCATGTGATGCCATTTCTTCGTAGTTGGCTGCTTCGCGGATCTCGCTAAGACGGGGCATCGCGGGACGCGAGCATCCGCCCACGAGACACGATCCACTCGTGGATGGGCGAACAGCTCCTAGAGGTCGGGCCGAAGCAGCCGCGACGTCACTCAGCTCCGCAGGCAGCACCCCGCGTTATTTGCTCAGTGCAGGGCTTCTCGCATGGTCTTGCAACACTTGCGAAACGGTTAGCACACGGTTGAGTGCGCAACCACGGTTCGTACTGCACCGTGGCTGACGCCAGCTGCCGGGCTTAGCAGCTCAGAAGCGGAACACTTCCAGATCGGTTCTGATGGGTTCAACGGCGGGAATGGTCGGAAGCGCTGGCTCTGGTCGGCTCGGCGTCTTCGTGCTGTTGCGTTTGGCGGGCGCCCGGGACGCAACTGCCATGGGTTCGATAGCGGTCGCTATCATCTCGCTCAAGCGCTGTAATAACTCGCTTTGTGCACGGACCTGATCGCCCGTGCTGCCCTGATGCTGCTCTTGCAATCGAACCAGACGGCTGCTCTGATGCTTGCCTAGCTTATCCAGCACGCGCCATTGAGCTTCCAGTACCGCGGGATGCTGCGGGCCAGAATCCAGGCGGGTGATTTCAAGCTCGACCTGCACATCGGGATTAAAACCTTCTCGACCTGGGCTGAGCTCAAGACTCTGAGACTTTAGCCGCCACGCCAGCTGGCGCAGCAATAGCTGATTTACGTTGCCCTGTAGGTCTCCAGCCCAGCGTGCTCGCTGCCCTTCAGGCGCTAAACCTCCGTCTGGCAGGCGCTGCAGCAACGCATCGCGCTGCAGGTAGTCGGCCAACCTCACAGGCCCCAGCAAAATCGACGCACCGTCAGCCCCGGCCGCGGGCATCTCCACTGTACCGTTGTCGAGTTGGTACATCGGCACTGGCTGCGTAACGCAGCCGGTGAGGCCGGCACAGGCTAGTAGTAAAACAATAGTGAGGCGCTGCACGTTCGTCTCTACCTTGGCTCAGGACTTGGCTACGTCAGCCAGCTGGGCCTGTCTGCCCCGCTGCACCCGTCACCAGTCGCAGTACCGATTGTCTTCGACTTCCGACGTGCCATATGAATAAGCAACCCTGTCGGAGAGAGTCGGCGGGATATTGGAAGGCCGCTATCTTCCGTGAAACGGCCGCTGGAAGCCAGCCTTTAGCGTATTACAGCGTCAGCTCACAGCCTCCACCAACAGCGCGTCCACCCGCTGAAAGCCGCGCGGCAGCTTGTTTCCGCGTCGACCACGCTCTCCCTTGTAATGCTCCAGGTCATCAGCCCTGAGTGAAAGGGTCCGCTTACCTGCCTGCAAAATCAGCGTCGCGCCCTGCGGCAACACGGCAAGATCCGTCAGGTACTCTTCACGGCTGGCGACGCGATCACCGGGGATGCCGATGATCTTGTTGCCCTTGCCTTTACCCAGCTGCGGCAGATCACGGATCGGGAACACCAGCAGGCGGCCTTCAGTCGTGACGGCCGCCAGCAAGTCCTGATCACGATTCTTCAACGGTCGCGGCGCGACTACGCGCGCGCCAGCGGGCAACGACAGCAGTGCCTTACCCGCCTTGTTCTTGGCTTGCAGGTCCTCACCCTTGACCACAAAGCCATAACCCGCATCGGAGGCGATCACATACAACGCCTCATCGTCTGGCAGCAATACGCATTCGAAACTGGCCCCCGGCGGTGGAGTCAGCCGCCCGGTCAACGGCTCGCCCTGGCCTCGCGCCGAAGGGAGCGAGTGCGCAGCCAAGGAATAGCTGCGGCCGCTGGAGTCGATGAACACGGCGTACTGATTGGATCGACCGGGGGCAGCCGCCCGGAAACCGTCACCGGCCTTGTAGGACAGGCCAGTCGCGTCGATATCGTGACCCTTGGCGCAACGCGCCCAGCCCTTCTCGGAAATCACCACGGTCACCGGCTCGGACGGCAGCAGCTCGTTTTCCGATAGCGCCCGCGCCTCGGCGCGCGCGACGATAGGCGATCGACGGTCATCGCCGTAAGTTTCGGCGTCGGCTATCAGCTCCTTGCGCACCAGCTTCTTCAGCTTTGCTTCGCTACCCAACAACGCCAGCAACTTCTCACGCTCCTTGGCCAGCTCGTCCTGCTCGCCGCGGATCTTCATCTCTTCCAACCGCGCCAGCTGACGCAAGCGGGTATCTAGGATGTAGTCGGCCTGCAGCTCGGACAACTCAAACCGCGCCATCAAGACCGGCTTGGGCTGATCCTCGGTCCGGATGATGTGAATCACCTCGTCGAGGTTGAGAAACGCGACCAACAAGCCTTCCAACAAATGGAGGCGCCTTTCGACCTTGTCCAGACGGAATTGCAGGCGGCGGCGCACGGTGCCGATGCGATAGGCAAGCCATTCGCTGAGCAATACCCTGAGGTTTTTGACCTGCGGCCGGCCATCGAGACCAATGACGTTGGTGTTGACCCGGTAGCTAGACTCCAACTCGGTGGTGGCGAACAGGTGCTGCATCAGCTCGTCGGCGTCGACCCGATTGGAGCGGGGAATGATGACAATCCGACACGGATTCTCGTGGTCCGATTCGTCCCGCAGATCGGCGACCATCGGCAGTTTTTTCGCCTGCATCTGTGTGGCGATCTGCTCCAACACCTTGGAGCCCGACACCTGATGGGGCAACGAGGTGACAACGATATCGCCATCCTCGACGCGATATACGGCGCGCATGCGCACCGAGCCGCGACCGGTTTCGTAGATTTTCAGCAGGTCAGCGCGCGGGGTGATGATCTCCGCCTCGGTCGGGTAATCAGGCCCCTGAACATGTTCACAGAGCTGCTCGACAGTGGTCTTTGGATCATCCAGCAAGCGCACGCAGGCGGCCGCCACTTCCCGCAGATTATGCGGCGGCACATCAGTCGCCATGCCCACGGCGATACCGGTTGTGCCATTGAGCAACAGGTTAGGCAGACGCGCTGGCAGGGTCGCTGGCTCGTTCAGGGTGCCATCGAAATTAGGAACCCAATCCACGGTGCCCTGCCCCAGCTCGGTGAGCAGCACTTCCGAATAACGCGACAGACGCGCCTCGGTGTAACGCATGGCGGCAAAGGATTTCGGATCGTCCGGCGCGCCCCAGTTGCCCTGGCCATCGACCAGCGTGTACCGATAACTGAACGGCTGAGCCATGAGCACCATGGCCTCATAGCAGGCCGAATCCCCATGGGGATGGAACTTACCCAGCACGTCACCGACCGTACGGGCCGACTTTTTGTGCTTCGAATCTGCGTTCAGCCCCAGCTCGCTCATGGCGTAGATGATGCGTCGCTGCACGGGTTTGAGGCCGTCGCCGATATGCGGCAGTGCGCGATCCATGATCACGTACATTGAATAATTGAGGTACGCCTGCTCGGTGAAGTCAGCGAGGGAGCGACGCTCCACGCCGTCCAGGCTCAGATCTAGAGATTCGCTCATCAGCAGTTTTCTTCAGCAAAGGATGGATGACGACTCCCGGCAGGTTGCTCGCCGAACTTGAGCAAGTTGCCGTGGGCGTCGGTGACGTAGAGTTCCTTCATGCCCCAGGGCCGCAGAACAGGCGCTTCCAAGGCCAGGCCACGCTGGCAAAGCTCGCGGTACAACGCCTGGCAATCACCGGTGCGCACATAGCAGGAAGTGTTTTCAGCAACGTGGCGGTCGTCGCAAAGCCAGAAGTGCAACTCGGCACCCTCGCGCTCCATGATCAAGTAGTCGGCCGCCTCCAGGAGCACTCGGAAGCCGAGAAACGAAGCGTAGAACTCACGACTCTCAGCGAGATTCAACGATGCCAGTACGGGCACCGTCGCCTGTATCAGAGCGCTCATGGGGTTCACCTTTCCGAGTGGTGTTGGCGCAGCACCAAGGTACCGGCGCGCTGGGTGAATTCGAGTTGTTTCAGCGCGCTCATGCCCAGCAGCACTTGTTCTCCGCCAAAGCCCGGCGCAATGAGAGCACGGACATCGTGCAAAAGAATGTCGCCAAGGCCGAGACTGTCCAGCACGGTCCGGTAGCCGGTGGTTTGTCCGTTCGCGGTCTGTAGCATGACTGGCGCGCCGCGAGGAAGCTCAAGCCGGTCAGCCAGCTCGGCAGGAATCGCGACATCGGTTGCACCGGTATCCAGAAGAAAGGTCACGGTTTCGCCATTGATACGCCCGTCAGCGACAAAATGCCCCTGTACGTTGCTTTCCAGTCGCACCTCGACCTGTTCACCCAGGATGACCGAAACGGGATCGCGATTAGGGTTAAAGCGGCTCTGCTCCCAGTCGGCGAAAAATTGGGTAGCCAGCAACAAGCCCGCCCCCCATGCCAGCACCAACATGACGCGGCCGACGCGGCGGCCGGCAGGCTGCGTCACTGCTTCGCACCCCAGCCGCCCTTCGGCGCGCCGAAACGCCATACCACGGGGCGTTGCTCCCCGTCGGCACGGGTGAGCCCATTGTTGTCGATGCCAATCCAGGCGCCCTCAGCATCGACCCAGAGCGCCTCGGCATTACCAAACGGCGAATCATAGCGACGTGGATCGGTTAGCGCCGTGCCGGCGTAGGACCAGCACCGTTCGGTGTGGCCACTGGTCGGATTGCGCCGACAAACCTGGTGCGCCGAAGGCTCGAGCGTGAACAGCTTTTCCTGGTGGAACGCCAAACCCGCGAAGCGCCGCGGCAAGGGTTGATCGCCCAGCGCGGGCGGCGGAAGTTCACGGCCACCTTCGGCCAGCAGCACGCAGCCGCCTGTGCATTGCCAGCTGCTCTGATTGCGATGCATGACCATCAAGCCGCGACGATCGCGCTCGCCCGCAAGCCATAAGCGACCGGCTTCGGGGTCGACGGCGATACCTTCCAGCATCGAATTGAAGTCCAGCAGCATGCCGCTTGCGCGCGCCTGCCGGATCAATCCATCGGGAAGATTCAGCCACTCGGCCTTTCCGGCCGGGCTGACGCGCAGCACGGCGGCGTGCGCCTCACTCGCCAGATAGCGATTACCGAGGTTGTCGCAACTAAGCCCTTCGAAATCCATCTTGCCGCCACGCACCATGCCGCTGATAGCGGTGCGCACGCGCATCCCCCAGGCCAGACCGGTATCAGGCGCGGGCGGGAGCTCAAAGCTTTCGCTCGTGGCCTGCCAAACACCTTCGCCCGACGCCAGCCGATACAGTCGATTGTCATCGCGGTCGGAAACCGCCCACAGTCCGTCACCGCACCAAGCCAGCCCCGACAAATTACCCTGTTCGATCCCCTCGACGGGGTGCTCACTGATCAGCTCCAGCTCCGCAACGCCCTCAGCAGCCCAAACCGGCATCGCCAGGGCAAACACCAGCGCAATCCAACGATTATTCAAATCAATACCTCGGCGAGGTTGCCTTTGGATTCGAGCCAGCTCTTGCGATCACCGGCGCGCTTCTTGGCCAACAGCATATCCATGATCTCGCGCGTACCGTCAAAGTCATCGAGCGTGAGCTGCACCAACCGACGAGTATTCGGATCCATGGTGGTTTCACGCAACTGCGGGGGGTTCATCTCGCCCAACCCCTTGAACCGGGTGACTTGCGGCTTGCCGCGGCGTTTCTCGGCCAACAGGCGATCCAGAATCCCGTCACGCTCGGCTTCGTCCAGCGCGTAGAAAATATCCTTGCCCAGGTCGATGCGGTACAAAGGCGGCATCGCCACGTAGACGTGGCCGGCATCAACGAGCGGGCGGAAGTGCCGCACGAACAACGCGCAAAGCAATGTCGCGATGTGCAATCCGTCCGAGTCGGCGTCCGCCAGAATGCAGATCTTCCCGTAGCGCAGCTGGGAGATATCCGCAGCGCCGGGGTCGACGCCGATGGCCACAGCGATATCGTGAACTTCCTGGCTGGCCAGCACTTCACCCCCGTCGACTTCCCAGGTGTTCAGAATCTTGCCGCGCAACGGCATGATGGCTTGGAATTCCTTGTCGCGTGCCTGCTTGGCTGAGCCTCCGGCGGAATCGCCCTCCACCAGAAACAACTCCGAACGGACCGGATCCTGGCCCGCGCAGTCGGCCAGCTTGCCCGGCAACGCCGGCCCCTGAGTGATGCGCTTGCGCTCGACCTTCTTGCTTGCCTTGAGCCGCCTTCCGGCATTGCTGATCGCCAGCTCGGCGAGCTGCAATCCGAGCTCAGGGTGGGCGTTGAGCCAGAGGCTGAACGCATCCTTGACTACGCCGGAGACGAACGCCGCCGACTCCCTCGACGACAAGCGTTCCTTGGTCTGCCCCGAAAATTGCGGCTCCTGCATTTTTGTCGAAAGCACGAAAGCGATCCGCTCCCAGACGTCTTCTGGCGCCAGCTTGACCCCGCGAGGCAACAAATTGCGAAACTCGCAGAACTCGCGCATCGCATCGAGCAGGCCCTGCCGAAGCCCGTTGACGTGGGTGCCACCTTGCGCGGTCGGAATCAGGTTGACGTAGCTTTCCTGCACACTGTCGCCGCCCTCCGGCAGCCACAGTAACGCCCAGTCCACTGCTTCCTTATTACCGGCCAGGCTTCCACAGAAGGGCTCGTCCGGCAGCCGCGCGAAGTCGCTGACCGCATCGACGAGATACGAGCGCAGGCCGTCCTCATAATGCCATTCAACCTTCTCGCCAGTGCTCTTGTCCTCGAAGCTGACGTTCAGCCCGGGGCACAGCACGGCCTTGGCCTTGAGCACATGTTTGAGTCGACTGATGGAAAACTTCGGCGAATCGAAATACTTGGGGTCAGCCCAGAAGTGAACACTGGTGCCTGTGTTGCGCTTGCCAACCGTGCCAATGATGTCCAGCTCGCTGGCCTTGAAGCCGTCGGCGAATGTCATGCGGTATTCATTGCTCTCGCGCTTGACCGTCACCTCCACACGGGTCGACAACGCGTTGACCACGGAGATGCCCACACCGTGTAAACCACCGGAAAACTGGTAATTCTTGTTCGAGAACTTGCCGCCAGCGTGCAGCTTGGTGAGGATCAGCTCGACGCCCGAAACACCTTCCTCCGGATGTATATCCACTGGCATGCCGCGCCCATCGTCTATCACCTGTAGCGAGTTGTCCTGATGCAGGATCACCTGAACCGAACTGGCATGACCGGCCAAGGCCTCATCAACGCTGTTGTCGATGACTTCCTGCGCAAGATGGTTGGGCCGCGAGGTGTCCGTGTACATACCCGGACGCTTACGCACAGGATCCAGTCCCGAGAGAACTTCAATGGCTTCGGCGGTGTAAGACATATGCGTCTCGTGATGTCCTTATAAATCGGAGAAGTCGAGGTCTGCAAAGAGGGCTGGATCGAAGCCGGCAAAGGCCAGCAACGCGGGAAGCCGCTCGGCGAAACCCTGGAAGCCGTGATCTCCGCCGGCCTGGATGCGTACCGCGCAACCCTTGTAAAAATCGGCCGCGTGACGGTAGTCCAGCGTTTCGTCGCCCGTTTGCAGCCACACCTGATAGCGATCGGCATTCCCTGGCGGCGCAACCTCCAGTTCGGCCAACGCGACGACATGATCCTCGGTCAGCTCCCAAATCTCGCCCGTATAGAGATTGGTCTGCGGCCCGAGATAACCGTCAAAACGGCGATGCGGCGTCACTGCCGGATTGATTAGCAATGCCTTGAGCCTGTGGCGCTCGGCGAGGTGCGTTGCATAGTATCCGCCGAGTGAGCTGCCGACCAGCATGGGGCGCCCCAGCTCGGCAATCGCAGTTTCCAGCTGGACAATGGCCTGGCGTGGATGATGGTGCAACGCCGGTACCCGTAATTGCACACCCATACCGATACGCTCAAGCGCGGCCGTTAACTGACTGGCCTTCTGCGATAAGGGCGAGCTGTTGAGGCCGTGCATGTAAAGGATGGTCGGTTGCGTGCTGGTCATGCTGATTCGCTGAGCTGGCAAAAAGACGGGAAAGGCTACTAGGCAGAACGCGAAGGCTGCAAGCGACAGCTCGGCGGTGGTGCGGGTTATCCCAGCTCAACCCGCGATTTTCTTACGCAGTAGCGATTGCGGGTTATCGCTACTCAGTCCAGCTGAACAGCTGTTGCTCGGGTCAGCGGGCAGCGGATACTCGCATCCGTCCACGACGTGTGGCTCGACGAGACGTCAATAACCTTTGACGCTGTAATCGACTTCGAAATCAATGCCGACCACGCGCGAAACGCCAGTCTCGAGCCGGCCATCGTCATGCAGCCTTAACCAGCGGTAGCCGGGCGCAGCGGTATCCACCTGGAAATCCTCGCTGCCGGGCGTGAATTGCACGCCGGTCGAAGGCGTAGCTAACAGCCGAACGCCACTGCGCCAGCTGTCGAACTCTTGATGTATATGCCCCCAAAGCACGGCTTTGACACAGTTGAAGCGATCCAGAACCTCGAACAGCGCATCGCGGTTGCGCAGCCCGATGCCGTCCATCCAGCGACTGCCAATAGTGACAGGGTGATGGTGCAGACAGATCAGGTGCGGCCGCTCTGGCGCCTGCCGAAGGGTTTGCTCCAACAGTTCCAATTGATCATCGCGAAGCATGCCGAAAACAGACCCGGGCACCAGCGTATCGAGCATCACCACACGCCAGGCGCCAATATCGAGCACAGGCACCATCAGCTCGCTATCACCCGCAGCCTGCTGCATGGCATCCAGCTCGTCATGATTGCCCGGGCACCAACGTGCAGGCGCCCCGATTCGCTCGGAAAGCTTGCGAAATTGCTCATAGGACGCGCGCGTGCCGTCCTGAGATAGATCGCCGGTGGCCAGCATCAGGTCAACGCAGGGCTGCTCGTTCAGTACCAACTCTACAACCCGCTGCAGGCTCTCCGCCGTATCCATACCCAGCAGCTTTCCATCCGCCTCGGCAAATAGATGGCTGTCGGTCAGCTGTACGAGCAGCACCGAGTCTTTTTCAGCAGTGTGGGGCGCAGCAGCCAAGACCCGTCTCCTTTGGCGAAATCGCGCAGGAATTATGGTGGCTGATAGTCGCAGGGGTAAACCACGCGATGCGGGCATGCATCACAGATCAGCTGCAAGCGAACCGCCGTGACAACTGGCTCGGCTTTGAGCACAACTTAAATCGCTATCGCCTAGAGGGGACAGTGGTGTCTTACAACACAGGCTCCAGCTCATGACCACAGGCCAGGCAGTGCCCGAGCCATTCGCCGAGAAACAGGTTGAGCTGATTCTTCTCGTCTGGCTGGTGCATCTGTGCGTTGGGATAGCTATAGATGCCGCGGAATCGTCTGGCGTTTTCGGCGCTGATCACCTCCGCCATTCGAGCATCGTGATAGACGCGTACGTCCATCTGCGGGACTGGCAGCCAGGGCAGACAATCCTGCTGACTGATCTGCAGCGTCGTGGTGTAGGGGCAGGTTTCGATAACCTTGAGGACCAGCACGCCGAGCAGCCGATCGCCCTGACTCATGGCGATGCGGCGTGTATCTGGTTGGTTGCGCATTTCGGGCAGCAAGCGCATCAGCCGCAGATAATTGGCTTCGCAGGCCGATTGCAGCTCCAGCAGGTCGACACGGTACCGCTCGCGGGTTCGCCTCATATCCATGCCTCCCGTATTTCATCGCGGTTCAAGGCCAGCCACTGCAGAGCAATGATAGTCGCCGCATTGTCGATCCTGCCGTCGCGTAAAGCCTTCAACGCATTTTCCAGAGACCACACGGCTGCACGAATATCTTCACCCTCCTCCTCCAGCCCGAACACGCCGCCTGCGCCAACGCTGTTGCAGCGCCCAACGTAAAGGTGAATGCGTTCGGTGCTGCCACCCGGGGACGGGTAGTAAACCGAGACCGGCCAGAGCTCGCCAAGCTCGAGACCCGCTTCTTCGATGGACTCGCGGCGCGCCACTTCCTCGGGTTGCTCATCCTTGTCGATCAGACCAGCGACCGTTTCCACCAACCAAGGGTTGTCACCATGCACCATGGCGCCCACCCGAAACTGCTCGACCAGCACGACCTCGTCACGCTGCGGATCGTATGGCAACACACAGACCGCATCATGGCGAACGAACAGCTCGCGCTCGATCTCCGCACCCATGCCGCCGCGAAACAGACGATGGCGAAGGCGAAACCGGTCAAGGTTGTAAAAGCCACTGAAGCAGCGCTCGCGCTGGATGATCTCGACATCGCCTACGCCGGCTTGGAAAATATCGTTCATGAACTACTCACATATCGGTTTGTTCCCGCGCCCGTCGGCACCGGGTAAGGCTGCAACCGTCACGATGTGAGCGGTTTAACTGAAGCCATCCTAGCGCGCCATTTGATCAGGCGCAGCCCTTTGCAGACCACTCGCATGGCGAAAAATTGCTCAAAGTTCGATGACGAACTTCATACCCTGCCCGCACTCGAAACCGCACCGTCAATATCACTAGAGCCATGAAATCACCTATGCCCATTCGCCAAACCTTAGTTCTGATCTCGCTTAGCCTGCTAATCAGCGCATGCCAGCACTTTGGCGGTGAACCGCCCGTTGAGGTCCGGCAAGTCGTCAGCGAACAGCGGCCCGCGGACTGCCCTGAGACGGATGACCGCTGCCCCCTGGTCAATATCGACACTCAACTGTTCGCGACCGAGCCCGTACTCAACGCACTCATCGATGAGCGACTGCGCAAGATGACGCTTAACAGCCCGGAAGCCACCATTCCAGCAACGCTTGAGGGCTATAAACAAGAGTTTCTGCGTGTTGCCGAGCCAGGCTGGAGCAGCTACCTGCAAGCCAAGCTGCGCGAACAGCACGGCTCGCTGCTGGTAATCGAGCTGTCGAGCTACCTGCATACCGGCGGCGCACACGGCATGCCTGGCCGCGGATTCATCAACTACGACCGCGAACAGGACCGAGAGCTAAAACTGGCCGATGTGTTATTGCCGGGCAAGGAAGGCGCATTCTGGCGAGCCGCTGCGAAAGCTCACCAGCAATGGCTGGCCGTGAACCCACAGGACGCCGAATATCTGCGCCAATGGCCCTTCCAGCAAACAGCCAATGTGGCCCTGCTGCGCAATAAGGTGCTTCTCAAATATGACGTCTACAGCATTGCGCCCTATTCGAGCGGACATCCAGAACTGGAGATCCCCTACAGCGACCTCAGCGGAATATTGAAACCTGCGTACCTGCCATAACGTGTCCGAGCGACATGACCCGAACAGCATGCGCAGCGAAGATTTCGCCGGCATCAACGCGTGCAAAAGACGCATAGAAACAAAGCGGCACACATCGCCGTGCTCCGCCTGCAAGCAGAAGCGACGCATCGTCCAGGTGGATGTAGCCAACCATCCACCTCATTGGCGTAGGGTGGATCACGCTTGATCGATCCACCAAACGGCGGAACGGTGGATGTGAAAAAGCGACATCCACCCTACGACGTAGTGGCCGATCCTAGCCGCTACACCTGCTTGTAGATGACCGAGCCCTCGTCCTTGAAGCGCGAGGATTGCTCGGCGAAGCCGGCCTCGATCGCCTTTTGCTCGTCAGTCAGCCCATTCTGAGCCGCGTATTCGCGCACTTCCTGGGTGATCTTCATCGAGCAGAACTTCGGGCCGCACATGGAGCAGAAGTGCGCGACCTTGGCCGAATCCTTGGGTAGGGTTTCGTCGTGATAGCTACGCGCGGTGTCAGGGTCCAGGCCGAGGTTGAACTGGTCTTCCCAGCGGAATTCGAAGCGCGCCTTGCTCAAGGCATTGTCGCGGATCTGCGCGCCTGGATGGCCCTTGGCAAGGTCCGCCGCATGCGCGGCGATCTTGTAGGTGATGATGCCGGTCTTGACGTCATCCTTGTTTGGCAGGCCGAGGTGCTCCTTGGGCGTGACGTAACAGAGCATCGCGCAACCGAACCAGCCGATCATGGCCGCGCCGATGCCGCTGGTGATGTGGTCGTAGCCTGGCGCGATATCGGTGGTCAGCGGACCTAGGGTGTAGAACGGCGCCTCGTCGCAGCATTCCAGCTGCTTGTCCATGTTCTCCTTGATCAACTGCATGGGCACGTGGCCGGGGCCCTCGATCATGCATTGCACGTCGTGCTTCCAGGCGATCTTGGTCAACTCGCCAAGGGTTTCCAGCTCACCGAACTGCGCGGCATCGTTGGCGTCAGCAATCGAACCCGGACGCAGGCCGTCACCCAGCGAGAAGCTGACGTCGTAGGCCTTCATGATTTCGCAGATTTCCTCGAAATGGGTGTAGAGGAAATTCTCCTGGTGATGCGCCAGGCACCACTTGGCCATGATCGAGCCGCCGCGGCTGACGATACCGGTGACACGCTTAGCGGTCAGCGGTACGTAGCGCAGCAGTACGCCAGCGTGGATGGTGAAGTAGTCCACGCCCTGCTCGGCCTGTTCGATCAGCGTGTCGCGGAACAGCTCCCAGGTCAGGTCTTCGGCAACGCCGTTGACCTTCTCCAGCGCCTGGTAGATGGGCACGGTGCCGATCGGCACGGGCGAGTTGCGGATGATCCACTCGCGGGTTTCGTGGATGTGCTTGCCGGTGGACAGGTCCATTACCGTATCCGAGCCCCAGCGGATGCCCCAGGTCAGCTTGGCCACTTCCTCTTCGATCGAGGAGCCCAGAGCCGAGTTGCCGATGTTGCCGTTGATCTTCACCAAAAAGTTTCGGCCAATGATCATCGGCTCGAGCTCGGTGTGGTTGATGTTGGCAGGAATGATCGCGCGTCCGCGGGCCACTTCGTCACGCACGAACTCGGCAGTGATTTCCTTCGGGATCGAGGCGCCAAAACTCTGCCCGCCGTGTTGCTCGGTGAGCAAGCCGGCCGCGCGCGCTTCCTGCAGCTTCATGTTTTCGCGGATGGCGACGTATTCCATTTCCGGCGTGATGATGCCCTGACGCGCGTAGTGCATCTGGCTGACATTCTTGCCCGGCTTGGCGCGGCGCGGGTTGCGCACGTGGGCGAATCGCATCTTGGTCAGCTCGGCGTCTGCCAGACGCTGCTGGCCGAAATTCGAGGTCAGGCCATCGAGCAGCTCGGTGTCGCCGCGATCATCGATCCAGGCCGAGCGAACGTCGCCGAGCCCTTTGCGCACGTCGATTGTCACGCTCGGATCGGTGTAGGGACCGGAGGTGTCGTAGACGACGACCGGTGCGTTGATCTCGCCACCGAAATCCGTGGGGGTGACATCGAGACTGATCTCACGCATCGGCACGCGGATGTCGGGCCGTGAGCCCTGAACGTAGACTTTCTGGGAACGCGGGAAAGGTTGGATCGACTGCTGGTCGACCTGGGCTGATTCACTCAGATTTTGTTGTTCGGCACGCATCAGGCTGGCTCCTAGAGAATTGTCGGAGCGAACCTGAAAAACACGGCGGGGAAAGGGCATCGGGCGCGCCGGGAATGGCGCTGAGAGAGCTTGCCTGAGGACTGGCGAGCACATCTTGTTCCCTACGCAGGCCTTAACCTGATCAGGTTCAACGGGATCCGGAATTTTCCGATCTCAGCCTTCACTTCAAGGCACCCCGACAAGAACGGGGTCGAGTCTAATCAAGGCGACATGGGATTGCCATGCCGACCTGCGATCAGGGCGACCGTCGGGTCACGATCGGCTTCTTCCGTTCATCCTCATCAAGGTCCTGAACACCCTGTTCACGCGCCTTGACCGGCACGATGACCGCGCATAGCCTTGCCCATCACTTCGCTTCAGGGAAAGACGCACATGCTGCGCAGACTCACGCTGGCACTCGCCGTGACCGCCGCCTCGTCGGGGCTGACCTGGGCCGAGACAGCACCACCACTTTCCGCCCGTACCGACCTGATCAGCGTTTACCAGCAGGCCGTAGAGAACAATGCCGATCTCGCCGCGGCGCGCGCTCAGTTCAAAGCCATCCAAGAGGTCGTGCCGCAGGCACGTGCCGGTCTGCTGCCGAACCTCAGCGGCGGGGCAGAGATGAGCAACACCCGCACTGACGTCGACACCAGCATGGGCGCTCGGTCGCTGGAGCGCAGCGGCACCGTTTACCAGGCGACCCTGAGCCAGCCCATCTTTCGCGCTGATCGCTGGTTCCAGCTGCAGGCAGCCGAAGCCATCAGCGAGCAGGCAGCGCTGGAATATTCGATCGCCGAGCAGGACCTGATCCGCCTGACGGCCCAAGCCTATTTCGCGGTGCTACGCGCGCAGGACAATCTCGCCGCAGCCAAGGCGGAGGAGTCGGCTTTCCAGCGGCAGCTGGACCAGGCCGACGAGCGTTTCGAGGTGGGATTGTCCGATCGGACCGACGTGCTTGAAGCCCAAGCCGGATTCGATACCGCGCGCGCCAACCGCTTGCTTGCCCAACGCCAGGTCGACGATGCGTTTCAGGCGCTGTTCACACTGACCAACCGTGAATACTTGGCGCTAGAGGGGATCGAGCACAGCTTGCCGGTTCTGCCGCCCGTCCCGAACGACGCCAGTGCCTGGGTCAATACCGCCACTCAGCAGAACCTCGATCTCCTCGCCAGCAACCAGGCGGTCAACGCCGCTGAGGAAACTGTGCGTCAGCGACGAGCCGGTCATGCACCAACGCTCGATGCCGTGGTGCGCTACAGCAAGGGTGATAATGACAGCCTCGGCTTTACTAACACCGGAAGCGAAGCTGCGACCGGCATCCCCCGCTATACCGGGAACGTCGAGCAACGCAGCATCGGCCTACAGCTGAATATTCCCCTCTACAGCGGCGGCCTTACGACTTCGCAAGGTCGCGAGGCCTTCTATCAGCTCACCCAGACCGAGCACCAGCGCGAGAGCTTGCGTCGACAGGTCGTTGAGTCCACTCGCAACCTACACCGCGCGGTAAACACCGATGTGGAGCAGGTCCAGGCGCGCCGTCAATCGATCGTTTCCAATCAGAGCGCACTGGAAGCGACTGATATCGGCTATCAGGTCGGCACGCGCAACATTGTCGACGTACTGGATACTCAGCGACGCTTGTTCGCGGCGGTGCGCGACTACAACAATGCGCGCTACGACTACATCATCGACAGCCTGCGCCTGAAGCAGGCGGCCGGTACGCTCAATCCGGGCGACCTGGAAGATCTGCAACGCTATTTGAAAGCAGATTACGACCCGGACACTGATTTCCTGCCGCCTGACCTGTCAGAGAACATGGGTCGCCCGGTGCGGGTGGAATAGCGAAGCGCCCCTCAAGACAGATGTTCGCGAGCCATTGCGGCAACACTCAATTTTTCCGTAGCGGTCGATGCTGGAAGCGTGCCGCCTCTCTCCACGCGCGCCCATACGCAGGAATGTTCCGCACACGCTCAGCTCCCGATCAACTGCCCCAGCCCATTCAGGAGTCGATTCAGCGCGCCCTGGTTATTTTTCAATACGCGGTACCCAGCGTCCCGCGCCTGAGAGGCGTGTGCTGGATCGGACCAGAACGCCTCGATCGCCGCAGCCAACTCAGGGGCATTGTCGACTTCTTTCAGCGCGCCGGCATCCCGCAATTGCGCAGCGATGTCTAGAAAATTAAACAGATGCGGCCCTGTCAATACGGGCTTTCCGAGCGCCGCGGGCTCCAACAGGTTGTGTCCGCCCGTGGGCACAAGACTACCGCCGACAAAGGCCGTGTCCGCCAACGCGAAGAGAAACAGCAGCTCGCCCATGGTGTCGCCCAGCAGCACCTGCGTGCCTGCCAGGGGCGGCTCGCCAAGAGAACGCCGAACCGTTGTAAAGCCCTGCTTCTTGCTGAGTTCGAACACCGAGCCGAAGCGTTCCGGATGTCGAGGCACGAGGATCAGCAAGGCGTCCGGGTGCGTGACCAGCAGTTGCCGGTGCGCGGCCAGTAATATCTCGTCTTCGCCGGTATGAGTACTGGCACCAATCCAGACTGGACGATTGCTGGCACTCCACTCTTGCCGGAGCGCCTCTGCCCGTTTCTGCAGAGCGGGGTCGATGCTGAGATCGAACTTGATCGAGCCAGTTACCTTGACGGCAGCGTCGCGCGCGCCGAGCAGGCGAAAGCGCTCGGCCTCGGCGCCGGTCTGTGCCGCAATCAGACTCAACTCGGCAAGCATCGGCGCGGTCAGCCGAGCGAAGCGCGCATAGCCGCGGGCTGATCGCTCGGAGAGCCGTGCGTTAGCCAGCGCGACCGGGATACCACGTTGCGCGCACTGATGGATGTGGTTGGGCCAAAGCTCGGTTTCCATTACGACCGCCAGCTTTGGCTGCACACGTTGCAGGAAGCGCGACGCTGCCCAAGGGAGGTCGTAAGGCAAATAACAATGCTGCACCGTATCGCCAAACAGCGCCTTGATACGCTCGGAGCCGGTCGGCGTCATGCAGGTGACAGTAATGGGCAAGCCCGGATGACGCGTACGAAGTTCACGGATCATCGGCGCGGCGGCAATGCTCTCGCCAACCGAGACCGCGTGAATCCAGAGACCACCTGGTCGAAAGTCAGGCAACCCATAGGCGAAACGCTCACCGATGCGCTGGGAATAGGCGGGTGCGCGCCGCGCACGCCAAAGGAGCCGAACCACCACGACAGGCAAGGCGAGATGGAACAGCAAGGTATAGAGGGTACGATTCATGGTCGCGGAGCTTAGCAAAGGCGTCGGCGAAACGGCCACCACGGCGCCAAGCGAGGAAAAACGGCGGCACGCCGAACTTGCCTGCGTGGGAGCAGCCGAATTAACCGCAGCGCGAATCGCTCGCTCTGCATGCCACCGGAGGCCACATGACAGGCTATATCTATCTTGCCATCGCAATCACCGCAGAAGTCATCGCGACCACATCGATGAAAGCGCTGGACGGGTTCAGCCGGCCACTGCCACTGCTGCTGGTCGTTGTCGGCTACAGCATTTCCTTTTGGATGCTCAGCCTGGTGGTCAAGACCATTCCGGTGGGGGTCGCTTATGCCATCTGGGCCGGCCTCGGTATCGTGCTGGTAAGCGTCGCGGCGGCGCTGATCTATCAGCAGAAGCTCGATCTGCCGGCCGTACTCGGCATGGCCATGATCGTCGGCGGCGTTGTGGTGATCCAACTGTTCTCCAGCAGCACCGTCCACTGAAGCGTCATATGGGCGGCGAGAGGCTGACCGGCAAGCAGTTATACTGCGCGCTTGATTTCACAACGAGGCCAGTTCATGTCCGATTCCCTGAGCACTGATGTCCTGATCGTAGGGGGTGGCGTCGCCGGCCTGTGGCTGAATGCGCGCCTGCGCCGGCAAGGCTACTCGACACTTCTCGTCGAAAAAGGTGTGCTTGGCGGCGGGCAGAGCGTCAAGTCGCAAGGAATCATTCACGGCGGCACCAAGTACGCACTGTCCGGTGCGTTGACTGGCGCGTCGGAAGCCATCGCCGACATGCCACGACGCTGGCGCGAGGCATTGGCCGGCAACGGAGAATTGGACCTCTCCGGCGTGCGGCTGCTCTCCGACGCGCATTACTTGTGGTCGCCCGGCACCCTGACTGGAAACCTCACCAGCTTCTTCGCCAGCAAGGCAGTACGCTCGCGCGTTGATCAGGTTAAGGGCAGCGATCTTCCGCCGGCGCTACAAGATGCTCGATTCAAGGGCAAAGTCTATCGCCTCAGCGAGCTGGTGCTCGACGTGCCCAGTCTGATCCAGCGCCTGGCTGAGTTGGCCGGTGCCAGCCTGCTGGCGGCCGGCAAGATCGAGCCTCTGCGTGAAAACGAGGAATTAACGGGACTTTCCGTAGATGGCCGAGACATTCGTGCGCAGCGCATCGTCCTGACTGCCGGCGCCGGCAATGCCGAGTTACTGAGCGCGTTAGGGCTCGCACAGCCGGCGATGCAAAAACGTCCGCTGCATATGGTGCTCGTGAAGGCCGCCGCGCTCAAACCGCTGTATGCGCACTGCCTGGGCGGTGGCTCGAAGCCCCGGATAACGGTTACCAGCCATCCGGCGGCTGATGGGCAGTGGATCTGGTATTTGGGGGGGGACCTGGCGGAGGCTGACGGCGTTGCGCGCGACGAAGCGGGACAAGTCGCTGCTGCAAAGAAAGAGCTCGCGGAACTGGTGCCCTGGATCGATCTTTCGTCAGCACAGTGGGCCACCTTGCGCATCGACCGCGCCGAGCCTGCCCAGTCGGCGCTCGCCAGACCGGACAATGCCTTCCTTGCCGAGCAGGGGCGGCTATTGGTCGGCTGGCCGACAAAACTGGCACTGTCTCCAGACTTCGCCGACCGTGTTCAGGCTGCGCTGGCCCGCGACGGCATTCGCCCGCAGCAGCACCCTGCGTTACCAGCGCTGCTCCGTCCGGCGATTACAGGGCCGTTCTGGGAAGGGCTCTGGGCATGAAGGAAACGCTGCACGACCTGCACCGCCCACTCGGCAGCACAGGCCTGAGGGTTTCACCCCTGGGTCTGGGTACCGTCAAGTTGGGCCGGGATCAAGGCGTGAAGTATCCCAACGGCTTCCGCATACCAGACGATGCGCAAGCACGCGATCTGATCAAACTGGCTCGAGATCTAGGGATCAACCTGATCGACACCGCTCCGGCCTACGGCGTCAGCGAGCAACGCTTGGGCCCACTGCTGCGCGGCCAGCGCGATCAGTGGGTCATCGTCAGCAAGGTAGGAGAAGAATTCATCGACGGCCAATCCCTTTTCGATTTCTCTTCGGCGCACACCCGCCGATCTGTGGACCGAAGCCTTACACGCCTGCAGACAGACCGAATCGATCTGGTATTGGTGCACTCGGACGGAAGAGACGTCGACGTGCTGCGCAACAGCGGCGTATACGAGACGCTCGCCGAACTCAAACAAGAGGGCAAGATCCTCGGCTACGGCCTGTCCGGAAAAACCGTCGAAGGCGGTTTGCTTGCACTCGAGCAGGGCGACTGCGCGATGGTGACCTATAACCTCAATGAGCAGGCTGAACGCCCGGTGCTGGACTACGCTGCATCCCACCAAAAAGGGATATTGATCAAGAAGGCGCTGGCCAGCGGTCATGCCTGCCTGAAACCTGGCGTTGACCCCGTGCGCGCCAGCTTCGAACTGGTATTCGCCCACCCAGGGGTTGGCGCAGCCATCATCGGCACCATTAACTCGCAACACTTGTCAGATAACGTGCGAACCGCCGCATCCGTTTTATCCCAACAACAATAAGTGCGGCCCAACGGCCGCCTGCAGCCAGGAAGAGCCGAATGCCGCGCGTGCTTATCCGCAAGAATCCCACCACTTTCAAGACGTTGCCGGTGCTCGCCGAGGCCAGCCCGGAAGGCCTTCGCTATCAGAGCCTCGGTCGTCCTCTTAACTTCAACGAAATGCTCGAGCGCCGTCGGCCAATGGATGTCGATGACCCGGCCCGCTTTCGCCTCGAACTGGCTAACCTGGGTGTTTCGGTGCGTCTAACGCTCTGTTGGCAGGGGCAGGAATACTGGGTGCTGGTGCGCCAGCAGCGGCGGGATCGCGGCGATGTCGTATTGAAGCTGATCTCTGGCTACGTACCGGCGCATGAACTCAGCCTGCCGCTACTGACGGCCATTCAGGAAGTCGCGGAGGAATGCCTGCTGGAAACGCCGGAAGGCTGGCTTGCCGGACGCTTTGGCGATATCTGGCTGCCGGCACCCTATCAAGGCAGCCTGCGCTACCGGGAAGCCGTGCATTTCACTCTGGCTTCGCTGTCCGGATCGGCCCGGCCGGTCCAGTGCGGCCAGATGACCCTCATGGAACGGCCAAGAGCCTATGTGCATCTCCCCACCGCATCATTGCAACTGGTGTACGACATGCGCCTGGAGCTGCCAAAGGAAACACGAGAGCTGAGTCTGTTTCATGTCGACGAGCGCCTCGAAGACGGCAAGCTTGTGGCCCAGCTGGACCGTAGCCGACCCGACCTGTATCTAATTCCACTCCAGCACGGCCGCCCTTCCGCCTCGCTGTTTACCTTACGCAAAGGCCAGCCGGTGCCGGCAAGCACCCGTGGACTGTGGCTATCAGAAAGTTTCGCGCCGCAATACGATTGGATCGTGCGAGACGAACGCATCCGCTGGCGTGACTGGGTCAATACGACCACCGCTGCCGTTAGTCGTTAGTGCAGAAACGGCCCCCTGCCTGCTTCAGCGGCTGCGGATCTTTTCGACTATCGCGGTGGTGGAGCTGTTTTCGACCAGCCCTAACACCTTAACGAGGCCACCGTAGGCCGTGACCAGTTCCGCGCCCACAACCTGATCAACGCCATAGTCCCCGCCCTTGACCAATACATCTGGCTTCACCTGTGCCAACAGGTTTTCAGGCGTGTCCTCCGGAAAACAGACGACCCAATCCACTGCGCCGAGTCCCGCGAGAACAGCCATGCGACGATCGACGGAATTGATCGGTCGACCCGGCCCCTTCAGACGACTCACAGAGCCATCGTCATTAACCGCGACGACCAGACGATCGCCTTGGGCGCGCGCCTGCTCTAGATAGGTCACATGGCCAGCATGCAGGATGTCAAAACAGCCGTTAGTGAACACGATCTTCTCGCCCTCAGCACGGGCATCCTCGATAGCTGTAAGGAGTTGCTCCAGCGTCATCACGCCGCGCTCGGAACCTTCCTCACGCTGCACCGCACGGCGCAGCTCGGGCGCACTGATGCAAGCGGTGCCCAGCTTGCCTACTACAATTCCTGCAGCCAGGTTAGCTAACGCCACCGCCTGCGGTAACCCCTCGCCCGCAGCGATGGCGGCGGCCAACGTAGAAATGACGGTGTCGCCGGCACCCGTGACATCGAACACTTCACGAGCGCGAGCCGGCAAGTGCAATGGTGAATGGTCCGGACGCAGCAGCGTCATGCCATGCTCACCACGAGTAACCAGCAGGGCACCGAGCTCAAGGCTGTGCATCAGCTCGGCCCCCTTGGCCACCAGCTCGGCTTCGTCGGCGCAGTGCCCAACGATCGCTTCAAACTCACCCAGGTTCGGGGTGATTACCGACGCCCCTCGGTAGATCTCAAAATCCTTGCCCTTGGGATCAGCCAGCACCGGGATGCCGCGCTGACGCGCCGCCTGAATCAATGCCTGGTGATTGCGCAGCGCGCCTTTGCCGTAATCGGACAGAATCAGCACCTTGACGCCGTCCAGCAGCGCCTCGACCTGCCTCAACAACGCGGCGGGATCAGTATCGAAGGGCTCCTCGAAATCCATCCGCAACAGCTGCTGATGACGACTCATGACTCGCAGCTTGATGATCGTCGGCTGGTGCTCGATAGATTGGAAATGCGCGCCGACCCCAGCTGCTGCAAGGCTGTCAGTCAGGCTCTGCCGCGCCTCATCGACCCCGGTAACCCCAACCAGCGCCGCCGGCGCGCCAAGCGCGGCGATGTTCAGTGCAACGTTCGCCGCTCCACCCGGTCGATCCTCGACCTGATCAACCCTGACCACCGGCACCGGCGCCTCCGGTGAGATCCGAGACGTACCGCCATGCCAGTAACGATCGAGCATGACGTCACCGACCACGAGAACGGCGGCTTGGTCGAAACGGGGCATGGACAGCTTCATGAGGGCTCCGGTGAGGACGAGAAAACGGCGGCGATCATAACATGCAGGCAGTGGAAGCCTGCCCGCGCTGACGCCGTGCTAGAGATGGCGAACCCAGAACAGTTCGTGGCGACGCACCGCCTTGCGGAAAAATTCGTCATCACCCGTTGTCGGCCAGCGGCGTCCCGCCAGAACCCGCTGAATACTCCGTCGCAGGCGCTTTTTCATTGGCAGGGGCACTTGCAGGTCATGCTGCATGGCCAGCGCCATGGCCTTGTCCAGCTGTGTCTCGGCATTCAACGAAAGACTCCACAGGCGATCAGCCGGCAAAGGCTCGATAGCCGGCGGCAAGGCGACACCACAGCCTGCCGGCCCCATGGGCCAGCGGTCGTTATCGTGCAAGTGATTGGCATAGAGCAGAAGGGCTTCGGGTTTCCACTCCCCCTCTTCTACTGCCTGTCGAAGAGCACGGGTCGCGGCAACGTGGTCAGCATGTGGGTCCAGCTCCGGATGAGGGGTGATCACTACCTCGGGACGAAAATGCGCGAGCAAAGCACGCAGATCGGCCTGCAAGTTGTGCCACGTAGCCTGCCCGTCGCGGTCCCCTGGCAACTGCAACGGATTGTGCGCTCTCACAGTGCGTATGTTGGTATCACCGGACTCACGAGAGCCGAAGACCCTTTCGGGCATCGCCTCCATCGCCGGCAATTGCAAACAGTAATAGCCGAGCTGGACGCAATGCCGCTGCGACACGCCGCCCCACAGAGGCACAGCAAGGCTACCCCAGGTGCGCAATCGCCCCTTGAGCCGCGCTGCCGCAGCACTGTCCAGACCGAGGCGGCGGTAGTTGTCGGCTTCAATCTCACCCTGGGTCAGCGTGACGATAGCCACCTCCGGGGTCTGACTGTAGAGGCCGAAGGCGGCCAGCTCGGCATCATCGGCGTGCGGCGCGATAATCAGCACCCGCCGCTGCGTATAGTCGAGGTTACTCATGGCATACAGCCTGACCTCGGCATCCAGACGGCAGTACCGGCTATCGAAGCGCAGCGAGCCCGCACGCAAAGCCTCCTGCAGCCCAGACAAGTTCAGATATCGCCGCCCACGTACGCCACGTTCAAAATCCTGACGATCCTCGCCGATATACACCCGCGGATCCCTTAAGCGTCCAGCCCAGGTTGCCTCCAGCTGCACCTCAAGAATCAGCGTATCGCCTTCCGGCACGTCACCGGTCAAGTGCAGATTTCCACGCTCGATGCGTCCCGCTTGTTGCAGCGCATCAGGGGGGAACTCATAACGGTAATCTTCTTGCGGCCGATAGAACAAATGATCGGCGAACCACGCCTCATGGGAAATCCAGCCTAAAATCACCAGCAGCGGCACCAGCCACAAGTTGACCGTCACGCCTATTACCAGCAGCGCGATGAGCGCCACCAGCATTGCAATACGTTTGTCACGACGATGCTGTTGCAACAGCTTTTGTTTGCGCGCGTCCATGCCTACACCTGAAAAACCGGAACTCGATTACACCAACGGTCCTTGTACTCACGGTCCGCACGGCCGAAAGAATAACGCAGCGGCTTGCCCAGCGCTCGAGCCTCGGCCCAGGCCGCCTGCGTGTTGGCGAAGCTCAGTACGCTGCCGGGGCTGAAGTCGCGCTGTTCCGGATCGACACCGCCGTTGATGTACTCAATCGACACCCACTTCGGCGCTTCGATCCGGTAAAGCACCTGAACGGCGATGGGCTGCTCATCGAGCAGGACTACCGAGCCGGTCATGAACTCGCGCATTAATGCAAAGACCTCTTGCAGATAGCACTTGCCGGGCACGTCGAAACCCCAGCGGCGCCGAAACAGATCGGCATACATTGCAGCCTGCTCGGTCGGCGAGAAATTCAGCATCGGACGCAGCACACCGCCGGCCTCTTCCAGCAGGCGCTGCTCGCGCCGCTGGTTGTAGCGGAATTTCTTCGAATACGTCTCCGGTTCGCGCACTAGTGCCAAACCCTCCGACTGCTCGCGCAATGTACTGACTGCACCGACATTATGCTCGGACACGTAGCGCATACGCTGGCGTACCGGCACACCAGCCTGCTCGGCAACCGGCAGAATGATCTCCGCGTTGCCCAGGTCGAACACACCGCGCTTGCCGGTTTTTTTCAGCACATCCTTAGAAAGCGCTAGATGCCGCCCCCAACAGGGAACCGCCGCAACCAGCTCGCCTTGCTGCTCCCAGCCCAGATAGCGCACTGGAATACCCGCAAGCCCAGCCAGCCGTTCGATGACATCAGGGTGAGTCGCGACGCTGCCGCCGTAGCGCTGCCAGGCTTCCGCATATCTCGATGCGTCAATAACGCACCAGCCACGCTCGCGCCAGCTTTGCAGAAATTGCAACATTAGGATTTCTGCTCGTCAGGCTCGTCTTCCTTGAACTGAGTCGCATGGAGCCTAGAGTAGGCGCCGTTCGCTGCCAGCAACTCTGCATGGGTACCGCGCTCGACGATACGCCCCTGTTCCATCACCAAAATCAGATCGGCTTTCTCGATGGTGCTCAACCGGTGTGCAATCACAAGTGTGGTACGGCCAGTCATCACATGATCCAGCGCACCCTGAATATGCCGCTCGGACTCGGTATCCAATGCAGAAGTGGCCTCATCCAGAATCAGCACAGGCGCGTTCTTCAGCAGCGCCCGCGCAATGGCCAGACGCTGACGCTGACCACCTGAAAGCAGCACGCCGTTCTCCCCGATTTGGGTCTGGTAACCCTGCGGCATTTGTTCAATGAATTCGTCGGCGTAAGCGTTGCGAGCGGCGCGCTGAATTTCTTCCAGGGGTGCGCCAGCGAGGTCGCCATAAGCGATGTTGTTAGCGACCGTGTCGTTGAACAGTGTCACCTGCTGAGTCACCAAGGCTATGTGCCTCCGAAGGTTGCGCAATTTGTAGGATTCGACATCCGCGCCGTCGAGCAGGATCTGACCGGTCTCGTGGTGATAGAAGCGCGGGATCAGATTCGCCAGCGTGGATTTGCCGCTGCCGGAGCGGCCTACCAGCGCGACCATCTGCCCGGGCTCGACAGTGAAGTTAATATCGTGCAGCACGGGCTTTTTGCTGCCCGGATAGAAGAAACTGAGGTTGCGCACTTCCAGCTGACCGCTGACCGCATCACGCTCCAGAGCGCCGCTGTCAGTCTCCGGCTGTTCATCGAGCTGCTCGAAGATGCTATCGGCGGCGGCTAGCCCTTTCTGGATGTTGGCGCTGACTTCGGACAGCTGGCGGATCGGCTTGGGCAGGAGGCCGGCGGCAGTGATATAAGCCACCAGGTCACCTGCAGTGGCGTCGCCGCGCAGCAGCAGCACCAGGAACATCAGCACGGCCATAGCACTGTAGATAAGCAACTGCAAGGTGGGCGTATATACCGCGCTGGTCTTAACCATGCGCAGCTGCTTCTCGGTGTTGCTTTGGCTGGAGCCCAAGAAGCGCCGCCGCTCGTAGCGCTCTCCGCCGAAGCTGCGCACCACCCGGTAGCCTTGAATGGTTTCCGAAGCGACATGGGTGACATCCCCCATTGCCATTTGGATCTTCTTGCTCTGCTTCCGGAATTTCTTACTGGCGCTACTCACTACCAGTGCGATGACCGGCAGTATCGCCAGCATCACTAGGGTCAGCATCCAGTTCATCCACAAGAGATATGCGAACAAGAAAACCACAGTAAGTCCCTCGCGAATCACTACCTTGATCGCGTCAGTAGCCGCACCTGTGACCATGGTGACATTAAAGGTGATCCGCGAAATGAGATGACCTGAGTTGTGCTGGTCATAGTAGCCATTGGGCAGCGTTAGCAGATTGTTGAACAATTGCACACGCAGGTCATGCACCAAGCCGAGAGAAACGCGAGCTAAATAGTAGTTGCCCAGGAATGAGCCCAAGCCCTGCCAGGCAGCGATCAAAACCATTAACAGTGGTACCGCGTGCAGTAGCGGCAGCTCGGCCAACCAGGGCACGCCAGGGAATAGAGCAGCGCTGGGGTTGCTCAGACCGTCTACGAAGTATTTCAGAATTCCAGCCAGCATCGGTTGGGTCGAGGCGAAGATCACATAGCCGATGATGCTGACCAGGAAATAACCAATGTAGGGTTTCACATAGCCCAACAGGCGGAAATAAATCTTGAGGCTGGAGGCAGGCTCCTGCCTGGAGGTCTCTAACATGACGGATCTCGCCCGTAAAAAGGGCAGCAATCTTAACACTCCCTCGTTGGCATGGCCGCGCCCCGTCGAGATCGGGCATCATATGCCGCTCCGACACACTAAGGCGCCCATACGTGCTGACTTTTACTCCCCTGCCCGCAGCCATGCTGACCGAGATGATAGAAGGCGCACGGATATTAGAGCAGGATAGCTTCGGCCCCAAGGTCTACCGGCTGCGCGACGGTAACATGCTCAAGCTGTTCCGCCGCAAACGCCTGCTTTCCTCGGCACTGCTGCGCCCGCACTCGCGGCGTTTCTGTGCCAACGCTGCCGCACTACAAGAGCTCGGTATTCCCACGTTGCAGCCGCTGCGCCTCTACCGCCTGGAGGACCCTGGCAGAACAGTAGTGCTCTATCAGCCATTGCCCGGAGAAACGCTGTCCCAGCTTCTGCGGGACAATGATATTTCCTGGTCCAATCTGCAGCAGGAGCTAGCGCGCTTCATAAACCGCCTCCATGACAGCGGTGTGTATTTCCGCTCCCTGCACCTCGGTAACATCGTCCGTACCCCGAGCGGCCAGCTCGGCTTGATCGACATCGCAGATCTGCAGTTCCGTCGCCGCCCGCTAGGCGGGCGGCTGATCCGGCGCAACCGCGAGCACTTCGATAAATACCTGCGCAAGGAAGGCCTTCCATTCGACAGCGCATCACTGTGGGCCTACTGCGAGGCCATCCGAACAGGGCGTTGCTGAGGCACCCCGACCTAAGCCCCGTCCGCTCGCCGGTTGACGATCAGCGCCATCGGCAGCAGTACCAGTAACCAAAGTTCGTCGGGGTTGCCGACCAGCTTGCTGCCATCGAAGTTCAAGGCCACCAAAGCCGTAAATAGATAAAGCCCCCAGGGATCGCGCTGCCTCCAGGCATGCTGGAGCACCACGGCCATTAGCATTAAGAAAATCAGCAACGACACCAGGCCGCTATAAAGACCAAGCGCTAGGAAGATATTGTGAGGATGCTGGATTGGTGCACCGCCAAGGATGGTCGCGTCCGTAACATGCTGCATGCCGCAGCCCAGCCACAGACTGCATTCCAACCACTCCGCAGCGAGAATACCCCATAGTTCGAAGCGGCCAGCGTCGGCACGAGCGAACAGACGAGCCACCTCTGGTATCTCACGCATGGCGATCAGGATAAAGCCAGCCATCAGCACAGCTGCGACCCCCATCAACAGCAGGTAGCGCGCACGGCGCAACATTACCCAGCCAGCGACCAGACCGCCAATTGCGAGCATACCGACCAGCCCGGAGCGACTTTGAAGCACATAGGCCATGCAGAAGATTGCTAGCGAGGCAGCAGCAGACAGTTCCAGCCAGCGCCGCTGGGCCAGCCAAGTAGGCAACGCTAGAGCGAAGCAGCTAGCCAGCCACATGCTGGTGTAGATCGGCCCGGTCATCCGCCCTGGCAGCCAAAGCACCCGCTCGCCAGGGGCATAGCGGCCGGTGAGCCAATAGACGATGGCCGAGCCCAGCACATATAGACCCAGTACCCAGAACAATCCACGGGAGAACAGTGGCGTGCGCAGTGGCTGAGGATTGACCAGTTGGCTGACCAGCAACACAAACAAAGCCATATAAAGCACATGCTTGAAATATTGGCCGTCCACCGACAGGGCGCCAATCAGCACATACCAAGCGCATAGGGCAGCCCATAGCCACAAGGCGGGAGACGACCGGACATCGCGCGCCCTACTCACCAGCAGCACGCCTAGCGCTGGCAATGCCAGCAGTACGTAATAGACGTTGTTAACCATCTTGCTAGTGGGCAACAACAGAAAACTAGCGATAAAAACAAGTAAGGCTGGGGTGAAGTAGCCTACCCGCTCATGTATTCCATTCAGGCGCTTTACGACAGTCAAAGCATCACCCCACATAAAAGACCAACAGTGAACGCCAAAATCAGCCGCAACCGCTCATGGCGCTTGCGTCGTGTCTTCTTTACCTGCTCCTCGGGTACGCTGACATGCTCGCCAAACCCTGTATGCAGTACGGCGTCGTTCTCTAAGATCAGTGCATGGCGCTGCTCTCCCGCGTACAGCCGCGAAAGGTCCTTTTCGCCGGCGTGTTGTGCATAGGGGGCGTGCTGCTGATAGTCGACCAAACGGCGCAAACCTGGATTGAAGGAGAAGCCCTGCCAGTCCTCCTTGTGCGAACCGAGCCGATAGCACGGGATATTCTGGACCACCTGGCGCTCGCCCAAATACACATAGGGGCTATGGATCGCCAGATCGTGGGCAAAGCTACGCAGCCAGACCTGTAGCGCCTGCGGATCAGCCTCTAACAGAGACTGCGACTCCTCGATGAAGCCCGGCCGATAGAACGCCCAATCGTCCTCGCAATGGAAGATCCACGGGGTCTTCACGTGCGAGTAGGCCAGATCGATGGAACGCATCTGCCCCAGCCGCGGCACATTAATGAAAAAGGTGGTGTGCTCGCGCCAATGCTCCGGGATGCAGTCTTCAACAATCTGGTTGCCCGAGTCTTCGGTGATGAACACCTCGCGAATCGGCATCGTATTGAAGGCATCGAAGCTAGCCAGCGTCTGCGTTAACAGGTCGAAACGCCCACAACTGGTCACTACCAGAGTAACGTCACTGTCCTTAGAAAAGATCAAGATTCAAACCTCTCGAAAACCTTGGGGGGTGATGCTCCACGTATCCTGTTCGGCCAGCGTGGCATCGCCCATTAGCTCAAGTTCGTTATGGGCTGGCCAGGCATCGCATTTCCAGCCGATGAAATGAAAATAAGGAAACTCCCGCATGCCGTCGCGGTCGTTGCGCAACCGCCCGAGCTGCCAAACCCAGCGCCGCGGGAAGTTGAAACTTCCATCGAGCCAAGCCACCCGGCCATTCGGCGTGCTAAAGGCTTCGGCAAACTCGCTGCGCCGCCGCCAGGGGTTAGAGATGTCGACCAGCCGCCGCAACGGCGTCGGCCAACTCTTGTGACGGATGAACAATCGACTGAAGGCGCCCTCATCGAAGGCGCTGTGTTCGCTAGAAGCCAGTTTCGCCTGCCAGCCCGGTATTTGCATGAAGGCCTCGCGCATCCGCGCATTGTTGCGCAGCAGGCAGAGATGGCCAGAGATACGCCGCTCATGGGTTGAGAGCAGATCGAAACGCTGCAGCCGCTCGGCGCTGAAATAGCCGCGCAGATCGCCATAAACCAAATCGATGTCGCTGAACCCCCAAAAATCGAAGCCGTCAAGCTCGTCGGCATGCACATGCCCTAGTGCCGGCTTCAGGTCGCAGAGCTTGTAGGGGCTCTGTGGCCGGAACTCAATGCCCAGCCGAGTGGATACTTTGGCGCAGTAATCGGCAAAGCTCATGACCCGGAAATGGATATTGTCTGGCGCATTGGGCGGCGTACCGCAGTCGGTGAAGAACAGCCACCGCACATCCGGATTGAAACGGCAGCTCTGCAGGAAGAACGGCATCCAGAACGGCCAGCGTCCGAAATAGGGAATGAGGAATAGGAGTCGCGGCGCGGTCATGCTCAGACTCCCAGACGGTTGCGCAGTCGGCAGAACCAGCCGGGCGCAGGGGCAGATCGCAAGGGCGCCGCCATGGCCTGTACGATCTTGGCGCCAATGTGCGCAAAGCTGAAGCAAGACTCGGCCAGCGCCCTACCGCTGTCGGCGATTCGCATCGCCCAAGCCGGATCGGCGCGCAGCTGCGCCAGCTTGCGGCGCAGTTCGCCAACCGTCCGGTACAGCACAAGGTTCTCCATGTCGACGAAGCCCAGCGCGCGGTTCTCCTCCTCGCCCTGATCGTAGGCAAGCAGCACGCAGCCGCAGGCCATGGCCTCGAAGTTTTTGATCATGTACTCGCCCATGCCAACGTCGGCGCTAACAAAGAAACGGATACGGTTGAGGGCGTTGAGGTAGTCTTCACCGGAATTGGTACGAGTTGCCACCAGGTTCTCCATCTGCGCCAGCTCGTCCAACAGCGCCTTGCGCCCGCTGTAGGCAACACTCTTGGTGCTGCCGATGAAGCCCAGTTCAATATCGCGCTCGCGCCCCAAATCGCGCAGCAATGTCTGGTCGTAGCCTTTGGGGACGAACATCGCATCCACCCCCTCCTCGCGCAAGCGCCGGGTCACAACCTGGCCGGAGCTGATCACCCGCGCCCAGGGCAGCTTGCGATAGTGCGCGCTGAACTTGCCGGTGTACTTGCAGGGAATGTAGTTCTGATACGCGTCATGCTCGAGGAGGACCAGGTTCGGTACGTTGCGAATAAAGTCCACCTGGCGGATCTCCTGCTTGAAGCGCAGGAAGAACAGGATGCGGTCATAGCAGGCTATGTCCACGTGGTCCCGGAAGTAACGCCGCAGATTGGCCTGATCACGGCGCCCAAGCCAGCGGATGTCGCAATCGCAGTGGTGCTGAATGCTTTCGTAGAGACGATCCAGGATCGCCCGCTGTTCGGCCTGAACGAGAAATAGGACCTTCATCATATCCCCCCGTGTACGCGACGCTCAGCAAGCGGGAGCTCGCGACAGCCTCGGCGGCTGACCTCGACTCGCCTAAAGGAGATCCGTCCGCCTTCCTGCAGCGCGGCAATGGCCCTCAGGAAAGATTCTGGATCGTTCATCGGCAAGCCCTGGAGGACTGCGAGCGGCAGCTCCCACCAGGCACTCGCCAGCAACGCGTCGATTAACTGCGGTGGATGACGGTAACGCAGGATGCGCGCCGGCGTCCCAGCGACCACCGCGTACGGTGGTATATCGCGTGTCACCACGGAGCGCGCCGCGACCACCGCACCCGTGCCGACCACGACTCCCTCCATGATCATCGCCTCGCGGCCGATCCAGACGTCATGGCCGACCTCAGCCGGCTTGCCGGGGGCGGCGTAGTCTAAAGATGTCCCGGTGTACTGAAAGGGATGCGAGCTGACCCAGTGCAGCGGGTGACCGGCCCTTTCCTGACCGATCACGACCGCGTTGCCAATCGAGCAGAACCGTCCTATCCGCGCGACATTTAGCAGTTCGGAGGCGCTGCGCACATAACTCGATGCGCCGACCTGCAAGTGCTCGAAGGTGCCAATCACTTTACCGATGGAAGCACCCTCTTCCAGCACCAGCAGCGCTTTGCCGGGTAGGGCGTGTATGTCGACAGCCAATTTGAACCCACGTCTGCGCAACCAACGCCTATAGAGAGTCGCCTTCAGCGTGTTGATCAAAATAATTTCCCTTGAAAATCCGAGTAGGTAATGCGCTGGCTGGCTGCGCCACGGCGGACTAGTCTGCCGCCAGTCGCCAGTTGATCATCATCGGCAACCGCCAAAAAGTGGCCCGCACGCATTGGTCAGAAAAACGCAGCAGCGCCTCGGCAATTCGCGGAGCGTCCTTTGGCGCCGTCGCACTCTGTCTCAGAGTGCGCGCCAAGGCATGTTCGTCGGCCCGCGTGAATAGCCACCCAACGCCATCGACCACCTCCCTACCTCCTCCACAGTCCGAGCAGATCACCGGCACTCCAGCGGCCATTGCTTCTAGCAGCACCATGCCGAACGGTTCGTGATCGGAGGTAAGAGCGAAGACGTCAAATGCCTTGAAGTAGCGACGGCCATACGGCACCTGGCCGAGAAAGCGCACCCGTTCGCTCACCTCAAGCTCCGCTGCCAATGCCTTCAACGGGGCCTCCAAAGAGCCGCTCCCCATGATCGCCAGGAGGCTTTGACCCGGCAGCTGGGGCAGCGCTAACGCAAAGCCGCGAATAAGCGTTGCTTGGTCCTTGTCCGGATGCAGACGGCCAACATTGCCGACCACCCATGCATCCTGAGGCAGCCCGAGGAATACCCGAGCCTCTTCACGTGACAGGTGTTCAGCCCGCACCGCAGCTATATCTATACGGTTGTACAGCGTCTCGATGCGCTCAGCCGGCCAGCCAGAGAGGCAGGCGCGGAGATCGTCTCTCACGGCATTGGATACGCCCAGCAGCGTCAGCCGCTTTCGATAGAAGTTGGCAAACAGCTGACGCGGACGACGCTGATAATCGCCCAAGGCATGGTGGATACCGATCACAGGCAGCCTGGTACCCAGCAATGCTACGTAGATCGGCTTGAAGCGATGGGCTATGCAGAACGCGAAGTCGCGTGTGGCGTCGACCTTTCGTATATCTTGAATTGCCTGCAGCTTCAGACCGCGCACGTCGCGGCTGCTATAACCGAGGAACACCACTTCATCCGAAGCAGATCCTTGCACAACCTCATCACTCGGTGAGCCTGTGAGATATACCGTGCAGACCTTGTATGGCGTGCCAGCGAAAAGCGCGGCGTATTGCCGAGCACAGTCGAGAAAGGGCCCGTCATAGCTGTGGCAAAACTGCAGCACCCAATTCTTAGACGCTGTCATACCATTCCTTACCGTCCTTGACCACGAGGATGTCCTCCATGATCAGGTACTGCAAGTCCGAGCCATAGAACATGTTCAGCGCATCGGTTGGAGAGCAAATCATCGGTTCACCGCGGCGGTTAAGCGAGGTGTTCAGCGAAACGCCGTTGCCGGTGAGTTTTTCTAGCTCAAGCATCAGATCGTACCAGCGCGGATTGTGCCGGCGCTCCAGCACCTGGGCGCGGGACGTTCCGTCCTCGTGAACCACTTCGCCGACCCGCTCCTTCCAGCCCTCGTTGACCTCGAAGGTGAAGGTCATGAATGGGCTGGGGTGATCGACCTTGAGCATTTGTGACGCAACGGTATCGAGCATGGACGGGCAGAAGGGTCTCCAGCGCTCGCGGAACTTGATCTGCTCGTTGATTCGATCGGCCACGCCTGGCACGCTCGGACAGCCGATGATCGAACGGCCGCCAAGGGCGCGCGGGCCGAACTCCATGCGCCCTTGAAACCAGGCCACGGGGTTTCCGTCCGCCATGATCCTGGCAATGCGCTCAGGGGTGTTGGTGATCTGCTTGAACACCGGCTGGTTGGGGTGCCGGGCACAGGCCGCGATGACATCTTCGTTGGAATAAGACGGGCCGAGATAGACGTGCTCCATCTTTTCCACCGGTACACCGCGCTGGTGGGAGACGTAGGCAGCCGCACCAACCGCGGTCCCGGCGTCGCCGGAGGCAGGCTGGACGAACAGCTCTTTGACGTCGTCGCGGGCGATGATCTTCTGGTTGAGCTTGACGTTGAGCGCGCAACCTCCGGCGAAGGCGATCTTGCCGGCCTCGCGAATGATGTCGCCCAGGTAATAGTCCATCATCTGCAGCGCGAGCTTTTCGAACAGCGCCTGCATGGCAGCCGCGTAATGGATGTAGGGATCGTCGGCGATATCGCCTTCACGCTTGGGCCCCAGCCACTCGATCAGCTTGGGCGAGAAGTAATAGCCCTTGCCCTTCTCCTTGTAACGACGGAAGCCGATGACGTTGGCGTAATCCGTGTTGATGGTTAGTTCGCCATTCTCGAACGTGGCCAGGCGAGAGAAGTCATACTTGGCGGCATCGCCGTAGGGCGCCATGCCCATCACCTTGAACTCGCCGTCGAGCATCTCGAAACCGAGGTACTCGGTGATCGCACCGTACAGACCGCCCAAAGAATCCGGATCGTAGAATTCCTTGATCTTGTGGATCTTGCCGTTCTCACCCCAGCCGAAGAAGGTGGTGGCGTATTCGCCCTTGCCATCGATGCCGAGGATGGCGGTCTTCTCGGTGAATCCCGAGCAATGGTAGGCGCTGGAGGCGTGAGCCAGATGGTGCTCGACAGGCTGCAACTTGACCTTCTTCAGGTCGAAGCCCAGCTGCTGCAGGCACCACTCGATGCGCTTCTTGTAGCGGTAGTAGCGGCGGTTGCCCATGAGAATGGCATCCAGCGCGCGGTCCGGTGCGTACCAGTAACGCTTGGCGTAGTGCCAGCGGGCCTTCTCGAAGATGCTAATCGGCGCGAACGGAATGGCCACCACATCGACATCGGACGGCTTGATGCCGGCCTGCTCAAGGCAAAACTTGGCTGATTCGTACGGCATGCGGTTCTTGGCATGCTTGTCACGCACGAAGCGTTCTTCTTCGACAGCAGCGATCAGCTTGCCGTCAATGTACAGAGCGGCGGAAGGATCATGACTGAGGGCGCCGGAAAGGCCGAGAATCGTCAATGCCACGGATATTGCCTCTTAATCTTCGATGCGGATGCCGGGCACCGCAGGTAAACGTTGGTCAAGCAGTTGATGCAGCGCGCTGTCGGCCGGCCAGTTGCGCAGAAAACGTGCACGATCCTTGGCATAGGCCCGGGCGAAGCTGGTATCGCTAACATGTTGCTGAACAGCATCGAGATCAATGAGTGTCCAGCGGCCCCGCTCCCAGAATATGTTGTGCCCTTTCAGGTCCCCATGACTGATGCGTTCGCGAATCAGCGTCGTGAACAATCGGTCCAGCGAGAACAGCTCTTCCTCGGGCGGACAACTATCCACGTACGGCTGAAAGTGCGCGATTATATCTTCACCCGGAAGCAATTCGGTAATCAGCCACGCGGGGCCACGCATCCACATCCAGCGCCGTTCGATGACTGCCAAAAGCCGGGGGGTGGCAACCCCTAGAAAGTCGAGGCGATTGCCTTCGATCCAGCTGTGCCAGGCGCGGCTAGGGCGCCAGAAACGCTTGACCCAATGCAGCGGGTTCTTGATGTTGTATCGTTTGATTAACAGGGGCCGCCGTTCCAGCTCGATTCGCGCTACGGTGGCAGTACCGCCGGTCTTGAACAGCTTGCCCTTGGCGATGAACGCATCTGGATCGGCAAGCACCGCCTGCAGGGCTGCCTCCTCATCGCGCCTCACCACCTGCGCACCGAACGCACCGATACGCGCACTGAAGAGACTGCAATCGCGCGCCACCTTTTTCAGGTAATCATTCAGACGCCAGGCGCGAGTCTTACGGATATCCTTGAGCAACGCCTCCAGCGGCAGCGCATGCTCGCTGTTGGCGAGTAGATAGTGCACCAGCAGCTCTTCGATGAACGGCTCAAGCTCTGCCGGCAACTGGGCGAAGAAAACACCAAGGTTTTCCAGCACGCGCTCCCGAGATAGCGGCCTTCCGGGCACTTCCGCTTTCACGCCACCGCCGTCAACCACATAGAGCTGGTCACGTGCGCGCAGCAGATTGTCGAGGTGCAGATCGGCCTGCCAAATACCGCGCGCGTGCATATTTGCGATCAGCGCAAGCGCAGCCGCGAGTACCTGCTCCTGAGCCGATGACAGCGGAGCATCTTGCTCAGTGTCCCGCCAAAGGCTCCAGAGACTCTGAGCACCCTCGAGATAGCCGAACGTCAGCCACCCCCCCTCTCGCTCAACCCAACCCTCATCTAGCAGAGTAGACGTCGGCAGGCTCTGCCCAGCCAAGAGCGCGGCACCTTCACGCTCGCGTTGATAATGTCGACCTGCCTTATCTCCGACCAGCACCTTGACCAATACCTGGCGCCCCTCCCATTCAGCGCGGGCGACATAGCGCTGCCCGGGCAAGACGCGCAACCACGAGTCGATCAGCATTTCGCCCGAGGGGAGTTCCAGAACCAGCGGCAATGAAGGCTCACGGCCAGCTTTTGCCAGCTCTCCGAGCTTCAATCTGGTCATTCTCGCCCCTCGAAAAACTTTAAGACCGCGCGGATCCTGGCCTTGTCTCGGTTATCCAAGTTCTGATGACCGCTGTACTGCAGGTAGAAACGCAAGCGCTGCGTCCGCGTGAGCTGGTATTTGGCAACTTTGTCCAGACAGGCCAGGTCCTTGACGATCCGCCGCTGCAGGAACGGTCCACGCCAGAACGCGCCGGTCGGACAGTCGATCAGGTAAAGGCGGCGCTGTGGATCGACCAGTAGATTCCGCCACTTTAGATCGTTATGCGCAAAGCCACGGTCGTGCATCGCCCGCGTCGAGCGCGCCAATTGCAGACTGACATCCTGGACCCAACGACGATCACGCAGGCGCGCATCGGTGGTGTTGGCCAGCAACGCAAGATCTTCGGTCTGCTCAAGCTCGCGGGTGATCAATGCTCCACGCAAAAAAGCACCACCGCGGCGCTCCAGGCCGTACGCCACAATTGGAGCGGTCGGAATGCTCCAGCGCCGGAAGAGCATGAGATTCTGCCATTCGGCCTTGACCCGAGGCCGGCCGACAAATCGACGCAACCCTTTGCCTGCCCCAGAGTAACGTTTCACGTAATAGCGAACACCGTTACGCTCGATGCGGATGACCTCCGACAGCAGATCCCGGGTCAGCCTCTCGCCTTCCAGCTCGAATACGCTCTCTAGCCTGCCGAAGTCATCGCTCAGATCGGCATAGGCCGGGTCGAGTGTCCAGCCTGCCATCACAGCGCATCTCCGTAGCGCAACTTGCGGTCTTGAAGCTTTTCCGCCTTCCGCTGCAGCCAAGTCAACAACGAAGCCTCGTCACACAGGACATTCCGTAGCGGCCGCTGGAAATAGACCTGGAGAAAACGCAGCTTGTCACGGCGCGTCAGGCCGATGCCCAACGCCGAGAAATACAACCCGGCCAGATCCTTGTTGCGCCAGCGGCGTGGCGTCTGGGCGCGGGTGTGGGCGCGGTGAAGGTCAATGAGCGACAGGCGAAAATCATGCGCCGTCACCGGCTTGTCGGTATGCAGCAGAAAATGGCAGATGTAGAAGTCGCGGTGATTGACTCCGGCACGGTGCATGTTCCCAGCCATGCGAGCGACTTCCGCAATCAGCGCGCGCTTGAGCACAGGCTCCGGCGGTTGTTCACGCCAGTTTGCGGCGAAGTCCTCGAGGCTGACCGTCGGTGCCAGTTCTTCGGTGATGATGAACGAATGCTGAGTGGCGGGATTGCTGCCGCGCTCACCATAGGCAACGGCAGTCATGGTCGGTACGCCGACCTCGTGTAACCGTTGGATGGCCCGCCACTCTTGCCCGGCGCCGAGGACTGGCAGCTTGGCGGTGCTGAGGTTCTTGACGATCTCGCCCCAACCGACGCCGCGATGAATCTTGACGAAGTAGCCGCGACCGTCGACTTCGGTGCGCAAGGTGCGACGCCCCTCAAGCTCCCGATAAACCTGCCCCTGCAGCTGCTCGACGGCCTCGATCGGATCGCGGCCGGCCCAGAGGGTTTTGAAGGGTTCTGTGACGATCAGTTTCATGGGCGCTCCGCGAGGATCACATCCGCTGCCCGCTCGGGCATGCTGTACAGATCGGCGCGTCCGGCAAAAGCGAGAGCGTTCTGCGACCACAGTGCGCGTTGCTCATTGCCCGCAAGCATCTCGGCCAGAAGCCGATCGAGATGGCCTTGCTCGAAAGGACTCGGCACCACGCGACCGCAATCGGCATCGGCGATGTAATGTGCATAGCCGCAGACATCCGTGACGAGCACCGGCAGCCCGGCGACCAGCGCTTCGAGCAGCACGGTACCGGTGTTCTCGTTGTAGGCAGGATGGATCAGCAGGTCGGCGCCCAGCAGGAACCGCGGAACGTCACTGCGGCCTTCAAGGAAGACAACTTGATCGGAAATGCCTAGATTCCTGGCTTGTAGCTGAAAGGACTTGGGGTCGTCCTGCCCAATGACGAACAAGCGAGTCCGTCGTTTCAGCTCTCGAGGCAGCGCAGCGACGGCTTTGAGGCTGCGGTCGAGCCCCTTGGTCTTGAAACCGGAACCGATCTGCACCAGCAGAAGATCGTCGCCCTCAAGCCCGAACTCCCGTCGGAACTCGGCCCGAATGTCGAGGGCATTGGACGGCGCATTTCGGTCCTGGGCAATGCCCGGCGGCAGCAGGTGAAAACGATCAGCCGGCGTTGCGTAGTGCTTGATGAACAGCGGCTGCTGCACCTCGGAAATCATCAGGATCTGCGTCTTCGCCTGCGGGGCGAACACCGCGCGTTCGTACTCGGCGAAATGCTTGTAACGGGCCCAACGACGGTAGATTGGGTTACGCAGGGTCTGGGCCTTGTCCTCGAAACAAGGGTCGGCGGCGTAATACACATCCAGCCCTGGCATCTTGTTGAAGCCAATCACCCGATCCACTGGACGCTTTGCTAGGTCCGCCTCGACCCAAGCGGTGAAGCGCTCGTTGCGGGTGTGGTTGAACAGCGCCTTGACCGGCGCGATCAACACCTCGAAACCTTCGGGCACCTCGCCTTCCCAGATCATCGCGTACACACGGATCTGGTGGCCGCGGCGCTGGCATTCCAAGGCGATGCGCATGAAGTCGCGCTGCAGCCCACCGAACGGGAAGTATTTATAAAGGATGAAGGCCAGCTGCATCAGGTTGTCTCCGACGACCGCAACAGGGCCTTGAGTTCGCTGGCGACCCGCTCGGCTGGCAAGTCGTCAAAACAGGGTTTGTGGCGGTCGCCTTTGCCGGCGTTCGGCCCCGAGGCACAGAGGTGAACCTGGGAGCGACCATAAGCGCCCACTCGGCCAGGCAAGGTCGGGCCATAAAGCGAGATGCTCGGAACGTCCAACGCAGCGGCAAGGTGACCGAGCCCGGTGTCGACAGCAACACAGGCACGCGCTCCGGCAACGACCTTGGCGATCCCACCGAGATTTAACTTGGGTAACACCGAAACACTCGAGAGATTTTCAGCGATTCGCTCGGCTCGGGCCTTCTCGTCTGCGTTGCCCCACGGCAACCGAATCGACCAGCCAAACTCACTCATGCGCTCGGCCAATTCGCGCCAATTGCCTTCCGGCCAATGCTTGCTCGGCCAAGTAGTCCCATGCAGAAATAGAAGGTAGGGTTGGTCGCCCGACGTGGCCAGTTGATTTCGATCCAGCCCGTAATCGGCCATCGTTTCGGGCACCGTGTAACCGAGCACCTGCGCGAACAGTTGCCGCACACGCTCGAGGGCATGCTGATCGCGCGCGATAGCGTAACGCCGGTCATAGAAACGAGATGCCAGCGGCTCTCGCGCTGACTCGCGGTCCAGCCCTGCGACAGGGGCGCTAACGTATCGGGTCAGCCAGGCACTTTTCAGCAGCCCTTGCGCGTCGATAACCAGGTCATAGCGAGTTTCGCGCAGGCGCGCTTTGAAGCGGCGCCACTCGCCCGAGCGAAGGGTCTGCAAAAGGCGCCTGCGCCAGCGGCGGATCGCTACCGGGATCACCTGCACCACGGCAGGATGCCATGCCGGGATTTCCGCAAAGCCCTCCTCCACCACCCAATCGAACTGAATGCCGGGTATCGCGCGCTGGGCATCGGTCAGCGCCGGAAGCGTGTGAATTACATCACCCAGAGACGACGTCTTGATGAGCAACACCCTCACTCAGCGCACCTCGACCGACTGGGGCAATAGGCGATCCAGTGCGTCGATAACCGAGCGTGGTTCGAGTTCACGCATGCAGTTGTTGTGGCCAAACCGGCAGGTTCGCTCGAAACAAGGGCTGCAATCGAGCCCCAGCCGCACGACTTCGACCTGCTCGGATAAAGGCGGAGTGAATGCCGGCGACGTGGAGCCGTACACCGACACGAGCGGCCGGCCTAGCGCCGCGGCCACGTGCATCAGACCGGAGTCATTGGAAACCACCGCCTCGGCACACGACAGCAAGTCGATGGCCTCGGCCAGGCTGGTCTCACCGGCGAGATTGAGCGCTTCTTCGCGTAGACCAGGAATTAACCGCTGAAGGATCGTCTCGCCCACAGCATGATCATTCTTCGAACCAAACAGCCATACTTGCCATCCTTCCCGTATTTTCGCTTCGGCCACCTGGGCGAAGTGCTCGGCCGGCCAACGCTTGGACTCGCCGAATTCGGCGCCCGGACACAGCGCTAAAACGGGCCGATCCACGCTCAACGCAAACCGCGCCAGCGCCGCATCACGACTCTCGGCATCAATGCGCAGGGATGGTTTCGGGTAGGGCTTGGGCAGCTCAGCGCCTGGCTCGAAGGCCAGGGCCATGAAGCGTTCGATCATCAGCGGATAACGCTGCTTGTCGAGCTTGCGCATGTCGTTAAGCAGGCCGAAGCGCATCTCTCCACGCCAACCGGTGCGCTTCGGGATGCCAGCGAAGAAAGGCACTAGTGCTGACTTCAGCGAGTTGGGCAACAGGATCGCCTGCTGATATTGCCCGCGCAGGCTCTGGGCGATGCTGCGCCGCGTCGCCATGTCGAGCACGCCGTGCCCGACCGGAAAACTCAGCGCTTGCCGGACCTCGGGCATGCGCTCGAGGATCGGGCGACTCCATTCGGGCGCGAGTACATCGATCTGGCAGTCTGGATGGCGTTGTTTCAGGCACACGAACAACGTCTGCGCCATCACCATGTCGCCGACCCAGCTAGGACCCACAATCAGAATATTCATAAAGGCAGCTTCAAGCTTCGGGCCTCAGGCTGCAAGCGCGAGCCGCTCAAGCGGCTCGTGCCTGCAGCGAGCCCGACGCTTACTTGACCAGTGTCCGCCATTCAGCGTGCGCATCGGTCTTGCCGGAGACCAGATCGAAGTAGGCTTTCTGCACACGCTCGGTTACGGGGCCACGACGACCAATACCGATATTGCGCCCATCCACCTCACGGATCGGCGTGACTTCAGCGGCAGTGCCGGTGAAGAACGCCTCGTCAGCGATGTAGACCTCGTCGCGAGTGATGCGCTTCTCTACCACCTTGATACCCAACTCGTCGGCGAGGGTAAGGACGGTGCCGCGGGTGATGCCGTTGAGGCAGGCCGTGACTTCGGGCGTGTAGATGACGCCGTCTTTGATGATGAAGATATTCTCGCCCGAGCCTTCGGCCACATAGCCTTCCGGGTCGAGCATCAGCGCCTCATCGGCTCCACCGGAGATGGCTTCCTGCAACGCCAGCATGGAGTTGATGTAGGCACCGTTGGATTTGGCGCGGGTCATGCTGATGTTGACGTGGTGACGCGTAAAGGAGCTGGTGCGCACCTTGATACCTTTTTCCAGCGCCTCATCGCCCATGTAGGCGCCCCAATGCCAGGCGGCTACGATCACGTGCACCTTCAGGCCGCTGGCGCGCAGCCCCATGCCTTCTGATCCGTAGAACACCATTGGGCGGATGTAGGCGCTCTCGAGATTGTTCTCACGCACAGCAGCGCGGGTCGCCTCGTTAATCTCTTCCTTCGAGTACGGCATTTTCATATTCATGATATGGGCCGAATCGAACAGGCGATCAGTGTGCGCCTGGAGGCGGAAAATCGCTGTGCCTGCCGGAGTGTTGTAGGCGCGCACACCCTCGAAAACGCCCATACCGTAATGCAGGGTGTGAGTCAGCACATGGGTGGTCGCATCGCGCCACTGCACCATCTCACCGTCATACCAGATCACGCCATCACGATCGGCCATCGACATTTATTGCCACCTCGGAATTCGATTAATGCTGTTGCAGACGAGATCAGCTGAGCTCCAGCTCGCGCCAGATGCGCATCACTGCACGACGCTCGTCATGAAATTGGTCCCCACTCACCACGCCTGGCAGTTTCTGCAGTGATTGCCGGTGGGCTGCGGCACGGTACGCCTTGTAGGCATCTTGCAGCAGCCGAACCTCATCGCCGGTCATCAACCCGGCCTGCTCCAACCCATCGAGAATGCGGATGTTATCGGTATAGCGCAGCAGTTGCGGATGCTGGTGCGACCACGCCAAAGCCGCGTATTGCACCATAAATTCGATATCCACGATACCACCGGCGTCGTGCTTGAGATCGAACTCGCCCTCTGCCTCGAAGGCCTTATCGGCGAGCCCTGCCTGGGTTGAGCGGGTGCCGAGGTTATCGCGCATCTTCAGGCGCATCTCGCTCACCTCTCGACGCAACTGCTCGAGCGCGCGCGGCTGCCCGAGCACAGCGGCACGCACCCTTTCGAAATCAGTGGATAGCTGCGGACAGCCAACCAGCACCCGCGCGCGTACCAGCGCCTGATGTTCCCAGGTCCAAGCCTCCTGGGTCTGGTAGCGTTCGAAGGCGTTCAGCGAACTGACCAGCAGCCCGGATGCGCCCGACGGCCGCAGCCGCATGTCCACCTCGTAGAGCTGACCGGAGGTGGTTTGGGTAGTCAGTAAATGAATGATGCGCTGCCCTAAACGGGTGTAGAACTGCGCGCCGTCGATTGGCTTGGGGCCATCCGTTTCAGCGTTGGGGTCCCCATCATGGATAAACACAAGATCCAGATCGGAGCCGTGACCGAGCTCGATGCCACCCACCTTGCCGTAGCCGAGAATGATGAACGCCGGATCGCAAAACTCACTGTTCGTGCGCCTGGGCTGGCCGTGGCGCGCGACCGTGTGGCGCCAGGCCAACGCCAGCACCTGGTCGAGAATCGCTTCCGCCAACCAGGTGAGATAGTCGCTGACCTTCATCAGTGGCAGTGTGCCAGCGATCTCGGATGCCGCGACGCGCAGGCGATGCGCCAGCTTGAAATGCCGCAGCGCCTCCATTTGCTGCTCAAGATCGTCTTCAGGAATACGCGTGAGACGCTCGTGCAGTTCTGCCGCGAGCTCCGGGGCCTGTGGCGGACTAAACAACCGACCAGCGTTTAGCAACTCATCAAGCAACAACGGGTAACGAGCGATTTGCTCGGCGATCCATGGGCTGCCTGCACAGAGTTCGAGCAGCCGTTGCAAGGCACCTGGATTTTCCGTCAACAACACCAGGTAGGCCGACCGTCGCGCAACTGCCTCGACGAGCGGCAGGACGCGCTCCAGCACCAGATCCGGGTCATTCTGCTCAACGGCCTGGGCCAACAATCGGGGAATGAATGCATCCAGTCGCTCGCGACCAAGGCGCTGCATGGTGCGCACCTGATTGGCGCTGCGCAGCGCAGCGAGGCGCTGGCAGGCGGCCTGGCCATCGCGAAAACCCGCCTCGTTCAGCTGGCGACAGGCGAACTCTTCATCCCAATCCTGCTCCCACAGCGGCAGCCACTCGCCACCGACCAGAGACTCGCCTTCGACACTTTCGTCTTCGTCCGGATCAGCAATCACCTGACGGAAATGCCAATCGACTCGACCTCGCCAGTGCAGGAGCTGCTGATGAAAAGCTTCCCAATCATTGAAACCCATGATGAAAGCGACACGGTCGCAGTCGACCTGGCTGTCCGGCAGCATCTGGGTTTGGCGATCGTCAATCGCCTGTAGCGCATGCTCGGTGTAACGCAGAAACTCATAACCCTCACGCAGCTCGTCGGCGGCGGCAGCGGGTAGGTAACCCTGCCCCGCCAGGGTCGACAAAACCTTTAGCAGTGGCCGCTGCTGCAAACTCAGGTCGCGGCCGCCGTGAATCAGCTGGAACGCCTGGGCGATGAACTCAACTTCCCGAATACCGCCAGAGCCCAGCTTGATATTGGCCGCCATACCCTTGCGTCGCACTTCTTGCTGGATCAATTGCTTCATGCTGCGCAGCGCATCGATGGCGGAGAAGTCCAGGTATCGCCGATACACGAATGGCCGCAGCATATCGAGTAGCTCTTTACCCGCCGTTTGGTCCCCCGCGACCACGCGCGCCTTGATCATGGCGTAGCGTTCCCAATCACGTCCCTGGTCTTGGTAGTACTGCTCCAGCGCATTGAAGCTCAGCACTAACGAGCCGGACGAGCCGTAGGGGCGCAAGCGCATATCCACACGAAACACGAAGCCATCCAGGGTCGGTGCGTCGAGCGCTTTGATCAGCCGCTGACCGAGACGGACGAAGAACTCTTGGTTGTCCAGCGAGCGCTTCGCGCCGACCGTATCACCGCCCTCGGGATAGCCGAAAATCAAATCGATATCAGACGAGAGATTGAGCTCGCGCGCACCCAGCTTGCCCATACCGAGGATGACCATTTGCTGCGCCTTGCCACTGCGCCGACCGGTCGGAACGCCGAACTGCTCGCAATGGCGCGCATACAGCCACTGGTAGGACAGATCAATGGACGCATCTGCCAGGTCGGACAAATCGCCGCAGGTTTCGGCTAGGTCCGCCTGACGGGTCAGGTCGCGCCAGATAATCCGCACTTGCTGCCGATTGCGAAAGCGCCTCAACGCGCTCGCCAGGCGGTCTTCATCGGTACAGTCAGCGAGCGCTTCGGCCAGCGCAGCGCGCATTTCGCCGGTCTTCAATGACCGTTCCAGCAGCCCGGAATCCGCCAGGCTCAGCAGCAGTTCTGGTTCTCGGCTAACCTGTTCGGTGACAAAGTCGCTGGCCGCACAAACCCGGTTGAACGCCTCACGTCGATCCGCAGGCCATACGCCAAACGGCGTGTTTGCCTGCGCCGATGAGTCGCGCGCCGCACTCAGGAACGTCTCCTCGGCACGGTTGACCAAAGATTGGAGCGACGTTGGCAATGCAACCAGTAATGGCAGACTCATATGGATCCTTAGCGCAAGAAATGGCTACGGGGACAGCGGCAGCGGCGGGCTAGAGCCCTTGTTGCAAGAGTCAGCCGATCAGGCCGATTCGCCGCCAATGTAGTTTTACTACTAACGAATACGAAAGAGGGGCTGAATCGGGCGAAGTTTTGTAGTAAAACTACAGAGCCCGGCTCTACCCCCGGCAATCATCCAAGAACATAAACGCACCGGCTCACAAAGCCGGCCGCGAAGCAGGCAACCGATTCTGGAAGCCTTTCCGCCCTGGAGCAAGCCATGCAAGATCTCGATCCCGTCGAAACCCAGGAATGGCTGGACGCCCTCGAGTCAGTACTCGATCGCGAAGGTGAAGACCGCGCCCACTACCTGATGACCCGGATGGGTGAACTGGCCACCCGTAGTGGCACACCCCTGCCCTACGGCATCACCACGCCCTACCGCAACACCATCCCGGTCACCCGCGAAGCGAAGATGCCCGGCGACCTGTTCATGGAGCGACGTATCCGCTCCCTGGTCCGCTGGAACGCACTGGCGATGGTGATGCGCGCGAACCTGAAGGACCCGGACCTGGGTGGGCACATTTCCACCTTCGCCTCCAGCGCGACCCTGTATGACATCGGCTTCAACTACTTCTTCCAGGCTCCGACCGAGGAGCACGGCGGCGACCTGATCTACTATCAGGGTCACGCCTCGCCCGGCATCTACTCGCGCGCCTTTCTCGAAGGCCGCCTGAGCGAAGATCAGATGCTCAACTTCCGCCAGGAAGTCGATGGCCACGGGTTGTCGAGCTATCCGCACCCGCACCTGATGAACGACTTCTGGCAATTCCCGACCGTATCCATGGGTCTGGGCCCGATCACGGCTATCTACCAGGCGCGCTTCATGAAGTACCTGGAGAGCCGCGGCTTCATTCCGAAAGGCAAGCAGCGCGTCTGGTGCTTCATCGGCGACGGCGAGTGCGACGAGCCGGAAACCCTCGGCGCCATCTCCCTGGCTGGCCGCGAGAACCTGGACAACCTGGTGTTCGTCATCAACTGCAACCTGCAGCGCCTCGACGGCCCGGTTCGCGGCAATGGCAAGATCATTCAGGAGCTGGAAGGCGTGTTCAAAGGCGCCAACTGGAACGTCACCAAGGTCGTCTGGGGTCGCCTGTGGGATCCGCTGTTCGCCGCTGACGAAGACGGCCGCATGCAGCGCCGCATGGATCAGGCCATCGACGGCGAATACCAGAACTACAAGGCCAAAGACGGCGCTTACGTGCGCAAGCATTTCTTCGGGGCCGATCAGGAGTTGCTCAAGCGCGTCGAGAACATGTCCGACGAGGAAGTCTGGAAGCTCAACCGTGGCGGCCACGACCCCTACAAGGTCTATGCGGCCTATCACCAGGCGGTCAACCACAAAGGCCAGCCGACCGTCATTCTCGCCAAGACCATCAAAGGTTATGGCACCGGTGCCGGTGAAGCGAAAAACATCGCCCACAACACCAAGAAAGTCGATATCGAGAGCCTGAAGAAATTCCGCGACCGTTTCGACATTCCGATCAACGATTCGCAACTCGAAGAGCTGCCGTTCTATCGTCCTGCCGAAGACAGCGCAGAAATGAGATATCTGCGCAAGTGCCGTGAGAAACTTGGCGGCTCGCTGCCGCAGCGTCGGGCCAAGAGCTTCAGCATTCCAACGCCGCCGCTGGAGACGCTTAAAGCTGTCCTCGACGGTTCTGGAGACCGTGAAATCTCCACCACCATGGCGTTCGGCCGGATCTTGTCGCAGCTGATCAAAGACAAGGACCTGGGCAAGCGCATCGTGCCGATCCTCGCCGACGAAGCGCGTACCTTCGGCATGGAAGGCATGTTCCGCCAGCTGGGTATCTACTCGCCGGTAGGGCAGCTGTACGAGCCGGTCGACCGCGACCAGGTGATGTACTACCGCGAGGTGCAGGACGGGCAAATCCTGCAGGAAGGTCTCAACGAAGCGGGCGCCTTCTCCTCCTTCATGGCCGCCGGTACCGCCTACAGCAACTACAACCAGCCGATGCTGCCGGTCTACATCTTCTATTCGATGTTCGGCTTCCAGCGTATCGGCGACCTGGCCTGGGCGGCGGGTGATGCACAGACCCGCGGCTTCCTGCTGGGCGGCACCTCCGGGCGCACCACGTTGAACGGCGAAGGCCTGCAGCACGAGGACGGGCACAGCCACATCCTCGCCAGCACCATCCCCAACTGCCGCAGCTATGACCCCACCTACGGCTATGAGCTGGCAGTGATCATGCATCACGGCATGCACGAGATGATGGAGCTGCAGAAGAGCGTCTACTACTACATCACCGTGATGAACGAGAACTACCAGCAGCCAGCCATGCCAGAAGGTGTCGAAGAAGGCATCATCAAAGGCATGTACCTGCTCGAAGAAGCCAAGGGCGACTTCAAGCACCGCGTACAGCTGTTGGGTTCGGGTTCCATCCTGCGCGAAGTCCGCGCCGCGGTGGACATCCTCGCCAAGATGGGCGTCGGCGCCGACGTCTGGAGCGTGACCAGCTTCAACGAGCTGCGCCGCGATGGCCTGGCCGTGGACCACTGGAACCGCTTGCACCCAACCGATGTACCCCGCAAGAGCTATGTCGAGCAGTGTCTGGAAGGTCGCGAAGGTCCAGTCATCGCTTCCACCGACTACATGAAGCTGTTCGCCGATCAGATTCGCCAGTGGGTGCCATCCCGCGAATATCAGGTGCTGGGCACCGACGGCTTCGGCCGCAGCGACTCGCGCGCCAAGCTTCGCGACTTCTTCGAAGTCGACCGTCGCTGGGTCGCTGTCGCCGCCCTGCAGGCACTCGCCGATCGCGGCGCCATCGAACGCACCGTGGTGGCCAACGCCATCACCGAGTTCGGTATCGACCCCGAGAAGCGCAATCCTCTGGATTGCTGATGCGTGCGCACAGGAGAACCTATCGTGAGTGAAACCATACGCGTACCCGACATCGGCAGCGGTGAGGGTGAAGTAATCGAGTTGTTCGTCAAGGTCGGTGACCGTATCGAAGCCGACCAGAGCATCCTGACGCTCGAGTCCGACAAGGCCAGCATGGAGATTCCGGCGCCCAAGGCGGGCGTCGTGAAAGCCTTGAAGGTCAAGCTGGGCGACCGCCTGAAGGAAGGCGATGACCTGCTGGAACTGGAAAGCGAGGAAGGCCAGGCAAGCGAGGCCGAAGCCCAAGCCGAAGCCGAGCCAGCGGGCGCCGCTACCGGCGGCCCGGCGGACGAAACCGAAGCGCCTACGCCTCCGGGCGATGAGAATCCTTCGGCTTCTGCCGAAGAAGGCGAGTCGCAAGAAATCAAGGTTCCGGACATCGGCTCTTCAGGCAAAGCCAGCGTGATCGAAATTTCGGTCAAGCCCGGCGACACCATCGCCGCCGAGCAGGCGTTGATCACGCTTGAGTCCGACAAGGCCAGCATGGAGATTCCGTCTCCAGCTGCAGGTGTGGTTGAGAGCATTTCGGTGAAAATAGGCGACGAAGTCGGCACTGGCGATCTGATCCTTATGCTCAAGGGAGCAGCGCAAAGCAAGCCGACAGCGAGTACGCCAACCGCAGACCAGGCAGCGAGCGCTCCCAAGGAAAAGCTCACCGAGCACGCGGCTGAAGAGCCTAATGAAGCGGCGGGCGAATCCGTGGAAGAAGTGCGGATACCTGACATCGGCTCCAGTGGCAGCGCAAACGTCATTGAAGTCATGGTCAAGGCCGGAGACAGCGTCGAAGCGGATCAGTCACTGATTACGCTGGAGTCGGACAAGGCGAGCATGGAAATCCCCGCGCCGAAGGCCGGCGTGGTGGAATCCCTGTCGATCAAGGTCGGTGACGAGGCAAAGACCGGCGACTTGATCCTTACCCTGAAAGTCGCAGGCGCAGCACCCGCGAAAAAGACCGAGGCGAAACCCCAGCCGCAGGAAGAGGCGGTATCGCAGCAACAGGCGGTTGCGCCAAACAAGCAAGGCGTACCAGAAGCCAAGGCGGCCGCGACGCCGGCCCCAACGGTCAGCGGCCCGAGCAAGGCAGGCACCAAGGTGCACGCCGGTCCGGCCGTGCGCATGACCGCACGGGAATTCGGTGTAGAACTGGCAGATGTCACGGGCACTGGGCCCAAAGGCCGGATTCTCAAGGAAGACGTCCAGGCTTACGTCAAGACCATGATGTCCAAAGCCAAGCAGGCGCCGGCAGAAGGCGCTGCGGGTGGCGCAGGCATTCCTTCGATCCCGACTATCGACTTCAGCCGCTTTGGTGAGATCGAAGAAGTACCGATGACCCGCCTGATGCAGGTCGGCGCCGCGAACCTGCACCGCAGCTGGCTAAACGTCCCCCACGTGACCCAATTCGAGTCAGCCGATATCACCGAGCTGGAGGCCTTCCGTGTTGCGCAGAAGGCCATCGCTGAGAAGGCTGGCGTCAAGCTCACCGTGCTGCCGCTGTTGCTCAAGGCCTGCGCACACTTGCTCAGAGAACTGCCAGACTTCAACAGCTCGCTGGCACCCAGCGGCAAGGCCTTGATTCGCAAGAAGTACGTGCATGTTGGCTTTGCGGTGGATACACCGGACGGCTTGATGGTTCCGGTCATCAAGAACGTGGACCAGAAGAGCTTGCTGCAACTGGCGGGCGAAGCGGCGGAGTTGGCCGAGAAAGCCCGCACCAAGAAGCTGTCTCCAGATGCCATGCAGGGTGCCTGCTTCACCATTTCCAGCCTTGGCCACATTGGCGGCACCGGCTTCACGCCGATCGTGAATGCACCGGAAGTGGCGATCCTGGGCGTTTCGAAGGCCGCCATGCAGCCCGTGTGGGATGGCAAGGCTTTCCAGCCTCGCCTGATGCTGCCGTTGTCGCTGTCCTATGACCATCGCGTCATCAACGGCGCTGCGGCAGCGCGTTTTACCAAGCGCCTGTCCGAGCTGCTCGCAGATATCCGCACGATGTTGCTTTGAGCGATTAGCAAAGAAAAAACCCGCCATCTGGCGGGTTTTTTAATGGGTCATCAGTGAACGGCACTACCGAAGCGAGCTCATTTATCCTTTTTGCAGGTTCCGGATCAGAAAAGACAACGCTTTTGCCAGCTCCTCAGCACCTTTCGGATCTCGCAGAATGGTCAACCACGGGTCACCGCCTGCAGGACTCGCAATCTCACAGACGATACCTTGAGGCGGGCATTGGTATTGAAGATACGGATCCATGCCGAACACCGAAAAACTGCGGTTGCGTACCGCGATATTCCCTGAGGCATCGCGACGCTCTTCGCGAATCCTTAATTCTCCCGGTGCACCCACGCTCAGGCGATAGTTCATGTCTTGCGGATTGGGCTGCCCGACTTGGAACGCGGCCTTTAAGGCATGTGTCCCCAGCAAGGCATTACTGTGAGTAAGCAGGGCTTTTCGTTCATTCGAGGTAAGATAGAGCGCCTTGAGTTCGGCCAGGTAATTGGCCGATTCAGCGGAGTCCAACGTATTTGACTCAACCGCTTGCAGCGGTACGCTGACACCCAGGAACAATGAGATTAACAGTAACGTTGAAAGCTGGCTTGTCAGTCCCTTTCGCATGATGCACCCTTGCGTTATCTAATATTATTTAGCCATCTTTTTTGCAGCTAGCGAAGCGATTCTCGCAGCATACTGGAAGCAAACCGCTCGATGAAAATACATACCGATGCCGCCAGTCGTCTGGCGACCGAGGTTGTGACGCAGTTGCCAGTGCCTTCCAGGCTCGGAATGCTGCGCTTCGAGCGTTTGAACGAGTCCAGTTGGGCCCTGCTCTATCTTGATCCTGCGTGTGAGCGTCATCTGGGACAACCGGCTCACGAGTTGTGTTCGCTGATCGAGTCGCCCTACGCCAGCCTGATGGAGCCCGCGTTGCGCCTACAAGCGCACGACCTCGTCCAGGCCCAACTGGCCACCCAAGGCCATTATTCCATCCGCTATTGCCTGCATACGGCGAATGGCCTGCTGGATCTGCTCGAGATTGGTGAAGTCTGTCATCAGTATGGTCGAGAATTGCTGCGTGGCTACCTGATAGTACAGCCGCATTCGACGGAAGCTGCGTCAAGCCCACAACTGACTGATTCGGCGCTCGGTCAGCTTCCGAATTCCGGAACGCAAACAACGGATGTGCACCTCGAGCACCTCATCCGCTCGCGTGCGCAACAGAACCTCATTGTGCGCTTGGCACGGCACCGATACAGCTCATCCAATCCACAATTGGAAGCTGCGCAGCTGATCACTCAGGCCGCTAGCGAAGCCTACGGCATTGCGCGAGCCGCTATCTGGCACATCAACAATAACCAGCTCGAAACAGTCGCGGCTTATCGTCGTGATATCGACAGCCACGAATACCCGCCGCCGCTAGACCTGTCCAAGTGCCCCCGCTACGTGGAAGCCCTTCACAGCGGTCGTGCGATTGTCGTGGCAAACGTCCTTCTGGACCCGCGCACTCAGGAACTGGCCGGCGGCTTTTTCGACACACGGGGTATCACGTCGACACTGGACGCGACCATTCGCGTCGGCGGCGATGTCATTGGCGTGCTCTGCCTGGAGCATTCAGGCAGCACGCGCGTCTGGCATCCAGACGAGGTGGCGTTTGCCGGTGAACTGGCCGATCAGTACGCACAAGTACTCGCCAACCAACAGAGATTGAGCGCCACCCATACACTGCACCTTTTTCAGCGGGCAGTAGAACAGAGCGCAAGCGCGTTCATCCTGGTCGACAGGAACGGTGTCGTGGATTACGTCAACCCGAGCTTTACGGCCATCACTCAATACTCCGCCGAGGAGGTTCGAGGGCGTCGCCTTACCGAGCTGAGCACGTTGGAAAACCTCAGCGAACTGCTTTTCGACACCTCCTCCAGTCTGGCCAACAGCAACAGCTGGCAGGGCGAGTTTCGTAGCCGTCGCAAAAATCTCGAACCCTATTGGGGCCAACTGTCGATCTCCAAGGTCTACGGCGAGAATGGCGAACTGACGCATTACATCGGCATTTACGAAGACATCACACATAGCAAGCTGGCGCAGCAGCACATCGAACGCCTGGCCTATACCGACAACCTCACCAGCCTCGGAAACAGACCGTTTTTTATCCGTAGCATCGAAGAGCGTTTCGCCAATAGCAATGAGCCGCAGCTGTGCCTGCTGTTGGTAGACATCGACAACTTCAAGCGCATCAACGACAGTTTGGGGCACCAGACCGGCGACAAATTGCTGGCTAGCCTGGCCCGACGTCTGCGCAACAGCCTGAACCGCGACAGCGTGCTAGCGCGCTTTGCCAGCAACGAGTTTGCCCTGCTACTCGACGACATGGGCCTGGAGGAAGGACAGCATCTGGCACACCAGGTGCTGCGCATTCTGGACAAGCCGCTATTCGTCGATAAGCAGCTGATCAGCGTCAGCGCTTCGCTCGGCCTTGCGTGTTCGCCACTGCACGGCACCGACCCGGAAACGCTGATGAAACACGCCGGCCAAGCCCTGCACAGAGCCAAGGCAAACGGGAAGAATCAGGTTCAGGTGTTCACCGAAGCCCTGCATGCTGAAGCGAACTACAAGCTGTTCGTGGAAAACAACCTGCGCCGCGCACTGGTGCAGAACGAGCTGGAAGTGTTCTACCAACCCAAGCTCTGCCTGCGTACCGGGCGGCTACAGGGGTTGGAGGCGTTGCTGCGCTGGAATCATCCCGAGAAAGGCATGATCCGTCCTGATCAGTTCATAAGCGTGGCTGAAGAAACCGGACTGATCATTCCCATCGGCAAATGGGTGGCTCAAGAGGCCTGCCGGATGGGTTTGCAGCTCGCTGCCCTGGGTGTCGGCGCGCCCAAGATGGCGATCAACCTATCGCCAAAACAGTTTTCCGACCCCGATCTAGTCGGCTCGATCGCGGCCATACTTGCTGAAGAGCGACTGCCGTCAGGCTGCCTGGAGCTGGAACTGACAGAAAGCCTGCTCCTCGAAGCGACCGAGGAAACGCGACAGCAGTTGATAGGCCTGAAAGCGCTTGGTGTCACGTTAGCGATGGACGACTTCGGGACTGGCTATTCGTCGCTGAGCTATTTGAAGAAGTTTCCCATCGACGTGATCAAGATCGACCGAAGCTTCATCAAGGATATCCCCGGCAACCAGGACGACATTGAAATTACCTCCGCGGTGATCGCCATGGCCCGAAACCTTAACCTGAAGGTAGTTGCCGAAGGCATCGAGACAACCGAGCAGCTGGCCTTTCTACGCCACCAACGCTGCGATATCGGTCAGGGCTACCTGTTCGACAAGCCAATTCCAGGCGCACAGCTCGCCTGCTCGCTGCGCCGCTACCCGAACTGGCTCTGAGCCTTCGGTCAGCTATCGTCACGGAGAAAGCGCTTTGGTTTTGTTCGCTTGGTAGCCTAGGCTTCGACCAGCCCATACGTTTACCAAGGATCGAGGACTCAAATGACTCTGCGCTCGCAAATTCTTGTTCATAAACAGGCACTCCCGGACGCAGGACAAGCTCTGCCCGGACGAGCAACACCCGTCCCTGTACCACCTACTCATTTCGTCAATGGAAACGCGCTTCAACCCCCATTCCCGGGTCATCTACAGCAGGCCGTATTTGCCATGGGGTGCTTCTGGGGAGCCGAGCGGCGATTCTGGGAGCAACCGGGCGTTTGGACTACCGCCGCCGGCTATGCGGGGGGACACACGCCAAACCCGACTTATGAAGAAGTGTGTTCCGGTCTTACTGGACATACCGAAGCGGTGTTGGTGGTGTTCGATCCGCAGCAGATTTCTTATGACGACCTGCTCAGGTTGTTCTGGGAGGCACACAACCCAACCCAAGGCATGCGTCAGGGCAATGATATTGGCACCCAATATCGCTCGGCGATTTACTGCTTCGATGCAGCCCAGCTGACAGCCGCCCAAGCGAGCGAGGCACGCTTTCAAGCGGAGCTAGAGAAGCACGGGCTCGGCAACATCACCACGGAGATTGCCGAAGCCCCGTCGTTCTATTACGCCGAGGCCTATCATCAGCAGTATCTGGCGAAGAACCCAGGCGGTTACTGTGGGCTCGGGGGCACCGGCGTGTGCATGCCTGCTGAGGGCCAGCTAGAGCATTAATGCCTGGCATCCGGATGCACGCGGATCCAGGCTTGAGCCAGGCCGTGCTTGTGTTGATCAGACAAAGAAAACCCCGCCGAAGCGGGGCCTTTGCAGACTGAATCCTGACATCCGTGACTTGCGCCGTCCTGGCGTCGTTCCGCTACGCTTCCATGTTTTTTCTACGCGCTTCCCTACGCGGCGTCCTTCACGCAAAAGACTACCGCCCGGTCAGATAAACCTGTAGTAGCAATTTGCACCACACTTTGTAAGCAATGACTTACAAGAAAGCCAGTCCCTGGTTCAGCTTGTAAGTCATGGCCTACAAATGATGCAGATCTATGACTGAAGTAGTGGCGCTTTGTTCCCAAAACTGGCCAATTAATTTCATTATGCCTGTACGGATTAACCCGCTCAGAATTGCGCAGCGTCGAGCAGGTACAGCGAGTCGCTGCCCGCACGGACCGATGCGCTGAGCGAATGGATGCGAGGCAGCAAGCGCGCGAAGTAGAAACGCGCCGTGCCGAGCTTGCTCGCATAGAAGTCGTCCTGCTCTTGCTTGCCCAGCGCTGCAGCGGCCATCCGCGCCCACATGTAGGCGTAGGCGGTGTAGCCGAACACCTGCAGATACTCCACCGAGGCCGCGCCGATTTCGTTAGGGTTATCCTTCGCGCTATCGAGCACGAACGCAGTCAGCGCGTCCAGGTTCTCCAGTGCAGCCTTGAGCGGCGCTACGAACTCCGCAAGCTCCGGGCCTGCTTCAGCGCAGTAGTGGCGTATCTCATCAGCAAATGCCTGATATAGCTCGCCACCGCTGCCAACAACCTTGCGCCCTAAAAGATCAAGCGCCTGGATGCCGTTGGTGCCCTCGTAGATCTGGGTGATACGGCAGTCGCGTACCAGCTGTTCCTGACCCCACTCGCGAATAAAGCCGTGCCCGCCGAAGATCTGCTGGCCATGAACGGTGGTTTCCAGCCCCATGTCGGTCAGGAAGGCTTTGGCTACCGGAGTTAACAAGGCCACCTGGGCTTCGGCACGCTGCCGAGCTTCAGCAGCATCACTGAACTTGGCGATATCCAGCTGCAGCGCCACGTAGCTGGAAAATGCGCGCCCTCCTTCGTTCAACGCTTTCATGGTGAGCAGCATGCGGCGCACGTCCGGGTGCACGATAATCGGGTCAGCGGCCTTATCCTGAGCGACCGGCCCGGTCGGCGCGCGGCTCTGGATGCGGTCACGCGCATACTCGATGGCACTCTGGTAGGAACGCTCTCCGGTAGAGAGGCCCTGGATACCAACGCCCAGACGCTCGTAGTTCATCATGGTGAACATCGCCGCCAAGCCTTTGTTCGGCTCGCCGACCATCCAGCCGATGGCGCCGTCGAAGTTCATGACGCAGGTCGCCGACGCCTGGATGCCCATCTTGTGCTCGATGGAGCCGCAGCTCAGGCTGTTGCGCTCACCCAGGCTGCCATCGTCGTTGACCATCACCTTGGGTACGAGGAACAAGGAGATACCACGCGAGCCGGCTGGCGCATCGGGAAGCTTGGCCAATACCAAGTGAATGATGTTCTCGGTCAGGTCGTGTTCGCCGCCAGTGATGAAAATCTTGGTACCACTGACCTTGTACGTACCGTCGGCCTGCGGCTCGGCCTTGGTGCGAATGATGCCGAGGTCGGTGCCAGCATGTGGCTCGGTCAGGCACATCGAACCGGACCAGACGCCTGCGTACATGTTCGGCAGGTATTTCTGTTTCAGCTCTTCACTGGCGTGGGCGTAGATCGACAGACAAGCGCCGGAGGTCAGCATCGGGTACAGACCGAACGCCAGGCTGGCCGAGTTCATCATCTCTTCGACCTGGGCCGAAATCGCCTTGGGCATGCCCATGCCACCGTAGGCTGGGTCACCGCCTACACCGACCCAGCCGCCTTCGGCATACAAGCGATAGGCTTGCGGATAACCTGCGGGCGTCGAGACCGCGCCATCTTTCCAGTGACAACCTTCTTCATCACCACTGCGGTTGAGCGGCGCGATGGTATTCGCCGTGATCTTGCCTGCTTCCTCGAGAATGGCCTCAGCGGTTTCAGCATCGACAACTTCCGCCAGCGCTGGCAGCGTCTGCCAGAGCGCCGGGGCGTCGAAGACTTCATTCAGAACGAAACGCATGTCGCGCAGCGGTGCTTTGTAGTCAGCCATGGAAAAGACCTCGCAGAAAACGTGTCACCCGGCCGATTGGCCGCAGCAGTTTCGCGAGTCTAACTGAAGACGATTCAGCGCCCGAAGCGTCTTAAAATGACCAAATGGTTTCCATCTCGACGCAGGAGTTCACTTCGTTTGCGAATGGGCCCTCATGAGCCGTGACGACGGTCCAAAACAAAGAAGCCCGCGCTTGGCGGGCTTGCTGTACACAAATGGATCAGAAGACAAACTGGTCCGCTGCAAGCCTCATCAGACTGGCGCTGCCCGCCTCGATCGCTGCCTTATGGGCCGCGGTACGAGGCAGCAGCCGAGTGAAGTAAAACTCAGCAGTGGTTAATTTAGCTTGGTAAAAAGCCGTATCTCCAGTAGCAGCCTCCAGCTTGCTCTGCGCAACCACAGCCATACGCAGCCAGAAATAACCCAGAATCAAATAGCCGCAGTACATGAGGTAGTCGACCGATGCGGCCCCGACCTCATCAGCGTTCTTCATCGCCGCGATGCCGATCCGTTGGGTGATTTCGCCGAGGTCGCGGTTGATGCCCGCCAGCTGCTCCACATAGGCATGTAGCTGAGGATGTTGAGTGTTGGCCTCGCAGAACCTGTGCACCATCTTGGTAAAGCCGAGCATCAGCTTGCCCTGGCTGCCCAACACCTTACGACCGAGCAGGTCGAGTGCCTGAATCCCGTTGGTGCCTTCGTAAATCGGTGCAATGCGGCAGTCACGCACCAACTGCTCCATGCCCCACTCACGGATATAACCGTGACCGCCGAACACCTGCATGCCTAGGTTGGTGACCTCCAGCCCCGTGTCCGTCATAAAGGCTTTACAGACCGGCGTGAGGAACGCGAGCAGGGCTTCGGCCTCCTGGCGCTTGGCTTCATTCGGGCTGTGGATCTGATCGAGCAGTTGGGCCGTGAAATAGGCCAGCGCTCGGTTGCCCTCGTTGAACGCTTTCATCGTCAGGAGCATGCGTCGCACGTCCGGATGAACGATGATCGGATCGGCCGGCTTGTCGGGGAATTTCACACCAGTCAGCGAGCGCATCTGCAGCCGCTCGTTAGCGTACTGGATCGCGCCCTGAAAGCTCGCCTCGCCGTTGCACAGCCCCTGCATGCCGGTACCCAGACGGGCATGATTCATCATCGTGAACATGCAGTTCAGGCCTTTGTTCGGCTCGCCTATAAGGAAGCCAGTGGCGCCATCGAAATTGATCACGCAGGTGGCTGACGCCTTGATGCCCATCTTGTGCTCGATGGAGCCGCAGGCGACGCCATTGCGCTCGCCCACGCTTCCGGCGGCGTCCGGCATGCCCGCTTTCGGTAAGAATTTGGGCACGATGAACAGCGAGATACCCTTGGTTCCGGCGGGCGCATCGGGCAGCTTGGCCAGTACCAGGTGCACGATGTTCTCGCTCATGTCGTGCTCGCCGGCGGAGATGAAGATCTTGGTGCCGCTGATCAAGTAGCTACCATCGGTCTGGGGTACAGCGCGGGTCTTGATGATGCCCAGGTCTGTTCCGCAGTGCGGCTCGGTCAGGCACATGGTGCCGGTCCAACGACCTTCGGTCATCCGGGTCAGGTAGGTCTGCTTCTGTTCCTCAGTGCCGTGTGCGCCAATCGCGGCCATTGCTCCGTGGGTGAGGCCTGGATACATGCCGAAAGAGGTATTGGCCGAGCCAACCATCTCCCCGACTACTAGTCCCAACGAGTGCGGCAACCCTTGGCCGCCATACGCCGGATCCGAAGCCAAGCCCATCCAGCCACCCTCGGCATACTGCGCGAAGGCCTCTTTGAACCCTTTAGGCGTGGTCACGACACCGTTGTCGAAGTGACAGCCCTCCTCGTCACCGCTGCGGTTCAGCGGCGCAAGGACCTGCTCACAGAACTTGGCACCCTCCTCGATAATGGCATTGACCATGTCCGGCGTGGCGTCTTCGGCGCCATTAGCTGCGTAACTGCCGTGGAAGTCAAAGACGTCATCGATCAGAAAGCGCATGTCGCGCAACGGGGCCTTGTAGGCGGGCATATCAATCTCCAGACGGCGCTGTTCGTTGTGTCAGCGGCACGCTACCGGGAGATCTGGCCCGCAACAACGAGAGTGCAAGCGATGAATGCGCCGTCATAACCGCTCACGTGCCGGTCGCCGCCTGCCTCGCAGTGCGGACAGCACCGCGGCGGTTGTCTCCATGCACCCGTACACAGTTACGGCCCGCTCCTTTGGCTGCGTACAGCGCTTGGTCGGCGGATTTTATGACGTCGTCGGGGCTTCGCTGTGTCTCCAGGCGCTCGGCAACACCGATGCTGACGGTTACCGAAACAGAGCCCGCGGCGCCGCTGCCTCGACGCTGCCGGCCATGATCCGCGTCCTTGGGACGGCTGGCCTTGTCGCGTAGCTGCAGCGGCTGGCCTTCAACCGCTTGCCGTACCGCCTCCAAGTGCGGCAAACACTGATGCAGATCGCGACCAGGAAAAACCAGCGCGAACTCCTCGCCGCCGTAACGATAGGCTCGCCCACCACCACCGACTTTACGCAGCCGGCTCGCCACGAGGCGCAAAACCTGATCACCCACGTCGTGGCCATGGGTATCGTTAAATGCCTTGAAGCGGTCCACGTCTGCCATCGCGATCACGTAGTTCCGTCCCAATCGCTGCAGGCGCTCGTTAAGCGCCCGACGCCCCGGAAGCCCGGTCAGCTCGTCACGGAACGCCATTTGGTAGGCCTCCTGCGCGACGGCGACAAACAACGTCAGCATTGTCAGGCTGCTCATAACATTAAGCGCGCCGGTCTTACTGAACACCTGCGGCAGCATAGTCAGCAGGCCTATCAAAACGATCAACTGCGCTGCGTGGACGGGCCGAGGTCGCCGCAGGTACTGCACCAGCAACGCGACCAGCACCACAAGAAACACCGGATAGGCCAATTGGATCAACTGCAGCTCGATAGACCACGAAGGCCAACGGACCCTCGTCAGCCAGTCGATCAAGGCATGAGGAAACCGCCGGGCCAACGCCACTGCGACAGCCACAACGGCAAACAGCACAGCAATCCGCGCCAGCCCATCCTGCAAGAAGTGGGCGCGCTCCAGCCAAAGTCCATACACGCCATAAAGCGCCGGCAGCAGCAGGCTGCAGAGATGGAACGTCAATGCCGCCTCAGGCAACAAGGCGTCGCTGATGCGGTAGTGGTCCGCCTGGGTATCGAGCAGGAAATAAGCAAGATAGATCAGCAGCAGCAGGCTGGCCTCGCGCATTCGCCCATAGGCGATGCAGAACGCGCCGCCAAGCAGCAGCAGAACGGTGGGCAGGACGTTGAACAGCGAGGTGAAGAACTCATTGAGACTTGACTGCTGCGCAGCCACCAGCCCGCCCAGCAACAAACCCAACGGCGCGTAAAAATGACTGAGAAAGCGGGCGGCGCTCAGATGAGGCACGATGGCTCCGGCGAAGTCGCGAGAGAAAGCATTGTGCCAGCACTCGATCACACTAGCACCCGTTAAGCAGGCAGAGCCGGCGCGGTTATCTCGGTAGAGAGTCCAACGGCAATCCGAGCAGAGAAAAAGCATCCAAAAACGGTGTAGCGCTTTGAGATAAGCGGCGCGTCAAGATGCAAAGGTTGCTCGTGACTGTAGAGCGTCCCTACCCGAGCGAAGCGCACCAAATCGTTCACGCAGAAAGACGAAACCCGCCATCAAGGCGGGTTTCGTCAACAGCCGGAAACCACCGAATACAGCGGTTTCACTTGGCGGTACGGCGTTAGTACGCGAGCTCGAAGTGCGCTTCGTCCATGTCCATCAGGTTGTCAGCACCGGACAGCATGGCTTCGACGTGAGTGCGCGTACGCGGCAGGATGCGCTGGAAATAGAAACGCGCGGTCTGCACCTTGGCGGTGTAGAAGCCGTCGGTGTCTTCGCCGGCTGCGATCTTCTCGGATGCCAGACGCGCCATGTCGGCCCAGAAGTACGCCAGGCAGGCGTAACCGCAGTACATCAGGTAATCCACCGAGGCGGCCCCAACTTCTTCGCGGTTCTTCATGGCAGCCATGCCGACCTTCATGGTCAGGTCGCCCCACTCCTTGTTCAGCTTGGCCAGCGGCTCGACGAACTGCTTGACCGACTCGTTGCCTTCGTTGGCCTGGCAGAACTTATGTACCACCTTGGTGAAGCCTTTCAGCGCCTCGCCCTGGGTCATCAGCACCTTGCGACCCAGCAGGTCGAGCGCCTGGATGCCAGTGGTGCCTTCGTACAGGCAGGAGATGCGGCTGTCGCGCACGTTCTGCTCCATGCCCCACTCGGCGATGAAGCCGTGGCCGCCATAGATCTGCACGCCGTGGTTGGCCGCTTCGAAGCCGACTTCGGTCATGAAGGCCTTGGCGATCGGAGTCAGGAACGCGAGCATCGCGTCGGCCGCCTTGCGCTGTTCTTCGTCCTGGCTGCGCTGAGTGATGTCGACCTGCTTGGCCGCGAAGTAGAGCATCGCGCGGTTGCCTTCGGCGAAGGCCTTCATAGTCAGCAGCATGCGGCGCACGTCCGGATGCACGATGATCGGATCAGCGGCTTTTTCCGGTGCTTTCGGGCCAGTCAGTGAGCGCATCTGCAGACGCTCGCGAGCGTACTTGATGCCACCCTGGAAGCCGATTTCGGCATGGGCCAGACCTTGCAGAGCCGTGCCCAGACGCGCGGTATTCATGAAGGTGAACATGCAGTTCAGGCCCTTGTTCGGCGGACCGATCAGGAAGCCGGTGGCGCCGTCGAAGTTCATCACGCAGGTAGCGTTGCCGTGGATACCCATCTTGTGTTCCAGGGAGCCACAGGACACGCCGTTGCGCTCGCCCACACCGCCTTCGGCGTTAGGCAGAAACTTGGGCACGATGAACAGGGAGATGCCCTTGGTGCCAGCCGGCGCATCGGGCAGCCGAGCCAGAACGATATGGACGATGTTATCGGCCATGTCGTGTTCACCAGCGGAGATAAAGATCTTGGTGCCGGATACCTTGTAGCTGCCGTCGGCCTGAGGCTCGGCCTTGGTGCGCAGCATGCCCAGGTCAGTGCCGCAATGCGGCTCGGTCAGACACATGGTACCGGTCCACTCGCCGGAGACCAATTTGGTCAGATAGGTCTGCTGCTGCTCGGGCGTGCCGTGCTCGTGCAGGGTGTTCATCGCACCGTGGGACAGGCCGGGGTACATGCCCCAGGACCAGTTGGCTTCGCCAATCATCTCGCTGACAGCCATGCCAAGCGACTCTGGCAAGCCTTGACCACCATGCTCGACGTCATGAGCCAGGCTCGGCCAGCCGCCTTCGACAAACTGTTGGTAGGCTTCCTTGAAACCCGTCGGCGTCTTCACGCCACTTTCGCTCCAAGTACAGCCTTCGATATCACCCACGCGGTTGAGGGGAGCGATCACCTGCTCACAGAACTTAGCGCCTTCATCGAGAATGGCGTTGACCATGTCCGGGGTGGCGTCTTCGCAACCCGGAAGGCTCTGATAGTGCGCTTCGTAGCCGAGCAATTCGTCACGTACAAAGCGGATATCGCGCAAGGGGGCCTTGTAGTCAGGCATATCGTAAACCTCAACGGTGGGTTCTTGATTCAGGTGACTGACGGGTCAGCCACGCTTGATTTGGAATGGACCATCCGGCATAGCCCCGGCAGGTCAAACAGGCGTTTGAAACATACGTTTAGGCCTAGACGATGTCAAGCAGCGGGCAGGACCCCGTTTGTCGGCATCTTCGCGGATATCAATGGCGGTATGACTACCCGAGGCGGGCAAAGCCGCCGGCCAGAACGGCCGGGGTCGGAGGTCAGGCTTTGGTGTTGATCAGGGTGCCAAGTACTTCGTCAGCGGTTTCTAGCAGGCGGACGCCCGTCCTGGCCTGGTGCTCGCCGACTTTCATCTGAACCAGCTCTTCGGTCAGCTCGACGCTGTCGGCCATCACTTGCGAGGTTTCGACTGGCAGAGTGCGTTCGGCTATGGCCATGCCTGCTTGCTCTACGCGCTGCTGACCGGCCTGGTACGCACCGAGGCCTGCCGAGAGAAGGCTGCTGTTGATCTGCATGGTTCGACTCCTTGGATCACTTGGCCATCATTGAAGCAGAGCCGTTCCGCTGACGCCAGTTGCATGTCGCAATAAACGTCAGCGTTTTATTACGAATACGGCGCGGGCCTTCATTGGTGCAGCGCCACTGAACGGAATGTCTGCGATCCAGACGCAGCCGCTGCTCGATTGCGCCGACCCGACGGACAACGTGATCCATCACCGTCGTTGGATATCCTGCGCATCGTCCCCGAACAGCAGTGTCTTCAAGACTCGAATGAGGAAGCCTTGAGCGCGCGCAAATCGAGAAAGTGCGCCACCTCCGCCGGGCTTGCCGTTTCCAGACGCGGCACCTGACCGAGGCACGGCGCCGCCAGACGCTCAGTCAAGGTTTCAAGGTTTTCCTGCAGCCGCGACGTCGCCGGATCGACGATATTGGCGACCCATCCAGCCAGCTGCAGCCCGTCACGCTCGATGGCTTCGGCGCTGAGCAGCGCATGATTGATACAGCCGAGGCGAACCCCGACCACCAGGATCACCGGCAGACCAAGTTGTATGGCGAGATCCGACAGCGCTTCGCGACCGGCCAGCGGCACGCGCCAGCCACCGGCACCTTCTACCACCGAGAAATCCGCCTTCAGCGCCAGCATGTCGCGCACCGGCTGAAGCAACTGGGCGACAGTCAATTCGACCCCGGCTTCACGCGCAGCCAGGTGTGGTGCGATGGCCGGCTCGAAGGCGAACGGGTTGACCTGCTGGTAGCGCATCGACAGCGAGCACTCGTCTAGCAGGGCCAGTGCATCGTCGTTGCGCAGGCCTTCGGCCGTGAGCTCACAACCGGAAGCGACAGGCTTCGCCGCCGCCGTACTCAGCCCTGCCAACCGCGCAGCATGCAGCAACGCCGACGCAATGGTGGTCTTGCCGACCTCGGTATCCGTGCCGGTAACGAAAAAGGCAGTCGTCATGTCAATCCTTGTGGAGTACGCCGTACACGACCTGATAAGTGGCTGGCAGTCCCGCCGGGGTGCGGAACTGTTCATACGCATCCACCAGCGCACGGATACGCGCCCTGCCGGTCAGCCCACCCGGGCGGCCCGGGTTGAGGTTGTGCGCACCCAGGGCTTTAAGGTCGTAGGTCAGTTGGCGCAGCTCGGCGTAATGCAGCACCTGTGGCCGGACCTCCAATCGCCCCAGGCGCAGGCCACTGATGGCGCAAAGCTGCCGGTAAACATCAATAGAGCGAAAACGATTCACGTGGGCGAAGCCATCCACGCGCTCCCAGCTGGTGCGCAGCTCTTGCAACGTGCCATTGCACAGACTGCTGAACGCAAACACCCCACCGGGGCGCAGTACCCGTTCAGCCTCTCTCAGCACGGCGGCAAAATCGTCGCACCACTGCAGCGCAAGGCTGGAAAAGATCAGCTCGAACGACGCATCGCGTACCGGTAAACATTCGGCGTCGCCCGCCACAAATGCTGACGCGCCTCCCTGAGGCCGAGCGTGGCGCAACATGCCTTCGGCAATATCCAGCGCGGCGCCTGTTCCAGCGGGAAAGCGGGTCGCCAGGACTCTTGAGAAATAGCCAGTACCGCAACCCAAGTCCAACCATCGCTCAGGCAGCAGATCGCCGGGCAGGCATTCCAACAAGGTGTTGCCCACGGCTCGCTGCAACTCGGCTACGGCGTCGTAACTGGTGGCCGCACGGGAAAACGAGGCGGCGACCTGACGCTTGTCGGGCAGATCGCTGACCACCCTTGGCCCCGCAGCCATGACCAGGTTGTTCATATCACCATGCCCTTGATAAATGCCCATATCATTGACGCAACATCATCGGGACGTTCGAGTGGCAGCGCGTGGCTGGCACCTGTCAGCAGCTCGGCTTCGATGCCCGGCATCCAGCGCCGCAGCGCATCGCTGGCAGCAGCCGGGACCAATGCATCGTTACCGGCAAACAGGTGCAGCTGAGGGCCGAAATAGCCATGCAATGCCCCGCGCCCGTCCAGTTCGGCCAATAGCTGCAAGCCTGCGTCCAGAACCGCAGGCGAGGATGTCGACTGACTGACTTCCAACTGGCGCGCCAAAGTTCGCGGATCATAGCCACCGCGGCTGCAGAGCAAACGGAACCGTTTGAGGGTTTCCTCCGGGTCCAGCCGGAACGCCTCATGAAAGGCATCGAATATGTCGGTGGCCATCGCTTCGGGCCACTGAGGACGCGCACGGAAGCAGGGATTGGCGGCGATGGTGATCAGCCCACCGCACGTATCAACGCGTCGTGCTGCTAGCTGGGTGGCCAACATGCCACCCAGAGACCATCCGCCGAGCCAGCTGTCTTGAGGCAGGCGACGGTCCAGCTCTTCGAGCCAGGCGCCGGCGTCTGCTAGCTCAGGCAAGGGCTCGATGACCACCTCGAGATCCGGCGCGAGCTCCGACAGCGCCTCGCACAATGGTTGCAACGCAGCCGGGCCAAACGCCCATCCGGGCAGCAAAATCAGCTGATTAGGCATCCGCTTCTGGCTCCTCGGCCAATCGATTCCAGCATTCGGCCAGGATATCCAGCAGTCGTTCCACTTGCGCCTCGCTATGCGACGCGCTGAAGGTGACGCGCAGTCGCGCACTGCCAGCCGGTACTGTCGGCGGACGGATGGCGCCAACCAGAATTCCGCGCGCGCGAAGGGCAGCAGACAGCTTTAAGGCCCGCTCGCTGCTGCCCACCAGAATCGGCTGGATCGGCGTCGGGCTGTTCATAAGCGTGAGGCCAATCTCGGCGGCGCCCTGCCGAAAGCGAGCGATCAGCCGATTCAGATGTTCGCGACGCCAGCCCTCACTGCGCAGCAGCTCCAGACTTTTCAGCGTGGCGCAGGCGACCGCCGGTGGCTGGCTGGTGGTGTAAATGTAAGGCCGGGCGAACTGGATCAGCGTTTCGATCAATTCCTCGCTGCCCGCGACAAAGGCGCCAGCAGTACCGAACGCCTTGCCCAACGTGCCGACCAACACCTGTACGTCATCGACACCCAGACCAAAATGCTCAACGATGCCAGCGCCGGTCCGCCCCAACGGACCAAAGCCGTGAGCGTCGTCGACCATCACCCAGGCGTTCCTGGCTTTAGCAGTGGCGCAGAGCACCGGCAGGTGGGCGAGATCGCCATCCATACTGAATACCCCGTCAGTGACGACCAGGGTATTACCGGTCGCCTTTTCCAGCCGCTTGGCGAGGCTTTGCGCATCGTTGTGCAGATAACGGGAGAACCGCGCGCCGCTGAGCAGCCCCGCGTCCAGCAGTGAGGCGTGATTGATTCGGTCTTCCAGTACCGTATCGCCCTGCCGTACCAGCGCGGTGACAGCCGCGAGATTGGCCATGTAGCCGGTGGAAAACAGCAAAGCCCGCGGCCGCCCAGTAAAGTCAGCCAAGGCTTCTTCGAGCTGGTGATGCGGCGTACTGTGCCCCATCACCAGATGCGAAGCGCCGCCGCCGACGCCCCAGCGTTCGGCGCCCAGCTGCATGGCGCGGATTACTTCGGGGTGGCTGGCGAGCCCGAGATAATCATTCGAGCAGAACGCCAGCAACGCCTCGCCATCGACCATGACCTCAGGCCGCTGCGGAGTCTCCAGCAACGGGCGTTGACGATAGAGGTGCGCAGCGCGGCGCTCGGCGAGACGGGTCTTCAGGTCGAAAGACATAGCGGGTGGGCTTTCTGTAGGAGCCAGCATGCTGGCGAACCTGTAGCAACGACCTGGCTTCGTGAGCAGGTCGCTGCTACAGAGGGGTGCAACTCGTTAACTAATCAGGCCGAGGCGGCGTTATAGAACAGCTTGCTGTCCCGCTGCTCGACCAGTGCCTGCTCAATGGCGGCCTGGTGCACTTCGTCGTCGTGCTCCTCGCGCGCTTCGGGCTGGATGCCCAGGCGTTTGAACAGCAGCATATCCTTGTCAGCCTGCGGGTTCCCGGTGGTCAGCAGTTTCTCGCCGTAGAAGATCGAGTTGGCGCCGGCGAGGAAGGCCAACGCCTGCATCTGCTCGTTCATCTGCTCGCGCCCGGCGGATAGCCGCACGTGGGATTTCGGCATCATGATCCTCGCCACGGCGAGCATGCGGATGAAATCGAAGGGATCGACGTCCTGCTCGTCGGCCAGCGGCGTGCCTTTGACCTTGACCAGCATGTTAATCGGCACCGATTCCGGGTGCTCGGGCAGATTGGCCAGTTGGATCAGCAGCCCGGCGCGGTCGTCCAGCGATTCGCCCATCCCGAGGATGCCGCCGGAGCAGATCTTCATGCCGGACTCACGCACGTAGCTCAGCGTCTCGAGACGATCGGCGTAGGTGCGGGTGGTGATGATGTTGCCGTAGAACTCCGGCGAGGTGTCGAGGTTGTGGTTGTAGTAATCGAGGCCTGCAGCCGCCAGGGCCTTGGTCTGTTCCTGATCCAGCTTGCCAAGCGTCATGCAGGTTTCCAGGCCCAGCGCTTTCACGCCCTCGACCATTTTCAACACATAGGGCATGTCCTTGGCAGAGGGATGTTTCCAGGCCGCGCCCATGCAGAAGCGCGTCGAGCCGATAGCTTTGGCTTCGGCCGCGGCTGCCAGCACTTTTTGCACTTCCATCAACTTTTCTTTATCGAGACCGGTGTTGTAATGGCCCGACTGCGGGCAGTACTTGCAGTCTTCGGGGCAGGCGCCGGTCTTGATCGAGAGCAGCGTCGAAACCTGTACACGGTTGGCATCGAAGTGCTGGCGGTGGACGGCCTGAGCCTGAAAGATGAGGTCATTGAAGGGTTGCTCGAAGAGCGCCTTGACTTCGGCGAGACGCCAGTCGTGACGGGTAACGGAAGCGGCAGTGGCGCTCATGGGCATTCCTTGTAATTAATAGTGGCGCGGCGGCCAGACACGGATGCGAAATGTTAGCCAATGCCGACTTTCTGTCAACCAGGAAAGGAATCATGGTTTACGACTGGTTAAAAATTGAACATTACTGTGCGCTTTGTGATGAGCGCTGCGAAACTGAGCAGTCGTTGTGTGGGCCCTGCGAGGCCGAACTGCCTTGGCTCCGCGGACAATGTTCGATCTGCGCTCTGCCGCTTCCCACGACCGGCCTGGCATGCGGTCAGTGCCTGAAACGCCCACCGGCGTTCGAGCACGTCGCCGTGCCCTGGTGTTTCGCCTTTCCGGTGGACACCTTGATTACCCGCTTCAAGCATCGGTCGCACTGGCCGTTCGGTCGGTTGTTGGCCGAGCATCTAGCGCGCCATATCCGACATCAATTCGACGAGGGCCTGCAGCGCCCCGATATGCTGGTACCCGTACCGCTGGCTAACAAGCGACTGCGTCAACGTGGCTTCAACCAGGCGCATATGCTCGCCAACTGGTTAAGCCCGCCACTGAACATCCAGGTCCGGGCCGAGCTGTTGCAGCGCATACAAGACACCCAATCACAACAGGAGCTGGATGCCGCCGACCGCCACCGCAACCTTCGCCACGCCTTCGCAGTGACCGATGAATCGCAGGTTCACGGCCGTCACGTGGCACTCATAGACGATGTATTGACCACCGGCGCCACCGCTGAGGCACTGGCGCGGCTGCTGAAACGCGCGGGCGCCGTGCGGGTCGATATCTATTGCCTGGCGCGTACGCCAAAGCCGGGCGGCTAGGCGGCAGAGCCGCGGTTGTGTAAACCCGCCAGTGCAATACACTGGCCGACCCATTTACGGAGCCGACCATGAGCCACCCCTTCGACACACTCACGCCTGATCTTGTGCTCGATGCGGTGGAAAGCGCCGGCTTCATTAGCGATGCTCGCGTATTGGCGTTGAACAGCTACGAAAACCGGGTCTACCAGGTCGGCATCGAGGACGAGACGCCGATCGTGGCGAAGTTCTATCGGCCCGGTCGCTGGAGCAACGAAGCGATCCTCGAGGAGCATCAGTTCACTCAGGAGCTGGCTGATCGCGAGATCCCGGTCGTTGCGCCATTCGAACGTGACGGCCAGACGCTGTTCGAACACAGCGGTTTCCGCTTCGCGCTCTTCCCCCGACGTGGCGGCCGCGCACCGGAGCCAGGCAATCTCGACCAGCTCTATCGGCTCGGTCAGCTGTTGGGCCGCATGCACGCGGTGAGCGCCAGCCGGCCGTTCGAGCATCGCGAAACACTCAATGCGCAGCACTTTGGCCATGAATCGCTGGCGACTTTGCTGGACGGCAATTTCATCCCCAAGAGCCTGTTACCGGCGTACGAATCAGTCGCGCGCGATCTGTTGAAACGCGTGGACGATGTGTTCGCCAGCACGGACTTCCAGCCGATCCGCCTGCATGGCGACTGCCATCCCGGCAACATTCTGGCTCGTGACGATGCGTTCCACCTGGTCGATCTGGACGATTGCCGGATGGGGCCGTCCGTGCAGGACATCTGGATGATGCTCGCTGGCGAACGCCACGAGCGGCTCGGACAGCTGTCCGAGCTGGTGGATGGATACAACGAGTTTCACGACTTTGTCCCACGCGAACTGCCGCTCATCGAAGCCCTGCGCGCCCTGCGCCTGATGCATTACAGCGCCTGGCTGGCGCGCCGCTGGGACGACCCGGCTTTCCCCATGAGCTTCCCGTGGTTTGGCACTGAACGCTATTGGGGCGATCAGGTACTGATCCTGCGCGAACAGATGTCGGCGCTACAGGAAGAACCGCTGAAGCTTTTTTAGCTGGGGGGTAGGACGCGAGCGAGGTGGATAAGTTGGAGAGTCTTGCGGAGCTCGCGTCGGCCCTGCTCGGTGGGCTGAAGCTTCGTAGGGTGGATCACGCTCCACCGATCCACCAAGCGGCGTCACCGTGGATGTAAGAGCGACATCCACTCTACGACCTGCGCATCCAGCTAACCGCGTGCGCGCTTCTGGTGGGCTTAAGCCCACACTACGGGTCTGAGCGGGCGGCTTACGTAGGGTGGGTCGCGCTTCCCCGATCCCCCCAAGCGGCGTCACGGTGGATGTAAGAGCGACATCCACTCTACGACCTGCGCATCCAGCTAACCGCGTGCGCGCTTCTGGTGGGCTGAAGCCCACACTACGGGTCTGAGCGGGCGGCTTACGTAGGGTGGATCACGCTCCACCGATCCACCGAGCGGCATCACGGTGGATGTAAGAGCGACATCCACCCTACAACTGGCGCATCCAGCTAAGCGCGTGCGTGCTTCTGGTGGGCTGAAGCCCACCCTACGGGTCTGAGCGGGCGGCTTACGTAGGGTGGGTCGCGCTTCACCGACCCACCGGGCGGTGGTCTCGGTGGACGTGCGAACCGACATTCCCCTACGCGGCTGCTACGGAGGACTGAAGTGCACCCTGCGAATCGTAGGGTGGGCTTCAGCCCACCACGTGCACACAGCATCTCTTCGCGGTCAGGCCTCCTCGATCAGCCAGTCCAGCCGCCAGCCCCCGTCGCTTTGACCCAACAGCTTGGCCAACCAGGGCAGCAGCTCGCGCAGTTCTTGCTCAAGCCCCCACGGCGGATTGCTGATGGCGAGACCGGAGCCGTTCAGCCGCAGCGCATCATCGGTAGGGTGAACGAACAGCTCGGCTCGCAGCAGCTTTGGCGCACCGCTGCGCGACAGGTCCTGGTAGAAGCGTTTGAGCTGCCGCTCATCCTTGATCGGATACCAGATCACGCCGATGGTCTGGCGCATACGCCCCAGCGCCTCACTCAGCGCCTGGACACACCGGCTCAGCTCGTCAGCCTTTTCGAACGGCGGGTCGACCAGCAGCACCACGCGTTTTTCATGAGTAGGCATCAAGGCACGCGGCACGTGCCAGCCCTCGCCCAGGTGCACCGCGACACGGCGGTCACCGGACATGTTGTCTTTAAGCAGGCGGCCGTCTTCAGGGTGCTTCTCATTGAGCTGCAAGCGATCCTGCGGGCGAGTCAGCTGCCGCGCCAGCTCCGGAGAGCCGGGGTAATAACGCAGTGCACCGTCGGGGTTGAGTGCGCGGATCACGTTCAGGTAGTTCTCGGCCATTGCCGGGATGTCGTCGGCCGGCCACAGGCGCGCAATGCCTTGCAACCATTCGCCGGTACGGCTGGCCTGATCGCCCGCCAGGTCATACAGACCCACGCCCGCGTGACTGTCGAGGTACGCAAACGGCGCCTCTTTGCGCGCAAGCATGGCGAACAGCCGGGACAAGACGAGGTGTTTGAAAACGTCGGCGTGATTGCCGGCGTGAAAAGCGTGGCGGTAGTTCATCGGGCACTCCTGAGGAGCGCACAGTCTAACCGTGCTGAGTCGCGATTCGCAGGGGCTGGACGAAACGCATGGGCGGCCAAGGATGCATAACTTCGCTAAACGGCTGCTACAGTGACCGACCCGCCCCCAGCCACTCAGGACGCTCTGATGGACATTCGAGACCTCTTCCCAATCACCCTACCCGTTATCCAGGCGCCGATGGCCGGCTCGCAAAATCATCAACTGGCCGCGGCGGTTTCCGAGGCCGGCGGGCTGGGCTCGATCCCGGCCGGCATGCTCAACGCCGAGACGCTCGACGCCGAGTTGACGGCCATGGCCGCGCTGACAGGCAAGCCCTACAACCTCAACTTCTTCTGCCACCAGACCCCGGCTGAAAACACCGTACGTACTGAAGCCTGGCTGGCGCTGCTAGCCCCGTATCTCCAAGAGCGGGGAATCGACGCCGCGAGCATCCCCACCGGCGCAACCCGCAAGCCTTTCGATACGGCGATGGCCGAGGTGCTGGAGCGGCACCGCCCGGCGATCGTCAGCTTTCATTTTGGCTTGCCCGAGCCACAGCTGCTGCAACGCGTCAAAGCGACGGGAGCCAAGACCATGTCCAGTGCCACGACCCTTGAAGAAGGACGTTGGCTGCAGGCGCAGGGTGTCGATGCAGTGATCGCGCAAGGCCTCGAAGCGGGCGGCCACCGGGGCATGTTTCTCAGCGCTGACATCGACACTCAGATTGGCACTTTCGCCTTGCTGCCCCAGCTGGTTGCCACGCTGGACATTCCGGTGATTGCTGCCGGTGGCATCGCCGACGCAGCGGGCGTCGCCGCTGCAAAAGCCCTCGGCGCGGCCGGCGTGCAGGTTGGCACTGCTTACCTGCTATGTGATGAGAGCCGCGCCAGCCCGTTGCACCGCCAAGCGCTGCAGAGTCCGGCCGCAGCGCATACGGTGCTGACGACGCTGTTCTCCGGCCGGCCGGCGCGGGGCATCGTCAATCGCCTCATTCGTGAACTGGGTGCGAGGCCCGCCGACGTGCCATCTTTCCCGCTTGCGGGCAACGCCATTGCGAGCTTGCGTGCGGTAACCGAGCCTCAAGGCATCGATCATTTCTCACCGCTCTGGGCTGGACAGAACGCCAGCGGTTGCCAACCCATTCCTGCGGCTCGACTGACGAAAGCACTGGGGGCCGGCTGGAACGGTTGAGCGACAAAGCGGGCAGCGCCAGGCGTCGGAGCTGGGTCCATTGTCGCGGCGTAGCGCGTAAACTGGCCCGACCCGCCATACGAACGGATTGGATATGACCGTGCTCACCAATACCTTAGTTTTTCTCGCCACCCTGGCCGGCATGGAGCTGTTCGCCTGGTGGGCGCACAAGCATGTAATGCACGGCTGGGGCTGGGGCTGGCACAAGTCCCACCATGAGCCACGCACGGGCTGGTTCGAGAAAAATGATCTGTATGCGATTGTCTTTGCCGGGGTGGCGATTCTGCTGATCGCGCTGGGTACGGCCGGTTACGGCCCGCTGGAGTGGATCGGCGCTGGCATGACGGCGTATGGCGCCCTGTATTTCATCGCCCATGACGGGCTGGTTCATCATCGCTGGCCGCTGCGCTACGTGCCGCGCAACGGTTACCTCAAGCGCCTCTACCAGGCGCACCGCCTGCACCATGCGGTCGAAGGCAAGGAGCGTTGCGTGTCATTCGGTTTCCTCTATGCCCCGCCCCTGCCGGTGCTCAAGCAGCAATTGCGCGAGCTACACGACGGGCCGCTGCGCAAAAACCCGGGCACATCTAACCCGGACGCTGCCAAAGCGAATCAGGACGCGGCCTGATCTGCATCCACCGAGACGCGAGCGCCAACACCCCGCCACCCAGCAGAAACTGTAGTTTTTGCCCCTTGCTGGTCGAGACGCGCGTATCCCAAGCGCTCGCGCCGCGCGCTTTCACTTCGACGCCAATCTGCCGGTAGACGCCATGGGCAGTGGCAATGGACCAAGCTGAGCGCAGCGGCAAGTCACGCAGCCCCTGAGAGGCCGACTGGTAATACGGCTCGGCCAGATTCACCAAACGCGTCGCCAGGGTCGCCAATGCAGCACGATGCTGTGGCAGCGCGACCTCGCGTTCTGGAATACCCACCTCGGCCAGCCAGTCAGCCGGCAGGTAGATGCGCCCGATCTGGGCATCCTCGACGATATCGCGCGCGATATTGGTCAGTTGAAACGCCAGCCCCAGATCACAGGCGCGATCCAGCGTCGGTTCCGCTTCCGCGCCCATCACTCGCGCCATCATCAGGCCCACCACGCCGGCGACGCGATAGCAGTAGAGCAGCGTGTCGTCGAGGGTCTGGTAGCGGTAGTCCTGCACATCCATGCGAAAACCGGCGAGATGCTCCAGCGGGTATCGCTTGGGGATCTGATGACGCTGAACCACCTGCTGAAACGCAGCGAAGGCCGGATCGCTCATCGGCTCGCCGGCATAGGCGCGCTCAGTGAGATCAACCAGCTCGGCCAGTCGCGCCTCGCCGGTGGAGCGATCACCCTCGACCTGACCATGACCCAGGGTCTGCCCGTCGATGACGTCGTCGCAGTGACGGCACCAGGCATAGAGCATCACCGCGCTCTGGCGGGTGCGCTCGTCGAACAGCTTCGCCGCCGCCGCGAAACTCTTGGAGCCGACGTTGATTGCCTGAGTCGAGTGATCAATTACCCGGTCGTTCATCCGGTCTGCTCCTTCAACATGAAGTCCTCCAGCATCAATCCGGCTGTGGCCTTGGCCGAACCGACGACACCTGGCACGCCTGCGCCAGGATGGGTGCCGGCGCCGACGATATAGAGGTTGGGAATAACGTCATCACGGTTGTGCGGGCGGAACCAGGCGCTCTGGGTAAGAATCGGCTCCAGCGAAAACGCCGACCCCAGATGCGCATTGAGCTCGTCGCGGAAATCGTGCGGCGTGAAGATCCGATGGGTGACCAGATCGCCGCGCAGCCCCGGGATGTAGTGCCGCTCGAGGTACTCGAAAATGCGGTCGCGGTATTTCGGCCCCTCCACCGCCCAGTCGATATCCGCCGTGCCCAGATGCGGCACCGGCGCCAGCACGTAGTGGCTGGCACAACCTTCCGGCGCCAGCGAGGGATCGGTGACGCAGGGCGCGTGCAGATAAAGAGAGAAATCGTCAGCCAGGGTTTCGCGCTTGAAGATCTCGTCGATCAGTTCGCGGTAGCGCGGACCGAAGCACACCGTGTGGTGTTGCAGATGCTCATGACGGCGCTTGAGGCCGAAGTGAATGACGAACAAGGACATGGAGAAGCGCATGCCGGAGAGCCGTTTAGCTTCATCGCGGCCGCGCGCCTCATGCCCGAGCAACTGCTTGTAGGTGTTGACGACATCGGCGTTGGAGGCGACCGCATCGGTATCGAAGCGACGACCATCACCCGTGATCACGGCCTTCGCTCGGCCATCCGCCAGCTCGATCCGCGCCACCTCGGCATTGAGCTCCAGCTTGCCGCCGAGATCCTGGAACAGCCTGACCATTCCCTGCACCAGCGCACCGGTGCCGCCGCGCGGAAACCAGACACCGCCCTGGCGCTCCAACGCGTGGATCAGCGCATAGATCGATGAGGTATCGAACGGGTTGCCGCCGACAAGCAGCGAATGGAAGGACAACGCCTGGCGCAGCCGGTCGTTCTCCACAAACTTGGCCACCATGCTGTACACGTTGCGCCAGGCTTGCAGCTTGGCCAGCTGCGGGGCGACGCCGATCATGCTGCGAAATGATAGGAAGGGCACCGTGCCGAGCTGGACGTAGCCCTCTTCGTAGACCGCGCGGGAGTAGGCGAGAAATCGCTGATAACCGGCGACATCCGCTGGGTTCAGGGCATGGATCTGCCGGTCCAGCTCGACCTGATCGTTGACGTAATCGAAGCTGTAACCGTCTTCCCAGCACAGCCGATAGAAGGGGCTGACCGGCAACAATTCAACGTAGTCGGCCATGCGCTTGCCGGCGCCGCTGAAGAGTTCTTCAAGCGCCGGCGGATCGGTGATGACCGTCGGGCCGGCATCAAAGGTAAAGCCCTGGTCGTGATAGACATAGGCGCGCCCCCCCGGCTTGTCGCGCTTTTCCAACAGCGTGGTCTGCACACCGCTGCGCTGCAGGCGAATCGCCAGCGCCAACCCGCCGAAACCGGCGCCAATCACCACGGCCCGCTTGGGCGTCCCGCCTGTTGCCTCGTTCATCGTTTGTCCTTGTGGTGCAGGTTGCCGGCGGCGAGCGCACGCAGCGCTTCGCCGACCGGCACGGGAGGTTTGCCCGAGACGATGCGTAAGCGGTCCCAGGTCGTCAGGTCTGCCGCGTAAAAGCGCTGGATCAGCGGTTCGCGCAGGCGGTAGAAGCGCTGCATCACGGCCCAGCGGCGATCGGCCGGGCCAGCCATGAACAGCATGCGATTGAGCAAACGAAAGAAACCGCGCTGGCGCCATTGCGCCAGGGAATACTCGCGGATCGCTTCAAATAGGCTGGTCACGTCCCAACGATCCCGCGCGATCAGATGATCGGCCAGGCGCACCGCGTCAGGCAGCGAGTAGCCGGTGGTGGGATGAAACAAGGCGGCGGACAGACCCGTCTGCGGTACGCCGCGTGCTTCATCCCAGAATGCTGGCAGGTCACCGGAGAGCACGATGGGCAGCACGCCTTGCTCTTCACGCAGCACCTCGACGATGACCCAGCCACGGCCGCTGGCGTAGCTGACGATGTTGTCACGCAGCGTATCGAGGGCCACGGCATCGCCATCAGCGTAATAGGTGTCTTCGATCAGCAGCGTGTCGGCGCTGAGCGGCAGCACGTAGACGAAACGATAGCCGTCGTGTTGAGCGACGCTGGCGTCCATGATGATCGGCTGGGTCAGGCCATGGGGACGCTGCAGCCGCACTTCCTGGCCGAGGAATTTCTGAAAGCCCAGCGCCAGCTGCTCGGTCTGCCGCACTCCGCGCCCATCGATCACCGCGCCGGCCTGCAGGACTTCACCCGAGGCCAACCGCACGCGTTGGGGCTCCACATTTACAACGGCCGCACGTACACGCACGCCATCGCCCAGTTCAGCCATCAGGTACTGATGAAACCGTTCTGAAAAAATACTCGCGTAGCCGCTATCCAGCCGCCGATCGAGGCCCGGGAAGATCACGTCGTACCCTGGCCAGCGCATCCCCACCAAAGGCTCCAGCCAGCGATGCTGGGTCGGCGTCAGGTCGTGCTGGTGAAAGGACCAGGTATGGTTGCCGCCCAGGGTGTCGCCTTGCTCGATGATCAGCAAACGCAGGTCGGGACGCTGATGCCGCAGCCGCAGGGCCAGCAGTCCGTTGGCCAGACCGCCGCCGACGAAGATCAGGTCGGCATCAGCCATGCTTCACCCCTTGCGTAACGGGCGAACCAACCCCGAGTGCCTGCTCGATCAACTGCGCCGCACGTGGCGCGCCGCCTGCAGTGCGGACTTCTTCGCCCAGACCTCGCGCACGCCGTGCGAAGTCCGGTTCCCCCAACAATCGCCGCAATGCCTGCACGATGCGTCCACGGCTGGCCAAACGCGGGTCGAGCTTAAGCCCAACGCCCGCATGCACCACACGGGCTGCCACACCGGGCTGATCGAACGCGATTGGCAGTGCCAGGCTCGGCACGCCGGCCTCCAGCGCATCGAGCACGGTGTTCAGCCCGGCATGGGTGATCATCGCATCGGCGCGGGCCAGCACCGCGCGTTGCGGGGCAAAATCGGTCACCCAGTTCGCACCGGCGTTGAGAAGTCTGCTTTCCTGACGCGGACCGAGGCGCCCACAGTGCGCAATCAGTAGTTGCAGGTCGAGCTCCCGACAGGCCTCTGCGATCCGCTTGAACAGGCCAAAACGATCGCCTTGCAAGGTGCCCAGCGAGGCAAATACGAACGGGCGGCTGTCCGTGATCGGCACATCGAATGACGTGTCGGCTGACGCTGTGCGTAATGGACCTACCACCTTGAAATGCGCAGGCAGCGCGGAACGCGGGAAGTCCAGGCCGTGGATGGTCTGGCTTAACTGCAACAGCGGCGACAGGCATTCATCGAGGCGCTGCCGAGGCGGCAGACCGAACGCTGCAGCGTAACGGGCGATCACGTCAGCGTGCGCTCGCATCATTCGGTCGTAGACGCGGCTGCTGTGCAGATTCAGCTGCTCGCCCCACGGCGTGACCAGATAGCGCCAGGGCATGACGGGCAGCGGTATCCACGGTTCTCGATTGACGGGCAAGGCGCAGGCGACTGACACAAAGGGCACGCCTAGATAATCCGCCACCAGACCACCGGCAGGCTCCATCTGGTCGGCAATAACCACCTCGGCCCCAATCGCGCGGACCACGCCAGGCGCTTCCCGGCAAAACATTTCGGTCGACGCCGCCATGTCCGCAATGACCCGCCGTATACCCCAAGGACCGCCGGGCCGTGCCGCGCGATTGATCACCGCCGCGAGTGAGCCTGTCGGATTCGAGGCTGCGCCGACCTGTGCGAAGCCCAGCTGTGGGAGCTGGACCGCCGCGGCGACATCGGCCTGCTGCACAAGCGTGACCTGATGCCCACGGGCCAACAGCTCAGCGGCGATGGCCTCCATCGCGCGCAGATGGCTGTGAAACGGCAATGCGATTACCGCAAAGTGGGTCATCGAACGGTACCTGGGCGGAGTCGGGCAACCTGTGAGTTGATATCAGACACTGGACGGATCGAAAGGCGGCAACAGAGGCGCTTTTGCCAGTGCTGCCAAATTCGCCGAGCCGGTGCAGAAGCAGGCAATGCGTAGCTGTTCGATTTGGGTTTGGAAGTGCTCCACCACGGCTTGTGTTCCGATCAGTGCGGCATTCAAGACCCCGGCCGCCTGACCAACCAGATCGGCGCCGAGGCGAATTGCCTTGGCCACGTCGATGCCGTCGCGTACCCCGCCGGAAGCGATTAAATGGGCGTCCGGACAGGCGCGTCTTACCGACGCGATCGCCTGTGCGCTGGGAATGCCCCATCCGGTAAATGCCTGAGCGATGGCCCGCTGCTGCGGGTCCAGCGTGCGCTCCGCTTCGACCGCTGCCCAGCTGGTACCGCCCGCGCCGGCGACATCGATGACCGACACCCCGGCCTCAAGCAGCCGCCGTGCCACGCTTGGAGAAATGCCCGCCCCGACCTCCTTCGCCACCAGCGGCACGGGCAGACGCAAGGCCAACGCTTCGATCGCTCGAAGCACGCCACGCCAGTCGCCGTCGCCGCCCACCTGCACGGCTTCCTGCAACGGGTTGAGGTGAATGATCAGCGCATCGGCCTCAATCATGTCCACCGCGCGCTGCGCCTCTTCCAACCCATAGCCGACGACCAGCTGCGCGGCACCGAAATTGGCCAGCAATGGAACGGATGGCGCCAGTTGTCTCAGTTGTCGCGTCAGCCCCTGATCTGCGCCGGTTTCAAGCGCGATTCGTTGCGAGCCCACTGCCAGAGCGATACCCAGCACCTCGGCCGCCTCGGCCAAGTGCCGGTTGATCTGGGTCGCACGAGCCGCACCGCCGGTCATTGAACTGATCAGCAAGGGAGCCGACAGCGCCCTTCCAAACAACGTCGCTCGAATATCAACGTCGTCCAGACGCAACTCCGGCACCGCACAGTGCTCGAACGTCAGGCAAGCATAGCCAGGATCTACCGAAGTGACGGCGCGACGGGGGTCGAGAACGATATCCAGATGATCATTCTTTCGCTCCTCAATCAGTTCTCTGCTCATACGGCGCCTCGTTCGATGACCTTAGGTTGACGGATGTGGCCATTAAAAGTGCCAAGACTTATACACGCTGTACAGGTATTGTGGCGATATCTACCAAAAACCGATACAGGAGGTCATCATGGCCATCGCTGTGCCGAACACGCAACACGACTTCGAACAGAGCATCCGTACGCTGCGTGCTCAGGTCGACGAAAGGCTTGACCATTGGTTGACGACGGCGCCTGCAGAGGACGTGATCGGCACCGCGATGCGCGACGGAACCCTCGCACCAGGCAAGCGCATCCGGCCACTACTCCTGCTGTTTACGCTCAGAGATCTGCAAGGCGGGTCTGTTTCCGACACGGGGCTTGATCTTGCCTGTGCCCTGGAAATGGTGCACGCCGCGTCACTGTTCCTGGATGACTTACCGTGCATGGATAACGCCGAGCTGCGTCGCGGGCGGCCGACCATTCATCGACAATTCGGCGAAGACGTCGCCGTACTTGGTTCGGTCGCGTTGCTCAGCCAAGCGTTCAGCATAGCCGCCTCTTCGCCGGATGTTCCTGCGCCTGTGCGAAGTCAGCTGGTGCGTATCCTTGCGCAGGCCACGGGTGCGCAGGGATTGGTCCGCGGCCAGTTTCATGATCTGCGCGAAGGGCAGCGCGCGCGCCCGCTGGATGCGATCGCGCGCACCAACCGCCTGAAGACCTGCCCACTGTTTACCGCCGCCGTGGAGTTCGCCGCCCTGATAACCGGCGCCAGTGTCAACTGCACGCGCCACCTCAACGGCTTCGCCACCGAACTGGGCCTCGCCTTTCAACTGCTGGACGATCTGGCTGACGGCCTCAGCCCACAGCAGATCGGCAAGGACACAGGCAAGGACGCCGGCAAGAGCACCGTCGTCTCGCTGCTCGGCCCCGAGGCGGCACGTCAGCACGTGGAAGAGCACCTCGCCCGTGCCGAACAGCACTTGATCAATGCCGGCGTTGGTGATGGCTGCCTCGCGCAGCTCCTCGAGCGCTTCTGCGGCACGCCTCGATGAAGTGGGCGCGGCCAAGGCTCAGAGCCGACCGCTGTGTCGTTCTATCACTCGAATGTATGGTGCTAGGCAGCCGTCTCGACGCCTCCTTAGACTCGGTCGCATAAAAATGGAGGAATTTTGATGTCCGAGACTCTGCTCTGCCCACGCAACCTGACCTTCGAACTCTATGAGGTGCTTGATGCGGATGCGCTGACCCAGCGCGAGCGTTTCGCCGACCACAGCCGCGAAACCTTCAACGCCGCGGTAGACACCGCTCGCAGCATCGCCGAAAACCTCTTCGCGCCGCACAATCGCAAGGCCGACGAAAACGAGCCGATCTACAAGGACGGCGAAGCCATCCTGATTCCCGAGGTGAAGCCAGCGGTCGATGCCTTCATCGAAGCGGGCTTTCATAACGCGTCGCGCAGCTTCGATGACGGCGGCATGCAACTGCCGAACCTGCTGGCCCGCGCTTGCTTTGCGCATTTCCAGGCGGCCAACATTGGCACCTCCTCTTACGCCATGCTGACCATGGGCGCCTCGCACCTGATCGAGACCTTTGGTAGCGAAGAGCAGAAGCAGCGTTTCTTGCAGCCCATGCTGGACGGCCGCTTTTTCGGCACCATGGCGCTGACCGAACCCCACGCCGGCTCGTCGCTGTCCGACCTGCGCACCCGGGCTGTACCGGCCGGTGATGGCAGCTACCGGTTGAAAGGCAACAAGATCTTCATTTCCGGCGGCGACCATTCGCTGTCGGAAAACATCGTGCACATGGTTCTGGCCAAGCTGCCAGACGCCCCGCCGGGCGTGAAAGGTATCAGCCTGTTCATCGTGCCCAAGTTCCTGGTTAACGATGACGGTTCACTGGGCGAACGCAACGACGTGATCCTGGCCGGGCTGTTCCACAAGATGGGCTGGCGCGGCACGACCTCGACCGCGCTGAACTTCGGTGATAACGCGGGGGGCGACAACGGCGGCTGCGTAGGCTATCTCGTCGGCGAGCCGCACAAGGGCCTGTCGTACATGTTCCAGATGATGAACGAGGCGCGTATCGGCGTCGGCATGGGCGCGATCATGCTTGGCTATGCGGGCTATCTGTACTCACTGAACTACGCGCGCGAACGCCCGCAAGGTCGCTTGCCAGATGGCAAAGACCCGGCCTCGACACCGGTGCCCATCATTCAGCACACCGACGTCAAGCGCATGCTGCTGACGCAAAAGGCCTACGTGGAAGGCGCGTTCGACCTGGGGCTGTATGCGGCGCGCCTGGTAGATGAGCAACATACCGCACCGGACGAGGAGGACCGCAAACAGGCCCTCGAACTGCTGGACCTGCTCACGCCCATCGTCAAATCCTGGCCGTCCGAGTTCTGCCTCAAGGCCAACGACCTGGCGATCCAGATTCTCGGCGGTCATGGCTACACCCGTGAATACCCGGTCGAGCAGTATTACCGGGACAACCGGCTGAACCCGATCCATGAAGGCACCCACGGCATTCAGTCGCTTGATCTGCTCGCACGCAAACTCACGCAGAACGGTGGCGCCGGGCTGCGTCAGTTGCTCGGCCTGATCCAGGGCACCTGCAAGCGCGCGGGCGAGTTCAGTTCCCTGGATGCGCTACGCCAACCGCTGGAGCAGCTGGTGGGCAATCTGACGGAAGTCACCCAAGCCCTATTCGGCGACCTCATGGCTGGAAAGATCAACCAGGCGCTAGCCAACTCGGCGTTGTATTTGAAGGTATTCGGTCATGCCGTGATCGGCTGGCGGTGGTTGGAACAGGCGATTCACGCCGAAACGGGGCTGGCAAAAGGCAACGCGGCGGACATCGACTTCTACCGCGGCAAGCTGCAGGCCGCACGCTACTTCCTGACCTGGGAAGTACCGAGCTGCCACCACGAACTCGCGATACTTGCCAACCGTGACGACACCTGCCTTGCCATGCAGGAGAATTGGTTCTAGCGCCACGCAGGGCAGCGCGCGCGGCCGGCATTGGCACCGGCCGCGCGGCGCGCCTCCTCCTTGCAGCATCTCCCGCCATAGTGCGCCGCGCTGGCATCCGCCTGCCGCCCGCAGCATGTCGTCAGTGCCGCCAGCTTTTTTTTGACAGCTCGCCAAATCAGCAGGTTAGAATCGCTGGCATGCACCCTGCATGACATCAGCGGCACTGACCTCGGAGAGCGCGTTTGGATATCGGCAACATCAACCAACTGTTCTTTATCGGCGCCTTGTTGGTTGCGGCCAGTATCCTGATGAGTTCCCTATCGACCCGTCTCGGCGTGCCGATTCTGGTGATCTTCCTCGCGGTGGGCATGCTCGCGGGGGTCGACGGTATTGGCGGCATCGTCTTCAACGATTATTCGCTGGCCTTCCTGATCAGCAACCTCGCCCTTGCCATCATTCTGCTCGACGGTGGTATGCGCACGCGTGCTGCGACCTTTCGCGTGGCGCTTTGGCCGGCCTTTTCACTGGCGACGGCTGGCGTGGTGGTCACCTCCGGCCTGACCGGCCTGGCAGCCGCCTGGTTGTTCGATCTGCCGCTGATGCAAGGTCTGCTTATCGGCGCCATCGTCGGCTCGACGGATGCCGCAGTGGTGTTCAACTTGCTCAATGGCCGTGGGCTCAACGAGCGTGTCGGTTCGACACTGGAAATCGAATCAGGCAGCAACGACCCGATGGCGATGTTCCTCACTGTCGCGCTGATCGACATGCTGGCCTCGGGTCAAACGGGCTTCGGCTGGAGCTTTTTCCTCAACCTGCTGCAGCAGTTCGGTATCGGCACGCTGCTCGGTCTGGCGGGCGGCTGGCTGTTGCTGCAGCTGATCAACCGCCTCTCGGTGGCGGACGGCCTTTATCCGCTACTGGCCGTCAGCGGGGGCATCCTCATCTACGCCTTGTCCGGTGCCATCGGCGGCAGTGGAATCCTCGCGGTTTACGTCTGCGGACTGTTGCTGGGTAACCGCCCGATCCGCAACCGCCATGGCATCCTGCACATGTTCGACGGCCTGGCCTGGCTCAGCCAGATCGGCATGTTCCTGGTTCTCGGACTGCTGCTTACGCCCAGTGATCTGCTGCCGATCGCGCTGCCGGCTTTGGCGCTATCGTTGTGGATGATTCTTTTTGCCCGTCCGCTGGCGGTGTTCATCGGCCTGGCGCCGTTTCGCAGCTTCCATCTGCGCGAGCGGTTGTTCATCTCCTGGATCGGCCTGCGCGGTGCCGTACCCGTGATCCTTGCCGTCTTCCCGCTCATGGCAGGCCTGGAAAATGCCCAACTGTTTTTCAACGTGGCCTTCTTCATCGTGCTGGTGTCGTTGCTGTTGCAGGGCACCACGCTGACCTGGGCGGCCAAGAAGGCGAAGGTCGAAGTGCCACCATCACCCTCACCTATTTCCCGCACCGGCTTACAAATCCACACTACCAGCCAGTGGGAGCTGTTCATCTATCGCTTGACCGCCAAGAAGTGGTGCGTGGGCGCCGCACTGCGCGAACTGAAAATGCCGACCGGCACCCGTATCGCTGCCCTGTTCCGTGGCAAGGCACTGCTGCACCCCTCCGGCAGTACGCGCCTGCAAGTCGACGACATTCTCTGTGTAATCGGTCACGAAGAGGACCTGCCAGCACTCGGCAAGCTGTTCAGCGAGGCCCCACAGCGCGGCCGCGACATGCGCTTCTTCGGGGACTTCATCCTGGAAAGCGAGGCCGAGATGAGCGCGCTGGCAGCGCTCTACGGCCTGAAACTAGGTGATGTCGACGGCAATCAGCAGATCGGCCAGTTCATTACCGAACGTGTCGGCGGCAAACCGGTAATCGGCGACCAGATCGAGTGGAGCGGCCTGACCTGGACCATCGCGACGATGGAGCAAGGCGAGGTCCGCAAGGTCGGCCTGAAGTTTCCTGAGGAGAGCAAACCCGGTCCGTCACTGCATTTTTGACCCACTGCACACGCCGCGACGGCGCTGCCTGAACGTTCCGATCTGCGGGCTCGCCTCGATCACCTACAGCCCTTAGACTCCGCACTCGTTTTGCATTCCGATCGTACTAATGGCCCTCTTGCGCACCCTGATACTGGCGACCTTGCTCGCCGTCGCTCCATCCTTCGTTCTGGCGCAGTCTGCGCCTTCGGTGCCTGGTCTGAACGGCAGTCAGGCTGCCGAAACAGAGACGCCGAAGGAGTCTCAGCCCACTCTAGACGAACGCACCCAACGCTTCGTGGAGCAGATGGAGACGGCGCAGCAACGTCTGGCGGCGCTCAAGACTGAGCTTGCAGGCGCGAGCAAAGAAATTACCGAAGCTCAGCGGGCGCTCAGCAAGCTCAAGGCGCGTGACGACACCGACGAGCTGACCGCGAAGCTGGCCAAGCTCAAAGTGCCGCAGCTTGAGCAACGTCTGGCCGAGCGCGTCGAGGAGTTGTCCGCGTGGCAAACGGCCCTCACTGCCGCCAACAGCATGATCATCAGCGCGCAGACACGGCCGGAACGTGCGCAGGCGGATATCAGTAAGTTTCAGTCACGCATCGACGAGATCAACAGCCTGCTGAAAGCCGGGCGCGAAGGCGGCAAGCCGATGAGCGACGAGCGCCGCGCGTTGCTCGGCGCCGAAAAAACCGCGCTCAACGCGCAGATCGAACTGCGCCGCAGCGAGCTGGCCGGCAACAGCCTTCTGCAAGACCTTGGCGGCGCCCGGCGGGATCTGCTATCCGAGCGAATCGCACGCGCCGAGCAGGAGACCATGGCGCTGCAAACGGCGATCAACAACAAGCGTCGTCAAGAGTCCGAGCAAACCGTCGCGGAGTTTTCGCTCAAAGCCGAGAAAGCCGAGAAAGCCGGATCGGACAAACTGCTGCCCGCCGAAAGCGCCGAGAACCGCAAGCTCTCAGGGTATTTGCTACGGGCTACGGAGCGCCTCAACGACCTGACCCAGCAGAATTTGCAGACACGTCAGCAGCTCGACACGCTGAACCAGGCCGATCAGGCGCTCGATGAGCAGATCGCGGTACTTGAAGGCAGTCTGCTGCTGTCGAAGGTGCTTTATCAGCAAAAGCAGGCGCTCCCGCAGCTGTCGCTGGACAAGGACCTGGCGGACGAGATCGCCGATATTCGCCTGTACCAGTTCGAGCTCAATCAACGCCGCGAGCTCAGCGGCAATATCGAAAACTATGTGGACGAGCAGCTTGCCAGCCAACCGCCAGGCGAGGTCACGCCGGAGTTGCGCAGCGCGCTGTTGGAGCTGGTGCGCACCCGCAGCGAGCTGCTCGACCGGCTCAACCATGAGCTCAACGCGCTGCTCAGCGAATCGATCACGCTTCAGCTGAACCAGCGCCAGCTACAAACCAAAGCAGCTGCTTTGCGTGAGACGCTGGATGAGCAGATGTTCTGGATTCCCAGTAACAGACCGCTGGATCTGGACTGGTTCAAGAACGTGCCAACGCTGCTCGACCGTCAGCTGCGAGCCATGCCGTGGGGCTCCGTGTTCGAAGCGCTCGGCGCCGGACTGCTGGAGCGCCCGTTGTTCTTCGTGCCATTGCTGATGGTGATCGGGTTGCTGCTCTGGCGGCGCAAGGCGATCAACGCCAAGCTCGACTCACTCAGCAGCGACATCGGCCATTTCCGTAACGACAGCCAGCTGCATACGCCGCTAGCACTGTTGCTCAACCTGCTGCTGGCGTTGCCCGGCGCGTTGTTTCTGGCACTGTGCGGCTACCTCCTGCAAATGGATGGGCGCGGCCAGAACATCAGCCTCGGCGCCGCGTTCTACCAAATGGCCCAGGCCTGGCTGGTGTTCTACAGCGCGTACCGAATGCTGTCGCCCAACCGGGTTGCCGAAACGCATTTCGGCTGGTTCAGGCCGCAAGTGTCCTTTTTGCGTAACGAGATCAGGCGGCTGGGAATAGTGGTCATGGCGCTGGTTGCCGTGGTCGCCATTGCTGAACAACAGCCAAGTAGTCTCGTCGATGACGTGATCGGTATCGTCGTGGTGCTGGTCTGCTTTGCGCTGATGAGCTGGCGTCTGATGCGCCTGTTGCTCAAGGGGCCGTCGAGCCAGAACGCGCCACCGGTGCGCCGGATGATCGGTCTGCTGTTCAGCTTGCTGCCGCTGGCGCTGATCGTGGTGGTGGGACTGGGCTACTACTACACCGCGCTGAAGCTAACCGGCCGACTGATCGATACGTTGTATCTACTCCTGGCCTGGGTGGTCATCGAAGCCGCCCTTATCCGCGGTCTGACCGTTGCGGCGCGGCGCCTGGCCTACAAGCGAGCCATCGCCAAGCGAGAAGCCGGCACGGACGACGGCACAACCGCGACCGATGGGGCGACCGAACCAGGGCTTGGAATCGAGCAGGTCAATGAACAGTCCCTGCGGCTGACCCGGCTCGCCATGTTCGGCCTGTTCTTCGTCGTGCTGTATTGGGTCTGGGCTGACCTCATCAGCGTGGTGTCGTACCTCGATAACGTCACGCTGTACGAGTTCACCAGCGGCAGCGGCGAAACCGCCAGCACTTCCGCCATTACCCTGAACAACCTGATCGGCGCCCTGGCGACTGTTGTCATCACGTTTGCGCTGGCGCGCAACCTGCCGGGGCTGCTCGAAGTGCTCGTGTTGTCCCGGATGCGCCTGGCACAGGGCAGCGCGTATGCGACCGGTACCTTGCTGTCCTACACGCTGGTCGGCATCGGCATTGTGACGACACTTTCGACGCTTGGCGTGAGCTGGGACAAGCTGCAGTGGTTGGTCGCTGCGCTATCGGTGGGTTTGGGCTTCGGCTTGCAGGAAATCTTCGCCAACTTCGTCTCGGGCCTGATCATCCTGTTCGAGAAACCGGTACGCATCGGCGATGTGGTCACCATTGGCAACCTGTCCGGAACCGTCAGCCGCATTCGTATCCGCGCAACGACCATTACCGACTTCGACAATAAGGAAATCATCGTCCCGAACAAGACCTTCGTGACCGACCAACTCGTCAACTGGTCGCTCAACGACACCATCACCCGGGTCACGATTCGCATCGGGGTTCAGTTCGGTTCCGAGCTTGAGGAGGTGCGTAACCTCCTGTTCCAGGCGGCCCGTGAAAACCCCCGCGTACTCAAGGACCCCGAACCACAGGTCTTCTTCCTCAACTTTGGCGAAAGCCGGCTGGAGCATGAGCTCCGCCTGCATGTGCGAGACCTGGGTGACCGTAACCCGGTCATCGACGAGATTAATCGGCGAATCGATCAGGAGTTCCGCGCTCGAGGGATTGTGATCGCATTCCGTCAGCTGGACGTGCACCTGAAGAACGCTCCGCCTGCGCTGGAAGCCCAGCGGGCCGACCGGGACGATCCTGCAGGATTCTCTGCCAGCGGTCAGTCCTGAGGAACGTCACTCTCGACACGGCCTCCAAAACATGTGCGCCCGACAATCGGTCGGGCGCGGCACAGTCACGCGCCGGAGCCTTCGTGAAGACCCTGACCGAGCTGAAATTCGACAATCGCTTCGCCCGCCTCGGCGACGTGTTCTCCACCGAAGTGATGCCTCAACCGCTGGAAGCGCCACGATTGGTGGTTGCTAGCGAGGCCGCCATGTCACTTCTCGATCTCGACCCCGCGGTCGCCGAGGAGCCGCTTTTCGCTGAGCTGTTTTCGGGCCATAAACTATGGAGCACGGCCGAGCCACGGGCCATGGTCTATTCCGGCCATCAGTTCGGCAGCTACAACCCGCGCCTCGGCGACGGACGCGGCCTTCTCCTCGGCGAAGTGATCAATGACGCCGGCGAGCAGTGGGACCTTCACCTCAAGGGTGCGGGCAAGACGCCCTATTCGAGAATGGGAGACGGTCGGGCCGTGCTGCGCTCGTCGATTCGCGAATTCCTGGCGAGCGAACACCTGCACGCGTTGGGCATTCCCAGCTCGCGCGCCCTTTGCGTGACCGGCTCGAGTACGCCGGTCTACCGCGAACGCCCTGAGCATGGCGCGATGCTGCTGCGCCTGGCCAAGAGTCATGTGCGCTTCGGCCACTTCGAATACTTCTATTACACCAAGCAGCACGATGAGCTGAAACAACTGCTCGATCACGTCGTCGAGTGCCATTTTGCCGAGTGCTTCGAGCATCCCGAGCCCTATCACTCATTCTTCCGCGAAGTGTTGGAGCGCACCGCCGAACTGGTCGCCCACTGGCAGGCGTATGGCTTCTGCCATGGCGTGATGAACACTGACAACATGTCGATCCTGGGCATCACGTTCGACTTCGGTCCTTACGCTTTCCTGGACGATTTCGATGCCCGCTTCATCTGCAACCATTCCGACGATGCCGGACGTTACTCGTATGAAAATCAAGTGCCTATCGCGCACTGGAACCTCGCCGCGCTGGCGCAGGCACTGACACCCTTCGTCGCGGTAGAGCAGCTACGCGAGGCGATGAATCTGTTCTTGCCGATCTACGAGGCCGCCTGGCTCGACCTGATGCGTCGACGCTTGGGATTTCGGACCGCCGAGGACGATGACAAAGCGCTGGTGCAAGGCCTGCTGCAGTTGATGCAGGACAGCGCGATTGACTATACGAACTTCTTTCGTGAGCTCGGTAGCAATGCGCCCGAGCAGGCTCTGGCCCGTCTGCGCAACGACTTTATCGACATCAAGGCCTTCGACGCCTGGGCTGCGACTTACCGCCAGCGCACCGAACGCGAAGGTGACACCCAAGCCGAGCGGCAGGCGCGCATGCATGCCGTCAATCCCAAGTTCATTCTGCGCAATTACCTCGCCCAGCAGGTCATCGAGGCCGCAGAGGCTGGAGACTACGGTCCAGTGCGCGAATTCCATACCGTGCTCAGCCGCCCTTTCGATGAGCAGCCCGGCATGGAGCGCTACGCTGAACGGCCACCGGAATGGGGCAAGCACCTGGAGATCAGCTGTTCGTCTTGAGCCATGGCGCTGCGCAAGATGCTGCGCAGCATCAAGCGCGGGACAGCGGCCGTCTCCGCCGCATCGCGCGCCACCACTGCGCTCGCGTGAACATGCGCCAAACCTTGCGCAATGGCTGGCAGGATGTTGCCCAACGGTCTGTGCGCCGACACGCAGAGTGTCTCTAGCTTCGCATCGCGAATATAGATAACTCCTTGATAAACATCGGTTTTATGTAAAATGGCACGCGCCTTGTAATGACTTGCCAGCCATTCCGGCATTTAGCACAAGCAAGGAGAGCATCATGCCAACACCCGCGTATCTATCCCTCGAAGGCACCAAGCAAGGCCTGATCACCGCAGGCACTTTCACCGAGGACTCGGTCGGCAATATTTTCCAGGAAGGACACGAAGACCAGATTCTGGTGCAGGCTTTCCAACACCAAGTCATCATCCCGCGCGATCCGCAGTCGGGTCAGCCCACCGGCCAGCGCGTGCACAAGCCGCTGATGATCACCAAGGTCTTCGACAAGTCGTCGCCGCTGATCTTCAACTCCCTGACCTCCGGTGAGCGTCTGAACAAGTGCCGCCTGGAGTGGTACCGCACGTCCTCCACCGGCACCCAGGAACATTACTTCACCATCGAACTGGAAGATGCGGTCATCGTCGACGTGCAGTCGCGCATGCCCAACTGCCAGGACCCGAACATGTCCCACTTCACTCACCTGGAAGACGTGTACTTTACCTACCGCAAAATCGTCTGGACCCACGAAGTTTCCGGCACTTCGGGCTCCGATGACTGGCGCACCCCGATCGCCAGCTAAGGCGGTCTCCCTGTGAAGGGCTTCAGTCGGGCGCACCTCGGCTGAAGCGTTTTTGCGAAGCAGTTGCAGATTTTTGAACCGCAGCGATGCGATGCGCGACCCAGCGCAAAGCCGCGCCGCGGGAGCGTGGTACATCAAGGCCCCCGCATGCGCCCTGGCGCAATCCCATGGACGGATCCAGGAGGAACAAGGATGTTCGCCCCCGCCAACCAGACCCATTTTTCCCTGCACATCGAAGGCGTCAAACATGACCTTCAGGTGCTTGAATTCCATGGCCACGAGGCCATCAGCAAGCCCTACCGCTTCGAACTGGAGCTGGTGAGCGAACGCCCAGATCTGGACCTTGAAAGCCTGCTGCACCAATCCGCTTTTCTGGCATTCACTGCAAGCGGGGGCGGCATTCACGGCCAGGTTTATCGCGCCGCCCAAGGTGAATCCGGCAAGCGGCTGACCCGCTATCGGCTGGTCCTAGTCCCCAAGCTCGCCTATCTGGCGCACCGGACCAATCAGCGCATTTTCCAGAATCTCTCAGTCCCACAAATCATCGCCCGGGTACTCGAAGAGCACGGCATCCTTGCCGGCGACGGCCACCGTTTCGACCTGGGTCCAGTGATCTATCCCGAGCGCGATTACTGCGTTCAGTACGACGAAACCGACCTGCACTTCATCCAGCGCCTCTGCGAGGAAGAAGGCATTCACTACCACTTCCAGCACAGCCCAACCGGGCACATGCTGGTGTTCGGCGACGACCAGACGGTGTTCCCCACCCTTGCTCCGGTCGCCTATCAGCAGGACAGCGGGCTGGTTGCCGATGAGCCGGTTATCAAGCGCTTCGGCGTGCGCGTCGAGACGCGCACCAGCCGCGTCACCCGCCGCGATTATGACTTTGAAAAACCTCGGCTAACGATGGAAGCGGCTGCCCAAAGCCCAGAAAAGCCAGACCTTGAGGACTATGACTATCCTGGCCGTTTCGTCGACCGCGAGCGTGGCAAGCACTTATCCCGTCGCGCCCTGGAACGCCACCGCCACGACTTCGAACAGGCCGAAGGCGACAGCGACCAGCCGCTGCTGGTCAGCGGCCACTTCCTTCCACTGACCGCGCACCCACGTGGCGGCTGGAATCAGCTATGGCTGCTCAGCGAAGTTTCCCATGAAGGCAAGCAACCGCAGGTGCTGGAGGAGTCGGTTAGCGACGCGTCCGATTTACAGGATGTTCGTCACGACGAGGACGCCTTTACCCAAGGCTACCGCAACCGCTTTACCGCAACCCCATGGGCGACGCCTTTTCGTCCACCGAGCAGTCATCTCAAATCCCGCATTCTTGGCAGCCAAAGCGCCGTGGTCACCGGCCCTGCCGGCGAAGAGATCCACTGTGATGAGTACGGCCGGGTAAAGGTCCAGTTTTTCTGGGATCGCGAAGGCAAGGCAGACGAGCACACCAGCTGCTGGCTGCGCGTATCCAGCAGCTGGGCCGGCGACCGTTACGGTGGCATCGCCATTCCCCGCGTCGGCATGGAAGTGCTGGTCACCTTCCTGGAAGGAGACCCCGACCAGCCACTGATCACCGGCTGCCTGTACCACAAGGAAAACGCGGTCCCCTACGGCCTGCCCGCGAACAAGACCCGCAGCGTGTTCAAAACCCTGAGCAGTCCGGGCGGTGGTGGTTACAACGAACTGCGCATCGAAGACCGCAAGGGCGCCGAGCAGATCTACGTCCACGCCCAGCGCGACTGGGACGAAAATATTGAACACGACCAGACGATCCGCGTCGGCCACGAACGCCACGACACCGTCGAGGCCAACAGCTACAGCGAGTTCCGCGCCGAAGAACACCGCACCACCCACGGCGACCGCCGCAGCGAAGTCAAAGCAGACGACCACCTGACCGTTGGCAACAACCAGCAGGTGAAAATCGGCACTGGCCAGTTTGTCGAAGCCGGAAACGAAATCCACCTCTCCAGCGGCCTGGGAGTCGTCCTCGAAGCGGGCAGCGAACTGACCTTCAAGGCAGCTGGTAGCTTCGTCAAGCTGGATGCAAGCGGGATCACCATGGTCGGTCCTTTGATTAGGATGAACTCCGGTGGAAGTCCGGGGAAAGGATCGGGCGCGGCGCCGATATTGCCGGGGCAGGTCAAGCCGGCGGATGCGGATGTGCCGGGCGTGCCGCTCGAAGCCTTGGCTAAACAAAGCTTGGTTTTTCGTCATGCAAGCAAAGGGGTGTGCGAAGTCTGCGAGGCGGCCAAAAGCGCGGAGGTGGCGACATGAGCAACAGTGGCGCGATTCTGATCGATGGGGCAGCCATCGAAAATGTTCTGGCTTGGCTGTATCAGAACTACCCCGACCACCAGCCGCGCCCACTCTTGCTCGACACACCTTACGAAGCGCTGATGGGCATCGGCCCGATTCTGCTGGATGCGCCCCCATGCAGTGCGCTCCAGCGCGATTGGGCTGCTGGCCTGGCCGGCCTGCAACATGGCCTATGGCTGGAAACGACCCAGCCTGTCGACCAACTGTTCGCCAGCCTGCAGCGGCGCTTGCGCATCCATTCCCCGGATGGCCGTGAGTTCTGGTTGCGTATCGCCGATGCGCGTCCGCTTCGCCTTGCCTGGAAAAACGGCGCAGCCTGGCCGACGGGCTTCTGGCATGGCGTTTCATGCCTTTGGCTGCGCGATCAGCAGGGCCCGATGAAAGCATGGATCAATGACACGCCAGAACTTGACAGCGCCCCCCATGAGAACGGCCTGAATGCTCAGGTGATTCTGGATTGGCCGCTGCTAGAAGCACTGACTCAAGACATGGATAGCTCCAAGGAGGCGGTCGTATGAACCAGGCTGTAGCTGCACCGGCCAGCTTCACCCCCGCCAGTTGTCCGCTACTCGCTGCGGTACTGCCGCTGCGCTATGCAATAGGGCCGATAGCCCCGCAGAGCCAGCCATCCAGTATCGATGCACAAGGCCTCGGCCTGCCGGCCATCACCGGTCACTTCCCGGAGCTTGGGCCGGATCATCCAGTGCTTGGCGAATGCGCTATCGGCTATGTACCACGCGTACTGCGTGATGGCTGGTTATATGTATGGCAAAGCGATCTCAAACAAATGAGCGAGTACCAAGTCGAAGGCAGCAATCTGCAGCAAACACCTCGTGGCGGGCCTGTGCTGGATAAGCGTGGTGCTGTTTATTTGATGCTGCCCGCCGGAACCCCCGTGATGATGGTGTGGTCACCGGTCCGTTGGAGTGACAGCCAGTTCGCTGCTGCTAAAGCTAAAGCGGATGTGCGCCAACGCATCATGCGTGAAATTATTCCCGGTGCAGCGCCCCTGAGTGGTCAGGTGACGGCTGTGCATCGACAGATCGGCGATCTTGCCCCGTCGAATTACAGCTGGAGCTGTGCCCCCAGCCCACAATTCTGGAGGCTCGACGACCCACGGTTGCACCGGATGCAGCGCTGCGAGCAGCAGCACTATGGCATTGTCGACGATCCCTGGGGTGTGCTGCTGGACCTTGCAGGGCTCTTGAGGGCGCGCAACAAGGCGTATGACAAGCTCTGTCATTACCGTCGTGATGAATGGGCTATCGCGACCACCCTGGAATCACTCAGCGAAGGTGACGAGCAACTGCGCAAGGAACTGCCGACCAGTACCGATTACCCAAGATTGCAACGAGTGCTGAAGGAGCAGAAAGCCGAGGCCGATGCCATTGACGCCGACCGCCGCCGACTCGCCTCGCTCTGGGCTGAGTGGTTCACCACTCTGGGGCAGAACAGCCCCAGTAGCCTGGAGTCGGCCTGTGGGCATTTCGATATTACCCAGCCCGATGCACGCGATGCCGTGGAGGCCAGCTTTGCGGCCGCCTGTTTGGGGCCATCTGCCACAGGTATCGGTGTAAAAGTTATCGAACAAGCGCTGAATCCTGAGTCCAGCCCTACTGGCAAGCCCTGGTTGGTGTGGGCGGTACTTGGCGTGGCCCAGCGCATCGGCGGCGGCGAACTCAAGCAACTGTTGCACGTACCGGAAAACGTTGAACCGATAACGTCGGAGGTCAAGAACCTCGCACGTGCCATTACGTTGGTCGCAGCCCTTAACCACGGGGCTGACAATCTACAGCGTTTGTCGTTAGCGAAAGCCGGCGAAGCCCTCAGCGCTGCCATGTCGCCTGTGCTCGGCGGCCACTTGCGCACCTTGACAGAGCACGTCAACCAAGCAGCGATGACTTTGATGATCGCCATGCTGACGCGCAGCCAGCAACGGCTGGAGGTGATGGATTTGAGCCAGCACCAAAGCATGCTATGGCTCACCGAGCAGATGAATCAGGCCCATAACAAGGGCCAGCGGCGGCGCTGGCAAAAAGAGCTGCAGCGGCTCGAAGCGAAAGAGACCCGCGTTGCCCGCCAAAGGGCAGGCAGGCCGGGCATGGCACCGATACCCGCGCCAGTTGCCAAGCAAGTACAGGCAGGTATTCCCCACTTGCGTGTGGTGCCAAAGCCACAACCTGCGCCACCACATCCGGGCCCAGGCTATGGCAGCGAAGTACCGCACTCACCTGCGAAAGCACCACCGTCTTCGACGCCAAACTTGCCGCCACTGCCACGCCAGGCCGCACAGCTTGAAATGCCGAAGAATATTGGTGAGCTTATGGATGAAGCGCCGTTAAAGACGCTGATTGCGTTGGTGGCGACGTGGAATTTGTATAAGAGCACAAGCGCTCTCGAAGAGAATCGGACCGGTAAGAGCGCTGTTTCATTTGCAAGTGCTGCACTGGCGAGTGCAACAGCAGTCACGGCCGTTATCCAGAAAATGGCTGAAGTTGACTGGAAAACGCATACCAACTCCGCTGGCAAGTTCAATCCGACAGCTCAAAAGCTGTTAGCAAACGCACTCGGCAGAAGTGCTACCACCATGGTTCTGCAAGCGGTAACGGCAGGGATCGATGCCGCATATTTCGGCTGGGAAGCATTGGACTCCTACAAGGCCGGCGATCTCGACAGCGCGACGATTCAGGTGGGTTTGAGTGGTGCCAACTTGGCGTATATGCGCGTCTCCCTGCAGATGTTCCGCGCCCTGCGTATTGCCCGTGCAGCGGTGATCGCGGGTGATGCCTTCGCCATCGGTCGCGGCACTGCCGCCATTCCGGCACCGCTGCTGGCGCAAACCCTGGGCCTGGTTATCACCATCCTCGGTGGTTTGATTGCTCTGTGGTACACCAAGGACACTCCGCTGGAAAGCTGGGTGAAGCAAACCCGCTTTGGCATTCGCCCCGCTGACTGGTCCGGCAGTTATGAAAAAAGCATGATCGAGTTTTATCAAATGGTGATGCCAGTAAAGATGGAGCTTAAACGCTGGACGGACAGGGACCCACGCACCTTTGAACCTGTCCGGGAAATCCGCCTGTTCTTGATACTTCCAGGGCAAAAAGCCTACAGCCAGGGCATGCTGAGCTTTAGCGGCAGCGAGGAATGGGAGCGTGAAAGCGGCTTGCTCAGTTTCGGCCCTACCAACGGCATGTGCATTCCACTGGTTTGGGGTGAAGACGATCAAATACCCTTCGATCTTGATGTGGGTTCGCGTATCACCGCCGAACCTGGTGGTGGAGTACGTCTGCGCAAGGCCTACCATGAAAGCGATACCCTGAGCCTGAAACGCATCAGCGGCACGCTGATCTACCAGCCCATCGAAGGCTTGTTTTTGCCGCCAATCAATATCGACCTGAGCTGACCCCTATGAGTTTGCAAACCCTACGTACGCTGCTTGCCGATAAGCTGGGCGGCAACAGCAAAAGCACAACTCTCAGCGCGGATCGACCCACCGGTCAGCAGCCCATGACCTTGGGCGATATAGAGGAACACACTGAAAATTACCTGGCCCTGGAAAATGGCGAAGGTAAATACCGCGGAATGTTGACGGGGGCTTTGGCGGGAGTCGTAGGCGTAGGTTTTTTATTATTTACGGGTTTTTTCTACTTTGACGGCGACATGGAGTGGGCGATTAAGTCTGGCCTAATTTCTCTAATGTCATTTTTGCTCCCCTTTCTATGGGAGGTGCTTCGCCCCCTACCTCTGCCGATCCTGTTTAACCGCCGCACCCGCGAACTCTACTTCGAACAAAGCGGCGAGCTATACCACAGCCCTTGGGATGGCATCGCGGCTGCGGCCTATGAGTTCCATATGGTCGGCCCATACACAGGGGGCATGCGCAATGCCGCGCTTGAAGTATTGGTGCATCGTTTTAATCACCCCGAAGAACAGATGTTGCTAAGCCTTGGTCTGCCTATGGGCAAAAGCCTCGACCTGCAGGAAAGCTTCTGGGAGTACCTGCGTTCTTATATGAACAACGGCCCCTGGTTCGATGAGCAGGGTAATAACAGTGCGTCGGATGCCTTTGCCAAAAGTCAGCTGGAGATACGCTACCGTGCTGGCCAAGGTCTTCCCTTTGCATGGCAGCGCCTTCAGGAAAAACGCCAGGCCGTAGGCGGCAAGAACTATCTCGACTACTCCAGCGCCATGATGGTGTTTGGTGCTGCACTTATGCACCCCATGGGTGTTATTCAGGAATTCACCTACAACATCGCCAAACGCCGTGCCCGCAATCGCTGGCCGGACGTAGTGATGGAGCGCCTGCGTGAGGATGGGCCAACCACGCGCCTGATTGATCTGGAGCAGGAGCGAAATGTCTGAAGTCCTGATGTGGGCTCACGCATCAGCGGCACGCTGATCTACCAGCCAATCGAAGGCCTGTTCTTGCCGCCTATCGATATAGACCTGAGCTGACCTCAATGAGCCTGAACACCCTGCGTACTTTGCTTGCCGATAAGCTGGGCGGCAACAGCCCCAGCACTATTCTCAGCGCGGATCGACCCACCGGTCAGCAGCCCATGACCTTGGGCGATATAGAGGAACACACTGAAAATTACCTGGCCCTGGAAAATGGCGAAGGTAAATACCGGGGGATGTTGACGGGGGCTTTGGCTGGGGTCTGTGGGGTTTTATTTGTATTCCTCGCCATTGTGTTTTGGTTAGATGGGCGCTCACAGTCTGCTATAGAGAACTTGTTGTTAGGCTTAGCGCTATTTTTAATACCTTTCCTATGGGAAGTGCTGCGCCCCCTACCGCTACCCATCCTGTTTAACCGCCGAACCCGCGAACTCTATTTTGAGCAAGACGGCGAGCTATACCACAGCCCTTGGGATGGCATTGCCGCAGCAGCCTATGAATTCCATATGGCCGGCCCATACACAGGGGGCATGCGCAATGCCGCGCTTGAAGTACTGGTGCATCGCTTTAGTCGCCCCGAAGAACAGATGTTGCTGAGCCTTGGTCTTCCTATTGGCAAAAGCCTGGATCTGCAAGAAAGTTTCTGGGAGTACCTGCGTTCTTATATGAACAACGGCCCCTGGTTCGATGAGCAGGGTAATAACAGTGCGTCGGATGCCTTTGCCAAAAGTCAGCTGGAGGTGCGCTACCGCGCCGGCCAGGGCCTTCCGTTTGAATGGCAGCGCCTTCAGGAAAAACGCCAGGCCGCGGGCGGCAAGAATTACCTCGACTACTCTACCGCCATGATGGTGTTTATCGCTGCAATTATGCACCCCATGGGTGTTATTCAGGAGTTCACCTACAACATCGCCAAACGCCGTGCCCGCAATCGCTGGCCGGACGTGGTGATGGAGCGCCTGCGTGAGGATGGGCCGACCACGCGGCTGATTGATCTGGAGCAGGAGTGAAATGTCTGAAGTCCTGATGTGGGCTCACGCATCAGCGGCACGCTGATCTACCAGCCTATCGAAGGCCTTTTTTTGCCGCCTATCGAGATCGACCTGAGCTGACCTCTATGAGTTTGCAAACACTACGTACTCTGCTTGGCAAGCCCCTGCCAGACACCCCGGAGCTGGAAGCCTTCCGCCACCTAGACCCCACCACCGTCAAACACGACCGACAAATCGATCGCGCACCTCGCTACTGGCGCGATATGGATGATGAAACCTTCAAGGCCAAGGTGCGCGAAATGACCGAACGCATCCCCCAGATCGACACCTTCAGCCGCCCCAATCTGATGGCGCGGCATGTGAGTTATGGAGGTTGAACGACAGCCGAAAATAAATCTGCCCCTTTCCGCTCGCTATCTCTTACACCGGATATCACATGAATTGTTCACTCAACTGGGCCTCCTTCAGGCATCCCGCCACATGCGCGATGATTTTAGTCAGCCTCGCTCAACTGGGCTGCGACGCACAGACATTCAATGAGAGTCCCGTCGTCGAAAACGCAGAAGTACAGGTTCCGCAACCAACCGAAGTGCACCTCCCGGTATCCTTCGCTTCCGGCGATACTAGCCGATACCGCGTTCTGGCCACGGCTAAACGTGGCGTGAGATTCTTTCCGCGATTATCAAGTATAGAGCCGAAAGAAAGCACTACCGAGTTTGGATTGGTATTCAAAGTTACGTCAGTGGAAGCCGATGGTGTGATCTTGACAGCCCATGTGGACTACGTGGCCACTCGGGCAAATGTCGGGACAATGCTTTTTTCGATCGACACGCGTCTAAATCTTACTCAGAAGAACGATATGTCCGCTGGGGACTATGAGATCAAGCACCCTGGCCTTAGGGATCCGGACCATCCGCTAAACGCCCGCTGGCGGGTATTCAAGGCAATCACTGAAGAGCCATTCCAGATTTACCTTGACCGTGATGGTGGCTTCATGGAGCTGCAAGGTTATGCTCCTACTACAGGGGACGCTGATAGCCTAAACCTGCTGGCACCCGGTAGGCTAGCTATGATGCTATGCCTGATGCTGCCGCCTCATCAGCCGGAGTACGTCACTGTCGGCGACCGATGGACCGGGCAATGCAATGGACAGTCAACATCCTTCGAAATCGCCCGTGTCAGCAGTAATCGCGCCATTTACGCCGATGCATTGAGCTATCAGCGAGACGGCACGCTTTACACAAGTGAAGTCCGCGGGAATATGTACGACATGCTGGCTAGCGGCGAGATCCACCTAGGCCAATCCCACCGCAAGGAACAGTACGCCCCAGGCCTCGGCAATTTAGTAACGACGAGTACCGTGGACATCACAGCACAGGTAGCACGACGGACGCGCTGACATATATCTCCCAACTAAGTCCATTGCTTCGTGATCACCTCGATTATTTGCCGCACCGAACTTCGTCAGCCTAGTTTCTGCTGGATTGCGCCGCTAGCGGACACCTCTAGGCCAACATCGGAGTCACGTTGCTGGGGGATTGAACAACAGCCGAAAATAAATCTGTTCCCTTTCCGCTAAATATCTATCGCAACTAAACAGTAACTAGCCTCTTCGCTAATAAGGAATGGTCATTGCAGCAACGGGTCCGACTTTACGCCAATAACTGCCACTTAACCGATGACAAGTTTGATCGATATGAACCGCTGGTGCGGCAGCCCAATACTCACCAGGGAAAAATTTTTCTAGCATGTCTTGCAACCTCACTCGGGCTGTTCTTGTTTGGTGTGATAACCGAGCGTGACTGGCTCGCGGGCACCATGGCACTGGCGACGCCAATTATCCCATTTGTTGTCCTTTACTTGCGTGGACGCGGAGTTCCCGCGGACAAGATCGAGGCGTATGCAGTACAGCGGGGGCTACTGCTGATATTCGAATGCGGCCAGTTTTCGGAGCTCTCTGCCGAGATTCTGATTCCGTTTACCGAGATTACCTCGATCGTCCTGGAATCAAAAGTGGTGTATGAGGGACGCTTGGGGCCCCACCGATGGCGACAATACCGGATCAGTACCTCCCGCTCCGGAGAAACGCCGCACTTATTGATCAATACCTTTAGGCCAATGCATCTGGTCCTGCAAGATCTACAGAGGCTGTCCGCGCTATCTGGAGCGCACCAAATCGACATGCAGCTTATAGGTCAACCGGAAGAACTCGCGGCGCTGAGAACTCATTAGATTGGCCGCCAGCTCAGAAACGGTGCGATAACGCGTGCGCCTCGATGGGCACTGTCCGTTTAATAAGTTTTTAGCACGCGCAGGGTTTGTCCCTCGACGCCCGCGACCTCACCAGCTTCCGAATCGCCAAATGGGTCAAGCCTGCCGATTTCGCAATGCGCCAAGACTCACCCGACTGGAAAGAGCAATCGCTGAGTGCAATGCGAGGCTGGCGCTGCTGGCACCCGCCTAAATGGCCTATCCTTACTCAGGCACCTCCACACACACATGAATCGCATCATGCCGCCAGTACTCCACATCGCAGTCGATGATCCGATCATGCTGGTCGCGATTTAGGCGGGTGATGCGCAGGGCTGGGCTGCCGGGGGCGGTGCGTAGGGTGAGGGCGGCTTCGGGGTGAAGCGCGGTGGGGACCATGTCGAAACGGACGCGGCCGTAGTGGATGCCGTATTCGCTGGCGTATAGCTCGGTCAATGAGCGGGTCAGGTCGTAATCGAGCATGCCAGGGAAATAGGCAGGGTTCAGATAGTGCTCGACGTAGAGCACTAGGCGGCCGTCGATGCGGCGGGCGCGGCGGATTTGGATGACGCTCGATAACGCCGCAAGCTCCAACCGCGCGCAAATATCCGCACTGGCGGGCTGCAGTCTTGCCGACAGCACTTCGGTTTCCGGGCAGCGACCCTGGTCGCCCACCATCTCGTGAAAGTGGCTGCGCACCAGCGGGTTGTAGAGTACGCGAGGCGGCGACACGAACCAGCCGCGGCGATCCTCGCGGTAGATCATGCCGAGGGACTCCAGCTGCCCCAGCGCTTCGCGCAGCGTGATGCGTGTGGTGGCGAACACGTCGCTCAGCTTGCGTTCGGACGGCAATTGGCCGCCCGGTTGGAGCAAGCCATGGGCAATCTGCTCCTGAAGGGCACGGCAGATCGCAGTTGCCGTCCGCGGCACTTCATCGCGCATTATCTTTTCTCATCTGGACTAGGCCAAGGCTCAAAACGGAGCATAAGGAGCCGCCCTTTGCCGTGTTGGTGCCGGATCACGCTAGAGAACAACGATGACTGCTGCATGACAATGCGGTCATTGCATCACCTAGCCGGTCGCCGCGTAGCGATGTCCATAGGCAGGAGAAAGCGGCAAAAGCCCTGCCACGCAAGGCTTTGCAGTGAGCTAGGCTTGCTAAGGCACTCCTGTCGCAGTGTCGCCTATCCGGGCGATGGCGGAGGCAACGACATCAAATTGTCACCTGCGCCCCCTAGTTTGGCTTGCATCGTGCTGATCTAGACCAATCGACCTGCGAAAGGAGCTTCGAATGAAACGACTGCTGCTGACTTCACTGCTGGGATCAACGATCGCCCTGGCGACCTTGGCGAACGCTGCACAAACGGACCTGAAAAGCCTCGAAGAGGCGGCTCGCGCGGAAGGCGAGGTCAACAGTGTCGGCATGCCGGACAGCTGGGCGAACTGGAAGGACACCTGGCAGGACTTGGAGAAGAAGTACGGTCTCAAACACATGGATACCGACATGAGCTCGGCGCAGGAAATCGCCAAGTTCGCCGCCGAAAAAGACAACGCCACGGCTGACATTGGTGATGTCGGCGCCGCGTTCGGGCCGATCGCGGTGCAGCAGGGGGTCACCCAGCCGTACAAGCCGAGCACCTGGGAGCAGATCCCCGAGTGGGCCAAGGACAAGGATGGGCACTGGATGCTGGCGTATACCGGCTCCATCGCTTTCATCGTCAACACGCAGTTGGTCAAGGAAGCGCCGTCTTCATGGGCTGAGCTGAAGGAAGGCAAGTACAAGGTCGCTATCGGCGACGTCAGCGCTGCGGCTCAGGCCGTCAACGGCGTACTGGCCGCAGCCATCGCCAACGGCGGCAACGAGAAGAACATCCAGCCAGGCCTGGACTATTTTGCCGAAATCGCCAAGCAGGGCCGCCTGTCGCTGTCGAACCCGACGATCCAGACGCTGGAGCGCGGCGAAGTGGAAGTGGGTGTGGTTTGGGACTTCAACGGCCTCTCCTATCGCGACCAAATCGACCCGAGCCGCTTCGAGGTGCTGATCCCCTCGGATGGTTCGGTAATTTCCGGCTACACGACCATCATCAACAAGTGGGCCAAGCACCCCAACGCCGCCAAGCTCGCCCGCGAGTACATCCTTTCCGATGCCGGGCAGATCAACCTGGCCAAGGGTAACGCCCGGCCGATCCGCGCCGAGCACCTGACCCTGCCCGCCGAGGTTCAGGCCAAGCTGCTACCCAACGAGCAGTACGCGAAGGTCAAACCCATCGAAGATGCCGACGCCTGGGAAGCGACTTCGAAGGCTCTGCCGCAACAGTGGCAAGAAAACGTCATCATCGAGATGGAGTGACCGTCCGCCAACCGGCTCAGGATTGTAGGGTGGGCTTTAGCCCACCAAAAACGCGGGCTGTGGGCTGAGCCCACCCTACGAACTGGAGACACACCTGTAGGAGCAACGACACGGCGTCTCCTACCAAGGCAAGCAGGTTAGCAAGCATGGGCAAAGCCATCCTCGTTGTGCTCGACGGCCTCAACTACCAGGTCGCCGAGCACGCGCTCGGGCATCTGCAGGCTTATTGCGTGGCCGGGCGGGGAGCGCTGTACCGTTTGCGATGTGAGTTACCTGCGCTGTCCCGGCCGCTGTACGAATGCATCCTGACCGGGGTGAAACCGATCGACAGTGGCGTTGTGCATAACGACGTCGTGCGGCTATCCACCGAGCGCAGCATTTTTCACTACGCCCGCGACGCGGGTTTGAGCACAGCGGCCGCGGCCTATCACTGGGTCAGCGAGCTGTACAACCGCGCGCCCTTCCAGGCGGCACGCGACCGTCACAGTGACACGCCCGAACTGCCCATCCAGCACGGCCACTTCTACTACGAGGACCACTATCCGGACTCGCACCTGTTCGCCGATGCCGAAAGCCTGCGTTTGCGACACAACCCGGACTTTCTGCTGGTTCACCCGATGAACATCGACGACGCCGGTCACAAGCACGGCCTGGATTCGTCCCAGTACCGCAACGCCGCACGCCGCGCCGATATCCTGCTTGCTGATCATCTGCAGCGCTGGCTCGATGACGGCTATCAGGTAGTGGTGACGGCCGATCACGGCATGAACAATGACCGCTCGCACAACGGCCTGCTGCCCGAGGAGCGCGAGGTGCCACTGTTCGTGTTGGGCTCGGCATTCAGCCTTGACCCCACCGCGCGCCCGAAACAGACCGAACTGTGCGGCACGCTATGCGAACTGCTCGGCGTGCCACATGACAAGCCGCTGTGCCTGGAGCTCTTGAAATGACCGCGCAGCTTGAAGACAACCTCAAGACCGCGGCCGTCCGAGACAGCGCTAGCGTTACCGCTGCAAGCCCCCGAGCGCCGCGCGGCAAATGGCTGGCACTGCTCTGCCTGCTGCCGTTCGCCGTGTTCTTTTTCGCCTTTCAGATTGCCCCGTTGCTGTGGGTCACGCTCAACAGCCTGAGCACCCCTGATGGCTGGGGCCTAGCCAATTTTCAGAAAGTCTTCGGCTCGAAGTTCTATCTACAGGCCATCAAGCACAGCTTGCAGATCGCTTTCTGGTCGAGCCTGTTCGGCATCGTCATCGCAATCCTCGGCAGCTACTCGCTGCGCCAGGTCGATTCGAAGCTGCGCGATTTCGTCATGGCCTTTTCCAACATGACCAGCAATTTCGCCGGCGTTCCGCTGGCCTTTGCTTTCGTCATCCTGCTCGGCTTCAACGGCGCCCTGACGATTCTGCTCAAGCAGGCCGGCATCATCGAGGACTTCAACCTCTACTCCAAGACCGGTTTGATCGTGCTGTACACCTACTTCCAGATCCCGCTGGGCGTGCTGCTGCTCTACCCCGCCTTTGACGCATTGCGCGAGGACTGGCGTGAATCAGCCTCCCTGCTCGGCGCCGGGACTTGGAGCTACTGGCGTTATATCGGCCTGCCGGTACTGACGCCGGCACTGCTGGGCACCTTCGTCATCCTGCTGGCCAACGCGCTGGGGGCCTATGCCACGGTTTACTACCTCACCACGGGCAACTTCAACGTATTGCCGATCCGCATCGCGGCGATGATTTCGGGCGACATTTCCCTCGATCCGAACATGGCGAGCGCACTGGCGATGGTCTTAGTCGGGCTCATGGGCGTGATCACCGTAGCGCACCAGCTGCTGCTCAGGAGGAGCTACCATGCGAGCCGCTGAAGCCAAACGCGGCGCGCTGTACCACCGCACGGTGGTCTGGCTGCTGTTTCTCATCCTGCTGCTACCACTGGCTGCGACCTTTCTCTACTCGATCTCCAGCAGCTGGTCGGCAACCATTCTGCCGGATGGACTGACGATCGACTGGTATCTGCAGCTTTGGACTGAAGAGCGCTTTCTGCGGGCGTTCGCCCAGTCGCTGCTGGTCTGCCTGGGTGCGCTGGCCCTCGCGGTAGTGCTGATTCTCCCGCTGCTGTTCGTGGTGCATTATCACTTTCCCAAACTCGACGGGCTGATGAACATCCTGATTCTGCTGCCGTTTGCGGTGCCGCCGGTGGTGTCGTCAGTTGGCCTGCTGCAGCTGTATGGCTCGGGTCCGCTGGCGATGGTCGGCACGCCCTGGATCCTGATTGGCGCCTACTTCACCATCGCGCTGCCCTTCATGTACCGAGCGATCAGCAACAACCTGCAGGCAATCAACCTGCGCGACCTGATGGATGCGGCCCACCTGCTCGGCGCCAGCACTTGGAAGGCGGCATTTCTGGTGGTGCTGCCGAACCTGCGCAAGGGGCTGATGGTGTCGCTGTTCCTGTCGTTTTCATTTCTGTTCGGCGAATTCGTATTCGCCAATCTGCTGGTCGGCACACGCTACGAAACCTTGCAGGTCTATCTGAACAACATGAAAAACAGCAGCGGCCATTTCAACAGTGCGCTGGTGATTTCCTACTTTTTCTTCGTACTGGTATTCACCTGGGCGGCGACCCGGTTGAATCGTGAGCGCACGGCGTGACCGCGTGTGCAGTTTCGTAGGGTGGGCTTTAGCCCACCAGAGAGTCCCGTCGAACAAACGGTGGGCTAAAGCCCACCCTACGTGATAGCGGCGTGGCGGCTGAAACGTAGCACCGCATTGCGCCCCTTCTACGGCGGACTATGACCACCGCTGCGGCTATTCGAGACAGGAACACTTCATGAGCTACCTCAGCATTCGCAAGCTGCACAAAGCCTTTGGCGACACCCAGGTCTTCAGCGATATCGACTGCGAGATTGCCAAAGGCGAGCTGATCACACTGCTCGGCCCCTCCGGCTGCGGCAAGTCCACGTTGCTGCGCTGTATTGCTGGGCTGACCGACGTCGACGGGGGACAGATCCTGCTGGACGGCGAAAACCTCGTGCCAGTCTCGCCGCAGAAACGCCAGATCGGCATGGTGTTTCAGAGCTATGCGCTGTTTCCCAACATGACGGTGGAACAGAACGTCTCCTTCGGCTTGCGCATGCAAAAGATCGACAAAGACGAAAGCGCTCAACGGGTGACCGAGGTGCTGGCGATGGTCGAGCTCGGCGAGTTTGCCGGGCGCTACCCGAGCCAGTTGTCAGGCGGCCAATGCCAGCGGGTGGCCCTGGCGCGCTCGCTGGTTACGCGCCCTCGCCTGCTGTTGCTCGATGAACCGCTCTCGGCGCTGGATGCGCGCATTCGCAAGCATCTGCGTGAACAGATCCGCGCGATCCAGCAGGAGCTGGGGCTGACCACCCTCTTCGTCACCCACGATCAGGAGGAAGCACTGACGCTGTCCGATCGCATCCTGCTGATGAACGCCGGACGTATCGTCCAGAGTGCTGATGCCGAAACCCTGTATACCGCGCCCGTGAGTGCGTTTGCCGCCGGCTTCATTGGCAACTACAACCTGCTCAGCGCCGACGTGGCCACGCGTCTGCTGCAGCGGCCGATCGATGGGCAGGTGGCGATCCGCCCGGAAGCCATTGCATTAGCAGCGGCCGGGGGCAGCGACGGGATCGCCGCGGTCATCAAAAGCCATAGCCTGCTCGGCAACGTGATCCGTTACCGCGTCGACGCACGCGATGTCGAACTGCTGGTCGACGTACTCAATCGCTCTGCCGCCGATCTCTATCCCCACGGTCGCCAGGTAAGCCTTACCATCGACGCTTCGGCAATTCACGAGGTGGCTTGATGGCATTGGCAATTTTTGACCTGGACGAAACCCTGATAGACGGCGATTGTGCCAGCCTGTGGGCGCAGGAGATGGCCAAGATCGGCTGGGTGGACGGGGAGTCCTTTCTGCGCAAGGACGCCGAGTTGATGGCCGAGTACGCCTTTGGCCGGCTGGCGATGGAAGATTACATGGCCTTCAGCCTGGCGCCATTGGTGGGCCGCACCGCTGACGAGGTCGAGCATGTGGTCGAGCCTTTCGTCGAGGACGTGATCGAGCCGCTGATCTTCAGCGATGCCATGCGCCACGTCGCTGAACACCGCAAAGCCGGTGACCGCATCCTCATCATTTCCGCGTCCGCAGAGTTTCTGGTCAAGGCGATCGCCGCACGGCTCGGGATCGACGATGTGCTGGCGATCCGGCTGGAAGAGCAGCACGGGTTCTACAGCGGCAACACAGAGGGCGTACTTACCTACCGCGAAGGCAAGGCGACACGGTTGCGCGAATGGGCAGAGGCTGAGGAAGAATCGTTAGAAGGAGCCTACTTCTATTCCGATTCGATCAATGACCTGCCGCTGCTTGAGCAGGTCGCGCATCCGTATGTGGTGAACCCTGATCCGTTGCTGCGAGAGCGAGCCGACGCGAAGAACTGGCCGCAACTAACGTGGCGCTAAGGTAGACCGTCGGGGCACTGTTCAATCGTTGGCGTTCAACGGCAGCAGGACGCGGAACAACGCGCCCTTGCCCTCCTCGCTCTCTACCTGAATCCGTCCCTTGTGTGCCTTGACGATCTGCTCGGCAATGAACAAACCGAGCCCAAGCCCGGCGCTGGTCTCGCTGCCTTCGGCGCGCTCGAACTGGCAGAAAATGCGCTCGAGACTCTTTTGGCTGATGCCTATGCCCTGGTCCCGAACTTCGATAGATGCATCGGATGCCGTGGCGCTGACGCTTACCTGGACCGGTTTGCCTGCGCCATAGCGCATCGCATTGGTCAGCAGGTTCGCCAGCACCTGCTCGATCCGGAACTCATCCCATACCCCAACGATTGGTTCTGGGCGCTGGAACAGCAGCGTGCAGCCGCTGGCCTCCATTTGCGGAGCGAAATTTTCCACGACGCTGGCGACCAGCTTGCCCAGATCGACATCGCTCGGGCGGATCGACAGCTTGCCGGTGCGAATCCGTGATACATCGAGCATGTCATCGATGAGCCGAATCAGGCTCTGGATCTGTCGCTCGTCCTTGTCGACCATCTGGCACAGCTTCTCCTGACTGAACGCCGCCAGGTTGTTCCGCCCAAGCTGCAGCCTGCGCAGCTGGACCTCGAGAATCAGGGTGTTGAGCGGCGTCTTCAGCTCATGGGAAACGATCGACATAAAGTCGTCGCGCGTGCGTACGGCGTCTTCCAACTCGGCCTTGGTACTGCGCAACTGGTTAAGCAGGACTTCCTGCTCCCGACGGCTGCGTTCCAGCTCTTCAAGGTGGCGCGCCATGCGCTTGCGGTTGCGGTAGAGGTCGACAAATACGCTGACCTTGCTGCGCACCGCGTGCGTATCCAGCGGCTTGTGCATGAAGTCCACCGCCCCGGTCTCATAACCTTTAAAGGCGTAATTGAGCTCGCGGCCGGCGGCGCTGACGAAAACGATGGGGATCTGCTTGGTCCGCTCAGTGCTGCGCATCAGCTCGGCCAGCTGGAAGCCGTCCATGCCCGGCATCTGCACATCAAGGATCGCAAGCGCGAACTCATGCCGGAGCAGCAGCTCAAGGGCCTGTTCGGCAGACTCGGCCTGGTGCACCCGGATGCCCGGCGCCTTCAGCAGGGCATCGAGCGCCAGCAGGTTCTCCGGCAGATCATCGACGATCAGCAGGTTCGCTTCATCCGTTCGGTCAGACATGAGTCACTCCAGTTCGCGCAACAGTCGATGAATATCGCGCAAAGGCAATATGTAATCCGGCGCAAAGCGCTGGAGTGCTGAAAGGGGCATCGTCGGGACCTCGGCTTCCGCGGGGTCCTGAACGATGGTGATACCGCCAGCGTGCTTGATCGCTTCCAGACCGGCCGCGCCGTCTTCGTTGGCCCCGGTCAACAGGACACCGGCGACACGCTCGCCCCAGGCATCGGCAGCCGACTCGAACAGCACATCGATTGACGGTCGCGAAAAATGAATCGCATCGTCCTGGCTGAGCGACAGGGTGAGGTCCGCCTCCACCAGCAGGTGATACCCGGGCGCCGCGAAATACAATGTCCCAGCACACACCGCCTCCTTGTCATCCGCCTCTTTGACCCGCAGCGCCGTCTTGCGCTGAAAGATTTCCGCCAGCTGAGTCGGCCCGCTTGCCGGTATGTGCTGAACCATCAGCAGCGCCTGACGCATGTCACCCGGCAGCCCCTCGACCAGCGCGCTCAGCGCAGCAAGTCCACCAGCAGAGGCGCCTATCACCACCGCATCGATGGGCTGCAGTGGCGGGGTCAAGGCATCGCAGATAGCCTGTCTCATAGCTTGCGGAAAATCCTTTCCTGCTTGTCGAACGCTTCGTAGCGTCCAGCGTAGCCGGAGAATTCGACGGTTTCCTTGCTGCCCAGCCCAAGGAAACCGCGATGGCAAAGGGACTCATGGAATAGGCCAAAGGCCCGATTCTGCAGTGGCTTGTTGAAATAGATCAGAACATTACGACAGGAGACCAGCTGGGTTTCCGCAAATACGCTGTCGGTCGCCAGGCTATGATCGGCAAACGTTACGTTATTTTTCAACGACTTATCCATGATGGCCGAATCATAGGCGGCCGTATAGTAATCGCTCAGGCTGTGTCTGCCACCGGCACGCTGATAATTGCTCGTGTACTGCTGCATATCGCTGATATCGAAAATGCCTTGGCGGGCGCGCTCCAGCGACCGTGGGTTGATGTCGGTCGCATAGAGGATGGTGCGGTCCAGCAGCCCTTCCTCCTTGAGCAAAATCGCCATCGAGTAAACCTCTTCGCCCGTGCTGCAACCGGCAATCCAGACCTTCAGTGACGGGTAGGTCCGCAGCACCGGTACAACCTGCTCGCGCAACGCCAGGTAGTAGCCAGGATCTCGAAACATCTCGCTCACCGGGATGGTGAGAAATTGCAACAGCTCCATGAACGCATTGGGATCGTAAAGAATCTTGCGCTGCAGCTCCGAGATGTTGTCGCAGTGCATCTGCTTCAACGCCAACAGAACGCGACGCTTGAGTGATGCACTGGAGTAATCGCGAAAATCGTAGCTGTAACGCAGGTAGATCGCTTCGATCAGCAGCTTCAGTTCAATGGCCTGGTTGCGGTCCGGCATGTCACAGCAGCTCCACTTTCGGCAGCCAGACACGGATGAGCGAGAACAGGCGATCCAGATCGATAGGCTTGGCCAGGTAATCGTTGGCACCGGCGCGCAGGCAACGGTCCTGGTCGTCCTTCATGGCCTTGGCCGTCACCGCAATGATCGGCAGCTTGGCGAAGCGTGGGTCCTTGCGGATTTCCTGCATGGCGGTGAAGCCATCCATTTCCGGCATCATGATGTCCATCAGCACCAAGTCGATATCGCTGACAGCCTGCAACTGAGCGATGGCCTCGTGGCCGTTACGCGCAATCTCGATCAATGCGCCCTTCTGCTCCAGCGCGCTGGTCAGTGCGAACACGTTACGCACGTCATCATCGACCACCAGAATCTTGCGGCCTTCGAAGGCCTTTTCGCGGCTGCGCACGCTTTTGAGCATCTTCTGCCGCTCCGGCGGCATGTCGGATTCGACCTTGTGCAGGAACAGCGTGACCTCGTCCAACAGCCGCTCAGGTGAGCGTGCGCCCTTGATGATGATCGAACGTGAATATTTCATCAGCGCCCCTTCCTCATCGCGGGTCAGGTTGCGTCCGGTGTAGACAATGACCGGCGGGAACGAGCAGATATCTTCGCGCGCCATGCGCTCAAGCAGCTCATGACCGTCCATGTCCGGCAGCTTGAGGTCGATGATCATGCAGTCGAAGACAGTCGAACGCAGCAGCTCGAGCGCCTGCTCACCAAACTCCACCGCGGTGATTTCGATGTCCACATCCTCGATCAGGCGCGACACGCTCTCACGCTGGCGGGCGTCATCTTCGACCAGCAGGATGCGTTTGACCTTCTGCGCCAGCTTGGCTTCGAAGCGTCCGAATACTTCTTTGAGGTCTTCGCGCGTGGTCGGCTTGGTCGCGTAGCCGATGGCGCCCATTTGAAGGGCCGCCTCTTTGCGGTCTTCCACCGAGACGATGTGCACGGGAATGTGCCGCGTGATCGGGTTTTCCTTGAGTCGCTCAAGCACCGTCAAGCCGGAGTGATCCGGCAACCGCATGTCCAGCAGGATCGCATCGGGACGGTACTGCACCGCCGTGTCGAAACCCTGGTCGGCATTCTGTGCGATCAGGCAGCTGTACTTCAGCTCGTGGGCGAGATCACGGAGGATGCCGGCAAATTGCGGCTCATCCTCGATCACCAGAACGGAGCGCTCGAATGGGAAGCCGTCGCGGTCATCGGCCAGAGCCGGTACGTTCTGCTCCGCGGCACGCAGCGGGACTGGCGGGTTTGGTCTGTCCGGTACGGATGGCACGGTTACCACCGCCGCGGGCAGGTCCAGCGTTTCCCGGACCGACGGGTGTTCTGGTTCCTGCACAGCGACGGGGGCGTTGTAACTCTCCGGGATGATCAGCGTGAACACGCTGCCAGCACCGGGTTCGCTGCTGACTTCGATGGTGCCGCCTAGCAGCTGCGCCAGTTCGAGCGAAATGGACAGCCCCAGCCCGGTGCCACCGTAGCGACGGTTGGTCGTGCCGTCGGCCTGGCGGAACGCTTCGAAAATCACCTCATGCTGGTCCGCCGGGATTCCAATTCCCGAATCGCGGACGGCGAACGCGAGCTGGCCACTGTGGTGACGCTTCACAAGCAGCCCAACCGAACCTTTTTCAGTGAACTTGAACGCGTTCGACAGCAGGTTCTTGAGGATCTGTTCCAATCGCTGACGGTCGGTGTACAGGCTTTCCGGCAGCCCATCGCCCAGCTCAACGTCGAATTGAAGGGACTTGTCCAACGCCTGCGCGAGGAAGAGGCTTTTCAGCCCGTCGACCAGGCGGGCCAACTTGACCAGCTCGGGGTGCACGTCGAGCTTGCCGGCCTCTACCTTGGAGATGTCGAGAATATCGTTGATCAGGTGGAGCAGATCGTTCCCCGCCGAGTAGATGGAACGAGCGAATTGCACCTGATCATCGCCCAGATTGCCCTCTGGGTTGTCGGCCAGCAATTTCGCGAGAATCAGTGAGCTGTTCAGCGGCGTGCGCAGCTCATGGGACATATTGGCAAGAAATTCGGACTTGTAGCGGCTCGCGCGTTGCAGCTCGTCAGCACGCTCTTCAAGCATCAGCTGCACTTCGTGCAGACGATGATTCTTCAGGTCCATCTCGTCGCGCTGACGCGCAAGCTCAAGGGCCTGTTCGGCGAGCTGCTCGTTGGTCTGCTCCAGTTCCGCCTGCTGTTCTTCCATGTGCGCCTGGGATTCACGCAGGGCGCTGGATTGCTCCTCAAGCTCCTCGTTGGCAGCGCGCAGCTCTTCCTGCTGTACCTGCAGTTCCTCGTTGAGCTGCTGGGTTTCGGCCAGGACGCGCTGCAAACGCTGACGGTAACGTGCGGCCTCGATGGCCGATCCGATGTTGTCGCTGACGCGCCGCAGCAGCTCCATGTCGTCCTCGCGCAGCGGCCGCAAGAAGCCGACTTCCAGCACCGCATTGAGCAGGCCACTGTCTTCGACCGGCGCGATTAGCACGGATTGAACATCGGTGCTGCCCAAGGCCGAGCTGACCTTCAGGTAGCCGGGCGGCAGACTGTCCAGCTCAATTGCACGGCGTTCCAGGGCCGCCTGCCCCACCAGCCCTTCGCCGATCTCCAGCGTGCGGGAACCATTCAGACGGTCCTTGTCCCAGCCGAACTCCGCGACCCGCTGCAATTTGCTGTCCTGAGTCACGTAAAGCGCCCCGACCGCTACGTTGAGGTAACGCGACAGGAAACTGAGGACATTCTGGCCCAGGGTCGGCAGCGCCTGTTCGCCGATCATGGACTCGGTGAGCTGGGTCTGACCGGTGCGATACCACGCCTGTTTTTCCAGCGCGGCGGCATGGGCCCGCTGTTGGTTCAGTGAATCGGCGTAGCTGTCCGACAGGCTAAGCAGGTCACGACGACCGAAATAGACCAGCAACCCACTGAAAATCAGGCTGAACAGCAGAAAACCGCCGATCAGCGCCGTGGTGATCATTTCCGCCGTGTCGGTTCTTTCCGCTCGGATCTGCCTTTCATGCGCGATGAAGTCGTTGAGCAGCAGCCGTTGCTCTTCCTTCAATTCCAGCCCACGTTGGCTGCGTACGTACTCGACCACTGGCTCGTTCTGCGCGCGACGTGCAATCGCTTCCTCGGCGAATCCGACCCATTGGTTGTGCAGCTCGCCAATACGCTCGACTCGACGTGACTGGACCGGGTCTTCACTTGCGTACTGCCTGATCTGCTCGAACTGGGCTTGATAGACCGGCAATTCCCTACGGTACGGCACCAGGAACACCTCATCCCCGGCGATGAGATAGCCACGCATCGAGGCTTCCAGCTCACCCATTTCCTTCAGCATTTCATGGGCGTAGGACACCCCCAACACCGAGCGCTCAACCCAGTGACCGACGTTCAGGAGGTAATAGACGATGACGCTGAAGAAGAACGCACTGAGGAAACCGAAACCGAGGGGAACCGCCACGTTGCGGTTGAGGATGCGCCTGAAGTGATTCTGATCGATGAAAGAGTCGCCCATCTGGTTCCTTCCCGGGGCTGCTTGATCGCAGCGCCCACGGCAGCGCGGGCAGCTCCGTCGCCAAGGCGAACGCGCCGATCCCGTCAAGTTCTAGGTTGGTTCGCGTGAGATGAACTCACGCACGCAAGTTGACCCGGGACTTTACACCGCCTCGCTTGCAAGCACAAAAAAGCCCGGCCGAGTGGCCGGGCTTTTTATTGCACGCTGACCACACTCAGCGGCGGGCGATGATCCAGACGGCATGAATGATGCCCGGAATATAGCCGAGCAGCGTCAACAGGATGTTCAACCAGAAGGCGCCAGCAAAGCCGACTTGCAGGAACACCCCCAGCGGAGGCAGTAGTATCGCGATGATTATTCGGATCAAGTCCATATCGGGTCCCCTAAGGTCTGGTTCTGGCTGAATGCTTACTGTGAATCGACCTGATCACGCCCTGGGGGTTCCTTGTGGACCCCTTGCTACAAGCGAAGCGGCAAGGTGAACGGAACGGCAACCGCCGCCGATAGGCGGTGGCTGTCGGAACCGATAGCGACTGTGTGAGCCGCCGGGGTGTGCCAAACGGCACCATAAGAGAGGAGACGCGGCCGACTGCAGGTTGAGCCAGTTTTACGGCGTCGATGCGCGTGGCCTTGTGGGCCCCTGCGCACCGCTGGGCGGATCCTTCGCCAGCCAACGGACTATTGCAGAAGCAGCGCTGCGCCTCTATTCGCAGAAGGTCGAAGCCCCCGCTCCGCCGCGGGCACCACAGCCCAACGCGCCGCTCAAGAGGTGTCGGTTGGCCGTGAACCGGACCGGTCGCCTCGCTTGCGACGAATATTGACCCACGACAGCACCGCCAGCGCCAGCATCAACCCGACCATGTTGAAGTTGCCCACCAGCAGATAACCCAGCGCCGCCAGCGAGCACGCCACCAGCCCCACCCAGCGTACATATCCCATCATGGTGCGTACCGCGCCGCCGATCCGGTCGTCTCCGGGCGGCATCAATGCGCCCTCGCTTGCATGCGTTCGAGCTCCTTGGCGTCGTGGCTGCAAAACAGCATCACTTCATCCTTGCGTTCCAGCGACAGCGCCCAGAGCCGATGCTGATTGGCCAATCGCGCCGTACGATCAACTTCCATCATGCGCTGATAGAAGCGCAGCCCTGGTGTGCAGTGACGCTCGCTCTGACCTACTTCTTCCCGATAGAAATACGCATCACCAGCGTGCAGCAGCCAGCCGTCATCGCCCTGCAAGGCTACGCCTGCGTGCCCGTGCGTATGACCGGTCAACGGGATCAGCGCGATTTCCGGCGGTAAACCACGCAGCTCCTTGACCGCCTGGAAACCAAACCAGGTATCGCCGCCCGGCTCGTAGAATTGCCAGTTGCGCACCGCATCCCATTGACGGTGTCGGTAGCGCTGATGACCAACAAAGCTGTGAGTCGAGCGTGCTGCATCAATCTCCCGTTGCAGCACGTGGACCTGCGCCTCGGGGAAATCCTCCAGCCCGCCGGCATGATCGAAATCCAGGTGCGTCAGCACGATGTGGCGTACATCGGCCGGATCGAATCCCAGCTGGCGGACTTGGAACAGCGCCGTGAAGCGATCTTCAAACTTGATGTTATTCAGGGCGATAAAAAAGGGACTGAGCCGCCTGCGCGGCTCCCGCACGTCGCAACTGCCAAAGCCGGTGTCGACCAGCACCAACCCGTGCTGATCCGTCTCGATCAATAGGCAGTGGCACACCAGGCTGGCCGTCAGCCCCTGACTGAAGCCATCGAACAGCCGACCGCCTACCGGGCACATGCAGCCACAGTTGAGATGATGAATACGCATGAACACTCCTCATGGCTGGACGAGGGACGCCGGGCGATGAACGCCTTATCAACGTGTGAGGCCGGACAGCGCGGCAGAGTTCAGCCGAAAACTCATGGCCGAACGACGTTCCGACGACCCGGGCGAGACTCTCGCCCCACCTGAACTATCCTCTGTGCTACTGCCGCGATTCGCCGTCGCGCCATTCGCCACCTGGGAGGATCACGCCGATGCGCCGCCGCCCCTTTGAACGACTGGCTTGGCTACTGATCGTCTTGCTTGTGTCATGGCTGGGGCTCGTCGGACCGGTGCAAGGCGCGGCACCGGTTACGGTCCTGCGACTCGACGGCGTGATCGGGCCGGCCAGTGCCGACTATCTGATTCGCGGCATACAACGCGCGGCGCAAACCGAGGCGCAGCTGCTCGTGCTGCAGCTCGATACGCCTGGCGGACTGGATAGCTCAATGCGCACGATCATCAAAGAAATGCTCGCCAGCCCCGTTCCCATCGCGACCCATGTCACCCCCAGCGGTGCGCGCGCCGCCAGTGCCGGTACGTACATGCTCTACGCCAGCCATGTCGCGGCAATGAGCCCAGGCACCAACCTCGGCGCCGCCACGCCCGTTCAGATTGGCGGCACACCCGGCAAGCCACCCGCGCAGCCGCCAGACGCGGAACGGCCAGACGATGAACCCAGCGGCGACGCCATGAGCCGTAAGCAAGTCAATGACGCTGCTGCCTACATTCGGGGCCTGGCGCAGCTGCGCGGACGCAACGCCGAATGGGCGGAGCAGGCCGTTCGCGAGGCAGTCAGCCTGCCCGCCAGCGAGGCGCTGCAGATCAAGGTAATCGACTACATCGCAGCCGATCTGGACGATCTTCTGGCCCAGCTCGATGGCAAGACGCTCAGAACGCGCGAGGGAGAACGCGTCATGCAGACCACCGACGCCATGCTTGATCGCTATGACCCGGATTGGCGGGTGCGTCTGCTGGCGGTGATCACCAACCCCAGTGTTGCGCTGATCCTGATGATGATCGGCATTTATGGCCTGATCTTCGAGTTTTCCAACCCAGGCACCGGTGGGGGCGGCGTGGTCGGCGGAATCTGCCTGGTGCTCGCGCTGTACTCACTGCAGCTGCTGCCGGTGAACTACGCCGGCGTAGCGCTGATTTTGCTGGGGCTGGGTTTCATGGTTGCCGAGGCCTTCATCCCCAGTTTCGGCATTCTCGGCCTGGGGGGTGTGGCCGCCTTCGTCACCGGCTCAGTGATCCTGTTGGACACCGACGTGCCCGGCTACGGTATTCCTCTGGCCTTGATCGGCACGCTGGCGGTGGTCAGCGCGTTGCTCGTATTCGCCATTGTCAGCATGGCGATCAAGGCGCGCCGACAACGCGTTGTCAGTGGCGACGCTGAGCTGGTCGGCAGCTTGGCGCCGGTGACTCGCATCGAGGCGAACGACCCGGCTTGCGGCTGGGTCCAGTTGCAGGGTGAACAATGGCAAGTGGTCAGCTCGACGCCCCTGCACGCGGGCCAACACGTTCGTGTCGTGGGCCGGCGCGGGCTGCAACTGGACGTCACGGCGGCCGATGGCCCGCCACTCGAGAGGAGGTGAATCATGGGCTTTGAAATGAGTTTCATCGCAGTGCTGGTCCTGCTGATCGCGCTGCTGGCATCGACCTTTCGTATCCTGCGTGAATACGAGCGTGGCGTGGTTTTTCAGTTGGGGCGCTTCTGGAAGGTCAAGGGTCCCGGCCTGATCATGGTCATCCCGGGCATCCAGCAAATGGTGCGGGTTGACCTGCGCACGCTGGTGCTGGACGTGCCCACTCAGGACGTGATCTCCCGCGACAACGTGTCGGTGAAGGTCAACGCGGTGGTGTATTACCGCGTCTTGGATGCCGAAAAGGCAATCATCCAGGTCGAGGACTATCACTCGGCAACCAGCCAGCTGGCCCAGACGACACTGCGTGCGGTACTCGGCAAGCACGATCTGGACGACATGCTGGCTGAGCGCGAACAGCTCAACAACGACATCCAGCAGGTTCTGGACGCCCAAACCGATGCCTGGGGCATCAAGGTGGCGAACGTCGAAATCAAGCATGTCGACCTCGATGAATCGATGATCCGCGCCATCGCCCGTCAGGCCGAAGCGGAACGGGAGCGGCGCGCCAAGGTCATTCATGCTGAGGGCGAATTGCAGGCGTCAGAGAAACTGATGCAGGCCGCCGAGATGCTCGGTCGCCAATCCGGTGCAATGCAGCTGCGTTACATGCAGACGCTGAGCAACATCGCCGGCGACAAGAACTCGACCATCGTCTTCCCGCTGCCCATGGAGCTGCTGCAAGGCCTGGGCAACCTCACCAAGAAACCCGAGTAGACATCGTATGCCCCTGCGCCCAGCCGTACCCATTGCTCGCCTGTTGTCGGTCTGTCTGCTGGCGCTGTTAGTCGCTGGCTGCGCCGCCTTTTCCCAGCGCGACCCGCTCAATGTGCAGGTCGCGGGCATTCAGCCTTTACCCGGTGAAGGGTTGGAGCTGCGCATGACGGTCAAACTGCGGGTACAGAACCCCAACGACGTCGCGCTCGACTACAACGGCGTGGCGCTCGACCTGGAGGTCAATGGTCGGCGTCTGGCCAGTGGCGTCAGCGATGCCCGTGGCAGCGTGCCGCGCTTCGGCGAAACCGTGCTGAGCGTACCCATGACTATTTCCGCCTTCTCCGCCGCGCGCCAAGCGTTGGGCCTCGCCGAGCACATCGGCATGGACGAGGTGCCCTACGTGCTTCGCGGCAAGCTGGCGGGCGGGCTATTTGGCACGCAGCGTTTCGTCGAGAAGGGGACGCTGGACCTGGAAGGCACACTGCCGAGCCCTTACCGACGGCGGTGATGGCGGCTTTTCGCAGGCCGCAGACGCTCCATTTCGAGCGGATAGTTGGCAACCGGTTTCTCTGAACGCCTGATCGCGAGCAAGCTCGCTCCTACAAAAGCACTACGATCACCCGCCCCGTAGGAGCGAGCTTGCTCGCGAATGGCAGGCTTGCCGGCCCGCTTCAGCCACGGAGGCTGTCCGTCTGGGCCCATTCCGGCCGGCATTGCCCCGCCCGGCAACGATGCGCTTCGTGGTTCGGGTCTTCCTGCATCAGCTTGCGCGTCACGCCATTGGTCCAGCCGAATCCATCCTGGAGCGGGTATTCACCGCCGGTCGCATGCTCGACACAGGGGCGCAGCACGTATTTCTCCATCAGCTTGCTGTCCCGCTCGAACAGCAGCGAGACGATGCTCAGCCAGCGCTCCTCGATCTGCAGCGCCAGCGCATCGTGACCATAGTGCTGAAGCCCGCGGATCCCCATCCACTGCAGCGGCGCCCAGCCATTGGGGCGATCCCATTGTTCGCCGCTGCCAGAGATCTCGGTGGTGGACAGCCCACCCGGTGCAAGCAGGCGCTCCCGTACGATATTGGCGACGCGTCCCGCCTGATCCGCGCTGGCGAGCTTCACGAACAGCGGCGTCACCGTTGCTGCAGTGAGGTTGTCACGCGGTGCACGCTTCACCCAGTCATAGTCGAAATACGCACCCTGCTGATCATTCCAGAGGTACCGGTCGATCGCCGCCAGACGCGCATTGGCCCGTTCGTTGAACGCCGACGCGCACCCCTGCTGGCCTTTGATTTCGCTGAGCCGGGCGATCTGCCGCTCAAGCTTGTACAGGAAGCTATTCAGGTCCACCGGAATGATCTGCGTGGTGCGAATGCTCGATAACCGCGAGGGATCACCCAGCCAGCGCGAGCTGAAGTCCCAGCCGGACTCAGCACCGGCTCGCAGGTCGCGGTAGACCTCGTGTGCGGGCCGGCTCGATGAGCCCGCCGTCTCGATATCTTCGAGGTAGGACTCTTCGCGGGGCGTGTCCCGCTCATCCCAGTAGCGATTGAGCACGCTGCCGTCATCGAGGCAGACGCAGCGCCGATGCGCCTCGCCGGGGCGCAGCTGATCGTCACCATCGGTCCAGAACGCATGTTCCTTGCGCAGTTGTGGCAGGTAGTCGCTGGCACGATGTACGCCCGATTCTTCGAACAGGTCGGTCATCAACGCGAACACCGGCGGCTGCGAGCGGCTCAGGTAGTAGGTGCGGTTGCCATTGGGCACGTGGCCGTAGGTGTCGATCAGGTAAGCGAAGTTGTCTGCCATCGATCGCAGCAGCTCGCAGTGGCCGCTCTCGTCCAAGCCGAGCATGGTGAAGTACGAGTCCCAATAATAGAGCTCGGTGAACCGCCCACCGGGAACCACGTACTCGTGGGGCAGCGGTAGTAGTGAAGAGAACTCGGGATGCTTGCGCGGCTGACGCGTGAGCACGGGCCAAAGCCGGTCGATATGCTCACTGAGGGTATCGTTCGGGTTGGCGACGAACTCGGTCGGTTTCATCTCGTAGCGTTCAAAATACTCCGCAACGAAGGCTTTCAAGTCGAAACCGGGCTCGCCGCTACTGGCTCGATAGGCTTCGAGAATCCGCTCCGGATGCTGGCGAGGCGCGCAGTCAACAAAGGTTTTGCTGTCCTCGAAAACCCGCTGCGTCTGCACGGCCACGAAGAGTTCCTGATAACGGTCTGCCGGGGTCAGCGTGTCGGCGGAGGAAATCGCGTGGGTGTCGTAATCGAAAGGGCTCAAGTCGGTGTCGGTCATTGCTCGCTGTAATTCCATATCAGTCCACCGTCAACGATCAGTGTAGTACCGGTGATGTAGTCGGCCTCATCCGAGGCCAGAAAGGCCACAGCGCCGGCGACGTCACGCGGCTTACCCAAGCGACCGGCCGGGATATTGCCCAGCAGGCTGGCAAGTTTTTCCGGCTGGTTCATCAGCGACTGATTGATCGGCGTCTCGATCGCGCCGGGTGCCACGTTGTTGACCGTAATGCCCAACGGTGCCAGCTCAATGGCCAGATTGCGCATGAGCATCTTCAGGCCGCCCTTGCTGGCGCAATAGCCGGTGAAGTTGGGAAACGGCAGCTCTTCGTGAACCGAACTGTTGTTGATGATTCGTCCGCCACGTCCGCTGTCCCGCAAGTGCCGCGCCAATGCCTGGGCAATGAAGAACGGACCGCGCAGGTTGACGTTGAGTACCAAGTCGTAATCCGCTTCGCCGGCGTCCAGGAAGGCGCTGTGCCGCTGTACGCCAGCGTTGTTGACCAGAATATCGAGCCGACCCATCTTATCGATGGCTTCCTCGACCAGACGCTGGCATTCGGCAACCTGGCCGACATCCGCGGCGATGAAACAGGCCCGGCGACCAAGCGCCCGAACCTGTTCGAGCGTCTTGCGCGCTTCCTCGTCATCATGGCGCCCATTGATGACCAGATCGGCCCCCTCCTCGGCCAAACGCACTGCAATACCGCGGCCAATGCCCTGGGAGCTGCCCGTTACCAGGGCAACCTTGTTCTGCAGTTTCATCGAACACCTCGTGTGGCTGTCGGGTCGCCGCAGCGACGCGTGAGTCGTCTTTCTGAGACGGGGTGACGTCGGCTGCGTTCAACCGCGTGTTTTTGCCAGGCATTTCCAGCACCAGAGAACAGCCACAGCGGCAGACAAACGCCTGCGCGCAGGCGCAAAATGGCCGGCTCTCCGCTGCTGCGTTTCGGGACATCCATGGCCACTGCCGATCTGCGTAAAGGGTACTTGCTGGGTCTGATTACCTTCTCTATCTGGGGCCTGTTTCCGCTCTACTTCAAATCAATCGAGCAGTACGCGGCGCTGGAGATCGTGACCCAGCGGGCAATCTGGTCGGCGCTGTTCGGCACGCTGGTGCTGAGCCTGTGGCGGCATCCGGGCTGGTGGCAGGAATTGCTCGCGCACCCTCGCCGAATCGGCGTGCTGATGATTTCCAGCGTGCTGATCGCCAGCAACTGGCTGATTTACGTCTGGGCGGTCAACCACAACCACATGCTCGAAGCGAGCCTGGGCTACTACATCAACCCGCTGGTCAACGTCTTGTTGGGGCTGATCGTGCTGCGGGAACGGCTGCGGCCGTTGCAATGGCTTGCCGTGGCGATGGCCGCCGTCGGGGTGTTGCTGCAACTGATCACCCTCGGCGATTTCCCCTGGGTGTCGATCATCCTGGCGCTGAGCTTTGGCAGCTACGGCCTGCTGCGCAAGCAGGCGCCGGTCGCCGCGCTGCCTGGCCTGGTAGTGGAGACCTGGCTGCTACTACCCATTGCGCTGGGCTGGCTGTATTTCTTCGGCACGGGCCCGAGCACAGAGTGGTCATTCTGGACCGAACCACAGGCCCTCTGGCTGGTGGCCGCGGGGCCGGTGACGCTGTTGCCGCTGCTGTGCTTCAACGCTGCGGCGCGGCATCTCCCCTATTCGACGCTGGGCTTTTTGCAATACATCACGCCGACGCTGCTGCTGATCCTCGCGGTGTGGGTGTTCAACGAGCCCTTCCCCGCCGATCGTCAGCTGGCGTTCATCTGCATCTGGGCCGGGCTTGCCGTGTACAGCTACGATGCCTGGCGAGTGATGCGAAAAGGCGCCGTTGGTTAGCGCTATTCGGCCGGTTGGAGTTTCAGCTCCACCATCAGGTCATCGGCGAGGGTTTCCAGGTGGCCTTGCAACTCATCCAGCGCCAGCTCGGTCGGCACAGCCAGCAACGCGTCGGCATGAAACAGCAGTTCGTTGGTCATCGGAGCGGGCGCCACATCGGTGGCCAGGTTTTCCAGGTTCACCCCGTGACGCGCCAGCAACTGAGTGATATCGCGCACTATTCCGGCGCGGTCGTTGCCCACCAGCTGCAGCTGAATCATCTGCCAGCGGCGCTCCGGTTCGGGACCGCTGGGCGCAACCAGCACACGGATCCCCTGTTGCTCCAGCTGCTGCAGCGCCTCGATAAGCCCGGTATGTGCCTGGGCGGGCACCTCGACACGCAGAATGCCTGCGAACTGCCCAGCCATACGCGACATGCGGCTCTCCAGCCAGTTGCCGCCGTGTTCGGCAATGCACTTGGCCACTCGCTCAACCAGCCCGGGCTGATCCTCTGCAATGACGGTTAGGACGAGATGATCCATCTATGACTCCTCGACGTGGGGTGAACGGTGACCGATACGGATCGTAGTGAAGGCTATGGACCACGCGTGCGTCGCCCGGCTCCATAGGTATAGAACAAACTCCCGCCTTCGCCGGGACGAGGCCTGCCCGAAAGCCCAAAATTCAGGCGCTTACCTCGCTGCGCCGCGCCTGCCGGAACGCCCCATACGGTGGACTGATTTTCCAAACGGCTTCATGTAGTATCCGTCGACCCGGACTACAAGAAGACCTGTCCGACGGATTTGAAGAAGAACCAAGTGAGGCGAGTAATGACTGAGCGCGTTCAAGTGGGTGGCCTGCAGGTCGCCAAAGTCCTGTACGACTTCGTGAACAACGAAGCGATTCCTGGCACCGGCGTTGACGCCGATGCCTTCTGGGCCGGCGCTTCCAGCGTCATTCACGACCTGGCGCCGAAGAACCGTGCGCTGCTGGCCAAGCGTGACGACCTGCAAGCCCAGATTGATGCCTGGCACCAGGCACGCGCCGGTCAGGCACACGATGCAGCAGCCTACAAAAGCTTCCTGCAGGAAATCGGTTACCTGTTGCCAGAAGCCGAAGATTTCCAAGCCACCACCCAGAACGTCGACGAAGAAATCGCCCGTATGGCCGGCCCGCAGCTGGTGGTGCCGATCATGAACGCGCGCTTCGCCCTGAACGCCGCCAACGCGCGCTGGGGCTCGCTGTACGACGCGCTCTATGGCACCGACGCGATCTCCGAAGAAGATGGCGCCACCAAGGGCCCCGGCTACAACGAAGTCCGCGGCAACAAGGTCATCGCCTATGCACGCGCCTTCCTCGACGAAGCCGCGCCGCTGCAGACAGGCTCCCATGCCGACGCCACCGGCTACCGCATCGACGCGGGCAAGCTGGTCGTCTCACTAAAAGACGGCAGCACCACCGGCCTGCAGAACCCCGACCAGTTCCTGGGCTTCCAGGGCGACACCAGCGCGCCGATCGCTGTACTGCTCAAGCACAACGGCATCCATTTCGAGATCCAGATCGACCCGGCCAGCCCCATCGGCCAGACCGATGCGGCGGGCGTGAAAGACATCCTGATGGAATCGGCACTGACCACCATCATGGATTGCGAAGACTCCATCGCGGCCGTCGACGCTGACGACAAGACCATCGTTTACCGCAACTGGCTTGGCCTGATGAAGGGCGACCTGGTCGAAGAACTCGAGAAAGGCGGCAAGCGCATCACCCGCGCGATGAACCCGGACCGCGTCTACACCCAGGCCGACGGCAACGGCGAGTTGACCCTGCACGGCCGCTCGCTGCTGTTCATTCGTAACGTCGGTCACCTGATGACCAACGACGCCATCCTCGACAAGGAAGGCAATGAAGTGCCGGAAGGCATCATGGACGGCCTGTTCACCAGCCTCGCCGCCATGCACAACCTCAACGGCAACACCAGCCGCAAGAACACTCGCACCGGCTCGGTCTACATCGTCAAGCCGAAGATGCACGGCCCGGAAGAAGTGGCCTTCGCCACCGAACTCTTCGGTCGCGTCGAAGACGTGCTCAAGCTGCCGCGCAACACCCTGAAAGTCGGCATCATGGACGAAGAGCGCCGCACCTCGATCAACCTCAAGGCCTGTATCAAGGAAGCGCGCGAGCGCGTGGTGTTCATCAACACCGGCTTCCTCGACCGCACCGGCGACGAGATCCACACCTCCATGGAAGCCGGCCCCGTAGTGCGCAAGGCCGCGATGAAGGCCGAAAAGTGGATCAGCTCCTACGAGGACAACAACGTCGACGTCGGCTTGGCCTGCGGCCTGCAGGGCAAGGCGCAGATCGGCAAAGGCATGTGGGCCATGCCCGATCTGATGGCCGGAATGCTGGAGCAGAAGATCGGACACCCAATGGCCGGCGCCAACACCGCCTGGGTTCCGTCACCGACCGCCGCCACCTTGCACGCCATGCACTACCACAAGGTCGACGTGTTCGCCCGTCAGGCCGAACTGGCCAAGCGCACCAAGGCCTCGGTGGACGACATCCTGACCATCCCGCTGGCCAAGGACACCAACTGGAGCGACGAGGAAAAGCGCAACGAGCTGGACAACAACTCGCAAGGCATCCTCGGCTACATGGTCCGCTGGGTCGAGCAGGGCGTCGGTTGCTCCAAAGTGCCGGACATCAACGATGTCGCGCTGATGGAAGACCGCGCCACGCTGCGTATCTCCAGCCAGCACGTGGCCAACTGGATGCGTCACGGCGTAGTGACTCAGGAACAGGTCGTCGAAAGCCTCAAGCGCATGGCGCCGGTGGTTGACCGTCAGAACGAAGGTGACCCGCTGTACCGCCCGATGGCGCCGGAGCTCGACAACAGCGTGGCCTTCCAGGCCGCCCTGGAGCTGGTCCTCGAAGGCACCAAGCAGCCCAACGGCTACACCGAGCCGGTCCTGCACCGTCGTCGCCGCGAGTTCAAGGCCAAGAACGACCTGTAACGCTCAGCCTGGCTGCAAACGAACCGCCCTACGGGGCGGTTTTTTTATCGTCCGAATCCGCTCAACGGCGCTCAAGTTCGGCATGCGACAACCGATACCGTGACCGTGATAACAAATCGAGTCACACTGTTTTCCGATAGATGGCATGTCGCCACCATGTGTCATCCCGTAGTATTCGCCGCCCGCCGTGGAGTCGCTGCATGTTCAAGAATCTCTCGTTGACCGCCAAGCTTTCGTTGGTGCCCGCCGTCGCACTGCTCGGGCTGATCCTCTATGTCGGCTATACCTCGCTGCAGCTGTCGGCGACCGATTCTCGGCTGCAAATGCTTGAAAGCCAGAGCTACCCGACACTGGAAAAGGCCGATGCGGTGATCTTTCAGTTTTCACGCATTCCAGGGCTGCTGAACAACGCTGTTGCGGCGGGCGAAGCGGGCATTCTCGGCGAAGCGCGCGACGTGCTGAGCGAGATAGATGCGCAACAGCAGGCGCTGGCGACGCTTCTCAGTGGCCAACCTCAACGCCGACAGGCGCTCGATAGCTGGCGCAATGCGGTGAAGGGCTACGCCGACAATGCCCTCGGCGCGTCTGCAAAGCTGATCGATGGCAGCGCTTCGTTTGATGACCTGCGACCGAGCCTGGATCGCATGGCCAGTGATCTGGCTCAGGCGCAGAAACTGGCCAGCGACTTCCGTGCCGGTGCCTACGCCGACTTCCAGCAAACCCTCGCGGAAACCCGCGAAGCCAACGAAACCACCACGCGCCTGGGCATCATCCTCAGCCTGGTGCTCGTCGTCGTGGTAGGCCTCGGTGCCTGGCTGGTGATTCGCAGCGTCATGATCAACGTGCGTGGCGTGATCGCATCGCTGCAATCGATCGCCCGTGGGGATGGCGACCTCACCCAACGCGTGAATGTGAAATCGAACGACGAAATCGGCGCCATGATCGAGCTGTTCAACGGTTTCCTCGACAAGTTGCAACGCACCATTCGCCAGATCATCGAAGCGGCGAGCCCGCTCGGCCAGGTATCGAAAGAACTCTACAACCTGACCCAGGGCTCGGAAGAAAACGCCAAGTCGCAGCAGCACCACACCGACTCGATTACCCGCGACATCCTCACCATGACCGGCAGCATTCAGGAAGTGGCCCAGCGCTCGCAGCAGGCCTCCGAAGAAGCCAACTCCGCGGCTCGCCAGGCCACTACCGCGCGGGAGCATGTGAGCAGCTTGTCGAAAGGCATCACTGACTTGGGCAACAGCGTGATGAGCGCCGTGCAGGCCATGGAGCAACTGGAAGAGGAAACCCAGGAAGTCGGCTCGGTACTGACCGTGATCCGCAGCATTGCAGAACAGACGAATCTGCTGGCGCTCAACGCAGCCATCGAAGCCGCCCGTGCCGGCGAGCAGGGCCGCGGGTTTGCCGTGGTCGCCGATGAGGTACGCAACTTGGCGCAGAAGACGGCGGCCTCCACCGCCGAAATCCAGCAGATCATCCAGCGCCTGCAAACCAGCGCCAACACTGTGCTCAATGTCATGAACAGCAACGGGGAGAAGTCCCGCTCGAGCATCGAACGCTCGGTCGAAGCCACCCAGTTGCTCGAAACCATCGCGCGCACCGTCAACCAAATCGACGAACTCAACGCCGGCATCGCCCAGTTCACTCAGGAGCAGATCGGCCTGTCGAGTTCCATCCAACAAGAAACCCAAGTGTTGCAGCAGGACGCACAAGCAACCGCAAACGGCGCCGAAGCCACTGCTCGTCTCGGCGAGCAACTGGTCAGTACCGGCGACCACCTGCGGGCGGCCACCGCCCAGTTCCGCGTTTAATCAGTGTTAGGAGCATCACCCATGACCGCAGTACGTATCATAAGCCTGGCAGCTGCCTGCCTGGCAGCAACACCCGCATTCGCTCTCGAGCAAGGCGAGCACCGCTTCAACGGTTTCGGCACCGTAGGCTTCACCCACCTGGGTGGCGAAGACGACGGCCGCGGCTATGGCGTCCAGAGCCAGACCAACGATTCCTGGCGCGGCGATCAGCTGTCCAAGTTCGGCGCGCAGCTGAGCTATGGCATTACCGATACCGTCGGCGTGACCGTTCAGGCCACCGCCAAGGCGCAGCAGGATGAGTGGAAGGCCAACCTCGAGTGGGCGTACCTGTCCTGGCAGACCAATGACCAGTTGATGCTCCGCGCCGGCCGCCTGCGCAGCCCGGTCTATATGTATTCCGAAAGCCTCGACGTCGGCTACAGCTACCCCTGGCTACGTCTGCCCGACGAGGTGTATAGCCAGGTCCAGGTGACCAGTTACGAGGGCGTCGACGCGGTCTACACCGTTCCGCTGTCCTATGGTTCAGTGACGCTCCAAGTAGCAGGTGGTCAGTCAAAGAACCGTGATTACTACGCCTACGACGAGCGGTTCGATATCGACTACGACAAGCTGTTCGGTGCCAGCGTGAGTTTGGCCACGAACGATTTCGGCACGCTGCGTATCGGTTATGTCGAAGCGGACATCAAGACCGATGTCAGCGGCACGGTGGACGTCGGCGGCGGCATGATGATGCCCCTCAGCCTGCTGAGCCTCGATAAAGAGAAGGGCAAGTTCACCTCGATCGGCTACCAGTACGACAACGGCACCTGGGTCAGTAGCAACGAGTGGACCTCGCGCATGATCGAGAACGACGACATGGAGTCGATCGATTCCTTCTACCTGATGGGTGGTCGTCGCTTCGGTGACTTCCTGCCGCACGTGACCTATGCGCAGCTGGATGACAACGGTGGTCGCCAGTCCTCTTGGACCCTGGGCCTGAACTACCAGGCCGCCCCGACCGTCGTGGTCAAGGGTGAGTACAAGCGCGTCGACACCAAGAACGGCTATGACGGCGTGTTCACCCGCAGTGCGCAGGAGGTTTTCAACAACGCTGTGTACGACCTCAGCGCTGGCACCCTTGGCGCCCCGGCCCGCAACTACGACGGCGACATCGTTTCCGTCGGCGTCGATTTCGTATTCTGAGGAGCGTCAAGATGAAAACATCCCTTCGCATCCTCGGCAGCGCAGCCCTGCTCGGCATGATTTCCATGGCTCAGGCCGAAGTCGCCGTAATCGTCAATCCAGGCGCGGCCAAGGCACCCTCGCAGTCGGACGTCGCCAACATTTTCCTGGGCAAGGACAAGTCCATGAAAGGCGTTGACCTCAAGGACTGGACACCGGCCAAGGAGAGCTTCTACTCCGCGGTCACCAGCAAGAACGAGTCGCAGCTGAAGTCGTACTGGTCCGGCCTGGTGTTTACCGGTAAAGGCCAGCCGATGGCCAGCGTGGCCGATGACGCCGCGATGGTCGCCAAGGTAGCGGCGGAAGCCGACGCCATTGGCTATGTCGACAGCGCCGCGGTCAACGATTCGGTCAAGGTGCTATTCACCCTTCCGTAATCGATGAAGCGAACAGAAACCGCCCCTCGGGGCGGTTTTTTATTGCCTGCAAATCCATCGGCGGCGCTTTGTCGTGAGCTGACCCGTGTCAGCCGGTCGTAGCGCACAGGCGACTAGACTTACGTCCAATGTGCCCTTGGGGCGCCTCCGCCCACCATTGGGCGCTAAAAAATGGAACCGAACCATGAGCAAAGCCGATGCTTACGCCGAGGCAGGCAAGACCGCCGTGCTGCAGAACATCCATGGAACCATGGAGTTTCTACGCAAGTACCCGCCGTTCAACCAGATGGAACCGGGGCATCTCGCTTATCTGGTTGAAAATTGCCAGTTACGGTTTTACAGCGAAGGCGACTGCATCATTTCGCCGGATGATGGCGTCGTCGAGCACTTCTACATCGTCAAACAGGGCCGGGTCCACGGGCAGCGGCCGCATACCAGCAAGCGCGGAACAGACACCACGTTCGAAGTGATTGTCGGCGAGTGCTTTCCCATGGCCGCGCTGATGGGCGAGCGCGCGACTCGCACCGGCCACTTTGCCGCCGAAGACACGTTCTGTTTTCTGCTGAATAAACCGGCGTTCGTCAAGCTCGTCTCCAAGTCCGCGTCATTCCGCGACTTTGCCATGCGCGGTGTCAGCAGCCTGCTTGATCTGGTCAATCAGCAGGCGCAAATGCGCGCGGTTGAAAGCCTGGGCGAGCAATATTCGCTGGAGACCCGCATCGGCGAGCTGGCGCTGCACCACCCTGTGTCCTGTCTGCCCTCACTACCGCTGGCCGAAGCGGTGGGGCTGATGCATGAGAACAACGTCGGCAGCATCGTGATTACCGACCTTGAGCTGCATCCGCAGGGCATCTTCACGCTACGCGATCTCCGCCGGGTCATTGGCACCGGCACGACCGACCTAGCGGTGCCGATTGCGCAGTTCATGACGCAGGACCCGTTCTACCTGCCGCCGGATGCAACGGCCTTCGACGCGGCGATCGCGATGACCGAGCGGCATATCGCGCACGTCTGTGTCGTCGAAAAAGGCCTGCTGAGGGGCGTGATCTCGGAGCGGGATCTGTTTTCGTTGCAGCGCGTCGATCTGGTCCATCTGGCCCAGGCCATTTCCCACGCTGACAGCATTGAAACGCTGGTAATCATCCGCAGTCGAATCCAGCAGTTGGTCGACAACATGCTGGCGCATGGCGCTTCGTCAACGCAGATCACCCACATCATTACGCTGCTCAACGACCATACGGTCTGTCGCGTGATCGAGCTGGCCATCGAAACGCTTGGCGACCCCGGCATCGCGTTCACTTGGCTGTGTTTCGGCAGTGAAGGGCGCAGAGAACAGACGCTGCATACGGATCAGGACAACGGCATGCTGTTCGAAGCCGCCGACGCAGCAGAGGCCGCCCACATTCGTGGAACGCTGTTGCCGCTTGCCGAGCTTATCAATCGCAACCTGGACACCTGCGGCTTCACGCTGTGCAAGGGCAACATCATGGCCAGCAATCCGCAGTTGTGCCTGTCTCGGCAGGAATGGCGCCGGCGTTTCTGTTCGTTCGTTCGCGAGTCGACCCCGGAGAACCTGCTCAGCAGCAGCATCTATTTCGATTTGCGCGCGGTCTGGGGGCCCCAAGAAGGGTGCGAGCAATTGCGCAGCAACATGCTGGAGGAGATCGGTGAGAGCCGGCTGTTCCAACGCATGATGGCCGAAAACGCCCTGCGTCATCGCCCACCGGTGGGCCGCTTCCGCGATTTCGTGGTGGCCCGCAAGGGCGAAGGCAAAGCGACGCTGGACCTCAAGGTGCAGGGACTCACGCCCTTCGTGGACGGTGCGCGGGTGCTCGCACTGGGCCATGGCATTACCACCTGCAATACCCTCGACCGGCTGCGCCAGCTGGTCGAACGAGACGTGATCGATGAAAAGGATGGCGCGGCCTATGAAGAGGCCTACCATTTCATCCAACAGACGCGCATGCAGCAGCACCAGCAGCAGGCACGCGAGGGCCGGCCCTATAGCAATCGGCTTGACCCGGACACCCTGAATCACCTGGACCGGCGTATCCTGCGTGAATCCTTTCGCCAGGCCCAACGTCTGCAAAGCAGCCTGGCGGTTCGCTATCAGTTATGAATATGCCTTGGTTCAAACATCGCGGCCCGATTCTCGAGCTGGAACAACTTCTACGACGTGATCGGCTTGGGTTACCCGCCGAGCTGGGCCTTTGTCCACTAAATGAGCAGCGGATGGTGGTGCTGGACCTCGAAACCAGCGGCCTGGACATGCGTAGGGACATCGTCCTGTCTATTGGCGCCGTGGTCATCGAGCATGGCGGCATCAACCTCGGGAATCAGTTCGAGTCGACACTGCTCCGGCCGGCGCAGAAAGTGAGCGAGAGTGTGCTCATCCATGGTATTGCGCCGAGCGAACTGGAAACGGGCGAGAACCCCGCCGACGCACTGCTGGACTTCATGGAGTTCGTGGGCGACAGCCCGATCCTCGCGTTCCATGCCAGTTTCGACCAGCGCATGCTGACCCGCGCCCTGAAGCAATCGCTTGGCTACAAGCTGAAGCATCCTTTTATCGATGTGGCGGAGCTCGCGCCGATGCTCTGCCCCGACAACCGTCCCCGGCAGAACGGCCTGGATGACTGGTGTACCCACTTTGGCCTGCATGTCTTGCAGCGCCATCACGCCAGCGCCGATGCACTGGCCACCGCAGAGCTTGCGCTGATCCTCTTGAGCAAGGCGCGGCGTCAGGGTCTGGATAGCCTGACCGCGCTGAATCAGCGCTTGGCCAACTGGCGTCAGCGGCAGCAAGCGCAGTTCATGTAGCGGATCCATCCGAAGCCCATCAGCTATAGGACGGAAATGCCGTCTACGCCCGCCACTGTGCTGATGGCGACACGTTACGGCCACGTTGAAACGTAAGGGACCAGCTAAGCGTCGTCGGCCCGCCCGGACGTGGCGCACTGAACCGCCTGCGCAATTGCCCGCCCTCTAAACGATGTCAGTTACTACCGAATCCGTTGACCAGACCTGGCGCTGGCTACTTCTTTTCACCGATACAAACAGCCCGATAAAGCGGTGCGTCGGTATCCAGTTTTGTCATGGTTTCGAATTTAGCCTGACCTGCCTCGTTCAGTCTGAACATGGTCCGCTCGTTGCACAGCAGTTGATGAGGACCGCTCGTCACGGTAGACATCAGGTGCTGCTTCTTGAAACGGTATAGAACGAAACGGGCAACGCGCCCCTGACTTGTCTCTCCAATCTGCGCATTCGCGCCGTCCAGCACCGTGTAGCCCAGCGGCATCGGGAACAGCATGGTCCATGGGCGCCACAACATTTCGCCCTCTTCGCTCGCCACCACCACGGACCCTTCCGGGAGCCGCGCTTGCTTGGTTTCGAACCAGGTGTATTCGTAATTGATGGTGTAAGCGAGCATACCCAGTCCGGCAAATGCCGGAACGATCCACTTCGGCAGCCTCTTGCGGGACAAATTGCGCAGCAACAGCGCGATACCCGCGCCTGCCACCGCGGCAACGATTGCAGCGATTAGATGCCAGATCATGTACTGCTTCCTTAAAAAAATCGGGCTTCCAAATGGAAGCCCGACTTGTGCCTCAACCGCGGATCAGATGCAACATCCGACCTCTGGCTGCATTAGTGATCAAGCGCAGCGCCAGCACCCTTCGGGGTACGAACGCTTTCAACCAGATCCTGAATCGCTTGTGGCGGTGCCTCGGTGGCCATTGACACAGCGTAGGCTACTGCGAAGTTGATGATCGCGCCTACTGCACCGAAGGACAGCGGGGAGATACCCAGCATCCAGTTGTCAGGGGTGTTGGCGAAGGACGCCGTGCCCGGAATGAAGAACCAGCCGAGGTACAGGAAGATGTAGAGCAGTGTGGAGCACAGACCCACAATCATGCCTGCAACCGCGCCTTTGCTGTTCACGCGCTTGGAGAAGATACCCATCATCAGCGCCGGGAACAGGGAAGCTGCGGCAATACCGAACGCCAGTGCCACCACCTGTGCCGCAAAGCCAGGAGGATTGAGCCCCAGCCAGGTTGCCAGGACGATCGCAAAGGCCATCGAGATCCGCGCAGCCAGCATTTCCCCTTTCTCACTGATCTTCGGATTGATGATGTTCTTGATCAGGTCATGACTGATGGCTGATGAGATCGCCAGCAACAGGCCAGCAGCCGTCGAGAGCGCAGCTGCAATACCACCCGCAGCGATCAGACCGATGACCCAACCCGGCAGGTTGGCGATTTCAGGGTTTGCCAGAACGATGATGTCGTTGTTAACGGTCAGCTCACTGCCACTCCAGCCACGCTCAGCAGCCGTCGGAGCGAAGTCAGCGTTAGCATCGTTGTAGAGCTGGATACGGCTGTCGCCGTTCTTGTCTGCCCACGAAATCAGGCCAGTTTCTTCCCACGTTTTCATCCAGTCAGGACGCTCGTCGAAGCGAATCGCTTCAGCCTGCGGACCTTCAGGATAAATGGTGTCCAGCAAGTTCAGACGAGCCATGGCACCAACGGCCGGAGCAGTCAGATACAGCAGCGCGATGAACACCAGCGTCCAGCCAGCAGACCAACGAGCGTCGGCCACCTTCGGTACGGTGAAGAAGCGAATGATTACGTGTGGTAGACCAGCAGTACCGATCATCAGCGACAGTGTGAACAGAACCATGTTCAGCTTGTTGTCGACGTCAGCGGTGTAGTCCTGGAAGCCCAGATCATTCACGACAGCGTCAAGTTTCTCCAGCAGCGGCATACCGGACTCGACGTGAGTACCGAACAGGCCGAACGCAGGAATCGGGTTGCCCGTCAGCTGCATGGCGATGAACACGGCCGGGATGGTGTAAGCGATGATCAGTACGACGTACTGAGCAACCTGCGTGTAGGTGATGCCCTTCATGCCGCCGAATACGGCGTAGCAGAACACAACCGCAGCAGCGATCCAGATACCCATGTCGTTGCTTACTTCCAGGAAGCGCGAGAACGCCACACCGGCACCGGACATTTGTCCGATTACGTAAGTTACGCAGATGAGAATCAAGCAGATAACAGCAACAAGGCGCGCGCCACGGCTGTAGAAGCGGTCGCCGATGAAGTCCGGCACGGTGAACTTGCCAAACTTGCGCAGGTACGGCGCGAGCAGCATGGCCAGCAGCACGTAGCCGCCGGTCCAACCCATCAGATAGGTTGAAGTGGCGTAACCGCCGGAAGCGATGATACCGGCCATGGAAATGAAGGATGCCGCAGACATCCAGTCCGCCGCAGTCGCCATCCCGTTAGTGACCGGATGAACGCCACCACCGGCGACATAGAACTCTTTAGTCGATCCAGCACGGGCCCAATATGCGATACCGAAGTACAACGCAAAGGAAGCCCCCACGAACAACATGTTGATCCAAAATTGACTCATGCTGGCTTACTCCTCAACACCAAATTTCTGGTCCAGTTTGTTCATCCGCCACGCGTAGAAGAAGATGATCACTAGAAACGTCAGAATGGAACCTTGTTGAGCGAACCAGAACCCCAAGTCCGATCCCCCAACTGGGATACCGGAAAGCAGTGGACGCAGGACTATGGCGAAACCATATGAGACTAGAGCCCAGACTATCAAGCTCCATGTTATGAGGCGAACATTCGCCTTCCAGTACGCATCAGCATTTCTTTTGTCGTCGTCGGCCATGACGTTCTCCGTCTTATTTTTATTACGGGTAAAGGGAACCACATCGTGAATTTAGCAAGGATGGTTCACGGAAAGATAGCCCCGACTTTAGTCTGACTGCGATTAACTGCACCTCTGAATGAGCCTAGCCAGGGCATCGCCGGCCTGAAGGGAGCCGCCCGTTTGTTACTGCTGCAGCCCACTACTGAAGGCCGTCTGCCGCAGCGTTGCAGGAGCGGCTGTTTGACTATGAAGCATCGCGGAAAGCCAACCGGCGGCCGCCACAGACGCGCGATCCAAGTCGACTCTTTTTGACTCCCCGGTCACAAAGCCGATCGCTTAGTTTGAATATAGAACAAGAGCCTTAATAAACCGTTAATTAATCTTTAATTAACCTGTAAGCTCAAAACAATATCTTTGATTAACTTAACGAAGTACTGATAAAGACAGCAACTAGCTCGCGAAATTATTTCACAACCATAAACAAGTAAGCATTCGCTTAGAGTTGTTTAAGCGGTTACCCGCTGAGCAACGGCCGACTACCTGCCGAGTTCATGCTGCACACCACAATGATCATTGACGTGCAGCCTGAACCGAGGCGCGGGAAAGCGTTCGCCGGCACGTGGCGGGCGGAAGCCCGCGCTACGAAGGCGGGGGGCTCAGTGAGGAGATGCGATTCGGCTGCGACGGGTTGCTACCTAGGCCGGCGCTGAGCGACGTGCGTAGTGCGCACCCTCAACACCGCCCTGTTCGGCGGAGCATTCCTAGCAGGTCGGGCGACCGGCCGTGTATTTCTGAGCGGGATCGATGGCGGCCTCAAGGTCACGGATAGCCGTCGCGCCAATCAGCAGCGGATAACGGAAGTGACTGCGGTCCGTAAGGTTCACTTCCGCGTCTTGCAACTGATTGCCGATGCACAATTGCATTTCAACGACCGGCCGCTCGGCAACATCGGGGCCTCGTTCGAGGTCGGTGTCGTCATCCGGGTCCGCCTCTTCTGCGCGAGTCTTGATCTCGGCAATCCGCGCCAAAGGGCGCTCATACAGCGTGTCACCGGCGCCTTCGACGGCCAGCCGGAAGCGCACCCAGTCTTCGCCATCGCGCTCGAAGCGCTCGATATCCGTTGCCGACAGCGAGGCGGTCATTGCGCCGGTATCCATCTTGGCTTTCAGGGTTTTACCGAGGTCTTCGATTTTGATCTGTTCATACCGGCCGAAAAGCATGGGCTCTGCGGCGATAACGGGAAGAGATAACGCGCTTAGCAGCAGTAAAACACGGGACAAAACAGCCTCCTTTGAGGTTCCGATGATTTCTTTCGGACCAATCAGCACCCGCATCCGTTCCGCCCGTTGTGGTCCGTTCCGCCGGGCGCCACGCGACGGCTCCATAGCCCTGTTAGACTGCGCATCACTTTTTCTGCAGATGATCACCGTGCCCAGTTCAGCCTTCGCCACCCTCCCCCTCAGCCCCGCCATACTGGCTAACCTCGACGCACTTGGCTACACCGAGATGACGCCCATTCAGGCTCAGAGTTTGCCCGTGATGCTCAAAGGCATGGACCTCATCGCGCAGGCCAAGACCGGCAGCGGAAAAACCGCGGCCTTTGGCATCGCGCTGCTGGAACCGCTCAACCCTCGTTATTTCGGCTGCCAGTCGCTCGTCCTCTGCCCAACGCGTGAGCTGGCTGATCAGGTTGCAAAGGAGCTGCGGCGCCTCGCGCGCTCGGCCGATAACATCAAGATTCTCACGCTCTGTGGCGGTGTTTCGATCGGACCACAAATCGGCTCGCTGGAGCATGGCGCGCACGTCATCGTGGGAACGCCGGGACGCATTCAGGAGCACCTGAAGAAGGGCACGCTCAAGCTCGACGGCCTCAACACGCTGGTGCTCGATGAAGCCGACCGCATGCTCGACATGGGCTTCTATGACGCCATTGCCGAGATCATCGGACAGACCCCGAGCAAGCGGCAGACACTCCTGTTCTCGGCGACCTACCCCGCCGGTATCAAGCAGCTCTCCGCCACCTTCATGCGCGACCCGCAGCAAGTGAAGGCCGAAGCGTTACATGACGATTCCCAGATCGAACAACGCTTCTACGAAATCGACCCGGACGACCGGATGGACGCCGTGGTGCGCATCCTCGCCAGCTTCCGCCCTGAAACCTGCGTTGCCTTCTGTTTTACCAAGCAGCAGTGTCAGGAGTTGGTCGACCAGCTCAGCGCCAAAGGCATCTCTGCCATGGCACTCAACGGTGACCTGGAACAACGCGACCGCGATCAGGTGCTGGCGATGTTCGCCAACCGCAGCCTGTCAGTGCTGGTCGCTACCGACGTCGCCGCGCGGGGGCTGGATATCGACGCGCTGGACATGGTGATCAATGTCGAGCTGGCGCGCGATTCGGAGATTCATATTCATCGGGTCGGGCGCACCGGACGTGCCGGCAAAAAAGGGATCGCGATCAGCTTGGTTGCACCCGCTGAGGGCCATCGCGCCCGAGCCATCGAAGAGCGTCAAAAGGCGCCACTCAATTGGCAACCGATAGGCGATCTGAAAGCGCAGCCCGGCGAGCCCTTGCAGCCGCCGATGGTCACGCTATGCATCGGCGCCGGGCGCAAGGACAAGCTGCGCCCAGGTGACATTCTCGGCGCTCTTACTGGTGATGCGGGGATACCGGGCACTCAGGTTGGCAAAATCGCGATCTTTGATTTTCAGGCCTTTGTGGCGGTGGAACGTGGCGTCGCCAAGCAGGCGCTCGGCCGGCTAAACGCGGGGAAAATCAAGGGACGTTCGTTGAAAGTAAGGCAGCTTTAGGCGGGACGCTGGACGCTGGACGCTGGACGCTGGACAGACCGTAGGGTGGATCACGCTTCACCGATCCACCGAACCAAAGCAAGGTGGATGTAAAAAGCGACATCCACCCTACGACAGGCCGGACGCTTTCAGGTCCCGCCTCCGCCGCTCCCGTTACAGCGACCCGCGCGCCCAGGGACCCCAGATGGCGAAAGTAATACCAGGGGTCTGGATATTCACGAATAGAAAATGTCCGCTCGGATCGAAGCAGGCGCCACAGAACTCCCGATTGCGGTAATCGCCACCTGATACGTTCTTGCCGGCCGCCGCGGCCTGGACGTCGTCGAACACCACGTTGTTCTTGGCGAAAATGTACGCCTCACCCGCCGTGGTCAGCCCCAACAGGCGCTCGCCGAAGCCGTAATCATCCTGCGCGCCGCCGCCATCTTCGCAGAGCAGCAGGCCGCCGCGTGGGCTGACGGTGATGTTATCGGGGTTGTTCGCGACCTCGGCGTCTGTCGAGGCAAAGATGCAGGTCAGCCGATCGCTCGCCAGATCATGCATCCAGACGGCACCGCGTCCGTAGCCAGCGCGGCCCTGGTTGTCGGTGCCAGCGCTGGTATCGACGATGTAGAGCTTGCCTTCGCTGTACCAGATGCCTTCGCCACGGCTCATGCTCAGGCTACCCGCCTGCCGTGCTTGAGCGAAAGGACCGCTCCCTTCAGGCTGCGGCTCGAGGTCGGGGTTAGGCACTTCCACCCATTCCAGTTGATAACTGTCGCCCTGCTTCGGTGCGTGCAGGTCGACCAACGCGCGGTTGCGCACCCGTGCGGCCTGCAAAATACCGCCAGCGATGAGCGAGCCTGGTTGCTGGCTGGCATCGGTGGGGATGTACCGGTAATAGCCAGAGCGGTTCCGGGCGTCTTCCGTCAGGTAGACATAGCTGTTGCGCGGGTCAACCGCGACCGCCTCATGGGCGAAGCGCCCCATCTGCACGATCGGTTGACCGGTGGTCAGCGCAGGGTCGGCGGTCACTTCGAACACATAACCGTGGGCACGGCCGCCTACGCTGGTGTAGTCGGCGGTCGTTTCTTCACAGGACAACCAGGTGCCCCACGGCGTTACGCCGCCGGCGCAGTTGGTGCGTGTACCGCCCAGGCTGGGCACGGTGCGTACCGGCTGATCGATACCTCGCGAGACATACAGATTGGTGGTGCCCCCGGCGGGGCGCTGGCCGTTGGACAGGGTCACGCCATCATAGACACCGTTGGCTTCAATCAGCGGACCGGTGCTGGCTTCATGGTTACGCACCAGTACGGTCTCGGGGCCGTTGGAACCACGCCGCACGTCAATCACGCCCATACCATCATGGGACGTGGGAACGGGCTGGCCGTTTTCCATCAGGTCGCCGGTCCATGAAAACGTCTTGTATTGGAAGCCGTCCGGCAGTTGCAGCAGTTCAAGGCCAGTGCTCAGGTCCTTTGTCGGACGCAGCGGGCCGTAACTGCTGCGAACCAGGCCAGCACCCCGACCACGTGCGTTACGCGCGGCGAAGGCTTCAAGCGTGCCGAGAAAGGGGGTGGTGGCGACCACCGCGGCAATAGCGCTGCCCTTGAGCAGGTTGCGGCGGCTGGCGTCGTGTTCACGGTTCATGCGTTGTCCTCTTTTATGGGAATGGGGAGGGGCGCATGAATGAAGCCAGGCAAATGCGGCAGAACAATGACCAAGTCATGGCGTTCCGGTTATGCGGGACGGACGGTATAACCTTTGCAGCGCCAGCGGTGACCTCCGACCGACTCGGGCGTCCAATCCTTTTCCCTACGACAAGCAGGCGACCGTCCATGCGCTCACCCTCGCTCAGCCACTCTCTTCGCCGTCTCTGGGCGCTGGAGAAGTTCGGCTACAGCCTTCGTGTATTGATCGCGCTGGCCGGAAGCATGGGGTTGAGTTGGTACCTGCAGCAGCCTTCGGTGGTAATTCCGCTGTTTCTCGGGGTGATCGCCAGCGCCCTCGCGGAAACCGACGACAGTTGGCTCGGCCGCATCTCGGCATTGCTGGTCACGTTGTTGTGTTTCAGCATCGCCGCCGCGTCCGTACAACTGCTGTTCCCCTACCCCCTGTTATTCGTCGCCGGCATGGCCGCGTCGGCGTTCGCTCTGGTCATGCTGGGCGCCTTGGGCGAGCGTTACGCAACGGTCGCTCAGGCCACGCTGATTCTGTCCATCTACAGCATGATCGCCGCTGATCAGCGCGGCGGCGCGGCGCTTCATCCCTGGAGCGACCCGCTGCTCCTGCTCGCCGGGGCCAGCTGGTATGGGCTGCTGTCCATCGCCTGGAGTGCGCTGTTCTCGAATCAGCCGGTGCAGCAGAGCCTGGCCAGGCTCTATCGTGAGCTGGGTCAGTATTTCAAGCTCAAGGCGTCGCTGTTCGAGCCGGTGCGCCAACTGGATGTTGAAGAGCGTCGGTTGCAACTCGCTCAGCAGAACGGTCGGGTGGTCAGCGCGCTGAACGCCACCAAAGAAACACTGCTGCATCGCCTCGGCAACGGCAGACCCGGATCGAAAATCAGCCATTACCTCAAGCTCTACTTTCTCGCCCAGGATCTGCACGAGCGCGTCAGCTCCTCGCACTACCCGTATCAGGCGCTGGCCGGCGCCTTTTTCCACAGCGATGTGCTGTTCCGCTGCGGTCGGTTGCTGCGGCTACAGGGCGTAGCCTGCGCCGAGCTGGCGAATGCCATTCAGCTGCGCCAGCCGTTTCGCTATAGCGAGGCCAATGCGCAGGCGCTGGCTGACCTGGAGTCGTCGTTGGAACACTTGCGTATGCAAAGCAACCCCGCCTGGCGGGGACTGTTGCGCTCGTTGCGCGCCTTGTCGGGCAACCTGGGGACCATGCAGACCCAGCTCGCCAGCGCCAGCAATCCTGACGCACTGGAAGGTGAACAGGACAGCAGCTTGCTTGACCGGGAGCCACAATCATTACGCGACGCCATCGCGCGGATCCGGCTGCAATTGACGCCCACCTCGCTGCTGTTTCGCCACGCCCTGCGCATGAGCGTGGCGTTGGTGTGCGGTTACGCTGTTTTGCATGCGATTCACCCGGATCAGGGCTATTGGGTGCTACTCACCACCGTATTCGTCTGCCAGCCAAACTACGGAGCCACGCGAATCAAACTGGTGCAGCGCGTGACGGGCACCATGCTGGGCCTGGTGGCGGGGTGGGCGCTGTTCGATCTGTTTCCCAGCCAGCAGGTTCAAGCGCTGTTCGCGGTCATCGCCGGCGTGGTGTTCTTTGCCACACGAAGCAGCCGCTACACGCTTGCGACGGCCGCGATCACCTTGCTGGTGTTGTTCTGCTTCAACCAGGTAGGTGACGGCTACGGACTGATCTGGCCGCGCCTGGTCGATACGCTACTGGGCAGCCTGATCGCGGCGGCTGCGGTGTTCCTGATCCTCCCGGACTGGCAGGGCCGACGGCTCAATCAAGTGGTCGCCAACACACTGAGCCGGAGCGCCGATTACCTCAGACAGATCATGCGTCAATACGAGAGCGGCAAGCACGACGATCTGGCCTATCGGTTGGCACGGCGCAACGCGCATAACGCCGACGCAGCGCTATCGACGACCTTGTCGAACATGCTTCTGGAACCGGGTCATTTCCGCAAGGATGCCGAAACCGGCTTTCGCTTTCTGATTCTCTCGCACACCTTGCTCAACTACCTCTCCGGCCTCGGCGCCCATCGCGAGAGCCTGCCAGATGATGCCCGCGACGAATTGCTGGACAGCGCCGCACAGGCGTTGGCCAACAGCCTCGACGAGATGGCGGCAGCGCTGCAGAACAACCAGCCGGTGGCGGTTTACAGCGAAACAGAAGAAGCCTTGGCGCAGCAGCTCGAACAGGCCACCGATGAGATGGACGACGCGCACCGCCTGCTGCAGACGCAGCTCGGCTTGATCTGCCGGCAACTGGCGCCCCTTCGCAGCATGGCCGCGCATCTGGTCAAGAAGCAGCCGCTTCAGGGCTGAGGCCGCGCCTTGGGGACCTGCAACCCCTGGCGGCGAAAGATTGCCGCGTAAGTGCCGTCTTCCACCATCAGGGCGATCTCCCGCTCGAACGCTTCGATGATCTCCGCTTGCTGTGGATGGTTATTGCGTACCACCAGCGACAGGTGACGTTCGCTGAATTCACCCGGAACGAAACTCAAGCCCTCACTTACGTCCTTGAGGGTGCGGTTGAAATGAAACCGAGCCGTCCGCTCATCCTCGAGGGTCAAATCGACCCGGTCCGCCAACAACATTCTGGCCGCCTGGATAAAATTCGTCGCGAATCCCTTGTTCAACTGGTCATCGTTCGCCAGCTCGTCGCTGTACGCGTACCCACGGCTCAGGGCGATGCGGTACGGGCGAAGACTTTCCGGTCCGTCGTAGTGGATGTCATCGCCGCGACGCTTGATCCAGCGCACACGGTTACTCATAAAAGGCCGACTGTATCGTGCGTAGTCCTCGTGCCTGACCGTGTGCCAGTCGTTGATAAGGTCGTACTTGCCGCGCTGCAGCCCGAGCACTGCCCGCTCCCACGGCACCTCAACGTACTGGACCTCATACCCTGCCCGGCCCAGAGCCGTACGGATGAGGTCTACGGACAACCCATCCTGGGGCAAGCGACGGTCGGTATAGGGCGGCCAACAATCAGCCGCCATGGTGAGCACCTCTGCAGAAACCGAAGCGCTTGCGATCAGTAACGCCGAGCCTAGAAGCCGTTTGATTCCTTTCACACTGCCCTCTCGTCGTTCATGGCGAAGCGCTACCACCCCAAGCAAAGCACAAAACCGAGCGATTGACGTCTTCGTCTCGTCGGCCCGGCAACGCTCGAGCTGCAGCCCCCCAGCCGCAGGAGTACCATCTCGCGATTTCCTGGCGAGGTGATGGGTGGTGCAGACGGACGTGGTTGTAATCGGCGCAGGTGCCGCCGGGCTGATGTGTGCGTTCACGGCGGCTGCGCGCGGTAGAAAAGTCATGTTGCTGGATCATGCCAACAAGGCGGGCAAGAAGATCCTGATGTCCGGTGGCGGACGCTGCAACTTCACCAACTTGTACACCGAGCCGTCGAACTTCCTTTCTGGCAATCCGCACTTCTGCAAATCGGCCCTGGCGCGTTATACGCAATGGGATTTCATCGAGATGGTCAGCCGTCACGGCGTGCCGTACCACGAGAAGAAACTGGGTCAGCTGTTCTGCGATAACAAGGCCAGCGACATCCTCGGCATGCTCCTCGAGGAATGCGAGCAGACCGGTGCTGACCTCCGACTGAACACCAGCGTGCAGAGCATAGAACGAACCGAACACGGCTACCGGCTGCAGAGCAGCGCCGGCGAAATCGCTTGTCAGTCGCTGGTCATCGCCACCGGTGGCCTGTCGATTCCGACCCTCGGTGCCAGCGGCTTTGGCTATCAGGTTGCCCGGCAGTTCGGGCATAGCGTGCTGCCGACCCGTGCCGGCCTGGTGCCGTTCACCATCACCGAACCACAGCTCAAGGCCATGTGCGAGTCGCTCTCCGGCACCTCGGTTGAAGATTGTCTGGTCAGCTGCAATGGCGTCAGCTTTCGCGAAAACATTCTGTTTACCCATCGTGGATTATCCGGACCGGCCATCCTCCAAGTGTCTTCATACTGGCAACCGGGCGATACCATCGAGATCAACCTCCTGCCACAGTTGAACCTGATCGAGTGGCTGCAAGCGCAGCGCAACGAGCGCCCTAACTCTGAGCTCAAAACCCTCATTGGCGAGCTGTTCACGCGCAAGATGGCGGGATTGTTGACCGAGCACTGGTTCGTGTCCAAACCGCTCAAGCAACACAGCACGGCAGAACTTGAAGAGGTTGCGCAGAAGCTCGGCAGCTGGCAGCTCGTTCCGGCTGGGACAGAGGGCTATCGCACCGCCGAAGTGACACTGGGTGGTGTGGACACCCGAGAGGTTTCATCCAAAACGATGGAGTCTCTGAAAGCGCCCGGGCTGTACTTCATCGGCGAAGTGCTGGACGTGACCGGACATTTGGGCGGATTCAACTTTCAGTGGGCCTGGGCGTCCGGTTACGCGGCAGCGCAATACGTCTGACGTTAACGGTAAGAACGCCCTGGTATAGGACCCGATCACTCGTTGGACAGGTTCGACGGCGGTGACACCTCGCGGGGGCCAGCCGGATCGGTGGCAGTGTTCTGGTATTCCTGCTGGTTTTCGCTGACGTTGTCCATCGCGGAAGGTTCGTCATCCGGGGAACAGGCTGCCAGCGCCAACACGAGCGGTAGCGCTGCGGCGATGGCAATGCATTTCGATGTCATATAAATCTCCTCAGGGGGATGGGTCGACGGATCGCACGCACCCCCACATGATTGATCACCCTTACTGGGCAGCGCCCGTACCGGTGCCGGTGGTATTGGGGGCGGTTCCAGCACCTGACTCAGTGCCCAGGCCACTGCCGTTATCTGCCGGCGCGGTGCTCATATCGCCCGACGGGCCAGTGGTCATGCCGGTTCCGGGAGGCGTATCGGGACCCGCGCCGACACCAGTCCCCGTTGTGCCTGGCCCTGTACCCACCCCAGTGCCAGTGCCAGTGCCAGTGCCAGTATTGGACGGCGGTGTGCTGGTCGGTTGCGGTGGTGCCGGCTGCTCTGTGGTGGGCTGTGGCGGCATTTCTTCACGCTCCGGTTCGTCCGGGCCACAGCCGACCAACAACAGACCTAAAATCGGCGCAGATAGATAAGCAAGACGCATGGCAATCTCCAGAAGGGTTAAGGACCGACGACAGCGCCGGCGCACATGGGAAGTGAATCCTATGAAAACTGACCCTGCGAAATGGCGAGAGTGCCCAGCCAAGGCCCGTGAGGCCCTGCGGTCCGCCCAACGGTGCCGGGCTGGTTAGAAGTAGCGCGGATGGGTTGCGTCCCCGACACCGCGCAGGGTGCGAGCCGGCAGGCAAAAATCGTGCGACAGGGTTGAAGCACGCCGATGCGTGTCGAAATCGAGTGACCCGTGCATACCGGGGCAGGCGCCCCGGTATGCAACAGGATCAGGCCGCCTGGTTGGCGACGAAGTCTTTCTTCAGGCGGTTTCTGAGCTCGGACATTTGTTCGCCCATCGCTTCCAGCTTGGCCTTATCGAACAGCTCACGCGCTGTGGGAAACATTTCAGATTCTTCTTCTTCGATATGGTGCTCAAGCAACTCCTTGCACACCTTGGCACGGCCGGAAAACTCGACGCTAGCCGGATCGGTCGCTTTCAGATCGGGCAGCACCAGCGAGTCCACGGCGCGATGCTCTTCTTTGGCTTCGTAAAACATCTTCAGCTCTTCCTTTCCGCCGGCTTCCTTGAAGGCGGGATAAAGGATCTGCTCTTCAAGCTGGGTATGGATGGTCACTTCCATCTCCAGTTTTTGCAGCAACTCGGTACGGGTCTTGACGGCACGTTCGGTGCTTTCGGTCAGACGCGTCAGGATGTCCTTCACTTTCTCGTGGTCTTCGATCAACAGGTCAATAGCATTCATACGAGATCCTCATCACTTATCAGGCTTTGCGAAACATCCAGGCTCTTCGGCCCGATTGCTCGCCTACGCAGGATTGCGCGGCATTACCTAGGCGGCCGACCTGCGGCAGTGCAGGTCGGCCACTGGGCTCAGGCGTACTCGTACGTCGGCAGTCCGGTACGGCTCTGGCTCTGCAAGCGCGCAATGGCAGGTGACATCCCCGCTTCGAGCGCCAAGTCGCGACGGATCGAACTGATGACCCATTCCAGTTGAATGGCCGTTTGAGTTTGTCCTTTGGAAAGGGCGCGTCTGATAATGTCTCGATCATCATTTCGCAGCGTCAATAGAAGCCCGCCATCCGGACGAGGCGTGGTGACTACTTCGAACTCGGGAAACGCGGCAGATAAGGTTTTTTCAGCGGCGATCATTATTTTGGACTCCGGTTATGTTTCCAGCGTCCATAACAAGAGCAGCGTTCGTGCCAACCGTAGCTGTTCCTAAAAGCCACGTAATTCAGTGACTTGCGTCACATAATAGCGTTTTGTATGCATGCAAAACGCATGAAGCGCTTGTTTGCGGCATGCATTCTGCTGTACCGGCTGAACAACTCGCTGCCGCCGCTGTCCTTGCGCTCACCCGTTGCGCCAGACGCTGGCGAGCCATGGCTGCTGCTCTCTGGGCAGACCCGCTGGCCGGTAATAATGCTCAAGCTCGATAAAACCCGCCGACTTCAGCAGTTCCTGCCAAGTCGGCCAGTCGTACCAGGTGCCGTAACGTGCTCCGCTCCAGCCTTCCTGGTTATTGCCGCGCGGATTGGAGCTGAACAGCACACCGCCGCTACGAAGCGCCGCGTGCAGTTTTCGCAAGACTTGACTGATTTCCCGGCTGGGGAGATGAAAGAGCACGGCATTGGCGAAGATGCCGTCAAACGCTTCGACAGGTAGATCCAGATTCAGAAAATCCTGGTGCAACACCTCGCAACCGGTTTCCTCGCGGGCCATGCGAACGAAGGGCTCGGCGCCGTCCAGCCCTACGGCGACATGACCTCGCGAGGTGAACGCTTTGAGGTCCCTGCCCGGGCCACAGCCCAGGTCGAGGATCCGAAACGGCGGCCGGGCCTCAATATGTCGCAACAAGGCATCAATATTCTGGCTGACGTCGTGATCGCGGGTTCCATCGCGAAACGCCTCGGCATTCGCGCGGTAGTCATCCAGGGTAAGGTCGGTGATGGCATGGGTGTCGTCTTTGATGGTCATGGCGAGCTCCGCAAGTGAATGAGATCGAGCCTAACGACGCCAAGGAGGATTGCCAAACGCGGGCGCTGCAGACCGCACGCAACGCCCTTACGAATCAACCCAGGCGCCTGAACTTGCAGAGCGCTGCACCGCTCAAAACTAGCTGATCTGACGCCTGCTATTGTGCGTACCCTTATTCACAGAATCCGTTGAGTAACGCTCCAATGAGCCAAGCATCATCCAAGGTTGTCCTGCTTGTGGAAGACGAACCTCATATTCTCTGCCTGCTGTCGGACTATCTCGCCAGCGAAGGCTATACCGTCCTCGAGGCTTCAGACTCGGCTCAGGCGTTCGAGATTCTGGCGACCAAGCCGCAACTCGATTTGCTTGTCACCGATTATCGATTGCCCGGCGGCGTTTCCGGTGCGCTGATCGCTGAGCCAGCACTGAAGTTGCGGCCGGAACTGAAGGTCATTTTCATCAGCGGCTATCCGATCGAGATCCAGGAGTCAGGAAGCCCGATTGCTCGCTCCGCCCCGATCATCGCCAAGCCTTTCTCGTTGGATAACCTGCACCGCCAGATCCGCGAAGTGCTGGCATAACGGCCCTACGCCCTTCTTGTGTCATAACAGACCTGTACCAAACGAAAAAGCCCGCACTGGGCGGGCTTTTCGTTCACGCATTTGACTTAGTTGATCTTGGGGTCCAACTCGCCGCGCGCGTAACGCTCGAACATCCCTTCCAGAGAGATCGGCTTGATCTTCGAGGCATTGCCGGCCGTACCGAAGGCTTCATAACGCGCGATGCAGATGTCGCGCATCGCAGTGACGGTCTTCGCCAGGTACTTGCGCGGGTCGAATTCGGCTGGGTTCTTGGCCATGAACTCGCGAATCGCACCGGTGGACGCCAGACGCAGGTCGGTGTCGATGTTGACCTTGCGTACGCCGTACTTGATGCCTTCGACGATTTCCTCGACGGGCACGCCGTAGGTTTCCTTGATGTCACCACCGTACTCATTGATGATTTTCAACCACTCCTGCGGAACGGAGGAGGAGCCGTGCATGACCAGATGGGTATCGGGAATACGCTTGTGGATTTCCTTGATGCGCTGGATCGACAAGGTGTCACCGGTTGGCGGCTTGGTGAACTTGTAGGCGCCGTGGCTGGTGCCGATGGCGATCGCCAGGGCGTCGACCTTGGTCTTGGCAACGAAGTCAGCGGCTTCTTCCGGGTCGGTCAGCAGCTGGCTGTGATCCAGGGTGCCTTCTGCTCCGACGCCATCTTCTTCACCGGCCATACCGGTTTCCAGCGAGCCCAAGCAGCCCAGCTCACCCTCTACCGACACGCCACAAGCGTGGGCGAAGGCGACGGTTTGCTGGGTGACGCGGACGTTGTATTCGTAATCGGACGGCGTCTTGCCGTCTTCACGCAGCGAGCCATCCATCATGACCGAACTGAAGCCCAGCTGGATCGAGCGCTGGCAGATGTCCGGGCTGGTGCCGTGGTCCTGGTGCATGACCACCGGGATGTGCGGGAATTCTTCGACGGCCGCGAGGATCAGGTGGCGCAGGAACGGCGCACCGGCGTATTTACGAGCTCCGGCCGAAGCCTGGACGATCACCGGGGAGTCGGTCTTGTCGGCCGCTTCCATGATGGCTCGCATCTGCTCGAGGTTGTTCACGTTGAAAGCCGGCACGCCGTAGCCGAATTCGGCGGCGTGGTCGAGCATCTGGCGCATGCTGATGAGTGCCATGTTTTCCTTTCTCCCGGTTAGGGTCGTTTAATCATGTAAAGCCTGCCGCAGGGGCCGGCGCTGTTCAAGCACCACGCGGCATGGCGCGGCATTGTAGTGGTGGCCAGGGTAAAAGCCATCAACTGTGGCGAAAACGCCTAAATCTCGCAGGCGCGCACGCTTCAAATGGTGATCAAAGAAGCGCTGCAACCATGCGCTAGCAACTTGTCATCGGCGAGCCGAAAGACCAGCGCCTCGTTGCCTTTGTTGTGGAAGGCCACAACGCCATCGCTATAGAAAGCACCACGCGTGGCTGGTTCCTTGCGCAGCGTATACACCTGCTCGCTGTTACCGACTTTCAGGTTCACCGTCTGGTGACTGTCATCGGCGTAACGCCAGGCGATGTTCTGCTGACTCTGGCATTTCCAGCGCACGAAGGGCGCGTCAGGGCCGGATTGCCAGTGACCGCAGCCACCAAGCAGCAGTGCGGCTAATGGAATAAACAGGCCTTTCATCGCTTCTCCTTGCTTGGGTGCGCTTCAACTCAGGGGCAATCCTGAACGTCCGCGGCGGTACCCGCCGTGGGATCGCCGGTGCTTTGCATCTGTACGCGCTGGTCATTCTGTGCGGTGGGGCTTTCAACCGGTGGCGGATCGAACACTTCGCAGGCCGAATCTGGCACACCCCCGGCGCAACCGGCCAGGCCAAGACAGCAAACCGCTGTAGCCGCATATCGCATGATGTGTCTCCATTCCTTGTCTGGACAGAACAGAGACAGCACCAAGCCCCAGGGGTTGCCTTCGCCGTTGCGCTTGTTGAGCCGAACGCATGGAAAGCGTTCGGCCTCTGTGCTTATTTGGCGGCCCGTTGTTCCAGAACCTCGACGGCAGGCAGCACTTTGCCCTCGACGAACTCAAGGAAGGCGCCGCCGCCCGTGGAGATGTAGGAGATCTTCTCGCCTACGCCGTACTTATCGATGGCAGCAAGGGTGTCGCCGCCACCGGCGATGGAGAACGCCGGGCTTTCAGCGATGGCCTGGGCCAGCACCTTGGTGCCATTGCCGAACTGATCGAACTCGAACACGCCCACCGGGCCGTTCCAGAGGATGGTCTTCGACGACTTCAGCAGCTCGGCAAAGTTGGCTGCGGTCTGCGGACCGATGTCCAGAATCATGTCGTCTTCGGCGACGTCGGCGACCGCCTTGACCGTGGCTTCGGCGTCTTCGGCGAAGGCCTTGGCCACCACCACATCGACCGGCAGCGGCACGCTGACCTTGGCCGCGATAGCCTTGGCGGTATCCACCAGGTCCGCTTCATACAGCGACTTGCCCACCGGGAAACCGGCCGCAGCGAGGAAGGTGTTAGCGATACCACCGCCAACGATCAGTTGATTGCAGACCTGGCTCAGGCTGTTGAGCACGTCCAGCTTGGTCGACACCTTGGAACCGGCGACGATGGCAGCCATTGGCTGAGCCGGGCTTTTCAGCGCCTTGCCCAGCGCATCCAACTCTTCGGCGAGCAGCGGGCCGGCACAGGCGACCTTGGCGAATTTAGCCACGCCATGGGTAGAACCCTGGGCACGATGGGCGGTACCGAAGGCATCCATGACGAAGACGTCGCACAGCGCCGCGTACTTCTGCGCCAGCTCGTCAGTGTTCTTCTTTTCACCGGTGTTGAAGCGAACGTTTTCCAGCAGCACCAGCTCGCCGGGCTGTACCTGCACGCCGTCGAGATAGTCCTTGATCAGCGGGACGTCGCGGTTCAGCGCCTTGCTCAGGTAATCGGCGACGGGCTTGAGACTGTCTTCTTCGCTGTAGACGCCCTCTTCCGGACGGCCCAGGTGCGAGCAAACCAGCACGGCAGCGCCTTTCTCCAGCGCCAGCTTGATGGTCGGCAGCGAGGCCAGAATGCGTGCATCGCTTTTCACCGCGCCGTCCTTCACCGGCACGTTGAGATCCTCGCGGATCAGCACGCGCTTACCCTGGAGGTCGAGGTCGGTCATCTTCAAAACGGTCATGTGATCTTCCTTAAGTTCAAGAACGGCGATGTTGTGAGCGGCGGCCGCTAAGCGCGGTGGGCCACGCGCAGGTAGTGATCGGCCACGTCGAGCATGCGGTTGGCGAAACCCCATTCATTGTCAAACCAGGCCAGCAGGTTCACCAGTCGAGGACCTGACGCGCGCGTCAGGCTGCCATCGACGATCGCCGAATGCGGGTCGTGGTTGAAATCACAACTGGCATGGGGCAACTCGGTGTACGCAAGCAGGCCTTGCAACGGGCCGGATTGCGCGGCTTCGCGCAGGATCCGATTGATCGTCTGGGCATCGGTATCACGGGACGTCTGCAAGGTGATATCCAGGCAGGACACGTTCACCGTCGGCACCCGCACCGCTTTGGCCTGAATCCGCCCCGAGAGTTCCGGCAGCAGTCGCTCAATGCCTTTGGCAAGCCCGGTGGACACCGGAATGACTGACTGAAACGCCGAGCGCGTGCGGCGCAGATCATCATGGTGGTAGGCGTCGATGACCGGCTGATCGTTCATTGCCGAGTGAATGGTAGTGATCGAAACGTAGTCGAGGCCGATCGCATCATTGAGCAGCTTGAGCAGCGGCACGCCGCAGTTGGTGGTGCAGGACGCGTTGGAGACCAACCGCTCAGCGCCGCTCAAACGCTCGTGATTGATGCCCATGACCACCGTGGCGTCGACGTCCGCCGCACCGCTCATAGGCTGCGAGAACAGCACGCGCGGCGCACCGGCATCGATGAATCGCTGGGCTTCGCTGCGGGTGTTGTAGGCACCGGAGCACTCCAGCACCAGATCCACACCCAGCGCTCGCCAATCGACCGCTTCCGGCGTCGGGTGGCGCAGCACCTTCACGCAATGACCGTTGATGTGCAGGCAATCGCCCTCCACTTTCACCTCACCGGGGAAGCGGCCATGCGTGGAGTCGAAGCGTGTGAGGTATTCGAGGCTCGCCATATCGGCGAGGTCATTGAGAGCGACAATTTCGAAATCGAACGCAGCATCGCGCTCGTAGAAGGCACGCAGCACGCACCGGCCGATACGGCCGTAGCCGTTGAGCGCGATGCGGTAGGGACGATTGGACATATAGCTTCCGCTGTCTCGTAGGCGCGAGGGAGGCGCCTGGTTCTTGCTCGCGAGCGCGTCATGGGACGCTTCGCGAGCAAGCCCGCTCCTACTGATTGAGGACCAACCGCGGCAGCTGGAATCAGTCTTCCAGCAGCTCTTCGGCGACCGCGAGGACGTTCTCGACGGTAAAGCCGAACTCCTCGAACAGCTGACCAGCCGGGGCCGACTCGCCGTAGGTGGTCATGCCGATGATGCGACCGTCGAGCCCGACGTACTTGTACCAGTAGTCCGCGTGCGCTGCTTCGATGGCGATGCGCGCGCCGACTTCGACCGGCAGCACGTGCTGTTTCCAGGAAGCATCCTGAGCGTCGAAGACGCTGGTGCACGGCATCGACACGACTCGAACGTTGCGCCCCTGCTCGGTGAGCTTGTCGTACGCCTGAACGGCCAGACCGACTTCCGAACCGGTCGAGATCAGGATCAACTCAGGCTCGCCGACACAGTTCTTCAGAATGTAACCACCCTTGGAAATGGATGCTTCGGTTTCGTTGTCGCGGATGTGATACGGCAGGTTCTGACGCGAGAAGATCAGCGCGCTTGGGCCGTCTTTGCGCTCGACCGCGTGCTTCCAGGCGACAGCGGACTCGACTGTGTCAGCCGGGCGCCAGGTGTCCAGGTTCGGTGTGGTGCGCAGGCTGGTCAGCTGCTCGATCGGCTGGTGAGTCGGGCCGTCTTCGCCAAGGCCGATGGAGTCATGCGTGAAGACGTAGAGCACACGCTGCTTCATCAGCGCCGACATGCGCACCGCGTTGCGGGCGTACTCCATGAACATCAGGAAGGTTGCGCCGTAGGGGATCAGGCCGCCATGAAGGGCGACGCCGTTCATGATGGCGCTCATGCCGAACTCGCGCACGCCGTAATACATGTAATTGCCCGAAGCATCTTCGGCCACCACTGGCTTGCAGCCTTTCCACAAGGTCAGGTTGGAACCGGCGAGGTCGGCCGAACCACCGAGCAACTCAGGCAGCAGCGGCCCGAAGGCATTCAGGCAGTTCTGGCTGGCCTTGCGGCTGGCGATGGTTTCGCCCTTGGTAGCGACTTCACGGATGAACTCGGAGGCCTTCTCGGCAAAGTCGGCCGGCAACTCGCCCGCCATACGCCGCTTGAATTCAGCGGCCAGGGCCGGAAATTCGGTTTCGTAGGCAGCGAAGCGCTTGTTCCATTCGTTTTCGGCGTCAGCACCCTTCTGCTTGGCGTCCCACTCCGCGTAGATCTCGGCCGGAATTTCGAACGGGCCGTGGTTCCAGCCCAGCGCTTCGCGGGTCAGGGCGATTTCGGCATCACCCAGCGCGGCGCCGTGGGACTCTTCCTTGCCCTGCTTGTTCGGCGAACCAAAGCCGATGACGGTCTTGCAGCAGATCAGTGTCGGACGGTCGCTCTTGCGGGCGGTCTCCAAAGCGATCTGGATTTCCTCGGCGTCGTGACCGTTGACGTTGCGAATCACCTGCCAGCCATAGGCTTCGAAGCGGCGCGGGGTGTCATCGGTAAACCAGCCATGCACTTCGCCATCGATGGAGATGCCGTTGTCGTCATAGAAGCCGATGAGCTTGTTCAGGCCCAGCGTGCCGGCCAGCGAGCAGACTTCATGGGAAATGCCTTCCATCAGGCAGCCGTCGCCCATGAACACATAGGTGTGGTGGTCGACAATCTTGTGCCCGTCGCGGTTGAACTGCGCGGCCATGACCTTTTCCGCCAGGGCAAAACCAACGGCATTGGCCAGGCCTTGGCCCAGCGGGCCGGTGGTGGTCTCGACACCTGCGGTGTAGCCGAACTCGGGATGGCCCGGCGTCTTGCTGTGCAGCTGACGGAAGTTTTTCAGGTCGTCGATGGACAGGTCGTAGCCGGTCAGGTGCAGCAACGAGTAGATCAGCATCGAGCCGTGGCCATTGGACAGCACGAAACGATCACGGTCCGCCCACAGAGGGTTGGTCGGGCTGTGCTTCAGATGGTCGCGCCAGAGAACCTCGGCGATGTCCGCCATGCCCATGGGGGCACCCGGGTGGCCGCTGTTGGCTTTCTGCACAGCATCCATGCTGAGGGCGCGGATGGCATTGGCTCGCTCACGACGGCTGGGCATCGCTGAATCTCCTGCGGGGGTGTACTTGGAAAAAGGCGGCCATTTTCCCCTACCGAGGGTGGCGGGGCAATGACTGAAATAAGTCGCTCCACCAATCAGTCGAGCAGGCTGACACCGCGACTGCCGATGTCCGGCAGATGCTCAAGCAGGTAATTCTTCATATGAGTCAGGGTTATCGGCGTCTCGCCGGCGGCGGGCCAGACCAGGTAGTAGCTGTCACCGGAACGTACCGCTGTGTCGAATGGCAGCATCAGCGAGCCCTTGTGCAGTTCGGCAGCGACCAGCGCCAGGTCACCGATCGAAACGCCATGCCCCTGCGCTGCAGCGGAAATGCCCAGTTCCAACGTGTCGAATAACTTGCCCTGTTGCCAGGCGACAGCATCGATCAGCCCGACTCGTTGAAGCCACCGCCGCCAATCGCGGCAGTCACGTGATGGATGAATGAGTTCGGCCGAGGCCAGCTGGGCAGCGGTCCAACCGTTATTTCCATGCACTTCTGGCGAGCACACCGGAACCAGCCACTCGTCAAACAGCTTGACCCGGTTCCAGTCTGCCGGAAAGCCACCGTGGCCCAACAGGATCGCGCAATCGAACGGCTCGTTATGGAAATCCACCGCATCCAGGTCCATCCAGGCACTGGTGAGCTGCACCCGATTCTGCGGGTGTGTGAGCTGAAAATCTTCCAGCGCGCCCAGCAGCCATCGCATGGTCAAGGTGGACGGCGCTTTCAGCCGGAGCGCGTCCTGCTGGCGATTGACCGCAATACAGGCGTTTTCGAGGGTGCGGAAACCGACCTTGAGCTCCTGTGCCAATAGCCGTCCGGTGTCGGTGAGCGCGAGACGCGAGCCGCGCCGCTCGAACAATTGGCAGCCGAGGTTTTCCTCCAGCGTTTTCACGTGCCGGCTGACTGCGCTCTGAGTGATGCACAGGCTTTCGGCCGCCTGGGTAAAAGAACCGAATCGCGCCGCCACCTCGAAGGCGCGCAATGCGTACAGGGGTGGCATCCTGAGCGTCATGCCGCCCCGCTCCGGCATGAGTAAAACTCATCGCAGACGGCCTTTTTTTCCATTTTGCAACCCTCCGAACCCCACCAATACTGCGCCAGCAAGCGGGCCAGCATGCAGTGGCTTCGACTCATAAGAAGAGGCACGCGCCTCGTATACATGTGCAGGGAAGGATGACATGTCCAATCGCGACTTTGACCTACTTTTGTCTGCCAGCACCCGAAACGGCGGCCTGAGCCAGGAGCAGATAGCGCGGATTCTCGAGTTCAAGCTGTTCGGCAATCCGAGCGGCTACCTGCTGCTGGACGGCGCGGAAATCGGTGAGATCCCCTCGACCCCAGCCTCCCGCTCCGAGCTCTGCAAGCCGGACGACACCAGCGAACGGCTACTGCTGCAGGCCACCGCACTGCTCGGCGAGCCGATCGGCTATGTACAAGAATCCGGCGGTGCCATCGTCAACAACTTCTTCCCCCAGCAGATGCAATCGCGTGCCGCCACCTCGGACAGCTTCGACACCGAGCTCGACCTGCATACCGAGAACGCTTTTCACGCGATTCAGCCGGACTACCTGCTGCTGCTTTGTCTGCGCCAAGACCCCGCAGCCGAGGCGATCACCTACATTGCCTCAGTCGACCGCATCCTTGAGCGATTGAGCTATGAACAACAGGCGTTCTTGCTCAACGAGCCGTACAACTTCTTCTCAGACTACGGGGCCAGCGAGAAGAACCAGCGCATCGACATCAACAAGCATCAGACCGTTCTGTACGGCGACCCCGATGCCCCTTTCTTCCGTTTCGACCCGCAGTTCATGGTCGCCTATAGCGAGCGTGCCCAACGCGCGTTGGATACCTTGCGCGGCGTTGCCTGGGAGGTGGTCGAGCCGGTGCGGCTCAGCCCCGGCGATCTGCTGATCATCGACAACCGTCGCACCGCCCATGCACGCAGCCCCTTCACGGCCCATTTCGATGGCAATGACCGCTGGATGCAACGCACCTTCGCCACCTGCAACCTGCGTTTCTATACCGAGCGACTGGGCAAAGCATCACGCATATTCGAATTGGTGACCGAACTATGAACGCCACCTACCTAGCCTTTGCCGCGGCGGTCGCGCTTCTGATTGCCTCACCGGGCCCGGTCGTCGCGCTGGTGATTGCCGATGCGCGGCGCAGCTGGCCCGCGTGGACCATTCTCGGCGGGGTGATTTCTGCGCAAGTGCTGATGATCGCCGCGCTGGTAATGATCTATCTGGCGCTGGATCTGGAGCCGGTCATTCTCGAATGGGGCCAGGTGATCGGTGGGCTCTACCTGATCTGGCTTGGCGCAGACGGTCTCTGCGGCGGGAATGACGAAGCGCCGGAGCAGGACCGCCCACACGCTCATTATTTCTGGCGTGCCATGGCGGTCGGCCTCTCGAACCCGAAGGACATCCTGTTCTTTCTCGCGTTCTTGCCGGGCTTCATCCTGCCCACCCAGCCATTTGCGCCGCAGGCGGTGGCATTGATCGCCATCTGGGCCTTGGTCGATATATCGATTCTGGTCACCTACAGCCTGGTCTCGAGACGCCTGTCCAATCTCGATCGGTTACAGCGCGTACTCGATCTACTCCCGAGCTTCTTCCTGCTGGCCCTCGGGCTGGTGTCGTGCGGCATGGGCATCACCAGCTTGGTGAACTGACCCGCTTGTCCAATATCAAAACTTTTTGATATTGCCATTGCTGGACGAAAAACGACCGACTAGACTGCGCGGCCTATGAGCCTGCGTATTCCCCAGATCTCCTTGGATGACAGCGATCAGCTCGCCGCCCTGTGCAAGGCCGGCGGCGATTCGCTGCGCCTGAACGTTCTACGCGCGCTGGCCAGCGATTCGTTCGGGGTGCTCGAACTGGCGCAGATCTTCGCCACGGGGCAATCCGGTATCAGCCATCACCTCAAGGTGCTGACTCAAGCCGGCCTGCTGGCGACCCGCCGGGAAGGCAACGCGATCTTCTACCGCCGCGCCCTGCCCCAACCCGACAGCCTCGGCGGCAAGCTGCATGCCGCGCTGCTGGACGAAGTGGACCAGCTGAGCCTGCCACTCGACGTGCAGGCGCGAATCGGGGCGGTGCATGCCCAGCGCAGCGCAGCCAGCGAAGACTTTTTTGCACGGATGGCCGGCAGCTTTCAGGCACGGCAGGACATGATCGCCGGCTTCCCACAGTACCGCGACAGCGTTGTCGCGCTGCTCGATGCACTGAATCTTCCGGCTCGCTCCACAGCACTGGAAGTCGGTCCTGGGGATGGCAGCTTTCTGCCCGAGCTGGCGCACCGATTCGCTCGAGTAGTCGCGGTAGACAACAGCCCGGCAATGCTCGAACTGGCTCGGTCGCGTTGCGAGCGGGACGCGCTGGGCAATGTCGAGCTGAAACTTGCCGACGCATTGCAGGACGAATGTCCGTCCGCCGACTGCGTTGTGCTGAACATGGTTTTGCATCATCTGGCCGCGCCGGGTGAAGCACTCAAGCAACTGGCACGGCTGGTGAACGTGGGCGGAAGCCTGCTGATCACCGAGCTTTGCAGCCATAACCAGAGTTGGGCCAGGGAGGCCTGCGGCGATCTGTGGTTGGGCTTTGAACAGGACGATCTGGCCCGTTGGGCCGATGCCGCGGGGCTCACGCCCGGCGAGAGCCTCTACATTGGCTTGAAGAACGGTTTTCAGATCCAGGCCCGGTACTTTTCCCGGCCCGCCCCTGACAGCCGACTCACCCACCGGTAATTTAGGAACCGATAGATGAGCGAATACTCGATTTTCACCTCCGAGTCCGTGTCCGAAGGGCACCCGGACAAGATCGCCGACCAGATCTCCGATGCGGTGCTGGACGCCATCATCGCCGAGGACAAGCACGCCCGTGTGGCCTGTGAAACCCTGGTCAAGACTGGCGTCGCAATCGTCGCCGGCGAAGTCACTACCAGCGCCTGGGTCGACCTCGAGCAACTGGTGCGCGACGTCATCATCGATATCGGCTACAACAGCTCGGAAGTCGGCTTCGATGGCGCGACCTGCGGCATCATCAACATCATCGGCAAGCAGTCCGTGGACATCGCTCAGGGCGTTGACCGCACCAAGCCGGAAGACCAGGGCGCCGGCGACCAGGGCCTGATGTTCGGCTACGCCAGCAACGAAACCGACGTGCTGATGCCTGCACCGATCCGCTTCTCCCACGCCCTCGTCGAGCGCCAGGCCGAAGCGCGCAAGAACGGCCTGCTGCCGTGGCTGCGCCCGGATGCCAAGAGCCAGGTCACCTGCCGCTATGAAGGCGGCAAGGTCGTCGGTATCGACGCCATCGTGCTCTCGACCCAGCACAACCCCGAGGTCAAGCATTCCGACCTGCAGGAAGCGGTGATGGAGCTGATCGTCAAGCACGTGATCCCGGCCGAACTGCTGCACAAGGACACCCAGTTCCACATCAACCCGACCGGCCAGTTCATCATCGGCGGCCCGGTGGGCGACTGCGGCCTGACCGGGCGCAAGATCATCGTCGACACCTACGGCGGTATGGCCCGTCATGGCGGCGGCGCCTTCTCCGGCAAGGACCCGTCCAAGGTCGACCGTTCAGCTGCCTACGCGGGCCGTTATGTGGCGAAGAACATCGTTGCTGCCGGTCTGGCCGAACGCTGCGAAATCCAGGTCTCCTACGCCATCGGCGTGGCCCAGCCGACCTCGATCTCGATCAACACTTTCGGCACCGGCAAGCTCAGCGACGAGAAGATCGTTGCCCTGGTGCGCGAGCATTTCGATCTGCGTCCCTACGCGATCACCACCATGCTCGACCTCCTGCACCCGATGTACAAAGCCACAGCGGCCTATGGTCACTTCGGCCGTACGCCAGTTGAAATGACGGTCGGTAACGACACCTTCACCTCCTTCACCTGGGAAAAGACCGACAAGGCCGACGCCCTGCGCGCTGCTGCTGGGCTCTGACCCGGCCCCAATCCGTAGGGTGGGCTTTAGCCCACTCCCGCGGAGCTGTTGCCAAATCGGTGAGCTGAAGCGGAACGCCGCCCGGCCCACCCTACTGGACGGCCAAGCGCATGAAAAAGCCCCGCCAGCGAAAGCCGGACGGGGCTTTTTTACAGGTGCGACGGTGCTCTGCCGCCCCGACAAGGCCGACGCCCCGCAGCACCGCTCGGCCTCGCCCCGCCCCAACCCGTAGGGTGGGCTTCAGCCCACCACCACGGACCTGCCAGCGACGCCGTGGGCTGACCCACCCTACGAGACGGGCAGCGCAGCGAGAAGCCCCGCCCGGCTCAATTCTTCAACCGATACCCCGTCTTGAAGATCCACCAGATCAAGCCCAGACACAGCGCCAAGAAGCCCAGCGTCATCGCCAGGCTGATCCCGACGTTGACGTCGGACACCCCGTAGAAGCTCCAGCGGAATCCGCTGATCAGATACACCACCGGATTGAACAGCGTGACCTTCTGCCAGACTGGCGGGAGCATTTCGATGGAGTAGAAGCTGCCACCCAGAAAGGCCAGCGGCATGACGATCAGTGACGGCACGATTTGCAGCTTTTCCCAACCGTCTGCCCAGATGCCGATGATGAAACCGAAGAGGCAGAAGGTGATCGCAGTGAGCACCAGGAACAGCGCCATCACCCACGGATGCGCGATCTCGTAATCGACGAACAACCGAGCGGTCAGCAGGATCACCAGGCCGAGAATGATCGACTTGGTTGCTGCAGCGCCGACATAGCCGATGACAATCTCAAGATACGACACCGGTGCCGAGAGCACCTCGTAGATTGTCCCTGAATAGCGCGGCATGTAGATGCCGAACGACGCATTGGAAATGCTCTCGGTAAGCAGCGCCATCATGATCAGGCCGGGGATGATGAACGCGCCGTAAGGGATGCCGTGCATTGCCTCCATCCGCGAGCCGATGGCCGAGCCAAAGACAACGAAATACAACGAAGTGGATATGACTGGCGTGGCGATGCTCTGCAGCAGCGTGCGCCAGGTGCGCGCCAGCTCAAACAGGTAGATGGCGCGAATTGCGTGGAAATTCATGTGCGGCTGCCTTTTACCAAGCTGACGAAGATTTCTTCCAGCGAACTCTGACTCGACTGCAGATCCTTGAAATCGATTTTGTGTACCGCCAGGCGCCTGAGCAGTTCGGCAATGCCGGTGTCCTCGTGCTGGGCATCGAAGGTGAATACCAACTGATTGCCGGAATCGACCAGCTCGAGCGGATAATCAGCCAGATCCGCCGGAATTTCTGCCAGCGGCCGTTGCAGATGCAAGGTCAGCTGCTTCTTGCCGAGCTTCTGCATCAATGCCTTCTTATCCTCGACCAGAATGATCTCGCCCTTGCTGATCACCCCGATACGGTCGGCCATTTCCTCGGCCTCTTCGATGTAGTGGGTGGTCAGAATGATGGTCACGCCGCGCTCGCGCAGGCCGCGCACCATTTCCCACATATCGCGACGTAACTCGACGTCGACCCCTGCGGTGGGCTCATCGAGAAACAGGATGCTCGGTTCGTGAGACAGCGCCTTGGCGATCATCACCCGCCGCTTCATGCCACCGGACAGCTCGATGATGCGAGCGCTCTTCTTGTCCCACAGCGAAAGATCACGCAGCAGCTTTTCCAGATAGGCATCGTTCGGCGCCTTGCCGAACAGCCCGCGTGAGAAACGCACCGTTGCCCAGACGCTTTCAAAGCCTTCGTTGAACAGCTCCTGCGGCACCAGGCCGATCTTCGAGCGGGCTTCGCGGTAGTCGTTGACGATATCGTACCCGTCCACCAGCACCCGCCCACCGCCCGGATTGACGATGCCGCAGATGATGCTGATCAGCGTGGTCTTGCCGGCGCCATTGGGCCCAAGCAGCGCAAAGATTTCGCCCTTGTGGATTTCTAGATCGATCTGCTTGAGCGCTGGATGCCCCGAGGCGTAAGTCTTGGTGAGGTGCTCGATGGTGATTACGGGCTGCACTGATGAATCACTCCGCAAAACATTTGGCTGCCGATTGTACGGCGCAGTTGATTAGCTCACTAATCAATGTCATTGATAACGATCATGCCCACTGCTGCATCGCAAGCGCATGCTCACATGCCTTCGCCACAGCAAGAGGGGCATGCCATGCAACGGATCAGACTGGCCTTCGTCACGCTGTTCATAGCCGTGACCCTTCTCTGGCTTAGCGCGGCAGGCGCCATCGCCGTTGAATACTCACGTTTCTGGCCGCTACGTGCTTACATGGTTCACTTCAGCGGCATCCTCTCGATCACTGCAATGAGCGTAGCGATCTACCTCGCCATCCGCCCCCTGTGGCTGGAACGCCTGTTTGACGGTCTGGACAAAAGCTATCGACTGCACAAGTGGCTGGGCATTGCCGCGCTGGTGGCTTCGGTCGTGCATTGGGGCTGGGCGCAGATCCCCAAATGGTTGGTTGGGTTTGGCTGGCTCGAACGCCCTGCACGTCGCGGGGCCGGTCAGGCACAGGAGGGGCTGTTCGGCTGGTTACACGAGCAACGCGGTTTTGCCGAGGATATTGGAGAGTGGGCATTTTATCTGGCGGCGCTGTTGATCATCCTCGCGCTGATCAAGCGATTCCCCTACCGCTGGTTTTTCAAGACGCATCGCTGGCTGGCCTTGGTTTACCTGGTCCTGGTGATCCACAGCCTGTTGCTGATGCCGATTGCTTATTGGACATCGTTGCTCGGCGTAACGGTGGCCGTGCTGCTTCTCGCCGGCACCTTCGCTGCGTTTGTCTCGCTCCAGCATCAGGTGGGCCGCAGGCGCCAAGTTGTCGGACACATCGAGGCGCTCACCTACCACGCTGACAACCGGGTGCTGCGCGTGGAAATCGCATTGGACGGCCCCTGGCCCGGGCATGCGACGGGTCAGTACGCCTTCGTCACCTTTGATGAAAAGGAAGGACCGCACCCATTCAGCCTGTCCAGTGCCTGGCAGAACGACGGGAAGCTAAGCTTCTCGATCAAGGGGCTGGGCGATTACACCCGCACATTGCCGAGCACCTTACACAGGGGCGATGCGGTCATTGTGGAAGGCCCTTACGGCTGCTTCGATTTCCAAGGGCACACGCCAGGTCAGATCTGGGTCGCGGGCGGCATCGGCATTGCTCCTTTTCTCGCTCGACTACAGGCGTTAGCGGATCGCAACACGGCCAAGCCTGTCGACCTGTTCTATTGCACCAGCGCGCCGGACGCGGACTTCATCGACCGCGTACGCGAGCAGGCCACGCGCGCACGAGTTCGTTTGCACGTGCTAGTCGCTGGTGAGCAAGGCCGACTGACACCCGAGCGGCTTCGGCAAGACGTTGCCGACTGGCATGAACGCGACATCTGGTTCTGCGGCCCAGTCGACTTTGGCGATGAGCTCCGGCGCGATCTGACGCGCCACGGCTTGCGGCCCAGCTATTTCCATCAGGAACTGTTCAACATGCGCTAGCGCACGGAGCGAATCGACACGTGGGGGCAGAATGGCCACGAACCCACTGAGCAAGGATGCTCACATGCAACGCCTGATTGCGTTATGGCTGTGCTTCGCCCCCTCTCTTTGCCTGGCCGAATGCCCTGAGTGGCCGGCCGGGCGTGCATTAGCCGAAACCCGCCTCCTGCAGCACCAGCTAGCCGAGTGGGACGACGCCTACCACCGCCGCGGTGTGTCCCTGGTCGACGACGAAATATACGATCAGGCGCGCCAGCGTGTGCAGCTGTGGCAGGACTGCTTTGAACCAACCTCTTCACGTGCGGACCCGCTGATAACCGTTGCGGGCGAGTCAACACATCCCATCGCCCAGACCGGCTTGTCGAAGCTGGCTGACAAGGCCGCCGTCGCCGCCTGGATTGCCCCTCGCAGCGACCTCTGGATCCAGCCGAAGGTCGATGGCGTCGCGGTGACGTTGCAGTACCGGAGCGGCAAACTGGTTCGGGCAGTCAGTCGCGGCAATGGCAGCCGCGGCGTGGATTGGACCGACCAGGTCCGGAAGATCCCGGATGTTCCGTCACAACTACCAGCCTCCATCGACATCATCCTGCAGGGTGAACTGTATTGGCGATTATCCGAGCATGTTCAAGCCGCCGCAGGGAGTGCAGGCGCGCGTAGCGATGTAGCCGGTGCGATGGCGCGGCAAACGCTCGGCGCTGATACCGCTGCGCAGATAGGGCTGTTCGTCTGGGACTGGCCCAACGGCCCGACAGAGATGCAGGCGCGCCTGGACGGATTGGTCGCGATGGGTTTTCAACAGAGCGCCGCACTGACATTGCCCATCAGCACCTTCGAACAGGCCGCACATTGGCGTCAGTACTGGTTCAGTCACCCGCTGCCGTTTGCTAGCGACGGTGTCGTGTTGCGCCAAGGGAAGCGGCCAGACGCCCTTCGCTGGCAAGCCGAGCCGCCACACTGGGCGGTTGCGTGGAAATACCCGCTGCGCACCGCCGTTGCACCCGTGCGTGAAGTCGAATTCAACATCGGCCGTAGCGGCAAGATCACCCCGGTTCTGCAGCTCGAGCCGGTAACGCTCGACGACCGACGCATCAGCCGCGTGAGCCTCGGCTCAATGGCGCGCTGGCGTCAGGCCGACGTTCAGCCCGACGATCATGTCGCGATCGCCCTCGCGGGCCTGACCATTCCCCGGTTTGAGGGTGTGGCCTGGCGAACGAAAGCGCGCCACGAAATCGAAGCCCCAGCGACTGAAAAGTACCATGCGCTCAGTTGCTGGCAGGCGAGCCCCGGTTGTGATCAGCAATTCGTTGCACGCCTCGCCTGGCTCAGCGGAAAGAAGGCGCTGGATCTGCCTCAGCTCGGCCCAGCGACCTGGCAACAGCTGGTTGAGCATGGTGCGGTCACCGGGCTGCTCGACTGGCTGGCGCTCGATCAGGCAGAGATTCAGCGAATTCCAGGGTTTGGTGAAACGAGCGCCACCCGGCTGATCGACAGCTTCGAGCTGGCACGCACACGACCATTCACCGCCTGGCTTCATGCGCTCGGGCTCCCGCCTAGCGGCGATGCAACGCTGGCAAGCGACTGGAATACCCTTGCCAGTAGAACCTTGGACGAGTGGCAAGCCGAACCCGGAATCGGCAAAACACGGGCGTTGCAGCTGCGGGCTTTTTTTACATCACCCGAGGTTCTGCAACTGCGCACGCAATTGCATGACGCTAGGGTCGACGGCTTTTAGCGGCACTTCAGCCCCTGCCCCAAGTCATAGGGGTTCAAGAATAAAAAAGGAACAACCATGAGCGCCCAGCGATATTTGCTCCTTCCGCTGATGCTCAGCCTGCTGGAGGCTCAGTCGGCCTTCGCCGCCAATGACTCGGACGCGGCCTGCGCCGAAGCCCGGAAACAGATAGGTGAGCAGATTAAGGAGGCGCGATTGAAAGGCGATGTCGGTAAGCGCGCCGCCGTGGAAACCCGCCTGCACGCCCTTGATGAGCGCTGTAACGGCGTCGTTCCGCTACAACCCAACCACGACGAGGTCGAGCGGGCATCGCGCGTGGCGACGGTACGCGAGGCACAGCTGAGGGAAGCTTTGGGCACGGGGGACCCGGAGGTGATCGAACTGAGCAAGCGGCGCCTCGATCACGCGCGAAAGCAGCTGGAAGCAGCCAAACGCTGAATAGCGCGACCGGTGTTCAATAGGCGCGAAACTCCTGGTGGCAGGCCTCACACGCATCTTCCACCCGCTGAAAAGCGGGCGCGACACTGTCGGCCGACACAGGTGATTGCGCGGTTGCGGCGACCAGCGCCGCGGTGTTCGCCTCCAGCTCGCGCGCCATCTGATTGAAACGTTCCTGCTGCTGCCACACATCCTCGCGGGCATCGCTCTGTTCTTCCTTGACCTCCGGGTAGTACTGCCACGGCTGCCGTGACAGCTCGTCCAGCTTTGCCGCGCCATCAGTGAACCCCTGCGGATCGAAGGCCAGACGGCCGCGCAACATGCCGCCAAGATCTTCTTTGGTGTCCAGCATCTGCTGGTAAATAGCCTTGCGCTTCCCAAGCGGTGAATTGGGATCGATGCGGTCACAGCCGGCCAACACACAGACGGCAATCAGCGACAGACTCAACGACAACAGCTTCATGGTTCGACCACTCGGGAATACAACGGGCGGCGATTATCGCCGCCCGCGGCCGATTCACCAAACGCCCACAACGCTACTGGGACCATTCACCGCCCGCACTTTCACAATCAATCTTGGCTTGAGCACGGTCAGTCGTCTTGTAGTTATAGGTCACGATTTGGGCCGTCTCCGGCACGGTGGTGGGGACTGGCGTGTCAGTCGCCTGGCTACCGGTCGCGCGTTCATTGGCGAGGGTTTCCGGCGTCAGTGCGGCGGTACACACACCGAAATGCCCGGCTGGGCAGCTGTCACGGATTTCACGACGAGAGTTTTTGATCGCCTCGTTGTCCTGGCACACCCAGTCGATGGCGTTGTCGTCCAGGCCCTGATACTCGAAGCATTTTTCTGTCACCACAGGCGGAGGAACTGCACCGGACGTTTCGGCGGTGACATAACAGGAATTGGCCGCTGCCGGCAGACTGAAAGCCGCAGCGAGGGCGAGTAGAACGGAACGGAACAAGAGATTCATGTTGGCGGCTCCTGGGGTCATACGCCCGGCGAGATTCACCGAACCTCTTTGTTCGACCGCTGCGCCGCAAGCTGAGTTCGACCAAGCGTTATAAGAGCCTCCGCGCCTTTCAGGCACCAATCAAGGCGTGTCCGGGTCCACTTTCGTAGACATGAACCGTCGACGTGGGGACGCCATGCTTGAACTCTCAGCCATCTTCATTAGCCTCACCGCGCTGCTCGCCTACCTCAATTACCGTTTCATAGGGCTCCCGCCCACGATTGGCGTCATGGCGACCGCTCTGGCGTTCTCCCTCCTGCTGCACGGCCTGGCGATGCTGGGGCTGCCGGCATTCGAAGCGCAGATCGAAGCCCTGGTGGGACGGATCGATTTCAACCACCTGCTGATGGACGGCATGTTGTCGTTTCTGCTGTTCGCCGGTGCGCTGCATATCAACCTGGCAGATCTGCGTGCGCGGCGCTGGTCGATCGGCCTGCTGGCGACTGTCGGCGTCCTGTTCTCGACCGCCGTAATTGGGTTCGGCAGCTGGTGGATCCTCGGTCTGTTCGGGTTGCAACCCGCGTTGATCTACTGCCTGTTGTTTGGCGCGCTGATCTCGCCGACCGACCCTATCGCCGTGCTCGGCATCATGCGTTCGGCCGGGGCGCCCAAGGCGCTGGAAACCACCATCGTCGGCGAGTCGCTGTTCAATGATGGGGTCGCGGTGGTGGTCTTCACCGTGCTCCTGGGTGTGCTGGCGCGGGGTGAGCCGCCGGGGGCGGGCGAGGCCGTCTGGTTGTTCCTCGAGGAAGCCGGCGGCGGCATCCTGCTCGGTGCGCTGCTAGGCGCACTGACCTTCGCCCTGCTCAAGAGCATCGATCAATACCAAGTCGAGGTACTGCTGACCCTCGCGCTGGTCCTTGGCGGCTACACGCTGGCGACGCATCTGCACGTTTCAGGTCCGATTGCGATGGTGGTCGCCGGTCTGATCATCGGAAATCAGGGTCGCCGACATGCCATGTCGGATAACACACGGGAGAACCTGGATAACTTCTGGGAACTGCTCGACGAGATTCTCAACGCCGTACTGTTCGTGCTGATTGGCATGGAACTGGTGTTGCTGCCCTTCAGCGCGCAGTACCTGCTGATCGCGCTGTGCATCACCCTGTTGATTCTGGGCACACGCCTGGTGGCCGTCGGGCCGCCCGCGCTGCTGCTGCGCAAGATGGGCCGGGCCCTGCCCAACGGCACAGTGCGGATTCTTACCTGGGGCGGGCTGCGCGGCGGTGTCTCGGTGGCGCTCGTGCTGGCGCTGCCAGCCAGCGAAGAACGCAATTTGCTGCTCAATATCACCTATTTGGTTGTGTTGTTTTCGATTCTTGTCCAGGGCCTGAGCATCGGTAGGCTGGTCCGCCATATCTGCACGCGCGACCGTTCGGACAGCCGTTGACAGCGGACGCTGCGCCGGGCTTGGGATTGCTCGCGGTCACGGCTATAATCGCCGGGTTTTACACCGCCGACACCGTTCGGCCGTGCCCGCCACCTGTCCGAGGGGCGCTGCAGCAGGCTTACCATTCAGGGGTCTGTCAGGCTCGGACAGGGCGTTAACCATACGCATCAACGGCGCCCATTCGCACAAAACGAATGGAGAACTCTTTAATGAGCGCTGTCATGACGCCTGCCGGTTTCAACGATTTCAAGGTCGCCGATATATCCCTGGCTGCCTGGGGTCGCCGCGAGATCATCATCGCCGAATCCGAAATGCCCGCCCTGATGGGATTGCGCCACAAGTACGCTGACGAGCAGCCGCTCAAAGGCGCGAAGATCCTTGGCTGCATCCACATGACCATCCAGACCGCCGTACTGATCGAGACGCTGACCGCCCTCGGCGCCGAGGTACGCTGGTCCAGCTGCAACATCTTCTCGACCCAGGATCAGGCCGCCGCCGCAATCGCCGCCGCCGGTATCCCGGTGTTTGCCTGGAAAGGCGAGACTGAAGAAGAGTACGAGTGGTGCATCGAGCAGACCATCCTCAAGGACGGCCAGCCGTGGGACGCCAACATGATCCTGGACGACGGCGGCGACCTGACGCAAATCCTGCATGACAAATACCCGCAGGTGCTCGAGCGCGTACATGGCGTCACCGAGGAAACCACCACCGGTGTGCATCGCCTGCAGGACATGCTGAAGAAAGGCACCCTGAAGATTCCGGCGATCAACGTCAACGACTCGGTCACCAAGAGCAAGAACGACAACAAGTACGGCTGCCGTCACAGCCTCAACGACGCCATCAAGCGCGCCACCGACCACCTGCTCTCCGGCAAGCAGGCACTGGTGATCGGCTACGGCGACGTAGGCAAGGGCTCGGCACAGTCGCTGCGTCAGGAAGGGATGATCGTCAAGGTGTCGGAAGTCGACCCGATCTGCGCGATGCAGGCCTGCATGGACGGCTTCGAGCTGGTCTCTCCGTACAAGGACGGCCTCAACGACGGCACCGACGCCTGCATCGACACCGCGCTGCTGGGCAAGATCGACCTGATCGTCACCACCACCGGCAACGCCAATGTCTGCGACGCGGGCATGCTCAAGGCGCTGAAAAAGCGCGCGCTGGTCTGCAACATTGGCCACTTCGACAACGAGATCGACACCGCTTTCATGCGCAAGAACTGGGCGTGGGAAGAGGTCAAGCCGCAGGTGCACAAGATCCACCGCACCGGCCCGGGCAGCTTCGATGCGCATAATGACGACTACCTGATCCTGCTGGCCGAAGGCCGTCTGGTGAACCTGGGCAACGCCACCGGTCACCCGAGCCGGATCATGGACGGCTCGTTCGCCAACCAGGTACTGGCGCAGATTCATCTGTTCAACGAGAAATTCGCCGACCTGCCGGTTATCGAAAAGACCAAGAACGTCACCGTCATGGTGCTGCCAAAGAAGCTCGACGAAGAAGTCGCGGCCGAAATGGTCAAGGGTTTCGGCGGCGTCATCACTCGCCTGACCCAAGGCCAGGCCGACTACATCGGCGTGGAAGTCGAAGGTCCGTTCAAGCCGGATAGCTACCGCTACTAATCGAGGCTTGGCCACATTAGCGCTTCGGACGGCCAGATTGTCCGACGCGCGGTGTCGCTGACTGCCTAAAGGAATTGTCATGTCACAAACACGTAGCCACAGCTTCAGCTTCGAATTCTTCCCAACAAAGACCGATGCCGGACATGAAAAGCTCATTGCCACCGCGGGTCGGTTGGCGGAATACAAGCCGGACTTCTTTTCGTGCACCTATGGTGCCGGCGGCTCAACCCGCGATCGCACCCTGAACACCGTGTTGCAACTCGACGGTGAAGTGAAGGTACCGACCGCACCGCACCTGTCTTGCGTAGGCGACAGCAAGCAGGAACTGCGCGAGCTGCTCCACCTCTACAAGGACGCCGGCATCAAGCGCATCGTCGCGTTGCGTGGCGATCTGCCGTCGGGTATGGGCATGGCCAGCGGCGAATTGCGCTACGCCAATGAGCTGGTGGAGTTCATTCGCAGCGAAACCGGTGACCACTTTCACATCGAGATCGCGGCCTATCCGGAAATGCACCCCCAGGCCCGTAATTTCGAGGATGATCTGGCGAACTTCGTGCGCAAGGCCAAGGCCGGTGCGGACAGCGCCATTACCCAGTATTTCTTCAATGCCGACTGCTATTTCTATTTCGTGGAGCGCGTACGCAAGCTAGGCGTAGACACACCCATCGTGCCGGGCATCATGCCGATCACCAACTACAGCAAGCTGGCGCGCTTTTCCGATGCCTGCGGCGCCGAGATCCCACGCTGGGTGCGCAAGCAGCTGGAGTCCTATGGCGATGACATGGAGAGCATCCAGGCCTTTGGCACACAGGTCATCACTGAGATGAGCGAGAAACTGCTCGCCGGCGGCGCACCCGGATTGCACTTCTATACGCTCAATCAGGCGGAACCCAGCCTGGCCATCTGGGAGAACTTGAAGCTGACTCGCTGAACCAACTGCTCAGCTCCCTGAAACAGGGAGCTGGCTAATGAACCTGCGAACTGCCACACTGTCCTACCAATGCGGTGTTAACAGGCTCTGTTATACTCCGCGCTTCCGCCAGGCTTACGCCCGGATGTCGTTATCGTCGAGATGCGGCAGGACCGGACGGGATCGCACGCCAGTCGCGATTCGAGCCAGGCATGACCATCCCAGGGCTTCGCCCTAAACAAGACAGGATTACTCATGTCCTTTGCTTCCCTCGGTCTCTCCGAGGCTTTGGCCGGTGCCGTCGAGGCCGCCGGTTACACCCAGCCTACACCGGTGCAACAGCGGGCCATTCCCGCCGTGTTGCAAGGACGCGACCTGATGGTCGCTGCACAGACGGGAACCGGCAAGACCGGTGGCTTTGCCCTCCCCGTACTCGAAATTCTTTTCCCGGGCGGCCATCCCGATCGCGAGCATCGTCACGGTCCACGCCAGCCGCGCGTATTGGTACTGACGCCGACCCGCGAACTTGCCGCCCAGGTTCATGACAGCTTCAAGGTCTACGCCCGTGATCTGCCGTTGAAAAGCGCGGTGATCTTCGGGGGCGTCGGCATGAACCCACAGGTTCAGGCTGTGGCCAAAGGCGTTGACGTCCTGGTTGCCTGCCCCGGCCGCCTGCTCGACCTGGCGAATCAGAAGGCCATCGACCTTTCCCACGTGGAAATTCTGGTGCTCGATGAAGCCGACCGCATGCTGGATATGGGCTTCATTCATGACGTGAAGAAGGTCCTGGCCAAGCTGCCGACCAAGCGCCAGAACCTGCTGTTCTCGGCCACATTCTCCAAGGACATCACCGACCTCGCCAGCAAGCTGCTCCACGAGCCGGAGAAGATCCAGGTAACACCGCCAAACACCACCGTCGAGCGCATCGAGCAGCGGGTGTTCCGACTGCAGGCCTCGCACAAGCGCGCCCTGCTGGCCCACCTGATTACACAAGGCGCCTGGGAACAGGTCCTGGTGTTCACCCGCACCAAACACGGTGCCAACCGCCTTGCCGAGTATCTCGACAAGCACGGTCTGCCGGCAGTCGCGATTCACGGCAACAAGAGCCAGAACGCCCGCACCAAGGCGCTGGCTGACTTCAAGGCCAACCAGGTGCGCATCCTGGTCGCCACCGATATCGCCGCGCGCGGCCTGGATATCGATCAACTGCCTCACGTGGTCAACTTCGAGCTGCCGAATGTCGAAGAAGATTATGTCCACCGTATCGGTCGTACCGGCCGCGCGGGGCGCAGCGGTGAGGCCATCTCGCTAGTCGCGCCCGACGAGGAAAAACTGCTGAAGGGCATCGAGCGGATGACCAAGCAGAAGATTCCGGACGGTGATCTGATGGGCTTCGACGCCAGCACCATCGAAGCCGAGAAGCCTGAGGTTCGCGAGCCGCGCCAGCCACGTCCTGCTCGCAACAGTGAACGCAAACCTCGGGGCGAGCGCACCGCCAAAACCACCGAAACTGCAGCCAGCGAGCCGAAAGCGGGTGATCGCAACCGCCACGGGCGCAACAAGCCGCGCAGTGCGCGTCCAGCGCAGGGCTCAGCAGAGCAGACCGCTGCAGCGCCGGTGAGCCGTCCGCCTCGCCTACCGAATGATCGCGCTCCGGACGTATTTCTTGATGACGAAGTCGATAACTTCGGCAACAGCGTCGACTACGTCAGCCCCTACCAGAACAAGCAGGGACGTGGCCGTCGCCCCGCCGCCCCGGCTCAACCCGGTGGTAGCCAACCACGTGCCGCGGCAGCTCCACGCAGCGGCACTGCCGGAGCAGGCGCTCAGGGCAAAGGCAAGCGCCAGGGCCAATCGGCCCGTGGTGGTCAACCACGCCGCAAGAACGAAGGGCGTCGGATCGACGGTGATAGCGGTGGTCCCCGCCGGGACGTTGCGGAGAAGCCGAAGGAAAAGCAGCCGGTCATCATCCACAAGGAGTCGAAGCTGGACCGACTGCCCAGCATTGAGCAGTTGGAACAGCTTCCGACCAAGCCTCGTGGTGAGAAGCCGGCATTGCTGACCCGCAACCGCTGAAATGCAAAAATAAAAACGCCGCCTTCAGAGGCGGCGTTTTTGTTAGAGCGTTTAGCTCGGCAAGAACATCATTGAACGACGGCAAGCGCCGTAAAACATCCTCAACCCTGCCCTGGTATAGCCTCGCCCTGGGCATCCCAACCGCCGCCCAATGCCTTGAACAGCTCGACCTCGCTGACCATCTGCGCCAGACGGTCGCTGATGAATTGCTGCTGAACTTCGAATAGCTGCCGCTGTGCATCGAGGAGGGTCAGGTAGCTGTCTATCCCGGTGCGGTAACGGCGTTCGGCAAGGCGGTAATAGTCCTCACTGGTCTCCAGCAGATCGCGCTGAGCCTGCACCTGGCGAACGTAGGTGGCCTGAGCGGCCAGTCCGTCCGCCACTTCACGGAAGGCTGTCTGGATTGCCTGCTCGTACTGCGCCACCTGGATGTTGCGGCTGATCTCGGCATAGTCGAGGTTGGCACGCAGCTGCCCGGCGTTGAAGATCGGCACACTGATGCTCGGGGCGAAGTTCCAGTAGCTGGAGCCGCCATCGAACAGCCCGGACAGCTCACTGCTCGCACTACCCACCGCACCGGTGAGGCTGATGCGCGGAAAGAACGCCGCCCTCGCCGCGCCGATATTGGCGTTGGCAGCACGCAGCTGGTATTCAGCTTGAATGATATCCGGACGTTTATAGAGCAGGTCCGACGGCAACCCCACCGGAACCGCCGCGAGCAGCTCGCGCTCCAACCGACCATCAGCCGGCAAATCCAACGGAATATTGCGACCAAGCAGCAGCGTCAGGGCGTTGCGATCCTGGGCCACCTGGCGGGTATAACGCTCGATCCCGACTCGTGCTGTATCGACTGCGCTGCGCGCCTGGCTCAATTCGAGTGCTGAGGCTACGCCAACATCGAAGCTGCGCTGAGTGAGCGAGAGGCTCTCCTCATAAGTTTTCAGCGTGTCACGGCTCACCTGTAGCAGAGCCTGATCGGCCTGCAAGGTCAGCCAGGCGTTGGCAACGCTGGCAATCAGGCTGACCTGCGTGCTCCGCTGCGCCGCCTCCGTGGCGAAGTACTCCTGCAATGCCTGCTCGCGCAGACTACCCAGGCGCCCGAACAGATCAAGCTCCCAGGACACCCCGAACGTCGCACTGTATTGGCTGCTGATGGCGCTTTCGCCGGTCTGGTTCAGATCACCCGGCGTTCGAGTACGACTGCCGGCTGCATCGCCACTTACCAGCGGCAGCACATCGGCTCGTTGTACGCGGTAAAGGGCGCGATAGGCATCGACGTTCAGTGCCGCAATACGGAGGTCGCGGTTGTTCTCCAGCGCCACGGTGATCAACTGACGCAGCGCCGGATCCTTGAAAAAGGTCTGCCAGTCCACCTCCATCTGCGCCCCTTTCGCCGCACTGGCAGAACCGATGTAAGCCTCACCCTCTGGCCAGCTGGCAGCCGTAGGTGCGCCAGGCCGCTGGTAATCCGGCATTAACGAGCAGCCGCTCAATGCTGCCATCAGTGCCAGGCTCAGTAGTGACTTGTTCATTGCGCCTCCCCGTTTTGCTCGTCATCGCCGGCTTTTTTTCGCTTACCCAGCGACGACACCAGGACATAGAACAGCGGCACCCAAAAAATGGCCAACACCATGGCGCTGAGCATGCCGCCGATCACGCCGGTACCGATTGCATGCTTACTGCCTGCGCCCGCCCCGCTGGAGATTGCCAGCGGAAGCACGCCGAGCATGAACGCCAGGGACGTCATCACGATAGGACGTAAACGAATACGGCAGGCTTCAATCGCGGCAGCGGTCAGTGTCATGCCTTGCTCATGCAGGGTCTTGGCGAACTCGACGATCAGGATCGCGTTACGCGCCGACAAGCCTACAGTGGTAAGCAGCCCGACCTGGAAGAAGACGTCGTTCGACAATCCGCGACCCATGGTGAAGGCCAGCGCACCGACAATGCCCAACGGCACAACCAGCATGACAGAGAGCGGAACCGACCAGCTTTCGTACAGTGCCGCGAGGGCAAGGAATACCACCAGCAGCGACAACGCATAGAGCGCCGGTGCCTGCGACCCGGACAAACGTTCCTCATAAGACTGGCCCGTCCATGAGTAACCGATGCCCGCCGGCAATTGTTCGGCGATCCGCTCAACCGCTGCCATGGCCTCGCCGGAGCTGTAACCTGGTGCAGCCGCGCCCAGAATTTCCATCGCCGGCACGCCATTGAAACGCGTCAGCTTTGGCGGGCCATACGTCCACTCACCCGTGGCAAAGGCGGTGAACGGCACCATCTCGCCCTCAGCGTTACGCACGTACCATTTCCCAAGGTCCTCCGGATTCATCCGCGAGGTCGGCTCGCCCTGCATGTAGACGCGTTTGACCCGACCCCGATCGATGAAATCATTGACGTAGCTCGAGCCCCAGGCAATGGAGAGTGAATCGTTGATCGCCGCAAGGGAGACCTGATGCGCACGCGCCTTTTCATCGTCAATGATCAGCCGATACTGCGGCTCGTCACGCATCCCGTTGAAGCGAACACCGGTGAGCGTCGGGTCCTCGGAGGCGAGCTGCATGAACTGGTCGCGAGCCTTGGTCAGCGCTTCATGACCAAGGCCAGCCTGATCCTGCAGATACACGTCGAAGCCGGTGGCATTGCCCAACTCCATGACCGCAGGCGGCGCAAAGGCGAACACCATGGCGTCACGAAGGCTGAAGAAGTAGCCCTGCGCACGCTCCGCCAGGTCGAATACGCCCTGCCCAGGCTCAGTCCGCTCTTCCCAGGGTTTGAGCATGATGAAGGCCATGCCTGAGCTCTGGCCACGACCGGCGAAGTTGAAGCCGGTAATGGTGAATACCGAACGGACCGTCTCACCTTCCTCAGTGAGCAGATAATCGCGCATCTGCTCGACGACCTCCTGAGTCCGATTTGCGGTCGAACCGGCCGGTGTCTGAACCTGGGCGAACAACACACCCTGGTCTTCCTCTGGAAGGAACGCAGTAGGAATGCGGGTAAACATCCAGATCATGATGCCAACGATGACCAGATACATAAGCAGGTAGGGCAGTTTGCGCCGCAGCACAGCGACCACGCCACGCTCGTAGCGCAGCGTGCCGCGCTCGAAGGTGCGGTTGAACCAGCCGAAGAAACCGCGCTTGCCCTCGTGATCGCCGCTGTGCGGCTTGAGAATGGTCGCGCACAGCGCCGGCGTGAAGATCAGCGCGACCAGCACCGAGAGCACCATGGCCGAGACGATGGTGATCGAGAATTGCCGGTAGATAACCCCAGTGGAGCCACCAAAGAACGCCATCGGCAACAGTACGGCGGAAAGCACCACGCCGATGCCCACCAGCGCGCTCTGTATCTGGCCCATCGACTTGCGAGTGGCCTCCCGTGCGGAAAGCCCCTCCTCGCGCATCACCCGTTCGACGTTCTCCACCACTACGATCGCATCGTCCACGAGCAAGCCAATGGCCAGAATCATGGCGAACATGGTGAGCGTATTAATGCTGTAGCCGAATGTCAGCAGGACCGCAAAGGTGCCGAGGATCACCACGGGCACAGCCAGCGTCGGGATCAGCGTCGCCCGCAGGTTCTGCAGGAACAGGAACATCACCAGAAACACGAGCACGAAAGCTTCAATCAGCGTATGCACAACGCCTTCAATGGAGGCCGAGATCACCGGTGTGGTGTCGTAGGGGTAAACCACCTCGACGCCCGGCGGGAAGAAGGGCTCCAGCTCGGAAATGGTTGCGCGCACCGCATTTGCGGTATCGAGTGCGTTGCCGCCTGCGGCAAGACGTATCCCCAAGCCCGCTGCTGGGCGGCCGTTATATTCGGCGCGGATCGCATAGCTTTCGGCACCGAGCTCAACTTTTGCGACATCGCGCAGGCGTACCTGTGATCCGTCAGCATTGACCTTCAGCAAAATCTTTTCGAACTGTTCCGGCGTCTCCAGGCGTGTCTTGCCAATGATCGTGGCGTTGAGCTGCTGCGTTTCTACAGCCGGCAAGCCGCCAAGCTGGCCGGATGAAACCTGAACGTTCTGCTCCTGTACCGCGGACCGGACGTCCACTGCCGTCAGCTGGTACTGTTGCAGTTTGGCCGGGTCGAGCCAGATGCGCATGGCGTACTGGGCGCCGAACACCTGGAAGTCACCGACACCCGGCGTACGCGAGATCGGGTCCTGCACGTTGGCGACGATGTAGTTAGCCAGGTCGAAGTTGGTCTGCTGTCCATCCTTCGACACCAGCGCCACGACCATCAGGAAGTTGCGCGCCGATTTCGACACACGTATGCCCTGTTGCTGAACTGCCTGGGGCAGCAACGGCGTGGCGAGCTGCAGCTTGTTCTGGACCTGCACCTGGGCGATGTCAGGGTTGGTGCCCTGCTCGAACGTCACGTTGATGCTCATGCTGCCATCGGAGTTGCTTTCCGAGGAGATGTAGCGCAGCCCATCGAGGCCATTGAGCTGCTGCTCGATGACTTGAACGACGGTGTCCTGGACGGTCCGCGCCGAAGCGCCCGGATAGTTGACCGATATCGATACGTTCGGCGGTGCGATGCTCGGATATTGGTTGACTGGCAGATTAAGGACCGCCAGCGCACCGGCGAGCATCAGCACCAGAGCAATTACCCAGGCGAAGATTGGCCGATCGATGAAGAACTTGGACATGTCTGGTTATCCCTCTTGGCCAGCAGCGGCTGTGCCAGCCTGAGCATCGCTCTGCCCGGCCGGCTGGACATTACCGGCTGGCTGCGGGTTGACCTCAACACCAGGGCGAATGAACTGCAGGCCTTCGGTGATCACGCGATCACCTGGCTGCAGGCCTTCGCTGACCAGCCAGCGATTGCGCACTGCGCGCTCGGTCTTGATCTTGCGCAGCTCGACCTTGTTGTCGGCGCCCACCACCATCGCCGTCGGCTCGCCACGAGCGTTGCGGGTAACGCCTTGCTGAGGCACCAGCAAAGCCTGCTCTCGTACACCCGCGAGCAGCCGCGCATGGACAAACATTCCGGGCAGCAGGTTTTTTTCAGGGTTTGGGAACTTGGCGCGGATGGTGACCGAGCCCGTGCCTTCGTCTACGGCCACCTCGGCAACTTCCAGCGTGCCGTCATGCGGATACTCGGAACCGTCTGATAGGATCAACCGAGCCTTCGCCGCGCTGTCACTGGCCTGCTGCAGCCGGCCGCTTTCCAGATCACGCCGCAGGGCAATCAGATCCTGCACCGGCTGGGTCACATCGACATAAATCGGATCAAGTTGCTGGATAGTCGCCAGTTCCTGCGTCTGGCCATTACTGACCAGCGCACCCTCTGTCACAGCAGAGCGGCCGATGCGTCCGGAGATGGGCGCCAGTACCTTGGTATAACGCAGATCAATTTTCGCCCGCTCGAGCTCGGCCTGTGCCTGCAACGACGCGGCCCGAGCCTCATCATGGGCCTGCTGGCTCACCGCCTGCTCCTCGACCAGCAACGCATAGCGATCCGACAGCGACCTGGCCGAGGCCTGCTTCGCCTGAGCGCTTTTCAAGGTAGCCTCGTAGACCGCCGGATCAATCTGATAGAGCTGCTGTCCCTTTTTCACTTCGCTGCCTTCGTTAAACAGGCGCTTCTGAATAATCCCGTTTACCTGCGGACGGACTTCGGCGACGCGGAAGGCTGTGGTTCGGCCTGGCAGTTCCGTCGTCAACGCGAACGGCTCGGCTTTGAGCGTCACGATACCCACTTGCGGCGTTTGCTCAGCTGCGGCAGGTGCCGCCGCTTGTTCGTCCTGGCAACCACTGAGCAGAAACGCAGCGACAAAGAAGGGGATCAGAGCAGCACTCGCTGACTTGATTGGCATCGAAAACGACCTCGTTGAACAGATAGCCCCAGAGCAGAACAGCTTGGGCAGACTCGAATGGCAGAATGCGTGGAATATACTTACATTCAAGACTGTCTGTAAACAGACGATCACGTCTCCAATGCGCTATTGCAGTGATTACGGATAGCTATCAGCACGGGCAATAGACTGCCGCTTTGTTGCTGAGCGCTGAAAGCAGAACGCCGGCATGCGCCGGCGTTGGATACCGATTGGCAGTTACTGGCGAATGCCTTCCACGGAAATGATTAGGTCGACGGTCTGCGACGCCGGGCCGAGATCCATTTTGATATCAAAATCTTTCAGATTGAGCGTGGTCATTCCTTCGAACCCTGCACGATATCCGCCCCACGGATCTTTGCCTTCACCTAGAAACTTGGCGGCGATCACGACCGGCTTGGTTACGCCGTTAAGGGTCAGGTTGCCAGTGATATCAGCTTCGCCTTCGCCCGTAGATTCAACCGACGTGGATTCGAAGGTGGCGGTGGGGTGTTCCGAGACGTTAAGGAAATCGTCGCTACGCAGGTGCTTGTCGCGTTCAGCATGGTTGGAGTCAACGCTAGCGGTTTGCAGCGTGACATTAACCTTGCTCGCTTCCGGCTGGTCTGCATCGAAGCTGAAGCTGCCGTCGAACTCTTTGAAGGTGCCCCACAGCCAGCTATAGCCGAGGTGGCTGATCTTGAAGTTAACGAAAGCATGTTGGCCTTTGGTGTCGATCGCGTAATCGGCAGCAAATACTTGTCCGGCCATCAGGGACGATCCTATGGCCAGTGCAGCGAGGGTTTTCTTCAGCATTGTGTTCTCCTTTGAGTGGACGTCAGGTGTCGGCACGGCCGAGCATTCGTTTGAGCGTGGAGTCACGATCAATGAAATGGTGTTTCAGCGCAGCCAAGGCGTGCAGGCCAGAAAAAATCACCAAGGCCCAGGCGAGGTATTCATGAACCAGACCGGCTATGTCCTCCTGGTCCGGAATGCCAGTGATCAGCGCAGGCACCTCGAACCAATCGAAGACACTGATCGCACGGCCATCTGCAGTCGATATCAGATAGCCTGAAATCATCACCGCGAACAAACCGAGGTAAAGCAGACCATGGCCCGCCTTGGTCGCCAGCCGTGTCACCCGGCCATGGCTCGGCAGGGGCGCCGGGCCGTGACTGAGGAAGCGCCAGACGAGCCGTACAGCCATCACCGCGAACAAGATCAGGCCGATACTCTTGTGTATGTCCGGAGCGGTGCGGTACCAGCTGCTGTAATAGGTCAGCCCCACCATCCAGTAACCCAGCGCGAACAACCCAATCACTGCAACCGTCACCACCCAATGCAAGAGGATGCTGATCAGGCCGTACTGGCTTGTTGAGTTTCGCAACTGCATGGAATCACCCGTGAATTGTGTTGCGGCAAGCCTAACGACAAACAGATCGAAATGAATCGCATTTTTTCGTTTCAAAATATCGGATCGCTCGATAGGACGGCGTCGATCAAGTTTGACGAACGCTTTCTGCTAGGCTGCGCCGACGCCCGAATCAAGGAGCCATGATGAGCCTGAATGACAGCTGGATGCAGCGTGACCTTTCCGTCCTCTGGCATCCCTGCACCCAGATGAAAGACCACGAGCAGCTTCCGCTGATTCCAATACGACGCGGCGACGGCGTCTGGCTCGAAGATTTCGATGGCAAGCGCTATCTCGATGCAGTGAGCTCATGGTGGGTCAATGTGTTCGGGCATGCCAACCCGCGCATTAATCAGCGAATCAAAGACCAACTCGATCAGCTTGAGCATGTCATGCTCGCTGGCTTCAGCCACCAGCCGGTGGTGGAGCTGTCGGAGCGGCTGGTGCGCATCACGCCTCCCGGGCTCGACCGGGTGTTCTACACCGACAACGGCTCAACCGGTATCGAAGTGGCGTTGAAAATGAGCTTCCACTACTGGCGCAACATCGGGCAGCTAAACAAGCAGCGTTTCGTCACCTTAACCAACAGCTACCACGGCGAAACCGTGGCCGCGATGTCGGTGGGAGATGTTGCCCTGTTTACCGACACCTACAAGCCGCTGCTGCTGGATACGTTCAAGGTCCCGAGTCCTGACTGCTACGCACGCCCTGAAGGGATGGGCTGGGAAGAACATTCCCGCAACATGTTTGCCCATATGGAGCAGACGTTGGCCGAGCATCATGGGGAGATCGCAGCGGTGATCGTCGAGCCGCTGATCCAGGGCGCGGGCGGTATGCGTATGTACCATCCGATCTACCTCAGCCTGCTGCGCGATGCCTGCGATCGCTACGACGTGCACCTGATACACGATGAGATTGCGGTCGGCTTCGGTCGCACAGGCACCATGTTCGCCTGCGAGCAGGCAGGCGTCACGCCCGATTTTCTTTGCCTATCAAAAGCGCTCACAGGTGGCTATCTGCCCATGGCTGCCGTACTGACGACTGACAAGCTCTATCAGGCGTTCTACGACGACTACTCGACCCTGCGCGCATTTCTTCACTCGCATACCTACACCGGCAACCCGCTGGCGTGTGCGGCTGCGCTGGCGACCCTCGACATCTTCGAGCAAGACGGCATCATCGAAGCGAACAAAGCACTGGCCGCAAGAATGGAAACCGCCACGGCTCACCTGCGCGATCACCCGAACGTCGCGGAGGTCCGACAAACCGGCATGGCTGTGGCGATTGAAATGGTGCAGGACAAAGCCAGCAAAACACCTTATCCCTGGCAGGAGCGCCGCGGGTTGAAAGTTTACCAACACGCTTTGCACCGTGGCGCCCTGCTCCGGCCGCTGGGGAGCGTGGTGTATTTTCTGCCGCCGTATACCATCACCGAGGAGCAGATCGATTTTCTCGCTGATGTCGCCACTGAAGGCATCGATATAGCAACGCGCGCCGCCGTCAGCGTGGCGGTGGCACAGGGTGCGCCTTCCGAGTTTCGCGACCCCGGCTAACGCCTTACCCGCAGCACAGGCTTCAGGTGCCACGACTCACGCTATAGACTGCCGCCTCACCCATTCGACGTAGCCTCCTGATGCGCATACCCCGATTCTTCATTGATAGCTCTCTCACACTGGGCGCCCACGTCCTACCTGAGGCCTCTGCACACTACATCAGTCGGGTGTTGAGGTTGGGGGCGGGCGCATCGGTGCAGCTGTTCGACGGCAGCGGTCGTGAATATCGCGGCGAGCTGGTGGAGGTGGGCAAGAAGCAAGTGACGGTCGAACTGAATGAGGCGCTTCCAGGGTTGCCCGAGCCGGGCTTGAGGATTCATCTCGGCCAGGGGCTGTCGCGCGGTGAGCGGATGGACTGGGCGATTCAGAAAGCGACAGAGTTAGGGGCCGTGGAGATCACGCCAATCATCACCGAGCGGTGTGAGGTGCGCCTGAAGGACGAAAGGGCTGACAAGCGATTGGCGCACTGGCGCCAGATCGCCGTAAGTGCCTGCGAGCAGTGTGGCCGCTCGGTGATACCGACCATCCACCCACCGAGCCCGCTGCAGGAGTGGCTGGCAGTCGAGGCGGAACTCAAGTTGGTTCTGCATCCAGTGGCCGAACCGCTGTCAGCCCATCAGCGTCCTGCGACGCTGGCATTTTTGATCGGTCCGGAGGGCGGGTTGAACGATGCGGAGGTTGAACAGGCCCGTGGCGCTGGTTTCCAGCCGGCACGTCTTGGGCCTCGGGTGCTTCGCACCGAAACCGCTCCTGTTGTAGCCCTAAGCATTGCGCAGCAACTCTGGGGCGATTTCCAGTTAGACGGCTAACGGTATCGATTCGGCGGGTATTACGTGGCGCCGGTCTGTTAAATCAGCCCAGCGTCCGCTAGTTTTTGCTCCAGAGCGACCAAATCCGGGATTCGAGCCTGCACGTCACCGAGGTTGACCGCGTCCAGCTCCAGCGGAGCCAGCATTACGTCCGACCGCGCAAGGCCCGCATCAACTTTGACCGAGCGGGGGATACCCTGAACCAGCAGGGCAATGAACTTCACATGATCGCGCCCACCCAGTGCATTCAGCACTGCAACCCGTGCCAGCGACCCCGTTTCTGCTTGCCCATCAGATGCCGCTTCGAAGGACAATAGCGGCAACGTCAGGTCTCGCCAGGCGACCTGCCCAAGAAACCAAGGTGGTGTATTACCCTGCGCGGATTGCGGGGCACGGTAAGGGATCAACTCGGCCACAGCGACGTTGGGCAACAGAAGCGTTCGGTCGGCCAGCGGGACCAGCAGACCGGTCACGCTGGCAGCAGAGTCTTGGGTAATAACGGATTGGCTCATAAGGTATCCCGTTGCAAAGCCGCAACGGGCTGGCTGGCCTGTTGCACAAAATGATTGACCAGGGCCTGGGCAAGTTCACGCGGATCGCCACTGAGCGAGCTGTAGCCGCCCTCTCGAAGACTGTCCGGCATACTCGAGCAGACGCACGACTCAGCTCGCTGCGTCCAGACTCTGCCGCCCTGACGCAATACATAGGCGGCAGCGGCACTGCCGTCGCTGCCCATCCCGCTGAATGCGATAACACCGCAACGGCCACCGTACTGCTGCGCTAAATTAAGCATCATCTGATCGATAGAGGGGCTGTACGGTTCGGGCCAACTCCGCCCGGTCAGCAGCATGGCCCCGTCTTTATCAAAACCCATTTCCTGGCTGATCGGCACCACCACAACCTCACCGCAGCGAATCCGGTCGTTCTCACGGCTCCGCACCACGTTCCATTCGCTGTGTCGCCCTACGACCTGTGACAGGGCCGATTCGAAATTGGCCTCGATGTGTTGTGCGTAGACGAATCCAACCGGCAACCCGCTCGGTAGCGCATCGAGAAAGCCCTTAACGGCCTCGGGCCCGCCCAGGGATGCGGCCAATAGCCAGACCTCGGGTGCTGGCTGACCCACTATGGAGGCGGCACCTGCAAGCGTGCGGGGAAGTTCAAGGCGTGAAAGACGCTCGGTGTCCTCGCGCAACCCCTCGAGACGAGGCCCCACAGCCCGAGACGGGTCTCCGACAAGCCGCTTGAGCTTGCCAAACAATCGCCGCTCCCAACGCGGGTAGTGCTCTGATTGGCGCTCCGGCGCATGCCCCTCGCCGAACAGCACCGGACAGCTGTCCCGTTCGAGCAGCGCGTTGACGAGTGGCGAATCTTCCGTCTGGGCAAGATCGACAAGCCACAGGTCAGCCTTGACCGTTATCAGATCGTCTTCCTGGAGGCGCGCAGGATCGCTGTTGAGCACGACGTTGTATCCATTGGAGCTCAACGCCTGCTGCAACACATGCCGCTGCAGCGAGGTGTCAGCAATGACACCGATGCGGGCCGCAACGACGTCACTCATGACGCTTGACCAGTTTCTGGATCGTCTCGAGCAGCAATGACTCCTGATATGGCTTCCCTAGGTATTCATTGACACCGATGCCCATGGCGCGGTCCCGATGCTTTTCACCGGTTCGCGACGTGATCATGATGATCGGAAGATCCTTCAGATGCTCATCGTGTCGCACGAGGGTTGCGACTTCGAAGCCGTCCATCCGCGGCATTTCAATGTCCAGAAGCATGATGTCCGGCTTGCGTTCCTGCAGCTGCGTGATTGCGTCAACGCCATCCTTCGCCGTCAGTACGTTCATGCCGTTTCGCTCCAGCAGGCGACTGGTTACCTTGCGCACGGTCACCGAATCGTCCACCACCATGACCAGGGTCGGACGGTCAACTTCGATCTCGGCGGAGTCATCGTAGTCAAGGAGGCCCAGTGGCTGCTGTTGTGTGAGCAGATGAGCATGCAGGACGCGGATGGTTGCGAGCAGGTCGAGAATCACTACTACGCGGCCATCACCCAGAATGGTCGCGCCAGAGATGCCCGGGACGGTCGCGAACTGCGGCCCAAGGCTCTTCACCACGATTTCGCGGGAACCGGCCAGGCTATCAACCTGCACCGCCACACTGTGCTCGTTCGAACGCACCAGGATTACTGGCAAAGGCAGACTTTGCCCTACTAGCTTGGGCCGCTGACCGTTGTTCAACAGCTCGCCGAGGTAGCGGAGCTCGTAGGTTTGTCCCGCATACTCGAAGCGCGAGGCACCCGGCTGGTAGTAAGCCTCCAGCTCATATGGCGAGACCCGCACGATGCCTTCGATCGTATTCAGAGGGATCGCGTAAAGGTCTTCACCGGAGTAGACCATCAGGGCCCGGTTGACCGAGACCGTGAACGGCAACCGGATCAGAAAGCGCGTGCCGCTTCCGAGGGTCGACTCGATGCTCATAGAGCCGCCGAGCTGCTTCACCTCCGAATGCACCACATCCATACCGACGCCGCGACCGGAAATCTGCGTCACCTGCTCGGCGGTGGAAAAGCCCGCTTCGAGTATGAACTGCAGAACCTCATGGTCTGTCAGGTCACTTCCCGGCAGCATCAGACCGCGCTCAATCGCCTTGCGCCGAACAGCTTCAAGATTGATGCCCGCGCCGTCGTCGGCCAAGGCAAGAACGATGTCGCCGCCCTCGCGACTCAGATCCAGACGGATGTTGCCCTGCTCGGGCTTACCAGCCGCGACGCGCTTGGCTGGGGATTCGACACCGTGATCCACCGCGTTGCGGAGCATGTGCTCCAGTGGCGCGACGATGCGTTCAAGAACACTGCGGTCCATCTCGCCCGTCGCGTTGCCAACATGAAACTCGACCTGCTTACCCAGCTCGCTAGCCACTTGGCGCACGATGCGACGCAAGCGCGGCACCAGCCGATCGAAGGGCACCATGCGAGTACGCATGAGACCTTCCTGAAGTTCAGTGTTGACCCGCGCCTGCTGCAGCAACAATGTCTCGGCGTCGCGGTTACGCGCCGCCAGGGTTTCCTTAAGATCGAGCAGGTCGGACGCTGACTCGAATAGCGCCCGCGAGAGCTGCTGGAGCTGGGAGTGCCGGTCCATTTCCAGGGGATCGAAATCGTCGTAACCCGCACGTTCCGCCTCGGCCTGGTAACGGCTGAGGATCTGCGCTTGGGTCTCGGTATCCAGCCGCCGCAGCTGGTCACGAACCCGCTCAATCGTGGCCTCCATTTCACCCAATGTGAAGCCGACGTCGCTGACCTGCTGTTCGACCCGACCGCGAAAGATAGAGGTCTCGCCCGCCAGGTTCACCAGGCCTTCCAGGAGATCCGCCGGGACCTTCACTAACTCCTGCGGAGCTCGACGAGAAGCGGCATCCAGCGCCGCTTGCTCTGCACGACGGATGAACGGGAGGACCTTGGCCGGCGCGCTGGCGACCTGCGCCCTCGCGCTGGCAGCCACAATAGGTTTATCGAGCGTGATCACAGACGAATCGGCACGGGCCTCCCGAACACTTTCCTGCGGTTGCTCGGCCGAAGGTGCCGCCGGCTCGCTCGCCAAGCGCGCGCGCATCGATTCGACTTCCTTGAGCAAGGCGTCATAGCCACCCTGCACGTCTAAAAACAGACTGTCCGTCCAAGATCCGCCCTGCCCCTGCACATCACCAAGGCGCTGTTCAAGATCGTGCGCCATATCTCCAAGTTGGGCTTGCCCCGCCAGGCGTGCGCCGCCCTTAAGCGTGTGCAATACGCGCATCATGTCGACCAGAGGAGCTGCGCTGTCACGTGTGGCCTCCCATCGCGCCAGCGCGGCGTCCATCTCTTCCAGCAGTTCCTCGGCCTCTTCGACAAAGATGTCGAGAATCTCGGCTTCGGCTGAGTCTTGAGCGGACGTCAGGGCGACGCTTCCGGGCATGCTCAGCTGCTCTTCCGGGCTCGCTCGAAATTGCCGGATCGTGTCAATCAGGTCCTGACCATCGGGCAGCGATTGATAGGCGCGGACCGCATCGAGCATCGCCGCAAGCCGGTCGTGACACGTCTGTAGCAACCTGAACAACACTGGGCTTGCGCGGTATTTACCCGCGCACAACCCCTCGTACAGGTACTCCAATTCATGCGCAAGATCGCCGATCTCGCGAATGTCTGCCATCAGGGCGCCACCCTTGAGGGTATGCAGGTCTCTCTGCAGCGCTTCGATCTCTAGGCTATTGCCAACATCATCCATCCAACGCTGCAAGGACGCACCGGCGCGTTCGATGATGTCGAAACCTTCCTCGAGGAATATCTCGACCAGCTCGGGATCACGATTGTCCCAGTTGCTGGTTTCAAGCGACGGGAGTTCCGCCATCGCTTCAGGCGTCTGATCCTCATCCTGATCCTGATCCTGATCCTGATCCTGATCCTCAATATGCTCGACAAGGTCGGGCTCTGCAGCCGCAGCCGCAGCCGCTGCGCTAGCGTCTTCTATAGTTTCAGGCTCGAGGATGAACGCGTCATCGGCTGAGACTGCGATCTCAGCTTGATCGATGTCCGCACTTGGTAACGCCTCTGCCTGGTCAGGCTCCGACTGGCCATCGCTGTAAGCTTCGTCCCTGTGCTCTGTTGGTGCGGACAAGAGTGTTTCATCGTCGGCCGCCATCGAGCCATGTTCATCATCGCCCGAGCCCATCGCGTGGTCGAACGTTAGGGCATGGCTTTGAAAAGTTGGAGTGACACCCTGTCGATAAGCTCGAATAAGCTCAATGAGGCCCGGCGCGGCATCCATTGGCTTGTGCGCCTGGAGCTGCTCCAGCTGAACGGCGAGTTGATCATGGCTACGCAACAGCAGTGCGGCAAGATCATCAGTGTGCACGTAGCGGCCGTCGGAAAGCCCTTCGTAAAGAGTCTCGAGCTCGTGTGCTAGATCGCCGATCGGCCGAACTTCGGCCATTCGCGCGCCACCCTTGAGGGTGTGCAAGTCACGCAGCAGGGCTGAGAGCGCCAATTGGTTGGAGGGGTCGCCAAGCCAGCGGTCGAGTGCGCCACCGGCACTTTCAAGCAGGTCGACAGCCTCGTCGAGAAATATCTCGACCATTTCTTCATCCAGATCGTCCGAGACTGAGTGAGCCTCAGCGGGCCAGGCTTCTGCGTCGGGTATCTCATGGGCGCGACTGTCAGCCACCGGAGCGTCCGCAACCGTTTCTGCTGGTCCTTCCTCAGCAGGCAGCTCATAAGCGTGTGGGTCAATTGCCTCCGCTAATAAGTCTTCGAGGCGCGCAACCAACTCTGGCTGTCCGGTGACCTGCAGACCGGCTGCGACCTGATCCATCATGCCGACCAGGGCCTCGTGACCTTGCTCCACGTCGTCGAAGAACCGCGCACTTACTGCGAGGCGGCCGTCTTGTACAACCGCGTACAAATCAAGCAGTACCTGGCAAAGCGCGTCGATCTGAGGAAGCTCTGCCATTTGTGCACCAAGGCCCAGCGTCGTCAGCTCTTCAAGCAGTGCCGTCAGCTCTTGGCGTTCTGCAGGATGCTCGCGCCAGCTCTGCAACAGGTCCTCGGCGTCGAGCAGAATGTTCATGCCCTCGGAGAGAAAGAGCGCAATCATCCCTGGATCGCGAGGCTCACCCTTTTCGTTTTCGCCTCGCTCGCCAGCATCGGTCAGTCGCTTCTGATGCAACGCCTGAACCTGTACGACGAACTCGTCCGCGCCTTCGATGGGCGCCAGTGGATCATGCTCGAGATTTTCCAGCCCGCGACGCAGCAGCTGCTCCGCTGTATGCAGAAGCTCCGCCTCTGCCAGAGCCATTGGGATGAGGTTAGCCTTGAACTCCTTGACCATTTTTTCCAGCGGGGTAGCAATTTCCGCCACCGGGAGGATCCCCGCCATGTGAGCGCTGCCCTTGAGCGTGTGCAATGCTCGCTGCAGGGCGTCGGTCACCGGTTGCGGAAGGCGCTGCGCGCAATCGGCTAGAAAGTCCACCAGCGTACTGATGTGCGACTCTGCCTCATTGCGGAAAATCTCAAGCAGTTGGGGGTCTAGCGCATCTTCAACAATCAGCTCCTGAGCCGGCTTATCGAGAGAGGCACCACCTTGGGGACCAGGATCGGTCGGCTGCCCTTTGGCAAGGGCATGGGCATAGGCGGCCAGACGATCGACGTCGTCGCGTTGGCGCTGCGCTTTTGCAGCAAACTCATCGACCAGGGCAGGCATCAGCGCAACGACGTCGCCCACTATGCTTTTTACCGAGCCGCTTGCCTCCACGCTCCGGTCGAGGACGCGGTTGAGCAAGTTTTCCACAGACCAGGCCAATTCACCGATCACCAGTGCGCGCACCATACGCCCACTACCCTTGAGCGTATGAAAGGCCCGCCGCACCTCGCCGAGCGCATTCTTGTCCGCTGTGTCGGCGCACCATCGTGGTAAGTATTCGCCGATGGCTTCGAGCACCTCAGCGGCCTCCTCGACAAACACCTCAAGCAGGTCCTCATCGACAGGCTCCTCCCCTTCAGGCGGGGGCAGCAAGCTCGGAGGCACATGCTGGGCTGGCGGGTTGATCGAAACAACCGGCGCAGCCATGACATCTTCCAGACTCATCGCTGGCTCTGCAGGGGGTGCTTGCTCCATCAACTCCGGAAGCACGACCTCAGGCATATTGAGCTCAGCCATTTCGGCTTCGCTCCACTCCAACGTGTATTCAACTGAATCGTCTGCGGTCAGCTCATCCGGGCCCTCCAATAGGCCCTCGCCTTCCGTGACGATCATCTGCTCAGGTTCAGGCTCGGTAAGTTCGACATGCTCAGTCGACCAAGTATCGAACTCGAATTCCCCAGCATCGTCCACGTCAACGGTTTCGTGGCCTGCGCTCCCCTCGATGATCTGCTCTGAATCAACCAGCATCGAGACTTCAGCAGGCGTATCGAGGAACGGCACCTCGGCGTGATCCTGCTGCTCCGTATCCAAGGCATCGACACTTGGCTCCGGCAACAGCACCTCGATCTCGTCCAACGGGTCGGTCCCAGCAAACTCTATCTCCGAACTGACCTGCTCGTGCTCTATCGCTGGCGGTTGTTCGCGCAAGGAATAGCCAAGCGCCTGCAAACTTTCTTCAGCGACATCGAGGATCAAATCGCCCTGGGAGCCACAGTCTTCGCTAAGGCGCTCAAGGTAGTACTCAACGCTGGTTATCGCATCAGCGAGGGTGTCCAGACTTTGCCAGTCTGGGATTGCTTGTGGCTCGAGCAGCTGCTCCTGGATATAGCGGTTGCATGCATCCAGAAGGGCGGCAGCTCGCGTGAGCGGGACCATGGCCAGCCCACCGCGCGACTGAGTGAGCAGCTCCGGCACGCGAGCCAGATGCTGATGGTTCCACTGAGAAGCAATGAACTCGATGATCGCGTCTTTGGCCTGCTCGAGCCCCGTACGTGCTTCTCGGATCACCAGTTGATGTATCTGGGCGACATCGGTGGTCGGCAGGTGACTTTCTTCGCTTCGCTCGTCAGAGGTGCCGCCGACCATACCGGCCAGCGTCGCCTCGACATACAGCAGCGCACCTGCGACATCCATCAATGCAGCATCGTCGGGCTGCTGATGCCCTTGCGCCAACGCATCGACCAGCCCGATCTGATCGAGAATGATCCGGCGTGGCTGCCCAAAACCCAGCACTGCGAGCGTGTCTGCTATTTGCTTGAGGGGTGGCTGCAGCGCACCGAGCTCAGCGAGCCCCATGCGGTCGCTGCGTACGAAGAGATCCAAGCTGTCCTTGACCCTGACCAGCTCTTCGCAAAGGGCGGACACAACCGAGCGCATAGCACCGCGATCCGGACCGGACAGCTGGGCACGCTCTTCGTCGACCACAGCGCTATCTGGCAGCGCATCATCCAGGCTGTACTCAACCTTCAGGGCCTGAATACGCGGCGAGAGGGTAGGCGCCTTAGCCACATAGAAGAGCAGATTTTTCGTCAGCTCATCAGGTGCGGCCTGATTGATTCCGTCAGCACCCTGGGCGACTAAACGCTTTAGCTCCTTATCGACCTGGCGAAGCAGATTCCGAATAGTGGTGCCATTGTCGACTGCGCCGCTGGCCATTCCTTCGACCACACCCGATGCGATCTGCCACAGCGCTCCCAGCGGCGCGTCCTTGCAAAGCATTTCCAGCCGCGCGAAAACACGCGCCATGTAACCCAGATTGGTCGGTAGATCTTGATTACGAATCACGCCAACGAGCGCAACCTGCAACATCTGCCGAAGTTTACGAAGCAAGCCAGGAAGATCCGACGTTTGTCGCTGAGCGAGGAATTCGCCCGATAGCGCTGGCGTTCGGGCAGACATATTCGGCGAAAACAGGCTGGTTTCAGATAGCAGCTTTTCGCCACGCGCGGCACGTAAATCGTTGAGCAAAGGCAAGACGACCATTGGCAGGTCGCGACGGGCACTCTGTATGCGGTCCAGATAAACCGGCATTTGCAGAATGGCCTGCATTAACACTTCAAGCGCTTCGTTCTGGTTGGCAACGCGTTCGTCCAGCAACGCGCGGGCAAGCTGCTCCATCTCCTCAGCAAGCAGTGCAGCGCCGTAGAACTCAACCATCTGCAACGTTCCATGCACCTGATGTACATAGGTCATGCAGAAGCGCATCCGCGTCGAGTCTTGCGGGTTTTCGACGAACGCTTCCAAGGCCTGCCGCGCCTGCTTCAGCGTTTCGGCAATCTCGCCTTTCACCCACTCCAGGGCGACATAATCGTGCCGATCACCCATAGCGACTCCGCTCATAAACATTTCCGGGTAAAGGCCAGAACCTGGCTGTCGGCAACCGGAACGAGCTCCGGATGCTGCCAGCCAACCACCTCGCCAACGCCTATAACCAACAATCCTCCCGGCGCCAGGCGTTCAGCCAGACGATTGAGGATTTCGCGGCGGCGCCAGCGGCGGAAGTAAATCAACAGGTTCTGACAAAAAATGACGTCCATATCGGACATTGGCGCACCGGCAAGCTCCAGCACGTTAAGCCGGGCAAAGCACACACGCGCCGCCAGGCTGGGAATCACTTGAAATCGGTCATCCGGGATCGCTTGGAAATACCGCTCGCGTAATCCGGGGTCGAGTTGGTCTAGCCGGCGGCTACTGTAGAGGCCATCTCGCGACCGGCTCAGCGCGCTGAGGCTGATATCGGTCCCGATCACACCGAACTGTGCGCCCTCACCGTCATGCTTCAACGCCTCGGAGGCACAGATCGCCAATGAGTATGTTTCCTCACCACTTGCGCAACCCACACTCCACAACGACCACGGCTGGGCGGTGCTACGTGATCCTCGTTGCTGCATGTAGTCAGTTAGCAACGTAAACGACGGTAGGTGGCGAAAGAATCGGGTTTCCTGAACGGTTAACCGATCCATCAGCGTCGACCATTCCACCGCTCCTTTTGGACCGTTAGTCACCTGACGGTAATAGGTAGCGTAATCTGACACGCCGACCTCACGCATTCGGCTGGTCAGGTTGGTTTGAAGAAACGTTCGACGTTGCTCGGTGACGACCATGCCGGAGCGTTCTTCGAGCAAGGCGCGCCAAGCGTTAAACTCGCCTGATGACATATCAGCCAAGGGTCTCAATGACCAGTCAACGCTTGGCTGCATGCCCTGCCCCTTGCTCATGAACTCTCTCGGCAGCCATCTCTGGCTACCGTACTCTCAATCAGACTTGGTCCTGCGTTTCCGGCAAGGTAAAGCCGGATACCGAGTGGCGCATCTCACTGGCCATCTTCGCGAGATTACCAATGCTCTTCGCTGTAGCAGTGGTACCGGAAGATGTCTGCGAGGTGATTTCCTGGATAACGTTCATGGTGTTAGAGATATGGCCGGCCGAGGAAGCCTGCTGACGCGCCGCGTTAGAAATGTTCTGAATCAACGCTGCAAGGCTCTTCGATACCTTCTCAATCTCCTCCAGCGCAACCCCTGCGTCTTGGGCAAGGCGAGCGCCTCGCACCACTTCGGAGGTGGTCTGCTCCATGGAGATAACCGCTTCGTTGGTGTCCGTCTGGATCGTCTTGACCAGCGCCTCGATCTGCTTGGTCGCTGCAGACGAACGCTCCGCAAGACGCTGTACCTCGTCCGCTACCACGGCGAATCCGCGGCCCGCGTCTCCGGCCATGGAGGCCTGGATGGCTGCGTTCAATGCGAGGATGTTCGTCTGGTCTGCGATGTCGTTGATCAGGCTAACAATGTCACCAATCTCTTGAGACGATTCGCCGAGTCGCTTGATTCGCTTCGACGTGTCCTGGATCTGCTCACGGATGTTATCCATGCCGGTGATGGTGTTATGCACCACCTCGTTACCTTTGTTCGCAATTGCTACAGAACGCTCAGCTACCGCCGAGGATTCAGCGGCGTTAGCCGATACCTGGTCGATCGATACAGCCATTTCGTTGATCGCGGCCGAAGCGCCAGCAATCTCTTGGGCCTGATGTTCGGAAGCCTCTGCCAGATGCATGGCGGTCGCCTGGGTTTCCTGAGCCGCACCCGACACCTGAACAGCCGTCTGGTTGATCGTTTCGACCAAGTCTCGAAGCTGGTCAATGGAGTAGTTGATCGAGTCAGCAATCGCGCCAGTGAAGTCCTCGGTAACCGTGGCGGCTACGGTTAAGTCACCGTCAGCCAGGTCACCGATCTCGTCGAGCAATCGCAGAATTGCCGTCTGGTTGCGCTCGTTCTTTTCCGCAGTCTCGCTCAGACGCCGGCGCGTTTCTTGAACCATAACCAAACCGATCAGCAAGATCGAAGCAAGCGCCAACGCACCGAGAACATAGCCAGCGAGGGTGTTGATATAACGGGCATCAGCACGACCTTGAAGCCCTTGGGTCAGAACAGAGGTCTTGTCGAGAAGGGTTTGCGACACCTCGAAAATGCTGTTGGATGATTCCCGCACCTGGAACAGTTCAGGTGACGTTTCAAGAATCTCGTCCACCGAGCCGGACACGAATTGGAACAGCTCTGAAATTGCGGCAAGGCGATCCAGAGCCTCGACATCGCTTACTCGGCTGATGCCCATGGCCTCGTTGCCTTCGAGCATCGCGTTAAGAACGCGGCCGAACAGACTTGCATCGCGACCAAACATGTCCGCCGCTTGGACCGAGTCCTGATCACCCGAAAGCACCTTGTTCACCGAGCCGAGAATACGCTCGGCGAGCAACGATTGGCGCTGTGCAACTGAAACCTGAGCGGCAGGTGCTCCACTTTCCAGAAGAATGTCTACGACTTCTTCGTACTCTACCTGCAACTGCGGAATGGTTTCGGCGAGGGTTGCAGCTACCTGATGCAAGGACAGCACGGTCTGTTCGCTGGCAAGAATCGCGTCAGTGTTCTGCCGCAACGTATCCCAGTCCTGCTGCACTGCGGCAACCTCAGCGTGTAGTGACTGCGGCACCGCAGGCAAACCAATGCGATCATCGCCTACGGACAGATAGCCCCAGCGTTCACTGAAGTCGTTTCGCGCGTCTTTCAGCGAGTCGAAAGCTTCAGGCGTGCCGGCGGCAGCTTCTACCGCGTTCTTCGCGATACGCTGAGACAGAACTCTCAGCTCGCCTGCGTGTCCTATGTACTCGTTGTCATAGTCGGCTTGAGTATTGATGTACGCGAAGTTCACGAACAACAGCACCATCGAGACGATGAGAAGGATAAACAGCCCGGCGATCAACGTATTGCTACGTATTCCTGCCAGCAATGCATTCGCGTTCAATTTTTTCATTTTTTCCGGCCCCCGCCTGGACCACCCGTACGTTTCCTTCCAAGAACCAAAAGGCCGGCATCAGCCGACCTCACCTAAATCAATACGCCACATCCAAGAATGTCTGGTGGGCGGCAAGCGCGTGCGGGCTAAAAACCAGCCACGGCTGCTCACGCTGAAAAACCCCATGGATAAATGGTTGAATCGATGCCTCAACCGGCGGCAGCTGTTCGGAGAAAGCATCGACAGCAAAGTGCTGCATGCCAAACACCTCATCGACCGTCAGCCCTGCGAACACCTCTTGGTGATCGACTACCAGCACCCGTCGCTGCTTGCGCAACGGCGACAGTTCGAGGCCGAAGTAGCCACATAGGTCCATGACCGGCAACAGCCTGCCGCGAACATTGGCAACGCCCTTTACCCAGGCTTTCACTCCCGGCAGCAGCGTGTAGCGCGGCTCGTGGAGGATCTCTCCAACCTCCCCCATTGGGGCCACGAACAAACGCCCCCCCATTCTGAAACCGATGCCAGCCCAAGTCTGAATAGCTTCTTGCTGCGAAGGCAGGCCAGCAGCCAGCGCCCTGCAACGGGCATCGATCTCAAGGAGACGCTGAAACGGCGTAGGCATATCCGACATGCTGACAACATCCCTTGTCTGAACTACGAAACCACCCTTAACCGGCAAGCACGGCGTTCAGAGTTTTTAGCAGTGTCGCTTCGTCTACTGGCTTAGTCAGGTAATCCTTCGCGCCCTGGCGCTTGCCCCAGACCTTATCGGTTTCCTGATCCTTGGTCGTCACAATGATTACCGGAATGTGACTGGTTTCAGCATCTTTGGTCAGTTGACGGGTGGCCTGAAAACCATTGAGCCCAGGCATAACGATATCCATCAGGACAGCATCAGGTTTTTCCTGGCGCGCGAGCGCCACACCATCAGCACCGTTTTCAGCTTTAAGAACGACGTGACCATGCTTTTCAAGCATGGCCGTCAACTTGTACATCTCGGTCGGCGAGTCATCAACAATCAGAACGCGAGCCATGGTTTCTCCGTAGGGAAGGCTTCAGCGGCACACAGGGCCGAACTTCAGGATACTTGCTCTACAGGTGCGAAGTCAGGCACATGCGCCTTGATTGCACCGAGCAACTCTTCTTTGCTGAATGGCTTGGTGAGGTATTGGTCCGACCCCACGATCCGCCCCTTGGCTTTATCAAACAAGCCATCCTTGGACGACAGCATGATTACCGGGGTGGATTTGAAAGAACTGTTGTTCTTGATCAGCGCGCAGGTCTGATACCCATCAAGCCGGGGCATCATGATATCGACGAAAATGATACGCGGGTGACTATCTGCGATCTTGGCGAGCGCGTCGAAGCCATCCACCGCCGTAATCACATCACAACCTACTTTTTTCAGCAGCGTTTCGGCGGTGCGACGAATCGTTTTCGAATCGTCGATCACCATGACCTTCAAGCCCTCGGAGTGCTGTTCCATTTCGCCCTACCATCGCCTCGGTGAGTCGTAGTTTATCGTTATGTCAGTGCGCCAGAGGCCCTGTCATCGATGGGCTGCACCCAATCGCGGGACCTTTTTAGCACACTCCTCAAGTGCAAGCTATCTGCCGCCAGGGCAGCGGGATTTTCCTTGACCCAGCGCACAACCACCGCCAATCTGCGTCGAAATTTCAGACCCTCAGGCAGCGCCGCCCTGCCCTTTCGCTGGAGAACACCACATGACTGTTCGCATCGGGATAATCATGGATCCAATCGCGCAGATTGCCTTCAAAAAGGACAGCTCTCTTGCCATGCTGCTGGCAGCCCAGGCGCGCGGCTGGACGCTCTACTACATGGAACAGCGGGACCTTTATCAGCTTGAAGGCGAAGCGCGCGCCCGCATGCGTCCTCTCCGCGTTTTCAACGACGCTCAGCGCTGGTACGAGACAGAGGACGAGGTCGATAGCGCACTGGCGGAACTCGACGTCATCCTGATGCGCAAGGACCCACCCTTCAACAGCGAGTATGTGTACGCCACCTATCTTCTCGAACTGGCTGAGCAAGCCGGCACGCTTGTGGTCAATCGCCCACAAAGCCTGCGTGATTGCAACGAAAAATTCTTCGCGACCCGTTTCCCGCAGTGCACGCCACCAACGCTTGTCAGTCGACGGTCCGACATTCTGCGGGACTTTGCGCGCTCGCAGCGTGACATCATTCTCAAACCCCTCGATGAAATGGGCGGCGCTTCGATATTTCGCCATCGGGAAGGCGACCCGAACCTGTCGGTGATATTGGAAATACTGACCGATCATGGCAGCCGCCAGATCATGGCGCAGCGCTACATTCCGGCTATCGCCGAAGGGGATAAACGAATTCTCATGATTGACGGTGAGCCGGTACCCTACTGTTTGGCCCGAATCCCTGCAGCTGGCGAAACCCGAGGCAATCTCGCCGCTGGTGGACGCGGTGTCGCCCAACCGCTTTCTGACCGTGACAGGGAGATCGCCGCCATCGTCGGTCCGGAGCTGCGCAGACGCGGACTGCTGTTCGTCGGACTGGACGTCATTGGCGATTTTCTTACCGAAATCAACATCACCAGTCCGACGTGCATCCGTGAAATCGACAATGCGTTTGACACTCGCATCGGCGAGCGGCTGATGGATGCTATCGCCGAGAAGCTCCGAGACCGATCCGTCGCCTGAAAACGGGCGTGCGGCTTTCCCGGTTCATCTTTTTAAGATGCGCACGAACCCGGCCGCGCCGCAGCGACCCAACCGCACTATTTTAGTGAGGCGGCAACACGTGCACCGCCTCGTCTCGACGACTCACTAAAGCTGCCGCCTGGTTCATAGACTTTTATAGTCACGCTGGGCAGACTGCGCGCACTTCGAGCCGACTGTGATGCGATGAACGCTGTTACACGACAACCCACTTCTGTTACAGATGTCCGCCCAGCGGATCGTCTCGGCTTTACGATATTTCTCGCGGCCGCGCTGCACGGCGCCTTGATCCTCGGGCTCGGCTTCTCGTTGTCGGAGCCAAAGCAGATTAGCAAAACCCTGGAAATCACCCTGTCTACCTTCAAGAGCGAAGACAAACCGAAGGACGCCGACTTCCTGGCCCAGGACAACCAGCAGGGCAGCGGCACGCTGGAACACAAAGCATCGCCGAAAACCACCGAGCAAGCGCCGTTTCAGGACACTCAGGTGCGCAAGGTCACGCCCGCTTCGTCGCCTCCGCCTAGCGCTCGAAGCGAGGCGCCAAAGACAGCCGTTGCAACCCGTGCGCCGCAGCGGGAAAAGACGCCGGAAAAGTCCCAGAAGAACAAGCCTCAGCCACAGGCGCAGCCCGCACCCGTCTATGACAGCTCGCAGCTCAGCGCCGAAATTGCCAGCCTCGAGGCCGAACTTGCCCAGCAAGTTGAGCAATACGCCAAGCGACCTCGTGTCAGCCGGCAGAACAGTGCGGCGACCATGCGAGACATCAGCGCCTGGTATCGCGATGAGTGGCGAAAGAAGGTCGAACGCATCGGCAACCTTAATTACCCCGACGAGGCGCGTCGCCAACGGATCTACGGAAGCCTGCGTATGCTCGTGATCATTGATCGCAACGGTACCGTCCAAGAGCTGCGCGTGCTCGAATCCTCCGGACAGGCTGTGCTCGACGAAGCAGCCATGCGTATCGTCAGGCTAGCGGCACCGTTCGCTCCGTTTTCCGGCGAGCTGGCGCAAAAGTTCGACCAAGTTGAGATCATCAGAACCTGGCGCTTTGAGCGCGGTGACCGATTGTCGAGTCGCTAAACAGCGGATCTGAAGAGTCCGCAGCCCGGACCAGCCCGGAAAGCCTGCCCGTGCGGCTTCACGCCCTCGCCCGCAACGCTTAAGCTAGCGCCCATGAACGCGACCTCGCCCAGCTACCTTAAACATCATTTCCTGATCGCCATGCCGCACATGGCGGATCCCAATTTTGCCCACACGTTGATCTACCTGGTGGAGCACAACCGGGACGGCGCCATGGGACTGATCATCAATCGTCCCAGCGGGCTCAGCCTCGCGGATGTGCTGGAGCAACTGCGCCCGGATGGAGCTATCGCCCCGGCCAATCATGGGGTGCCGATCTTTTCAGGCGGCCCAGTGCAGACCGATAGGGGGTTCGTGCTGCATCCGGCCGAGAGCCAGTTTCAAGCAACGCTGGGGCTTGGTGAACTCGGCGTGACCACCTCCCAAGACGTACTTTTCGCGATCGCCGACGGTCATGGGCCACGGCAACATTTCATTGCGCTCGGTTACGCGGGCTGGGAGCCAGGCCAACTTGAGACAGAGCTGATCGACAACGCCTGGCTGAGCTGCCCGATGCAGCCGCAGATTCTCTTCGATTTACCCCACGATCAGCGCTTGGCCGCTGCGGCGGCTTCGCTAGGCGTTGACCTCAGGTTGCTTAGCACCCAGGTCGGTCACGCATGACCGCACTGCGCCTGCTGCTTGGCTTCGATTACGGCACTAAACAAATCGGCGTCGCAGTCGGTCAGGTGATTACCGGCCAGGCGCGCGAGTTATGCGTGCTGAAAGCGCAAAACGGCGTTCCGAACTGGACGCAGATCGAGGCGCTGCTGCGTGAGTGGCAGCCAGATGCGCTGGTGGTCGGTCTTCCGCTGAACATGGATGGCACCCCTAGCGAGATGAGCGCCCGGGCGGAAAAATTTGCCCGACGCCTTCACGGCCGCTTCAACGTGCCGGTGCATACCCACGACGAGCGGCTGACCACCTACGAAGCCAAGGGCGAGCGCCTTCGCGGAGGGCAGCAAGGCGGCTATCGTGAGCGGCCTGTCGATGCCCTCGCTGCGGCACTTCTGCTCGAAGGCTGGCTGCTCGCGCAGAATGGCTGACGCGCACCAAGGAGAAAGAAATGACCCTGCCGAACCCCGACCAGTTGTTGCCCGAAATGGCTGCTGCGCTGGATCAGCATCTCAGCAGCCGTGGCATATCAGAGCCTCGCTTCATTGGCATCCACACCGGCGGTGTCTGGGTCGCGCAAGCATTGCTGCTTCTGCGCGACAAGCAGGAGGCTCTCGGTGTTTTGGACGTCTCGTTCTACCGTGATGACTTCACCCAGAACGGTCTGCATCCGCAGGTGAGACCCTCAGCGTTGCCATTCGAGATCGACGGTCAACATCTCGTACTGATAGACGACGTGCTGATGAGTGGGCGAACTGTACGCGCCGCGCTCAACGAGCTATTCGATTACGGCCGCCCCGCCAGCGTTACGTTGCTTTGCCTGCTCGACCTCAACGCTCGAGAGCTGCCAATCCGACCGGACGTAGTTGGCGCTGCGCTATCGCTGCCATCAGACCAACGGGTCAAGCTGCTTGGCCCCGCACCGCTCACGCTCGAGTACCAGACTCTCGCCTCCGCCAACTGAGACCTTTTGTGATGACGCCTACCGACGCCAAGCGCCCGCTACAGCTGAATGACAACGGTCAGCTGCGCCACTTTCTGTCCCTGGATGGCCTGCCGCGCGAACTGCTTACCGAGATACTCGATACCGCCGACTCTTTTCTTGAAGTGGGTGCCAGAGCCGTGAAGAAGGTCCCGCTGCTGCGGGGCAAGACGGTGTGCAACGTATTCTTTGAAAACTCCACGCGCACCCGAACCACATTCGAGTTGGCGGCTCAGCGGTTATCGGCAGACGTGATTACGCTCAATGTCTCAACCTCGTCCACCAGCAAGGGCGAAACACTCACCGACACGCTGCGGAACCTTGAGGCGATGGCCGCCGACATGTTCGTCGTCCGTCACGCAGACTCCGGCGCCGCTCACTTCATCGCCGAACACGTCTGTCCCGACGTCGCCGTCATCAATGGCGGCGACGGGCGCCATGCGCATCCCACCCAGGGCATGCTCGACATGCTCACCATCCGACGACACAAAGGTGATTTTGAGAAACTCTCGGTGGCCATCGTCGGCGATATCCTGCACTCGCGGGTCGCTCGTTCCAACATGCTCGCGCTGAAAACCCTCGGCTGTCCGGACATCCGCGTAATCGGTCCGAAAACGCTTCTGCCAATCGGGGTCGAGCAGTACGGCGTTAGCGTTTACCACGACATGAACGAAGGGCTTCGCGACGTCGATGTCGTGATCATGCTGCGCCTGCAGCGTGAGCGGATGCAAGGCGGCCTGCTACCCAGTGAGGGCGAGTTTTATCGCCTCTATGGCCTTACGACCCAGCGCATGAGCCTGGCTAAACCGGATGCGATTGTCATGCACCCGGGGCCAATCAACCGCGGTGTCGAGATCGAGTCGGCAGTGGCGGACGGCAGCCAGTCGGTCATTCTCAATCAGGTCACTTACGGCATCGCCATTCGCATGGCCGTGCTTTCGATGGCCATGAGCGGGCAGACCGCGCAGCGGCAACTTGAAAATGAATACACAGCCGAGGAGCAGAACTGATGCCAACCGAGATCCTCGGTGCGCGCTTGGTCGACCCCGCAAGCGGGCGCGATGAAATCACAGATATCTACTGCCAAGACGGCAAGATCGTCGCCATCGGCCAGGCGCCTGTCGGCTTTAGCGCAGCGCACTCAATCGATGCCAGAGGACTGGTAGCTGCTCCGGGCCTGGTCGATCTCTCGGTCGCCTTGCGCGAGCCAGGCTACAGCCGCAAGGGCAATATCGCCAGCGAGACCCTGGCCGCCACGGCTGGCGGCATCACCAGTCTGTGCTGCCCGCCTGGAACAAAGCCTGTCCTTGATACCGCCGCGGTCGCCGAGTTGATTCTCGATCGGGCCCGTGAATCGGGTCATGCCAAGGTGTTTCCGATCGGCGCGCTCACCCGCAACCTGGAGGGCGAACAGCTCTCAGAATTAGTGGCGCTGCGCGAAGCTGGCTGTGTCGCGTTCGGCAACGGCCTGTCCAACTTCACCAGCAATCGCAACTTGAGCCGAGCGTTGGAATACGCAGCGACGTTCGACCTTACTGTGATCATCCACTCCCAAGACGCCGACCTGGCGGCCGGTGGCCTGGCCCATGAAGGCCCTTCAGCAGCGTTTCTCGGATTGGCCGGTATTCCGGAAACAGCCGAAACCGTTGCGCTGGCGCGCAACTTGCTGCTGGTGGAACAGACAGGCGTCCGAGCCCATTTCAGCCAGCTCACTACCGCCCGAGGCGCCCAGATGATCGCTGACGCCCAAGCGCGGGGACTGCCCGTGACGGCCGATGTGGCGATGTATCAGCTGATTCTTACCGACGACGCACTACACGGCTTTTCCAGCCTGTACCACGTGCAGCCTCCGCTGCGCAGTGCAGCCGATCGCGATGGTTTGCGCGAAGCCGTCAGATCCGGCGTCATCTCTGCGATATCGAGCCACCATCAGCCCCATGAAGCGGATGCCAAGCAGGCGCCTTTCGGCGAGACCGAGCCCGGGATCAGCAGTGCGGAGATCCTCCTACCGCTGGCATTGACGCTGGTGGATGACGGCCTGCTGGACCTTCCAACGCTACTGGCTCGTCTGAGCAACGGCCCGGCCGCTGCCTTGCGTCTTCCGGTCGGGCGTTTGGCCGTCGGCGAGGCTGCGGACATGGTCCTGTTCGACTTACGCCGCTCGACCGTCGCAGGCGAAACCTGGCACTCGAAAGGCCGCAACTGCCCCTTTCTGGGCCATTGCCTGCCGGGTGCGGTGCGCCAGACAATCGTGGATGGCAGAGTCGCCTTCCAGCGTTAACTCACGGGAAAGTGAGCGGCCGGCGCTGAACGGCCGCTTTTGGACATCCCGTTATTGGCGCTTTTCGATGTTGCGCATAGAGACCTGATCGTTCAGCGTCCAGAAATCATAAAGCACGCCCAAGAAAAACAGCCCGCCGGTACACAAATAAATCAGACCCGTGATCCATTTGCCCTGATACATCCGGTGCACGCCAAACACGCCGAGAAACGTCAGCAGGATCCAAGCCACGGTGTAGTCGATCGGTCCCGGCTGGAAACGCATGTCAGCCTCTCGGTCCATCGACGGAATCAGGAACAGGTCGATGATCCACCCGACGAAAAACAAGCCAAGGGTGAAGAACCAGATGGTCCCGGTAATCGGCTTGCCGTAATAGAAGCGATGAGAGCCGAGGAAGCCGAAGATCCACAAGAGATAGCCGATCAAGGTGCTATGGGTGTTCTGCCGCATCTGAGCCTCGCTGTCTGGTTGGAGTTACTTGTCGCCGAGCTTATCCGATTCACAAGCCGATGAAGCGTCTGCCGAGCGGACATTGCCCGTCCAGCCCGCCGTGATACTGTATATACCAACAGTATTAGGCGGATCACCATGCAGTTAATCGAGAAGCTCAGCGTCCTGGCTGACGCCGCAAAGTACGACGTGTCATGCGCCAGCAGCGGTGCGCCAAAACGCAGCTCGAGAGGCAAGAGTGGGTTGGGCGCTACCGATGGAATGGGCATCTGCCATAGTTTTACGCCGGATGGCCGTTGCGTGGCGCTGCTGAAGATTCTGCTGACTAACTTTTGCCTGTATGACTGCCAGTACTGTGTGAACCGCCGCTCCAGCGATGTGCCGCGTGCCCGCTTCACGCCGGAAGAAGTGGTGACGCTGACGCTAGATTTCTACCGCCGCAATTGCATCAGCGGTTTATTTCTCAGTTCCGGAATCATTCGCTCGGCGGATTACACGATGGAGCAGCTCAACCGGGTGGCCAAACTGCTACGCGAAGAGCACGAATTCCGCGGCTACATCCATCTCAAGACCATTCCGGATGCAGACCCACAGCTCATCGCCGAGGCCGGCCGTTACGCCGATAGACTAAGCGTCAACATTGAACTGCCCACCGAGTCCAGCCTTGTCCGCCTTGCTCCCGAAAAACAGGTCGTGACGATCAAGCAGGCGATGCATGCGATCCATGAGGGTGAAACCGAAGCGCAGGCGGAGAAGAGCAAGAACGCACCGCGCTTTGCGCCAGCCGGCCAGAGCACCCAAATGATTGTTGGTGCCGACACCACGGACGACAGCACTATTCTCCACACTGCTCAATCACTGTATGGCGATTACCGCTTACGCCGCGTGTACTACTCGGCGTTCAGCCCCATTCCGCACAGCCCTAAAACCGTGCCCTTCGAAGCGCCACCCCTGCTACGCGAACACCGCCTGTATCAGGCAGACTTTTTAATGCGCGGTTACGGCTTCAAGGCGCATGAACTACTCGCTGGCCCTGGAAACCTGCCGCTGGATATTGATCCCAAGCTTGCCTGGGCACTGTCCAACCGTGAGCATTTTCCAGTCGACCTGAATCGCGCCGAGCCATCCCTCATCGCGCGCATCCCAGGCATCGGCATACTCAGCGCCAAGCGCCTGGTCGCCCTTCGCCGGCAGAAACGCATTCGCTTCGAAGACCTGACCCGCCTTCGCTGCTCACTGGAAAAAGCCAAGCCGTTCGTCATCACCCAGGACTACCGGCCCAGTCTGGCCTACCGCGACTCTGGCACCTTACGCCAGCAGCACAGCGAAGGCCCCGCTCAGCTGGCGTTGTGGTGATGCGTCAGGTGCGCATCGATGGCACTTTCGATGGATGGCGCGATGCCGCCCGCGATCTGCTACTCGGCGGAAGCGCGCCGCATCAGGTGGAGTGGTTAACCGGCGATGCGCAAGGCTCCCTATTCGATGAAGCAGAGGTATATGCGCCGAATTACCCTAACGCGCACCGGCCACCTTTACGGATCCCGCGGCAATTGCTGACGGAGCTGGAGACCGCTGCACGCTTTCGAACGCAGGATCGCTGGAGCCTGCTGTACCGCATTCTCTGGCGGGTCGCTGAAGGTGATCAAACGGCGCGACTGGTGGGTGACCTCGATGGCAGCGAGTTGCATGCGCGGATCAAAGCAGTACGCCGCGAAGCCCATCACCTGCATGCATTTCTACGGTTCAGCCCTGCTAGCGCACAAAACGCGCCGGACTATGTGGCCTGGTTCGAGCCCGCGCACGACATCCTGCCCAGCGCGGCGCCGCACTTCGCTGAACGCATGGGACTGCACTCCTGGCTGATCGCGACACCGGGTGATGCGGCGCTATGGGATGGTCAGGTTATGCACTACATCAAGCCCTGCCCACCCGAGTGGCAACAGCTGGCGCAAACCGCGCGGGATCCCGGCGCGGAGCTATGGAAAACCTATTACGAAAGTACCTTTAATCCTGCGCGACTGAATCGCGAGATCATGCAGAACAATCTGCCGGTGCGCTTTTGGAAGAATTTGCCGGAAGGGCCGTTGATCCCGCAGCTAATGAGCCGCGCCCGAGCCGGCGCCCAGCGTGATGGTCAGGCCGAGCGCGTGGCCAGTCGTCCAGGCAAACGCATCGGTCTGCCCGGACAGCCCTGATCAGCGGAAGCTGCGGCCCGGATCATCGTCGCTGACTTCCAGCGTCAGACCCTGGGAGACGCTCGTCAGGTGCTCGCCATCGGTTTCCGACCCCAACTTGATCATCAGTCGCAGGTCGTTGGACGAATCGGCATGTAGTAGCGCGTCTTCGTAAGTGATTTCGCCTTGCACATAGAGGTTGTAAAGCGCCTGGTCGAAGGTCTGCATACCCAGATCAGTCGAGCGCTTCATCAGCGACTTCAGCTCGTGCACTTCGCCCTTGCGAATAAGGTCTGCCGCGAGCGGCGTGTTGATCAGCACCTCGATGACGGCGCGACGGCCTTTACCGTCGGGCGTCGGAATCAGCTGCTGAGCGACAATCGCCTTGAGGTTGAGCGACAAGTCCATCCACACCTGCTGCTGTCGGTCGGCCGGGAAGAAGTTGATGATCCGGTCCAGCGCCTGGTTGGCGTTGTTGGCGTGCAAAGTTGCCAGGCAAAGATGGCCGGTTTCAGCGAACGCGACCGCGTAATCCATGGTTTCACGAGTCCGAACTTCGCCGATGAGAATCACGTCGGGTGCCTGACGAAGCGTGTTTTTCAGGGCGACATCGAAGGAATCGGTGTCGATGCCGACCTCACGCTGGGTCACGATGCAGCTCTGATGCTGATGGATGAACTCGATCGGGTCTTCGATGGAAATGATATGGCCGCTGGAGTTCTTGTTGCGATAACCGATCATTGCCGCCAGCGAGGTGGACTTGCCGGTACCGGTGGCACCGACGAACAGCACCAGGCCGCGCTTGGTCATCGCCAGCTTTTTCAGAACATCGGGCAGTTTCAGGTCTTCGAGCGTTGGTATGTTGGTTTCGATCCGGCGCAGTACCATGCCGGCAAGATTGCGCTGGTAGAAGGCGCTGACACGAAAGCGGCCTATACCGCGTGCGCTAATGGCGAAGTTACATTCGTGATTTTCAGCGAACTCACGGCGCTGTTGCTCGTTCATCACCGCATGCACGGTCTCACGAGTCATCTCCGGCGACATTGGCGTCTTGTTCACCGGGAGGATTTTGCCGTTAACCTTCATCGAAGGCGGCACACCCGCGGTAATGAACAGATCGGAGCCGCCCTTTTCCACCATCAGGCGCAACAGTTTCTCGAATTCCATTGTCGTTCTCGTAGTCCCGCGTAGCCGCGTCGTAGCGAAGCGGAAGACTCGGCAACAGCGCCAAGCCTTCCTTAAGATTTAGAAGTTTTCTGGCTGTTTGGCTTTTTCTTTTGCGCTATCGCGTGAAATCAGGCCCTTGGCAAGCAGGCCTTTCAGGCAGGAATCGAGCGTTTGCATGCCTAACGAACCACCGGTCTGGATCGACGAGTACATCTGCGCGACTTTGTCTTCACGAATCAGGTTCCGGATCGCCGGCGTGCCAATCATGATCTCGTGTGCCGCAACGCGGCCACCGCCGACCTTCTTGAGCAACGTCTGGGAAATCACCGCCTGCAGCGACTCGGAAAGCATCGAGCGGACCATGGATTTTTCTTCCGCCGGGAATACGTCAACCACGCGGTCGATGGTCTTGGCCGCCGAGGTGGTGTGCAGGGTGCCAAACACCAGATGGCCTGTTTCTGCAGCAGTCAGCGCCAAACGGATGGTCTCCAGGTCACGCATTTCGCCGACGAGGATGATGTCCGGGTCTTCCCGCAGAGCCGAGCGCAAGGCCTCAGAGAAGCCGAGCGTGTCACGGTGCACTTCGCGTTGGTTGACCAGACACTTTTTCGATTCATGGACGAATTCGATCGGGTCTTCGATGGTGAGAATGTGGTGATACTTGGTGCTGTTGAGGTAGTCGAGCATGGCCGCCAGGGTAGTCGACTTGCCCGAGCCGGTTGGACCGGTCACCAGCACCAGGCCGCGCGGCACATCGGTGATCTTGCGGAAGACCTCCCCCATCCCGAGGTCTTCCATGGTCAGGACCTTCGACGGAATGGTCCGGAACACCGCGCCAGCGCCGCGGTTCTGGTTGAACGCGTTGACCCGGAAACGCGCGACACCGGGAACTTCGAACGAGAAGTCGGTCTCGAGAAATTCCTCGAAATCCTTACGCTGCTTGTCGTTCATGATGTCGTAGATCAGCGCGTGCACCTGCTTGTGGTCCATCGCGGGGAGGTTGATCCGGCGTACATCGCCATCGACGCGGATCATCGGCGGCAAGCCGGAAGACAGGTGCAAATCCGATGCACCCTGCTTGGCACTGAAGGCCAGCAGCTCTGTGATATCCATGGGACTCCCCAATTACAAGCAAGCAGGTAGAATGCCGCGCAGACCCTAAGGTGGCAGGCGCAGGTAATGTCCACGATAGCGACGAATATTGCAAAGGTCGGAGCGCGCATCCGTGAGGCGGCGCAAGCTGTAACGCGCGATCCCGATGAGGTGCGCCTACTGGCGGTAAGCAAGACGCAGCCAGCCGACGCCATTCGGCAGGCCAGCAGTGCTGGACTGCGCGATTTCGGTGAGAACTATCTTCAAGAGGCGCTGGAGAAACAGAGCGAACTCGCCGACCTTCCGCTAACGTGGCATTTCATCGGCCCCATCCAGTCGAACAAGACCAAAGCGATCGCCGAACACTTTGACTGGGTCCACTCCGTCGATCGTCTGAAGATTGCTCAGCGCTTGTCGGATCAGCGCCCCGCGTCCTCGGCGCCTCTGAATATCTGCCTGCAGGTCAATGTCAGTGGCGAAGCCAGCAAATCCGGCTGCAGCCCACACGACGTACCGGAACTGGCGCGTGCGATGGCTGCGCTCCCTCGCCTACGTCTGCGGGGACTGATGACAATTCCAGAGCCGACCGACGACCCCGCAGAACAACGCGCTGCGTTTGCCCGTCTGCGGTCGTTGCAAGACGAGCTCGACCTCCATCTCGACACGCTTTCCATGGGCATGAGCCAGGACCTGGAAGCCGCCATCGCTGAAGGCGCCACCTGGGTCCGCATCGGCACCGCTTTGTTCGGCGCCCGCGCTTATCCGTCCCAGGTAGCTACAGTCGACCCTTCGCATGAATAAAGGAACGCTCGCATGACCTCACCCCGTATCGCCTTCATCGGCGGCGGCAACATGGCCGCCAGCCTGATCGGCGGTCTTCGTGCCCAAGGCCTTCCCGCCACGTTCATCTGCGCCAGCGACCCGGGCGCCGACAAACGCGCAGCGCTCAAGGGCACGCACGGCATCGAGACCTATGCTGACAATGGTCAGGCACTGGCCGGCGCCGATGTCGTCGTATTGGCCGTAAAGCCTCAAGTCATGCAGGCGGTCTGCCGTGACCTGGCGGGACACCTGCAACCAAACCAGCTAGTTGTGTCCATTGCCGCCGGTATCAATTGTGCGAGCTTGCAACACTGGCTAGGCGCAGAGACGCCACGGTCGATCGTGCGCTGCATGCCGAACACACCGTCGCTATTGCGTCAGGGTGTCAGCGGGCTGTTTGCCAACGCCCAGGTCAGCGAGGGGCAAAAACAACAGGCCGAACAATTACTCTCCGCGGTCGGCCTGGCGCTCTGGCTGGAAAACGAAGCCCTGATTGACGCCGTGACCGCGGTATCGGGTAGCGGCCCGGCGTATTTCTTCCTCATGATCGAAGCCATGACGGCAGCCGGGGAGCAACTCGGCCTGCCGCGCGACACTGCATCGCAGCTGACATTACACACCGCACTGGGCGCCGCACGCATGGTCTGTGAAAGCGATGTCGAGGCCGCCGAACTGCGCCGCCGGGTCACCTCGCCGAACGGAACCACCGAAGCGGCGATCAAAGCCTTCCAGGCGGGCGGCTTCGAAAACCTGGTACGCCAGGCGATGAACGCAGCCGCACAACGGTCGGCTGAACTCGCCGAACAACTGGGCAAGTAGGGTCTGTTGACGTTTCGTTCACGGCCGCGCCGGAGCCTGTTTTTTGCGCGGAGCAAGGCATGAGGAGAGAAGTTTGGTCATTCCAAATGAACGACGAATAACGCCGCACCGCGCAAAAACAGGCCCGGCCCTTCGGGTTGCGCGGCAAATGACGCCAGGCGGCGTTGCGGGACTTGGCAAGGGAACAACCATTACCTGCGTCCCGCGCCTTGCCTGGCGTCATTTGACGCAGCAACGCGGCTCGCGACGAAACATCAATAGACCCTAAGGAGCCTTCATGTCGCAACTCTCGCAAGCCCTGATCCTGATCATCCAGACGCTCGGCAGCCTCTATCTGCTGATCGTTCTGTTGCGCTTTATCCTGCAGTTGGTCCGGGCCGATTTCTACAACCCGCTGAGCCAATTCATCGTACGCGCCACGCATCCCTTATTGCGGCCACTGCGGCGAGTGATACCAAGCATCGGCGGGCTGGACTTGTCATCGCTGGTCTTGGCGATCATCGTTCAGATATTGCTGATGGCGGCTATTCTGATGATCGCCTACGGCACGATCGGCAACCCGCTGCAGCTGTTGGTCTGGGCGATGATCGGCGTGACCGGGCTGTTCCTGAATATCTTTTTCTATGCGCTGATCATCAGTGTGATCCTCTCGTGGGTCGCACCCGGCAGTCACAACCCCGGCGCTCAGCTGGTCAGTCAGATCTGCGAGCCGGCGCTTGCGCCCTTTCGCCGCCTGCTGCCCAACCTGGGGGGGCTGGATATCTCGCCGATATTCGCGTTCCTTGCCATCAAGCTGCTGGATATGTTGGTGATCAACAATTTGGCGATGATGACGCACATGCCCAACATTCTCCGCTCGCTGATCTGACCGCTTGTGACCGCCCACTCGCCTGATACGGCCTTTGGGCGGCAGTTCACAATCGCTCGATTGACCCGCACCGGGCGACGGGGATAATCGCCCGATTCGCCTTTCAGGAAGCACGACGATCATGGAACGACTCGACCGGCAGGTGGATGCCTACGTCACCTGGAAGCGCGACCTGGTTCGCGAGATCACGCGTTATCGCAGCTGGCTGGCCCACAACCGTCTCAACTCGGACGCGGTCGAGGCGAGACTGGATCGCGCGTTGAAGTTGCTGCGCACCGATCACATCACCTTGGCGTTCGTCGGTGAGTTTTCACGTGGCAAGACGGAACTGATCAACAGCCTGTTTTTTTCAGACTATGGGCAACGCATCCTGCCCTCGCGAGCCGGCCGCACCACCATGTGCCCGACTGAACTCTTCTTTGATCCGCGCGCTGAGCGTTCCTATATCCGTCTGCTGCCTATCGAGTCACGCCTGGAAGAGACAAGCATCGCCCAGCTCAAGCGCACCCCGCATGTCTGGACGAATATCGCTCTGGACGCGACCAACCCGGACGCCATGGTCGAGGCGTTCACCCAGGTTGCGTCCACCAAGTCGGTAGCGCTGGAGCATGCTATTCAGCTTGGCTTCCACCCCGGCGCCCTGGAACGGTCCGAAACAGACGGTGAGGTCATGGTGCCGGCCTGGCGTCATGCCATGGTGAATTTTGACCACCCTCTTTTGCGCCAAGGCTTACGGATTCTCGACACGCCAGGCCTCAATGCCCTAGGCAGTGAGCCGGAACTGACCTTGTCGATGCTGCCCAGTGCCCAAGCAGTGATTTTCCTGTTGTCGGCCGATGCCGGCGTGACTGCCAGCGACATGGGTATCTGGCAGCAGCATATCCGTCAGCTGGACGACGGCAACCGTAACCGCTTATTCGCCGTATTGAACAAAATCGATGTTCTCTGGGACGACGTCTCTGGCGAGGCTTTCGTCAATGAAGCCATTCAACGGATGCAGGCCGGCACGGCACAGCAACTGGGCATTGCGGTAGATGACGTGTTGCCGCTTTCCGCCAAACAGGCTCTGCTGGCCAAGATCCGCGGCGACCAGTCGCTGCTGGAGCGCAGCCGGTTGTTGGCGTTGGAGCATCTGCTTTGCGAACGTATCCTTGCCCAGAAGGAGCGCCTTCTCGAAGAACAAGTGGTGCGTCAAGTGCTCGCGCTGCTACAGAACAGCCAGCACATACTCACCCAGCGCCTGGTGAAAGTACGCGAACAGAGCGAGCTGCTCGATAGCCATCGTCAGGACAGTGGACAGTTGCTATTAGAGCTGACGGCTCGTACCCGCCACGATCACAACCAGCACCACAAACGCCTTTTGCAGCTGAAAACCAACCAACGCTTACTGCAACGCCAAGGCGAACTGTTACGCAACATGATCCGCCCCGAACGCCTGGAAGAACATCTGGCACGCCTGCGGCGGAGCCTGACGGGCAGTTTGACTACGCTCGGCATCAACCTCAGCATTCTGCACTTCTTCCGCTCGGTCGAGCAGGACCTTGGCGCACTGGAACACGAAGCGGCCTTGGCGAACAAGATGGTCTCGGCGATCTACCGCCGCCACAACGAGGCTAACCCTCTGCATGGCGTCGATGCCCCGCTGTATCTCATCGCACCCTACCAGCGTGAGCTCAAAGGCCTGCAGAACGAGGCGGACCAGTTCCGCCTGCAACTCAAGACATTGCTCACCGAGCAGCGCACCCTGACCCGCCGCTTCTTCGCCACCCTGGTGCAGGAAGTTATCGGACTGCATCAGCGCTTGCGCCAGGAAGCCGAACAGTGGGCCAGCGAAGCGCTGATGCCACTGATGCAGCACTCACTCGAGCACAAGCAGCAGCTCGAAGCACATATGCTTCAGCTCAAGAGCCTGGCGCAGGACAGCCAGCAGAGCAGCCAACGAGGCCGACTACTGGCACGCTACAGCGTCGAGCTGGAACACCAGCTGACCCAGGCAGGGGAAATGCTGCGGCTGCTACGTCGCCCCGCGCCGATTCGTCGTCAAGGCAAGGTGGTCAGCTTGACGGGCGCCGTGGTCGGCTGATGGAGGCGTTGCGATTGAGGATGAATTGAGGCGCGCTAACCTTTAGACTTTGCCGCCTTCTTCCAGCACGAGCCAGGGTCGATGCCCACAGCTATTCCAGCCGATTCCGTTGGTCTGGTGAGTCCGAAGGTCGAGCATTTTGCCGAGCCGCTGGCACTTGCCTGCGGCCGCACCCTTGACGCCTACCAGCTGATCTATGAGACCTACGGTGAACTGAACGCCGCGCGTAGCAATGCTGTGCTGATTTGCCATGCCCTGTCGGGCCACCACCATGCCGCGGGTTTTCATGGGATGGACGAACGCAAGCCGGGCTGGTGGGACAGTTGCATCGGACCGGGCAAGGCCATCGATACCAATCGTTTTTTCGTAGTCAGCCTGAACAACCTCGGTGGCTGCAACGGCTCGACCGGCCCCAGCAGCGTCAACCCGCTGACAGGCAAGCCTTACGGGGCAGATTTTCCAGTAGTGACGGTGGAGGATTGGGTCAACAGCCAGGCGCGTCTAGCCGATGTGCTGGGAATTGAACAATGGGCTGCAGTGGTCGGCGGCAGCCTTGGCGGCATGCAGGCCCTGCAATGGACCATGAGCTATCCCGAGCGCGTCCGCCACTGCGTGGCGATTGCCTCGGCGCCCAAGCTATCGGCACAGAACATTGCCTTCAACGAGGTAGCACGCCAAGCAATCCTGTCCGATCCTGAATTCCACGGTGGCCATTTCCAGGAACAGAACGTCATCCCCAAGCGCGGCCTCATGCTGGCGCGCATGGTCGGGCACATAACCTATCTGTCTGATGACGCCATGGGCACCAAGTTTGGCCGTGGCCTGAAGAGCGAGAAACTCAACTATGACTTCAACAGCGTCGAGTTTCAGGTGGAAAGTTACCTTCGCTACCAGGGCGAGGAGTTTTCCAGCCGCTTCGATGCCAATACCTATTTGCTGATGACCAAAGCACTGGATTACTTCGATCCGGCCGCGGTCCATGGCGACGATCTGGCCAAGGCACTGTCGACCGCCAAGGCTGATTTCTGCGTAATCTCCTTCACGACCGACTGGCGCTTCTCACCTGAGCGCTCGCATGAAATCGTCGATGCACTGATGGCGGCACGCAAGAATGTCTGCTACCTGGAGATCGACGCGCCGCAGGGTCACGATGCCTTCCTGATACCCATCCCCCGTTATTTGCAGGCGTTTCGCGGCTACATGAACCGCATCGCCCTATAAGGAACTCACATGCGCGCCGACCTGGACATTATCCAAGACTGGATCCCGGCGGGCAGCCGAGTGCTCGACCTCGGTTGCGGCAACGGCGAGCTGCTGGCCTGGCTGCAAGACAACAAGCAGGTCAGCGGTTACGGCTTGGAGATCGACCCGGACAACATCGCCGCCTGCATCGAGAAAGGTGTCAATGTCATTGAACAGGACCTCGACAAGGGGCTGGGCAACTTCGCCAGCGACAGCTTCGACATGGTCGTCATGACCCAGGCGTTGCAGGCGGTCCATTACCCCGACAAGCTGCTCAAAGAAATGCTGCGAGTCGGCCGCGAGTGCATCATCACCTTTCCTAACTTCGGCCACTGGCGCTGCCGCTGGTACCTGGCCAGCAAGGGCCGCATGCCGGTCTCGGAGTTCCTGCCGTACACGTGGTACAACACGCCGAACATCCATTTCTGCACCTTCGAAGATTTCGAAAGGCTAAGCCACGAGCTGGGCGCACGGGTGCTTGAACGCCTGGCCGTGGATCGCCATCACAAACACGGGATGGCGAGCCGCCTGTGGCCCAACCTGATCGGGGAAATCGGCATCTATCGCGTCACCGGCTCAGCCCGTTAACCGTTCATCGCTGGAGGAAAACCATGAGATCTAGCCTGATATGCCTGCTTGCCCTAGTGCTTTCATTGCCTGTGATGGCTGAGCGCAAACACAGCGTCGGTGAGCTCGACGTGCATTACATCGCCTTCAACTCCGGCTTTCTGCAGCCTGACATCGCCGCTGCCGCGGGCCTCGTACGCAGCAAGACCCAAGGCGTCGTCAACGTCTCGGTGCTCAAAACCGGCAAGCCGGTGGCGGCGCAGGTCAGCGGAGCGGTGAAAAACCTTCTCGGCCAGGATTACCCGCTGACCTTCAAGCAGCTTAAAGAAGGTGACGATGCGATCTACTATCTCGCTCAGTTTCCCTTCGAGTCGCGTGAAACGCTGCGTTTCAATCTGAACGTGCAACCCACCGGCACCGCACCGATCACCTTCGACTTCACGCAAGAATTCTTCCCGGACGAATGATGCCTATCAATGAACTGGTGCTGGCCAGCCATAACGCCGGCAAGCTCAAGGAACTTCAGGCCATGCTGGGCGACGCGGTGCGTGTGCGCTCAGTGGGCGAATTCAGCGACGTGGAACCTGAGGAAACGGGGCTGTCATTCATCGAGAATGCGATCCTCAAGGCCCGCAACGCAGCCAGGGTTTCCGGCCTGCCGGCGCTGGCAGACGATTCGGGACTGGCAGTGGACCATCTCGGCGGCGCCCCAGGCATCTACTCGGCACGGTACGCTGACGGTCAGGGCGATGCGGCGAACAACATCAAGCTGCTGGAGGCGCTGCAAGACGTTCCCGATACCGACCGTGGCGCCCAGTTTGTCTGCGCGTTGGCGTTGGTACGGCACGCCAACGATCCGCTGCCAATCATCTGCGAGGGGCTATGGCACGGGCGCATCCTGCACGCCCCGCAGGGCGCACATGGTTTCGGTTATGACCCGTTGTTCTGGGTCCCGGAGCGAAACTGCTCGAGTGCCGAGATGGCTCCGGCAGATAAGAATCAGCTCAGCCACCGCGCGCGCGCCATGGCCCTGCTCAAGCAGCGGCTAGGAATCACATGAGCGAAACGGGAAGCCGCACGCTAGACATTGGCGGCGAAAGCGGCACTGCGGCGTTTCAACTGCCCCCACTGGCAGCCTACGTTCATATCCCATGGTGCGTGCGCAAATGCCCCTATTGTGATTTCAACTCCCACGCCGCCGGTCCGACGCTGCCTGAAGACGTCTATGTGGCGGCGTTGCTCTCGGACCTGAATGGCGACCTGGATCAGGTACAAGGCCGACCACTGACCTCTATTTTCTTCGGAGGCGGTACGCCTAGTCTGTTTTCTGCGCGCGCACTCGAAGCCATTCTTGTCGGCCTGGAGCAGCGGATCGGCTTCTCTGATGCCATCGAAATTACCCTTGAAGCCAACCCCGGCACCTTCGAACAGGCCAAGTTCAGCGACTACCGGCGCCTTGGAATCAATCGCCTGTCAATTGGCGTACAGAGTTTTCAACCCGACAAGCTGAAAGCTCTGGGGCGCATCCACAACGGCGACGAAGCGATTCGCGCCGCGGATATGGCGCGCGCGGCCGGCTTCGACAATTTCAACCTGGACTTGATGCATGGGCTCCCTGACCAAAGCCTGGACGACGCATTGAGCGACCTGCGCGTTGCGATTGCTCAGCAACCGACGCACCTGTCCTGGTACCAGCTCACCGTCGAACCCAACACCGAGTTCTGGAGCAGGCCGCCTCAGTTACCCGAGGACGAGACGCTGTGGGATATCCAGGAGGCTGGCCAGGCGCTGCTCGCCGAACACGGCTACGGCCAGTACGAAACATCGGCCTATGCCCAGCCGGGACGTCAGGCGCAGCACAACCTCAATTACTGGACGTTCGGAGACTTCCTGGGGCTTGGCGCTGGCGCCCATGGCAAAGTCACCAGCCGGGATGGGGGCATTCGTCGAACCTGGAAAACCCGCCTGCCGAAAGACTATATGGATCCTGAAAAGCGCTTTCGCGCGGGTGAGAAACAGCTTCAGCCAGAGGAACTGCCGTTCGAATTCCTGATGAACGTGCTGCGCCTCACCGACGGCGTGCCCTCGATGCTGTTCACTCAGCGCACCGGACTTTCAACGCAGGCATTGGCTGATAGCCGCCGCGAAGCCGAAACGCGCGGCTTGCTCGAACGCGATCCAAACCGATTGGTCGCCACAGCCAAAGGCCAGCTGTTTCTCAACGACCTGCTGCAGCTTTTCCTGCCCTAAGGACACCGCATGGATCTCGTACTCGACCTCATCGCCACACTGTCGCGTTGGAGCCGTCACCATCTGTTTGATATTTCGCTGGCTATCATGGCCACCTTGTTCGTACTGTTCGGCCCCGCGCTCAACGCCTGGGTACAAAAGAACATCGGCGGGCTGAACTTCGTCTTGCGTACGCTCGCTTTCGTCGTGTTCTGCGCGCTGGTTTACGGCCTCGGCATCATCTACCTTAGCCCGTGGTTGGCGAAGGGGCTGGCTCAGTTCAACAACTACACCCTGGCGCCCGTCTTGTTGTTGGTCCTGTTTATCATTGGCGTCGTCGCCGACCGCAACTGAGCGGCTCGTATCACTCACTCGTCGCCGCCAGAAGCCCGGTTAACCCAGCACCAGTGCATCGCCCCGGCACGGAGCTTCCCCATCGCGGCACTCTGGTCTGCCGGTCATGCGGCGAGGGCGCATGGGCCGCCCTTAAGGGTCGTATCCAGGCCAGGGCCCGCACGAATGACACCTATCTAAAAACACGAAACCCGCCACAGGGGCGGGTTTCGTTGTATCCAGACCGATCAGTTCCCGCCGCGGCGAAGCGCAGCCGGTGAGAAATCTCGCGGTCCCATCTGGGCATTGAAATCGTACATCGGCTCGTTGTTGTCGAGCCCATCGACGAAGTAGTTGCCTTCTTTGAGGTGGTACAGCGTCTCCAGCGTGCTACCGAACATCGGGACCTCGTAATAGCTGATCGGATGGCTTTCCTGCAGGCCAATCAGCTCGGCATCTTCATCGAACAAGTCGACTGCAAGTATCTGCCAGCTGTCTTCGTCAATGTAGAACCGGCGCATGTCGTATGGATGGCTGAAGCCTTTGCGCAGCTGGGCCTCGACGATCCAAACCCGATGCTGCTCGTAGCGCAGCAGTTCGGGATTCAACGTGCGTGCGCCGATGATGGTGTCGTAGGGTATGCCCTTCTGGTGCACGGCGTAGCTGTTATAGGGCACCAGCATTTCCCGCTTGCCGATCAGCTTCCATTCATAACGATCCGGGGCGCCGTTGAACGAGTCGACCACGTCTGCCGTGGCCAGTCCGCTGGTGTCCGGCTGTAGCGAATCATAGGCTAGCGAAGGCAGGCGGCGAACGCGACGGTCGCTCGGGGTGTACCGCCAGGCCTTACGGATCGCTAGAACCTGGTCAATCGGATCCTGCAGCAACAGCGCTGTACCGGACAACTTCGCCGGCGCGGTTACACGGTACTTGTAATACAGCAGCGTGTTGTCCAGCGTCGCCTTGTCCATGCCCTCACGGTTGTAAACGTAATAAATGTGCCGATCACGCTTGATCAAGTTCGCCCTGCCGTTGATGACAACGGCCTGGTTATTGATCATGTGGGTCTGCTCACCCTTGTAGTGCAGCACGTGGTTCCAGATGGCTTCCATGCCGTCCTGCGGCAGTGGGAACGGGATGCCCGCAACAGCGCCTTTGATGCCGTTACCGTTGGCAATCAGCTCAGCGGATACGGCGTTGGCGCGCGTCTCGTCATAGATACGTTGCGGAGCGGCGGCGCTGCGGCGCGTCGGAAACACGCGCATATAAAAGTCCGGATAGCGCTCGACCAATGCTCGCAGTCCCTCGGGCAGAAGGCCGGCGTATTGCGCAACATTGCTGCGGTCGACCCGGTAGAGCACGGGATCGGCCGCGTAAGGGTCGGGGTGGTGCATGCCGACGGAATAGTTGGCCGGCGGCTGAACACCGCCGGTCCATGCCGGGATGCTGCCACTGGCATTGGCGGCACGCTCGGCGCCGAGCGGAGTCAGGTCCTGCCCCAGTCGCGCGGCCTGCGCGTTGTCCACCTTGGCCTGGGCATGACTGGCGCAAACCGCCAGTAGCAGAATTCCAAATTTTCTGTACATCTCGTTGCTCCTTGCTGCGCAAACGGCGCGCGGCAGATGACGGCCGCTACCGACAGGCAGGGCGCTAATTAGGCGTTGGGGATCGTGCCGTCCTGGCATTGCGTTCTCTCTTCAGATCTTCCTTGGGCCGCTGGTACGGCTCTAATGGGCGCAGCACACGCTCTTTCGTTTCAGTCGATACGCTCGAACTTGAGGTCCCAGACCCCGTGCCCCAAGCGCTCGCCACGGCGTTCGAACTTGGTCGTAGGACGCTCTTGGGGGCGATCAACGTATTGCCCATTTATCGCCTGGTTGCGAAAGCCAGGCGCGACGCTCATGACGTCGAGCATATGTTCCGCGTAAGCTTCCCAGTCGGTCGCCATGTGCAATACACCGCCGACCCTGAGTTTCTGTCGCACCAGTTCGGCAAATCCCGGCTGGACGATGCGCCGCTTGTGGTGGCGACTTTTGTGCCACGGATCGGGGAAATACAGCAGAACCCGGTCCAGGCTGGCATCGGGGACGCATTCACGCAGCACTTCAAGCGCATCGCAACTGTAGATCCGGACATTTTTCAGGTTTTGTGACAAAAGCCCGTTTAACAGTGCGCCAACACCAGGCGAGTGCACTTCTACTGCGATGAAATCCTGATCCGGTGCCGCCGCAGCCATTTCGAGCGTGGAGTGGCCCATGCCAAAGCCGATTTCAAAGGTTCGCGGTGCTTGACGGCCGAAGACCTGATCAAAATCACGCACGCCGTCGGCCAGCTCAAGCCCGAACCGCGGCCAGCCCTGGTCGAGGCCCCGCTGTTGACCTTCGGTCATCCGGCCAGCACGCATCACGAAGCTTTTGATGGTGCGCATGCGCCGTTGACCCTCGGGCGGGGGGGTAGTGTCACTCATGAACGAAACCTGCAGATAAACAAGACCCGGCCGCGAACTCGCAGCCGGAGACGGGCGGAAAATTCAGCGAATCAGGCCTTCCAGAGGCGACGAGGCGCTGGCGTATAGCTTCTTCGGCATGCGCCCGGCCAAGTAGGCCAAGCGACCCGCTTCAATTGCGTATTTCATCGCTTCGGCCATTAACACGGGGTTTTGGGCGTGGGCAATAGCGCTGTTCATCAGCACCGCCTCACAGCCTAGCTCCATGGCGATGGTGGCGTCCGATGCGGTACCCACGCCCGCATCGACCAGCACCGGGACCTTTGCTTCTTCAAGAATGATGCGCAGGTTGTACGGGTTGCAGATGCCCAGGCCGGTACCGATCAGGCCGGCCAGCGGCATGACGGCGATGCAACCCATGTCGGCCAGCTGTCGAGCAATGATCGGATCATCGCTGGTGTACACCATCACGTCGAAGCCATCCTTGATCAGCACGTCGGCTGCCTTGAGGGTTTCAATGACGTTGGGGAACAGCGTTTTCTGGTCGGCCAGCACTTCAAGCTTGACCAGCTTATGGCCGTCAAGCAGCTCGCGGGCCAGACGGCAGGTCCGCACCGCCTCGTCGGCGTCGAAGCAACCGGCTGTATTGGGCAGGATGGTGTAGCGGTCCGGCGAGATCACGTCGAGCAGATTCGGCTCTCCCGGGTTCTGGCCGATGTTGGTGCGACGCACCGCAACCGTGACGATTTCCGCGCCTGATGCTTCGATCGCAGCGCGGGTCTCGTCGAGATCCTTGTACTTGCCGGTGCCCACCAACAGGCGCGACTGATAGGTCCGGCCAGCAAGCGTGAAGGGTTTGTCGTGCGGAACTGGGCTCATGGAACCATCCTGTTCAGACGTAATGAAACGAGAAATTCGCCGCGACAGAGAGGCGACGTCCAGAAAACAAGGGCGGCCGAAACGTCAGCCTCCGCCAATCGCGTGCACGACTTCCACCTGATCGCCTTCAACCAACACCGTTGCCGCATGCTGGCTACGCGGCACGATGTCGCGATTGAGCTCGACCGCCAGGCGACGCCCGGTCAGCTCCAGGCGCTGCAGCAAGTCGGCGACCGACTGACCGTCTGGTAGCTCGTAGCGCTCGCCGTTCAGCTGAATGTGCATAGGGGTCGCCACCATTGCCAAGGGGCCCGCATTCTAGCCCGATCGGGTCGGACGACCAAGGCGCCGAGCATCGCCGCTCATCCTCTCGGGGGCGTACTCCCAGTCAGCTGCGAAGATTCCATGCTGCAACCATCAAACACATCCAGCCAGCCAGAAATGCGGTACCGCCGATGGGCGTTATGATCCCAAGCTTAGTGATGCCCGTAAGGCTGAGCAGGTAAAGACTGCCGGAAAACAACAGCACACCTAGCGCGAAGAGCCACCCTGCAGCCGTTAACGCGCGGCCTGGCGCATGCACGGCCAGCAAAGCGACCCCGAACAGCGCCAGTGCGTGGATCAGCTGATAATGCACCCCAGTCTGGAACACAGCCAGATAATCGGCGCTGAGGCGGCTTCTCAGCCCATGCGCGGCGAAGGCGCCCAACGCCACGCCAGTCAGTCCGAAGAATCCAGCAAGCATAAGAAAAGTACGAATCATCGGGCGCTTCCAGTCAGGGGGTATCGACGCCGTTATAATGCCCGTTCCCCCTGGTCGCGACCACGCTCATGCTCCGAACGCTGCTGCGCCGCTTAATCAAATTGCTGTTCTGGCTCACCGCATTGTCCGTACTGCTGGTTGCGGTGTTTCGCTGGGTCCCGCCACCAATCACCGGACTTATGGTTGAACGCAAGGTCGAATCCTGGGCCAGCGGTGAACCGATCGATCTGCAACGCAGCTGGCGTCCGTGGCAAACGCTGCCGGATGACTTGAAGATGGCAGTGATCGCAGCGGAGGACCAGAAATTCGCCGATCACTGGGGCTTCGATATCGCCGCCATCCGCGCCGCGTTCGCGCACAACGAGCGGGGCGGTTCACTACGCGGCGCAAGCACACTGAGCCAACAAGTCGCTAAAAACTTGTTTCTCTGGTCTGGACGCAGCTGGATACGCAAGGGCCTGGAAGTCTGGTTCACCGGTTGGATCGAGCTGCTGTGGCCGAAACAGCGCATTCTCGAGGTGTATCTGAACAGCGTTGAATGGGGGGACGGGATATTCGGCGCGCAAGCTGCTGCTCAGCACCATTTCGGCATCGGTGCCTCTTATCTTTCGACGACTCAGGCCAGCCAGCTTGCGGCCGTGCTGCCTAATCCACGCGAGTGGAATGCAGGGCGGCCCGGCCCGCATGTTCGGCAACGCGCCAGCTGGATTCGTCAGCAGATGCGTCAACTTGGCGGCAGCCACTACTTGAATCAGCTGCGAATCGCCGAGAAGCGCTGATAGCCGCGGCTAGGGTTTGCGGTGTAGCCCAGCATCAGTTCAGCAACGCCTCGTACCATCGAGCCGCATTCCACAAGACAAAGCGCATACGCTCATAACAGCCGAGCACGGCCAGACGGACCGTTATGGCAGTGCGCCATCGCAACGAGTAAGCTGCAGTTGAGCTGTTGCGAGATGCCGGGCCGAGCCCCGGATGCAGGACGGTACGTCAACAGACCAGACCTGCGACCACCTTCTCGCTCACTCGCCACTGAACGCATGGCATCGATAGCATGAGCGAAACTGCAATCCACTCACCTCTAAACAAGGTGCAGCAATCCTTCCACTGGCGTAGCAGCATTGCGTGGCTCGTCTTGGTATTCACCCTGCTCGTTCAATTGGCGATCCTGCAGCACCTGAAGCTGAAAGAAGATCGCGCGGCCCGTCAACAGTTCGACTTTCTCGTTGAGACCACGGTTGAAGCCATCGGCAAACGCATGGTTGACCATGAGCAGATCTTGCTCGGCGCGGCCGGTCTGTTCGATGTCAGCGGTGAGGTCTCGCGTGCTCAATGGCGGTCTTATAACGAACGCCTACAGCTGGCCGAGCGCTACCCCGGCATACAAGGCGTGGGATTCGCCAAGGCAGTGCGGCCAGAGGCGCTGGAGGCGCATATACAGAGCATTCGTAATGAAGGTTTCGCCAACTACGAGGTGTATCCCCCAGCTGGCAACTCATCTCTACGCACCCCCATCGTTTACCTTGAGCCTTTCAACGACCGCAACCTTGCGGCGTTCGGCTATGACATGTTCGCCGAACCGGTGCGCCAACAGGCCATGCAGCAGGCGGCCGAAACCGGACAACCACACATCACCGGTAGAGTCCGGTTACGCCAGGAAACCCACGGCAAGATCCAGGCTGGCGTTCTGATGTACGTACCGCTGTACGAGCCAGGCAGACCGGTCGCCTCCATTGAAGAGCGTATGCAGGCGCTTCAGGGGTTTGTCTACAGCCCGTATCGGATGGATGACCTGATGCGCGGCATCCTGGGCGCAGCCGATCCGAACCTCAGCCTGCATATCTATGCCGGCGATACCGAGGACCCGGACAGCCTGATCTTCGCCAGCCGAGACGTGCCCCACGCCGAACCTAGCCAATACCGTGAAGTCATCCGACTCGACCTTTATGGCCAAACCTGGACGCTGCGGTTGGAAAGCCTGCCGGCATTCGATGCTTTTTTTCATACCAATAACGAGCTGGTAATCGGTCTGGGAATCGGCCTGAGCCTGCTGCTTTTCTTCCTGACGTCGTCACTCTCGCTCAGACGCAGCCGTGCCGAGGCGCTAGCGGAGGAGATGACGGAGCACATCCGGGAGAACAAGCGTGCCCTCCAGCTCAGCGAAGAGCGACTCAGCCTCGCACTAAAGGGCAGCAACGATGGGCTCTGGGACATGAATCTTGACGCCGGAACGTTCTACGCATCGCCGCGCGCTTGGCACATGCTCGGCTATCGCCCCGGCGAACTGCAATCAGATCTGACGCTATGGGAGCGGCTAATGCCGCCTGCGGACGTGCGCCAGGCGAAGGCACAGCTGGCACAGACCATGCTCTCAGCTGTCGATCACTTCACCACCGAGCTGCGTTTTCAGCACAAAAGCGGCACGGTGGTCCCGGTGTTGATCCGCGGCTATATCCAGCGAGACCGGAACGGTCAGCCGCTACGCATCAGCGGGACCAGCATGGACCTGACCGAGCACAAGCGCATTGAACAGATGAAGGATCAATTCGTCTCGACCGTCAGCCACGAACTGCGCACACCCTTGACCTCCATCAGCGGCGCGCTCGGCCTGGTGAACGGCGGCGCATTGGGCGAGGTGCCGGGCTCCATGCGGGAGATGCTCGAAATCGCCCATCGCAACAGCCTGCGCCTGGGCTACCTCATCGACGACTTGCTGGATATGGAAAAGATTGCGGCCGGCAAGATGGCGTTCGACATGCGCGAGCACTCGCTTGGCCGGTTGTTGGAAGAAGCACTTGCCAGCAACCAGGCTTTCGCCGCGCATTACGGTGTGAACTGCGTGTTGCGCAACCCGGCGCCGGTGAACGTCTGGATCGATGGCCTGCGCCTGCAGCAAGTGCTGGCCAACTTCTTATCGAATGCCATCAAATACACGCCCGAAGGCGGCGAAGTGACCCTGCACTGCACCCTCACCGACGCCGGCCATGTACGCATCAACGTCACCGATCAAGGCCCGGGCATCGCGCCAAGCTTTCAAACCCGAGTATTTGAGAAATTCGCCCAAGCCGACGGCTCCGACAGCCGTCAAAAAGGTGGTACCGGACTGGGCCTCGCCATCACCAAGGAATTTATCGAGCGCATGGGCGGCCGGGTCGGTTTCGACACTTCAGAAGGCCACGGTACAACCTTCTGGTGCGAGCTGCCGGTGCTTGAAGCCAGCACCTCGTCCGCCGATCAGGGTCAGCCGCGCCTGCTGGTCATCGAAGACGAACCGGACACGGGACGCCTGTTGCACCTGATGCTGCGTGATGCCGGTTACGCCGTTGATCGCGTGCAGAGCCTGCATGCTGCACGTAGCAAGCTCGCCACTACACGCTATGAGGCGTTGACGCTCGACCTGCATCTACCCGATGGCAGCGGACGCGAATTGATCGACGAGGTACGCAGCAACCCAGTGACGCGGGACGTGCCAATCATCGTGATCTCGGCGGCGAGCCAGTTCGACCAGCATGATGGGGATACCGGCATCATCTGGTTGCACAAACCCATCAGCGCGGCGCAACTATTAATCGCCCTCACCGACTCGCTGGAACACGCCAGGCCATTCCCCTGACCTAAGCGCTAACTCAGGGCCACCAATCGACAGGCATAAAAAAAGGCGCTGCAATCGCAGCGCCTCGGCACGTCTGAACCACTCGAATCAGGCCTGAATCGACCCCTTGAGCTTGTTCATCGCGTTCTTTTCGAGCTGTCGAATCCGCTCTGCAGATACTCCGTATTTCGCGGCGAGATCATGCAGGGTCGCCTTGTTATCGCTCAACCACCGTTGCTGGAGAATATCCCGACTACGCTCGTCCAGCGTCTCCAGCGCCTCGTGAAGGCTGGAGTTGGAGCTATCACTCCAATCGGCGTCCTCAAGTTGCCGCGCCGGATCGTAACGATGGTCTTCCAGGTAATGCGCCGGTGACTGGTAAGCGCTGTCGTCATCCGCATCGGCCGACGGATCGAACGCCATGTCGTGCCCCGTCAAACGGCTTTCCATCTCGCGGACTTCGCGGGCCTCGACGCCGAGGCTGTCGGCAACGCGTTCGACCTCTTCGTTATTCAACCAGGCCAAGCGCTTTTTCTGGCTGCGCAGATTAAAGAACAGCTTGCGCTGCGCCTTGGTGGTAGCGACTTTGACGATGCGCCAGTTGCGCAGAATGAATTCGTGTATTTCCGCCTTGATCCAATGCACGGCAAAGGACACCAGACGTACACCCATTTCAGGGTTGAAACGCTTGACCGCCTTCATCAGGCCGACGTTGCCTTCCTGGATCAGGTCGGCCTGAGCCAGCCCATAACCCGAATAACTGCGAGCGATGTGCACGACGAAGCGCAGGTGGGCAAGCACCATCTGGCGAGCGGCCTCGAGGTCCTGATGATAAAACAGACGCCCGGCCAGATCGCGTTCCTGCTCGACCGTAAGCAGCGGAATGCTGTTGACCGTCTGCACGTAGGCCTCGAGATTCGCTCCCGGGACTAGGGCTTGAACAGGTTGCAGATTTGTAGTCATGCAGATCCTCCAATAATGAAGCTGCAGCAGTTTAGCACTGCCGCGTGAGACCGCAAGCCTGTGGAAAAGTTTCCTTACAGCCTCATAAAAGCGATTTAAATCAGCGGGTTATCAGCGCGGTGCAAGTTCGTTTAGATGCCTTGCGACAGCCAACCATGCGCCGATATAACCCAGCAACACGGCGCCAAGCACCAAAGACACGGCATCATCGGCCGGCACACCGGCCAAACTAAAGTCGCTGCCATACAGTCCGGCCAACCCGACAACCGCCTCGTTCAGCCAGCCCAAGCCATAAGCCAGCAGCAACCAGGCAATCAACCCGGCACCCAATCCATACAAAGCGCCCATGTACAGAAAGGGACGCCGAACGTAACCATCGGTTCCGCCGACCAGCTTGACCACCTCGATCTCGGTGCGTCGGTTTTCGATGTGCAGACGAATGGTGTTTCCGATCACCAGCAGCAGCGTCGCGATGAGCAACAGGCTGAGGCCGAAGACAAACCGATCGCCCAGCTTCAGGATTGCCGTGAGCCGCTCAACCCAGAGCAGATCCAGCTGAGCCTGCTCGACACCTGGCAGCTCCGCCAGACGCTGACGCAACGTTTCAAGATTGTCGCGATCGATCTCGCTGGGCGTCACCACGATCACACCAGGCAACGGATTGTCGGGCAATTCGCGCAATGCTTCACCGAGCCCGGACAGTTGCTGAAACTCCTCAAGTGCCTGTTCGCGACTGATCCAGTTGGCCTCGGATACATCCGGCATCTGGATAATCTGTTCGCGAAGCGCCTGGCCCTGCTGCGCATTCACCTCCAACTGCATGTACAGCGAAATCTGCGCCGCACGCTGCCAGGACCCACCGAGGCGCTCGACATTATCGAGCAACAGCGCCAACCCCATGGGCAGGCTCAACGCAACCGCCATGACCAGACAGGTAAAGAAGCTGCCGATGGGTTGCTTGATCAACCGGCCGACACTGTCGACGACGCTGGCGCGATGACTTTCCACCCAGGCATGGAACAGTGTCTTGAAATCCGGCTCGTCGCTTCTAGGCTGTTCCGGCTTGTTACGCACACCACCGGCACGTTCGGCTGGATTGGGGTTCTGTTCGGACGAGCTCATCGTGCGGCCTCCCCGTCACCGATTAGACGCCCACGCTGCAGGGTCAGCATGCGATGGCGCATGCGAGCAATCAGCGCCAGATCGTGGCTGGCGATCAGCACGGTGGTGCCGAGGCGATTGATGTCTTCGAATACACCCATGATTTCTGCTGCCAGACGCGGGTCAAGGTTGCCGGTCGGTTCATCGGCGAGCAGCAGCGCCGGACGGTGGACCACGGCGCGGGCGATGCCTACACGCTGCTGTTGCCCAGTCGAAAGGTCCGATGGGTATTGCAACGCCTTGTCTTTGAGACTGACGCGCTCCAGCGCGGTCATGACGCGCTGGCCGATTTCGCGCTTGTTCAAACCAAGGATCTGCAGCGGCAGCGCCGCGTTATCAAAAACGGTGCGATCGAACAGCAGCTGGTGATTCTGGAACACCACGCCGATCTGCCGGCGGAGGAAGGGAATCTGAGCGTTGCTGATTCGCGACAGGTCCTGGCCCGCCAGCAGCAGCTTGCCGCTGGTGGGCCGCTCCATCGCTAGCAGCAGACGCAACAAGGTGCTCTTGCCGGCGCCAGAGTGGCCCGTGACGAACAGGAACTCACCGCGCTGCACATGGAATGACAGCTCATGTAGCCCGGTATGGCCGTTGGGATAGCGCTTGCCGACCTGCTCGAATCGGATCATGACGAGGCTCCGCCAGCCCCTTTCTCGGCGAACAACGCGTCAACGAAAGCATCGGCTTCAAAGGTGCGGAGGTCGTCGATGCCTTCACCCACGCCAATGTAGCGAATCGGTGTGCCGAACTGCTTGGCCAGCGCGAAGATCACGCCCCCTTTGGCGGTACCGTCGAGCTTGGTCAGCGCCAGACCTGTCAGTTCTACCGACTGGTTGAATTGTTTGGTCTGGTTGATGGCGTTCTGGCCGGTGCCGGCGTCGAGCACCAGCAACACCTCATGCGGGGCGCTTTCGTCGAGCTTGCCCATCACCCGACGGACCTTTTTCAGCTCTTCCATCAAGTTGTCCTTGGTGTGCAGACGTCCCGCCGTATCAGCGATCAGCACATCGATCCCGCGGGCTTTGGCGGCCTGCACGGCGTCGAAAATCACCGAAGCGGAATCGGCACCGGTGTGCTGGGCGATCACGGCGATCTTGTTGCGCTCACCCCAGATCTGCAACTGCTCAACGGCCGCCGCACGGAAGGTGTCGCCAGCCGCGAGCATGACCTTCTTGCCTTCAAGCTGTAGCTTCTTCGCCAACTTGCCGATCGTGGTGGTTTTGCCGACACCATTAACCCCGACCACCAAGATCACAAACGGCTGTTTGCTGCTATCGATCACCAATGGCTGCTCGACGGGCTTGAGCAGGCTGGCCAGCTCCTCCTGCAACGCCTTGTACAAGGCGCCGCTGTCAGCGAGCTCCTTGCGTGACACCCGTCGCGCGAGGTTCTGCATGATTGCCGTCGTGGCTTCAACGCCAACATCCGCTGTCAACAAGCGGGTTTCCAGCTCGTCCAGCAGGTCATCATCGATGGCCTTTTTGCCCAGGAACAAACTGGCCATGCCCTCGCCGATGCTGGCGCTGGTCTTCGACAGGCCCTGTTTGAGGCGAGCAAAAAATCCAAGCTTGGCCGGCGGCTCTGTCGTTGCGGGGACTGGCGCCGGTTCGACCGCGATCTCGGCCAGGGTCGGCGCTTCAGGCTCTTCATCGGGCTGAACGAGCTCCGGGATCGGCTCAGGCTCAGGCTCGGCATGCAGGACGGCTTCCGGCTTGATCTCTGGCGCAACCGGCTCGGGCTGCGCGATCGCAGCTTCGTCGCCGGCAGGATCAGCGGTCGGCTGCTGTTCGGTTAAAGCGGTATCGGGCTCGTCAGCGAACGGCTGGCTGTCTTCCAGCGGCTCGGCAGGCGGCGGCTCGGCGGCCGGCGTTTGCGGCTTCTTGCGCAACCAGCCAAACAAGCCTTTCTTCTCGCCAGCCGCGGCCGGCGCCTTCTTATCGTCGTTGGAACCAAACATGGAGAAGATTTTCTCAAGAGGGCGATACGCCGGCGGCCACGCCACCGGCCAGACGGAGGCTATCCTAGCACTGCGCAACCGCCGGCGCTAAGCACGGCCATCCAGCCACCACACGGCGCGATACACATAGGGCGCTGCGCCGCTTTGCCCTGGCCCCGACGCCCCAGTACCATGCCCTGCGTGTTTCCGCCTGCCGGCGCCGTCGCGGCGGGATTCATCATTAAACGAGCCCTGAATATGTCACTGACGCTACGCCGCGCCGCAGCTTTATTACTCGGCGCCCTGTACCTGCCATGGGTCATCGCGGCCGAGAGCCAACCCACCCATGAATTCGTTCTGAACAACGGCCTCAAGGTCATCGTACGTGAGGATCACCGGGCCCCGGTCGTGGTGTCTCAGCTCTGGTACAAGGTCGGCTCCAGCTACGAATCACCGGGGCAGACAGGGCTCTCCCATGCCCTTGAGCACATGATGTTCAAGGGCAGCCGCAAGCTCGAGGCGGGGGAAGCCTCGCGCATCCTTCGAGAGCTTGGCGCGGAAGAGAATGCTTTCACCAGCGACGATTACACAGCTTATTACCAGGTTCTGGCGCGTGACCGTCTGGCCGTCGCTTTCGAGCTGGAAGCGGACCGCCTCGCCAGCTTGCAAATACCGAAAGATGAGTTCGCGCGGGAAATCGAGGTCATCAAGGAGGAACGCCGTCTTCGCACCGACGACAAGCCGAGCGCTCTCGCCTTCGAGCGTTTCAAAGCCATGGCCTACCCGGCCAGCGGCTACCACGTCCCGACCATCGGCTGGATGGCCGATCTTCAGCGCATGACCGTGGCAGACCTGCGCGCCTGGTACTTGGCGTGGTATGCGCCCAACAACGCTACGCTGGTAGTCGTGGGCGACGTCACGCCAGCGGAAGTGCGCACCCTGGCGGAGCGCTATTTCGGCCCTATCGAGAGTCGGCCGATCCCCAGCGCCAAGCGCCCCCTGGAGCTGGACGAGCCAGGCGAACGTCGCCTGACCTTGCATGTGAAAACCCAGGTGCCCAGCCTGATCATGGCGTTCAACACACCCGGACTAGCCACCGCAGAGGACTCTCGTCAGATCCATGCGTTGCGACTGATCAGCGCGCTGCTCGATGGCGGCTATAGCGCACGCCTGCCGCAGCAGCTCGAACGCGGCGAGGAACTAGTGACCAGCGCCTCTGCCTGGTACAACGCCTACGCCCGCGGCGACAGCCTGTTCGCACTCAGCGCCGCACCGAACATGCAGAAGGGACGGACGCTTGAAGAGGTCGAAGCCGGTCTTTGGCAGCAACTCGAACGGCTGAAGGAAACCGCGCCCTCGGAGGACGAGCTGGAGCGCGTGCGTGCCCAGGTTATTGCCGGGCTGGTGTACGAGCGCGACTCCATTACCCAGCAGGCCACCACCATCGGCCAACTGGAAACTGTTGGATTGTCCTGGCGCCTGATGGACGAAGAACTCAGCGCGCTTGAGGCGGTAACGCCTGCCGATATCCAGCAGGCTGCCCGCACCTACTTCACCCGCTCACGCCTGAGCGTTGCCTACGTCCTGCCAGAGGAGTCCAGCGATGAGTGATCGCAATCTATTGCGTCGCGGCCTGCTCGGGCTGGCACTGGCGTCTTGCCTTGCTTTGACCGCCTGCGAGGGCGACGCGGGCGACACCACAACGCCATTGCCCACCCCGCCAGCCGGGACGGTCGCCACACCGGCTGAATCCGGGCAAGCCATCGCCAATGCCAACGCCAAAAAACCGCGCGTGGAATCGCTCGACGAGCTCGGCGATCAGCCGCTGGCGCGACGCGAGCTGGAGATCCAGAGCTGGCAGACCGAAGGCGGCGCCAGGGTGTTGTTCGTCGAGGCCCACCAATTACCGATGTTCGACCTGCGTCTGACGTTTGCCGCCGGCAGCAGCCAGGACGACGGTATTCCGGGACTGGCCATGCTGACCAACGCCATGCTCAATGAAGGCATCGAGGGCATGGATGTCACGGCCATCGCTGAAGGTTTCGAGGGACTCGGCGCGGAGTTTGGCAACGGCTCGTACCGCGACATGGCGGTCGCCAGCCTGCGTAGCCTGAGCGAGCAGGACAAACGCGACCCTGCGCTGCAACTGTTCAGCCAGGTGATTGGGCAGCCGACCTTCCCCGAGGACTCCCTGCAGCGAATCAAGAATCAGGTGCTCGCCAGCTTCGAATTCCAGAAGCAGAACCCCGGCAAGCTGGCCAGCCTCGCGCTGTTCGAGCAGCTTTACCAGGACCATCCTTACGCACACCCGAGCGAGGGCACACCCGAGTCGATCCCTGGCATCACAGCGGCGCAGCTACGCGCCTTCCATGCCAAGGGTTATGCCGCCGGGAATGCCGTGATTGCCCTGGTTGGTGATCTCGACCGGAGCCAAGCCGAGGCGATTGCCGAGCAGGTGTCCAGCGCGTTGCCCCAGGGCGACGCACTGCCCGCGCCGCAACCTCCAAGCGAGCCCACGGCAGTCCAGCAGCACATCGACTTCCCTTCCAACCAGACGCATCTGATGCTGTCACAGCTCGGTATTCCGCGAGGGCACCCCGATTACGCCGCGCTGTATCTGGGTAATCAAATCCTTGGCGGGGGTGGCTTCGGCACGCGCTTGATGGAGGAAGTTCGAGAAAAACGTGGGCTGACCTATGGCGTTTATTCCGGCTTCAGCCCGATGCAGGTCGCCGGACCCTTCATGATCAACCTGCAAACCCGAGCCGAACTGGCCGATGGCACCCTGGAACTGGTGCAACGGCTGGTCGCGGAATTCCTTCAGAATGGCCCAACCCAAGCCGAACTCGAGCGCAGCAAACGCGAGGTCGCCGGAAGCTTTCCGCTGTCCACCGCCAGCAACGCGGACATCGTCGGTCAGCTGGGCAGCATTGGGTTTTACAACCTGCCGCTGACGTACCTGGAAGATTTCATGCAACAGGTTCAGGCCCTGTCGGTCGAAGAGGTCAAGCGGGCGATGAACGAACATCTCAGCGTTGATGGCTTCGTCATCGTCACGGCCGGCCCGGACGTCGAGCAAAAACCATTACCGGCCCCGAGCGACAAGCCCGTCGAGCAACCCAGCAGCGTTCCGGAGCATTAATGGCCAACCCACCCCTTCGCCCTTCTGCCCAGCGTGGCCAGGGCCAGCTGCGCATCATTGGCGGTGAATGGCGCAGCCGGCGCTTCAGCTTTCCCGATGCCGAAGGTTTGCGACCGACACCCGATCGTGTGCGCGAAACACTGTTCAACTGGATCGCGCCCTATATGTCCGGCGCCCGCGTGCTCGACCCCTTTACCGGAAGTGGCGCCCTCTATCTCGAGGCGCTGTCACGTGGCGCCAGCATGGCATTGGCGCTGGACGTCAACGCCAATGCCATTGCCAGTCTGCGCAAGCATCTGGACACGCTGAGCTGCGGCCAGGGCCAGTTGTTGCAGAGCGACGCGTTGCGGTATCTGGAAACCCAAACACCCACACCGTTCGACTTGGTATTTCTCGACCCGCCGTTCAATAAGAACCTGCTGCAGCCTGCTTGCGCACTGCTGGAAAGTAAGGGCTGGCTGGCCAAGCATGCCTGGGTGTACACCGAGAGCGAGGCCGTGCCGTCGAGCCTCGGCCTGCCAGGCAACTGGCGCCTGCACCGTGAAAAACAAGCGGGCAAAGTGCATTACGCATTGTGGGAGCGCAGCGGCGAGGCCTGAACACGGCGGCAACCAGCCCACCTGCCCGTGAAACGAACAGCGACACCGTAACCAGCAACAGGACCCGCCCGTGTCCGTAACCTTCCCTGACGCCACTGAACCCGCCCCAAGCGCGACCTTCGCGCCCGCTTGGTGGCTCCCGGGCGGCCATCTGCAAACCCTGTGGAATCCATTCTGCAGGCGTGCGTCCTCACTCCAGCGGCGCCGCGAACGGCTGTGGCTAGCAGACGGAGACTTCATCGACCTGGATTGGCACGGCCCGCATGACCCTGCGACGCCATTGGTGGTGGTGTTGCACGGACTCACCGGCTCTTCCAGCTCACATTACGTACTGGGGCTGCAACAACAACTGGCCGACAGAGACTGGGCCAGCGTCGCCATCAATTGGCGGGGCTGCTCCGGCGAGCCGAATCTGCTGCCGCGCGCCTACCATTCCGGTGCCAGTGATGACCTGGCCGAAGTCATCGCCCATCTGCAGGCCGCACGCCCGTTGGCGCCGCTCTACGCGGTGGGATACTCGCTGGGCGGCAACGTCCTGCTGAAGTATCTCGGCGAATGTGGCGCGACGGCACCGCTGCAGCGAGCCGTGGCGGTCTCGGTGCCGTTTCGACTGGATCAGTGCGCCGATCGCATCGGCCTAGGCTTTTCGCGGGTTTATCAGGCGCACTTCATGCGCGAGATGGTGGCCTATGTGAAAGACAAGCAGCGGCTGTTCGCTGACCAAGGCAACACCGAGCACCTGTCGGCCCTCCAACGCCTCGGTTCGCTGAAAGGTATGCGCACCTTTTGGGATTTCGATGGCCGCTTCACTGCCCCGCTACACGGTTATGCGGATGCCAACGATTACTACCGTCGCGCTTCAAGCCGCTATTTTCTGTCAGATATCCGTATCCCGACGCTGTTGATCCAGGCTGAAGACGATCCCTTCGTCTTCCGTCACAGCGTGCCGGAGCCGGACGAGCTCTCGGCATCGACAACCCTGGAGCTGCATCGCCGAGGGGGGCATGTCGGCTTCGTAGAGGGCTCGCCGATCAAGCCGCAGTATTACCTAGAGCGGCGAATTCCGCAGTGGCTGAGGGAGCGTTAGCCTGAGTCTTAGTTTTCTCGGCGGCGAGACACCATGCGCCCTTTCGTACCCCAGCTCTGCTCGACAATGGCTCAACCTGCAGTAAACGGACCATGGAGCTGCGCCAGTAACCCGGACACGGCAGAACGTGCCGCTTCTGTCACGAACCCCTCCTCGAGTGCCACCAGCTGGTAAATGCCTCGGCGCAGCGTGTCCCGGTCCAATGCCTCATCCGGCGCGCCGTTCAGCGTACAGAGGAATCGGATCCATGACGTCATGATGATCCACGCGTTGAGCGCCAGTGCCTCCACCTGCGGCGTCGTCATCTGGAGAATGCCGGCATCTACGAAGCCCTGATAGATGCGTTGCGCGCTCAGCAGATGGCGTTTGGCGAAGCTCCGATAGCGCTCGGCCAGGCCTTCGTCACTGGCCAGGAGATGCTCGAGATCCTGATGCAGAAACCGGTAGTCCCACATCGCCGAGAGCAGCGCTTCAAGGTAGTGCGTCTTGTCGTCGATGGTCAGCGAGCGGCCTTCCGGCAACTGCATAAAAGCGTCCACCTCTGCCTCATAGCGGCCAAAAAGCTCGGCAATGATCATCTGCTTATTGCGGAAGTGGTAATACAGGTTGCCCGGCGAGATACCCAAGTGCGCAGCAACGTGGTTGGTCGTGACGCTTCGCTCACCCTGCGCGTTGAACAACTGCAGGCTGGCTTGAAGGATACGGTCACGGGTTTTCGATCTCGAAGACATTGCGGGGAGGTTCATCCGTCTCACTAAACCGGGAGGCAAAGGTAACCCGGCAGCCGTAGCCGTGCACCCGATTGACAGACTAGAGCATTTACTCTAGAAACACAGCACCTGCCCGCCGCTCCGGAGCATCGCCCGTGCTTGCCGATGTTACTTACATGAATCAATCCGCCCTTGAGATTGAACGTCTGCAGTCGCTGTTCGAGCGCCAACGCAGTGCTTTCCAGGCCCATCCGAGCCCAACAGTCGAGGATCGCCTGCAAGCGTTGGAGGCGCTGCATGATCTGCTTGCCAGCCATCAGCAGCCGCTGATCGAGGTTATTAGTGAGGACTTCGGCAATCGCTCGGCAGACGAAACGCGCCTGGCCGAGATCATGCCCAGCCTGCATGGCATCCAGCACGCCAAGCGTCATCTGCGCCAATGGATGAAGCCATCCCGGAGACGCGTCGGCATGGCGTTTCAGCCGGCCAGCGCAAAAGTGGTGTACCAGCCGCTCGGCGTTGTCGGCATCATCGTCCCGTGGAACTATCCGCTGTACCTGGCCATCGGGCCGTTGATCGGCGCGCTCGCGGCGGGCAATCGGGTATTGCTGAAAATGAGCGAATCCACTCCGGCCACCGGGCGGCTGCTGAAGGAACTGCTCGTGCAGATCTTTCCCGAGGATCAGGTGGCAGTGGTACTCGGCGAAGCCGATGTGGGCATCGCCTTCTCGCGCTTGCCGCTCGATCATCTCCTGTTTACCGGCAGCACCAGTATCGGCCGGCAGGTCATGCGCGCCGCGGCGGAGAGCCTGACCCCGGTGACGCTGGAACTGGGCGGCAAGTCGCCAGCCATTGTCTCGGCTGACGTGCCGCTCGCAGACGCGGCAGAGCGCATCGCCTTCGGCAAAACGCTGAATGCGGGCCAGACCTGTGTTGCCCCCGATTACGTACTGGTCCCGAGGCAGCGCGTGGATGGCTTCGTCGAGGCGTATCGTCAGGTGGTGCGACGTTTCTACCCACAGCTGACAGACAACCCGGACTACACCGCGATCGTCAATGGGCGTCAGCACACCCGACTGCAAGGCTACCTCGACGACGCCCAGAGCAAAGGCGCCCGAATCCTGCCGCTGTTCGAACAGGGCCAGGGGCGACGTATGCCGCACCATCTGTTACTGGACGTCACGGACGATATGCAGGTGATGCAGGACGAGATCTTCGGCCCGCTGCTACCCATCGTGCCCTACGAGGGTCTCGACCAGGCGCTCGCGTACGTCAACGCCCGCCCGCGCCCGCTGGCGCTCTATTACTTTGGCTACGACAAGGCGGAGCAGGCCCGTGTACTGCGCGACACCCATTCCGGTGGCGTCTGTCTCAACGACACCCTGCTGCACGTCGCACAGGATGACCTGCCCTTCGGTGGCATCGGACCCTCTGGGATGGGCCATTACCACGGGCACGAAGGATTCCTGACCTTCAGCAAGGCCAAGGGCGTGTTCATTAAACAGCGCTTCAATGCCGCGCGAATGATCTACCCCCCATATGGCAAGGCGCTGCAGCGGCTGGTCTACAAGCTGTTCGTACGCTGAGCCGCCACCGGTGACAATAACAATGACACGCACCGATCACCTCCTCAGCCGACGCCGCCTGCTCCGGGTTGGCGTGTTTGGCAGCGCGGCCCTGGCGGGCGCCGGCCTGCTGGGTAGCCTTTCCGGCTGCAGCGCCGAGCAATCTGCCGCTGGCTTCCTGCACCTGCGCAACAGCGACCTTCCCACGCTTCGTCGGTTGGCGCCGGTACTCCTGGAAGGCGCGCTACCTTCGACGAGCATGCCGCGCGCGGTTCGAGGCACGCTGGAGAACCTCGACCTGGGTCTCGCTCATCTGCCGCCCGCCGTCTCTAAACAGATCCAGCAGCTGTTCGACCTCCTCAGCCTCCCGCTGACCCGTGGCCCTGTCACCGGCATCTGGGGCAGCTGGGAGCAGGCGCAGGACGCCGACATACAAGCGTTTCTACAGCGCTGGGAGAACAGCTCGATCGCGCTGCTGCGACAGGGCAATGTCGCGCTTCAACAGATGATTCTGATGGCCTGGTACGGCCGCCAGGAATCCTGGGCGCATTGCGGATACCCGGGGCCGCCGGTGATCTAGCGGTGCCCACGACACGACGAGGGAACACGATGCCCGTTTCAGACCCGATAGCCGATGGCCTGGCCCGCGGCTGGAAAACCTATGATGGGTCGCGCCTCGAGCTCGACATGACCCTGGACGCTGACATTGCCATCGTCGGCAGTGGTGCGGGCGGTGCCACCAGTGCGGAAATTCTCAGCGCAGCCGGATTCAAGGTGCTCTTGATCGAGGAAGGGCCGCTGCGCAGCAGCCGAGATTTCGACATGCAGGAGCCTGCTGCCTACGCCTCGCTCTATCAGGAAGCGCTCGGCCGGACTAGCCAAGACGGCGCCATCACGATCTTGCAAGGGCGCGCCGTTGGTGGCTCGACATTGGTCAATTGGACATCAAGCTTTCGCACCCCAGCCCCGACACTTGAACATTGGGCCCAAGAGCACGCCGTGAAAGGGTTGACCCCTGACACCCTGACGCCCTGGTTCGAGCGTATGGAAGATCGTTTGGGGATCGAGCCCTGGCATCTTCCACCCAACGCCAACAATCAAGTGATCCGTAACGGCTGCAAGGCCCTGGGCTACAGCTGGGCAGTGATTCCACGAAACGTGAAAAATTGCTGGAACCTCGGCTACTGCGGCATGGGTTGCCCGACCAACGCCAAGCAATCAATGCTGGTGACAACGATTCCCGCCACCTTGGACAAAGGTGGTGAACTGCTCTATCTCGCCCGCGCTGAGCGCCTCCTCATCAAAGACGACCGCATCATGGCGCTGGAGTGTTCCGCCATGGACTCGCGCGCTGTCGCACCGACGGGCCGCAAGATTCGCGTCCAAGCACGTCACTACCTACTCGCAGGTGGCGGCATCAACACTCCGGCGATCTTGCTGCGCTCGGGTGCACCGGATCCGCACCAGCGCTTAGGCAAACGTACCTTCCTGCATCTTGTGAATTTCTCCGCCGCGCAGTTCGATGCGGTTATCAACCCCTTCTATGGCGCGCCGCAGTCAGTCTATTCCGATCAATTCCAATGGGACGACGGCACGCGCGGGCGCATGTCTTACAAACTGGAGGTGCCGCCCGTTCATCCCGCCCTGGCCGCCACGCTGCTGGGCCGCTTCGGTACCGAAAACGCGCTGCGCATGGAACAACTGCCGCACACCAACGCGATGATTGCGCTGATGCGCGACGGGTTTCATCCGGACAGCGCCGAAGGCCAGGTGCAGTTGCGCAGTGACGGCTCACCCACACTCGATTATCAGATGACGGGCTATACCTGGGACGGCATCCGACGCGCCTACCACAGCATGGCGGAGATTCAGTTCGCGGCGGGCGCCAAGGCCGTGTTGCCGCTGCACAGCGATGCGACCTATGCCACCAACCTGAAACAGGCCCGGGAAATGATCGATGAACTGAACCTCGAGCTGTATCGCACGCGCCTCGGCAGCGCCCATGTCATGGGCGGCTGCGCCATGGGTGAGGACCCGCGCCAGGCGGTCACCGACAGCCTAGGCCGGCACCATCAGCTGGAGAACCTGTCTATCCACGACGGCTCACTTTTCCCGACGAGCATTGGCGCCAATCCGCAATTATCGATTTATGCGCTGGCCGCAAAGCTGTCCAGCCACCTCGCCGAACGATTGAACCGGGCCTGACCACGACAAAGGTGCCTTCAGCCTTGATGCTTTACGCTGCCGTTACCGAGCCGCTACCATCCACCCCCCACGCATGCGTCAGGACGCCGCGATGAATCGAGTGTTGTATCCGGGAACCTTCGACCCGATCACCATGGGCCACACCGACCTGGTCGAACGCGCCTCCCGTCTGTTCGACGAGGTGATCATTGCGGTCGCTGCCAGCCCGAACAAGAATCCGTTGTTTCCGCTGGAACAACGCGTAGCGCTGGCTCAGGAAGTCACCGCGCATCTGCCCAACGTCAAAGTGCTGGGTTTCTCGACGCTGCTGGCGCACTTCGTCACGGAGCAGAAGGCCAACGTCCTGCTACGTGGTCTGCGAGCCGTATCCGATTTCGAGTACGAGTTCCAGCTGGCCAATATGAATCGGCAACTCGTTCCGGACGTGGAAAGCCTGTTTCTGACCCCCTCGGAAAAGTTTTCCTACATCTCCTCGACCCTGGTTCGCGAAATTGCGCGACTGGGTGGTGATGTCACAAAGTTCGTTCACCCATCCGTCATGAAGGCGCTGACCGAGCGCTACGCCTCGCGCTAGAGCGTCGCAGCTCCAGACTCGGTGAATAATGCCGACACATGGGGCATCGCCGCACGTGCACAGGGCGAGCCGATGCGGCAAAATTGCCGCGTCGTTTTTACTGCGCTGCGGTGCTTACCGCAGCTGGAGTTAGCTGGATGTCCCTGATAATCACCGATGACTGCATCAACTGCGACGTGTGCGAGCCCGAGTGCCCGAACAGCGCGATTTCTCAAGGCGAGGAAATCTACGTCATCGACCCCAACCTCTGCACCGAGTGCGTCGGCCACTATGACGAACCGCAGTGTCAGCAGGTCTGCCCGGTAGACTGCATCCCGCTCGACGAAAGCAACGTCGAGAGCAAGGACGAGTTGATGCAGAAGTACATGATCATCACCGGCAAGGCCTGATATCCCGACCTCGGCTCGAAACCGAGGTCAGCTTCACCCGCCCGAGGGCGGAGCCGTCTTTTCTTCCACGTCTCAACACACATCTACTGCGGCCGCGCAGCCGTGGCCCGCGCGTGCGTGAACGAAACGTGGAGCCTAGACCGAAAACGACACGGCCCCGCACGCGATGAAGCGGCGAGGCCGTGAGGGTGGACCGCTTGACTACCCGATCCAGCGAAGTTGAACCGCTGTATCAGTCCTGGCGGTTGTAACCGACGCGGGTGCAACCCAGGCAACGGGCAAAAGCGGCGGCGCCCGGCTCGACGACCAGCGCACGGCCGGTTTCCTTGATGCCGCCACCCATGGCGCTGAAGGGCAGGCTGACGACGAACAGCCCAGCACCGACGACAGTGGCTGCGATCAGCAGCGGACGGGCGATCAGCAGGTCGCCAACTATGGAAAAGGCTTTGGGGGCTTCAACGGTGTACATCGGATCGCCACTGGCGTTCTGCTGTACCGATTGCGCCTGCGCAGGCATCGTCAGCAGACCGGTGGTCAGGGCCAAGACAACAGCAGTGGAGCGAAACAGATTCATGGTGTGGTCCTTCAGCTGGGCGAAACGAGGCAGATGATTGTAGTGAGCGTCACTATAGCAGTGGCCGCCGGTTGTTGATCGTGAACACCGTCAATGCCTGCGCAGTGCATGGCAGATCGGTTTTTCATCGCTGACAGCGTCCGCAATAGACGCTGGCCCGCTGGCCGAGACGAATTTCGCGCAGGGTTGAACCGCAGGTTTTGCAAAAATCCCCGCCTCGGCCGTAGACGAAAAGCTCTTGCTGGAAATAGCCCGGCTTGCCGTCGCCACCCACGAAATCGCGCAGCGTGGTGCCGCCGCGCTCGATGGCATAGGCCAGTATTCGTTTAATCTCCTCGGCCAGCCTCATATAGCGCGCCCGTGACACCGCTCCGGCGGCACGCCGTGGATCGATCCCGGCGGCAAACAACGCCTCGCTCGCATAGATGTTGCCGACGCCCACCACCACCGCGTTATCCATGATGAAGGGCTTGATCGCCATGCTGCGACCGCGCGACATCTGGTACAGCCGCTCACCGTCGAACGCATCGCTGAGCGGCTCCGGCCCAAGGCTGGCAAGCAGCACGTGGCTCAACGGATCATCGCTCCACAGCAGCGCGCCGAAGCGACGCGGGTCCGTGTAGCGCAGCGCCATGCCGGACTCGAGCACGATGTCGACGTGCTCGTGCTTGCCCACCGGCAGATCCGCCGGCACCAGCCGCAGGCTACCTGACATGCCCAAGTGTGCAATCAGGGTGCCGACTTCAGCCTTGATCAGCAGGTATTTGGCGCGCCGCTCCACCGCCTCGATCCGCTGGCCTGACAGCCGCACGTCGAGGTCATCTGGAATGAGCCAGCGCAGCCGACGCTCGCGCACGACGACCTGACTGACACGTTGACCGACAAGATGCGGAGCGATGCCGCGGCGGGTGGTTTCGACTTCTGGAAGTTCGGGCATACAGGCAAATCGAGAAGGGAACGGCAGGCGACCTTAGCAGCTAACGCACGGCCCGGTCAGCCGACACCCAGCTCGCGGATGATGTCGCGCTGGCATTCGAAATCGTATTCCGAGAGGCCGACATATTCGAGCACCAGCTGGGCCACCGCATCCCATTCATGGTCCTCCGGCTGGTCGCCGAGCACGCGATGGCAGGCGCAGATGTGCTCGGCCATCTTCAGAATCGCCAGCAGCGTCTTGACCTGCGGATCGCTCCACTCATCGTTGAACAGGGCCAGCGCGTTGTGGTGATTGGCGATGGCCTCGCACAAGTGCTGCGGCAGCTTCCACGAGCGTGCCACGAAATACCCGACCACCGCATGATTGGTGTTCAGCACCCGGTTCTCAATGTCGGTAATGCGCGTCGCGGCATCGACGCTGGCGTAGGCCTCCTCCAGCACCGTCATATAGCCAGGGAAGCGCGTCAGCATCAGCGGGATGCCGCAGTTGTGAAACAGACCAAGCGTGTAGGCCTCGTCCGGGGCTGGGTGTCCGATGCGCTTGGCCAGCGCCAGGCAGGTGCTGGCCACGTCCTGCGCCGAATCCCAGAAGCGGTTGAGCGTAACGATGGCCGCATCGGTCAGCTCGCCGCGGATCGATTGCGCGTTGATTAGGTTGATCACCGAACGGCAGCCCAGCAAATTGACGGCCTGCTGGATCGACGCGATGCGGTTGGCGAGGCCGAAAAATGGCGAGTTGACTGTTTTCAACAAAGCGCCGGACAGCCCTGGATCCTGACTGATCAGCCGTGCGATGGCACGCAGGTCAGGATCAGGCATGACCTGCTCCATCTGCAGGTCAACCATGATCTGCGGCTGCGGAGGAACGCTGATCCCCTGCAGCACGCTGCGGATCTGCTCGTCGGTGAGTTCGATGGACATTGGACTGGCCTGACCTGGCGACTGGCACAAGGCCATCAAAGGGAGAATGCGAACTTTGGCCGAGTTCATGGTCGGATTTCAAGTAGACCATCTGCAAACCGACGAGGAGGACAACGAAATGGCCGAATCCCTGAAAGGCAAACGTGTAGCGATCTTGGTAACCGACGGTTTCGAGCAGGTCGAGCTGACCGGCCCGAAGGAAGCGCTGGAAAAAGCCGGCGCGTTCGCCGAGATCATCTCATCCTCGAACGGTGAAGTGACCGGCTGGAACCACATCACTCCGGACACCAAGTTCCATGTCGACAACACCTTCGAAGGCATCAAAATGAGTGACTACGATGCCGTGGTGCTGCCAGGCGGCGTGGTGAACTCCGACACCATTCGTACCGATGAAAAAGCGCAGCAGCTGGTGCGCGAAGCAGCCCAGGCAAACAAGCCGATAGCGGTCATTTGCCATGGTGGGTGGCTATTGATTTCAGCCAAACTCGTGCAAGGGAAGCGGATGACAAGCTACCCATCGCTCACCGACGACCTGAAAAACGCGGGCGCCAATTGGGTCGACGAACAGGTGGTGGTCGATGGAAATCTGATCAGCAGCCGCAACCCTGACGATATCCCGGCCTTTAGCCAGGCCCTGGTCAAAGCCCTCGCGGCTTGACGGAAAGCTGGTGGCCGAACGTAGGGTGGATCCCGCTTCATCGATCCACTGAAACACGGATTCGGAGCTCGTTGAAGCCGAGGGTGCAACGAATCGCCAGCGACCCTCTGCACAGGTACCCGTTCCAACGCCCTTCCGTCCAGCCTCGGCCGTCGCCCAGCGCTCAACCAGCCAGCGCTTTTGTCCGCCCGCTCCCCTATAATCCCGCCCTTTTCCCGGAGCCCTCCCGATGAGCCTGCCCAGCCTGCGCCTCAAAGCCAACGCCGATCGCCGCCTGCGCGCCGGCCATCTGTGGGTCTACAGCAACGAAGTGGATACCGCCGCCACGCCGCTGAGCGGCTTTGCTGCCGGTGATCAGGCGATCCTCGAAGCGGCTGGCGGCAAACCGCTGGGCATCGTCGGCGTCTCGCCGAACAACCTGATCTGCGCGCGCCTGCTGTCTCGCGACCTCAAGCACAGCCTGGACAAGTCGCTGCTGGTGCATCGCATCCAGGTCGCCCTGTCGCTGCGCGATCGCCTGTTCGATCAACCCTGCTACCGCCTGATCTATGGCGACGCGGATCTGCTGCCGGGCCTGGTGGTGGACCGCTTCCATGACCATCTGGTGGTTCAGCTGGCGTCGGCGACCATGGAGCGCAACAAGGATGCCGTGCTCGAAGCGCTGGTGCAGGTGCTCAAGCCGCGCGGCGTGCTATGGAAAAACGACTCCAGCGCCCGCGATGCTGAGGGTCTGGAGCGTTACGTCGATACCGCGTTCGGCGTAGTGCCGGAGTGGGTCGCGCTGGAAGAGAACGGCGTGAAGTTTGAAGCGCCCGTGTTGCAGGGCCAGAAGACTGGCTGGTTCTACGATCACCGCATGAACCGCGCGCGCCTGGCACCCTACGTCAAGGGCAAGCGCGTGCTGGACCTGTTCAGCTACATTGGCGGCTGGGGCGTGCAGGCGGCGGCCTTCGGTGCCAGCGAAGTGTTCTGCGTCGATGCGTCGGCGTTCGCGCTGGATGGTGTCGAGCGTAACGCCGCGCTCAATGGCGTGGCCGAGAAGATGACCTGCGTCGAGGGTGATGCCTTCGAGGCGATGAAGGAACTGAAGAACGCCGAAGAGCGTTTCGACGTGGTCATCACCGACCCGCCCGCCTTCATCAAGCGCAAGAAGGACATCAAGAACGGCGAGGCCGCCTACCGCCGCCTCAACGAGGCCGCGATGCGCCTGCTGAACAAGGACGGCATCCTGGTCAGCGCCAGCTGCTCGATGCACCTGGAAGAAGACAACTTGCAGAACATCCTGCTCGGCAGCGCGCGTCATCTGGACCGCAACATCCAGCTGCTCGAGCGTGGATCACAGGGCCCGGATCACCCGGTACATCCGGCGATCCCCGAGACCCGCTATATCAAGAGCATCACCTGTCGCATCCTGCCTAACAGCTGATAGCTGCCGCCAGACGAACGAAGCCCCACACCAAGACGCGCGTGGGGCTCGTTAACCGCCTTACTCGATACCCTTGCGCTCCTCGGTCCAAAGATAGCTGGTGCACAACCCGCAGAAGCGACCATAGAAGGTGCTGCGCGCCGTTTCATCCTCCATCAGGTGATAGCGGAACCACGCCGTTGAGGGCCCGCGGTAGGCGCCACCGTCGCCGACCGGCTCGAAGTGACTGACATAGCGCCGCTCACCCCAGAACACCGGCACGTTGGCGCGTGTATAGACCGGCTGCGCGTTGAGATACGGAAACGCAATGGTGTCGCCGCCGCCGGACATCAGAAACATCGGCCCCTTCTGATTTCGCTGGGACGCCGAATTGTGGCCCAGCCCGATGGTGTAGGGCTGGATCGGCGCGGTCACGCTCACCCGATCATCCTGCCCAGCCATAATCGACCCACCGCCGCCCTGGGAATGTCCGGATGTGCCGACCCGGCCAGTGTTGAGCACACCCACATAGGTGCCGAAGGTGCGGTTGCTCTCTTGTACCAGGTAGTCCAGGCAGGCCAGCATGTCCTGTCCGGTGCCGGCGTTGGACGTCTCTGCCGCCGCAACGACAAACCCATGACTGGCCCAGTGCGACAACAGACCCGAATACGTGGAGGGCCCTGCCCCGGTCCCGTTACCCCAGAGAATGACCGGATGCCGGACACCATTCTGGCCCAAGTTACTCGGTCGATAAACGCGGCAGTTCGGGCCTTCGCTGCGACTGGTCGTGGCGTAGGGACCGGAGCGTTCGAAGTTGGACACGCCTGGAAATGGCGTGCCGGGTGTATCCGGCAGTGGTGCAGCCATGGCAGATCCGCAAATCGCCAAGCTCAGCGCAGCGGCAATGCCGCCAAGTTTGATGTCCAGCATGTGCATTCCTCTTGTTGTTCTATTTATGTGTATGGACGTTCGCGCCAGCCCGCCATGCGAGTCGAGCGCACTGCACCTCCTATATCGCCCGCCCGTCAGTAACGCGGGTGGCCAGTCGGCCCGAATCAACCCTAGCCAGCGAAAATCGCCGCGCCACTTGAAGCGCCCGTGCAGCGGACGAACAGCCGCGCTTCGCCCCGGCTGAATAATTCATCATTAGCTTCAGTGTTGATGCGCTTGGCTCAACGTAGGATGAGCGCCGGTAATCGTGCCGTTTGGCTCGCCAGAGGGAACGGGCGTAGAATCGGCGCATTCCTCGCCACCATCCCCCGGCGGGCCATGAGCCCAGGCCGCCCGAGCGATACCCCGCCTCGAGCCGGCCCCACCGCACGCACGGTCACCTGCCGTTGCATGCGGCACAGGTGGCGCTCACCATTAAGCACTCTTCGAACCGCTGATTAGCCGCAGGAACCGTCATGCCCGATTACCGCTCGAAAACCTCCACGCACGGCCGCAACATGGCTGGTGCCCGCGCGCTGTGGCGCGCCACCGGCATGAAGGACGAAGACTTCAAGAAGCCGATCATCGCCGTTTCCAACTCCTTCACCCAGTTCGTACCCGGCCACGTCCACCTGAAGGACATGGGCCAGCTGGTCGCCCGTGAAATCGAAAAGCACGGCGGCGTGGCCAAGGAATTCAACACCATCGCGGTCGACGACGGCATCGCCATGGGCCACGACGGCATGCTCTATTCGCTGCCTTCGCGCGAGATCATCGCCGACTCCGTGGAATACATGGTCAACGCGCATTGCGCCGACGCCATTGTCTGCATCTCCAACTGCGACAAGATCACCCCCGGCATGCTGATGGCCGCCCTGCGCCTGAATATCCCGGTGGTGTTCGTTTCCGGCGGGCCGATGGAAGCCGGCAAGACCAAGCTGGCCAGCCACGGCCTGGACCTGGTCGACGCCATGGTCATCGCGGCCGATGAAAGCGCCTCCGATGAGAAGGTCGCCGAATACGAGCGCAGCGCCTGCCCGACCTGCGGCAGCTGCTCCGGCATGTTCACCGCCAACTCGATGAACTGCCTGGCCGAAGCCTTAGGGTTAGCCCTGCCCGGCAACGGTTCGACCCTGGCCACCCACAGCGACCGCGAGCAGCTGTTCCTGCGCGCCGGCCGCACCATTGTCGAGCTGTGCCAGCGCTACTACGGCGAAGGCGACGAATCGGTACTGCCGCGCAACATCGCCAGCCGCCGCGCCTTCGAAAATGCCATGACCCTGGATATCGCCATGGGCGGCTCGACCAACACCATCCTGCACCTGCTGGCCGCCGCCCAGGAAGCCGAGGTCGACTTCGACCTGCGCGCCATTGATGCCCTGTCACGCAAGGTGCCGCAGCTGTGCAAGGTCGCGCCGAACATTCAGAAGTACCACATGGAAGACGTGCACCGCGCCGGCGGCATTTTCTCCATTCTGGGTGAGCTGGCCCGTGGCGGCCTGCTGCACACCGACGTACCCACCGTGCACAGCCGAACGCTGGCTGAAGGCATCGCCCAGTGGGACATCACCCAGACCCAGGACGAAGCGGTACACACCTTCTTCAAGGCCGGCCCGGCCGGTATCCCTACGCAGACTGCGTTCAGCCAGTCGACCCGTTGGGACACCCTCGACCTGGACCGCGCCGAAGGCTGCATCCGCAGCGTCGAGCATGCCTACTCACAGGAAGGCGGCCTGGCCGTGCTCTACGGCAACATCGCGCTCGATGGCTGCGTTGTGAAAACCGCAGGCGTGGACGAATCCATCCATGTCTTCGAGGGCACCGCGAAGATCTTCGAAAGCCAGGACAGCGCTGTTAAGGGCATCCTCAATGACGAAGTGAAAGCCGGCGACATCGTCATCATCCGCTACGAAGGCCCGAAAGGCGGCCCGGGCATGCAGGAAATGCTCTACCCGACGTCATATTTGAAGTCCAAGGGACTGGGCAAGGATTGCGCCCTGCTCACCGACGGTCGATTCTCCGGCGGCACTTCGGGCCTTTCCATCGGCCATGCCTCGCCAGAAGCGGCCGCGGGCGGTGCCATTGGCCTGGTGCAGGACGGCGACAAGGTGCTGATCGACATCCCCAACCGCAGCATTCAGCTGCAGGTCAGCGATGAAGAGTTGTCCCACCGGCGCATCGAGCAGGACAAGAAAGGCTGGAAGCCGGCCGCCCCGCGCGCGCGCAAGGTGACCACCGCGCTCAAGGCCTACGCCCTGCTCGCCACCAGCGCCGACAAGGGCGCGGTGCGCAACAAGGCGATGCTGGACGGCTGATCGTTCCGGCTAATAGCTGCACACGGAAGCCCGACCATCGTGTCGGGCTTTTTCATGGTTCGCCGATGGCGGGTTCCAGCCGAACTCCGCCAATCTCAATCGCCTTGAAGCGGGGCGCGACCAGCTCAAATTCACCCCGTTCCAGAAGCTCGCCAAGCGCAGCGCCGTCCGGAAGCGCGCCTCCAGTGACGCGCAGCTGGCCAAGCCATCGCCAGCCTCCTGCCGCAACACGTCCCATCACCGGCACCACCTTGGGCTCGCCGCGGAGCAGCAAGACTTCGGATTGGCCGTCCCGATCCAGATCCGCCGCAAACAACCGGCACTCATCCACGCACCCCTGATTGCTGACGGTACGCGCCAGCGAGCCATCCTCATCCACTATAGCCTCCCCAATCCAGAGCACTGGCGGCGCGGCTGCAACCTCCTGCTCCCGCTTCCAGGCCCAGTAGTGGTCCGCGCGATCCAGTCGCTGCAGATCGCCCTTCAGCCGCGTGCGCAGCGCTTCGTCCTCCCAAGGCTCGTCCAGCGCATCACGCAGTGCTTGCAAATATCGACGCCCAGGTTCGCCCAGCTGAAAGCGCAGCGCACCGAGATCGGTTTGCTCGGTTGGCAATTTGGCATCTAGCAGCCGCTGATACTGATTGGCCGCGCTCAGTTGCAGCGGGCTCAGTGCCGGCACATGCACCAACACCAGCAGGCAGGCCGCTAGCAGCGCCAGAGGCGGGTTGCTTTGCCGGAGCCCGCTTAGCCAGGCGGGACCACGTCGGATCACTGCTCTCACCAGTGCCAGGCCATGCACCATCGCGACCAGCGCCAGGAGCGCAGCCAATACACGATCCGGCGTCAGCCCGTACTGATCGATACGCAACCACAGCGCATGTATCGCGAGCCCGGCCAGCAGTGGCAGGCACAGCGAACTGGCATCGGCCAGCAGCCGCAAGGGCCGGGGATAATGCGCGGTCTGCAAGCCGTCCTGCACGACCCCGTTGAGCAAAGCGATATGCGCGAACACCAGCGTCAGCAGGATCGGCGTTGCATGGCGTGTCGCCCACAGCGGAGCCAGGCCGGTGAACGGCAGGAACACCACGAACAGCAGCAGGATCACCACCGTCAGTGGCAACAGAAACCGGCACATCGCCTGCAGCACGTTGCGCAGCGCATCGATGACCTGACCGCGCTCGCGCCCAATGTGCAACCCGACGGCGACAACCGTAGCGCTGGCAACCCAGATGAAGCCGGACGAATCGAAGAACCGTTTGAACTGATCGACCCCGAGCATGCTGAACAGGCCCGACCAGAGCCAGATCAGCAGCCAGAAAACCCCGAGCATGACCAGCGCCATGAACAACAGCAGCCCGTTGTTCCAAGCGTTCCGATAAAGCGCGCTGTAGTCGAAGCGCCAGCGATGCGCAGCGTCCCGCGCCTGGATAAACGGCGCGAGGATGTAGGCTAATGCCAGCTGGCTCCACAGCAACAGCGTGCCGGTCGTTTCATCGAAGTAATACCAGCGGGGCTGATCGAACTGAGCCCCAAGCCACGCCGCCAACACGGCGGGCAACAGAACAGCCGGCAGCAGCAGCTTCCAGCGCTCAGCCTCGCGCAGTTGGCCCCAGAGCATCTGCAGCTGCCAGCCACCCACCACGACGAGGACGATCAGCGCGGAAAACAGAGTGCGCCAGAGCGCCCCGTGCGGCCAGCTTTCACTGGCCAGCCATAGCGTCAGTCCTTGCAGGAGCCCCAACGACATGAAGACCGCCAGGGTTCGCTGTTCAATTACTTTTTGCATGATGTCCTTCAGTTGTCGTTGCCAGCCGTTTGGTAGCAAGGCGGCGTCCATTGAATCGCAAGGCAGACGAGTATGTGAGCCGCCCCAGGGCACCGCAACGCAAGGCCCGCCGGGCTGTGACTGGATCGGTGGTTGCGTTCAGATGTGCCGGCACCGTCTCGCCGCCTACGCTTACTGCCAATCGTTGATCATTGAATGGGTGGCCGCCTCGCCAGCCGACCGGTTCAGCTGTGCGTTATCGTCGACGCGACGTAGAATCGCGCTCTTTTTTCTGGAGCCTGCCATGAGCGCGGTGAAGTCTTCCCCTGACGAGTTGCGTAACGATCTGGTCTACGGCCTCGACGACCGGCCCCGCCCCTGGATCGCCTTTCTTGCTGCCCTGCAGCATCTGCTGGCGATCATCGTGCCGATCGTCACGCCCGGGTTGCTGATTTGCCAGGCAATCGGCGTCTCGCCACGCGACACCAACATCATTGTCTCGATGTCCCTCGTGATTTCCGGCATCGCCACCTTCGTTCAGTGCAAGCGCTTCGGCCCATTCGGCGCCGGGTTGCTGATCGTGCAGGGCACCAGCTTCAACTTCGTCGGCCCGCTGATCGCCGGCGGCGTGTTGATGGTCAAGCAGGGCACGCCGGTCGAGGGCGTGATGGCGGCCATCTTCGGCGTGGTGATTGCCGGGTCCTTTATCGAGATGGGCGTCTCACGTGTGCTGCCGTTTATCAAGCAGCTAATCACCCCGCTGGTGACCGGCATCGTGGTGCTGATGATTGGCCTGACGCTGATCAAGGTCGGCCTGATCAGCATGGGCGGCGGCTACGCAGCCATGGGCGACGGGACCTTTGCCAGCCGCGAAAACCTGCTGCTGTCGGGTGTGGTGCTGGGCGCCATCGTCGTACTGAACCGCCTGCCGATGCAGTGGATGCGCAGCTGCGCCATCATCATTGCGCTGGCCATCGGTTATGCGCTGTCCGCCTATCTGGGCCGACTGGATTTCACCGGCATGCGCGAAGCCGAACTGTTCGAAGTGCCGATGCCGCTGCATTTTGGCCTCGGCTTTTCCTGGAGTCTGTTCATTCCGATGGTGGTGATCTACCTGGTCACCTCGCTCGAAGCCATCGGCGACATCACCGCCACCAGCAAGCTCTCACGCCAACCTGTGGAAGGCCCGCTGTGGATGCAGCGGATCAAGGGCGGCGTGCTGGTCAATGGCGCCAACTCGCTGCTGGCGGGCTTCTTCAATACCTTCCCCAGCTCGGTGTTCGCGCAGAACAACGGCATCATTCAGCTCACCGGGATCGCCAGCCGCTACGTCGGCATGTGGATCGCGGTGATGCTGGTGATTCTCGGGCTGTTCCCGGCGGTTGCCGGCGTGCTTCAGGCGGTGCCCGAGCCGGTGCTGGGCGGTGCTGCAATTGTGATGTTCGGTGCGGTGGCGGCCGCGGGCATCAACATTCTCGCGGGCATCAAGCTGGACCGCCGCGCGCTCCTGATCATCTCGGTCTCGCTGGCGCTGGGCCTGGGCTTTTCTCAGGTGCCGGAGTTTCTTGCCAATCTGCCGGTAGCGCTGCGCAACGTGCTGGAGTCGGGCGTAGCCACCGGCGGTATCTGCGCATTGGTAATGAACTGGTTCCTGCCCGAGTCGCCCGCAGGCTCGAAGCAGGATCCAGCCTGATTAGCCGATTCGAGCGCCCTGGGCGAGCCGCCGGCAGACCTCATCGGCAATCGCCAGGGCCGCGGTCAGCCCGGGCGACTCGATGCCGAACAGATTCACCAACCCGGCGATACCGTGCTCGGCAGGCCCGTCGATGCGAAAGTCCGCTGCCGGTTCGCCGGGCCCGCTGATTTTAGGGCGAATGCCGGTGTAGGCCGGTTGCAGCGCACCATCCGGCAACGCCGGCCAGTAACGGCGAATCGCCGCGTAGAACCCATTCGCGCGGCGTTCATCCATCGTGTAATCCAGGCTGTCGACCCACTCCACGTCCGGGCCGAACCGCGCCTGACCGCCCAGGTCCAGCGTCAGGTGCACGCCCAGCCCGCCGGGTTCCGGGAGGGGATAAACCAGATGCTGGAATGGCGTCGGGGTCGCCAGGCTGAAATAGCTGCCCTTGGCGAAATAGCGTGGTGGCACCGACTCAGCGGATAGCCCCGCCGTGCGCGCGGCGATTTCTGGTGCCGCGTGTCCCGCACAGTTGATGACGCTAGTGGCCAGCAGCGTCATCGGCGTTTCACCGCCCACCTCGACACACAACCCCGCGTCGGTCACCTCAATGGACGCTACCGGCGCATGCAACGCCAGCAGCGCACCCGCGGCCTCGGCATCCCCTTGCAGCGCCAGCATCAAGGCATGACTGTCGACGATTCCAGTGCTCGGTGAGAGCAATCCAGCCACGGCATTGAGCTGCGGCTCCAGCGTCTTCACCTCATCCGCGTCGAATCTGCGCAAATCGTCGACGCCGTTGGCCAGGGCATGAGTCTGTAGCGCATCGAGCCCCGCCAATTGGGATTCATCGGTGGCGACGATCAGCTTGCCGCAACGCCGGTAAGGCACGCCGTGACTGTCGCAGAACGCATAGAGCGCATCGCGCCCGGCCACGCACAGCCGCGCCTTCAACGAGCCTTGCGGATAATAGATGCCGGCATGAATGACCTCACTGTTGCGCGAGCTGGTGCCCGTGCCAATGGCCGCTTCGGCTTCCAGTATCACCACCTCGCGTCCGGCCCGAGCCAGTGCCCGCGCGACCGCGAGCCCCACCACACCGGCGCCGATGACCACGCAATCGACCTGCTCCATTCCCGTTCCCCTGCAATTAGGCGAGCGCCAGACTGCCGCAAGATCGAACCGCGGCCAAGCCTCGCTTGCCCAACATCCATACACTCATGAAAAAGGGAGCCACCATGCGCATCGGCGTCATATCCGACACCCACGGCCTGCTGCGCCCTGAAGCCATCGCTGCGCTGCAGGGTTGCGAGCGCATCATCCACGCTGGCGACATCGGTAAACCACAGGTACTGGACGCGTTAAGAGCACTGGCGCCGCTCGAGGTGATATGTGGAAATGTCGACAGCGGCGACTGGGCTGCTGCGATTCCGGAGCATCTCGACCTGCATATCGACGGGCTGCGCATCCACGTCACCCATGACGTCAAGACGATGGTGATCGACCCGGTTGCCGAGCAGGTCGACGTGGTGATCGCCGGCCATTCGCATCAGCCAAAGATCGAAGAGGTCGAGGGCGTGCTCTACATCAACCCCGGCAGTGCCGGCCGTCGACGCTTCAAGTTGCCGATCAGCTTGGCTTTACTGGACATTGAAGACGGGCAGCCGCGGGCGCAACTGGTCACGCTGGGTTAAGCGCTCAGCTCACGCCCATATAGCGATCGCTGCGGTGATTGATCGCCAGTACCAGATTTAGCGCGACAGCACCGAGCACGGAGAGGGCGACTTTTTCCGGCGGCACAATGAACACCGCCGCCAGCACAATCAGCGCATCGATGCCCATCTGAAAGGTTCCGGCGCGCAGGCCGATGCGCTCCTGCAGGAACAGCGCAAGGATGTTCACACCCCCGAGGCTGGCACGGTGCCGGAACAGCATCAACAGCCCGACGCCCATGGCGAAGCCGCCGAAGAGCGCGGCGTAATAGATGTTCAGCTCGGCGAAGCGAATCCAGTTCGGTGTCAGTTCGGCCAGCAGCGACACCAGACCGACGGCGATGATCGTGCGCAGCGTAAAGCTCCAGCCCATGCGCCAGATGGCCAACAGGTAGAACGGAATATTCAGGGTGAAGAACACCAGACCGAAAGGCCAGCCGGCGAAATACTTGAGCAGAAACGCGAGGCCCACGGTGCCGCCGGTCAGCAGTCCCGCGTGGCTGTAGAAGGCGATCCCCAGCGCCACCATGGCGGTGCCCAGCAGCAGCGCCAGCGCATCCTCCCAGAGTGGATGGCGGACGAAGATCGCGGCGATGGTTTCGGGCTGCTCGGCGTCCGAACGTTCAGCGTCATGCTGCATGGCGTCTGTTTGATCTGCGCCACGTTGCACTACGCCACGTTGCACTGCGCTCGGCTTGTCATTCGACATGAGAGGTGTCTCGTGGGAAGCGGAGTGAAAGCATAGGAGCTGGCGCCAGGTGAGAACTTGGCGCCGGTCAAGGAAAGCCGAGGGACGGGAGTCAGCGGCGCTGCCAGGTCTCGAAACGGTATGCCGGCGCTTCACGCTCAGCTGGATGGGCCTGGCTGTCTACAAGCGCCCATTCAGCTTCATCAAAGGCAGGGAAGAAGGCGTCCCCTTCAGGGGCCGCATCGATTCGGGTGAGATACAGGCGCTGCGTCTGCGGCAATGCCTGGGCGTAGAGCTGCGCGCCGCCGATCAGCATCAACTCCTCGACGCCCTGCTCTCGGGCCCACTGCTCAGCGCGAACCAGCGCAGCGTCGAGCGTTGTAAAGGTTTCGCCACCGTCGAGCTGGAGCTCCTGCTGACGGCTGACCACCAGATTCAGCCGGCCCGGCAGCGGGCGGCCCAGCGAATCCCAGGTCTTGCGACCCATGATGATCGGCTTGCCCAGGGTCATCGCCTTGAAGTGTTTGAGGTCAGCTGGCAGGTGCCAGGGCATCGTGTTATCGAGTCCGATCACGCGGTTATCGGCGAGCGCCGCGATCATGGCGAGGGGAAGGGTGGTCTGATTCATGGCGGCGAGAATAACAGAGCGCCCGCGGGGGAGTCAGCGCCGCCAGAGACACGTCAGCATCATCAAACGGTCATCGTTGCTTTACTAAAGCGTCAAGCTGACGTCATTGATAGGCTTCAGGCTAACTGCTCCCCTTCCATGGAGACGCCCGCAATGGCCCGCCACAGCCGCCCTACCCTGCGCCACCTGTTGACCGCCTGCAGCTTGCTGCTGCCAATCGCTGCGTTTGCCGCCACGCCCGACGCCTCGGTCGCCGCCAAGAACGGCCGTGAAGAGCCTCATCCGCTGGTCATCGCCCACCGCGGCGCCAGTGGCTACGTGCCAGAGCACACCCTTGCCTCTTACGCGCTGGCCATTCTGCAGGGCGCCGACTATGTCGAGCCGGATCTCGTCATGACCCGTGACGGCGAGCTGGTTGCCCGTCACGACAACGAGCTGGGGCTGACCACCGATGTGTCGCAGCACCCCGAGTTCGCCGACCGCAAGCGCACGCAGATGGTCGACGGTGTAGAGCTCACCGGCTGGTTCAGCGAGGACTTCACGCTGGCCGAACTGAAAACGCTGCGTGCCATCGAGCGCATCCCAACGATCCGTCCCGGTAACGCGCGGCTCGACGGCAGCCTGGAAATCCCGACGCTGCAGGAGATCATCGATCTGGTGAAAACCATGCAGCTGAGCGAGCGCCGCCGCATCGGGCTGTACCCCGAAACCAAGCATCCGACGCACTTCCAGCAGCTCGGCCTGGCCATGGAAAAGCCTCTAGTGCGCGTCCTTCACCGCAACGGCTACGCCGGTCGTAACGCGCCGGTGTACATCCAGTCGTTCGAAGTCGAGAACCTGAAAACCCTGAGCCGCATGACGCAGCTGCGCCTGGTGCAGTTGTTCAGCAGCGGTCAGCCATACGATCAACAGGTACGCGGCGGCAAACTGACCTACGCACAGATGGCGACCGCCGAAGGCCTAAAGGCGATCTCGCGCTACGCCGCGGGTGTCGGTCCGGAAAAGAGCTACATCATTCCGCGTGACGCCAACGGCAATCTCGGCCAGCCCACCGACTTTGTGCCGAACGCTCACGCCGCGGGCCTGAAAGTGCATCCGTACACCTTCCGCGCCGAAAACGCCTTTCTGCCGACCAACCTGCGCAAGGGTGATTCGCCGGCCGATCGCGGCGACATCGAAGCCGACATCCGCGCCTATCTCAACGCGGGCATCGACGGGCTCTTCATCGACCAGCCCGACATCGCCGTGCGCGTGCGCGCCGAGTAAGGCTCGAGGCCGCCGGGCCTCGTATTGAAACATCGTTCGGGCGGTTGGGGTTCCGCTGGCGAAAACTGCCTACACTTCAGGGGCACGCCGTGCGGCCCGACCGCAACCGATCGTCGTCGAACACGGTGATTCCTAGAACAACCATAAAAAGGAATACCCCATGAAACCCCCTCCTCGAACGCCTTCTTCCGCTCCTGTTGGGCACCACACTCCCGCTTGCAGCGGCGTCCAGCCAAGCCGCTGAGTGGCCGACCGATACCGTTCGCCTGGTGGTGCCCTACGCACCGGGCGGCACAACCGACGTGCTTTCGCGCAAGGTTGCCGATCTGCTGCAAAAGGAGATCGGTACCGTGGTGGTGGAAAATCGCCCAGGCGCCGGCTCGACCATGGCCACCGGGCAGCTGGCCCGTGGCGGCCGCGGCGCCGACCACACCATCGCCATGGCGTCGCCGGGCCATACCATCGGTCCGGTGATCTACAAGAACCTGCCGTACGACCCGGTCGAAGATTTCAGATTTATCCGCAACGTCATCGAAATACCCAACGTCATGGTGGTTCCTGCAAACAGCCCCTACAGCAACGTCAGAGAATTCATTGAGGCGGCCAAGAACAAGGAGATGACCTTCAGCTCCGCCGGCGTCGGCAGCTCCATTCATATGTCCGGCGAGCTGTTCAAAGCCATGACCGGCGCCAACATGACCCACGTGCCCTTCCGCGGCAGCGGTGAGGCCTTGCCCGCACTGCTGAGCGGCGATGTCGACGTGTCGTTCGAGAACATGCCGGCGGTGCTCTCGCACATCAAATCCGGAAAGCTCAGGGCGCTGGCAGTGACCTCCGCCAAGCCCTCACCTTACCTGCCGGGCGTCGAGCCGCTGTCCAAGCTTGGCCCTGACATGGGCCTCGCCGACTTCGTGACCACCGCGTGGTTCGGCCTGGTTGCCGATGACAGCATGCCCGACGAGGCCGTGCAGGTGCTGCAAGACGCGCTCAACAAGCAGCTGGACAGCGAAGGCTTCAAGAGCTTTGTCGCCCAGCTCGGTGGCGAGCTGGCGACTGAAGAAGGCGATGCCTTCCGGGATTACGTCGCGCAAGACATCGAATGTTGGCAGCGCGTCGCCGGCCAGGCGGAGCTCGGCCAGTAACACACGCCGGTCTCGGCCAAGGTGGTGGGCTAGAGCCCACCCTACGGCTTTCCGTTAGCCTGTTGGACGCGGTCCGCGTGCAACGTCGCGCGAATCTTTCCTCCCGCACGACCTGAACTCGTGGCTGTAAATCGCACAAGCGGGCGATTATCGAACACTTTCCATTTATCCACGGCCTCGCCAGGGCGCCATCCTTTATGGTGACGACGTCTGATTTCCAGCGTTGACGTTGACCGATAACGTCGCATGCGCTTTCGTTCGTTGATCGGGCACCACAACAATTAGAAAAGGGGAAGCACCTATGTCACCGACCCTCATGCGCGCCCTACGCCTGCTTCTGCTGAGCAGCGCGCTGCCGCTCGCCACCACCCACGCCGCCGAGTGGCCGACCGACACCGTTCGCCTGGTGGTGCCCTACGCACCGGGCGGCACCACTGACGTGCTATCGCGCAAGGTTGCCGACCTGCTACAGAAGGAAATCGGCACCGTGGTGGTGGAAAACCGCCCAGGCGCCGGCTCGACCATGGCCACCGGGCAGCTGGCGCGAGGTGGGCGCGGCAGTGATCACACCATCCTCATGGCCTCGCCCGGCCATACCATCGGTCCGGTGATCTACAACAAACTGCCGTACGACCCGGTAACGGATTTCCGCTTCATTCGTAACGTGATCGAGATTCCCAACGTGATGGTGGTCCCGGCGAACAGCCCCTACAACAGCGTCGAAGACTTCATCGCGACCGCCAAGAACAAGGAGATGACCTTCAGCTCTTCGGGCGTAGGCAGCTCCATCCACATGTCCGGCGAACTGTTCAAGACCATGACCGGCACCCAGATGACTCACGTTCCGTTCCGCGGCAGCGGCGAAGCCCTGCCCGCCCTCCTCAGTGGCGACGTCGATGTGTCGTTCGAGAACATGCCAACCGTCCTTTCGCACATCCAGTCCGGCAAGCTCCGGGCGCTGGCAGTGACCTCCGCCGAGCCTTCTCCCTACCTGCCCGGCGTCGAGCCGCTGTCCACGCTCGGTGCCGGTTTGGGCCTCGGTGACTTCGTCACCACCGCCTGGTTCGGCCTGATTGCCGATGACGGCATGCCGGACGGCGCCGTGCAGACGCTCCAGAGCGCCTTGGACAAGGTCATGCAGGACCCGAGCTTCAAGGACTTCGTCGCGCAGATCGGTGGCGAAGCCGCAAGCCAGAAGGGTGACGCCTTCCAGGCGTATGTCGCCGACGACGTCCAGCGCTGGCAGAAGGTTGCCGGCCAGGCCGAGCTCCAGTAGGAGGCCCACGATGACGCGTGCCGACGGCCTTCCGCGCTGGGCGAACATCAATACGCTGCTGGGTGCGATATGGCTGGTCGCCGCGTTGGTGTTTCTGTTCTTCCTGGTGCCGAACTACATCGAAGAGGCGCCGATGGTTCAGAACCCGATGCAATCGCCGCGCTGGCTGCCCAGCGCCACCGGCTGGCTGGTGGCGCTGCTGTCGCTGGCGCTGATCATCGAAGGCTGCCTGCGACCGCCAGCTCAACCGTCGAAATCCGAGGCCGGTGCGCCGCCGTGGCGCTGGCTGCTGATGCTTGCCGGGCTGGCCGCGTACTGGCTCCTGTTCGAGCCGCTGAGCGCCATCGCTGCCGGCATCCTCGGTACGCTGCTGCTCTTCGCCGCCCACCCGGTACGCACGCCGTGGCTGTATCTGCTGGCTATCGCCTTGCCATGGCTGGTGAGCCTGCTGTTCATCCAGGTTCTAAACGTCCCGCTGCCTTCGGGCACGCTCTGGGAATGACCACCGCCCGCTGCCACGAGTGACCGAATGGAAGGTATTTCTGAAGTCCTGAGCCTGTTCCTGAGCGTCGACAACTTCGTGGCGATCGGCATCGGCGTGCTGATTGGCGTGGTCATCGGCGCGATACCTGGGCTGACGGCGACCATGGCCGTGGCACTGGCGCTGCCCTTCACCTTCAGCCTCGAGCCGGTAACCGCCATCCTGTTGCTGGTGGGGATCTACAAAGGGGGCATGTACGGCGGCTCGATCACGGCCATTCTGATCCACACACCCGGGTCACCCGCTGCGGCATGCACGCTGCTCGATGGCTATCCGCTGACGCAGCAGGGCAAGGCCAAGAAAGCACTGCAGATGGCGCTGTATTCGTCCTGCATCGCTGATGTGCTGTCGAATCTGGCGCTGATCCTGTTCGCCTCCTACCTGGCCAAGATCGCGCTGAATTTCGGGCCGCCGGAGTTCTTCTGGCTGATCTGTTTCTCGCTGACCATCATCATCTCGATCGCCGGCGAATCACCGGTTAAGGGGCTGATCGCCGCCTGCCTTGGCGTGATCGTTTCGTCGATCGGTATGGACATGGTCTATGGCAGCCAGCGCCTGACCTTTGACAACTACAACCTGATGGACCGGGTCTCGTTCGTGCCGTTGCTGATCGGGTTGTTCGCCGTGCCCGAGGTCATCGACTTCTATCTGAAGAAGGCGGGGCCGCATATCCGCGCCGCCACCAGCGGTGCCGGCCTGACGATGAAGGAGCTGAAGGGCAGTTTGAAGACCATCGTCCGCGGCTCGGCAATCGGCGTGATCATCGGCGCCATTCCGGGCGCCGGCGCGACTGCTGCCTCCTTTATTTCCTACAGCGAAGCCAAGCGCCGCTCCAAGAATTCATCGAATTTCGGCAAAGGTGAGCTGGAAGGGGTGGCTGCCGCTGAGTCGGGAAACAACGGGGTGGCGGGCGCGACGCTGATCCCACTCCTGTCTCTCGGCATTCCGGGCGACGTAATCACCGCGATTATCCTCGGGGCTTTCATGATCCACGGGCTGACCCCCGGGCCATTGCTGTTCCAGGAAAACCTCACGCTGATCTACGCGCTGTTCTGCGGGATCATGCTGAGCTCGGCGGTACTGCTGTTCGTCGGCCAGGGTGTGATCAAGTACTTTTCGCTGGTCGCCGACATTCCCAAGGCGATCCTGCTGCCCATCGTGCTGATGTTCTGTGTGTATGGCTCTTTTGCGGTGAACAACAGCGTGTTCGATATCGGCCTGATGTTGCTGTTCGGGGTGGTCGGCTACGTGTTCAACCGCACCGGATTCGCCACCGCGCCTTTTTTGCTCGGATTCATTCTCGGGCCCATGTTCGAGGACAACCTGCGGCGCACGCTGCTGATCGGCCGGGGCGATCCGATGATCTTCTTCCGTGGCCCGATCACCTGGATCTTCATCGTACTCACCGCGCTGTCGCTGTTCTTTGCCGTACGGCGGTATTGGCAGGAGCGGATAAAGGTGGGCTGAGTGTGGCGCTTAGACAAAGGGCGGGACGGGGGACGTGACAGGTGTCGGGCTGAATAGCCTAGGCGGGAACAGGGGCGACTGTGACGCCACCCCTGGCGAGTCACTGCCGAGCGGCGACAGTCTTCAGATTTTCGTTGATCTTGAACATGACGATCAGCAGTTCGCACCAGAGGCGGATACCGATCGAGCCGCCGATCAGGATAGCGAGGCCAGACCAAAAGCCCATACCGAATACACCGAACATGGCGGCGACTCCATATACGATCACGCCGATCAGACCCGCCCAGTAAAGCAGCGTGATGATCTTGGGCGTCAGCATGGCGTCGAAGAAAAAGATGTCTTTCATAACAAAGTCCTTTTGTACAAGCGGGCATGCAAGCAGTGCTTTGCGAACCGGCCTATCCGTGGCGGTTGATGCGGCGAAGCCGCAGGGCGATCGGCGGCGGATCGTACAGGACGCCCAGGCCGCAGGGCATGACCGATTTCACCCTTTCAACTAGCAACGGGTATTCTCAGGACCGAACCCTATTACGAGAAACCGCGTGCCCCAACCTCCCCTGCCGCAGACGAACCCTCTCGACCGCCTCTGGCTGACCGAAGCCGTGCGCCTGCGCGAAGAACATGCCGGCCCACTCGAAGATGCCGAAGCCAATCGCCAAGCCCGCGCTCAAGGCGGGCCGCTCACGGAGCTGATCGAGCATCGTGCATTGTGGCTGGCACGCCGTGATGGGCTGATCGAGGCGCTGAGGCACTGGCGCCAGGGGGCACGTCTGGCCGGGTTCATGCTCATTCTGGTCGCGTTGCTGACCGGTGCGGGGTTGGCAATGGCAGCGCTGGGCGACGGCGTGCGCCCCGTGAATGTTTTCTGGGCACTGGGCAGCCTGCTCGGGTTGAACCTGCTGACGCTGCTGGGCTGGCTGCTGGGCTTTCTTTTCGCGGGCGATGCCGGCGGCGCGCTGGGTCGGCTGTGGCTCTGGCTCAGCGAAAAACTTGCCCGTGATGCGCGCGCCGTGCAGTTGGCGCCTGCACTGTTGGCGGTGCTGGAGCAACGCCGCCTCGGTCGCTGGCTGCTGGGCCTTGGCGTGCACGGCTTATGGCTGGTGGCGATGAGCAGCGCGCTGTTGACCCTGTTGGCGCTGCTCGCCACACGGCGTTACGGCTTCGTCTGGGAAACCACCATTCTTGGTGAAAGCACCTTCATCAGCCTGACCCAGGCGCTTGGCGTACTGCCGTCGCTGCTGGGCTTCAGCGTGCCGGCCATCGAGCAGATCCGCGCCAGCGGCGATCTGGCAAACGGCGTAGAAAGCGCACGGCAAAGCTGGGCTGGCTGGTTGGTTGGCGTGGTGCTGATCTACGGTCTGCTGCCGCGCCTGTTGCTGGCGTTGTTCTGCCTGTGGCGCTGGCGGCGCGGACGGGCACAGCTACGGCTCGATCTGCAATGGCCTGCCTACCGCCTATTACGCGAACGTCTGCAACCATCGAGCGAGCGCCTCGGTGTCAGCGACGCAGCGCCGGCCCAACTGCATGCGCCAAGCGCCGGCGCCCAACTGGACGGCAGCGAGGGCGCCGTGCTGGTCGCCATCGAACTGGACCAGAGCCAATCCTGGCCGCCACCACTGCCAACGTCCGCCGCCGATGCGGGCGTGCTGGATGATCGCGAACAGCGCCGCCGTTTGCTGGAACAGCTGACCCGCTTCCCACCGCAACGTCTGGCCATCGCCTGCGACCCGCGTCGTTCGCCAGACCGCGGGACCCTGGCGCTGATCGGCGAGCTGAGCCGTTGCGCCACCGCAACACGCGTCTGGCTACTGCAACCACCGGCCGGCGAAGCGCTGGACAGCGACCGATTGCAGGACTGGAAGCAGGCGCTGGACAGCCTCGGCCTGCCCCATTCCACCAGCGCACCCATGACTTGGCTGGAGACTGGCCATGATTGAGTACGCGAGCAACACGCTCCAGACCGTGAGCTGCATGGGAATTATCCGTAGGGTGGATGACGCTCTTTTCATCCACCGAAATAGCGGCCTGCCCGAAGGTGGATGGGTAAAGCGCCATCCACCCTACGCGACCGGAGCGACCCCTGCGGAGCAAATCCGCTCACCCATCGCAGGGCGGGTGAAATTCGCTGATTGGGAGCTTTCGCTAGACAATCCTGGCGAGGAGCACTCGCTCCACTGCCGTGCAAACCATTACGCAGGTTGCAACCGCAGGGTGGCGGAAAGCCAGACGAGACTCATCAAAACACCCGGAAGACCACGCCCATGAGCGCACCTCTAAAACTCGCGCTGGTCGGCCACACCAACGTCGGCAAAACGTCGCTGCTGCGCACCCTGACCCGTGATGTCAGCTTTGGCGAGGTCTCGCATCGGCCGAGCACCACCCGCCACGTCGAGGGCGCGCGGCTTTCGGTGGACGGCGAGCCGCTACTGGAACTCTACGACACGCCCGGACTGGAAGACGCCATCGCCCTGCTCGACCATCTTGAGCGGATCGAACGGCCCGGCGAGCGTCTCGACGGCCCAGCCCGCACCGCCCGCTTTCTCGATGGCAGCGAGGCGCGACAGCGCTTTGAGCAGGAGGCCAAAGCATTGCGTCAGCTGCTCGCCAGCGACGCCGGGCTTTATGTAATCGACGCCCGCGAACCGGTGCTGGCGAAGTACAAGGACGAGCTGGCGGTGCTGGCCGGCTGTGGCAAACCGCTGCTGCCGGTACTCAACTTTGTTGCCCAGACCGGCCACCGTGAAGAGCAATGGCGTGAAGCGCTGGCGCGCCTGGGCCTTCACGCACTGGTACGTTTTGACAGCGTGGCCCCGCCGATCGATGGCGAGCGTCGCCTGTATGAAAGCCTCGCGCTGTTGCTGGAGCAGTCGCGCCCCAAACTGCAACGCCTGATCGACGATCATGAAGCCCAGGCCCTGGCCCGGCTGAGCGAGGGTCATCGGCTGATCGCCGAATTGCTGGTGGATGTGGCGGCCTGTCGGCGCAGCGTCGCCGCCCAACCGGAGCTGGAACGCGGCGCCATCCGTGAGCTGCACGATGCCGTGCGCGCCCGCGAACAGCGCTGCGTCGAATCCCTGCTTCGCCTCTACGGCTTCCGCTTGCAGGATGCGGCAGCGGCCGACTTGCCGCTGCTCGGCGGTCGTTGGGGCGATGACCTGTTCAATCCGGAAACCCTGAAGCAGCTCGGCGTGAAAATTGGTAGCGGGATGGCAGCGGGCGCAGCAGCTGGTGCTGGGGTGGACCTGATGGTCGGCGGCATCACGCTCGGCGCAGCGGCGTTACTCGGCGCTATCGCCGGTGGCGGAACGCAGACCGCTCGCCACTACGGCAACCGCCTGCTGGGCAAGCTCAAGGGTCAGCGCGAACTCACGGTCGATGATGCCGTACTGCGCCTGCTCGCCGTGCGCCAACGGCAGTTATTGGCGGCCCTTGCCGCTCGCGGTCACGCAGCGATGGAGGCCATCCGCCTCGATACCCCGGACGACAAGGCCTGGCGTGAGGGCAAACTGCCCGAGGCCTTGCACCGTTGCCGCGCGCATCCACGATGGTCGTCGCTGAATCCCGATGCCCGACCGCAGGACAACGAGCGCCAAGCCGCGCTCGATGCGCTACAAGCCGACCTGCGTAAGGGCTGATCCATTTCGCCTGACCATTGGAGCGCCTCGACCCACCGACGACAAACTGGCTGACCGGCGGGGTTTCTGATGGATTTTGGTGGGCTGAAGCCCACCCTACATGGATGGTCCATTTCGCCTGACCATTGGTGCGCTGCGGTTCGCCGACGACAAACTGGCTGACCGACGCGCGGCTTCTGTTGGGTTCTGGTGGGCTGAAGCCCACCCTACAAGGCTGATCCGTTTCGCCGGACCATGGGTGCGCTGCGGTTCGCCCAACGAATGAACTGGCTGATCGGCGCGGCTTCTGTTGGGTTCTGGTGGGCTGAAGCCCACCCTACGAGGCTGATCCATTTCGCCTGACTATCGGTGCGCTTCGGTCCACCGACGACGAACCGGCTGACCGACGCGGTTTCCGATGGGCTCTGGTGGGCTGAAGCCCACCCTACAGGGCTGGTCCATTTGGCCTGTTCATTGGTGGGCTGCGGTTCGCCGACGACGAACTGGCTGACCGGCGGAGTTTCTGGTGGGTTCTGGTGGGCTGAAGCCACCCTACATGCACCACCTTACGCTCGGCCGTAGGGTGGGCTTCAGCCCACCGTAGTGCTACCGCGCAATGGCCAATCTCCCCTAAAGCACGGGCGCGCCTGGACAGGCGGCCGGCACCCTGCCCTCGCCCTCGACGAGTGCCTCCGCGCGACCACGACGCAAGGTGCCCAGCGTCGCCACCACGATCAGCAATCCACCGATCCAACCCTGCAGACCCAGCCGCTCACCGAGCCAGAGCCCGGCGATAAGCGCACCGAACAGCGGCTCGGAGCCCATCAGCACCGACACCCGCGTCGCGCTGGTTCGGCCCAGCGCCAGGTTCTGCACGTATAGCGCGAACAGCGTGGCGAAGCCCACCAAATACAGGGTCGCCGCCCAGAATGCCGGGCTCTGCGGCAAGACCGGCAAGCCACCCGGCAGCGACAAGCCGAGCACCAGGCAACCCGCCGCCACGACCCCGCTTTGCACCGCTGTCAACGCCAGCGGCGGCACCTGCAGATCGGCCGTCAGCCGCCGTGTCCAACAGACCAGCACGGCGCGCAGTACCGCGGCTGCAAGCATCAACCCGTCACCCAGATTGAGCGATATCGCCGTGCCTCCCGTCAGCAACCAAACGCCGGCGAGCGAGAGCGCACAGGCAGCAAAGAGTTGGTTATTCGGACGTTGGCGCAACATCGCCCACTCCACGAAGGGTGTGAACACCACGCAGAGGCTGATCAGAAAGGCGGCGTTGCTGGCCGTCGTGAGCTTCACGCCCCAGGTCTCACAGAGAAAGATGCCCAACATCACCAGGCCCAGCGGCAAACCCGGACGAATCGCGCGCCGCCCTTCGCCGCGCAGCTGCGGTATGAGAACAACGAAGGTCAGCCCGAAGCGAATCGCCAGAAAGCGGCTCCTACCAGGGCGCTGCTTGGTTGCTGTGGCGGCAGAACCTGCATCTGCCGCCAAAGCAGCGGGCGCTGATCGATTACCTGAGTGAGACAGTGACGCCGCGCTGAGCACACGACAGCGGGCATGCCCTCGGTGGGCTGAAGCCCACCCTACCGCCGGGGCGGGCGGACTAACGGATAGGATGAAGCCGAGCGCCGCGCCCCACCTTTCTTACTGCAGTCGATACACAACCAGCCACTGGCTCGAACTCCATGTAGGGTGGGCTTCAGCCCACCAGCCAGAGCCGTCGAGCAATCGAATCAGCTGCGCTTGTTAGCGACCTCTTCGGCCATGCGCTTCAGGCCCAAGTGACGGACGTCAGTGCCTAGGGTGGGCTGAAAGCCAACCCTAGGCGGGACGATGTGCACAGCGAGTGGGATGACGCAGAGCGCGGCCTTCACCCATTCAAACGCAGCCAGCCACTGGCTCGAACTCCATGTAGGGTGGGCTTCAGCCCACCAGCCAGGGCCATCGAGCAATCAATTCAGCTGCGCTTGTTAGCAACCTCTTCAGCCATGCGCTTGAGGCCCAGGTGGCGCACGTCGGTGCCGCGCACCAGGTAGATCACCATTTCGGCGATGTTGCGTGCGTGGTCGCCGATACGCTCCAGTGAACGCAGCACCCAGATTACGCTCAGCACGCGGGAGATTGAGCGTGGATCTTCCATCATGTAGGTGACCAGTTCACGCAGCGCGGTCTTGTACTCGCGGTCGACGGTCTTGTCGTACTGCGCGACAGACAACGCCAGGTCGGCGTCGAAGCGGGCAAAAGCATCAAGCGCTTCCTGCACCATCCGGCGCACCTGATCGCCGATATGGCGCACCTCGACATAGCCACGCGGCGACTCGCCGTCTTCGCACAGCTCGATGGCGCGGCGGGCGATCTTGGTTGCTTCGTCACCGATGCGCTCCAGGTCGATGACCGACTTGGAGATGCTGATGATCAAGCGCAGGTCGGAGGCGGCCGGTTGGCGGCGAGCGAGAATGCGGATGCACTCTTCGTCGATGTCGCGCTCCATGTGATTGATCTGGTCATCGACGTCACGCACCTGCTGCGCCAGCCCGGAATCGGCCTCGATCAGCGCGGTGACCGCGTCATTGACCTGCTTCTCCACCAGCCCGCCCATGGCCAGGAGGTGACTGCGCACCTCTTCCAGCTCGGCGTTGAACTGTTGGGAGATGTGTTGCGTGTGGCTGTCTTTGCTGATCATGTGCGAACCCTTCCGAAACGGTTGTTCTCTCGCCGGACGGTCCGGCCTTTGGCAAATCGTGCTGCGCTAGAAGGCGGCGCGCAGACACTGAGTTCGGTGGGCTGAAGCCCACCCTACGCCGCTGATCATTGCTCTCGCTCCGAGGAGGCTGCCGCTAGGCGGCGGCTCTGATGCGCAGCGCACCTGGAAATAGTCGAGCTAACGTTGAGGCCCTTGGGAAATCTTCACTGGCGCAGAGGGCGTGCGCTGACAGTACGAGTAGTACGGCAAGCGCGCCCGACAAAGCCAGAGGAGATTTCCCATGGCATCAACCGTAGCGGCCGGTGATGTAGTCTTCGGTCTGCTTCTTTTCGGGATTGGTGAACAACGTATCGGTGTCGCCGTATTCGATCAGCTTGCCCATGTACATGAAGGCGGTGTAATCCGACACCCGCGCGGCCTGCTGCATGTTGTGGGTGACGATGACGATGGTGTACTTGGCCTTCAGCTCGTAGATCAGCTCTTCGACCTTCAGCGAGGAAATCGGGTCGAGGGCCGAGCTTGGCTCGTCGAGCAGCAAGACTTCGGGCTGCACGGCGATGGTCCGGGCGATGACCAGTCGCTGTTGCTGACCACCTGAGAGGCCGAGGGCCGATTCGTGCAGGCGATCCTTCACTTCCTCCCACAGCGCCGCGCCCTTGAGGGCCCACTCGACGGTCTCGTCAAGCACGCGCTTCTGCTTGATGCCCTGAATGCGCAGGCCGTAGACGACGTTCTCGTAGATGCTCTTGGGGAACGGGTTGGGCTTCTGGAACACCATGCCGACGCGGCGGCGCAGGTCGGCGACGTCCTCACCCTTGCGGTAGATGTTGTGGCCATCGAGGTTGATGGCGCCGTCGATGCGGCAGCCATCGACCAGATCGTTCATGCGATTGAAGCAGCGCAGCAGCGTCGACTTGCCGCAGCCGGACGGGCCGATGAAGGCGGTCACGCGCTGGCGCGGGATGTTCATGCTGACGTTGAACAGCGCCTGTTTCTCGCCGTAGTACAGGCTCAGGTCCGGCACTTCGATGGCGACGGGTTCGTTGGCCAGGCTCAGCGCGCGCTTATCGCGACCCAGCGCCGAAATGTCGATGGTGTGCGTCTTTGCTTGTGACATGGATGTCTCCGTATCGCTGGAGGCTAGAAGCGCGGGCTGCTGATGTCTGCAGCGCCGGGCCTCCAGCGGGTCTGTCGGCTATTAGTGGTCGAGCGCTTTGTATTTTTCGCGCAGGTGGTTACGAATCACGACGGCGCTGAGGTTCAGCGTCGCGATCACCAGCACCAGCAACAGCGCGGTGGCGTAAACCAGCGGCCGTGCCGCTTCGACGTTGGGGCTCTGGAAGCCGACGTCGTAGATGTGAAAGCCCAGGTGCATGATCTTCTGATCGAGATGCAGGTAGGGGTAATTGCCGTTGAGCGGCAGGCTCGGCGCCAGCTTGACCACACCAACCAGCATCAGCGGCGCCACTTCACCGGCGGCACGGGCCACGGCGAGAATCAGGCCGGTCATCATCGCCGGGCTGGCCATGGGCAGCACCACTTTCCATAGCGTTTCTGACTTGGTCGCACCCAGTGCCAGTGAGCCTTCGCGCAGGATTCGCGGAATACGCGCCAGGCCTTCCTCGGTGGCGACGATCACCACCGGCAGGGTCAGAATTGCCAGGGTCAGCGAGGCCCACATCAGGCCGGGCGTACCGAATACCGGCGCCGGTGCCGCTTCGGGGTAGAAGATGCGATCGAGCGAACCGCCCAGAACATACACAAAGAATCCCAGACCAAACACGCCGTAGACGATCGAGGGCACGCCAGCGAGGTTGTTGACCGCGATGCGGATGATGCGGGTCAGCAGGCCCTGCTTGGCGTATTCGCGCAGGTAGACCGCGGCGATCACGCCGAACGGGGTGACGATCACCGCCATGATGATGGTCATCAGCACGGTGCCGAAGATCGCCGGGAAGATGCCGCCTTCGGTATTCGCTTCGCGGGGTTCATCGCTGACGAATTCCCAGACCTTGGCGAAATAGAAGCCGAGCTTCTCGGGCGTCGACATGGCGTTGGGGCGATAGGCGCGGACGATCTTGCCGAGGGTGATTTCCTTTTCCTGGCCGTCCATGGTGCGCATGGTGATGCTGTCGCGGTTGAAGCCCTGATAGAGCGCCGTCAGCTCGCCCTCGAGTGACTGGTATTCGGCGTCCCACTCTGCGCGCTCGGCGTCCAGTTCAGCCTGAGCCGCGGCGTCGAGCTGGTCGTCCAGCTCGAGCTTGCGGGTCTTCAAGCGAAGGCGTTCGAGGCCATGGTTGATGCGCCCGATATCGACTTTTTCCAGCTGGGCGATCTGCGCATGCAGCTCGTCGATGCGCTCGATTCGTTGCAGCAGCTCGCGCCAGGCCGCATCGCCCTCGGCGACGAGCTGCCCGTTCTCCTTGACGTTCAGCAGTTCGCCATAGAAGTTGCCCCACTCGCGGCGCTCCAGCGCAACCAGATCGTCCGGTGTGCGCGGGTTACTCAGCCACTCGCCGACGATCCAGGAGAAGTCAGCACCGTAGACCTCGCGGTTACCGACCTTGAGCAATTCGCGGGTCATGAACTCGCCGCCCTCGACATCAACCGGCAACCCACTGGCCGCCAGGCGCGCGCGTGGCACTTCTTCCGCCTGCACCACTTCCCCGGCCATCACCCGCGGCTGCTCACCGGGGATGTGGTAGTCGGCGACGATCACGTCAGCGGGCCAGAAGTGCTCCAGGCCGCGCACGGCGATCACTGCCAGCAGACCGAGGGTCATGATGACGGCGATGGACACGGCGCCGGCGTTCATCCAGACCCAGGGGGTGCCGCTCTTGATCCAGGTTTTCAGCGAATCCTTTTTCACGGATCGATACCTTTAGCGAAATCGTGTCGTAGCCACAGCGGGCTGCGTCGGTGCCCGAAGGCGTGGTTCTTGTTACAGGCTGGCGTACTTGCTGCGCAGACGCTGGCGGATCAGTTCGGCCAGGGTGTTCATCACGAAGGTGAACATCAGCAGCACCATGGCGGCGAGGAACAGCACGCGGTAGTGCGTACTGCCCACTTCCGACTCGGGCATTTCCACCGCCACGTTGGCCGCCAGCGTGCGCATGCCTTCGAAGATATTGGCTTCCATGATCGGCGTGTTACCCGTGGCCATCAGCACGATCATGGTTTCACCCACGGCGCGGCCCATGCCGATCATCAACGCGGAGAAGATGCCCGGGCTGGCCGTCAACAGCACCACGCGGGTCAGTGTCTGCCAGGGGGTTGCGCCGAGGGCCAGCGACCCCAGGGTCAGGCTGCGCGGCACGCTGAATACGGCGTCTTCGGCAATCGAGTAGATGGTCGGGATTACCGCAAAGCCCATGGCCAGGCCGATCACCAAGGCGTTGCGCTGATCGAAGGGAATGCCCATTTCATTGGACAGCCACAGGCGCATGTCACCACCGAAGAACCAGTTCTCCAGATAGCCGCTGACCGCCAACGAGCCCCAGCCCACGAACAGGATCACCGGGATCAGCAGCACGGCTTCCCAGCCATCCGGAACGCTCAGGCGGACGTTCTCCGGCAACCGGCTCCAGAGCCAGCTGGCCAACAGGATGCCCACGGGCATCAGCAGCAGCAGGCTGAAGATGCCGGGCAGGTGATTTTCCAGATAGGGCGCGAGGAACAGGCCGGCGAAGAAGCCCAGAATTACCGTCGGCAGCGCCTCCATCAGCTCGATCACTGGCTTGACCTTGCGGCGCAACGCCGGGGCCATGAAGTACGCGGTGTAGAACGCCGCGCAGATAGCCAGCGGTGCAGCCAGCAGCATCGCGTAGAACGCCGCCTTGAGGGTGCCGAACGCCAGCGGAGAGAGGCTCAGCTTGGGCTCGAAGTCGCCGGTAGCGGAAGTCGACTGCCAGACGTAATCGGGCTCCGGATAGCTTTCGTACCAGACCTTGCCCCACAGCGCGCTCCAGGATATTTCCGGATGCGGATTGTCGATCACGAAGCGCTGCAGCTGATCACCCGACTCCACCAGCAACCGCGTGGCGCGCGGTGACATGGCGGCAACCGCGGCGCCGTCAGCCACCTGATCGGTCAGCAGCGTGCGATGGGCCGTGCTGTGGAAAATGCCCAAGGTGCCGTCGCTGTCGAGGGCGAGGAAGCCCTTGCGACGCTCTTCCGGCAGAATCTGAGTGATGGGCTGGCCGTCCAGCTGAAAATTGCGCACGTTCTTCAATTCGGATTGGCCGTCGTCACCGCGCACCATGAACCACTGGCCAATGCCGCCCGTAGAGTCACCCACCATCAGGGAGATGCCGCCCAGCAGCGACGCGACCGTGGTGATCTCGCCTTTGCCACCGATCAGCTTGTAGCGGCCGTTGAGTTGCTTGCGGCGCAGATCGAAGACATCGACGTTCGAGCGACCGCTCACGGCGAACAACCACATGTGCCGCGGATCGACGCGCAAGGCTTTGATCGGATCGGCGAGCTGGGGAAGCGCCATGCGCTCCTCTTCCAGGCTGACTTCGCCCGTCATCAGGTTTTCGGTGGAAGCGATTTTCAGCGCATGCAGTGCGCCATCGGTTGCACCCGCCACCATGAGGGTCGAACCGTTGAGGCTGATCGCCGCGTGCTCGATCGGTCGGCCCTGCGGGTCCAGGTTCAGCGGCGCTTCGCCGAAGGGATAGTCCAGCTGCGGCGTGATGGTTTTCTGGCCGTCCGGATAAGTGACGTTGTAATTGTGCTCGGCCACCAACACCTTACCGTCGCTCAACCCCAGCACGATGCGACGGTTGCCCGGCGTATCCTGGCCCACCGAGACGATCCGGCTCTCGGCGGGCAATGGCAGCTCGACCGTGCGCAGCAATTCGCCGGTAGGAACGCTGAAGAAACGCACGGCGCCATCATTGCCCAAGCGCATCGCGACCTGGTTCTGCTCTTCCATCGCCAGCAGCAAGGGCTCGCCGGCGTCAGCCAACCAGGCCGGCTGCTGCGCGTCGCGTGCTTCGAGTTCGGCACCCTGGAACATGGGTGCAACGACTTGGGCGAGATAGAAGAAGATCAGGCAGATGGCGCCAAGTACGGCGAGGCCACCAATGGAGACGTACCAGCGCGCCAGATTGTCTTTCAGCGCACGGATGCGGCGCTTGCGTTGCAGAGCCGGGGTGTTGAAGTCCAGCCGTTGCACATCGGAATTCGCGCTCATGGTCTCGATATCGTTCATGCGAAGGTCCTGGCCGCTCAGGCCGCTAAAACTGCTGCGCCGCCTGGCGCGAGTCGTTTCCTGGCTTGGTGGGCCGGTCGGGCGCCTAATTTAATGCAGCCGTGTGACAGAAAAATTACAGCGCGATGACGCGACGACGCCCACCAGCGCGCAAAGGCGTGGCGGGCGTCTGCTCAGCTCGCGGCAAGCGCCGCGAGGCCAGCTTCAGGTCTTAGTTCAGACCCAGTTCGTTGAGCGTCTTGTCGACGACTTTCTTAGGCAGCGGGATGTAGCCGTCCTTGACCACGACTTCCTGGCCCTGCTTGGAAAGCACCAGCTTGAGGAATTCAGCGTCGATTGGGCTCAGCGGCTTGTTCGGCGCCTTGTTGACGTAGACGTAGAAGAAGCGAGCCAGCGGGAACTTGCCAGCCAGAGCGTTCTCTTCGTTGGCTTCGAAAGCCTCGCCACCCTTGGACAGGGGAACGGCGCGGACGCTGGAAGTCTTGTAGCCGATGCCCGAGTAACCGATGGCGTTCAGGGTGCTGGAGATCGACTGCACCACCGAAGCGGAACCCGGCTGCTCGTTCACGTTGGGCTTGAAGTCACCCTTACACAGGGCTTCTTCCTTGAAGTAACCGTAGGTGCCGGATACCGAGTTACGACCGAACAGCTGGATGGGCTTGCTCGCCCACTCGCCGGTCAGGCCGACGTCGCCCCAGGTCTTGATGTCCTGCTCGCCACCGCACAGGCGGGTGCTGGAGAAGATCGCATCGACCTGCTCGATGTCGAGGCTCTTGATCGGGTTGTCCTTGTGAACGAATACCGCCAGGGCGTCGATAGCAACCGGTACGGCGGTCGGCTTGTAGCCGTACTTCTCTTCGAAGGCCTGAATTTCGTTGTCCTTCATCGGGCGGCTCATCGGGCCGAGGTTGGCAGTGCCCTCGGTCAGCGCGGGCGGTGCGGTCGAGGAGCCGGCCGCCTGAATCTGGATGTTGACGTTCGGGTAGCTGCGCTTGAAGTCTTCGGCCCAGAGGGTCATCAGGTTGGCCAGCGAGTCGGAACCGACGCTGGACAGGTTGCCCGAGACACCAGAGGTCTTCTCATAGGCCGGCAGCGCCGGATCAACAGCGGCAACTGCGTTGGCAGCGCCTACACCAGCGGCAACAAAGGTCAGGGCCGCCATCAAACGATTCAGTGTCATACCTTGCTCCTAGCAGGGGTGTGCTCGAGTGTGTTGGAACGGGGGCCATTGTCTGCAGGCCGTGTGAACACTCTATGAAGGGAATATGACAATCTGGTGACGACCGGGAAGTTCATCGGTCTCGGTCGCTGCCGCAGCACTCAGCCGCTATACTCGGCCGCGCTCGCACTGATGCGGGCTTCCGCGCCAGAACAACAAACGCGCCGCGAGTCCTACCGATGAAAGACTACGAACAGGAAGATCCCATTCCACAGGGCGATCTCGCTCTTCAACTGACTGCCCTGCCACGGGAAACCAACGGTTTTGGGGACATTTACGGCGGTTGGCTGGTTTCCCAGATGGATCTGGCTGGAACGGCAATGGCCAGCCGGGCGGCGGGCGGGCGTGTCGCGACCGTCTCAATCGATCGCATGGCCTTCATGGTGCCCGTGGCCGTGGGCGCGCAGCTGTCCTTCTATACGCAGACGCTAGAAGTTGGCCGCAGCTCGATCCGCATGCTGGTCGAAGTCTGGAGCGACGATCCGCTGTCCAGTGAATGGCGTAAGGTCACCGAAGCGGTATTTGTCTTTGTCGCCATTGACGGCAGCGGCCGCACCCGGCCGGTCACGCCACGCCGTTAAGCGTAAAACTGCCGGTCGTGTCGGCAGCCGAACTGCCTGCCGCGTAGCAGTTTTTTCCCGCCTGCTTGGCCCGGTACAGTGCAGCATCAGCGGCCTGATACAACTGTTCCGGCGTCTGTCCTGGCTGCAACATCGCAACCCCGATGCTCGAGGTGACGACACCGTCGCCCCGCACCGAAGACGGGTGCGGGAGAGCCCGCTCGGCAAGCCGCGCCAGGATCTGACTGGCGATCGTCTTTGCCGCCGCACCATCACAGTGATAGAGCAGCAGCGCAAATTCTTCCCCGCCAACCCTCGCCGCAAGGTCAAGCGGCCGGCGCGCGAACTGGCCCAGAAGGGTCGCGAATTCCTTGATCAACGCATCGCCCGCCGGATGGCCCAGGCTGTCGTTATAGCTTTTGAAATCGTCTAGATCGAGCAGCAGCAACGCCAGGGGCTGACGCTCGCGCCGTGCCTGCAAAAGCGCTTGCTGCAGCGCGGCATCGAAGCTGCGTCGGTTGGCCAGCCCGGTCAGTGCGTCGTGCTGTGCAACCCAGCCCAGCAGCTTGCGCACCAGAAACTGCTCGCGCTGGGAGTACTCGTGTACGTAGCGACCTATCGCGCCGAGCACCAGCAAAATCAGGTAGTAGCTGACCGATATCCAATGCACTCGCATCTCGCTGGAAGGCAGAATCACTGCCGCAGCCAGCACGTCGAACAGAACGATCACCGCAGCACAGCTCAATGCGCGCCAGAACGTGATACCGAGAAAGAAGAACGAGCACACGATCAGCAGACCGGCGCCATAGCGGAGCGCCAGTTCAGGCTGCATCAGCTCGTATTGAATATCGATGCGCGCCGCAACCAAGCCAATCAGCACGATAAACATCGGAAAGAGCCGGTTGGCGAGAACCCGCACGCGCCTGTAAAACAGGCTCATCACCAAAACTGCCATCCCTGGCACCATCTGCAACAGGCGTAGCAACGTCAGTTCGCGCAACCAGGCCGGGTCCGAACCCATGAAAATCTGCCGCTCGGCATAGAGATAGCCTCCCACGACCAACAGCAACAGACAGGCACCGAGCTGCTGAGCCAAGCGCGCCTGATGATTCAGATACCGCCGGAAGTCCTGCTCCAGGTCGGGCGCGAACGAGAGATGGCGAAACCCTTTGAGCAGTTGCCTGCCATAGGGCGTATCCCGAAAATCTTCAGCGGATGGATGTTCCAGGGTTCGCATGGGCGTCGCTCGTGTGCAGGCCGCGCCATGATATCACTTAGACATCATCGCGCCGGTTTTCCCGATGAACGCGCAGCGAAGCGGCCTGCCGGTGGCCCTAGGCCGCGTTCAGCGCTTGCCGAGGCCGGCGCGACGCTCCACTATCGAGTCACCTGCACTGTTGGATGTATACGCGTGACTGCCCTTCTGCTCGCCCTCTGGCCTTTGTTCGCCCTGATCGTCGCCGGCTATTTCCTGCGCCTGCGTGCCTTTCCCAGCGAGGAGTTCTGGCCGGGTGCTGAACGCATCAACTATTTCGTGCTCTTCCCCGCCCTGCTGTTCAGCAGTTTGGCCACCGCCCCCCTGGATAATTCTGCACTGCCGCGCCTGGCCGCTGCCGTGATGCTGGGCCTGGGTGCTGCGTGGCTTGTATTGCTGATCATGAGAAGGGTCCGCGGCTGGCCCGCGGCGCGCTTTGGCGCGTTTGCGCAGGGAGGGCTGCGTTTCAACACCTACCTTGGTCTCGCGGCCGTGGGCAGTCTGTTTGGCAAGGAAGGCTTAGCACTGGCAGCGCTGATGCTGGCGCTGATGGTTCCCACGGTAAATGTCATGTCGGTGTGGGCGCTGACAGCCGAGCGCGGCGTCAGTGTCCGCTCGTTGCTGCTGCCGATCGCAAAGAACCCGTTGATCCTCGCTTGCGTCGCCGGCGCCCTGATCAACTTCTCGGGCCTGGGCTTGCCCGGCGGAACCGATCGGCTGCTGAGCCTTCTCGCGGCGGCCAGCCTGCCCCTGGGTCTGTTGTGTGTGGGTGCTGCGCTGAAACCGAGGGAGCTTGGCGGCGAAATCCCCGCGCTTGGCTGGAACAGCGTCCTGCGCCTGTTGGCTGTCCCATTGCTGGCATACGCGGTAGCCCGGCTGCTCAACCTGCCAGCAATGGAGACGACCATCATCGTCTTGTTCTTCGCGCTGCCTACTGCACCCACTGCCTATGTGCTGACGCGTCAGCTTGGCGGCGACAGCCATCTCATGGCTGGCATCATTACCCTGCAGACACTTCTGGCGGCGGCCAGTCTGCCGCTCGTGCTGACGCTGCTCAATGGCTGATTAGCGCACGACCTGTCCACGGAGCAGGTGCAGCAGCATCAGCGCCGCGCCGAGCCCCAGCGCACAGAGTGCAAGCAGCGGACCGAGATAACCCAATGCGTCTTGCAACCAGCCGAGCAACTGGTGGACCCACACCCGCCGTGACGCCTCGGCCGCTACGTAGCCCCCCTGCTGCCAGACCTTAAAGGCAGCATGCAGCGGGATCAGCGCCAGCGGCAGCAGAATCAGACACAGCCAATAGCCGCTCCGTCGATACGCACCCAGCAAACCCCAGGGCAGGAAGGCGGCACGGATGAGGCAAAAAAAGCAGACGATGTAATAACCAACCAGCAGCAGAAAAAAGCCATTGGCCACTGACGGATCGAGCCAGAGCTCGCGCAGCGCGGCCGCCGTAAGCGACACGCTGAGCAGGGCCCAAATCACAAGGAATAATTTTTTCATCACGCGTTCCGTTGATCGGCTTTCGACGAACTGGCATCGGAACAGAATTCTGCGGCCCAAACGCACAACCGTTTCACGAAACTGGCGGGGATGCGCAGCGATCATGCTGGCTTCGAGCAGCTGCGCACGCCGTCAGAACAAGCTGAGTTGGTCGCCTTCAGGCTCGACAGGCGACGGACGAGCTCGCTGCTCGGCGATTGCGGTCGGCCTCGCTTGCAGTGCTAGCCGCTCGGCTAGCCCCGCGGCCCGTTCGGCACGGGTGTTTACCGCCTCAGCGAGGCGTGCCGGCAAAGCCCAGATCTCCACCTTGCGTTTGGCCCGAGTGATGCCGGTATAGAACAGCGAGCGCGTCAGCAGCGGGCTGGGCTGTTCCGGCAACGCCAGCAGCACTTCGGCGAACTCCGAGCCCTGACTTTTGTGCACAGTCATGGCGAAGGCGCTGTCGTGGCTCGGCAACCGTGCCGGGGCGAAGCCGCGATAGCCCTCGTCGCCCTCGAAGAACACCCGCAGGCCCTGCTCGGTTTTCAGGCACAGGCCGATATCGCCGTTGAACAGGCCCAGGGCGTAGTCGTTCTGCCGGACCATCACTGCGCGGCCGGGATACCAGCGTTCGCGTGCCGGGACGCCGAGGCGGCGTTTGAAACGCGCCTCCAACGCCTCGTTGATGCCGGTAACGCCGAAAGCGCCTTCGCGCTGGGCTGTCAGTGCACGGAAGCCATTGAAGGCATCGAATGCCCCGCTCGGATCAGCGTGGCGTGCGGCCTGTAGATACGGCGTGTAGCCCTGCTCCAGGCGCTCAATCAACGTATTAGGGCTCGGCATCGCATTCCACGCCAAATCCGCGCGCCCCTCTTGCAGCAACGCGATGGTGCCTTTGCCATCCCCGGCATTGATTCGCCGCGCCAGCTCGCCGATCCCGCTGTCGCCGGCGAAGCGGTGGCTGTGGGTGAGCAGCACCACCGCATCGCCGAGGCGCGAGCGCGGCGTCTCGACCGGTACGGCCTGCCCGGTAATGCGTTGCAGATCAGCCGCGGCCTGGCTATCGAAACCGCGCCCTTCACAGAGTTCGGCGAACACCGCGCCTGCCTCTACGGCGGCCAGCTGATCCTTGTCGCCGAGCAGGATCAACCTTGCCTTCGGCGGCAGCGCAGCGACCAGCTTGGCCATCAACGCCAGATCGACCATCGATGCCTCGTCCACCACCAGCACGTCCAGCGCCAGTGGATGGGCCGCGTCATGCCGCACCTTCGGGCTGTCACCGCGGCTGCCGAGCAGGCGATGCAGCGTGCGCGCCTCGTCCGGCAGCGCCTCCTTCACCGCGTCACTGACCGGCAGCTCGGCCTTGGCGTTGCGGATCGCTTCGGCCATGCGCGCCGCCGCTTTGCCGGTGGGCGCCGCGAGGCCGATGGCCAGGCGTTCGCCGCCGGGTTGTTCCAGCAACGCCGCCAGCAGGCGCACCACGGTGGTGGTTTTGCCGGTACCGGGACCACCGGAGATCACAGCCAGTCGCCGGCGTACCGCCTGTGCTGCCGCGAGGCGCTGCCAATCGGGGCTTTGCTGGTTGAAAGCGAACAACCGCGCCAGGCTGTCGCTCAGCTGAATTTCATCGACATCTGGTGCGTCCACTGCGCGAGTCAGCAGCTGTTCGGCCAACTGCTGTTCATAAGCCTGGTACCGGGCCAGGTAAAGCCGGTTGCCGACCAGGGTAAGCGGCGCGTAATCGTCAGGCGCACCAATCAGCGAGGAGGCTTCGAGCTGTGCGCGCCAAACGGCTAGCGAGGGCATGCTGAGATCGACATCGGGCCAGGGCCGCCTGCCGGCCAGGCGCTGGAGCGGCAGACAGACATCCCCAGATGCCAGCGCTTCACAGCAGAGCGCGGCGGCGAGCAGCACCGGCTCGGAAGCCTCCGGCTCCAGGCGTTGCAAACTGGCGACGAAGGCGCGCTCCAGGGGGCCGAGGGGTAACTCTGAACGAAGCGTCATCGGGTAGGCCTCGATACAGAAGGTGCCAGACCCAGACGGCGGTCCCAACGGTGGGCTGAAGCGGAACGCCGCCCGGCCCACCCTACGGAGATATCCGGGCGCACCGCTCGTAGGGTGGGCTTCAGCCCACCGATATGCCCGGCAGGATAAGCGTAATGAACTGGCGCAAACTGCAATCCGACGGTTTCTACAAACCCCACGCGCACCACCGCCCCTCCTCGAACAGCGCATCGGGCAGATCGTAGGGCGGGTGCAACCCGCCAAGCGTGCGGGAAGGCAACGCCAGGTATTGGCATAGCCGCAAACATCACTTGCCCTCCTCGAACAATCGATCCAGCGCATCGAGCAGCGCATCGTCCGGCCGCGCGAAGTAGACGCCGGCATCGGGCATGCCACGCAGGAACAGGTAGAAGGCGCCGCCCAGCTGTTCGTCGCGAAAATCCGCAAGGCGCTGGCGCAGGAAGCGGCGCAGCGCTACCAGATAGATCAGGTATTGCAAGTAGTAATGCTCGCCGGCCAGCGCCTGCAGCAGCCGTTCGCCGCCGTAGTAATTGGCGTCCGGGCCGAGCCAGTTGGATTTGTAGTCGGCGATGTACCAGCGGCCGTCGTGCTCGAAGGTCAGGTCGATGAAGCCCTTGAGAAACCCCTTGAGACTGTCGAACTCCAGCCGCGCCGCCGCTTCGCGCAAGGGTTCGGCGAGGCCGTTGGCCGGATCGACCAATAGGCTGCGCAGCCGCGTCACGTCGAGGTCCCGTACCGGAAAAGTGAAGCCGAGTTCGGGCAGGCGTCTGGCCGACTGCAACGCGGCGAGGGTCAGGCCGCCGCCATCCATATCGGTGTCGAGCACCTTTTGCAGATGGCTGATGGCGATTTCCTTCCACTCCAGCGGCAGACCGTAGGCCTGCAAAGCGGGTTCGACCAGCGCGTCCAGCTCGCCTTTGCCTCGCGCCCAGTCTTCGAGGATCGCGTGCAGGCAGGTACCGGCACGGGCTCCGCGGGGAAAGGCGAAGAAGCCACTGCCCGGCTCGCCGGCATCGGGGATGGCCAAGGCGTCGCGGTCGGGCGCTTCCATATGCATGCCGGCCGCAAGGCCGGAAAAGCTGCCGATCCGCCAGGCGCTGTGCAGGCTGCGATTGAGCTGCGACAACTGCTGAGGCGGCGCCGCACGGCCGGGCCCTTCGGCACTGGCTTCACGCAGCTCCAGCGGCACGCAGGCCATATGGCCTTCGCTTCCCTGCACCAGTCGCTCGATGGCCAGGCGCAGGCTTCCACCGTTGAGATCGGCCAGATGATTGCCCAGCTCGGTCAACGGTTGCTCGCCAGGCAGTTCGCGGCCGTGTAGCAGCCAGGCCAGGGCGCTGCTGTGCAGACCTTCGTCGGCCAGGCTGCCGTCCTTCTTCGGCTTGCACAGGTTGACCGGTCCCCAATGCAGCCAGAGCCGATCACGGGCGCGAGTCAGTGCGACGTAGGCCAGCCGTAGCTGCTCGGCGAAGACTTCCTGGCGGGCGCGTTCGAGGTTGTCCTCCAGCTCGTCGCTGCCCAAGTCCAGCAGCGGCTGGCCGCTGGCATCGTGGCAACGGGCGCTGTCGCGGTTCTTGCCGAGCAGCTTGCCGTCCCACAGGAAGGGGCAGAACACCAGCGGATATTCCAGGCCCTTGCTGGTGTGGATGGTGACGATCTGCACCCGCTCGGCATCGCTTTCCAGGCGCAGCAGGGCTTCTTCGCCGGCGCCTTCGCTGCCGCGCTGCAGGTTGAACCAGGCGAGCAGCGGCTCAAGACCCGGGCGCAGCAGGCTTTCGGCTTGCAACAGTTCGCCCAGATGCAGGAGGTTGGTCAGCCGACGTTCGCCATCGACACGCGCCAGCAGCCGTTCGGCCACCGCCTGCTCGTCGAGCCAGGCACGGAACACGCGCATAAAGCCCTGCTGCTGCCAGAGCTGGTGATATCGCTCGGCGGCTTCGCGCTCGGCGTCCCACTGCTGCTGATCGTCCTGGCAGCGGGCAAGGTCGGCGGCGCTGCGACCCAGCAGGCGCGTGGCCAGCGCATAGCGCAGCAGCCCTTCGCGACCGGGCTCGGCGTAGGCGGCGAGCACCGCGGCAAGCTCAGCCGCCTCCTCGCTGCGCCAGACGCTGTCACGCCCGCGGCGCACGCTGGGCACACCGCGGGCCGCCAGCTCGTCGGCAATCAACCCTGCCTGGCGGTGGTTGGCCACCAGCACGGCGATGTCGCCACCTTTCAGCGAAGTAAACACACCTTCCTTGTCGAAGCCGGCGCGCCCTTCCGCGGCGCCCGCCAGTTGCAGGGCGATACGCCGAGCCGTGTCGCTTGCGGCCAGCTGCGCGGCCTCGCCCTTGCCCAGCGGATCGTCGCCCAGCCAGACCAACGCCAGCGGCGCGGCTTCGCCCTCGCCTACCAAATGCAGGCTGGCCCGCGGCTTGTCGGCCGCGCCTACCGCTGGATAGCGCAGATCAGGCTGGGCGAACGGCTGCGGATGGTCGAACAGCTGGTTCAACGCGGCGATCAAATCGGGCGTCGAGCGGTAATTGGTCGGCAGGTTGAAGGGCTCGCGATCGGCCTGCTGCTTGGCCGTCATATAGGTTGCAAGGTCCGCCCCGCGGAAGGCGTAGATCGCCTGTTTGGGATCGCCGACAAAACACAGCGACGCCTCGCCCGCCTTGGCATAGATGCGGTTGAAGATGGCGTACTGGATCGGGTCGGTGTCCTGGAATTCGTCGATCAGCGCCAGCGGATAGGTGGCGCGCAGCGAGGCCGCCAGGTCTTCGCCGACCGGCCCTTGCAGCGCCTCGTCAAGACGATTCAGCAGGTCGTCAAAGGCCAACAGCCGCTGCGCCGCCTTGCGCTCCGGCAGCTCGCGGTTGAGCCTTTCCAGCAGCGCGACCTGCAGGGCGATCAGCCGTTGCTTGCCCGCTGGCAATGCCTCGGCCACCTGATCGGCCAGCTCGTCCAGCGCATGGGCCAACTCGCACACCGGCGCGTCGAAGCCCTTCTTGCAGGCCTTGCTCAAGGCGCGCACGCCGAACTTGGCCGCGCCATCGGGTAGATCGAACATCACGGCCGGGTCGGCAAAATAGGCGTCAAGCTCGCTCCGCCAGGGCTCGAACTTGATGCCTTTGTGTGTACTTTGGCTAAGCCCACCGTGTGCCCGGAGCTCAGCGATCCAGGCAGTGCCCGCTTCTATCCACAGATCGGCGGCGCGTTGCCAAGCGGCCTCGACCGGACGCAGGTCGGCGGCGACCGGCGCACCCTGCGGTTCCACGCGCAAGTAAGGCTTGCCCAGGTGACTGCGCAACCGTTGGCGCAGCCACTGCGGGGCGATCCGGCTCTTGGCCAGGAAGCGCGCCCAGGCCGGATCGGCATCGGCCAGCTCGCTGCGCCAGGCATCGGCGAGCAGGGCATCGATGATCTCGCGGTCGTCGGCGGTCAGCTCGCTGTCGAAATCTCCACCGGCCTCGAACGCGGCATCCTGCAGCGCGCGCTGGCAAAAGCCGTGAATGGTGAAGATCGCCGCTTCGTCGAAGCCATGCACGGCCAGCAACAGGCGGCGGCGCGAGGCTTCATCCGGGTAGCGCGCGTGCAAGCGGTTGAGGAAATCGTCGCTGCTCGGCGTGCCTTCATACACGGCAAGCAGATCGGCCAGCCGCGCACGGATGCGTTCGCGCAGCTCGGCGGTGGCGGCGGTGGTGTAGGTGACCACCAGGATCTGCCCCACCGACAGCTGCCGCTCCAGCAACAGGCGCGCATAGAGCGCGGTCAGCGTCCAGGTCTTGCCGGTGCCGGCGCTGGCCTCGATCAGCGAGCGGCCATCGAAGGGCGAATCGAGCAGGTCGAGTTTCATGCTTCATCTTCCTCGTCGGCCAGGGCATCCAGAGCCGGACCAATCAACTGTTCGGCCAGGTTCTCGAAACGCTCATCCAGCGGATCGCGGTCACGGAAGGCCAGCGCGTTCCAGGGGTCTTCGGCCTCGGCGGCGATGGGGCTGAACTCGGCACCCAGCCAGGCTTCACGGGCGCGCTTGCGGGCGCAGTCGAGTGGTTCGCTGCCACGGGTCGGCTTGCGGTAGCCCTTGGCAAAGGCGTGACTGCTGCGCGGCAACAACGGCAACGGCTCACGAATCGCACAGCGATAGGCGGCCAGCCAGGGTTCGAGCAGCTCGGCGGCATTGGCCAGCGGTCCCAGTTGCCAGTCACCAGCAGGCGACAGCATCAGGCTGTGACGTTCGATACCCGGCGTGGCGGACAGGTTGAGCAGCAGATGGCGCAGCCAGAACGGCGGCAAGTCCCATTCGCCCAACTTGCCCAGCTTCCAACCGAACAGTCCGGCCGGGGTCACGCCATCGAGCCAGCCATGGATACGCACGCCGGCCAGGGTGATGTCCACCGGCAGCGGCTCGGGCACCGCTTCCGGGCGCAGTTCGAACAGGCGCGGCGCAAAGGCACGCACCGGCCCGCGCAGCTTGCCCCACAGCGCCTGGCCCAACTCGCCCGTCGGCAGCCAGCCGGCCGCACAAGCCATGCGCCGTTCGTCTTCGTCACTCCAGCCGTGTTCCATCGCCTGCAGCGACAGCCGACGCAGGCCGTTCCAGGCTGGCATCTCCAAATCGAACGGCTCGTCGCTGGCGAGCGATTCCTGGTCATCGGCCAGACGCAGACCAAGGCGTTGCTCGAGCAGGAAGCGCGCCGGGTGGCGGAAGCACTGCAGCAGCTGGGAGGGTTCGATGGTCAGCCAGGCCTCGTCGGGCTCTGCGAGCAGGCTGGCGAACGGCTGCGGCTGGGTTTGAGGTGGCTCGGCCAAGCGCTGGGCGGCGCGGAACCAGGGCAGCGAGAAACCGGCGCAGGGCACTTGGCCGAAGTTGCGTGGTGAGAACGGCTGCAGCGGATGCGCGATAAGGATCTTTTCGCTGGCTTTGGGTGGTGTCGACTGCGCGGCAGTGGTGCTGGCCGGTTCGCGAGCAAGCTCGCTCCTACAAACGGCGGTCATGTCGACCGCTTCCAGCACTTCGCTGAGCAGCACCGACGGTGGCAGTACGGCATTGTCCCGCGGGTCGCGGCCGACATAGGACAGGTACAGCGCCTCTCGCGCCGAGAGCAGGGTTTCCAGCAGCAGATAGCGGTCATCGAGACGTCGTGCACGATCCCCGCGCCGTGGATGGCGGCCGATCAAATCGAAGCCCGACGGCGGTGTGCGCCGCGGGAAGGCGCCGTCGTCCAGGCCGAGCAGGCAGACCACGCGGAACGGCAAGCTGCGCATCGGCACCATCGTGCAGAAGGTCACCGCACCGGTAAGAAAGCCCGAGGCGCCGCCGCCCTGCTGCAAGGCAGCGCTGAGCTGCTGGTGCACCAGTTCCAGTTCGATGGGTCGGGTGAGATCAGCGGCCTGGGCCTGATCGCGCAACGCCGCGCAGGCCTGGGATAGCAAGAGCAACGTGTCGCCGGCTTCACGCTCGTCAAACAGGGTGTCGATCAGGACTTGCAAGTCATCCGCCCACTCGGCCAACGGACGAGGCCGCGCCAGCTGGTCGGCCAGCGTGCCGAGCCGATCGACGAATTCCACCAGCCGCCCCAGCAACTGCCCGCGGGCGCCTTCCAGCGCATCCAGCGGCCAGTGCTCGCCGAGCAGCGGCGCGTGGTCGCCAGCCAGTTGCGGCGGCGCGGCGAAGCCCAGCAGCAGTCGGTCCAGCCCCTGGCGCCAGGTAAAGGCTGATTCGTCGGGCAAGCCCAGGCGAACACGCTGGCTGCCGTCACGCCCCCAGCGCACACCGGCTTCCCGCAACCAGTCGCGCAACAGCGGCAGGTCTTCGCTTTCGATTCCGGCGCGACGGGCGATGGCGGGCTGCTCCAGCCAGGCGAGGATTTCCTCGGCGGCAAAACGACTCTGCGCCAGCATCAGCAATTCAAGGAAGGCCTCGATCAGCGGCATTTCGGCGCGCAGGCTGCGGTCGGCGAGGCTGTAGGGAATCCGCGGGCTGCCCTCGCGTGGGGCGAATACGGCTTCGATAAAGGGTGCGTAGCGCTCGATATCCGGGGTCAGCACCACCACCTGATCGGGCGTCAGCGCCGGGTTGGCGGCGAAGCGCGCCAGCAGCTGGTCATGCAGGATTTCCACCTCGCGCAGCGGCGAGTGGGCGATATGCACTTCCAGCGAGCGGTCGTCCTCGGCCAGGGTGATGCGCTCATCGGGCAAGCGGGTGCGCAGGCGAAGGATGTCGTTCTGCAAGGCGTGCAGCAGGCTGTCATCGCGCAGGTCTTCGTCTTCGGAATACAGGCCGAACTCCTGGCTGCCCTCGCTGGCGGTCAGGCTGAACAGGGAATCGAAGAAGTCCCGGCCCTGCTTGCCGAGACTGGCCAGCAGCGGATGGCCGACATCGAGATACCAATCATCAGCGCCGCTCTCGGGCTGGCGTGCCAACTCGCGGATATCACGGATCTCGCCCCAGGCTTCGCGGCTCGGGTTAAGCGCGCAGACCACCACGTCGATATGCCGCGCCAGACCATCGAGCACGCGCAGGTGGTGCGGCGGCAGGCTGCTGATGCCGAACACCAGCAGGCGCTCGGGCAAGCCGGGCAAGGGTTCGTCCCTGTAGAGCCGCTGCAGCAGATCATCGAGCAGCCGCGCACGGTGCGGATGCCCGTCCTTGGTCAGCTCGCGCCAGAGCAGCGCCTGCCAGCCTTCGTCCGGGCCGAGATCGAAGGTATCGCCACGCTCCCAGGCGGCCAGCCAGTCGTCGCGATAAAGCAGGTATTGGTCGAAGACGTCGGCGATCTTGGCCGCCAGCGACAACCGCCGGCGCTCATCGCCGCCGTCGAGGTACTGCGCCAGGCGCGGCGCCAGCTCGAGATTGGCCGCCTCGCAGAGCCAGCCGTAGAGGCGCCAGGTCAGGGTCGTCGGAGAGAACGCCGATTGTTCGGGCAGGCTGCCAAGCACCGTGCGGCTCAGGTCCCAGACGAACTTGGCCGGCAACTGCATCTCCAGCTGCATGGCGATTCCCTGCTTGCGCGCCAGTTCCAGCGTCAGCCAGCGGCCCATACCCTGGCTCGGTACCACCACCAGCGCCGGGGCGAAGGGATCGGCGAGCGGCTGGGCGAGCAGGCGCGTGGCCAGTTCGCCGAGGGTTTCGAGGTCAGGGGCGTGGTAGAGGCTGAGCATTGGGGGCGGCTTCGACTGGATCAGCGGGCAAGGGTAGCAAGTTCCGGTTGCGCAGCGGTGCCGCAACGGCATACGCAGATGGCCGGTGCGACGTTCTTGACGAGCTTTCGCAGCAACCCAACGAACCCTGTGATCAGAACGCCTCAATAGCCATACGCCCAGCGGGAAATTCCATGTACGTCGGCAGCCTGTCGCCTGCCTCAGACTAGGCGCCAACCGGAGCGTGCTGATGCTCTTGGGTGTTGCGCTCGGCATAGGCGCCCTCGCCCATGCTGCGACTGACAAAACGTCTGCGAAAGCATTCCGATGCCCCGGCACGCCCTGTTCAAAACAGTTGATCGCGATGGCCAAGGACATTGGAGCTGACGACGAGGTCTGGCGAAACTCGCCGACCAACGCAGTCGAAAAGAAGCATTTATTAATTCGTTGGGTCGAGGATGTGCCGCTCGGTGTGGGCTGCCACACGCCGAACTGAAACAGGCGCAGCGGTTCATGACGATTTTATGAACGGCCGGGCTACGGCAATGGTCAACCGGGTATACCCACCGTTATCCCGTGTCGTTTCCGACGCGGGGTCACCGTGCCCGTTGTTCATACCGCCGACGGAGGCCGTGCCTGATGTTGACGCTGTTGCACCTGCTGTCCTCCATCGCCCTGCTGGTTTGGGGTGCGCACATCGTGCGCACCGGGATCATGCGGGTGTATGGCTCGCATTTGCGGCGGTTACTCGGGCACAGCATGGCCAATGCGCCGGCGGCTTTTGGCGCTGGCATCGGCGTCACCGCGCTGGTGCAGAGCAGCAACGCCACCGCCCTGCTGGCGATATCCTTCGTCGCGCAGGGGCTGATGGCGCTGCCGACAGCGCTGGCGATCATGCTCGGCGCCGATGTCGGTACGGCTCTGATGGCGCGCGTTCTAACGCTTGATCTCTCGTGGCTTTCGCCATTGTTCACCCTGATCGGTGTCTGTCTGTTTCTGTCACGCAAGCAAACCCGCGCCGGTCAGCTGGGTCGCGTCATGATCGGGCTTGGCCTGATCATTCTGGCGCTGCAACTGATCGTGTCCGCCGCCGAGCCCATCACCGAAGCGCGTGGCATGCGCGTGCTGTTTTCGTCACTGGCTGGCGATACGCTGCTGGCGGTGGTTGTGGGTGCGCTGTTTGCCGTGCTGTCGTACTCGAGCCTTGCCGCGGTGCTGCTCACCGCGACGCTGGCCAGTGCTGGGTTGATCAGCTTGCCGGTGGCGCTTGGCGTGATCATCGGTGCGAACGTTGGCAGCGGCGTGCTGGCGTGGTTCAACGCGGCGCCGCAACCGGTGCCCGCCCGCCGGGTGGCGCTGGGCAATTTGTTGTACAAGCTCGCCGGTCTGGTTGTGCTGCCTTTTATGCCGGTGCTCGTCGAGTGGATGGCGACATGGGGGTTCAGCGCACAAACGCAGGTCATCGCCTTTCACTTGGCTTACAACTCGTTGCGCTGCCTGCTGTTGCTGCCCACCGTGAATGTGATGGCCAAGCTCTGTGAGCGCCTGCTGCCGGAACGCGCACTGGACAACGGCATCGCGCAGCCGCGCCATCTCGACCCGGCCGCTCTCGATACCCCGACCCTCGCACTGGCCAATGCCACACGCGAAACCCTGCGCATCGGTGATCTGGTCGAAACCATGCTTGCGCGGCTGCTGGAAGTGTTGCGCGAAGACCGGCCGGAGCCAGGCGAGGAGATCCGACGGCTGGACGATGACGTCGATGCGCTCTACAGCGGGGTCAAGCTTTACCTCGCGCGCATGCCACGTGAAGACCTGGCCGAGCAGGAGAGCCGGCGCTGGGCAGAGATCATCGAACTGGCGATCAACCTGGAGCAGGCCGGCGACATCATCGAGCACATGCTGGGCAAAGTGCAGAACATCAAGACGTCCAAGCGTCGCTCGTTCTCTGATACTGGGCTGGATGAGCTCAGCCAGCTGCACGGGCTGCTCAGCGCTAATCTCAGCCTTGGCCTATCGGTGTTCCTGTCCGGTGATTCGCACAGCGCCCGCCAGCTGCTGCAGCAGAAGCGACAGTTTCGCAAGCGCGAGCGCGAGCTGGCACATGCCCACGTTCACCGATTGCATCAGCAAGTGGTGGAGAGCATCGAGACCAGCGCGGCCCATCTCGAGCTGATCGCCGACATGAAGCGCCTGAATTCGTTGTTCTGCAGCGCAGCCTATCCGGCACTGGAAGGTCCTGGCACGGGGAAACCACGTGGCGCCGGTGAAAGCCAGGCGATGCGCGACGCACGAATCAAACAGCCGATGCCGACCGGCAAACCGGCCTGATCGCCTGACCGGTGCATGGGCATTGCCGACCCAATGCGCGCCGATCACCGACCATAAAAAACCCCGGCGATGCATGACATGGCCGGGGTTGCGTCAACGAAACGGAGCGATCAGTGCCGCTGACGTCGGCGCTGCATCCAGACCACCAAACCGAACAAGAGCAAGGCCGGTAGCCACATCCATTCCTTGGCCCAGCGGTCGGTCGGCGCACGCACCGCAAGGATCTCCTGATCGAACTGCAGGCCGAGCTCGGCGGCAGGGCTGCCGAAGGTCACGCTGTCGATCAGCACCTTGTCGCCTTCCTCGTAGGTCATCAGGCCAAGCTTCTCCAGCTTCTCCTCACCGGTTTCGCCATCGGGGATCGCGACCAGCAGGCTGAACTCACGCACATCACCCACTGCATCCTCACCACGAATTCGCAGGCGTAGCTGGCTGTCTTCATCGACCGCCTCCAGCGCTTGCACCAACTGCGTCGGGGGAATGTCACGGTAGGGGTCGTGCACGATGTCCATCCAGAAGCCCGGCCGGAACAGCGTGAAGGCAACCAGCAGCAGCAGGATGTTTTCGTACCAGCGGCTCCGTACGAGGAAGTAACCCTGGGTCCCTGCCGCAAAGATCAGCATCGCCAGCGTCGCGATGATGAAGATCACCACGCCGTGCCAGAAGTCCACGTCGATCAGCAACAAGTCAGTGTTGAAGATGAACAGGAACGGCAACGCGGCGGTACGCAGGCTGTAATAAAAGGCCACGACGCCGGTCTTGATCGGATCGCCCTTGGATACCGCGGCCGCGGCGAACGAAGCCAGGCCAACCGGGGGCGTAACGTCGGCCATGATGCCGAAGTAGAAGACGAACAGATGCACCGCAATCAGCGGCACGATCAATCCGCTCTGCTGACCCAGCGCCACGACCACCGGCGCCAGCAAGCTGGACACCACGATGTAGTTGGCAGTGGTGGGCAAGCCCATGCCGAGGATCAGGCTGAGGAACGCGGTGAGCAGCAACATCAGCATCAGGTTGCCCATGGACAGCAGCTCGACCAGATCAGCCAGAACCAGGCCGACGCCCGTTTGCGACACGGCGCCCACGATGATTCCGGCCGCCGCGGTGGCGATGCCGATACCGATCATGTTGCGCGCACCGGCAATCAGGCCTTCGCGCAGATCGACCATGCCATCCATGAACGTCCCGTGCTGATGGGCCCCGTCACGGCGCATCCAGCTGAGTAACGGGCGCTGGGTCAGCAGAATGATGATGAGTATCACCGAGCCCCAGAACGCGGAAAGGCCCGGAGACAGACGTTCAACCATCAGGCACCAGACCAGCACCACGACCGGGAGCAGAAAATGCAGGCCGGACAGCAATACCGGACGCGTTTCCGGCAACTTCTCAAGCGGCGCGTCGGGGTCCTCGGCGGGCAGCGGCGGATTGCTTGCCGCGACCTTCAACAGCACCAGATAAACCGCCGCGACCAACGCACCAATCACCCAGATCGCCGCATCGCCCAGGGCAGGCTTGAGCCAGCCGAGGCCGTAGTACACGCCCAGCGACACACCGGAAATCAACGCAACACCAAAGGCAAAGCCGATCAGCCGCTGCATCCACGGTTTGGCCACGTTGGCCCGCGGCAGCGCGGTGAGGCCGAGCTTCAGTGATTCAAGGTGAACGATGTACACCAGCGCGATATAGGAGATCAGCGCTGGCAAAAACGCGTGCTTGATGACCTCGACGTAAGGGATGCCGACGTACTCGACCATCAGGAACGCCGCAGCGCCCATGACCGGCGGCATGATCTGGCCGTTCACCGACGACGCCACTTCCACCGCGCCGGCTTTCTCGGCCGAGAAGCCGGTGCGCTTCATCATCGGTATGGTGAAGGTGCCGGTAGTCACCACGTTGGCGATGGACGAACCGGAGATCAGGCCGGTCATTCCTGACGCCACAACCGCCGCCTTGGCCGGGCCGCCGCGGAAATGGCCAAGCATGCTGAACGCCAGCTGAATGAAATAGTGCCCCGCACCGGCGCGCTCGAGCAGCGCTCCGAAGAGAACGAAAAGAAAAACGAAACTGGTCGAAACGCCGAGCGCGATGCCGAACACACCCTCGGTAGTGATCCACTGGTGGTTGGCCAGGGCCGTGAAACTGACGCCACGGTGCGCCAGCAAACCAGGCATATAAGGACCAGCGAGGCTGTAGCCGAGGAACACCAGCGCGATCACGGCCAGTGCCGGACCCAACGCGCGGCGCGTGGCTTCCAGCAGCAGCGGAATGCCGATGCAGGCGGTCACCAGGTCCATCGTGGTGAGGTTGCCAGGGCGCTGAGCCAGCTGTTCATACGCGATGAACAGGTAACCGGCACTGGCGGCGGCGATCAAACCGAGCGCGATATCAATCAGTGGCACCCGGTCACGCGGCGAACGCTTGAAGGCCGGGTAGGCGAGAAATGCGAGCAGCAACGCGAACGCCAGGTGAATTGATCGCGCCTCTGTGTTGTTGAACACGCCAATGCGCAGCATGAAGGGCAACGGCGAGGCGATCCACAGCTGGAAAAGCGACCAGAGCAGCGCGAGGCCAGCGATGAGCTTGGCCATCGCGCCGGGCGGCATACGGGCGCCCACATCCTTGGCGATCAGCTCTTCAGTGGAAAGATGGTTGTCTTGCATGAAATGTGGCCTGTTTTTCAGGGAACGGAACCGCGAAAACCCGCGGCACAAGCACGCGGGTTTTCAGGCGACAGCCGCGGACGGGTGACCGCCCACGACGATGCAGCGAGCCGTAAGGCCGTTACATCCAGCCCCGTTCCTTGTAGTAGCGCACGGCGCCGTCATGCAGCGGAGCGGACAGGCCAACCTTGATCATGTCTTCCGGCTTCAGGTCTTTGAACGCAGGGTGCAGACGCTGGAAGCGCTCGATGTTCTCGAACACCGACTTGACCAGCTTGTAGACCACCTCTTCGTCAACCTTGGACGTGGTGGAAAGCACCGCTTTGCCACCGATCGACTGCGTGGCGCTGTCGTTGCCCTTGTACATGCCACCTGGGATTTCAGCCTTGGTGTAGTAGCTCTTCTCAGACAGCAGCTTGTCAATTTCCGGGCCGGTAATCGGTACCAGAACGGCGTCGACAGTGGTGGTGGCTTCCTGAATCGCGCCATTCGGGTGACCGACGAAGTAGGTCATGGCATCGATGTTGTTGTCGCCCAGTGCGCTCGCCTGCTCGGCGGGCTTCAGCTCGGCGGCCAGTGAGAAGGCCGACTTGTCCCAGCCCTTCTGGTTCATGATTTCTTCAAGGGTGTCGCGCTGACCGGAACCGGGGTTACCGATGTTGACGCGCTTGCCTTTCAGATCATCGAGACTCTTGATGTTGGCATCGCGGCGTGCCAGCACGGTGAAGACTTCGCTTTGCAGCGAGAAGACCGCACGGATGTCATCCATCGCACCTTCGTTCTTGAACGGCTCGAGGCCTTCCATCGCCTTGTACTGATGGTCGGACTGCATGATGCCGAAGTTGAACTCGCCGCTGCGCAGACCGTTGACGTTGGCTACGCCGCCACCGCTGGCGGGGGCGTTGCACTTCAGATCTTCGGCGTTACGGTTGACGAAGCGGCAGATCGACTGCCCCGCCACGTAATAGACGCCTGTCTGACCACCGGTGCCGATGGTCACGAATTGCTCTTGCGCCTGAGCAACACTGCTCAAACCAGTCCCCGCCAATGCGGCGGAAAATATCCATGCCAAGGATTTGCCTTTCATGGATCCACTCCTTTATTGGTTGTTTTGGAATTGCCCCGCTGGCCTCGTGAGCCACGCGAGAAGTCTGGAGTCTAGCAGGCCAGCCGTTTCAGCGAGTAATGCGTGTCGTGAGCACGCGCTGTACCGACGCTATGCAGCCGTACCGAGCGTTTGGACTCAACCCGGCTATGGGCGTTCCGCCGTGCACCGGGGCGGTTAGGTTGTGAATTTTTGACGAACTAAAGAATGAGCCTAGTACAGCCGATGAATGTGTCCTGGGTTCCGATAGATGGAGCAGCCGTTGAGGCGCTCGCCAGTAGTATCAAATCGACATTACCCGTATCGTTCCTATGTCTATTTTCGCCACCTTCGACTGCCCGCAGCCCTTAGAGCAGCGGTCAACGGGACCGTCATCCATGCGCCTCTGTCTGTTCCTGCTTTGCTGCTTTCTTGCCGTCTTCGTGGGCGTTTTGCCGGGCCAGGGCAACGCCGCCGTAGCACCAGGCATGGTCAGCAAAGGCGGCATCGCGCCGCATGTCGATGCCATCGAGTGGGTCGCCGGGCATCCGGACGCTGACTTCGAGGCGGCCCATAGTGCCGAGTGGTCATGGCAGCCGCTGGAAAAACCCAACCTGGGCAAGCAAGCGGACGGCACGTGGCTGCGCTTCATGATCGACAGCGAGGCGCTACACACCCGCACGTGGTACCTGAGCCTGAAATGGCCGGTGCTCGACGAAGTGCGCGTGCGCCTGTTCTTTCCCAACGAGAACAGGTGGGGACCGCTGATGCGGGCCGGCGATCACGTTCCGATGCGTGACCAGCCGATCACCGACCAGAACCTGGTCTTTCCCTTCGAGCTGAGCGCTAACGATCGCGCGGTGGTGTATATGCAGGTGCGTGCGCGCGAGCTCATCGCGCTGCCGCTGGTCATATCGGATGACGCGGGATTCGCTGCCAGCAAAATCGTCGATGTTGCGATGATCAGCCTGTTCTTCGGCGGCATGCTGGTGATTCTGCTCTACAACAGCAGCCTGTTCTTCTTCACCCGAGACATGAGCTATCTGCTGTATGTCATCTACCTGCTCAGCGCGCTGTTCTATGTGCTGGCCCTGACCGGTTTCGGACGGTTGTTTCTGTGGCCGGAAACGCCGCCCATTGCCCATCGCTTCTATGGCCTGTCCGCGGCGCTGTGCTTCTTCACGCCGCTACTGTTCGCTGCACGCTTCCTCAACGTTCGACGCTACGGCGGCTGGGTCTGGCTGGTGACCTGGCTGCTGATGGCGTACTGGGGCATGGTGATACTCGTAACCCTGCTTGCCCCAGGGTTTGCAAGCTATCTGGCCATCGAGCCGATGGCGCTGGTTCACTGCATCCTGACGATGGCCGCCGTGATCAGCCTGTGGGTCCGGGGTAATCCGTCGGCGCGATTGTTCACGATTGCCTGGTCGACCTTGCTGGTTGCCACCATCGCTCACCTGCTGGCACTCGAAGGCCTGCTGCCGCTGAATGCGCTGACCCTTCATGGCCAACTGATTGGCATGTTCTCGGAATTCGTTCTGCTGTCGATGGCGCTGGCCCAGCGCATCAACCACGAGCGTGACCGCCGCATTCTCGCGCAGCAAAGCGCTTTGCACGCCTCCGAGGCGCTGGCCCATGAGCGTGAGTCGCGCCTGCTCGCACAACAGCAGACGCTGGAGGTGCAGATGCGCACCAACGAAGTCCTCGAAGCCCGTGTGTGGGAGCGTACCCGCGCGCTTGAGGAGGCCAAGCGCGGGCTGGAACTGGTCAATGAGCAGCTCACCCGCATGAGCATCACCGATGCGCTGACTCAGCTGTCAAACCGGGGGCATTTCGACCTGATGATCGATGAGGAAATCCGTCGCGCACAGCGCATCAAGCAGCCACTGTCGGTACTGCTGCTGGACATCGACCATTTCAAGCGGGTCAACGATACCTATGGCCATCCGTTCGGTGATACCTGCTTACGCCTCGTCGCCGACGTCCTCAAACAGCACGGGCAGCGCGCTGGCGACGTGGTCGCGCGTTATGGCGGTGAGGAGTTCGTCATTGCGTTGCCGGGCATCGACAGCCACCAGGCCATCGAGCAGGCAGAGCGGATTCGTGCCGCCGTGGCAGCGCTGCACCCGGCTTGTGTTGGCACACGACTCGATCTGACCGTCAGCATCGGCGTTGCCACGCTGCAACCGCCCACGCCCTGCTCACCCAGCCAGTTGCTCGCCGCCGCCGATGCCGCGCTGTATCGAGCCAAGCGCAACGGCCGCAATCAGGTGGTGGTCGCCGATCCGGTCGAAACGCCTTAACTCAGCCGATACCGGGTGGAAAACGCACCCTGACACGCAGTCCGCCCAGCGCGCCCTGCCCCAATTCGATGCTGGCGCGATGGGCGCGGCTGATTTCACCGACGATTGCCAGGCCGAGCCCTGCACCCTGCCCTTGCTGCTGCACACGGTAGAACCGGGCGAACACCTTTTCGCGCTCCTCCGGTGCGATGCCCGGCCCGTCATCCTCGACTTCCAGAACGCCCCCATGCTTCACGCGCAGCACCACGTTGCCGCCATTCGGTGTGTGCGCCAGGGCGTTGTCGATAAGGTTGCTCAACAGCTCGCTAAGCAGCGTCGGTTCGCCGTCGATCCACACCGCCTCGTCCGCTTCCAGCGCCAGCGCCACGCCCCGCTTGTGCGCCAGCGCTGCCATCGCCAGCCCAAGCTCCCGCGCCAGCTGGCTGAGATCGAGACGCTGTGCGCCGCCTTCGGCGATCGATTGGGCGCCACTTTCGATACGCGCCAGCGACAGCAGCTGGTTGGCGAGGTGGATGACACGGTCGGTGTGCGCCTCTGCTTCCTCAAGGGTTGCCTGCCACCGCTGCGGTTGCTGCTCTCGCAAGCCCAGCTCGATCCGCGCCTTGAGCGCCGCCAGCGGCGTGCGCAACTCGTGGGCGGCATCGGCGATGAATTGCGCCTGCCGTTCGAACTGCCCGCGCAAGCGCTCGGTGAAGTGATTGAGCGCGGCCACTAGTGGCTTGAGCTCGCGCTGCACGGTGACCAGCGGTAGCGGCCGTAGATCGTCCGGCTGGCGCAACTCGACCGCCTCGCTGAGCTTGCCCAGCGGGCGCAGGGCCGCGCTCACCGCAAGCCAGACAAGCAGCAACGCGGTAACCGCCAGCGCACCGACTCGCCATAAGGTGTCCGTCAACAGGCTGCGCGCCATCCGTTCACGCGCGCCGAGTGTTTCAGCGACACGGATTTCAGCGATACCGTTGAGCTCCGGTTCGCTGACGGGCTGCAGCAGGCTGACCAGCCGCACGCCCTCACCTTTGAACTCGCCATCGTAAAAGCGCGCCAGCGCGGGGTAGTCATCGGTGCGTCGGATATCAGCGCCCGGCGCCGGCAGGTCCTCATAACCGCTGACCAGCCGTCCTTCTATATCGAGCACCTGATAGTAGATCCGCCCAGCGCTGTCGTAGGCGAAGGTATCCAGCGCCACGTAGGGCACGTTGGCGCGCAGCTGCCCGTCATTGGCAACCAGGCCGTCCGCGATGGCCCGGGCAGACGCCAATAATGTGCGGTCATACGCCGAGTCGGCCGCTGCGCGCCCGTTCCAGTAAGCACTCCATCCGCTGAACAGCAACAGCAGCGCCAACAGCACCGCCAGCCGGCGCAACAGGCCGCCGCGCAGGCTCCCGGCACGTGGCGCCACCGTTTCAGGCATCCAGGCTCTCCAATAGATAGCCCAGCCCTCGGAACGTCACGATACGCACGGCACTGCCTTCGAGTTTTTTGCGCAGACGATGAATGTAGATCTCGATGGCGTCAGCGCTGGCATCCTCATCCAGGCCAAATACCTGAGCGGCCAGCTGGTCTTTGCTCATCACCCGCCCGGGCCGCGTGATCAGCGCTTCGAGCACAGCCTGCTCGCGTGAAGTCAGAGTGAGCGCCTGCTGATTGAGGGTAAAGCGCCGCGCATCGAGGTCATAGACCAGCGGGCCGCAGCTCTGTTGGCGCTCGCCGGCCGCCACGCTGCGCCGCAACAGCGCCTTGACCCGCGCCTCCAGCTCGGAGAGTTCGAACGGCTTGGCCAGGTAATCATCGGCGCCCAGATTGAGCCCGTGTACCCGATCAGTGACTTCTCCACGCGCGGTCAACATCAATACCGGCAGGGTTTTGCCGCGCTCACGCAGGCGCGAGAGCACCTGAAAGCCGTCAAGCCTGGGCAGCCCGACATCGAGGATTGCCAGTGCGTAGTCCTCGGTCGACAACGCCAAATCAGCCGCGACGCCGTCGATGAGCAGGTCCACTGTCCAGCCCGCCGCACGCAATGCCTGCGCCACGCTTTCAGCCAGCTGGGGATGGTCCTCGACCAGAAGTATCCGCATCGCCTGTCCTCTGCCACACACGGAACGGGGCGCCAGTGTAGCGATACGGCAGGCCGCCCGCTGCTTTCACCCTTGAAAGCCTGGCGAAAGTTTCGCCGCCTAGGATCGGGATCAGGTGGCTCGATCCACCTGACGCGGCTCAACGCCGCCACAACAAAAACAATAGTGGAGAATCAAGGATGCTGACTGCCGTCAGAACCAACCCCGCCCCTGCTCGTCTTGCCCTCGCCGTCGCGGCCGCCTCCCTGGCGCCAGTGGCTCAGGCTGCCTTCATCGAAGACAGCAGCGCGACCCTGCAAACCCAGAACATTTACCTCAATCGCGATTTCCGCGAAGGCAGCGGCCAGTCCAAGCGCGAGGAATGGTCACAGGGCTTTCTGCTCGACATCGAATCGGGCTTCACCGAAGGCACCGTCGGCTTCGGCCTCGATGCCATGGGCATGCTTGGCATCAAGCTCGACTCCGGCGGCGGCCGCACCGGTACCGACCTGCTCCCAGTGCGCGACGATGGCAGCACGCCGGACGAGTTCAGTCGCCTTGGGTTGACCGCCAAGGCCAAATTCGCTGAAACCGAGCTGCGTTACGGCAGCCACATTCCAGAAACACCGGTGGTGAAAGCCAGCGACAGCCGTACGCTGCCGCAGGTCTTCGAAGGTGCCATGTTGATCTCTCAGGACGTGACGGGGCTGACCCTGACCGGTGGCCGCCTGGACAAGGTCATCGACCGTGCCTCGACCAACTCGCAGGAACTGCAGATCAATAACAAGAACGGTCGTTTCGACAGCGCCGCCGAAGCCGACCATCTGACCTTCGCCGGTGCCCGGTACGACTTCACGGAGCGCTTTACCGGCACCTATTACGCCGCCGAACTCGACGACATCTACCGTCAGCACTTCTTCAACCTGCAGGCCGTGCAGCCGCTGGGTGAGAACTCCTCACTGACCGCCGACCTGCGCCTGATGATCAGTGACGACACCGGCGCGGCCAACGCCGGCAAGATCGACAACCAGGCCTGGAACGGCATGGTCGGTTACAGCCTCGGCGGCCATAAGCTCAGCCTCGCCTATCAGCAGATGAACGGCGACACCGGCTACGCCTACATCGATGGCGGCGATCCTTACCTCGTCAACTTCGTCCAGATCAACGACTTCGCCAACGCCGACGAGCGCTCCTGGCAGGCCCGTTACGACTACAACTTCGCCTCGATTGGCGTCCCTGGGCTGACTTTCCTGACCCGCTACGTCTCCGGCGATAACGCTGAGTACAACGGCGGCAACAGCGGCAGCGAGTGGGAGCGCGACATCGAGCTCAAATACGTCGTGCAAACAGGCCCGTTGAAGAACGTGGCCGTGCGTATGCGCAACGCCATGTTCCGTTCCGATTTCGCCCGCGACGCCGACGAAAACCGCCTGATCGTCAGCTACAGCCTGCCGATCTGGTAAACGTCCACAATAAGAATCACAGGAGACACCCATGAAAACAGCAATCCGTCGTATCGCCCTGCTCTCGTCCTGCCTGGTCCTGTCCAGCCAGCTGTTCGCCGAGCCGAAGCGGCCTGAATGCATCGCCCCGGCCAAGCCCGGCGGCGGCTTCGACCTCACCTGCAAGCTGGCCCAGAGCGGCCTGAAAGACGAAGGGCTGATGGAGGCGCCGATGCGCGTCACCTACATGCCCGGAGGGGTTGGCGCGGTGGCGTATAACGCCGTGATTGCTCAGCGCGCCGCGGACCCGGCCACCATTACTGCGTTCTCCAGCGGCTCGCTGCTGAACCTCGCGCAAGGCAAGTTCGGGCGTTATGACGAGACTGACGTGCGCTGGCTGGCCGGCATAGGCACCGACTATGGCGCCATTTCGGTCCGCGCGGATGCGCCCTACCAGGACCTCGACGACCTGATCGCCGCCGTCAAGAAAGACCCCAGCAGCGTGGTGTTCGGTGCCGGCGCGACCATCGGCGGCCAGGACTGGATGCAAACCGCGCTGATTGCCCGCGCCGCGGGTGTCGATCCGAAGAAGCTGCGCTACGTCGCGTTCGAAGGCGGCGGCGAAACCCTCACCGCCATGCTCGGCGGCCATGTCCAGGTCACCAGCAGCGGACTGGGTGAAGTCGCGCCGCAGCTTGAGGCCGGCAAGATTCGCGTGCTCGCGGTGCTGTCCGATGATCGCCTGCCGGGCAAACTCTCGGAGCTGCCGACTGCCAAGGAACAGGGCTACGACATCAGCTGGCCGGTGATCCGCGGCTTCTACATGGGCCCGGAAGTCAGCGATGAAGACTTCAACTGGTGGAAAACGCAGTTCGATGCGCTGTTGGCTGACGAGGATTTCGCCACGCTTCGCGAACAACGTGACCTGTTCCCGCTGTCGATGACTGGCGATGAGCTCACCGCTTTCGTCAACAAGCAGGTCGCCGACTACAAAGAACTCGCCGGCGAGTTCGGTCTGGTCAAGTAACACCCGCTGCCCGCGGCGGCCGGTCCAGCGGACCGGAGGCCGCGGTTGGCTTCTCCCGAGGTCACCACCATGTACGTTCGTGTCTTTGCCGCGGCCTGGCTACTTGCCTGCGCCGGTCTCGCGCTGCTTGCCTGGGGTTTCGAGGCACCCTTCGCCTACGACCCGGTCGGTCCGCGCGCCTACCCGCTACTGCTGCTGTTCCTGATGGCTTGCGGCTCGCTCTGGCTGCTCTGCAAACCACACGGCGAGCCGACGCCACCGTTCAATTGGGCGATGGCCCGCCGGGCCGCCCTCTGCGTGTTGGTCCTGCTGGCGTACGCCCTGCTGTTCGAGAAGCTTGGCTTCGTCATCACCACGGCGCTGGCCACCTTCGCGTTGGGCCTGCTGTTCAACGGACGCCTGTGGCCCTGCCTGATCAGTGGTGTGCTGATGGGCGTGCTGCTCTACGGCTTGTTCGACCTGTCGCTTGACGTGCCGCTGCCGCTCGGTGTGCTGCGCTTGCTGGAGAGCTGAAAATGGAAACCTTGAATTTCTTGTGGCAGGGCTTCGATGTCGCGACGCGACCGACCAACCTGCTGGTGGCGCTATTCGGCGCATTCGTCGGCACCATTGTCGGCCTGCTGCCGGGTCTCGGCCCGATCAACGGCGTGGCTCTGCTGCTGCCGCTGGCGTTTGCCCTGGGCTTACCGCCGGAGACCGCGCTGATCCTCCTGGCGGCGGTCTATCTGGGCTGCGAATACGGCGGCCGTATCTCGGCGATCCTGCTCAACGTGCCCGGCGACGCCGCTGCAGTCATGACCACGATTGACGGCTACCCACTGGCACGCCAGGGCAAGGCGGGCATCGCGCTGTCGCTCTCGGCAGTCAGCTCTTTCATGGGCAGCATCATCGCTACCTGTGGGGTCGTGCTGTTTGCCCCGCTGCTGGCGAAGTGGGCAGTGGCCTTCGGCCCGGCGGAATACTTCGTGCTGATGATTTTCGCCATCGCCTGTCTGGGCGGCATGGTGGGCGACAAGCCGGTGAAAACCCTGATGGCGGCATTGATCGGCCTGGGTCTGGCGACGGTTGGCGTGGACTCCACCACCGGCGTCTACCGCTTCACCTTTGGCAGCGTGAGCCTGTCGGACGGCATCCAGTTCGTGATCGTGGTGATCGGCTTCTTCAGCGTCAGCGAAGTTTTGCTGATGCTCGAAAAGACCCATAGCGGTCAGAAGGCGGTCAAGGCCAGCGGACGTCTGCTGTTCAACTTCAAGGAGTTCTGCTTCACCTTCTGGACCATGGTGCGCAGCGCTCTGGCCGGCTTCGTCATCGGCACCCTGCCCGGCGCCGGCGCGACCATTGCCAGCGCCATGACTTATATGAGCGAAAAGCGCATGGCTGGCGACAACGGCAAGTTTGGCGAAGGCGACCTGCGGGGCCTGGCCGCGCCGGAAGCTGCCAACAACGCCTCGGCTTGCGGCTCGCTGATCCCGATGCTGACCCTCGGCGTACCGGGATCAGGCACCACGGCGGTGATGATCGGCGCACTGACCTTGTACAACATCACGCCCGGTCCGCTGCTGTTCGAGCAACAGCCTGACGTGGTCTGGGGCCTGATCGCCTCGCTGTTCATCGGCAACGTCATCCTGTTGGTGATGAACATCCCGCTGGTCGGCCTGTTCTCCAAGATGCTCAGCGTGCCCAACTGGGTGCTGGTTCCGGCGATCACCGCGATCAGCGTGGTCGGTGTCTACTCCGTGCACAGCACCACTTTCGACCTGGTGCTGATGGTTGGCCTGGGCGTGTTCGGCTACCTGCTGCGTAAGCTGGAGTTTCCGCTGTCGTCGCTGATTCTCGGCTTCGTGCTTGGCGAGATGATGGAAGACAACCTGCGTCGCGCGCTGTCGATTTCCGCAGGCGATCTGGGCATTCTCTGGGGCAGCCCAATCACCCTGGTGCTCTGGGCCATGGCAGCACTGATGCTGGCGATGCCCGGCCTGCGCTGGTGGCGCCAGCGTCGCCGCGCCAAGCTGAACGAGGCGCATGCCTGAGATGCTGCACCGACTTCCGGGATGGTGGGCGACGCCCATTGTCGGCGCCTTCGGTGGCTGGCTGGCCAGCCTGGCCGACTGGCCGCTGCCCTGGATGGTAGGTTCGCTGCTGGCGGTCATTGCAGTGCGCTGCAGTGGCTGGTTGGTAAACGAAGTCCCTCATGGCCGGCAGGTCGGGCAATGGTTGATCGCCAGCGCCATCGGTCTGCACTTCACCAGTGAAGTCTTGCAGCACGTGCTTGAGCATTTCGGCGTGATTCTCGCCGGCGCGCTCGGCACGCTGCTGCTGAGCCTGATCGGCATCTTCATTCTCCTGCGCAGCGGCACGGACCGGGCTACAGCGTTCTTTTCCAGCATGCCGGGCGGCGCCAGCGAGATGGTCAACCTGGCCGGTCGCCACGACGCACAGCCGGCGATGGTGGCAGCCGCCCACAGCATGCGTTTGCTGCTGGTGGTGCTGATCATCCCCGCACTGTTTACTTGGAGCCTCCCGCCGGTGGATGCCCCGCCACCGGCGCCGGTCAGCTGGCCCTGGCTGGCTGTGCTGTTGCCGGCGGGCGGTCTGCTGGCGCTGCTGTGGAAGAAGTGTAATCAGCCCAACCCCTGGATGCTGGGGCCGCTTACGGTGTGTGCCGTTGCCAGCGCTGCCTTCGATCTGCATCTGGGCATGCCCGAAGGAATCGGCCAGTTTGGCCAGTGGCTGATCGGCTGCTCGCTGGGCTGTCACTTCGATCGGCCGTTCTTTCGCAGCGCCCCGAGGTTCATGCTGCGCATCCTGCTGTTCACGCTGCTGGCTATGCTTGCCGCGGCAGGCTTGGCCGAAATGCTGGGCTGGGCCGCCACGCTGAACCAGACGTCGCTGATGTTGGGAATGATGCCGGGCGGCATAACAGAACTGTGCCTGACGGCCGAAGCATTGCAGCTGTCCGTCGCGCTGGTCACGGCGCTGCAGGTGTTGCGATTGTTCCTGGTGATGTTTCTCGCCGAACCGCTGTTCCGGTTCTGGCAACGAGCCACGCTTTAACCCGCCGCTTGGCGGGTTCTTTTTATCGGACAACGGCACAGGTGGAGCGGCTTCGCGTCAACCGAAGAACCAGTAGCAGACCAGAATGGCCGCTACGATACCGGCGAAGTCTGCGGCCAACGCGCATCCCACTGCGTGCCGCGCCCGCTGAATGCCCACCGCACCGAAATAAACCGCGAGCACATAGAAAGTCGTCTCGGTGCTGCCCTGCACCGTAGCGGCGACCAACGCAGGGAAACTGTCGACCCCCTGGCTCTGCATGGTTTCAATCAACATCGCGCGGGCGGCGCTTCCGGAGAACGGCTTGACCAGTGCGGTTGGCAGGGCGTCTACAAACCGGGTATCCCAGCCCAGCGCTTCGACCAGCCAGCGAATGCCATCCAGGCCGAAATCCAGCGCACCGGATGCGCGAAAGACGCCTATCGCGCAGAGCATGGCGATCAGATAAGGCAGCAGGCTTTTGGCGACATCGAACCCTTCCTGCGCACCTTCGACGAAGCTTTCATAGACCGGTACCTTGCGCAGCGCACCGACAACGAGGAACGCGATGATCAGGCCGAACAGTGTCAGGTTACCGAGCAACGAGGACAGCGATGACAAGGCGGTGGCCGAAAGCCCCGCCAACAGTGCCATGAAGCCACCTAGCATGAGCGCGCCGGGAATGAGATAGGCCAGCACCACCGGATCCCAGATGCGCAGCCGTTGCACCAGCGCAACCGCCAGCAGCCCTGCCAGGGACGATGCAGTGGTTGCCAGCAGAATTGGTAGAAACACGAGCGTCGGATCTTCAGCGCCCTGCTGCACGCGGTACATGAAGATCGACACGGGCAATAAGGTGAGCGACGAGGTGTTGAGCACCAGAAACAGGATCTGCGCGTTGCTGGCGACGGTCTTGCTGGGATTAAGCTCTTGCAGCGCTCGCATGGCCCGTAGCCCGATGGGCGTGGCGGCATTGTCGAGACCCAATCCGTTGGCGGCAAAGTTGAGTGTGATCAGCCCCAGCGCGGGGTGCCCGGCCGGTACTTCCGGCATCAGTCGGCTGAATAAAGGCCCCAACACGCGCGCCAGCAGTTGGATCAAACCGGCCTTCTCGGCAATGCGCAGAAAGCCGAGCCAGAGCGTCAGCGTGCCGAATAACACAATCATGATCTCGACGGCCAACTTGGCCATGGCGAACAGGCTTTCCACCAGCGCGGCAAAGACGGCCGGATCGCCGCCCAGCAGCCAGCGCCCAAGCGCGGCAACCGCAGCGATCAGAAAAAATCCGAGCCAGAGGCCGTTGAGCATGGGGTTCTCCACCGAGTGACTGCGCGCGATGATAGCGGTGCAGCAGGAGAACGGCCACGCACAGGACGGGTCATCGCATCGGAAAAGTGCGGGGCGTGTTCCGGCTATCAATAGACAAATGGTTGAAGGCGTTGGCCGGAGCCGGCCTTGCTCAACGCGGCCCGAGAACCCAGGACGGGATCAGACGGCGTTGAAGAGATCGCAAGCCGAAGGTGGATGCCCACCTTCGGTTGCCGTTTGCAGAACCCAGTCCATATATGGAGGTACCCCCTGTACCCCTAGGTCGCTCCAAGGAACAGAACGTCCCGACCCCCTGGTTCCCCCGCTATGCGGGCTGTCGGTGGCCGACTAACCGGCACACCCAGTCTGCTTGCTCTCGCAGTGTGCTGCGAAAGCGATAAATAACGGCATCCCGCCAGTGCTGCCTCCAGGGTATTGCAGCCGCCCTTGCGGGCGGCGTTACTGCGTTAAACGCGCGGTCCACGACCTCGACCGAAAATCAGCGAAGCGACAAACAGGACCAGGAAGACCACAAACAGGATCTTGGCGATACCTGTTGCAGTGCCGGCGATACCACCGAAGCCCAGTACCGCAGCGATGATGGCGATGATCAGGAATGTAATAGCCCAACTCAGCATGGTGTAACTCCTCTTCGGTTCAAGACATCTTCTGCGGGACCGATAAATGCATCAGCTCGCGGACCTACAACTTAGAAAACCCAGCGCTGTTCCGACCGCACCTGCTTGTAATCAATCGTCTTCGGCGCAGGACCGGCTTGCACAATCCCTACTGGTTGAGCGTCATACATACGGATTCGTTCCGCTGACTCGTGTTGCTCCTGGCTGAGCGGTTGCGACATCGGTTGCTCGGCGCCAACGATCAGGGTTACCACTGCAGCGGTAAGGAAACCTTTGCTAACCAGTGAGAAGCGTGCTTGACGATTCATCCTCAACTCCTTCTAAGCATGCGGTGCATGTCTATCTTTGCGAGTTATATTGCAGACCTCATGCCAGGCTTCGTTAACTAGTTTTATTCATAACTTTCAACGACTTACATAATCCAAACTGTAGCCCGTCAACTTATATTGCACGATGCCCGCAGTCGGCGCCGGGCGAATTGCACGACGGACTAATCCTTCTTGTGATTAAGGGTGTGAATTCGCTCGTGGCAGGCACGAATTTTCGGCAGTTCGATAGCCAGCAGCGCCTTGACGTCCGGTTCCGCCGTCTTCAGCGCATCCTCAAAGGCCGCGAGAATGCGTTCTTCGGTCTGGTCCAGTTGATCGACATACACCGCATCGCTATCGCCGAGCTTGGCTTTGGCGTCCGCGTATCTTTCACGTAGTTTGCCGGCGGTGGTGCCACCCTGAGCCGGTTGCTCCTGGTTGGATGCCACCTTGACCGACAACGCCTGGATGATGTGCGTCTTGGCCTGCGCCATATCGCGGAAAAGATGCTGCAGCTCGACGTCCTTCACCGCCTCGACCGCATGCTGGTAAAAGTGCTGCCCGTCGCGGGTGATCTCGATCAGCTCGTTGAGTTGGGTCATGTTCTGGTTCATGTGTCCTCCGGATACGGATGCCGTGTGATGCGGCCCCGGCGAAGCCGGTTGAGCGCGCTCCGTCGAAGACCGCAAGCCCCGTGCCAGCGATTAAAAACGCGGCAGACCTTTATAATCAGGGACTTGTATTGCCGTTTCGCCTGAGCATTGATTGCAGCCTGCAGTAAACGGCTTCGGACACCGTGCAACTTGCAAGACTTTCCGTAGACTAATGCAGGCGCCAACACCTAGCCGGCATATTCGAGCCTCTTATTCCTACGTCTACGGTTCGAACAGCCAGACAAACACAGCCTTTGCCTGATGGAGCATTCATGGACCAAACGACCGACGCCGGTGGCCGCATCCTCCTCGTGGATGATGAGGCCGCGATCCTGCGCACCTTCCGCTATTGCCTCGAGGATCGGGGCTACACGGTCGTAACGGCGGCCAGTGCGTCGCAGGCTGAAGCGATTCTTCAGCGCCAGGTATTCGACCTGTGCTTCCTTGACCTGCGCCTGGGCGAAGACAACGGCCTCGACGTCCTGCAGCAGATGCGTGTACTCGCCCCGTGGATGCGCGTGGTCATCGTCACCGCACACTCGGCCGTCGATACGGCGGTTGATGCGATGCAAGCCGGCGCCGCCGACTATCTGGTCAAGCCGTGCAGCCCCGAACAGCTTCGCCTTTCGGCCGCCAAACAACTTGAAGTCCGCCAGATGGCCGCGCGCCTTGAAGCGCTTGAAGGCGAGGTACAGAAACGCAGCGATGCACTCGGATCCCACAGCCCGGCGATGATGAATGTCCTCGAGACGGCCCGCCAGGTCGCCGATACCGACGCCAACATCCTTATCCTTGGCGAGTCCGGTACCGGCAAGGGCGAACTGTCCCGAGCCATCCATAACTGGAGCCGTCGCGCGAAAAAAGCCTTCATTACCATCAACTGCCCGTCGCTGTCGGCGGATCTGATGGAAAGCGAGTTGTTCGGACACAACCGCGGCGCCTTTACCGGCGCGACGGAAAGCACGCTAGGACGCGTCAATCAGGCCGACGGTGGCACGCTGTTTCTCGACGAAATTGGCGATTTCCCCCTGGCGCTGCAGCCCAAATTGCTGCGGTTCATTCAGGACAAGGAATACGAGCGCGTCGGCGACCCGGTCACGCGCCGCGCCGATGTGCGCATCCTGGCCGCGACTAACTTGAATCTTGAAGAAATGGTGCGTGAAGGCCGCTTTCGCGAAGACCTGCTGTATCGCCTGAATGTCATCACGCTGAACCTGCCACCGATGCGCGAGCGGCCGGAAGATGTCCTCACCCTCGCCGAGCGCTTCCTGGCGTTCTTCGTCAAGAGTTACGGCCGGCCAGCGCGCGGCTTCAGCAATAGCGCCATCGCCGCGCTGAGATCCTACCGCTGGCCCGGCAACGTGCGCGAGCTGCGCAACGTTGTCGAGCGAGCGAGCATTATCTGCCCGCAGGAGATGATCGAAGTGAGCCATCTCGGGCTAGCCGACCAAAGCGTGAATAACGCACCGCGTATCGGCGAGTCGCTGAGCTTGGAAGAACTGGAAAAAGCGCATATCTCTGGCGTGTTGAGCACCAGCGATACCCTTGATCAGGCCGCCCGAATCTTGGGCATCGACGCCTCGACGCTCTATCGAAAACGCAAGCAATACGGCCTATGAAAGTTCAGATGAAGCTGAGAACCCGTCTTTTTTTAGGGTTTTCGGCGTTGATGACGGTTGCGCTGCTAGGGCTTTTGCTGGCACTGGTCAGCGTAGTGCAGATGGCCCAGAGCCAGGAAACGCTGATCCGCGATAACTTCGGCGTCATTGAAGCCAACCAGCAGCTGCGGCAGGCGCTGGGCAATCACTTGCTCCAGCTCGTGCGTGAAGAACGCGACAGCGCTGCCCTTGCGCAAACCCGACACACCTTCCAGACGGCGCTGTCGCGGGGGATTTCCCAAGCGCCGCGGTTAGAGGACCGCCAGGCTTACCAAGCCATCGGCGACGCCTACGCCCGTTTTATCAACGAGCTGGAAACGCCGACCAGCCGGAACTGGACGCTACTGGAAGACAACGCCCTCACCCAGTCTTTCAACCGGGTGCGCGAGCTGATGGTCGACATGCAACAGAGCGCGTACGACCAGATCCGCGACACCGAGATTCGCAGCCGAGAACGGGCACAACTGCTTGCCGGGCTGCTGGGCCTCACCGGCATTGCCGTGTTGCTGATCGGCTTCGTCACCGCGCATAGCTTTGCTCGACGCTTCGGTGACCCCATCGAGCAGCTGTCCAGCGTCGCCGACCAGATCGGCCAGGGCGATTTCAACATCAAGCTGCCGACGTCCCCTATCGCCGAGCTCTCGTCGCTTATTCATCGTTTTGGGTTGATGGCGCAGGCGCTGCATGACTTCAAACAGACCAATGTCGAGGCGCTGGTCGACGGCCAGCAGCGCCTGCAGGCCCTGCTCGACAGCATTGACGACGGCCTGTTGATCGTCGACCGGCAAGGCCGGCTGGAACATGCCAACCCGGTTGCTCAGCGCCAGCTGGCGTGGGAAACCGAGCATCTGGGCTCGACGCTCGGCCAAGCCCTCGGCTATCCGGAACTGGATGAAGCTGCACAGCAGGTGCTGGACGACAAACCGCTATCTGGCCCTCCAGAAGACCTGGTGATAGAGGCCGACGGTGAGCGCCGGCTCCTGTCGTGGCGCATGAGCCCGGTTAACCACCACGACGGACGCATCAGCGGTGCGGTGATGGTGCTTCATGACGTCACGGACCAGCGCACGTTCGAACGTGTACGCAACGAATTCGTCCTGCGCGCCTCGCACGAACTGCGCACCCCGGTGACCGGCATGCAGATGGCGTTCAGCCTGCTCCGTGAGCGCACGCATTACCCCGAAAACAGCCGCGAGGCTGACCTGTTCAGCACGGTGCATGAGGAAATGCAGCGCCTGGTCACGCTGATCAATGACCTGCTGAACTTCTCACGCTATCAAAGCGGTCAGCAGAAACTTGAACGCGTGCCATGCGACCCGGCCGAGCTTCTCGAGCAAGCGCGACAGCGCTTCCAACCTGCCGCCATGCAGAACGGCAAGGACATCAAGCTTGAGCTGCAAACGCCGCTGCCCAGCTTGATGCTGGATCGGCAACAAATGGAGCGTGTGCTCGACAACCTCATGAGCAACGCCCTGCGACACACGCCGGACGGCGGCGAGATACGTCTGCTGGCCAGGCACCATGGCGAGCGGGTGATCCTCAGCGTCGAGGACAACGGGGAAGGCATCCCCTACAGCCAACAAGCGAGAATCTTCGAGCCCTTTGTGCAGATTGGACGTCGCCGAGGCGGCGCCGGACTGGGCTTGGCCTTATGCAAGGAGATTGCCCAATTGCATGGTGGCCGTATCGGCGTGCATTCACGAATCGGTCACGGCACCATCTTCTATATCGCTCTGCCTATATGACCCAGGCGGGGCCGAACAAGAAGAAGGAGCCTCCATGCCCAGCCTCAACCCAAGCCCCGATCAACTGAAGCGCTTCGCCGAAGGGATGCCAGCCGGCGAACCGATCCTCATGCTCAACCTGCTGCGGTTCAATCAGGAGGCGGCTTACCCCGCCGGCAGCGGGGAAACGGCCTGCAGCGGAATGGAGGCCTATGCACGCTATAGCCGTACCGCGCTGAAAAAAGTCCGCGCGGCGGGTGGAGAGGTTCAGGTAGCGGCCCATGCACAGGTCGCTCTGATCGCACCGGAGCAGGAGCACTGGGATGAAATGTTGCTGGTGCGATACCCGACGCCGGAAGCATTTTTGGCCATGCTCGCGGATGAAGATTACCGAGCGGCAACCGTCCATCGCACTGCTGCGCTGGCGGATTCGCGGTTGATCGCCTGCACTCCCCGCGCGTGATTGCGCGTCAGGACTCCACAGCAAGCGCGGCGAGAATTGCCGCGGTCTCAGCATCCGGCTCACCGTCGAATCGTGTCGGGCGGTACTTCATCTGAAAGGCCGCGATAACATTTCGGGTTTCCAGATCCAGGTGCCCGTGCTCCGGCACTTTGTAGCCTTGGCTGACGAGCTGCGCCTGGAACCAGGCCACGTCCGGCAACTGCTCTGCAAACTGGTGACGTTGACGCTCGACCACGGCGGCATCCGGCCAAGGCACCAGACCCGCATCAGCCAGACGCTTCCAGGGGAACAGCGGACCGGGGTCAACTTTGCGCTGCGGCGCGATATCGCTGTGGCCGATTATTGCGCCAGGCTTTAAACCGTGGCGTTGCATGATGTCTTTGAGCAGGACGATCAGCGCGTCGATTTGCTGCTCCGAATAGGGATACCAGAGCCGCCCACGCTCGTCCTCGATATAGCCCCGGTTAACCAGCTCGATACCGATAGAGCTGGAGTTGAGCCAGGTTCGACCGTTCCACTGACTCTCACCGGCATGCCATGCACGGCGATCTTCGTCCACCAGTCGGTAAATGGTCGCGGGCGACTCGCCGATCAGATAGTGGCTGCTGACGCCGTCACCTTTGAGGATTTCGAGCGACCGCTGCAGGTCGCTCGAGGTGTAATGGAGCACGATGAACTGTGCGCGACTATCGTGACCGCGCGAGTGGTGGCTGGTATCAATACGCGGGCCGCTGGCGCAGCCGGCAAGCAACAAAAGAAAACCCGCTAGGATCAACGTTTTCATACGGCACCTCTGGTCAACAACGGCATGACACAGACTGGAATGAGTCGGGCATACGGCCCGCAAGAGCGCCGAGAGAATGGCGCCGAAGCGAAGGGCGGGGATTATAGCGAGGCGGCCCGGCGGCTCACAGAGCGACTGGTCAGCCCGCTTCGATGCGATTGCGCCCGGCGCCTTTGGCGCGGTAAAGCGCTTTGTCGGCGCGCTCGAATACTTGCTCGGCGTGGTCTGTCTCGGCGAAGCTCGCAAGCCCGCCCGATAGCGTGACCTCGATTCGCGCACCCTTGAAGTGGAACGGGCAGTTCTGAATGCCGGAGCGCAGGCTTTCGAGCACCAGCAAGCCTGCCTCAGGCGGGGTTTCCGGAAGCAACAGCGCGAACTCCTCACCACCGAAACGGGCAATGAAGTCGGTCTTGCGCAGTCGCTTGCGTAATTCGCTGGCGATGATCTTCAACACGCGGTCGCCGGCCAGATGGCCGAAGCTGTCATTGATACGCTTGAAGTGGTCGACATCGAGCACCGCCAGAAGCAGCTGGCCGCCATAGCGTTGCTGGCGCGCCACCTCCAGCTCCAGCCGCTCATCCCAGCCCGCCCGATTGGGCAGCTCGGTCAGTGGATCGCGCAAGGCTTTCTGGCGCTGTTCCTCAAGATGTTCCCGCATGCCTGTCGCAGACTGCTCTAGGCTCGCCACCCGCTCAACCAGAGTACTCAGCCGCTCGCTAACCTGCTGTTCGTGAACGCTGCGCTGTTGCTCGTACGAATCCACGGTCTCGAGCAGACGGTCGATTCGGACTTGCACGGCTTGCTTGAGACTTGGCAAATCCTTCGCATCGAGCATGCTGGTTTGCAGCCCATCGAACTGGTTGCGCAGCGCCTCGTCCAGCGCCTGGGCTGTTTCTTTGCTCTGCACATGCCCCTGATGAGTTGCGCAGAGGCTTTCGTGCATAGTCGCCAGTCGGTCATTGAGCAACTTCAGGTAACTTTCGAACTCGCGCTGGCCCTGATCAGCCGCCGCCACCATCAGCTGCGCCAAGTCATCCAGCAATGGCACCAGTTCATACCAATTCAGCCCCTGCTCGATGCGCTCACGAAGCGCCAACACTTTTGGCTGTTGATGCTCCGGTAATTGCAGACCGTCAAGCAGGTGATAGAGCGTCGCCTCCACACGCTCGGCGATGGCGCTGTAGGCTTGCTCGGGAGTAGTCGGAAGCAAGTGGCTGTCCGTCGCCTCGCCGGTAATCGCAGCGGAGGGGTCGTCTGGCGCCCTGTGATGGGGCGTGAACAACGGGTTTGCGTCAGCGCTGATTGTTGACGATTCCTCATCGGCCAGCGGCTCTCCCGCGTCGGCGGTGCGCTCGGCTTGCCGGGCCGGTGGTGTTGCGGCCAATGGCCCAGGTTCCACTGTTGAAGCGGCGTTCTCACCAGCCGTTGTCGGCGGCTCTGCAAGACGTTCGCGCTGGCCGAACAGCCTGCCAATAAGGCCTACAGAGCTGCCGCTGCCACCCAGCTGAACGGCCAGCGCTCGGTCTTGGAGCTCGCCTAACTCAGCAAGCAGCCCTGGCAGTTCAAGCGGCTGCGCGGCGCGCTCGTCGAGCTGCTTGGCAAACTTCTTCAGCGGTTTACGGATATCGCTCGGCAGTGACAACTCCAGGAGCTGCGCCACGAATCGGTGCAGCGCCTGAGTCATTTGCGCAAGTCGTGTCGCCCTGCTCCTCTCGGTATCGAGCACTGCGCGTTCGAGGCGCGGCACGAGCGCGCCCAAACGGTCATCGAGCGCGTCATCGCGCAGGGCGTCGCGAAGCTCGCGCATGCACGTTTCCACAGCGGGGTCGGTGCCGTCCGCCGCGTAGCTACTGCGCACGAGGCTGCGGCGCAGCAGGTCAAGATGTACCTGCCAACGCTTCTCGAGCGCTTCGTGCTGCTCCAATGACTGCAGGTATTTTTCTTTCCAACGTTGCGCTTCGTCGGTCATCTCGCAGCGTCCACTGAGATCGGCAACGAATCGCCATGTAAAGAATTGGGCAGGCGAATCTCGACGGCCACCGGCAAATGATCCGAGCTAGCCTGTGCCAACACATCGACACGCTCGAGCGTCAGACTGGGGCTCAACAGTATGTGATCAAGGCAGCGCTGGGGGCGCCAGCTAGGGAACGTCGCCTGAATTTGTGGAGCCAGCAAGCCGAGGTCACGTAGCGGCGAATGCTCTAGCAGGTCGCTCGCATGGGTGTTCATATCCCCCATCAGGACCTGGTGCTTGTAGTCTCCGATCAGCTCGCGAATGTAGGCCAGTTGGCGCGTTCTTGCACCGCCACCAAGCGCCAGATGCATGACGACGACCACCAGCGCATCCTCGCCCTCGCCGAAACGCAGCAGAATGGCCCCGCGGCCGGATGGGCCGGGAAGGGGATGATCCTCCAAACCCTGGGGTTCGAGACGGCTCAACACACCGTTGCTGTGCTGGGCAAAACGGCCGAGATTGCGATTAAGTTGCTGGTACCAATAAGGGAAGGAACCAAGCTGGGCGAGATGTTCCACTTGGTTGATGTAGCCGGAGCGCAAGCTGCCGCCATCGGCTTCCTGCAGGGCGACCAGATCGTAATTACCCAGCAGTTCGCCAATGCGTTGCAGATTTCCGGCACGCCCCGGATGCGGTAGCAGATGCTGCCAGCTGCGCGTGACGTAATGGTGGAAGCGCTCGGTACTGATACCGACCTGAATATTGAAACTCAGTAGCCGCAAACGGCCATCGCAGGGAAGACCGCTGGAGTTCAGGCAGAGCGGATTGACGCGCGCCTGCCCGGGACCGGCCAAACGCGGAGAACTCCAACGGCGCAACATCAGCGCTTACCGGGCTGCGCGTTCTTTTTCGATGAGGAAGTCGGCGACTTCCAAGGCGCGCTCCGGGCCACCCGCCGAGCCGATGTCGAAACGGTACTTGCCATTGACGATCATGACCGGTACGCCAGTGATCTGGTAGGCCATTGCCAGTTTTTTGGCCTGTTCGGCGCGACTCTTCACACCGAACGAATTGTACGCTTTGAGGAAGGCGTCCTGATCGACCCCCTGTTCGCCGAGAAACTCGGCCATCTTCTCGGGCGTCTCGAGCTTCTTGCCGTCGCGGTGATAGGCGTTGAATACCGCGTCATGCACCTTCTGCTCGACATTCATCGACTCCAGCGCCAGGAACATCTGGCCGTGCACATTCCAAACGCCGCCGAACATGGCAGGGATACGCTTGAAGTCGACGTCGTCGGGAAGCTGTTCGACCCAGGGATTGATAATCGGCTCGAATTGGTAGCAATGCGGGCAACCGTACCAAAACAACTCGACCACTTCGATTTTGTCCGGCTCGGCGACCGGCACCGGGGTTTTCAGTTCGACATACTCTTTGCCTGCCTGAAAATCCGCCGCATGAGCCGGCAAGCCGAACAGGCTGGCGGTGACAAGAACGGCGCTGAGAACGAGTTTACGCATGGTGACTCCCTTGGCTTGAACGGCTGAGCGATAGCGTCACAGGCTGCAGCAAATCATTCCTGCTCGCCAGCGCTTTTTTGCCGCTTTTCAATATCTTGACAATCATTGTAGCGAGGCCAAAAACAAAAAAGGCGTTCAGGTTTGTGACCTGAACGCCTTTTCAAACGGCCATAGCCGATACTGTCAGTGCAGGCCCTGAATGTAGCTCGACAGGGCTTCGATGTCCTTGTTGCTCAGCTTCGATGCGATGGTGCGCATGATCGCCGTATCGCCATCATTGGTGCGGCTGCCTTCACGGAAATCGGTCAGCTGCTTAGCCGTGTAAGCGGCGTGTTGGCCACCCAGTTGTGGGAAACCCGCCAGATCGTTACCAACACCGTTCGGCGCGTGACAGCCAGTGCAGGACGGCATGCCCAGATCCAGCTTGCCGCCGCGGTAGAGCTTCTCGCCCTGCGAGACCAGTGCCGGATCTGCCATACCCACTGTCAGCTTCTGGCTGGCAAAGTATGCAGCGATATCGGCGAGGTCTTGATCACTGTAGGGATCGAGCATGCCGGTCATTTCCAGCACCTTGCGCCCAACGCCTTCCGGCGCTCCGGGGGTGCTGCCGGCCTTGATGTCCTGTAACTGCTTGAACAGATAGCTCTCGCCTTGACCTGCCAGTTTAGGGAAGTTTGGTGCGGCACTGTTGCCATCGGCCCCGTGGCACGCGCCACAGACTGCAACCTTTTCCTGACCGGCTTCGGCATTTCCAGCCGCTTGGGCGATACCGGTGATGCCAAGGGTCAACAGCAGACTCACGAGTACTTTGTTCATCAGCTCATCCAACTACGGCTAAGGGTTTGAAAGGAATTCTCTTATTCGGCAGCCTGGCCGCTTGGGCCCCGGCAGTGCTCGTTAGAAGGCGGCTACTGGTCGGTGTTATACAAGCGCTACCGGAAGCTCTATCGCAGCTGATAAGGCCCACTCGGCGAGCTCGTTTTAGACCAAAGCGCACACAAAATCTGCGGCATTATATACTGGCGGTACTGAAACGGAAATGAACCATTGCCGCACCCCGCGCACTCACCGGAACCCCCATGCTACCCAAGAACCCGATCCTCGGCCTATGCCAGCAAGCCACCTTCATGACCAGCGCCGCCAAGGTCGACCAATGCCCGGCTGACGAGGGCCTTGAAGTCGCGTTCGCCGGCCGATCGAACGCGGGCAAGTCCAGTGCGCTGAATACCCTGACGCATGCCAGTCTCGCGCGAACCTCCAAGACGCCCGGCCGCACCCAGCTGCTCAACTTCTTTCGCCTGGACGATAACCATCGTTTGGTCGATCTCCCTGGCTACGGCTATGCGAAGGTTCCGATTCCGCTGAAGCAGCACTGGCAGCGTCACCTGGAAGCCTACCTGAGCAGCCGCGAAAGCCTTGCCGGGGTTTTCCTCATGATGGATATCCGCCATCCACTCACTGAGTTCGACCGCATGATGCTCGACTGGTCGAACGCCAGCGAGATGCCGCTACATATACTGTTGACGAAGTCAGACAAGCTTGCCTTTGGTGCTGCGAAAAACGCGCTCCTGGCAATTCAGCGCGACATCCGTAAAGGCTGGGGAGATGGCGTAAGCGTCCAGCTGTTCTCCGCACCAAAGCGCCAGGGTGTCGAGGAAGCCCAACTGGTGCTGGCGCAGCTACTTGGAATGGTGGGCGAAGAGGCTGGCGAGACCGACGACGACCAATCGCAGGCCTGACCCGTCGACCTGCAACGCACCCGCTCTGGCTAGCTCGCACAGAGCGGGTGTATCAACCGTTATTCGCGATAATCCTCAATCGGTACGCATGCACAGAACAGGTTGCGGTCGCCGAAGACGTTATCGACCCGATTCACCGCCGGCCAATACTTGTGCGCCTGGGCATGAGCGCTTGGGGTCACCCCTTCAGCGATGCTGTAGGGACGATCCCACGGGTTTATCACGTCGGCTAGGGTATGCGGCGCACGCACCAGCGGGTTGTCCTCTGCCGGCCAGCCACCGTCTTGTACCTTTGCGATCTCGGCACGAATGCTCAACATCGCCTCGACGAAACGGTCAAGCTCCGCCTTCGATTCGCTTTCGGTAGGCTCGATCATCAACGTACCGGGCACCGGAAACGACATGGTCGGCGCGTGGAAGCCGTAGTCGATCAGGCGCTTGGCGACGTCTTCTTCCGTAATGCCAGTCTGCGCCTTGAGCGGTCGCAGATCGATGATGCACTCATGTGCCACGCGCCCGTTGCGGCCACTGTAGAGCACCGGAAAGGCGTCGCTCAGACGCATCGCCAGGTAGTTCGCGCTGAGAATCGCGACCTCTGTAGCGTCGCGCAGCTGCGGCCCCATCATGGCGATGTACATCCAACTGATCGGGAGGATGCTCGCGCTGCCCCAGGGCGCCGCACTGACCGCGCCGTTCTCTGGATTCGGACCTTGTAGCTCAATCACAGGATGGTTAGAGACGAAGGGCTGCAGATGCGCTTTGATGCCGATTGGGCCCATGCCTGGACCGCCACCACCGTGCGGGATGCAGAAGGTTTTGTGCAGATTCATGTGCGAGACGTCGGCGCCAATATCCGCCGGCCGCGCCAGACCGACCTGAGCGTTGAGGTTGGCACCATCCATGTAGACCTGACCGCCTTGTGCATGAATCGCTTCGCAGATTTCGCGAATCCCTTCCTCATACACGCCGTGAGTCGACGGATAGGTGATCATCAGGCATGACAGCTTGTCGCCCGCCTCCATCGCTTTGCTTTTGAGGTCTTCCAGATCGACGTTGCCCGCCTTGTCGCACTCAACGATGACCACACGCATGCTGACCATCTGCGCTGAGGCAGGGTTGGTTCCATGCGCCGACGACGGGATCAGACAGATATCACGCTGACGTTCGCCACGACTCTCATGGTATTTGCGAATCGCGACCAGCCCGGCGTATTCGCCCTGGGCGCCTGAGTTCGGCTGCATCGAGATCGCATCGAAACCGGTAATCGCGCAGAGCCACGCTTCCAGCTCGTCGATCATCAGCTTATAACCCTGCGCCTGCTCCTGCGGTGCGAACGGATGCAGGTTGGCAAACTCCGGCCAGGTGATGGGAATCATCTCGCTGGTGGCGTTGAGCTTCATGGTGCAGGAGCCAAGCGGGATCATCGCCTGGTTCAGCGCCAGATCCTTGTTCTCGAGCTGTTTGAGGTAACGCAACATCTCGGTTTCGCTGTGATGCGTATTGAACACCGGATGCGTCAGATAACCACTGCTGCGTTGCAGTACGGCCGGGATACCGCTGGCGATGTCGCCGGCATCCAGTTTCGCAATGTCGAGCCCGTGGTCCGCGCCGAGGAATACGGCGAGCAGCTGTTCAACGGTCTGCTCGGTGCAGGTTTCATCAAGGCTGACACCCAACTTGCCGCGACCGAGGATGCGCAAGTTGATCCGCGCGGCCTTGGCGCTTTCGACGATAGCAGTCTGTGCGCCACCCACCTCAAGGGTCAGGGTATCGAAGAAATGCTGATTGACGCGCTTGATGCCGTGCTGCTCCAGCGCGCTGGCCAGGATAGACGTCAGACGATGAGTGCGCTGAGCAATACGCTTGAGGCCCTCCGGCCCGTGATAGACCGCGTAGCAGCTGGCGATGTTAGCCAGCAGTACCTGCGCGGTGCAGATGTTGGAGTTGGCCTTTTCACGGCGAATATGTTGTTCGCGCGTCTGCAGGGCCATGCGCAGCGCCGTATTGCCACGCGCATCTTTCGAGACGCCGATGATGCGACCCGGCATTGCCCGCTTGAACGCATCGCGCGTCGCAAAGTAAGCCGCATGCGGGCCGCCGTAGCCCATCGGCACGCCGAAACGCTGTGTCGAACCGAGCACCACGTCCGCCCCCAGCTCACCAGGCGGCGTCAGCAGCAGCAAACTCAGCAGGTCCGCCGCCACGCAGGCCAACGCCTGCTTGGCGTGCAACGCCTCGATCGCGGGACGGAGGTCGCGGATCTCGCCATGAGTATCCGGGTATTGCAGCAGTGCGCCGAAAATATCCTGTGAAGCGATATCCTCGACCGCACCCACGACCAGTTCGAAGCCAAAGGCTTCGGCTCGGGTCTGCACGACCGATAGGGTTTGGGGATGGCAGTTCTCATCAACAAAGAAGCTGTTGCTCTTGCTCTTGGCCACGCGCCGCGCGAGGGTCATGGCCTCTGCCGCCGCGGTCGCCTCATCGAGCAAGGAGGCGTTGGCCAGATCCAGGCCGGTCAGGTCGATGGTCAGTTGCTGGAAATTCAGCAACGCTTCCAGTCGCCCCTGGGCGATCTCTGGTTGGTACGGCGTGTACGCCGTATACCAACCCGGATTTTCCAGCACGTTGCGCAGGATGACCGGCGGCGTGATGGTGCCGTGGTAACCCATCCCAATCAGGCTCGTCCAGAGCTGGTTCTGCTCGGCATAGCTGCGCAGCCGCGCCAGCGCGTCCTGTTCATCCAGCGCGGGCGGCAACGCGAGCTCGCCTTGCAGGCGGATCGCCGGCGGCACGGTTTGCTCGACCAGCTGTGCGCGACTGGACAACCCCAGTGCGTCGAGCATGGCTTGCTGCTCAGACGCATCGGGACCAAGGTGACGACGCAAGAAAGCGTCAGGCTGCTGAAGCTGGGAAAGGCGCGGTACCTGTGACATCACTGCTCTCTCGAAAAATGACAAAGCCCCGGAAAACAAGACGGGAAAACGAGCGACTCGTTTTCTCCGCAACCTGCATTACGGGGCTTCAAGATGGGGAACGCTTAGGCGTCAGCGTCGCAGGAGGCCTTGTAGCCGTCTGCGTCGAGCAGCTTGTCCAGTTCCGCGGCATCATTCGGCTGAAGGCGGAAAAACCAGCTGCCGTAGGGTTCGGTGTTGACCACCTCAGGGGAGTCGGTCAGCTGCTCGTTAATCGCGACCACTTCCCCTGAGATGGGTGCGTAGATATCCGAAGCAGCCTTGACTGACTCCACCACGCCTGCCTGCTGCCCGGCGGTGAGCTGCTGGCCCACTTCAGGAAGCTCAACATATACCACGTCACCCAAGGCTTCCTGGGCGTGATCGGAGATACCGACGGTCACACTGCCGTCCGTTTCCAGGCGAGCCCACTCATGGCTGGCGGCGTAACGCAAATCGCTGGGAATGTCGCTCATCTGTGTGTCCTCAAAAAAGCTGTCGGTTTACGGGCACGATGCCGGCCTGGCCGCCCGCGGCTAAGATGCTGTCGACTCGAATCTACACCAGTACTTTGCCGTGACGCACGAAAGTCGGCTGCACTACGCGCACGGGATACCACTTCCCGCGGATTTCCACCTCAGCCCGGTCACCGGCACCCGCCGGAACCCGCGCAAGCGCGATGGCCTTGCCAAGCGTAGGCGAAAAACTGCCGCTGGTGATCTCCCCTTCGCCGACGCCGTTCACTCGGACGGTCTGGTGAGCACGCAAAACTCCACGCTCCTCGAGCACAAGCCCCACCAGCTTCGGCAGATCGCTTTGGACCTTCTGGTTTTCGAGCGCCGCACGGCCGATGAAGTCACGCTCCGCCGGTTCCCACGCCACGGTCCAGCCCATATTGGCCTGCAGCGGGGAAACGTCCTCAGTCATGTCCTGCCCATAGAGGTTCAAGCCCGCTTCCAGGCGCAGCGTATCGCGCGCACCCAGACCGATCGGTGAGATACCGGCGCCGACCAGCTCGCTGAGGAAGTAGGGCGCCTGATCAGCCGGCAGGATGATCTCCAGACCGTCTTCGCCGGTATAGCCAGTGCGGCCAATAAACCAATCGCCAACGGCGCGACCGTGAAAGGGTTTGAGTTCCTGGATCATCGCGGCACGTGGCTGATCGACCAGCTCGGCAGTCTTGGCGCGAGCATGCGGCCCCTGGATGGCTAGCATGGCCAGCTCTGGGCGTTCAGTTACCTCAACAGTGAAGCCTTCGGTCCGAGCCTGCATCCAGGCCAGATCTTTGTCACGTGTACTGGCATTAACGACCAGGCGATAGCCCCAGTCCGTGAGATATACGATCAGATCATCCACAACGCCGCCACGCTCGTTGAGCATCGCCGTATAGAGCGCTTTGCCAACCTGGGTGAGGCGGTTCACATCATTGGCCAGCAGGCGCTGCAGATAGGACTTGGCGTCTTCGCCCGCCACGTCTACCACCGTCATGTGGGAGACGTCGAATACTCCACAGTCACGTCGCACCTGATGATGTTCTTCTACCTGAGAGCCGTAATGCAGCGGCATGTCCCAGCCGCCGAAATCAACCATCTTGGCGCCAAGTGCGAGGTGCTGATCGTAGAGGGGAGTACGCTGACCCATGGGTTTCTCCTTCCGGGCAGGTCGCCTAAGCGGCGTGGGTGAAGCCTATTGGTGTCGAACAGAAGGCTCGACGATTTTTGGATGGCGCGCATTGTAGCCCCAAGGTCGTAGCAGGTCACGGCGAGGCCGATGGAACAGCCGTCAGCCGACTCGCCGGGCCGAGCGGCGGATCAGCAGAATGACCGGCAGCAGCCCGACCAACACCAATGTCAGTGCCGGCAACGCGGCGCGTGCCCACTCGCCCTCGCTTGTCATTTCGAAGATCCTCACCGACAGCGTGTCCCAACCAAACGGCCGCATCAGCAGCGTAGCCGGCATTTCTTTCAGAACATCAACGAAGACCAACAAGGCAGCGCTCAGCGTGCCGGGCACCAGGAGCGGCAGATAGACCCGGAAGAACAGCGCAGGCCCGCCAACACCGAGACTGCGAGACGCTTGCGGCAGCGAAGGGCGAATCCGCGCCAGCGCGCTTTCGAGCGGCCCAAATGCCACCGCCATGAAGCGGATCAGATAGGCCAGCAACAGCGCGCCCAGGCTCCCGAGCAGGATCGGCTTACCGGCCCCGCCAAGCCATGTGGACAACGGTATGACTAGCTCACGATCAAGGTAGCTGAATGCAAGCATGATCGACACCGCGAGCACCGATCCTGGCAGCGCATAGCCCAGGTTCGACAATCCGACCGCCGATTTTACCGAGCGTACCGGCGCCTGACGCCGTGCAAAGGCGAGCAGCAACGCAACCCCAACCGTGATGAAGGCAGCCAGACCCCCCAGATAAAGCGTATGCAGAATGAGCCCGGTGTAGCGCTCGTCAAAATCGAATCGCCCGCGCTGCCAGAGCCAGACCAGCAGCTGCATCACGGGAATGACGAAGGCGCAGAGAAACACCAGGCCACACCAGCTGCTTGCAGCGAAGGCTTTAAAGCCGCGAAGGCGATACAGCACAGCGGAGCGCGCCCGATCGTTAGCCGGCCTGGCAGCACCACGAGCGCGGCGCTCACCGTATAGCACCAGCATCACTGCCAACAGCAGCAAGCTAGCGAGCTGAGTCGCGCTGGTCAGACTGAAAAAGCCGTACCAGGTCTTGTAGATCGCGGTTGTGAACGTGTCGAAATTGAATACCGCGACAGCGCCGAAATCAGCCAGCGTCTCCATCAGCGCCAGCGCCAGACCGGCGCCTATCGCAGGGCGTGCCATGGGTAGCGCGACACGCCAGAAAGCCTTCCAAGGTGACTGCCCAAGGACTCGAGCCGCCTCCATCAACCCCTTGCCCTGAGCGATAAAGGCCGAACGGGCGAGCAGGTATACGTAGGGGTAAAACACCAGCACCAAAACGACAATCACCCCACCGGTGGAGCGCACCCCGGGAAAACGCACCCCGCTGCCGAACCACTCGCGGGCCAGCGTTTGCACCGGGCCTGAAAAGTCCAACAGGCCAATAAAGACGAATGCGAGCACATAAGCGGGAATCGCAAAGGGCAGCATCAATGCCCAGTCCAGCCAGCGTCGCCCGGGGAATTCGCACAGCGAAGTCAGCCACGCCAGGCTGACCCCAAGCACGATGACCCCAGTACCGACGCCTAATACCAGCGTCAACGTGTTACGTAACAAACGCGGCATCTGGGTTTGCCAGAGGTGCGACCAGATACCGGTGTCGATATCACTCCAGCTGAACAACAGAACGCTCAGCGGCAGCAACACCAGCGCGGCGACTGCAAATGTGATGGGGTACCAGCGGCGCTCGACGGGGTGGGACACTCAGGCCTCGAAAGCAAAAAAGACAACGCCCCCGGCATGCCGGGGGCGTCGAGTATAACGGCTGCGCAAATTAGGTCAGCCTTGTCGTGAGCGCTCGCTGCCGGACGCTCCCAGAACCGTCAGTTCCAGCCGGCGCGATCCATTAGCATGATTGCCTCGGCCTGCCGCTTGCCAGCAATCTCGACCGGGATTGTGTCTGCCTTGAACTCGCCCCATGCCGCAACTTCCGAGGATGGCTTCACGTCCGGATTCGCCGGGAACTCCATGTTGACGTCGGCGAAGATGCTCTGAGCCTCCGGAGTGGTCATCCATTCAACCAGTTTTTTCGCGGCGTCCGGGTGCGGCGCATGCTTGGTCAGGCCGATACCGGAAAGGTTGACGTGTACACCGCGATCCTTCTGATTCGGCCAGAACAGCTTCGCTTTCAGATCAGGGTTCTGCGCGTGCAGGCGACCGAAGTAGTAGGTGTTGACGATGCCTACGTCGCACTGACCGGCGTCTACGGCCTGAACCACGGCTGTGTCATCGGCGAACACGTCTGTAGCCAGGTTATTGACCCAGCCCTTGATGATTTCCTCGGTCTTCTCCGCCCCGTGGGTTTCGATCATGGTCGCGGTCAGCGACTGGTTATAGACCTTCTTACTGGTACGCAGGCACAGACGGCCTTCCCAGTTATTGTCCGCCAACGCTTCGTAGGTGGTCAGCTCACCGTCCTTGACCCGTTCAGGTGAGTAAACGATGGTCCGAGCGCGCAACGAAAGACCGGTCCACGCATCGGTGGAGGACCGATACTGAGCGGGAATATTGTCCTTTACGATCTGAGAATTCAGCGGCTGAAGGATGCCCATCTGTTCGGCTTGCCAGAGGTTGCCGCCGTCCACCGTCAGCAGCAGATCCGCAGGGGTGTTCTCTCCCTCGGCCTTTAGGCGAGCCATCAGCGGCGCTTCCTTGTCGGTGATGAACTTGACGTTGACGCCGGTCTTGGCGGTATAGGCGTCAAACACGGGCTTGATCAGTTCGTCGATCCGCGAGGAGTAAACCACCACTTCATCGGCAGCGTGTGCAGCACTCGACAGCGCCGTGAGCGCCAGAGCGGCGAGTAAACCTTTGCTTGCCTGCATGGATCAGCCTCTTTTCAATTGTTGAACGAGGCTAAATAGTAGTGAATGTCATTTACTTTCTCAACGCGACAATTCGCGCAGGCACCGAAGCCAACTGAACGATGGACTCAATATCGGGCCAGCTCCGGCAAGTCACCGCTCAAGCCCAAGGCCTGCCGAACGAATAACGCCTTGGCTTCAGGAAACGCCTCGACCCCTTTCAAGCCGGCGTTGCGCAGCCAGCGCAGCGGTAACGCATTGGCCTGGAACAAGCGCTCGAACCCCTCCATCGCGGCCATCATCGACAAGTTATGAGGCATTCGGCGCCGCTCGAAACGCCCGAGCACCCGTGGATCACCCAGCCGCGCTCCGCGAGCGTTCGCTGCAAGCAGAACCTCCGCCAGCACAGCCGCGTCGAGCAATCCGAGGTTGACGCCCTGCCCTGCTAATGGATGGATGGTGTGCGCGGCATCGCCAATCATCGCTAGGCCAGGCTGTACATAGCGCTTTGCATGGCGTTGCCGAAGCGGAATGCACACCCGCGGGTCGGCCTCCAGCACCTCGCCCAGTCGATATTCGAACGCTCGGCCCAGTGCCCGGCAAAAGGCCTCATCATCCAGCGTCATCAAACGCTGCGCCTCGTCTTCCGTGGCCGACCAGACGATCGAGCACCAATGCCGGTCGTCGTCACGCTGGAGCGGAAGAAATGCCAACGGGCCGTCATCGGTAAAACGCTGCCACGCGGTCTGCTGGTTCGGCTCAGCACACCGCACGCTGGTGACGATGGCGTGATGCAGATAATCCCACTCTCGGGTCTCGCAGCCGGCCAACCGACGAACCGCTGAATTGGCGCCATCGGCCGCGACCACCAAACCCGCACTGAGCGACTGCCCGTCTGCGAAGGTCAGCGTCCAGCCATGATCGTTCTGCTGCAGATGCTCAAGGCGTAAGCCCGCCATCAGCTCGATTGAGCCACGGCTTCGCAACGCATCCAGCAGGGCGTCCTGTACGACTCGGTTCTCAACGATATGGCCGAGTACCTCAGCATGCACCGATGCAGCGGAAAAATGGATCTGCCCAGTACCGGAACCGTCCCACACGCGCATATCTGTATAGGGGCTGGCACGGCGACTAGTGATCCCTGACCACGCGCCGACGCGGTCAAGAATCCGCTGGCTTGCGGCGGACAGCGCACTGACTCGCGGCTCAAAGCGGCCGGTAAACGGAATGGGAAGGGTGTCCAGCGGACCGGCATCAACCAGCTTGACGGTGATGCCCGCGTCCTGCAGCGCCAGGGCCAGCGTACTGCCGACCATTCCAGCCCCAACGATGATGACGTCCGCTTGCATTACTACTCTCCTGCGCGCCGGCAGGCGGCGCGCCTAGTGGATCTGGTTGCACACAGTGGCGGAAGGTAAACAGGCGTCAGCGCTCGCGTACGCCCAACCCCATCGCCTGCCGTGCGAACCAGGTCTTGGCCGGGGGCAGCAGGTCCAGCCCCAGCAGACCGAGATTGCGGCCGGCGACGGACAGGCGCGCAGAGTCACCAAATAGCTGGGTCAACTGATCGGAGAAGCCTACCGTGAGCCATTGATCCGAGCGTTGCCACCGGTGATAAGCCTGCAGCACACCAAGCCCGCCCGGCCGTTCCGTACTGCTCAGCAGGGCCGCCGCGAGTGCCTCCGTGTCCCGCAAGGACAGGTTGTAACCCTGCCCTGCGATCGGGTGCAAGCTGTGCGCCGCATTGCCGAGCACCACCAGGCCGGACCGAACCTGCTCTTCGGCCTCGATCAATACGAGCGGATAGAGGTGTCTTGCACCCACCTGCTGAAAGCCGCCCAGGCGGTAGCCAAATGCCTGCTGCAACTCACTGAGGAACTCCGCTTCGGGCAGGGTCGCCAGGCGTGCCGCATCGCGATCGGGACGCGTCCAGACCAGCGCGCAGCGGTTATCCTGCAACGGCAGCAGCGCCATCGGGCCATCGTCGGTGAAGCGCTCGAATGCTTGTCCGCCATGAGGTCTGCCCGGTGTCACGTTCGCGATGAGCGCGGATTGCTCGTATGGCGTGCGCTTGACGGCGATGCCCAATTGTTCGCGTAATCCGGACCGTCCCCCATCGGCAAGCACGGCGAGATCGCAGTCCAGTTGCTGACCGTCGATCAGTGTCAGCCGATAACCATTGGCGATGGGCTGCATGCGCTCTACTTCGGCCGGGCAACGGCGAACCACCACCTTGTCGTCTAACGCCTGCCAGAGGCAATGGCCAATCCAGGCGTTCTCTACTACATAGCCCAACGCGGGTACGTGTTGATTCTTTGCTTCGAGACGAGTCGAGCCCGCACGCCAGCGGTCGGATACATGAATATGGGTGATCGGCTCGGCCCGTTCGGCAATCCGCTCCCAGACGCCGAGGCGCTCGTAGATTAGCCGGGTGCCGTAGGACAACGCCGTCGAACGGGCGTCATAGCTCGGCTGATACTCATTGCCTGGCTCGAACGGCTCGATCAGCTCAATCGTCCAGCCGCGCGCCTTTGCGCCATGCTGCAATGCCAGCGCCAAGCTGGCGCCAACCAGACCACCGCCAATGATCGCCAGCGCGCCCATGATCAGGCGACCTCGGCGGCAGCAGCCATCAAGGCCTCGATTTCGGCAACAGCCTTTGGCACTCCGCCGGTGAGAATTTCACAGCCGGTGCGGGTGACCACCACATCGTCTTCAATACGCACGCCAATGCCCCGCCACTTTTTCGCCACGTCCTGGTTATCAGCGGCGATATAGACGCCCGGCTCGACGGTCATGACCATGCCCGGTTCGAGCACGCGCCATTCGCCGCCAACTTTGTAGTCGCCGACATCATGCACATCCATACCCAGCCAATGGCCGGCACGGTGCATATAGAACGGCTTGTAGGCTTCCGCAGCGATCAGCTCGTCCGCGTTTCCCTGAAGCAGCCCCAGCTCAACCAACCCGGCGGTGATAACCCGGACAGTCGCCTCATGGGCCTCATTCCAGTGTTTGCCCGGCGCAATATGCTTGAAGGCCTCCTCGTTGGCGGCGAGCACCAGCTCGTAGATGGCTTTCTGCTCGGGGGAGAATCGGCCGCTGACTGGGAAGGTACGAGTGATATCGCTGGCGTAGCAGTCAATCTCACAGCCGGCGTCGATCAGCACCAGATCGCCATCCCTGAGCACCGCATCGTTCTCTCGGTAATGCAGGATGCAGGCATTCTTGCCCGCCGCAACGATCGAACCGTAGGCCGGCATTTTCGAGCCGCCCTTGCGGAATTCATAATCCAGTTCGGCTTCCAGGTGGTACTCGTAGAGGCCCGCGCGGCTGGCTTGCATGGCGCGGATGTGGGCACGAGCGGATATCTCTGCCGCGTGCTTCATCACCTTCACTTCGTTGGCCGACTTGTACAGACGCAAGTCGTGTAGGAGATGGTCGAGCGCGACGAACTCGTTTGGCGGCTGCGCGCCCTGGCGGGCCTTGGAGCGAATCGTGTTGATCCATTCCATGAGCCGATGATCGAATTCCTGATTGCTGCCGATGGCGTAGTAGACACGCGAACGTCCTTCGATCAGCCCGGGGAGAATGTCGTCAATGTCCCCGATGGGGAAGGCATCGTCCGCTCCATACTCCGAGATGGCGCCGTCCTGGCCCGCCCGCAGACCGTCCCACAGCTCCCGGGCCGGATCGCGCTCGCGGCAGAACAACACGTACTCGCCATGTTCGCGGCCCGGAATCAACGCGATGACCGCCTCCGGCTCGGGAAAGCCGGACAGGTACTGGAAATCGCTGTCTTGGCGATAAATATGCTCGACGTCTCGGTTGCGGATATACATCGGCGCGGCGGGGAGGATGGCGATGCTGTTGGGCTCCATCTCCGCCATCAGCGCCTTGCGCCGGCGGGCGTATTCCGATTTTGGAATCCGAGTCATGGGCGGGCAATCCTCAATGCAGGGAGGGCTTGGGCGTCGCCGCAACCGGCTTGGCGCATTCTGTAAACAGCAACAGCGGCGCGACTCGCAGGTATTCCATGACCTCCATATAGTCGTTCTCGCCATCTTCGGATTCTTCCAGCGAATCCTGAATCTGCGCGATTGCCGCGAGGTCTTGCAAAACCTCCATGGCCTCGCCGCTCAGCGCCCGATCACCGGCGATCAGACCGAAGCCGGTCAGGAAGCTCTGACACCACTGGCCCAGCGCCAAGGCACGCTCGGTAAGCGGCGCATCATCGGAAGGCAACAGCAAAACAATAGCGATATCTTCACCGCCGAGTTCGCCCTTGACCATCTCCTGAAGCCCCACAAGCGCTTGGCGCACCGACTCTTCGGGCTCAGCACCGAGCAGCTCGGCGGCATCGATCAGCCAGGGGTCGACCTCGAAACCTGCCCCGGCGCAACTGCGTCCGAGCAGCAAGCCGTGCAGCTCGGCAGGTGTGACAGGTTGGGCACTGCTGGCTAGCAATGTGGCGAAAGCGGCATACGGCGAGTTCTGAATGGGCATTGGCAGCTAGGCGCGCGGAGGCGCTAATGTCTAGAATGAAGGCCTTGTATCCTAGCATCGGCACACGAGCCAAGACCATCGAAGCCGGACCACCCAGCACTCGCGCCATTACTCGGGAATCCCATGGAAGACGCCGACCTGCAATTGCTGACCGCCAAGCTGGAGCAGCTGATTCAGCGCATCGAGCAACTCAAGGCGCAGAATCGCTTGCTGCTTCACAGCGAGCAGGCGTGGCGCGAGGAGCGCGCTCATCTCATTGAAAAGAACGAAATGGCACGGGTGAAGGTCGAATCAATGATTTCGCGCCTGAAAGCCCTGGAGCAGGACTCATGACCCAGCCGAACACCGTTACCGTCCACATCATGGACAAGGAATATTGCATTTCTTGCCCACCCGAAGAACGCAGCAACCTCGAAGGCGCCGCGCACTACCTGGATCGCAAGATGCGCGAGATTCGCAGCAGCGGCAAAGTCATCGGTGCCGACCGCGTCGCGGTCATGGCCGCACTCAACATTACCCACGAACTGCTGCACAAGCATGACCGCCTAGATGCGGAAGCCAATAGCGCCCGCGAGCACGTCCGCTCCCTACTGGAGCGGGTCGACACGGCGCTGGCCGCTGATCCAAACCCATCCAGCAACTGATGAACGGCAGGCAGATTGCGTTATAATCCCGCCAACTCCCTGGCATGTTCGCCAGTCGGCGATGACCCTCTCCCGATAAGCAACACCATGGAGGCTACACGTAGTGCCGGTGTGCATGTCCGCCTGACGGAAAGCCTTAAGGTACTCTGTAGTCGCCACCTTGAACTCTCGGGTTCAAGGGCCTACGCTGGCAGCGGCATGCTGGGGAGCCTCATTTCATGATCGTAGCCAACGGGCTTTCACGCCCGGCGCTGCGACGACAGTTGCGGCAAGCGCGCCGCCACCTCACCCCTACCCAGCAACGTCAGGCCGCCAAGAGACTTTATCGGCAGCTGGCGCAGCACCCGCTTTTTCGCCGCGCCCGCCATGTCGCCTTGTACCTGCCCAATGACGGCGAGATAGATCCCCGTCCGCTTTTGCTTGAAGCGCAACGACGAGGCAAAGCAACCTATTTACCGGTGCTCAACGCCTGGCCACGCACACGCATGGTGTTTCAACGGATCATGCCAAACGAGCGCCTGAAGCCGAACCGTTTCGGTATACCCGAGCCGACTTTTTGCCCAACTCGGCAGCGGCCTATCTGGACACTCGACCTGGTTCTAATGCCACTGGTGGGGTTCGACGAGCACGGTGGTCGCCTGGGTATGGGAGGAGGCTTCTACGATCGCAGCCTGGCGTATCGCAACAGGCGCAAAAATGGTCACAAACCGACGCTTTTGGGGCTCGCCCATGATTGCCAGAAGGTGGATCGCCTACCCCTGGCGAGCTGGGATGTGAGTCTGCAGGCGACGGTGACGGACCAGGGCTGGTACGCGAAGTGACGCGGGGAGAATTGACGGGGTGTCACGCGGCCGCATCCATGCGGCCTGGTCGCTCAGCGCTGAAGCTGTTGCGAATGGCTGATCGGAACCATTGAAGACGAATCGTCCGGTCGCTCCCATAGCCCTTGGGTATAGCCTGTAGTCACAACGCCGAGACCGAAAATCAGCACCAGGACCCAAAGAATATCTGGCTTACGTTTCATAGATTGTCGCCTCCCCCTGCCAGGCGAACTGTGTTGCGCCGGATCTGTATCGTTTTGGTTTTCCAGACCCGACAGCGCCAACCTCAAGCGCGGCATTCTCCGCCAAGCCTTGGTGTAGCGCAAACGGCGCTGCACTCCAGTTGTCGGGGAACTGCGTTCAAGAACCCTTTAAAAAACTAAGAGCAAAGACCATGCCGTACTGGCTGATGAAGTCCGAACCCGACGAATTTTCCATCCTCGACTTGAAGGAACTAGGTGCTGGACGGTGGGATGGGGTGCGTAATTACCAGGCCCGCAATTTCCTACGGCAAATGATTCGGGCCGACCTGTTCTTCTTTTATCACTCCAGTTGCGCAACCCCGGGGATCGCAGGGGTTGGCCGAATCGCCGGGAGCGCCTATCCGGACCCGACGGCGCTAGACCCCAACAGTCCCTACTACGACCCCAAGGCCAGTGAAGCGAAAAACCGCTGGAGCGCAGTCGACGTCAGTTTCGTCGAGCACTTCGACGCCGTTATCACGTTGCCACGCCTGAAACAAACGCCAGCGCTGGCTCAGATGCCGCTGGTGCAGAAGGGCAGCCGGCTGTCCGTGATGCCCGTGAGTGAGAGTGAGTGGCAAGCTATCCAGGCGATGCGCTGAGTCAGGCTCTTTGCCGCTTCCGGTTATTGGACGATCAAATTGTTGAACAGCAAGTCGTCCACCAGAGGCTTACCCTCCTCCTGCGTAAGCACAGCTTGAACCTGCTTGAGGGCTTCCTGCCGAAGCGTTTCTTTCGCCTCGACGGTTCCTAGACTGGCATCGGTCTGCTGCGAAAACAGCGTCACCAGCTGGTTGCGAATCAACGGCTCGTGATGCTTGACCTTCGTCTCCGCCTCACTCCCGCTGACCCGCAGCGCAATGTCGGCCTTGTAGTACTTCAGCCTGCCATCCGAACCGTAGTTACCAACTAACGCTGGCACCAGCGCGTAATAGATGGTTTTTGTCGCCGCCGCATCAGCTTCGGATGTTTCGGCAATTGCCGGCAGTGCAAAGCAAAGGACAAAAAAGAAAGCAAGAAAGCGCTTCACAGGCCTACTCCAAGAGAAACAGCCGCCAGCATAACCAGTGCCGGGCGTGGACCCAAGCCCGGCCTTATGTATCGCCATCAGAACAGGCCATGCTCATTGCACCGCACGGACAGGCTTCTAGACTGACCTAATCCAGAAACGACCCATAGCCTCATCGCTAACGACAAAAGGAAAACTGATGAAAGCTGTCCTGTGCAAAGAATTCGGTCCGGCCGAAAACCTCGTCGTTGACCAGATCGAAAGTCCGCGGATCAAGAAAGGCGAAGTCCTGGTTGATGTGCACGCCGCCGGTGTCAACTTTCCAGACACGCTGATCATCGAGGGCAAGTATCAGTTCAAGCCACCGTTTCCGTTTTCGCCAGGCGGTGAGGCGGCAGGCGTTATCGCAGCCGTAGGCGAAAGCGTCAAACACCTCAAGGTAGGCGATCGGGTCATGGGATTGACGGGCTGGGGTAGTTTTGCCGAGCAAGTCGCCGTACCGGCAGATAATGTACTGCCAGTTCCTCCGTCGATGGATTTCGAAACCGCCGCCGCATTCAGCATGACCTATGGCACTTCGATGCACGCGCTGAAACAGCGCGCCAATCTTCAACCCGGCGAGACCCTCCTGGTGCTTGGCGCATCGGGCGGTGTTGGCCTGGCTGCGGTCGAGATCGGCAAAGCAATGGGCGCTAAGGTAATCGCGGCGGCCTCTACGGCAGAGAAGCTCGACGTCGCGAAGCGCGCCGGGGCCGACGAGCTGATTAACTACACCGACACCAGCCTCAAGGAGCGATTGAAGGAACTTACGGGTGGGCAGGGCGTAGATGTGATCTACGATCCGGTAGGGGGTAGCCTGTTCGAGGAGGCGTTTCGCAGCATCGCGTGGAACGGCCGGATGCTGGTTGTCGGATTCGCTGCCGGAGACATTCCGTCACTCCCTGCAAACCTGCCGCTGCTCAAAGGCGCCGCGCTGATCGGCGTATTCTGGGGCAGCTTCGCCCGCCGGCAGCCACATGACAACGCAGCCAACTTCAAGCAGCTTTTCGCCTGGCACGCCGAAGGCAAACTCAAGCCGTTGGTCTCGCAAACGTTCGCGCTCGAGCAGGCCGCCGATGCGATCAATACGCTGGCTCAGCGCAAAGCGGTAGGCAAGCTGGTCGTGAAGGTACGTTAAAGGTCAAAGCCGCTACCGCAGGGCGTACGGCTCTGCGGCAGGGCTGGAGAACAGGCTGTCAGTGCGCGGTAGCGGGCGCTTCGCCACCTTGCTGCATGCGCGCCGTTTCCTGGGCGTAGAGGGCATCGAAGTTCACCGGTGCCAGCATCAGTGCCGGGAACGAGCCACGGGTGACCAGGCTGTCGAGGGTTTCTCGGGCATAGGGAAACAGGATGTTGGGGCAGAATGCGCCCAGCGTGTGACTCATGGCCTGAGCTTCGAGCCCCTTGATCAGGAAAATGCCGGCCTGCTGGACTTCGGCGATGAACGCCACTTCCTCTCCAGTCTTGACCGTCACCGAGAGTGTCAGCACGACTTCGTGGAAGTCATTTTCGAGCGACTTCTGCTTGGTGTTCAGATCCAGCGCAACGCTGGGATTCCACTCCTGGCGGAAGATTTCCGGGCTCTTGGGCGCCTCGAAGGAAAGGTCACGGACATAGATCCGCTGCAGGGAAAACTGCGCGCCCTGCTCTTCCTGACCAGCCGCCGCGCCGTTGTTTGCTTGTTCAGTCATGTGAAGCCTTCTTGTTGTGCATGTCGTTATAGGGTTCGACCTGCCGATGCCAACCCGGGCCGGCGGTACGACAGGTCATGAAGCGAATCACGCCTGCAGCAGCGCATCCAGCCGACCCGCACGCTCGAGCGCGTGCAGCTCATCACAGCCGCCGACATGTTCGTCGCCAATCCATATCTGAGGGACCGATGTGCGACCGGCCTTACTGGCCATTTCAGAACGCAAGGCAGGCTTGCCGTCGACAGGTATTTCCTCGTAACTGACACCCTTGCGGTCTAGCAAGCTTTTGGCTCGTATGCAGAACGGGCACCAGGCGGTGGTATAGATGACGACTTTAGACATAGTTACTTGACCACTGGCAGGTTTTCGCCGCGCCAGCTGGAAATCCCTCCGGACAGCTTCGCGGCTGTGAAGCCTGCCTTCTGCAACTCACGGCAGGCCGTTCCGGCGTGCTGGCCCATGGCGTCGACGACTACGATCATCTTGGCCTTGTGCTTTTCCAGCTCACCTAGTCGGCTGACCAGCTTTTCGTGTGGAATGTTCAACGCATCGACGATGTGACCGGCGTCGAACTCCTTCTTCGCACGCACGTCCAACACCACGCCTTCGTCGCGGTTGACCAAGTTGGTCAGCTCGCGGTTGCTAAGGCTTTTTCCGCCCTTGCGCGCCTCAGTGACGGCGAGAAGAACCAGCAACACCAGAAAGATGCTGACCAGCAGATAGTGATTAGAGACAAATTCAATCAGGTTAGCGACCATCAAAAGGGTACCCGGGGGATAAAATGCGGGCCAGTATACACAGCCCCCCCACCAGGCTGAACCCTGCGAATCGTGACGCCCAACCGGCCAACAATTAGACTGGCCGCCATTTTTTTCGCGACCTCGTGCAAGGAGCCAGACACATGCCCGCCGCGCCCAAACCCCTGGTACTGATGATTCTCGATGGCTTCGGACATAGCGACAGCCCCGAATTCAACGCCATCCATGCGGCCAACAAGCCCGTTTACGACCGTTTATTAGCCAGCCAGCCTCACGGCCTGATCTCCGGCAGCGGCATGGATGTCGGCCTGCCGGACGGGCAGATGGGCAACTCCGAGGTGGGCCACATGAATCTCGGGGCGGGCCGCGTGGTGTACCAGGACTTCACCCGGGTGACCAAGTCCATCCGCGATGGCGACTTCTTCGAGAACCCCACCATTTGCGCTGCCGTGGACAAGGCGGCAGGTGCGGGCAAGGCCGTGCATATCCTCGGGCTGCTCTCGGACGGTGGTGTGCATAGCCATCAGGATCACCTGGTCGCCATGGCGGAACTGGCCGCAAAGCGCGGCGCCGAAAAGATCTACCTGCACGCCTTCCTCGACGGCCGAGACACGCCACCAAAAAGCGCACAGCATTCCATCGAACTGATGCAGGCCACCTTTACCCGCCTCGGCAAGGGACGCGTTGCCAGCCTGATCGGCCGCTATTTCGCCATGGACCGGGACAACCGCTGGGACCGCGTTGAGCAGGCGTACAGCCTCATCGTCGATGGCAAGGCCGAGCATCATGCGGACTACGCGGTGGATGGCCTTATCGCAGCATACGAGCGCGGCGAAAGTGACGAGTTCGTCAAGGCCACCACCATCGGCGAACCGGTGCGCATTGAGGACGGCGACGCGGTGGTGTTCATGAACTTCCGCGCGGATCGCGCCCGCGAGTTGACGCGCTGCTTCGTTGAGCCGGGTTTCAACGAGTTCCAACGCGCCCGGGTACCGCAACTGGCCGGCTTCGTCATGCTGACCCAGTACGCTGCAAGCATCCCGGCGCCGGCGGCGTTCGCACCCGAAGCTCTGACGAACGTACTTGGCGAATACCTAGCCAACAATGGAAAGACCCAGCTGCGCATCGCCGAGACCGAGAAATACGCCCACGTCACCTTCTTCTTCTCCGGTGGACGTGAAGAGCCGTTTGTGGGGGAAGAGCGCATCCTCATTCCATCGCCGCAGGTCGCGACCTACGATCTGCAGCCAGAGATGAGCGCACCGGAAGTCACCAATCGCATCGTTGATGCCATCGAGAATCAGCGCTACGACGTGATTATTGTCAACTACGCCAACGGTGACATGGTCGGCCATACCGGCGTGTTTGACGCGGCCGTGAAGGCGGTGGAATGCCTGGACCACTGTATGGGTCGCATTGTCGAGGCGCTCGACAAGGTCGGCGGCGAGGCGTTAATCACTGCTGACCACGGTAACGTCGAGCAGATGGAAGATGCGATGACCGGCCAGGCCCATACCGCGCATACCTGCGAACCGGTGCCGTTCATTTATTACGGCAAGCGCCCGCTGAGAATCCGCGAGGGTGGCGTACTCGCCGACGTGGCCCCAACCATGTTGACGCTGCTTGGCCTGCCGGTGCCCGCCGAAATGACCGGGCGCTCCGTTGTCGAGCTGGAAAGCTAGTAACGACGCGGACAACCGGAAGCCAGGCGCAGCTCGTCACTCGCTTGGCCTCCGCTGCTTGGGGCTTCAAGCCACAGGCGGCGTTTTTAGGCATACTACGGCGGTCAAAAATCTTCCGGTTTGTCCTTTCATGCCTCGTATTCTTCTCGCATTCACGCTTTTCTGTCTGCTGGGTTCGGCCATGGCGGACGAACGCGCCGACGCCCGCAAACAGATCGAGGCGGCACGCAAAGACGTGGCAGAGCTACAACGTCTGCTCAAGCAGATAGAACAAGAGAAATCTGCAGTCCAGAAGCAGCTGCAAACGACCGAAAGCGAGATGGGTCAGCTGGAAAAGCAGGTGGACTCGCTGCAACAGGAGATCGACCGCAGCGAAGCGGAGCTGGAACGCCTCAACGACGAGAAGACCACCCTCGAAGGCGCCCGCATTGAACAGCAGCGTCTGATCGGAATTCAGGCACGCGCGGCCTACCAGAGCGGTCGCCAGGAATACCTCAAGCTACTTCTCAACCAGCAGAATCCGGAGAAATTCAGTCGCTCCCTGACCTACTACGACTACCTCAGCAAGGCTCGTTTCGAGCAAGTTGAGCGTTTCAACGAAACCCTAAGCCAACTGGCCAAGGTCGAAGCCGGTATCGAAGCACAACAGGCAGTGCTCGCCGAGCAGCAGGATGGATTGCAGGAGCGCCGCGCCCAGCTGGCCGAGGTCCGCAAGGAACGTCAACTGGCGCTGGCCAAGCTTGACCGTGATCTCTCCAGTCGCGACCAGAAACTCAAGGCCCGCAAGCAAGAACAGGCACAGCTTGAGCGTGTCCTCAAAACCATTGAACAGACGCTTGCACGCCAAGCGCGTGAAGCCGAGCAGGCACGCCAGCAAGCACTGGCGCAGGCAAGGGAAGAACAGGCGCGCCAACGGCAAGCCAGTGGCCCAGACTCAACGCCGTCCGGCCCGATCGCTTCAAGCGCGGGCGGCAATTTTGGTGGCCCATTCGCCAGCGCGAAGGGCAAGCTACCCTGGCCGGTCGATGGACGGCTCGTCGCGCGCTACGGCACTCCACGCGGCGGAGACGCTCGAACCAAGTGGGACGGCGTGCTGATCGGCGCCGATGTCGGTACGCAGGTGCGTGCCGTGCATGGTGGACGCGTGGTATTTGCCGACTGGTTGCGTGGTGCCGGACTGCTGGTGATCCTTGATCACGGTAACGGTTACTTGAGCCTGTACGGGCACAACCAGAGCCTGCTGCGTGACGCGGGAGAAATCGTCAAGGCGGGTGATCCCATTGCTACTGTAGGAACCAGTGGCGGGCAGGAATCGGCCGCACTGTATTTCGCCATTCGCCAACAAGGTCGCCCAAGCGACCCGGCACAATGGTGTCGTGCGCAAGGATAAGAGCCGATTCGGCTACTAGCGCGCCCCTCACAACTGGAGTCAAACATGCTGCACCTGCGCCGTTTCGCCCACCCTTCCACCCTGGCCCTGACCATTATGCTGGGGATGTACGGTAGCGCCTGGGCGCAGCAACCGCCCCCAGAGGTGATAACGGAGCCCGTCACACTGGGCACCTCAAGCAACAAGGCGCCGCTGCCGCTAGACGAGCTGCGTACCTTTGCCGAGGTGCTGGACCGAATCAAGGCAGCGTATGTCGAGCCAGTCGACGACAAGACCCTACTCGAGAACGCCATCAAAGGCATGCTCAGCAATCTCGATCCCCATTCGGCCTATCTGGAGCCCGAAGCGTTTGCCGAGCTTCAGGAAAGCACCAGCGGCGAGTTTGGCGGCCTCGGGATTGAGGTCGGCATAGAAGACGGATTCATCAAGGTGGTCTCGCCTATCGATGACACACCGGCGTCCAAGGCCGGCATCGAGGCCGGCGATCTCATCGTCAAGATCGATGGCAAGCCAACCAAAGGCATGTCAATGATGGATGCGGTCGGCATGATGCGCGGCAAGCCAGGAAGCGACATTTCCCTCTCGCTGGTACGCGAGGGTGGCAAGCCATTCACGGTCAAGCTCACCCGGGCCGTGATCAAGGTCAATAGCGTCAAGAGCCAGATGCTCGAACCCGGCTATGGCTATCTGCGCGTCACCCAGTTCCAGATCAACACCGGTGAAGAAGTTGGCAAGGCACTGGCGCAGCTGCGTAAGGAGAATGGCAAAAAGCTCAACGGACTGGTGCTCGATCTGCGCAACAACCCCGGCGGTGTGCTGCAAGCCGCCGTGGAAGTGTCCGATCATTTCCTCACCGACGGCCTGATCGTCTATACGAAAGGGCGCATCGCCAATTCCGAACTGCGCTTCAATGCCGACCCGGTCGATGCCAGCGAAGGGGTTTCGCTGGTCGTACTGATCAATGGGGGCAGCGCCTCCGCTTCCGAGATTGTTGCCGGTGCCTTGCAGGATCAGAAGCGCGGCGTCGTGATGGGGACTGACAGTTTCGGCAAGGGCTCCGTACAGACCGTACTGCCGCTGAACAATGACCGTGCGCTTAAGCTCACCACGGCGCTCTACTACACGCCGAATGGCCGCTCCATCCAGGCGCAGGGCATCGAGCCGGACATTCAAGTGACACGCGCCAAGCTGACCCGTGAGCAAACCGTCGAAGGCGTTCGTGAAGCGGATCTTGCCGGTCACTTGGGCAACGGCAACGGCGGCCCGGAACGCCCTACCAGCACACCGATCGCCAGCGACTCGCCACGACCGCAAGACGAGGACTTCCAACTCGGCCAGGCGCTGAATCTGCTCAAGGGACTGAACCTCACCCGCGGCCAGTAGTGGTGCGCCGCGCTGCAATCCTCCTGCTGCTGGCAGTCGTAGCACCACTGCTGGCGCGCGCGGGCGAGTTCGAGTCCAACACCGTTACAGACGCTGAGCATCGCGCGGCCATCGCGCGAATGCCGAAGCTGGCGGTGGTGATCGATGATTTGGGGCAACATTCCACGTTGGATGCCCGTGTTCTGGCTTTACCCGGCCCCGTGGGCATGGCAATCCTTCCGGATAGCCGCCATGCCACCACGCTGGCCGAACGGGCCAGCGCTGCGGGCAAAACGGTCATGCTGCATCTGCCCATGGCGCCCGCCGGCGGTCCCTACGCCTGGCACCCACGGCTCGGGCAGGTCGAGCTTTTAAGCCGTCTGAACCAAGCGCTCGCGAAAGTCCCCAATGCCAGCGGCGTCAATAACCACATGGGCAGCCAGATGACTGATCAGCGCCAGTCGATGGGCTTTCTGATGAGCGAACTGCAGCAAAGGCACTTGTTCTTTCTCGACAGCCGAACTAATCGCGAAACGGTTGCCGGGGCCTCGGCGCAAGCGATCGGTCTGGCCAGTGTGTCACGCGATGTTTTCCTCGATAACGATCCCAGCCCCGACGCGGTAGCGGCCCAGTTCCAAGCAGCCTTGCGGCTGGCCCGCATGCAGGGTTCAGCGATTATCATCGGTCATCCTTATCCGAGCACTCTCGCGCTGCTTGAGGAGCAACTGCCACGCCTGCATGCCCAGGGGATCGACTGGATCGATCTCGGCCAGATGATCGCTACCCGAAGCAACCGTGCGATGGCTGCGCACGGTGCGGATGGCATCTACCGCGTCTCACGTCAGAGATAGCGACGCATGATGGCGTCGATGGCGCCGTCGGCCTTCATCTCGTTCAAAGCTTTTTGCAGCCGTGTCACCACCTCGTCGGGTGTCTGCTTGTTCAGGGCAAGAAACAACTGCGCGTCGTTGAAGCGTAATACGGTGGTGAGACCAGCCACGCCTTCCTGCTTGGCAAGGTAGGGCCCTACCGGATCGGTCGTCGCCCATAGGTCTATCTGGCCTTTGAGCAGCTTGCCGATGTTCTCCTGGTCGCGCAGTGAGTTGAGCGGTTCGAAACCTTTGCTTTCAAGATGCTGGCTGACCGCATCGTTCTTGTACGCACCGATTCGATACTGTCCCGCCTGTTCTAATGAACTCAAACGCAACGGGCTGCCGGGTGGCGCCAGCAGGACCCAACCCGTACTGGCGAGCGGGCCGACCCATTTGAACAGCGGTTCGCGCTCCGGCGTATAGGTTGTTGAGAAGAGCCCCTGGTTAGGTTGTTCCAGCACCTGGTTATAGATGCGCTCCCAGGGAAAACGCAGCGTCAGGCTGTAGGAAATACCTGCACGCTTGAACATCTCACGGGCGATGTCCGCATTGATCCCGCTGATGTTCTGTTCCGCGGCGTAGTTTTTGCCGTCCGCCGCCATGTTGAAAGGTGGAAAGTTCTCGGTCAGCAAGACCATCTTGTAGTCGTCAGGCAGCGCTGCCCGTGCCGTCGTCGCCAGCAGCATTAGCAACACAGCTGTAATAAGTCGTCCCATCATGTCCCCCTGTCAACAAATGCTCCTGAACAGCAACCGTGTGCTACGGATGCCGTCTTTAGGGTTTAGCAACTTGTGAACCAAGCACGGGGTGAGCATCGCTTGAATGCGACGCGTCGCACATTGTGAGGATCAATCAACGAGTTTGGATGGGGTGCACAAGCAGTCCGAGCGCGCCTGGGACCGGCCATGCACGGAGGCTGACGCACCAGGACGGCGCGTCAGCCTATCGATATCGACTAGCGAAGATGCAGCGCGCTGATGAAGCGCATCGGCGTACGTTACAGGTAGCGGCCGGTGATGGTGTCGAACGTGCCGTCAGAACGCATTTGATCCAACGCGTCCTGCAGCTTCTTCACGGTCTCATCGGCGACCTGCTTGTTCAGCGCCAGATAAAGCTCGGCGCTGTCGAAGCGCAGCACCCGCTTGAGGCCGGTAACGCCCTGCTGTTTCGCCAGAAAGCGCCCGGCAGGATCGCCGGTGGCCCAAAGATCAATGGCGCCGTTCTGTAGTTTCTCGACGTTGGTCTGGTCGCGCAGCGCCAGGGAGGGCTCGAGCCCCTGTGCCAGCAGATGCTCGCCAATCGCATCCCCTTTGTATGCGCCAATCCGGTACTGCCTGGCTTGCTCCAGGCTATTGACCTCGATGGTACTGTCGCTGCGTGCCAGCAGAACCCAGTCATCCGGCCCGATCGGGCCCACCCACTTGAACAGCTCCTCACGCTCCGGCAGCCGAGCCGTCACGAATACACCGTAGCCCGGCATTTCCAGGGCCATCTTGTAAATCCGCTCCCACGGGAAACGCAGCGTTAGCGTGTAATCCACACCAGCCCGCTGGAACATTTCACGAATGATGTCTGTGGCGATGCCCTTGATGTTCTCGTCCCGAGCGAAGTTCTTGCCGTCAGCCGCCATGTTGTATGGCGGGAAGTTTTCGGTGAGCAGGCTGATCTGCTCCGGTGCCGCTTGAGCACTGGCGACGCTCAACATCAGACTGGCTGAGAGGGCAATAAAGGTGGATCTGAACATGGTGCGAATTCCCTTGATAGCGGGCGCGTATGGCCCGGTTAAGTCCTTGAAGAAAATGGGCTGAATAGTATCAGCGCATCACGATGCCGCAACTGGCCATATAGGCCTTGGCTTCCGGCACCGTGTACTCGCCGAAGTGGAAAATGCTCGCGGCCAGCACCGCATCGGCCTTGCCTTCGAGAATGCCATCGGCAAGATGCTGCAAGTTACCAACACCGCCAGACGCGATGACCGGAATACTCACCGCTTCGCTAATGGCGCGCGTCACGCCGAGGTCATAGCCGCTTTTCACACCGTCCTGATCCATGCTGGTCAGGAGGATTTCGCCGGCCCCCAATGCTTCCATCTTCTGTGCCCAGAGCACCGCATCCAGGCCGGTAGGCTTACGGCCGCCATGGGTGAAGATTTCCCAGCGTGGGGTTTCACCCGGTTTGGATACCCGCTTTGCATCGATGGCAACAACGATGCACTGAGAACCGAAACGATCGGCCGCCTCGCCAACGAATTCCGGAGTGAACACAGCGGCGGTATTGATCGACACCTTGTCGGCCCCGGCGTTGAGCAGATTGCGGATATCCTGCACCGAGCGCACCCCGCCGCCGACGGTCAGCGGGATAAACACTTGGCTGGCCATGCGCTCGACGGTGTGCAGCGTCGTATCGCGGTTATCGACGCTGGCGGTGATGTCTAGGAAGGTAATCTCGTCAGCGCCCTGCTCGTCGTAGCGACGGGCGATTTCCACCGGATCGCCGGCGTCACGGATGTTCTCGAACTGAACGCCCTTCACCACGCGGCCGTTGTCGACGTCGAGGCAGGGAATAATGCGTTTGGCCAATGCCATGGGGCTATCTCCGGACGCAGCTTCATCAAGCCGCAGGCTTCAAGCTGCAAGTAGCGGTAGGGTGGATCACGTTTCACCGATCCACCATTGATCTACGAATCACTCGTCCTTGAACTTCAGGTCGCAGAGCGCCTGCGCCTCGGCGACATCGAGCGTGCCTTCGTAGATCGCCCGACCGGTAATGGCGCCGACGATCCCGCGGGTGTTGGTGTCGAGCAGCTTCTGGATATCGCCGATATTGTGGATGCCACCGGAGGCGATCACCGGGATCCGGCTGGCATTGGCCAGGGCCACTGTGGCCTCGACGTTGCAGCCCTGCATCATGCCGTCCTTGGCAATGTCGGTGTAAACGATCGCCGAGACGCCATCGGCCTCGAAGCGGCGCGCCAGATCCACTGCCTGAACGCTGCTCACCTCAGCCCAGCCATCGGTGGCAACAAAACCGTCCTTCGCGTCCAGGCCGACAATGACCTTGCCCGGAAAGGCGCGGCAGGCTTCGCCGACGAACTCCGGCTGCTTGACAGCCTTGGTTCCGATGATCACGAAGCTGACGCCAGCGCGAACGTAATGCTCGATGGTTTCCAGCGAGCGGATGCCACCGCCGATCTGGATCGGCAGGTTCGGGTAGCGCTTGGCGATGGCCGTGACAACTTCGCCATTGACCGGCTGACCCTCGAAGGCGCCGTTGAGGTCGACCAGGTGCAGACGACGGCAACCTGCGTCGACCCACTTGGCGGCCATGGCTACCGGGTCATCGGAGAACACTGTGGCGTCATTCATCAAGCCCTGACGCAGACGCACGCAGGCGCCGTCCTTGAGATCGATCGCGGGAATAATCAGCATGGTTCGAACCTGTCTAAATCGGGTGTCGGTTAAGGTCAGCTCTTCTCGAGCGCCCACAAGTCGCTTTCGATGCTCTCGAACCTCTCTTTCAGGTGCGTCTGCACATCGAAGATCGCCTTGTTGTAATACAGCGGAGCAATTTCCCGGGCGAACAGATCAAGTACTTCCTGCGCCTCGAACGAGCCGAGCTCCAATTCGAAGCGATCTTCCAGAAAGCGCTTGATGATCTGCTGTGCAGCCTGCTCCTGAGCGGGGTCCAGCGTCAGGACCGGAGCCTTGAGCTTCGCCCGGCTCATTACCAGCGGCCATCCCAGGCGGCGAAATTCTGCAGTAACTGCAACCCGTGAGTGTGGCTTTTCTCGGGATGGAACTGCACCGCGAAGCGCGAGCCATCGGCCAACGCCGCCGCGAAATCCCGACCGTAGCGACCGCGACCAACGACCTGACGGGGATTGCCCGCCTCGACGTAGTAGCTGTGCACGAAGTAGAAGCGGCCATCGGCAGGAATGTTGTGCCAAAGCGGATGGCTGACCGCCTGTTCCACTTCGTTCCAGCCCATGTGCGGGACCTTGAGGCGCTCGCCGTCTTCTTCCAGATCCTTGCCGAAGTAGCGCACCTGACCGGGGAACAGGCCGATGCAGTCGACGCCACCATTCTCCTCGCTGCGCTCCATCAGCGCCTGCATACCCACGCAGATACCGAGGAATGGCCGATCGATGCTGACTTCACGCACCAGCTCGTCGAAACCGAGCCGGCGTATCTCGGCCATGCAATCACGAATCGCACCTACACCGGGAAACACCACACGATCCGCTTCGCGGATGACCTGGGCATCGCTGGTGATCAGTACCCGACCGGCACCGACATGCTCGAGCGCCTTGGCGACCGAGTGCAGGTTGCCCATGCCGTAATCAATGACAGCGACCGTCTGCATTACAGGCAACCCTTGGTCGATGGCATTTGCCCCGCCATGCGCTCATCCAGCGTCACCGCCATGCGCAGCGCACGGCCGAAAGCCTTGAACACGGTTTCGATCTGGTGATGGGTGTTGTGCCCGCGCAGGTTATCGATATGCAGGGTGACCAGGGCATGGTTGACGAAGCCCTGGAAGAATTCCTGGAACAGATCGACATCGAAACCGCCGACAGTGGCGCGGGTGTAAGGGACATGCATCTGCAACCCTGGACGCCCGGAGAAGTCAATGACGACACGCGAAAGCGCCTCGTCCAGCGGCACGTATGAATGTCCGTAGCGGGTCATGCCTTTTTTGTCGCCGACGGCCTTGGCAAAGGCCTGGCCGAGGGTGATGCCGACGTCTTCCACGGTGTGGTGATCATCGATATGCAAGTCGCCCTGGCACTCGATGTCCAGATCGATAAGGCCATGACGGGCGATCTGATCGAGCATGTGCTCGAGGAACGGCACGCCGATGGCGAAGCGGCTTTTACCGGTCCCGTCCAGGTTGATGGTGGCCTTGACCTGGGTTTCCAGGGTGTTGCGCTCTACGCATGCCGTACGTTCGGACATCCACAGCTCCGCGGGTCGTGGGGCTAAAAAGGACCGGCATTATAGGCTCAAACCCTGTTGGGGGGATACGCGCTTGGCGCCGCGCAGCCCCCAAGGCCAGTGCCGGCCGGCGCCCCTGCCGTGCGCAGAACGGCCGTCACGGTTATGCTTGTCGCGTTCACATATCACTTCAGGTCAGCATGCCCGTATACATCGAAACCGTAACCGAGCCCAGTCAGCAGGACCGCATCGACCTGGCAAAAATCTTCGCCGATGCGCCGGACTGGCTGCTGGCACCTTACGCTGACGCGGCAACCCTGATCGAGGCGGGACTAACCGATCGCAGCCTCATCGCCGGTCGCTTCAATGAACGGCTTCTCGGTGCGGCCCTGCTGCAGCGCGGCGAACCGCATTGGCGCCTGTCACACCTCTGTGTACGCAAGGTCACCCGTTACCGGGGCGTCGGCAAACGGTTGCTGGAGGAAAGCCAGCGTCTTGCCGGCGAAGCTGGAAAGGCCTTGCATCTGGCCGCGCCGACAGACCATCTCGAGGCCCAGGCGCTGGCCGCAAGGACGCATCTTCCGCTGGACCCGCTCTAACGCCGCCAAAAGCTCTTCCCCTGCTCGATGTGCATTTGGGTTCGGGCAGGAACCCAAACGCAGGCCGTCACTCCAACGCCAGCGGCGGCGAACGCCAGGGTACGTGGCGCTATACTCGCTGCTTTTGAACTGCCAAACACAAAGGACCTGTCCATGAAAGCGCTCGGCAAGATCCTGGGCCTGGTAATCCTCGGGTTGCTGCTGCTCATCGTCGCATTGGGCTTCGCCCTGACTCATCTGTTCGATCCCAACGACTACAAGGACGAAATCCGCGCGCTTGCCCGCGATAAGGCCGGCCTCGAACTCAGCATCGATGGCGACATTGGCTGGAGCCTGTTCCCCTGGCTTGGCCTGGAGCTGCACGACACCACGTTGGCGAGCGCACGCACCCCTGATCAGCCCTTCGCTGATTTGCGCATGCTGGGCCTATCCGTCCGCGTGTTGCCGCTGTTCAGTCGCGAAGTGCAAATGAGCGACATCACCCTCAATGGGCTCAACCTGACCCTGGCTCGCGACGAGAATGGCAGGGGCAATTGGGAAGGCGTCGGTCAGCCGGCCGCCAGTGAAACGCAGCCGGATAATGTGCCAGCAGAGCCGGACGAGGCACCCGCCGAAGAACCGCAAACCGATTCCACCCGGCGTCCGCTACGCCTGGACATCGACAGCCTGACCATCAGCGATGCGCGTGTGACCTACCACGACGCCAAAAGCAGCCAGCAATTCAGCGCTGAGGGTATCGAACTGACCACGGGAGCGATTCGCGAAGCCACGTCGATCCCCGTCAAGCTCAACGCCTTCTTCGGAAGCAACCAGCCGGTGATGCGCGCCCGAACGGAGCTGCAGGCCGCGTTGCGCTTTGACAACAAGCTGCAGCGCTATCAACTCGAAGACCTACGATTGAGCGGAGAGGCTTCCGGCGAGCCGCTGCACGGCAAGACCCTAACCTTCAGCGCGCAAGGTCAATTGCTGGCCGATCTGCCCGCGGACATCGCGGAGTGGACCAGCCTCAAGTTCACCGCCAATCAGTTGCGTGGACTTGGCGAGCTGAAGGTGCGCAACCTCCAAGAGGAACCGAAGCTCGCTGGGGCGTTGTCGATCGCCGAGTTCAACCTGCGCGAATTCCTTGAGAGCGTCGGCCAGCAGCTTCCTCCCATGGCAGATAGCCGCGTCCTGAGCAAAGCCGAACTGGTGACCCGCCTGGCAGGCACCGCGACCAGCCTGACGTTCGAAGAACTCACGCTGAAGCTCGATGGCAGCACCTTCACCGGCACCGCCGCGGTCAGTGACTTCGCCAAGCAGGCGCTGCGCGTAGACCTGAAGGGCGACCAACTGGATCTCGATCGTTACCTGCCACCGCCGAGCAAGGAAGATTCGGCCGGCGCGGCGCGCCAGAGTGAAGTCGACGCCACCGAAGCAGCAGTGATCGGTAGTGGCACCACACCCTTGCCGGACAAACCCACCCAGCAGGCATGGAGCGAGGAATCGGTCCTGCCGATCAGCACCCTGCGCAGTCTTGACACGCGGATTAACGTGACCATTGGCAGCCTCACCGCCATGCAGATGCCGTTCGACAGTTTCGCAGTCAAGGCACGTACAGCTGGCGGTTTGCTGACGCTTGAAGAACTCCGCGGGGGCCTCTATAACGGTCGTTTGGAAGCATCGGCCAGCCTCGATGTCCGACCTCAGGCGCCGTTGATAACCGCTCAGACTCGCATCGCGAGGGTCCCGGTCGAGCGTCTGCTGCAAAGCCAGGGCGAGAAGGTCGTGATCAAGGGCCTGCTCAACCTGGACGGCGACATCCGAACCCAGGGCAACAGCCAGAAAGCCTGGATCGACAACCTCAACGGCAAGATCGGCTTCATTATCGACAACGGCATCCTCGTTGACGCCAACCTCGAGCAGCAAGTGTGCCGCGCCATCGCAACCCTCAATCGCAAGCCGCTGACCAGCGACCCTCGCAGCCAGGACACGCCGTTCCGAGAGCTGAAAGGCAACCTGACCCTGCGTAACGGCGTCGCCAGCAATCCGGACCTCAAGGCAAGCATTCCGGGCCTGACGGTAAACGGTAACGGTGATGTCGACCTGCGCGTGCTGGGCATGGATTACCGCATAGGCATTCTCATCGAGGGCGACAAGGGCGACATGCCAGACCCGGCGTGCTCGGTCAACGAACGCTATGTCGGTATCGAATGGCCGCTACGCTGCCGCGGTCCGCTGGAACTGGGCGCCAAGGCCTGCCGCTTCGACAAGGACGGCCTCGGCAAGATCGCCGCCAAACTCGCCGGTGAGAAACTCAACGAGACCATCGAAGAAAAGCTGGGCGATAAAATCAGTCCGGACCTGAAAGACGCGCTCAAGGGGCTGTTCAACCGATGAGCTCGCATGTGCTGAGCGACATTCAGTTCGGTACAGCCGTTCTTGATTGGTTCGACCGCCACGGGCGGAAGGGGCTGCCCTGGCAGCAGGGCATCACGCCCTACCGCGTTTGGGTCTCTGAAATCATGCTGCAGCAAACGCAGGTCAGCACCGTGCTCGGCTACTTCGATCGTTTCATGGAAGCGCTGCCGACGGTTGAAGCACTGGCCGACGCTGCCGAAGACGAAGTGCTGCACTTGTGGACCGGTCTGGGCTACTACAGCCGCGCGCGCAACCTGCACAAGACCGCCAAGCTTGTCGTCTCCGAGCACGGCGGCGAGTTCCCACGGGACGTCCACAAACTGGCCGAGCTACCGGGCATCGGCCGCTCTACAGCAGGCGCTATCGCCAGCCTGAGCATGGGGCTGCGCGCACCGATACTCGACGGCAACGTCAAGCGAGTGTTGGCCCGCTACATCGCGCAGGACGGCTATCCAGGCGAACCGAAAGTCGCCAGGCAACTCTGGGCGCTAGCCGAGAGGCTAACGCCGCAAGCGCGGGTCAATCATTACACCCAGGCGATGATGGATCTCGGCGCAACGCTGTGTACGCGCAGCAGACCCAGCTGCCTCTTATGTCCATTAAAAGCCGGTTGCCGTGCCCATGTGCTCGGTCGCGAAACCGAGTTCCCCGCGCCCAAGCCGCGCAAGACACTGCCGCAAAAACGCACATTGATGCCGATGCTGGCTAATCATGAGGGCGCGATTTTGCTCTACCGGCGGCCATCGACCGGTCTTTGGGGCGGTCTCTGGAGCTTGCCGGAACTGGATGACCTGACCGCGCTCGGTCCGCTCGCCGAGCGTCACGCCTTGCAGTTGCAGCAGCGCCGCGAGCTGCCCGCCCTCACGCACACCTTCAGTCATTTCCAGCTGGCTATCGAGCCTTGGTTGATTAGAGTCAAGTCAGAAGAAGGCGCCGTGGCCGAGGCAGACTGGCTCTGGTATAACCTCGCCACCCCGCCGCGACTGGGGCTTGCCGCCCCCGTGAAGACGCTGCTCAAGCGCGCCGCCGCCGAATTGAACGCAGGAGAGATGTCATGACCCGCACCGTGAACTGCCGCAAGTACAAAGAAGAGCTCCCCGGACTGGAGCGCCCACCCTACCCCGGCGCCAAAGGCGAAGATATCTACAACAACGTATCGAAGAAGGCCTGGGACGACTGGCAGAAGCACCAGACCATGCTGATCAACGAGCGTCGGTTGAACATGATGAACGCCGAGGATCGCAAATTCCTGCAGGGCGAAATGGACAAATACCTATCTGGCGAAGAATACGCCCAGGCCGAAGGTTACGTACCGCCGAGCGAGTGACCTGCCGCATCGGAGCGCTCCACAGTAATACGCGAGGCCCGTTAGGGGCGGCCGTCTCGCTGCCCGCGTGGCTCGCCAGGTCGCATCACAACGCTAAACGCCCGTTCTGGCTAAATATTTTCCAGGGCGCGCTTGACAGGCAAAAGCCAAATCCGTCTAATAGCGCCCCGTTGCCCAGGTAGCTCAGTCGGTAGAGCAGGGGATTGAAAATCCCCGTGTCGGCGGTTCGATTCCGTCCCTGGGCACCATCTATTAATTTCAGGTGGTGCCAAAACCACCCGAAAGCCCACAAGAAGCCCGCCTAGTGCGGGTTTTTTGTTGTCTGCGTTTTGCCCTCTGTGGGTCTGCGAGGCTCAATGGGGGCATATTTGGGGGCAAAAGCGCTGGCTGTTCTTGAGAGGTCAGCGCGCAAGAGTAGGTTTTGACTGCGCCAAACCTGCCCATTGTCTTCGCAGCGCTGCAACCTTGCCCGAGATGACCAGCGTCGGAATTTTCATGGCCGGCCGCTGGGGAAACGGCAGACCCACGCAATCCGAGTGCACCGCGCTAACCGGAACGTGTTGATCGTACGCCGCTCCTGACGGCCCCGCTCCCACCACGCCAACGCCCATTTCCGGGCGCCTCGTTTATCTCGGGAGTATTTGGCAGCGAATCACCGTCTACCCTTCTGTTAACACATTTGCTTCGGGAGCCACCGCGCGTTTCCGTCCCACTCGCCAGTCAGAGGCCAGAAAGACACATGGAAGCAGACAAGAAGCTACCCAGGTCCATCATCCTGTTCCCCGTATTCATTCCAGCGGTGGTCGTTACGCTGCTGCTAGTAGTCGGCACGATCAGTAATCCTGAATTGGCGGGGGAGGTGTTCAGCTCGACGCTGGCATTCATCACGACCAACTTTGGCTGGTTCTACATGCTCTCGGTGGCCTTCTTTCTGGTCTTCATCGTGGGCATCGCGATGACGCCCTGGGGCAGCATCAAGCTCGGGCCTGACCACGCCGAGCCGCAGTACAGCTTTCCGGCCTGGTTCGCCATGCTGTTTTCCGCCGGTTACGGCATCGCGTTGTTGTTCTTCGGCGTCGCCGAGCCGGTCCTGCATTACGCCTCACCGCCAGCGGGTGCGGCAGAAACCGTTGATTCGGCCAAGCAGGCGATGCAGATCGCTTTCTTCCACTGGGGCTTTCATATCTGGGCGATCTACGGCCTGACTGGCTTAGTGCTGGCGTACTTCTCGTTCCGTCATGGCTTGCCGCTGTCGATGCGTTCGGCGCTCTACCCGATCATTGGCGAACGCATCTATGGGCCGATCGGGCATGTGGTGGATGTCTTCGCGATTCTGGGCACGCTGTTCGGTATCGCGACAACGCTTGGCTTGTCGGTCACTCAGATCAATGCCGGCATCAATTACCTCTGGCCATCGATACCGATCAGCATCAACGTGCAGATCATCGCCATCGCGCTCATCACGGGTCTGGCGATCTGCTCGGTGGTCGCCGGCCTCGACAAGGGCGTGAAGAACCTGTCGCTGCTTAACATGATCCTGGCGATCGGGCTCATGCTGTTCGTGTTTCTGGTCGGCCCAAGCATCTTCATTCTCGAGACCTTCCTGCAGAACACCGGCAGCTACCTGAACAACATCATCGAGCGGACGTTCAACCTGCAGGCCTACAGCCGCAGCGACTGGATCGGCAACTGGACGCTGTTCATCTTCGGTTGGACGATCGCGTGGTCGCCCTTCGTGGGGCTGTTTATCGCGAAGATCAGCCGTGGCAGGACCATCCGCCAGTTCGTCTTCGGCGTGATGTTCGTGCCCACCATGTTTACCTTTCTCTGGTTCTCGGTGTTCGGCGATACCGCCTTGCACCTGATCATGGTCGAAGGCTATACGTCGCTGATCGGCGATGTGCAGGCGGACAACGCCATCGCGCTGTTCAAACTGTTCGAACTGCTGCCGATGACGTCCATCGCGTCGTTCCTCGCGGTGGTGCTGATCATCACGTTCTTTGTCACGTCCTCGGACTCCGGCTCCCTGGTTATCGACTCGCTGGCCGCTGGCGGTGCACTGCGTACCCCGGTGTGGCAACGGGTGTTCTGGGCCAGTATCGAGGGCGTAGTCGCGTCTGCTTTGCTCTTGGCGGGTGGCCTCAGCGCGCTGCAAACCATGACGATCGCCAGTGCCCTGCCCTTCGCCATCATCATGATGATCGCCGCGCTTGGCATGTGGCGTGCGCTGGTGATCGAAGGACACCACGAAACCAGCCTGCAAAGCCATATGCAGGGCAGCCGACTGGCAAGCAATGCCGGCCCCGGGCTCTGGAAGAAGCGGCTGGCGGGGATGGTCAGCTTCCCGACCCGGGAAAACGTCGACAGCTTCATGAGCAGCACCGTGCTCAAGGCCATGCGACGGGTGCAGCGCGAGCTCAGCGGCCAGGAATGGAGTGCCGAAGTGCATACCGACGAGGCCCACTCACGGCTCTATCTGGAAGTTATCAAGGACGACCAGGTGGACTTCATCTACGAGATCCGCGCGGTCGGTTACGCCATGCCTGCTTTCGCCCTGTCCGAAGGACCCGAGGCCGATGAGCAGTACTACCGCGCCGAGGTCTTCCTGCGCCGTGGTGGTCAGCACTACGACATTTATGGCTATGACCAAGCGGACATCATCAGTGACATCCTCGATCAGTTCGAGAAGTACCTGCACTTTTTGCACATCTCGCCGGGGAGCCTCCCGTGGAAGATGGCAGAACACGACGAGATGCTCACAGACGATCCGGAGCTGCCCAAACCCGACCCGTCATAACGCAGAAAATGTGGTGCCGGGAATCTCGAATTCCCGGCGAGCATCCTGTGCCGTGCCGATCCCGTTTCGCGCACATCACGTCATTTTCATCTATATAGATAGAGGCGTACCGACGGCAAGCGAAGCGTGAACGGTCAGTCACATAGCTCAGATTGGCGCCGCGCTTGGCGCATGCCCCCACCCATGCTAGGTTTGCGCCTCGCCAGGAGGGCGAGCAGTTGGCCGGAGCGCAATTTACATAGAAATGGAGCAGGAGCAGCCCCCTGTTCCGAGAAGAGGAAGCTCAATGGCCGAGGCCATACCCGCACTGGAAATCCGCAATCTGCACAAGCGCTACGGCGATCTGGAAGTTCTAAAAGGCATCTCGCTGACCGCTCGCGATGGTGACGTGATTTCCATCCTCGGCTCTTCCGGGTCCGGAAAATCCACATTTCTGCGTTGTATCAACCTGCTGGAGAACCCCAACGAGGGCGAAATTCTCGTGGCTGGCGAGCAGCTGCGCCTCAAGCGCGCCAAAGACGGCGACCTGGTCGCTGCGGACGCCAAGCAGATCAACCTGATGCGCAGCAAGCTGGGCTTCGTGTTCCAGAATTTTAATCTCTGGCCGCACATGAGCGTGCTCGACAACATCATCGAGGCGCCGCGCCGTGTGCTGGGGCAGAGCAAAGCCGAAGCCATCGAAACGGCTGAGGCACTGCTGGCCAAGGTCGGAATTGCCGACAAGCGCCACGTTTATCCGAATCAGCTATCCGGCGGCCAGCAACAGCGCGCTGCAATCGCGCGCACCCTGGCCATGCAGCCCAAGGTAATCCTGTTCGACGAGCCCACCTCGGCTCTCGATCCGGAAATGGTACAAGAAGTGCTTGCAGTGATCCGGTCGCTGGCCGATGAGGGTCGGACCATGCTGCTGGTCACGCACGAAATGAACTTCGCCAAGCAGGTTTCCAGTGAAGTGGTGTTTTTGCACCAGGGCCTGGTCGAAGAGCAAGGAACGCCGGAGCAGGTGTTCGACAACCCCCAATCGGCACGCTGTAAACAGTTCATGTCCAGCCATCGCTAATGGAGCAACACCGCATGAAAAGCTATAAGAAGATTCTGCTGACTGCCGCCGCCACCCTGATGCTCGGCGCCAACGCCATTGCCGCTGAAAAATTGCGAATCGGCACCGAAGGTGCTTACCCACCGTTCAACCTGATTGACGCCAGCGGCCAGGTGGTCGGATTCGACCTCGACATCGCCCACGCCCTTTGCGCCAAGATGGAGGTGGAATGCGAAGTGGTGACCTCCGATTGGGACGGCATCATTCCCGCCCTCAACGCCGGCAAGTTCGATTTCCTCGCCGCGTCCATGTCGGTAACCGAAGAGCGCAAGAACGCGGTCGATTTCACCGATCACTACTACACCAACAAGCTGCAGTTCGTGGCACCTAAGTCGGTGGACTTCAAAACCGACGAAAGCTATCTGGAAGGCAAGACCATCGGCGCCCAGCGCGCGACCATCGCCGGGACCTGGCTGGAAGACAACCTGGACGGCGTCGTCGACATCAAACTCTATGACACTCAGGAAAATGCCTACCTGGACCTGGCTTCGGGCCGTGTCGATGGCATCCTGGCTGACTCCTTTGTGCAGTGGGAGTGGCTCAAGAGCGATGCTGGCAAGAATTTCGAATTCAAAGGTGAGCCGGTATTCGACAACGACAAGATCGCCATCGCCGTACGCAAGGGCAATGACGAACTGCGTGAGAAGCTGAACAAGGCGTTGGATGAAATCAGAGCTGACGGCACCTACGAGAAGCTGAACGCCAAGTACTTCCCTTTCGACATTTATTGATCCGTCTGAATCAAAGCCCGGCCGCCTGAACAGGTAGGTCGGGCTTTGGTGTTTGAGCCCATATGATTCCCGACCTTCATGGATTCGGTCCGGCGTTGATCGCCGGCACCTGGATGACCATCCAGCTGGCCCTCGCAGCATTGGCCCTCGGCCTGGTGCTCGGCCTGCTCGGCGCACTCGCCAAGACTTCCCCGTTCGTCACCCTTCGCTGGGTGGGCGGCACTTACTCGACCATCGTACGCGGCGTACCCGAGCTGCTCTGGGTCCTGCTGATTTATTTCGGCACTATCAGTTTGATACGTGGCATTGGCGAGATCTTCGGGATTGAGAACCTCGCCCTCAGCCCCTTCGCCGCCGGCACCATTGCCCTCGGTCTTTGTTTCGGTGCTTATGCCACAGAGGTGTTCCGTGGCGCGTTATTGGCAATCCCCAAAGGCCACCGCGAAGCGGGGCTCGCGCTCGGGCTGGGAAAGCGTCGGATTTTCCTGAAGCTGATCCTGCCGCAGATGTGGCGATTGGCGCTGCCGGGGCTCGGTAACCTGTTCATGATCCTGATGAAGGACACGGCGCTCGTCTCGGTCATCGGGCTCGAAGAAATCATGCGTACCTCGCAGATCGCCGTCACCGCGAGCAAGGAGCCCTTCACCTTCTTCGTAGTGGCTGCATGCATTTATCTGGGCCTGACCGTGATCGCCATGACAGGCATGTACTTCCTTGAAAGACGAGCGGGTCGTGGCTTTACGAGGAGCGCCGCATGAGCTGGGAACTGTTCATCAAGTGGCTGCCGGATTTCCTCGAAGGCGCCTGGCTTACCCTGCAGCTGGTCGGCGTTTCGGTCGTTGCCGGGCTAATCCTCGCGCTCCCGCTGGGCATCGCTCGCTCCTCGCGCATATTCGCGGTGCGGGCGTTGCCTTATGGCTATATCTTTTTCTTCCGCGGCACGCCGTTGCTGGTGCAATTGTTTCTCGTCTACTACGGCATGGCCCAGTTCGAGGCCGTTCGCGAAAGCTGGATGTGGCCGTTCCTGCGCGACCCGTACTGGTGCGCGATCATCACCATGACCCTGCACACTGCCGCCTATATCGCCGAGATCCTGCGCGGCGCGATTCAGAATGTGCCCGCCGGTGAAGTCGAGGCGGCACGTGCGCTTGGCATGTCGCGCTATCAGGCCCTGCGCCACATCATCTTGCCAAGGGCAACCCGCATCGGTCTGCCGGCCTACAGCAATGAAGTGATTCTGATGCTCAAGGCCAGCGCCCTGGCCAGCACCATCACCTTGCTGGAGCTGACCGGCATGGCCCGCAAGATCGCAGCGCGCACCTACATGCACGAGGAAATGTTCCTCACCGCGGGCCTGATCTACCTGATCATTGCCTTCGTGCTGATGCAGGGCTTCAAACTGCTGGAGCGCTGGCTGCGCGTGGATGCCTGCCAGGGGCGGTGATGCGCCTGGGTCCCTCCCGCGGCTGGCATCCGGCCGCGGCGGGCGGGTACCCCATCTGAGTGATTGACTCTCTTATCGAATCCGCAACGCACCCAATGCGGAATCCTCCCGCCCAGGCAGGGTCAGAACAACCCGTCATCCATTGCTAGCGAGACTGCCATGCCCGTCGACATCCAGCGCATCGAAATGGACCAACTACCTTGCTGGCGCGTCCGCAACGGTGCGGCCGAACTGATAGTGGCCGAACAGGGCGCGCAGGTGCTCAGCTACCGGCAAGGCGAGGCAACACCGATCATCTGGCTGAGCGAGCAAGCGGCATTCAAGCGCGGCCAGGCGGTGCGTGGCGGCGTCCCGGTCTGCTGGCCCTGGTTCGGTGATCTGGCGCGCAATCCCGAGCCGGTACAGGACGCTTATCAAGACAACCAGCCCGCCCCCGCCCACGGACTGGTACGCGCCCTCGACTGGCGGCTGGCGAAATCAGACAGCGACGCGGACAGCGCAACCCTGGTCTTCACCTGCGATGCCGTGAGCGACCTGCCCGGTTGGCCACACGCCGTCCAACTGAGCCTTGAGATTCGCCTGGATCAGCGCCTACACATGACGCTGACCAGCCATAACCAAGGCACTGGTGCCATCGCCTTGTCCCAAGCGCTGCACAGCTACTTCGCCATCAGCGACATCACCCAGGTCACGGTAGAAGGGCTCGATGGGCGACCTTATATCGAAACCCTGGACGACTGGCAGCAGCGCCAGCAGCAAGGCGACCTCAGATTCACTGGCGAAACCGACCGCATCTACCTGGATCTACCGTCGACGTTGCACCTTCACGACTCGGGGCTCAACCGCAGAATTACCTTGGAAACCAGCGGCTCGCGTTCTGCCGTGCTGTGGAACCCGTGGATCGATAAGTCTCAGCGACTGTCGCAATTTGCCGATGACGCCTGGCAGCGAATGCTCTGCATCGAGACCGCCAACGTACTGAGCGACATGGTCCGACTGGCTCCCGGTGACAGCCACAGTCTCAGCGTCTCGATCGGCGTCGAAGCCTCGTAACGGCGCGTTTGTGCCAGCCAGCCGGCTGCGAAGAAGATCCGGCGTCTGGCAACAGCGAAACTATACTGAAGCCAGACAACGCATCTCCCGCGTACGCACTGTCAGCGACGCTGATGCGCGCTTGCCCGCCGGTTGCTCTAAAGGAGCTCTGCCATGGATGCCATGCCGCTGCAGACGGACCCTGGCCCACCTCTTCTCACAACGCGTCAGCCGGCACTGATGCGCCATGAACACTGACTTCGATCTGCTGCTGGCCGGCGCGGGCCATAGCCACCTCGGTGTGCTGAATCAATGGGCCGACGGCGAGCGGCCCATGGGCCGCATCGGCCTCGTCTCGGCCGAACCCCACGCGTGGTACTCGGGCATGATGCCGGGCCTTGTCGCCGAGCATTACCAGCCCCGCCAATGCCGCATCGGGCTGCCCAAACTATGCGCCGCCGCAGAAGTTGAGTTCATTCAGGGCACCCTCGTGGCGCTGCTTCCCGATACGCCTGAACTGCTCCTGGCGACCGGCGAGACATTGCGCAGCACCTGGTTATCGTTGAATCTGGGCTCGCTGCCCTGGCTGCCGGAACAATTCGGCGATGGCATGGAGTTGCTATCGGTAAAGCCATTCGCCGACTTCATCCGTCGCTGGCAACAATGGCAGGAGAGCCCCGAGCCGGTGGCCATCCTCGGCGGCGGGCCGGCTGGCGCAGAGCTGGCATTGGCCATGGCTGGTCGCGTACCGGCGATTCATCTGTTCTGTGCCGGCGAGCTGCTGGCCGACCATCCGCGCCGGCTCCGGGCGCTGGCTCTGGGCCATCTACAGCGTGCAGACGTACAGATCCACGAGCACGTCAGCATCCAGGCCGTGCATGGCAACACGCTGATCGGTGACGGCCAGATTCACTGGCGAGGCCGGCGCCTGGTCGTCGCAACCGGCCCCAACCCCCTGGGTTGGCTGCGCGACTCCGGGCTGCGCCTGGATGGCGACGGCTTCATCGAGGTAAGCCCAGCGCTACAAAGCCGCTCGCACCGCCACGTGTTCGCCAGCGGCGATTGCGCCAGCCTGCCGGGCGCTGCTCGCAACGGTGTGCACGCCGTGCGCCAGGCAGCCGTGCTTGCGACCAACCTGAGTCGGGCAGCCATCGGCCAGCCGCTGCGTCACTACCATCCTCAGACGCATAGCCTTGCTTTACTCGCCGACGGTCAGCGGGGTGCGTTGATGAGCTGGGCGAACCTGGCCGCCGAGGGAAAATTGCTGGGTCTTTGGAAGGATCACCTTGACCGTCGCTTCATGCGCCAGCATGGCAATCGGGATTGAAGGCGTTCACCCGAGCAATTGCTGCAAACGCGCCTCCAGCAAGGCAGGGAACCGGGAAAGCCAGGTTCGATTGCGCGGCGAGGGATGCGGCAACGGGTGCAGACGAAACGCGCGAGCGGCGCCCCGCTCGGTTATCAGCTCGATATCGACGAATGCCGTGAACCGGTCCTCGCGCTTCCAGTACGTTTCGAGCCGTCGGCGCTCCTCTTGCGACCGGCCCATACCGAACCAGAGAAAGGCCTCTCGACCGAGCGTGACGATGTCGCGGCCTTGCCAGTTGTCGATCAGTACACGCTGCATGAGCGGATGAAAGCGCCGCTTGACCGCCATCGACCAGGCGCGATTGCCGAGCGGTTTGTATGGCACGGTGTTCACCCAGAAGAAGGTATGGCCCAGCGCGCGGCCGGCTTCAACATCAGGCATTTCTCTGCCGTGTAGATGTTGGTACAGGGCTCGGCGAACCAGCTGCCCACCGCTGCCAACGAACGGCTCGCCCAAGCGAACCTCTTCACGACCGGGATCTCGACCGAAAAATGCAATTGGCGCGTCGGCGGGGCCTAACCCGATGATTGGTTCCAGCGGGTCTTTATCGAATGCGTGATACACCGCCACATCGATGCCTTCGGTCTCGGCCGCCAGCGTGCGGAAGGCCTCGCGCTCAGACGGCTCAAGCGGTACCGGGCCTCGCATGGGATCAGAGGTCGCTTTCGTCAACCAAGGTCACCTCAGCGGCAGACAGCTCATAGGCTGCATCGGCCAGCGCGTTGCGAACCGGCTCGATCCGAAGCGTCCCGTCGACCCAAAGCGGTGCGTAGATATCGTCCAGCGTAATGCCGTCCGGATAGCGGACCATCACAATCTGATTCGGCGGCGGTGGCGGGACGTGGATACAGGCGCCCGGATAGGGCACCAGAAAGAATTCCGTACTGCGCCCCCGGCTGTCTGTCTCCAGCGGGACCGGATAGCCGCCCAGGCGCACCTGCTTTCCATCAAGCGCAGGCACGGTCTTGGCCGAGTACATGACCGCGGGCAGACCCGCGCCTTGCTTGAGCCCGCCCTGATCGCTGAAACCGTCATTTTCCGGCGAGTCGTGCTCGATCTCGGGCATGTCCTCGAGTGCCTGACGGTCCTCGGGCGGCATGAGTTCGAGCCAGTCCAGCTCAGCCGGAGCGGCCTGTATGACTGAAGCACAGCCGAGAAGTATCGAAAAAACTAGAAGACGCATGGCTACCGCGTGGTAAAGGAACGGGACCGCAGGGCGCGGCCCCGAGGCGAATCAGTGTTTACGGCCGGTCACCATGGTGTAGATGACCAGCAGGATGACCGCGCCAATCACGGCGCCGATAAAGCCTGCACCTTCACCCGCGCGGTAGAGCCCAAGGGCCTGCCCGCCATAGGTGGCCAGCAGCGAGCCGCCAATACCCAGCAGGATAGTCATGATCCAGCCCATGCTGTCATTGCCGGGTTTAAGGAAGCGCGCGATGAGGCCTACGATCAGGCCGATGATGATGGTTCCGATGATGCCCATTGGCAATCTCCTCTAGGTCCGAAAATACTCGTTACGTAATCTCGGACCGGAGCTATGCCAGGCAGTTCGACCTGTAGCCGCAAGCCAGACGGCCGGAAGCTCAATCGCGATGGATCAGCGACTCAACCGCCGTAATCTGCCGATCGAGCGTCGCCCGATCCGGACAGCGCAAGGTGGCGTGCCCGACCTTGCGCCCGACCTTGAACGCCTTGCCGTAGTGGTGCAGATGGCAGTCCTCGATGGCGATGACCTTGGCCACCGGCGGTACCTCACCGATGAAATTGAGCATGGCACTCTCGCCGAGCTTCGCCGTCGAGCCCAGCGGCAGGCCGGTTACGGCGCGCAAGTGGTTCTCGAATTGGCTGCATTCGGCGCCTTCGATGGTCCAGTGCCCGGAGTTATGCACGCGCGGCGCGATCTCGTTGGCTTTGAGTCCGCCGTCGACCTCAAAGAATTCGAAGGCCAGTACGCCGACGTAATCCAGCTCAGCTAAAACCCGGCCGGCATACTCTTCGGCCAGTGACTGCAGCGGGTGGTTGCTGCTCGCAACCGACAACCGCAGGATGCCGTCTTCGTGAGTGTTGTGGACCAGCGGGTAGAAGCAGGTTTCACCGTCCCGACCCCGTACGGCGATCAGCGATACCTCGCCGCTGAACGGCACGAAACCCTCCAGAATGCAGGGGACGCTGCCCAGCTCGGCAAAGGCGTTGGCGACATCTGTCGGCTTACGCAACACCTTTTGGCCTTTACCGTCGTAGCCGAGGGTGCGGGTCTTGAGTACGGCCGGCAGGCCGATGCTGCGGGCGGCAGCGTCAAGGTCGGCCTGAGACTGGATATCCGCAAACGCCGGCGTGGGGATGCCGAGCGCCTTGAACATGGACTTCTCGAACCAGCGATCACGGGCGATGCGCAGTGCCTCGGCGCTCGGAAAGACCGGAACGAACTGCGACAGGAACGCCACCGTCTCGGCCGGCACGCTTTCGAATTCGAAGGTCACCAGATCGACTTCATCGGCCAGCTGGCGCAGATGGTCCCGATCCCCGTAGTCGGCGCATAGATGCTCGCCCAACGCCGCGGCGCAGGCGTCGGGCGCCGGATCGAGAAACGCGAAGTTCATGCCCAGCGGGGTTCCCGCCAAGGCCAGCATGCGACCCAGTTGGCCGCCACCGATCACGCCGATTTTCATTTATGCGCTCCTCGGGTCCGGATTATCGAGCACCGTCTGGGTCTGCTCGTCGCGGAATTTCTTCAGCGCAGCGTGATATTCAGGGAATTCGTGGCCGATGATGCTCGCCGAGAGCAGCGCAGCGTTGATCGCTCCAGCCTTGCCGATGGCCAGCGTAGCGACCGGCACGCCGGCCGGCATCTGCACGATCGACAGCAACGAATCCACACCGGAGAGCATCGACGATTGCACCGGCACGCCAAGCACGGGCAGATGAGTCTTGGCCGCGCACATACCCGGCAGATGAGCGGCGCCACCTGCGCCAGCAATGATCACGCGAATCCCGCGTGATTCGGCCTGCTCGGCATACTGAAAGAGCAGGTCGGGGGTGCGGTGCGCGGACACCACGGTGACTTCGTGCGCAATGCCGAGTTTCTCCAGCATGTCTGCGGTGTGGCTCAAGGTGGACCAGTCGGACTTGGAGCCCATGATCACGCCTACCAGTGCGGTCATCGTCGTGCCTCGCTTCGGCGCCAGAAGGCGCATCAGGAACAACGGCCGCGCTGAAAGCAGCGCGGCCGTGCAGGTACAGGGTCGGAACCGGTCCAACCAAAGGCCGCGCAGTATATCGCAAGCCCCAACCCGCCGGCACCCGTGACCGCGCGTCTGGCATCGCCGCGAAGGACCGCTAACCTTGCCCAGGGTCAATGCCCACTTGGATCAGGCGGGGACACTCCCTGTTCCGACGCACAGGAGACGCACATGAACCAGACGATGAAAGCCGCCGTGGCGCACGCCTACGGTGAACCGCTGCGTATCGAAGAGGTGAAAGTCCCGCTGCCCGGCCCTGGCCAGATCCTGGTCAAGATCGAGGCCTGCGGAGTGTGCCATACCGATCTGCACGCCGTGGAGGGCGACTGGCCTGTGCGCCCACCGCTGCCCTTCATTCCGGGACACGAAGGCGTCGGATATGTCGCCGCTGTGGGAAGCGGCGTCAATCGGGTCAGGGAAGGTGACCGCGTCGGCGTGCCCTGGCTGTACAGCGCCTGTGGCTGCTGCGAGCACTGCCTGACGGGCTGGGAAACACTCTGCGCCGAGCAACAGAACACCGGCTATTCGGTCAACGGTGGCTATGCCGAGTACGTCCTGGCTGACCCTAACTATGTCGGCATCCTGCCCAAGGACGTGGCGTTCGATGAGATCGCCCCGATCCTGTGCGCCGGCGTGACGGTCTACAAGGGGTTGAAAGTGACCAATGCCCGCCCAGGCCAGTGGGTGGTGATCTCAGGCGTCGGCGGATTGGGCCATGTAGCCGTGCAGTACGCCAAGGCCATGGGTTTGCACGTCGCAGCAGTAGATGTCGACGACGCCAAGCTGGAACTGGCGAAGACACTCGGCGCCAGCCTCACCATCAATGCGCGTACCGAAGACCCGGTCGAAGTGATTCAACGCGATATCGGCGGGGCGCATGGCGTGCTGGTCACTGCGGTGTCCAACAGCGCCTTCGGACAGGCCATCGGCATGGCTCGGCGACACGGCACCGTTGCCCTGGTCGGCCTGCCGCCGGGAGATTTCCCGACGCCGATTTTCGATGTGGTGCTCAAAGCCATCAGCATCACCGGCTCCATCGTCGGTACTCGCGCGGACCTCCAGGAAGCGCTGGATTTCGCCGCCGAAGGGCTGGTCAAGGCGACGATCCACAGCGGCAAGCTGGACGACATCAACGAAATCTTCGACCAGATGCGTGCCGGGACCATCGAAGGCCGAATCGTGATGAATCTCTAGCGACCCGGGAGCTTGCTGGCGATCCGGCGCCTCGGCTTACGGATCGCCAGTTCTTCACGCTGCAAGGCGCCACGCTGATTGCAACCGCAACACAAACACAACCTCATCAATACACAGCCTATTCCACCGACAAGCCGCCTACGCCCTGCCCTGCACCCGCTTCAAGCTTGCGCCAGAGCAACCGCACCGGCGCCTTGCGCACCAGCGCGCAGCGATAAAGACGAATCTCCAATGGCACGCGCCAGTGCTCACCGCCGCAGACCACCAGCTCGCCACGCGCCAGCTCGGCGGTCACGCTGAGGCGCGGTACCCAGGCCAGGCCGAGCCGTTGCATCGCCATGCTTTTCAGGCTGTCCGCCATGGCCGTTTCGTAGACCGTCGAGGAGCGCAAACCCCGTTGGCGTAGCAACAAATTGACCGATCGACCCAGTGACGCGCCGGTGCTGTACGCCAGTAACGGGACCGTCTGGCCACTGTCCGGGTCGAACAGGGGCTCGCCCCGCGCGTCAACCGCACACACCGGGACGATTTCGGTGCGGCCCAGCGAACGCGACGGAAACAGCTCAGGGTCCATCTGCAAGGCGGCCTCCGGATCGTAGTAGGCAAGGATCAGATCACAGGTGCCTTCACGCAGCGAATGCACCGCCTCGCCGACGTTGGTCGCGACCAGCCGGCTGTTCACCGGAACGCCATCCAGCCGCAGGCGCGCGAGCCATTCAGGAAAGAAGCCCAGCGCCAACGAGTGCGCGGCGGCAATCTGCAAGACCTCGCCCCGCTGGCCCTCGAGGTTGTGCAGGTAATGCACCACCTCACCGACCTGGTCGATCATGTTCCGCGCCGTCACCAGAAACAGCTGGCCCGCCTCGGTCAGCTCAACCGGCGTTTTAGCGCGGTTCACCAATGTCAGGCCGAGGCAGTTCTCAAGGCTGCGGATGCGCCGGCTAAAAGCAGGCTGAGTAACGAAGCGGCGAGCTGCCGCCTGGGAGAAGCTTCGTGTGGCGGCCAAAGCGACCAGATCTTCCAGCCACTTGGTTTCGATGTTCATCGACGACTCCTGCCGTGCAGTAGAAGGACATTTCAGGCGCCGCTATAACGCTCGCCAGCGAAACGGCGTCACAGCCTGCTCATGCCGATCATGCATGACCCAGCGATTAACGGCATTGGCCGAGCAGGAGCGCCAGCGCCTATGGTAGCGGCCTTCGCGGCAGTTGCCGCTTTTCTCTTGGATGAGAACCCTCATGTCCTCCGCTGCATCGTTCCGCCTCGAAAAAGATCTGCTTGGCTCCTTGGAAGTACCCGCTGATGCCTATTACGGCATTCAAACCCTGCGCGCCGTGCGCAACTTCCACCTGTCCGGCGTTCCGCTTTCACACTTCCCCAAGCTGGTCGTGGCGCTGGCGATGGTCAAACAGGCAGCAGCCGACGCCAACCGCGAACTGGGCCATCTCAGCGACGCCAAGCACGTCGCGATCAGCCAGGGCTGTGCGCATCTTATCCGCGGCGAGCATCACGAGCAGTTCGTCGTCGACATGATCCAGGGCGGTGCCGGCACCTCGACCAACATGAACGCCAACGAGGTGATCGCCAACCTCGCCCTCGAATACATGGGCCACGCCAAGGGCGAATATCGCCACCTGCACCCCAACAACGACGTCAACATGGCGCAGTCGACCAACGATGCCTACCCCACCGCCATTCGCCTTGGTCTGCTGCTCGGCCACGACACCCTGCTGGCCAGCCTCGACAGCCTGGTCCAGGCGTTCGCCGGCAAATCTGCGGAATTCGCCCATATCCTCAAGATGGGTCGCACCCAGCTGCAGGACGCGGTGCCCATGACCCTCGGCCAGGAATTCCGCGCCTTTGCCACCACGCTGGGTGAAGATCTAGAGCATCTGCGCCTGATCGCACCGCAATTGCTGGTCGAGGTCAACCTCGGCGGCACCGCCATCGGCACCGGTATCAATGCCGACCCGAGCTACCAGAACCTGGCCGTACAACGCCTGGCGACCATCAGCGGCCACCCGCTGAAACCCGCCGCCGACCTGATCGAAGCGACCTCCGACATGGGCGCCTTTGTCACCTTCTCCAGCATGCTCAAGCGTCTCGCGGTGAAGCTGTCGAAGATCTGCAATGACCTGCGCCTGCTTTCAAGCGGCCCGCGCACCGGTATCAACGAAATCAACCTGCCGCCGCGCCAGCCGGGTAGCTCGATCATGCCGGGCAAGGTCAACCCGGTGATCCCCGAAGCGGTCAACCAGGTGGCTTTCGAGGTCATCGGCAACGACCTGGCGCTGACCATGGCCGCCGAGGCCGGACAGTTGCAGCTCAACGTCATGGAACCGCTGATCGCCTTCAAACTGTTCGACTCGATCCGCCTGCTGCAACGCGCCATGGACATGCTGCGCGAGCACTGCATCGTCGGCATCACCGCCAATGAGGGCCACTGCCGCCAACTGATGGAAAACTCCATCGGCCTGATCACCGCGCTGAACCCCTACATCGGCTACGAGAACGCCACCCGAATCGCCGGCCAGGCACTGCTCAGCGGTCGTGGGGTGTTGGAACTGGTGCGTGAAGAACGTTTGCTGGACGACGCCACCCTCGACGACATCCTGCGCCCGGAAAACATGATCGCTCCGCGGCTGGTACCGCTGAAGGGATAACTCGCCCGTGGCGCTGACTACCCCAGCCGGCGCCGCGTAAAACCTCACGATCGAGGGGTTTCGTTCTCGAGCAGAACGTCTTAACACCTCAATCCTCACGATCGTGCGGTTTTCTCGCCTTTCGTTCAAATTCAGCCATAATCCTCACGAACATGAGGATAAATATGAAAATCCACATTACTGAACCGACCATGATCGGACCGGCAGTGCGAGCCACTCGCAAATCACTTGCGTTGCGACAGGATGATGCAGCTGGAACGATCGGGGTCAGCGAGAACTTCCTGAGCAAGGTAGAGCGCGGTGGAGACGCCGTCCAATGGAGCAAGCTGTTCCAGGTGATGCAGCAACTAGGCATCAAGGTCACTATCGAGATACCCGACTCAGCCTCCGATCTGTTTTCCGGGGAGCTTGAAAAAGCCCTGCAGAAGTCGAAGGCGCCGCTCTGATGGCTCGCGCACTACTCGCCTGGATCAACGACCAGCACATCGGGACATTGCACGAGGACAATGGCATCTGGGCTTTTGCCTATTCACCCCAATGGCTGGCGCACCCGGATCGGTTTTCGCTCTGTCCAGGCCTCCCTTTACAGGACGGGCTGCAGCGAGACGGAGCAACGCATAGACCGGCGCAATGGTACTTCGACAACCTCCTTCCCGAGGAAGGCCAACGAACCTTGCTAGCCAAGTCAGCCAACGTGGACGCCAATGATGCGTTTGCCTTGCTGGCGCATTACGGCACCGAGTCGGCCGGTTCAGTCACGCTATTGACTGAGGGTGCATCACAGTCGCCAGGCCCGGTCCATCCACTCCCGGACCCAGAGTTATCACGCCGCATCCAGCACATGCCGAAGATTCCGCTCAGTCAGGAGGCGAGGAAGCGGATGTCCCTGGCCGGCGCTCAGCACAAGCTGGCCGTCATCTTTCAAGACGATGCGTTGTTCGAGCCGGAAGGCGGAACAGCCTCAACCCATATCCTTAAGCCTGATCACCCGGACATCGCCTATGCACACTCAGTCATCAACGAATGGTTCATCATGAACCTCGCCAAACGCGTCGGGCTCAACGTACCGCCCGTCTGGCGCCGATATGTTCCCGAGCCCGTATATCTCATTCAGCGCTTCGACAGACAGCGCAGCGCAAATGGCGGGCATCGGATCCACAGTATCGACGCCTGCCAGCTTCTCGGGCTGGATAAAACATACAAGTACTTGGCCGGCAGCGTGGAAAGACTCGCAGAGCTGGCCGATCGCTGCCTCGTTCCGGTGGTCGCTCGGCGCATGCTTTTCCAATGGTTGGCTTTCAATGCTCTGGTGGGCAACACAGACGCACATTTGAAGAACATCAGCTTTCTGGTGCGACCCGAGGGTGTCCAGCTGGCGCCGTTCTATGACCTGCTGAGCACCGCCGTCTACGACACGCAATCGTTCGACCAGGATAAATGGCCGGCGGGTACCTCGCTTGCATGGCCGATTGGCCCCAGCGCGAGGATGGCTAGCCTGACACGCGACACGCTCGTCGCCGCCGGCGTCACAATGGGTATCAAACCAGCCTCGGCCGGGCAGATGCTCGATCGTTTTCGCCGAAGCCTCGTAACTGCGGCAGACGTGCTTTATCAGGAGGTCGAGCAGCAAAACCAAGGGCTGATTGAGCTGCATCCCGAGCTGCGTCAAACCTTCGCCGGAGAGCTTCGGTGCCTGCGTGCGATACGATCGGTCATTATCGGCGACATGAATCAGCGCCTGGCCTGAGTCCGTGGCGAAACCGTGATATGCCACAAGGCCTGTTCCAGGGCCCTTGCGTAGAATCCGCCGATTCTTCGGAGGCCCCATGCGCAAACTACTCGCCATCACCCTGTTGTTCAGCTCGATCTTCGGCGCATCGCTCGTCCATGCGGAGCTCCCGCAAGGCTACGAAGTGATCCTGCAGACCGAGAACTTCCCGCCTTTCAACATGGCTGACGGTGGCAAGAACTTCGCACGTGAAGAGCATATTCAGGGCATCAGTGCGACGACCGTCCGCGAGATGTTCAAGCGCGCCGGCATTGCCTATTCGATGACGCTGCGCTTCCCTTGGGATCGCATTTACCAGTCAACGCTGGACCTTCCCAACCACGGGCTTTTTTCCACCTCCATGACCGACGCGCGCCGACCGCTGTTCAAGTGGGTCGGCCCGATTGCCCAATACGAAAGTGTGCTGCTATCAGCGCCCGGATCGAGCCTCAAGCTGGCCAGCCTCGAACAGGCCAAGGGCTATACCATCGGTGCTTACAAAAGCAGCGCGGTAAGTCAGCGGGTCGAAGCGCAGGGCCTCACACCCGTCAATTCGCTCCGCGACCAGGAAAACCTCGAAAAACTGCTCAGTGGCAAAATCGACCTTTGGGCTACATCCAATCCGGTCTGGCGCTACTACGCCAAGCAGGAAGGCGTGAACGGCCTCAACACGGTGCTGGTGTTCAACTCCTCTCCCTTATACCTAGCGCTGAACAAGGACACGCCGGATGAAGTCGTCACCCGCCTGCAGAAGGCGCTGGACGAGATGAAGACCGAGGGTTACGGCACCTGCACCAAACACCCCGAACTCTGCTGAACCGAACCAACCGCTGACGTGCAACGCGTCAGCGGTCCGCACCGCCGCTAGCCCTCCCGCCTCGTTTCATCGCCTTTACCCACGACATTTACGCGATTTGGCCAGCCCGGTCAGGCAACGCATGGGCGATCGTTAGTTGATTTCGAACAACCCATCGCGCACGGATACCAATGACAGCCGCTCACGGATTTCCGGATCGATGCGAGGATCATCCAGGCCATACAGCATGACCTGACGATAGGCATTGACCCGGTTGATCTCGGTGCCCAGGTACTCCCAGACCACGCGGGTGCAAACCGGGGTGCGGCGATCGCCACTGGAGACGCCGGTTTTCAGCCCATTGAGGCGGCTGATTCGGCTTTTGAAGCTGGGAATGAGGATGGTCTGGCTCATCTCGTTATTGGTCAGCGACTCGTAGTCGATGAGGAACAGCCGATCCTGCAAAAAGAACGCCGCGCCCAGATAGCGGCAGCGCACCACGCCGTCTTCCTGATTGGGATTGTCCGCACGCGACTGCTCCTGGCGTTCCTGCCGTTCGAAGACAAAGCTGCCGCGATCTTCGCGCACGTGCACCAGCGACAGCAGAATCTGGCCTGGCACGGACATGCAATTGGCGTATTCGAAGTAATAACCGCAATAACGGGACAGGCTGCTGCTGGCGTTATCACGCAGGGGCTGGAACAGCTCCAGCAACGGATCGCTGGCAGCGATGCGCTCCTGATCATGGCTGCGCATGCCGATCAGTTGGGTGAACTGATCGGTTGGCAGGCTCAGCTCATAACCTTCGACGCCGAAAAAATCACAGATACGTTTGAGGTTGTGCGCCGTTGGCCGACTCTGGCCGTTGACGTACTTATTGAACTGCCCGCGGTTGATCGACAGCTTTCGGCAGACCTCCGCAATTGATCGGTAGTGGCTGCACAGCAGCTTTAGGTTGGCGCCGAAGTGATCCTGCATGGTCGATCCCTGTGATGCGAGCGGCGCGATTCTAGCATCAACTCGCATCAATTCGCCGCGATCCGCGCAATTGCATGACCGGTGCGTCTGGCCAACCATTCCCGCCCGGCGTTCCTTTCACCCGCAAAACAACAAGAGAGACCCTACCGCCATGCTCGATCTTCTCAACGATCTCATCTGGAGCAAGCTGCTCATCGTGATGCTGATAGGCCTCGGCCTGTATTTCACCATCGCCTCGCGCTTCGTCCAGTTTCGCTACTTCACCAGCATGTTCCGCATCTTCGGTGAAGCCTTCAAACGTCAGCCAGGACAGCTCAGTTCATTCCAGGCGCTGATGCTCAGCGTCGCCGGCCGCGTAGGCGCGGGCAACATCGCCGGCGTTTCGGTCGCCATCATGCTCGGCGGGCCGGGCGCGATCTTCTGGATGTGGATCGTCGCGCTGGTCGGCATGGCGACCAGCTACTTCGAATGCTCACTGGCACAGCTGTACAAGCGTCGCGAGGCGGACGGCGGCTATCGTGGCGGCCCCGCTTTCTACATCCAGCACGGCCTCGGCCAGCGCTGGCTGGGCATCGTGGTATCGCTGCTGCTGCTGGTGACCTTCGGCTTCGGCTTCAATGCGGTGCAGTCGTACACCGTGGCCAGCTCAATGAACGACACCTTCGGCGTGCCAACGTATGTCAGCGGCATCGCACTGATGGTGGTGATCGGGCTGATCATCTTCGGTGGCATCAAGCGCATCGCTAAGTTCGCCGACGTACTCGTGCCGGTCATGGCATTCGCCTACATCGCCATGGCGATTTTCGTCATCGGCAGCAACGCTGCGCAGATACCGGAAGCGTTTGGCACCATCTTCAACGCCGCTTTCGGCCTGGAGCCGGCGTTCGCGGGTGGCATTGGCGCGGCAATCATCATGGGCGTCAAGCGCGGCCTGTTTTCCAACGAAGCAGGTCTGGGCAGCGCACCCAACGTGGCGGCGGTGGCCGAGGTCAAGCACCCAGTGGCGCAGGGCATCGTGCAGTCGCTCAGCGTGTTCATCGACACCATCGTGCTGTGCAGCTGCACCGCACTGATCATCATCCTCTCCGGTGTGTTCGAGCCCGGCAGCGAGATGGCCGGCGTGGTGCTGACGCAAACCGCCGTTGCCGCGGTCGTCGGTGAGTGGGGCCGCGTATTCGTCAGCCTCGCGCTGTTGCTGTTCGTGTTCACTACGCTGATCTACAACTACTACCTAGGTGAGAACGCGCTTGGCTTCTTCACCAGCAAACGGTGGCCGGTCATGGTCTATCGTCTGATGGTCGTCGGCCTCGTCATGTGGGGTTCGGTGCAGAACCTTGGCACCGTGTTCGCCTTCGCAGACGTCACCATGGGCCTGCTGGCGATCTGTAACCTGATCGCATTGGCGCTGTTGTTCAAGGTTGGCCTGCGCCTGATGCGTGACTACGATGGCCAGCGCGACGCCGGTGTTGAGTCGCCCGTGTTCGACCCCAAGCATTTCGCTGACCTGGATCTGGACCCAAGCGTCTGGCCGGCCAAGGGCACGGCTGACTCACCCGCCGAGAGTACGGTGGTCGTGTCACCGGCGCACACGCGCTAGTCGCACGCGACGAGGAATAACAGGGGCCGCTAAGGCCCCTGTTTCATATAGGAGGCAGCGATGCCGGGTTCCAGAAATATAGTGGTGCTGTACACCGGCGGCACGATCGGCATGCAGCAGAGCGCCGAAGGCCTGATGCCTGCCTCCGGATTCGCCGGACGGCTGCGCGAGCAGCAGGATCAGCAACCGCAGCTGACCCTTCCCGACTGGCAGTTTCGCGAGCTACTGCCGCCTATCGACAGCGCCAACATGAACCAGACCAACTGGCTGGCCATGGTCGAAGCGATACGTGCCGGCGTTGAGCTGGACGGCTGCGACGGTGTACTGGTGCTGCACGGCACCGACACCCTGGCCTACAGCGCGGCTGCCCTGAGCTTCCTGTTGCTCGGGCTCGAAGTGCCGGTCGTGCTGACCGGTTCCATGCTGCCGGCCGGCGTGCCGGGCAGCGATGCCTGGGACAATCTGTTCGGTGCGATGCAGGCGCTGCACGCAGGCGTCCCGTCTGGCGTGCATCTGTACTTCAGCGGCACGCTGATGCCTGGGGTTCGGGCCAGCAAGCTGGGCACTGCGACGCTCGACGCGTTCAGCGTCCTCCCTCGCTTGCGCCAGGGGCAGCGGGCGCCCAGCGTCCCGGCTACGCTCGATTTCCGCCAGCCGCGTCGAACCGTCAACCTGGCGGTACTGCCGCTGTATCCGGGTATCCAGGCGGCGCAGCTACGTGCCGTGCTGGCCAGCGGCGTGCAAGGATTGGTCCTCGAATGCTACGGGAGTGGAACCGGCCCGGCCGATGATGCCGAACTGCTAGGGACCTTGAGGGACGCGCACGGGCGTGGCGTGGTGTTGGTGGCAATCAGTCAGTGTCCGCAGGGTCATGTCGACTTCGGGATTTACGCCGCCGGCAGCCAACTAGCTGCCAGCGGGTTGATATCCGGCGGCGGCATGACGCGCGAAGCGGCGCTGGGCAAGTTGTTCGCGCTACTCGGTGCCGGGTTGTCGCAAACCGAAGCCGAACACTGGTTCGCCCTCGACCTCTGTGGCGAGCGCGCCGACTAGCGCGGCTCAGCTCGGACTCGTGTCCAGCGCCTGCAGGCAGGCGCGGACCTGGCGGCGAAGTTCGTCCAGGTCGATGGGCTTCGCCAGACGCGCCTGACAGTCCACCCGCGACCCGGCTTCGCTCGCTGCTGTCAGCACAATGACCGGCAGATGACGCGTGGCCGGAGTCTGGCGCAGCAGCGACAGCAGCTCGCCACCGCTCAGCTCAGGCAGGTTGAGATCCAGCAATAACAGATCGGGCGGATCGCTGAGCAACTGCTCCAGTGCTGTCCTGCCATTGTCGATCACGCTGACCTCGGCCATATCGGCCAGCGCTTTGTGCACGAGCGTCTGACTGGCCGGATCATCTTCGACGTAAACAATGCGCGGCCGCTCGTGGACCAGTGTCTCGGGATGCGGCTCGAGAACCGGCAGAGAGATCCAGAACACACTCCCAATGCCCAGCTCGCTTTTCACACCGATGCTACCGCCCATCAGCTTGGCGTACTCGAGGCACAGCGACAGGCCGATGCCGGCGCCCTGGATGTTCGAGCTCTCGCGACCCAGCCGCTGGAAGGGTTCGAACATCTGCGCCTGCAGCGACGCGTCGATGCCCAGACCGCTGTCTTCGACGAGCAGACGCACCTGACCGCCCAGCGTTTCGATCCCAAGCACTACACGCCCGGACGGCGTGTTGTACTTGATCGCGTTGGACAGCAAATTGAGCAGCACCTGACGCAAACGTCGCGGCTCGGCCAGCACCTCAATGGGCGCCTCCGGCAAACCAACCTGCAGCGTCAAACCGTGGCGCCGGATGTCGAGTGCCACCAGCTCGGCACATTCGCGCATCAGGGACGTCACTTCGACCCGTTTGAGCTCAAGTCGCGGCCGCTCGGCCTGCAGGCTCGACCAATCGAGAATGTCGCCCAGCAGCTGGTTCAAATGGCGGCTGGCCAGCAGGATTTCATCGAGATAATCGGCCGCTTCGGGGTCGGCTTCCGGCGAGCAGTCCATGCGCATCAGCTGAGCGAAGCCGAGGATCGCGTTCAACGGCGTACGCAGTTCATGGCTGATGCTGGAGATCAGATGTGTCTTGGCCTCGTTGGCCGCCTGAGCCTGCTGCGTAACATGGCGCAAATCTTCCTCGACCCGCTTGATCGCATCGATGTCGACATGGGTGCCCGCCAACAACGTGGCCTCGCCAGTCCCGGGGTCGCGCTCGATCACCCTCCCCCGACTGAGCAGCCAGTGGTAGTCGCCTAGCGCATCGGCGAAGCGGAACTCACACTCGTAGTGCAGTGCGTGGCCGCTCTGCATCCGTAGCCGTTCGGCACGCATGCGGGGCACGTCACGCGGGTGAATGCGTTGCATGAACTGCGCATCGCTGAGCTGCGCCGAAGGCAATCCGAAGCGCGTCGGAAGGCGACCGCGAAACTGCAACGTGCCGCTTCGCAGATCGTTTTCCCAGAGGCTTTCGGTGGCGCTCTCCAGTACCAGTTCCAGGCGGTTCTGGGCCTGCGACCGCTGCGTTTCGCTGAGCTCCAGCTGACCGCCAATGGTCCGGGTGTGCTGCGCCAGATCGTCGAGTTCGCGGATATCGGATGAAACGGGCTGCGGGCGCCACTGGCCCTGGCCGATCTGCCCCATCATTTCGGAAATGCTGGCAATGGGCGAAAGCAACGCCTGGCTGAGCTGCCGAGCCCGCAGCCACATATAGGCGAAAAACAGCAGGTAGAACAGCAGCAGGCCGGCAATCAAAAGGCAGCCAATCTGCTGAAAGCGGCTCGCCAGCGCGTTGGTCTGGCTGAACACCTCCGTCTCGTCCACAACGGCCAGCAGATGCCAGCCGGTCTGCTCCACCGTCGACCAGGCCACCAGCTGCTGGCGGCCGCCGAGGCTGAGACGCTGCACGCCTTCGTCCTGTGCAGTGATCGCGTCCGCCAACTGACGGGTTTCTGGCCGGCGGCCAAGGCGGAAGTCCTCAGGTTTGAATATCTCCTGGCGGATCGCCTCCTCGTAAGAATGCTCGGTCAGCTCATCAAGGCCAAACTGGTGCTCGCCTGCTTCGGGCAGCGCCATGATCGTGAGATCACGGCTGATCAGCATGGCGTAGCCGCTCCAGGGAACCCTCAGTTTGCCGATCTGCTGGAGGATGCGGCTGACAGTGATGTCGATGCCACTGACCCCTTCCAGAAAGTCGTCGCGATACACCGGCGCGATGGCCGACATCATCCAGCCGTGCCCGGCCGGGTCCAGATAGACATCGGTCCAAACCACTTGCCGAGTGGGGTTGTGCCAGGAGCTGGCCAGGTAATAGAAGTTGTAGCTGGGGATGTTCATGTCCGACGGATATTGCTCGGCGGTATTGAACCAGGGGTAGATGTGGTTGTAGCTGTCCCAACTGTTGAAATACAGGCTGGCAATCAGCGGGTTGCCGGCGTGCAGCTCCTTCATCAGAGGGTCGAGGCGGCGCAGTCGCGCCACCTTTTCCAGGTCCTGCTGCTCGGGTTCGGTCGCAGCGGAATAAAAGCTTGCCGCACCGCCTTCGTCGCGGGGACTGTAACGCGCGCCTTCGGCGCCCAGCTGCAGCGCCGCGCTCGGTGCCGGCCTGTCATCGTCCAGCGCGCGGAGCGTGAAGTTGCGCAACAGTCTGGTGGCGCCCTCTACCTCTTGCAGCTGCTGACCAATGATTCGCGCCTCACGGCCGACCGCCGACTGCAGTTCGGCGAGCGCCGTTTCGCGCAGATGCTCGATTTGCGCATCGCGGATAGCGTTGTTGGTCAGCAGATAGGCGGCGATCAGCACCACCTCGACCAGCACCAACGGAATCAAGGCGCTGCGCACGAACGCCCGCCAGATCCATTGGCGTATCCCGGTAGGGGTTTTCAATGACACAACGCGGCTCCAGCGATCCGACTCAGGCGACCGGCGGCCACATCATGGCAACCGGTCGCCTCGCAAAGCGCTAGCAATACCACCCGTCTCAGCGATTCGCCAGTTCGATCAGGTCTGCGCGCCAGTGCACGCCGCGCGGCAACGCCAGGAAGAACGGGTTCAGATAGTTCTCGCGCGCTTCATAGCTCAGCCCCACGCCGCTGATATCCAGCACCTCACCGCCCGCCCCCTCGAGCACACCCTGAGCGGCCGCGGTGTCCCACTGCGACGTCGGCGCAAGCCGTGGATAGCAATCCGCAGCGCCCTCGGCGAGCAAGCATAGCTTCAATGAGCTACCGACGTTGGCCAGCGTCAGCTCGCCAAAGCGCTGTCGCAGACCCTCGAGCAAGCGCTCCTGCGCCTCGCTGGAGTGACGGCGACTGGCAACCACGGTAAGGCCCTCGACCGGTTGCTGACGAACCTGCAACGGCTGCGCCGCTCCATCGGCTTCGGCGCGCCACGCGCCGATCCCGGCGCCGCCGTAATAACAGCGACCATTGGCCGGAATGCCCACGACACCAAACACCACCCGCCCCTGCTCGATCAACGCGACGTTAACCGTGAACTCCTCACTGCCGGCAATGAATTCCTTGGTGCCATCCAGCGGATCGACCAGCCACCAGCGGGTCCAGCCGGCCCGCTCAGCCAGGCTCAGGTCGCAGTCTTCCTCGGACAACACGGGCACATTCGGGTCTAGGGCGCGCAGCCCGTCGGCCAACAGATGATGAGCGGCCATATCGGCTACGGTCACGGGCGAGGCATCCGCCTTTTGCTGGACCTGCACGCCGCTGCGCCAGTGCGGCAGGATGACCTGACCTGCGTCGCGCACCAGATCGATAACCCGCGTCAGATAGGGATGGCTCATCGGTCGAATTCTCCGCGCTCGGTCAGTACATCACGCGCCAGGTACAACGCTGCCAGCGCGCGGCCTTCGCTGAACTGCGGGTTCTGAATCAGGCTGGACAGCTCGCGCAGATCAACCCGGTCGACGCGCATCGGCTCGGGCTCGTCGCCCGGCAATTGCTCGGGGTAGAGATCGCGCGCCAGCACCACCTGGATTTTCTGGCTCATGTAACCGGGCGAAAGGGACAACTCGGTGAGGAGCTCCAACTGGCGCGCGCCGAACCCCGCTTCTTCCTTCAATTCACGGTTGGCCGCGTCGAGGACATCCTCACCCGGCTCGATCAGTCCCTTGGGCAAGGACAGCTCGTAGGTGTCGGTACCACCGCAATATTCCTCGATCAATAACGCCCGCCCGTCGGCTTCCAGCGCCACGATCATCACCGCGCCATAGCCGGTACCCTTGCCGACCAGCCGTTCGTAGGTGCGCTCGACACCGTTGGAAAACCGCAGCTGCAGCTCCTCGACACGGAACAGACGGCTGGTGGCTACGATCTCTCGGGCAAGCACGGTAGGTTTCTGGCGCATGGAAGCTATCCTTTAAACGCGAACCACAATCATAACAGGCAGTTTGAAAACTACCGTGGTCGGTGATGCGGCCAGACAGGCCGGTGTTTTCGCACGCCGCGAACGCTTTGCATCGCGCCGACGGCTGTCGCACCATTGCACTATTCGCCGAACAAGAGCCCACCATGATCGCTTCACTGCCCTGGTCCGAGATCGACACCGTCCTGCTGGACATGGACGGCACCTTGCTCGATCTGCACTTCGATAACCATTTCTGGCTCGAATTCCTGCCCCAGCGCTACGCCGACCTGCACGGCATCAGCCGAGCCATGGCCGAACTGGAACTCGCCCCGCTGTTCAACGAACACGAGGGCAAACTTACCTGGTATTGCCTGGACTTCTGGACCCGCGAGCTGAACCTGCCGATCCGCGAAATGAAACGCGAGATCGCGGACCTGATCGCCCTGCGCCCGGCCGCCGACGAATTCCTCGCCGCCCTGCGCGATTCGGACAAGCGCGTGGTGCTGATCACCAATGCGCACCGCGACTCGTTGTCGCTGAAGCTCGAGCGCATCGAACTGGCGCCGTGGTTCGATCGTCTGATCAGTTCGCATGACTACGGCTTTCCCAAAGAGCAAGCGCAGTTCTGGTACGCACTGAAGGCGGACCTGGATTTCAGTCCCGCTACTGCCCTGTTCATCGACGACAGCCTGCCGGTATTGCGCAGCGCCCGAGATTTCGGCGTCGCGCACCTGCTGGCGATCCGCGAACCGGACAGCCGACGCGGCCAAAAAAACACTGAAGAATTCACCGCAGTCGGCGATTATCTGGAGCTGATTCGCAGTTTGCAGGGGTATCCAGCCTGAGTGCTGGCAATCACCAACTGCGGCCGGCCGGAGGGCAACGCACCTGAACAGAAGACCATCACGGCTCGGCTCGACGCTGCGCTGCACAGGGCAATCGATGCCACTCACAGGCCGTGACCGGAGAGTCCCACCCCGTCGCACCCCGATGGAAACCCCATGGCCATAGACCTGGAACGCTGGCCAGCCGAGCGCAGCGAAATGAGCCGACGCATTGCCCGTCATGATTGGCGCGCGACAGCATTGGGCCCGACCGGCGAATGGCCGACGGCCCTGCGTGTGCTGCTCGACACGCTGCTCGATGCACCGCTACCGATGTGCATCCTCTGGGGGGAAGCCGGCCTGCAGCTGTACAACGATGCCCACGCCGCGCTGATTGGCCGCCACCATCCCGCCGCGCTCGGCGCGCCGGTCACCGACACCTGGGGCAAGCTCTGGCCGGAGCTGGTCGAAGCACATGGGCGGGGGGCTCAAGGCCGCGCCTTTCAGCTGCACAGCCAGTGCCTGTCACTGAGCGACGGGAATGACGCGGATAGCACCTGGTTCGATCTGTCCCTTAGCCCAGTCCGGGACGGGCCCGCCATCAGCGGACAGCTCCTGTGCTTGCGCCACAGCGAAGAAGAAGCACTGCGTCGACGCCAGGACGAAATGAAGTTAATCATCGACGCGCTGCCAGTATTGATCGGCTACGTCGACAAGGACCTGCGCTACCGCTACAACAATCGCCATTACGAGGAATGGTTCGGCCACTCGCCGGCCTGGCTGTATGGAAAACGGCTGGTCGACATCGTAGGCGAACGCGCCCTCGACGCCCGCGCGGCGGAAATAGCCAGGACGTTAGCCGGCGAGGACGTCGTCTTCGAGGCGTATATGCCGCATAAGGATGGCCAGCCGCGCCAATCCCTCATGCACTACCTACCCAGGCGAGACGCGAACGGGGACGTGCAGGGCTTCTTCTTGCTGGCGCAGGACGTCACCGAGCGCTGGAAGGCCGAGCAAGCCTTGCGGGAGCTAAACGAGACACTGGAGAGCCGGGTGCAAGAGCGCACCGAGGCACTGGCCGAAGTGTACGAGCGACTGGTCGCCGAGATGGCCAGCCGCCAACAGGCGCAGGAAGCCCTGCGCCAGGCACAGAAGATGGAGGCCGTCGGGCAGCTCACCGGAGGCATCGCCCACGATTTCAACAACATGCTGACTGGCATCATTGGCGGCCTGGACCTGATTCAGCGCTACAACCAGTCCGGCCGGCACGCCGAAACCCAGCGATTCATCGATGCCGCCGTAAGCTCAGCCAATCGCGCCGCGGCGCTGACACACCGGTTGCTAGCCTTCGCTCGGCGTCAACCGTTGAACCTCAAGCGCGTCGACCTGAACGCCCTGGTCGAATCAATGCACGATCTGATCGTGCGAACCCTCGGCAGTCACATCTTGGTGGATGCGCTGTTGGAGCCTGACCTCTGGCCAGCGAACAGCGATGAAAACCAGCTGGAAAGCGCACTCCTCAATCTCGTAATCAACGCTCGTGATGCGATGCCTGACGGTGGCAGCCTCTACATCGCGACCAGCAACATCCAGGTGGAACATCAGGCTGAAGTAGGCGAGCTGACGCCGGGGCGCTACGTGCGCCTCAGCGTGATCGACAGCGGTTGCGGGATGACGCCGAAAGTCCTGGCGGCGGCGTTCGAACCCTTTTTCACCACAAAACCGATCGGCCAAGGCACCGGCCTGGGTCTGTCGATGATCTACGGCTTCGCGCGCCAGACAGGCGGCCACGTTCAGATCGTCAGCGAGCCCGGTAACGGCACGGAGGTTACCCTTTACCTGCCAGCCCACCCCGAAGCATGGTCGTTGACGGTGCCTGCCGCGCCTGAGGTGCACGTGCCCCAGGCCCTGCACGGCGAAACCGTGCTGGTGGTGGAGGATGATCCCGCCGTGCGCCTGCTGGTGCTGGACGTACTGGTGATGCTCGGCTACCGCGCGCTGGAGGCCGCTGAAGGCAACGCGGCCGTGCATATCCTGAAGAGCAGCGAACGTATCGACCTGTTGATCTCTGACGTGGGCTTACCAGGCATGAACGGCCGCCAACTTGCGGACATCGCCCGCCAGCAACGGCCCGGTCTGAAAGTGCTGTTCATCACCGGTTACGCCGAACAAGCAGCCAGCAGCGGCTTTCTTGAGCCCGGCATGGATCTGGTCAGCAAGCCGTTCTCCATCGATCATTTGGCCAACCGGATACGCGACATGCTGGCAGGCGCGCTATAACGCGAGACATCACGTCAGACGCGCAAAGCGCATTGAAAAACTGCGGTCAGCCGGTCACAGTCGAGCGGTCGGTCCCTCTGTTCGAACGGTCAACTATCGAGCCTGCTCATGAACGCTCCACGCCGCCCCACTGTGACTTTGCATGACAGCGCACCCGCCGAGGCCAGCCAGCGCCATCACTTCCAGGCGCTCGGCGAGACACAGCAAGAGCCCGTCGACCTCGCCGAGGAGTGCGCGCTGGCCATCGCCTATAACGGCATCAGCCAGGCGGTGATGATGGTGTCCCCGGCGGATCTGGAAGATTTTGTGGTGGGCTTCAGCCTTGGCAGCGGGATTGTCGAAGACATTGGCGAAATCTACGACATTCAGATCAGCGGCACCGGCAGCGGCCGCCAGGCGACCGTCGAGATCGCCAGCCGCGCCTTCTGGGCCCTCAAGCGCCAGCGCCGGCAACTGCCCGGCAATGCCAGCTGCGGCCTGTGTGGTGTCGAAGCGCTGGAACAGGCGTTGCCGCAGTTGCCAGTGATGCCTGTCGCCCCGCTCCCACCGGCCCAATGGCTCGAGGGTCTACGCCAACGCATCGCCGCCTTCCAGCCACTCGGCCAGACCTGCGGCGCAGTACACGCCGCGCTGTTCATCGATGCACAGGGCGAAATCTGCTTTGGCCGAGAGGACATCGGCCGGCACAACGCCTTGGACAAGCTGATCGGAGCGCTCAGGCGTGCCGGTCAGGAGGTCGCCGGTGGGGTCGCAGTGGTCACCAGCCGCTGCAGCCTGGAGCTGATCCATAAAGTGCAGCGTGCCGGCATTCCCACACTGGTCAGCTTCTCTTCACCCACCGGCCTGGCCGCACAATGGGCGCAGCGCCACAACCTCAACCTGATTCACATCCCCCATCGCAGCCCGCCGCGCGTGTTCAGCCCGGCACGCCGTAACAGCGCGCCAAACGATTCCGGCAAGGCCCAGGCATGAGCCTGCAACCGGAACGGCCCCGCTACCGCCCCTACACCGGCGCTGCCGCTGGCTGGGGCGCGTTGCGCAGCGTCGCCAGTTCCTGGCTGGACAGCAAACAGCCCCTGAAAAACATTCGTGCCTTGCTGAAAACGAACCAGAACGGCGGCTTCGACTGCCCTGGCTGTGCCTGGGGCGATTCACCTGAAGAGGGTGCGGTGAAATTCTGCGAGAACGGCGCCAAGGCCGTGAACTGGGAAGCCACCACGCGCCGTGTCGATGCCGCCTTTTTCGCCCGGCATAGCGTCAGCCAGCTCCGCGAACAGAGCGACTACTGGCTCGAATACCAGGGTCGTTTGACCGAGCCCATGCGCTATGACCGCGCGAGCGATCATTACCAGCCCATCAGCTGGGATGCCGCCTTCAGGCTGATCGCCGACCACCTGAACGCGCTGGAGAGCCCGGATCAGGCGGAGTTCTACACGTCCGGTCGTACCAGCAACGAAGCCGCGTATCTCTATCAGCTGTTCGTTCGCGCTTACGGCAGCAACAACTTCCCCGACTGTTCCAACCTGTGCCACGAGGCCAGCGGCGTTGCGCTTGGCCAGAGCATCGGCGTCGGCAAGGGCAGCGTGACCTTTGACGACTTCGCCCAGGCGGATGCCATCTTCGTGCTAGGGCAGAACCCCGGAACCAACCATCCGCGCATGCTCGAACCGCTGCGCGAGGCGGTCGCCCGCGGTGCGCAAGTGGCCTGTTTTAACCCACTGAAAGAGCGCGGCCTGGAACGCTTCCAGCATCCACAACACCTTGTGGAAATGCTCGCCAATGGGTCCGCGCCGCTGAACACGGCCTTCTTCCGACCAGCGCTCGGCGGTGACATGGCCGCCATACGCGGCATCGCCAAGTTCCTGCTGTTCTGGGATCGAGAAGCCCGGGCCAACGGTGAGCCATCGGTATTCGACCGCGCCTTTATCGAGCAGCACACCAGCGGCGTCGAGGGTTACCTGGCGACGCTGGACGCCACCCGCTGGGAAGCCATTGAGGAGCAGTCAGGCCTCGGATTGGTAGAGCTTGAACACGCGGCACGAATCTACCGTCGCGCTGAGCGGGTGATCATCTGCTGGGCCATGGGCATCACTCAGCATCGCCACTCCGTTGCCACCATCCAGGAAATTACCAACCTGCAGCTGCTGCGCGGCAACCTGGGCAAGCCCGGTGCAGGCCTTTGTCCGGTGCGCGGTCACAGTAATGTCCAGGGCGATCGCACCATGGGCATCAATGAGCGGCCGCCCGCCGCGCTGCTCGATGCACTGGAGAAACGCTTCGGCTTCGCCGTACCACGTCAGCCCGGTCATAACGTGGTTGCAGCCATCGAGGCGATGCTGGCGGGCCATTCGAAGGTCTTCATCGGCCTTGGCGGCAACTTCGCCCAAGCCACGCCGGACAGCGTACGCACGCATCGGGCATTACAAGGCTGCAACCTGACGGTGCAGATCAGCACCAAGCTCAACCGCAGCCATCTCACCCTCGGCCGCGATGCGCTGATACTGCCGTGCCTCGGCCGCACTGACATTGACCGCCAGGCGGCCGGTCCGCAAGCCGTCACGGTAGAAGACTCATTCAGCATGATTCACGCGTCCCATGGCCAGCTCGAGCCGCTGTCACCGCTGATGCGCTCGGAGCCGGCAATCATCGCCGGCATGGCGCAGGCGACACTCGGCAAGCAGCCGGTTGACTGGCAAGCACTCATCGAAGACTACTCGCAGATACGCCACCTTATCGCCGAGACGATTCCCGGTTTTACCGATTTCAACCAGCGCCTGCGGGCGCCGGGCGGGTTTCATCTGGACCACCCGGCCGCGGCGCGGCGCTGGAACACGGCCAGCGAGCGCGCCCACTTCGTCGCCAACCTGCTGCCGGACAGTCTGCTCAATGAGGCAGTGCGTAGCAGCGGCGAACGACCGGACCTGATCCTGCAGACGCTGCGTTCGCACGACCAGTACAACACCACCGTGTACGGTCTCGATGACCGCTACCGCGGGGTCAAGGGCCAGCGACGGGTGATTTTCGTGAATGGCGCGGATATACGTCGACTCGGCTTCGAGCCGGGACAAAAGGTGGATATCCGGTCGTTATGGAATGACGGGATCGAGCGCAAGGTAGAGGGCTTTACACTGCTCGCCTTCGATATCCCGCCGGGTCAGGCGGCGGCCTACTACCCCGAAGCCAACCCGCTGGTGCCACTAGGCAGCCACGGTATCGGTAGCTATACGCCGACATCCAAGTCCATCGCGATCTGCCTGAAGCCCGCCAAAACGGATGCGCTGATCCGCTGACGGCGTGCCGGCGAAAGCGCGACACGACAACACGGTCGAAGCAGCTTAAGACCGTTTCGCTTGATACTGGTTCCCTAGAAAAATCAATTAGTTAAGGAACGCGAACGGCGTCATACCTTTCATCGGGAATACTTGCGAAACGCAGCCTCCGGACGTGAGGATCGCGGCGCCATTAGTTGAGAGGTTTCACCATGAAGTATTCCTCGATTTTGCTGTTATCCGCGAGTCTGCTCAGCGGCGCTGCGTTCGCGGGAAGCAATACCGAAGCCGCCGTCGGCGGCGCGCTGGGCGGTGCACTGGGCTCAGTTGTAGGTGAGCATCTGGGCGGCTCGACGGGTGCTGCCATCGGTGCTGGCGTAGGAGGCGCAGCCGGTGGCATGGTCGGCGCAGACAAGCGCAGCCGTACCGAAGCAGCGATCGGCGGTGGCCTGGGTGCTGCTGGCGGCAACGTCATCGGACAGCGGGTCGGCGGCAGTACAGGCGGTCTGATCGGCGCCGCGGTGGGTGGTGGCGCGGGTGGCGCGATCGGTAACGAATACGGTGATGACGACAGCTATCGCCGTGACGACCGTTACCGCGGCGATCATCGTCACGGCCATCCAGGCAAGGGCAAGGGGCACTACAAGAACAAGCACAAGCACAAGCACCACCACTAAGCGCGGTGCCTGCGGAACCGATCCAGCCTCAACGTCTGCTATTGCCGCGCGCAGAGCGCCATAGCAGACGATTGGCGGCAGGCGCCACCGCGTCGGATAGCGGTGAGCTGTTCATGCCAGAGCACACCTCGCCAACCCTGCTCACTCCGCTACAAGCACCTCCAGTGCGGCACGCAGCGTCGCCGGAATCGGCGTCGACTGGTTGGTGGCGCGCTCGACGAACACATGCACGACCTTGCCCGCCGCGCACGCCTCCTGCTCCCCCTGCTTGAAGATCGCCAGTTCGTACTGCACGGAGCTCTGGCCCAGCCTCGCTACGCGCAAGCCGACGTCGATGGTTTCGGGAAAGGCGATCGGCGCGAAATAATCGCATGACGAGCTGACCACAAAGCCCACTACCTTCCCCTGATGAATATCCAACCCGCCTTTCTGGATCAGGAAGATATTCATCGCGCTGTCGAAGTAGCTGTAATAGGTGACGTTGTTAACGTGACCGTAGATGTCGTTGTCGTGCCACCGCGTGGTGATGGTATGGAAGAACCGATAGTCGCCACGCAGATGCTTGGGTTGGTCGGGCATGTTGTTCCACTCCGAAAGTGTTGTGATGATCGATCCGTTACATCGGACCGCGACCGTGCCGCCCCGGCTCGCGCAGCGGCCGCCCTCAGTACGCCGCTCGGTAGATCGCCAAGGCATCCGCCTCAGTGACTTCGCGCGGATTGTTGACCAACAGCCGCTGCTGCAGCATCGCTTCCTTGGCGAGTTGCGGCAGCATGTCCTCCGGTACACCGGCGTCGCGCAGGCGGGTCGGCAGGCCGACGCGGGCGCTCATCTGCTCGAATTCCTCGATCAGCTGCTCGGCGTAAGTTGAAGGGTCATCCGTGCGCAAACGATCACCCAGGATGATCGGCGCCAGCTCACCGTAATGCGTGGTCGCCGCGCTGACGTTGAAGCGCAGCACCTGCGGCAGCACCAGCGCGTTCGACAACCCGTGGGGGATATGGAAATTGCCGCCCAGCGGATAAGCCAGCGCATGCACCGCCGCCACCGGTGCGTTGGCAAAGGCCTGCCCGGCCAGACAAGCCCCAAGCAGCATGGCCTGGCGCGCCTCGCGGTTGCTGCCGTTGTGCACCGCCTCGTCGAGATTTGCAGCCAGCAGGCGCAGTGCTTCGCGGGCCAACAGGTCAGACATGGGGTTTTTCTTGAGCGCGCTGGTGTAGGCCTCGATGGCGTGCACCATGGCGTCGATGCCGGTGGCTGCGGTAACTGCAGGCGGCAAGCCGAGGGTGAGATCGGCATCCAGCAATGCCAGATCCGGCAGCAGCAGGGTGGAGACCACGCCCATCTTGGTTGTTTCGCCAGTGGTGATGATGGCGATCTGCGTGACCTCGGAGCCGGTTCCCGCAGTGGTCGGCACCTGGATTAGCGGCAGGCGCTGGCCATTGGCGTTGCCGACGCCGTAGATGTCTTGCAGCGACTGCACGCAGCCCGGATGCGCCAGCAATGCCACCAACTTGGCGACGTCCATCGAACTGCCGCCACCGAAGCCAATGATGAGATCGGCTTTGAGCGATCTGGCCTGCTCCACCGCAGCCGTGACGATGTGCTCTGGCGGATCGGCGATGACCTGATCGTAGACCGCGACTTGCAAGCCTTCGGTCTCGAAGCCCGGCAAGACCTCGTTGAGCAGGCCAAAGCGCGTGATGCCCGGATCGGTCACCACCAGCACCGAACGCGCTCCGCGCTCCTTGCAGAGGCTGGCCAGCCGGCGCGACGAGCCGGGTTCGCAGATCAGTTGAGCGGTTGTGGCAAAGCTGAACGGATGCATGGTGTTCCTCTTGATAGGTATGGGTCTCTACGGAACGCAACTACGTTTTTTGTCGTTCCTCGCCTCGTTTCGCTAGCGAGCTCGCTCCTACAGACGAGGCACGCCGTTTGCCCCTGTAGGAGAGCGAGCTTGCTCGCGAACCCCGACTACGCGTCCCGCCACAACGACAAGGATGCTCGTCGGGTGCCCTCATCCAGCGCAAAATCAAAACGCGAAATCCGTCTCCGGCAGCGCCATCAAACATTCAGCCCCACCCTGAATCGCTTCACGATGCGCACTCGCGCGCGGCAGTACACGGCGCAGATAGAAATCCGCACTGGCCAGCTTGGCCTGATAGAACGCCTCCTCGGCGGTGCCCTGCTCCAGCGCATCCTGCGCTCGCGCCGCCGCCTGCAACCACAAGCCCGCCAACAAGACATAGGCCGAGTACTGCAGAAAATCCACCGACACCGCGCCGATCTCCTGCGGGTCACGGCCGGTCGCGGCGATGATCTCGGCGCTCAACTCGCGCCATTCGCCGATACGCGCCTGCACCTTGCTGGCCATGTCATGCAGTGCCGGCCGGTCGATCTGCCGATCACACACCTCGCTGAACTCCGCCTGCAACGCCGACAGCTCGGTGCCGCCATCGCCCAGCAGCTTGCGACGAATGTAGTCCAGCGCCTGGATGCCATTGGTGCCCTCGTAGAGCTGGGTGATGCGGCTGTCGCGCATCAACTGCTCCATGCCCCACTCGCGGATATAGCCGTGGCCACCGTAGACCTGCACGCCGAGGCTGGCGACTTCCTGGCCCATATCGGTGAAGAACGCTTTGACGATGGGGATCAGCAGCGCCGCGCGCTTGCTCGCCGCCTTGCGATAGGTCGGCTCGGGATGGCCGTGTTCGAGGTCCAACTGCCAGGCGCAGTAGGCGGCCAGCATGCGACTGCCTTCGACCAGCGTCTTCTGCGTCAGCAGCATGCGCCGCACGTCTGGATGCACAATGATCGGGTCAGCCACTTTGTCCGGGTGCTGCGCGCCCGCCAGCCCGCGCGACTGCAAGCGTTCGCGGGCATAGGCCAGTGAACCCTGATAGGCCTGCTCGGCGATCCCGAGGCCCTGCAGCCCAACCTGGAAACGCGCGTCATTCATCATGGTGAACATGCACGCCAGGCCCTGGTTGGGCTCGCCGACAACCCAGCCGGTGGCGCCATCGAAATTCATCACGCAGGTGGCCGCGCCCTTGATGCCCATCTTGTGCTCGACGGCACCGCAGGACAGCGAGTTGCGAACGCCCGGCGTGCCATCGGTGTTGGCGATGAACTTGGGCACCAGCAGTAGGCTGATGCCTTTAACACCGGCCGGTGCATCCGGCAGGCGCGCCAAGACCAGATGCACGATGTTCTCGCTCATGTCGTGCTCGCCGCCGGAGATGAAGATCTTGCTGCCGCTGACCTTGAAGCTACCGTCCGCCTGGGGTTCGGCCTTGGTGCGCAACAGCGCGAGGTCGGTGCCCGCCTGCGGCTCGGTGAGGCACATGGTGCCGCTCCAGCTGCCGCTGACCAGCTTTTCCAGATAGGCATTCTTCAGCTCGTCGTTGCCATGCTTGTACAGCGCCAGTACCGCACCTTCGGTCAGGCCTGAGTAGATGCGGAAGGACAGCGACGCGCCCATCAGCATTTCGTGGAAATTGCACGCGACGAGTTGCGGAAAGCCCTGGCCGCCGTACTCGGTCGGCCCGGTCATGCTCGCCCAGCCGTTGTCGACGTACTGTTTGTAGGCCTCGACGAAACCCTGCGGCGTGCGGACCTCACCGTTTTCCAGGGTCACGCCCTCTTCGTCGCTGTTGCGATTGAGCGGCGCGATCTCGCCGCCGGTGTAGCGCGCCGCTTCTTCCAGCACGCCGTCGATCAGCTCGCGGTCCAGGCCGTTGCCGAGCAACTCGCAATGGCCTGTGGCATCGAACAGTTCGTGCAGGACGAAGCGCATGTCACGCAGGGGAGCCTTGTATTCCATGCTCAAGCCTCCTTCTTGTGGTCGGCGAAACGACCGCCAAGAGTGGCCAGGCTGTCGATCAGCTCGGCAGGCTTCCAGTGCTCGCCGTGCTGCTCGGCGAGGGCATTCAAGCGATCACGAATATCGGGCAAGCCCTGACGATCGGCCCAGGTCATCGGCCCGCCGACTTCAGCCGGGAAGCCGTAGCCGTAGAGGTAGACGGTGTCGATATCGGCGCTGGACTCGGCCATGCCTTCCTCGAGGATCTTCGCGCCTTCGTTGACCAGCGCCAGCAGGCAGCGCTCGAGGATTTCCTCGCTGCCAATCTCGCGACGCTCATAGTCGAGCCGCTCGGACTCGCGCTGCACTAGGGCATCCACTTCCGGATCGTGCTCGGCCTGACGGCTACCCTCGGCGTAGCGGTAGTAGCCCATGCGCGACTTCTGGCCGAAGCGGCCCAGCTCGCATAGACGGTTGTCGACCTGCACTTCCGCCTCGTCCTGGCCTTTGCCCGCCAGCTCACGGGCGCGCCATTCCAGGTCGATGCCGACCACGTCGTACATGCGGAACGGGCCCATGGCGAAACCGAAGCCCTGCAGCGCGGCGTCCACCTGATGGGGATAGGCGCCTTCGAGCAGCATCATCCGCGCCTCGCGCACGTAGGTGGCGAGCATGCGGTTGCCGATGAAGCCCGGGCAGTTGCCGGCGATCACGCTGACCTTGCCCATGCGCTTGCCGAGTGCAGTGGAGGCCTCAAGCACCGCTTTGGAGGTCTTCGCGCCGCGGACGATCTCCAGCAGCTTCATGATGTGCGCCGGGCTGAAGAAGTGCAGCCCCACCACCTGTTCCGGGCGGCCGGTGACAGCAGCGATGGCGTCGATATCCAGCGCGGAGGTATTGCTGGCAAGGATGCCGCTCGGCTTCACGATGCCGTCCAGCTCACGGAAGATCTTCTGCTTGAGTTCGAGGTTTTCGTACACCGCCTCGATCACCAGATCCACATCTGCCAGCGCCTGGTAATCGGCTGCCTTGCTGACGCAGGCGCGTCGTGCAGCCGCTTGAGTCTCGTCGATCCGGCCCTGCCGCACATTGTGAGCGTAGGTATCAGCCACCACGCTCAGCGCCTGTTCCAGCATCTCGGGATTGTTATCCAGCCAGCGCACCTGCACGCCAGCGTTGGCCAGGCTCATGACGATCCCGCGGCCCATGGTGCCCGCCCCGATCACGGCGGCGGTCTGGATATCGAAGCGGTCTTGGCTCATTGCAGCAGTCCTCGTCGCAAGGCAGAAAAAATCAGAAGACCTACCTTAGATGAAGACGGTACTATTTTTGAAATTTAGTCTTGTGATGATTCAAATTCATTAGATGAATATCTACAGCTTCGATCTCAATCTACTCCGCGTGCTAGACGCCCTGCTGCGCGAACGTAACGTCTCCCGTGCCGCCGAGCGCCTGTCGCTCAGCCAACCGGCGGTCAGTAATGCGCTCAATCGTTTGCGTGAACTGCTCGATGATCCTCTGCTGGTGCGCGTGGGCCGCGCCATGCAACCCACTCCGCGCGCATTGAGCCTGGAAGCGCCCATCCGCGATGCGCTGCAACAGATCGAGCACACGCTCAACGCCGGTGACTTCTTCGATCCCGCTACCAGCCGCCAGCGCTTCGTAATCGCGGTGACCGACTATGTCGAGCTGATCTGCATGCCGCCGTTGATGGCCCATCTGGCGAAGGTAGCGCCTGGGATCCAGCTGGGCATCCAGCACCTGACCCCTTCCCTGCCAGCGGAGGCGCTGGATAACGGCGCAATTGACCTCGCGGTCGGCCGGTTTTTAGACGTCCCGGCCCGCTTCCACAGCCGCCGCTGGGCCAGCGAAACGCTGCAGGTCGCGCTGCGCAAACAGCACCCGTTGATCGAGGGTGATCTCGACCTGACCACGTTTCTGCGGTTGCGCCATCTCTGGGTTCATGGCGGCCAGACCCGGGGCATGGTCGATCAGTGGCTGGAGGATCATGATCTTGCCAGGGATGTGGTCTACACCACCCCCAACTACCTGCAGGCCGCCCACATCGTAGCCAGCAGCGACCTCGCCGCTGTACTCCCGACCGGGCTCGCTCGGCATTTCGCCGGGCTGCTACCCCTGCAACTGTTCGATCTGCCCTTCGATCTCGGCACCTTCCAGCTGGACATCGTCAGTGTCGCCCAGCGGGAGCGGGATGCAGCTTTGCAGTGGCTCATCGAGCAGATCGTGGCCGTTGTGGAGAAGCCGCCCCAGTGAGTGATGACGGTTGGGCTTCAACCTCGCGGGCAGGCCAGTCCGTGCTTTTTCACAGGCAACAAAAAACCCGCCGAAGCGGGTTTTTCTAACCATCCGAATCCTTCCGGTTGCCGTCCTGGCGATGGTCGATCTTCCTTGATCCTGAGCGCGTCCTGCGCTTCAGAGGTGGGCATAGATTAATCACAGGCGTGTCGACGCTAAAGAGCCAATAACTGGGATCCGTGTAAGCCTTTGGCTATAGCTGAAACAAACGCACCGTAACGCTGTCGTGCGTGCACCGCCATGAGGTGTATAGAGCGTTACGAGCCGAAGGCCCGGCCAGACACGCATGCATACGCGGGCGGCCCAGACTTGGGAGCCGCCCGGTCCCGTCTTTACTGCTCAAGGAAGTTCAGAAGGTCCTGGTTTAGCCGATCCTTGTGCGTATCGGCCAGGCCATGTGGCGCGCCTGGATACACAATCAGCTGGGCATCCTTGACGATCGCCGCCGAGGCGCGGGCTGACGTATCGATCGGTACGATCTGATCATCATCGCCATGGATCACCAACGTAGGCACGTCGAACTTCTGCAGGTCTTCGCGGAAATCGGTCGCCGAGAACGCCGCGATCGAGTCGTAGGTGTTCTTGTGGCCCGCCTGCATGCCTTGTACCCAGAACGACTGGATCAGCCCCTGTGATGGCGTCGAGCCTGATCGATTGTAGCCAAAGAATGGCCCGGATGCGATGTCCAGATACAGCTGCGAGCGGTTGTCCAGCGATGCTTGGCGCAACCCGTCGAACACTTCCAACGGCACACCGTTAGGGTTGCTGTCGGTTTTGAGCATCAGTGGCGGAACCGAGGCCACCAGCACGGCCTTCTTCACCCGATCCGTACCGTGACGACCGATGTAGCGCGCCACCTCACCGCCACCCGTCGAGAAGCCAACCAGCGTGGCGTCCTTCAGATCCAGCGCTTCGAGAACAGCCGCAAGGTCGTCGGCGTAATGGTCCATGTCGTTGCCTTCCCACGGCTGGCTGGAGCGGCCATGACCCCGACGATCATGGGCAACGACGCGATAACCCTTGGAAGCCAGAAACATCATTTGCGACTCCCAGCTATCGGAGTTGAGCGGCCAGCCGTGGCTGAACATTACGACCTGCCCGTCTCGCGGGCCCCAATCCTTGTAGTAGAGGCTAACCCCGTCTTTCGTAGTGACGTAGCTTTCCGAGCGCTCGCTGCCAAGCACGGCATCGGTTTGACTGCCGACAGTTTGGGATGCGTGTGCCGAGACAGCGGTAGCCAGGGTCAGAGCAGCGAGGGTCAGTGCGCGGTTCAGTGTGGTCATGGTCGTGTCCTCAGTAGGTAGATGGCTTTTCGGCTGGCGGTGTGTGCCGTCCGATGTAGCTATGTTGCCCACCGAGAGGATCGCTACGGATCCATATAGTCTTAGAAATGCTGCAGATCGTCCAAAGCGCTTCCAAAGCGGCATTATTGACGTCTGTGCGGCTTCGAAAGCGCGAGTTGGAGTACGTGACGATACGCGTGGTGGCAGGTTCAAGGTCACTGGGCGGGCTTTAACGTCCAAATCCCCTACAAGCGCCTAGTCGGTACCCGACCGAGCGCTCACGCGTGGCGCATCAGGATTCACGACGGTCGCCCCGTGGATACGCATGAGGCAGGTGCTAACCAGCGCGCGCTTGGCGACCGACACCCAACCCTCCACCTCCGCCGCGCGAGACGGTCACAAAAGCTGAGCCCTGTTCAAACAATGCTGATAGATGAACGGTCCCAGACATCGATTAGTCATCATTAACAACCGTTTACACCGGATATCAGCGGGCTAATCGCGAGCTTTTATTCACTTAAATATAAACAACGCTGTACTTATATCCTTATCTGCGTATATTGCCGGCCACTGCTTCGCAATTAACACTTCGACACCCGGCTTGATGTTTCTCTGTTTCATCTCCTCGGTTCGTTTTGCTTCTCGCTTCTCAGTCTCGGCGCCGAACGGTTCTGCGCTGTAGCCTTAAAACACCTTGGAGATACTCATGTCTACTCGTCAAAATGGCACTGTCAAATGGTTCAACGATGAAAAAGGTTTTGGCTTCATTACGCCGACCGACGGCAGCGAAGACCTTTTTGTCCATTACCGCTCGATCGAAAGTGCCGGCTTCAAAAGCCTGAGCGAAGGCCAAGCAGTCTCTTTCATGGCCACTAAAGGTCAGAAAGGCATGCAGGCCGATCAGGTACAAGTCTCTTAAGACGCCTGACTCGATCGATACTGTTTCGCCGGCTTTATAAATAAAGCCGACTAGACAGTAAAAGATAAAAAGATGCCCCGACTGGTTCGGGGCATTTTTTTGCCTGTGATAATGAGTTGGATATATTTCAACCAATTACACAGCCACTCGGGAAATGACGTTTTCGAGGGAACAGCAGAGCCGCATTGGTGTTGCTTAGATAGATGAGAAACGGGACTGTTTTATAGCAACGCTTCCATGCCTAGAGCTCGCGGCGGCGTCGGCCGATAAACGCATCAATGAACATCCGCAGAGTAGCCTGGCAGGCCAGCTGTTTTCACCGTTTGGCACGCTTGACCATCGAGACGAACGGTCGGCAAAGGCCTGCCAATCTCGGACGGGCTGAACCGTTCAGCGAGGCAATAGCCCGAACGCAAAAAACCCGCCGAAGCGGGTTTTTTTCTGACCGTATCGAATCCTTTCGAGCGCCGTCCTGGCAGTGGTCGATCATCCTGATCCTGAGCACATCCTGCGCTTCAGAGTGGGTGTAGATTAATCATTTCTCGGCGTCCTCCAAAGAGGTGATGCACGCGACCTTATGTAAGCCTTTGGCTATACCTGCACCCGATCGAGGCGCCGGCACGGCGGAGAACGGGCACGCCAGTCAGCAGTGGCCGATAAGCCGGAAGCCGCCAAATGCGCGACTTACAGGCAGTTGGCATTGCGTTGAACACCCTTTACCACCCGCACTATCGCCGGCCCGCTACGCCGACCTGTCCAGATCTGCGCATACCCCTACGCGTTGTACGTATTAGTCCCCGTACGCAAAACCCAGCCGCGCGCATCACGTGTCCTTGCGGTAGCGACTGGCTCCCCAATAGGTTGCTAGCAGCGGCAAGGCCGGCCCGCGCCAACCCCGGCGCCGTAACTGCGTGGCAATCAGCGCGTTCATAATCTTGTGCCCCATCAACAGCACGGTACCGTGGGTTTGCGCGAGCTCGATGAGTCTGTCAGCGGCCGCGCTGGCCCGTATCCTCGACTCGGCGACAGGTTCGGAGTGGTTGGCGAAGCCGAAAAACCATGCGGTGCGGAAGGTGAGCCGCCAAAGGCGTGCAGGCATCAACGGGTAATGCAGGTCGAGAAAGGGGAGATGGGCCTCCGCAAACAATGGATCCGGTAGATGAGTACAGTCGCACCCCAGGTGCGTACGCGACTCAACGCAGCGAGTCAACGAACTGCATACTACGATGCCTGCCGAGTCGGCCAGCCGCCGCAGCGGCTCTGGCCGTTCGCTCCCAATGACATTGGCGGCGTTGTAGCGCTCGACCCACGTCTTCATGCCAGCCGGCGTGCTCCACGACGCGGCGCGGTGATCGGGCCGCCCGTGACGGACCAGGATGATGTTCATGGGGAAATGACCGGCGAGAAGGATGCTGCTTGGAAACGGAACGGCAGCGGCGGGTTCCGTGCAGTATGAAAGATAGCGAGCCTATGCGGCGACGGCTGTAGCAGCAGAAAGCCCCGGCAGAACACCGGGGCTTGGCGTATCACTTGTCGAGCTCGTCCTGCTTTTCCAGGAATTCCTCTTCGAGCATGGCATCTTTCACCGCTTGAGGTTGCTCGTCACGCAGCGGGTCATTGAGCTCACCGCCCGAAAGCACCTTGGCGTCCAGCTTGCCCATTAAATGCTCCAAGGCGTGGCGCATTTTCTCCGCAGCGCCATCAACCGCCAGCTGCACCGACTCTGCCTTATGCGTCACTGATACGGCTTGATGGCCCTTGGGCCGCGCCTCGATCTGGCAGCGCTTGTCATCCGCGCCAGCTTTTTGCGCGTTTTCGTCACTGATATGCACTTCGATGCGGGTGAGGAAATCGTCGAAGCGCTCCAGCCGCTCCTCTAAGGTCGAACCGACCCACTCGTGCAGCTCGACACTACCGGGAATGTGGTGGCTGTTGACTTGGACATGCATACGACTACTCCTGATTGATGACGTACCTACTTAGGTTCGAGGCGCCTGTACCGCCGAGGTTCAGCGGCACCGTCTAGTTGAATTGTCACCAGAGGTGGTTGTGTCTCGCCTGACCCAGATCAGTGAACCGACGCACGCGACGCATTCAGGTGTCATCGTGGCAGGCGCCCGTCCCGGTCACTCGCCCATCAGCTGTCGATAGCGACGCTGATACTCGTCGTAGGGCAACCCTTCGTTCAGCAAGTGCTGCAGTTGCTGTTGGCGATAGGCGTCTGCGCTTAACGGCGCGGCCCCTGCAATCGGCGCGGCGACAATGCCCAACCCGCTGGCCCCGTTGGGGAACAGTTGGTGAGTCAGTTCTGCGATCTTGTTTTCGGCGCTGATGAATTTATCCGGACGACCACCGCCCCAACGCGCATCGTATTCGGCCTGGCCCACCTGCCGCCCCTTTTCGTAAACGCGGATGTCCGCGTGGTTCATGTACAGCAGCAGGTCCCAACGCCACGTCGCCGTGTAGGTGGTGCTCAGGGCACAACGGCTCGGATTGCTGCCAGGGGCAAGCTGACGGGTCGAGAAGCCCTTGTCTCGGAGCAATTGCTGATAGGTCGTGTTGAAACCGGCACGAAGGCCGATGGCGGGAATCGTACAGATTTCCGGTGCCAACTCTGACGACAGCGCAGCGGGCGTCACCGTCTGTTTGATGCTGCAGCCGGTTAGCCAAACAGCGGTAAGAAGCAGCAAAAGCGGGGCGGTACGCATCGATGACGTCCTGTCCAAAGAAAAGAGGCAGCATAGTGCCATCAAGCAGTCCACGTCGCATCCCCTCGGCCAGAGCCGGCAGGGTCTATGCTTCCAGGGCTATCCACACAACCTGGAGAGACTGATGCTCGATGTGCGGGTGTATCGCTACAACGAAGAACAGGACGCCAAACCCTATATGCAATCGATGCGGGTGCCGGACGAGTTTCGGGAGCGCATGGTATTGGATGTGTTGGAATACCTGCGCGAAACCGACCCGTCACTCGCCTATCGCCGTTCCTGTCGCGAGGGCGTGTGCGGTTCGGATGGCATGAGCATCAGCGGGAAGAACCGTCTAGCCTGCATCACGCCGGTAACCGAAGCACTGGATGGCTCGGGCCGCCTGGTCATCCGCCCCTTGCCCGGCATGCCGGTGATTCGCGATCTCGTTGTGGATCAGAGCCTGTTCTTCAAGCAATACGAACGCATCAAACCCTGGCTGATCAACGACGAGCCGGCGCCGAGCATCGAGCGGCTGCAGTCACCGCAGGAGCGCGCCAAACTGGACGGCCTGTATGAATGCATTCTCTGCGGCTGTTGTTCGTCGCAATGTCCGTCCTGGTGGTGGAATCCGGAGAAGTACGTGGGGCCGGCCGGACTTCTGCAGGCATGGCGCTTTATCGTGGACAGCCGAGACACTGCAACGACCGAACGCCTGTCAGACCTCGATGATCCGTTCAGTGTCTTTCGCTGCCGCAGTATCGGAAATTGCAGCTGGGTCTGCCCTAAAGGGCTCAATCCCATGGGCGCCATTGGCCACATCCGTCGCGAGCTGACACAGCAAGGCACCTAGCAGCTCAGCGGCAGGCGAGATCTCTAACCGTAGGGTGGGCTTCAGCCCACCAGACATCAGCCTCTTGACGCAACCGGCCGGACACGCATCGACGCGCGATGCGAGCGGGTTTACCGCCCGGCCCCGGTAACACGCGTTCAGTTGCGCCCCACCTTCGTGCGTGGGTTCTCCAGGCGATCGGCACGATTCCCGAGGAACCAGCCGGCAGCACCCCAGACCGCGGCACAGGCGGCGCCAACCAGGGCGACAAGCGCCGCGCCCTGACCAAGGCTGTCGAGTAGGCTCTTGGCCCAGCCGCTCAACGCATCGCCGCCGCGATAGACGACTGTGTCGATGAAGTTCTTTGCCTTGTATTTGCTTTCGGCATCCAGCGGTGCGAACAGCATTTCCCGGCCTGGGCGGACGAACGCGTATTCCCCGACTCGTCGCAGGATCATCACGGCAGCCAGCATAGCGAAGGTCGGCGCCAGCGCCAGCCCCATAAAGCCGAGACAGACCAGCGCCGGCACGGCAGTGAGCAGCGCGCGAACGCCCAGCCGCTGGGCGATGCGTCCGGTGACGAACAGCTGCGACAGCAGCGCCCCGGCCTGCACCACGAAATCGATCGCACCAAATACCCGCACCTGCTCGGCACGGTCGGGAAACAGCTCAGCGACTAGCCGCGCCTGCTCAAAGTAGAGAAAGGTGCTGGCGGTGGTCAGCAGCAGCACAAAAGCCGCGATACCCAGCAGATAACTCGATCCCAAAACCCGGGTCAGGCCGCTGAAGGGATTGCCGGCTACCGGACGACGCGGACTTTCGGCCTGTTCGGCACCGGGCCGGCCAGCACCCTGCACGTCGCGCCAGGCCATCAGGTAGTGCTTGAAAGCGACCGCCGCGGCCAACAGCAGCGCCGCCAGCAGCATCAAGCCGAACGACCCGGACACGCCTACGAGCAAGGCACTCGTGGCCGGGCCGACCAGTCCGCCGACACTGGCGCCGGCCGCGATAAAAGCGAACAGACGCCGCGCCTGTGGCGCATCGAACACATCCGCCATCAGGCTCCAGGCCACCGAGACCACAAACAGGTTGTAGACCGAGATCCACACGTAGAACACCCGCGCCAGCCAGATACTGTTATCCAATACGAAGAACAGCCCGGCGAAGAGCAGCAGGTTGAGGCAGAAGAAGCCATATACCCAGTCGATGTAGTGAATGCGCGCCACACGTGAGTTGAGCCAGGCGAACAGCGGCACCGCGAGCAGCATGGCGAAGAAGGTCGCAGTGAACAGCCACTGCAGGTTATCGACACCGCCTTGGATGCCCATCGACTCGCGAATGGGCCGCAACATGAAATAGCCCGCGAACAGGCAGAAGAACAAACCGAACCCAGCCAGCGCCGCAGGCAACTCGCCCGGACGGGCGTTGATCAGCGCCGCTGAACGGGCCGCGAATGCGAGTGCCATTCAGCCTCCCAATAAACGATGCGACACGGCATTCATCGGAACGCTTCGACGATCAGCTCCCGCTGGCGCGCATCCGGCAGACGGCCCTGCCCGGCCAGGATGTTGTCGGCCATATAGCGCGGGTTGGACGTGGCGGGTATCACTGTCGTTACCGCGGGTTCGGCAAGAATGAATTTGAGCAACAGCTGAGCCCAGGAACTGGCGTCGATTTCTGCCGCCCAGGTTGGCAGTGGCTTGCCCTTGACCCGGGAGAGCAGGTTGCCGCGCGTGAATGGGCGATTGATGAGGGTCGCGATGCCGTTGTCGGCGCAGAAGGGCAGCAGCTGCTTCTCGGCGTTTCGCTCGCTGACCGAATAGTTGAACTGGACGAAATCGACAGGCTCCTGCTTGAGCACGTCGAGGAGACGGTCGTGGGCCGATTCGACATAGTGCGTCACGCCGATGTAGCGAATGCGCCCTTGCTCCTTGAGTTCACGCAGCAGGCCGAGCTGAGTGCGGGTGTCCTGCAGGTTGTGGACCTGGATCAGGTCGATGATGTCCGTCTGCAACGCCTTGAAGCTGTCTTCGATCTGCGCCATGCCGCGCTCGCGCCCCGTGGCAGACACCTTGGTGGCCAGAAAAACCTGATCACGTGCATCACGCCGCTGAACCAGCTCACCGACGACGCGATCGGCATTGCCGTAGCTGGGCGCCGTGTCGATCAGCTGAGCGCCACCTTCGACAAACACGCGCAGCACCTCAAGCAACGCATCCATCTCGGCATCATCGAGGCGGACGTCATGTGTCCGTGACGTGCCCAGCCCGATAACCGGAAGGGTTTCGCCCGATCCCGGAATCGTGCGCGTGCGTAACGACTCCGCGGCGGTTACGAAAGACGGCAGCACCGGCCCGAGCGCAGCGACCGCAGCTAGAAGGGCGGAACGGTGAAGGAGCTGGCGGCGTGTCGGCATGGGGGAGTCTCCGGTTCGGTTGGCCTCGTCGATGCCTGAGTATGGTCGAGGACGCCCGACGCACGGGTTGATCGCCCGGTCAGAGCTTTTCCGTTTGTAACAGCGCTGCGATGAAACCGTCGGTTATAGGGCCGACTAATCTGATCGATCAATAATGGGTAGTGGCAACTTGATAGCAACTCGGATCTACTGCGCGCCGATAAACGTTTGCCGCTTCCAATCGCCCTTTCGCGCGCGCCACCCCAACGAGACCACGATGCACCTGAACTCGTCCCCTCCCACCGGCCAGCGCTCCGACGCTGCGCCCGCAAGCGCTCGGAGCCGAACGCAACGACTGCCCAGTCTGGCCTATGGGTTCGGCCTGCTGTCGGTATTCCTGGTCAGCCTGCTGCTGTTGCCTCATGACGCCGGCGTTGGCAAGTTGCTGTGGGGCTTTCTGGCCGGCACCCGATTCGGCGCTTGACCTGCCCCCGCCGACTCAAACCCGGAAGCGCCCCACCAGCGTGGCGAGCGTTTGTGACAAGGCCGATAGCTGCTGGCTGGCCTGCATGCTACTGGCAGCGTTAGCGGCCGCATCGTTGGACAGATCGCGGATGTCGCTGATATTGCGTGCGATCTCCTCGGTCACGCTGCTCTGCTCCTCACACGCGGTGGCGATCTGCGCGGCCATGTCGTTGATACGCTGAACCGAGTGCGTCGTCTCGGCGAGCACTTGGTCGACGCCAGCCGCACGCTCGACGCTGTCGCGCGCCTTGCCGCTGCCGCTTTGCATCGCCTGTACGGCTTTGGCGACGCCGTTTTGCAAGCGCTCGATGCGCACCTGAATGTCCTTCGTCGATTCCTGCGTGCGCGCCGCCAACGCCCGAACCTCGTCAGCCACCACGGCGAAACCGCGTCCCTGTTCCCCGGCTCGGGCCGCTTCAATGGCTGCGTTAAGCGCCAGCAGGTTGGTCTGTTCCGCGATCCCTCGAATGACTTCAAGCACGGCGCCGATACTCGCCGTCTCGCCCGCCAGGGCCTCGATGGTCTGCGAGGTGTGTTCCACTTCCTGTGCCAACTGACGGATCGATTGAAGGGTAGCGCTGACAACCACTGCGCCTTGGCGCGACTGGGCCTCCGCCGCCCGAGCCGCATCCGAGGCATTGAGCGTGTTTTGCGCAACCTCATGCACCGCGGCGCTCATTTCAGTCGCGGCCGTACTGACCTGATCCACGGCAGCGTGCTCGCTGCTGATTAATTGATCATTGGTTGCCGCCATAGCGGCCATGCCACGGGCGGCGGCGTCCACCTCCCCGGTCACCCGCCCGACTTCCGCAATCAATGGCTGCAATGTGTCGAGAAAACGGTTGAACGCCTGGCCCAGCTGACCTAGCTCGTCGGCCGATCGGATATCCAGCCTCGTGCGCAGGTCACCGTCGCCCTCGGCAATCTGCTGTACGCGATCAAGCAGACGACGCATCGGCCGCAAGACCATCAGCGGCAGGCCAATAACCAGCAAACCACAGCCAAGCAGACCGACCACCAGAACGGCGAGCTGCTGGCCTGCCGTCGCGGCGCCCTCGGCAATCGCTGCCGCGCCTTCGGCGTTTGCTGCCTGATCCTGGAGCTCACCCAGCTTATCAATGGCATCACGCATGGCGTCGAAGCGGGCTTCGCTGTCGCCGAAACTCAGCGTGCTGGCGCCTTGCGGATCAAGGTCGATCTGTTCGATTACGCGCTGCGACACCTCGGTCCATTGCTGAAAACCTTGATTGAACTGCCCCACGAGCGCCAGCGCCTCGGCACCCGGTTGCATCGCCGCGTATTTCTGTACCCGGTCATATGCCTGCTTGAGATTTTCCGCATGGCTGTCTCTTAGCGCCTGTACATGATCACCCGCATCGCTGTCGAGCAAGCTGCGCTCAGCGACAAACGCCTGGTACAGATCACGGTCAGCGTTGAGCAGCAGACTGATGGCGGGCAGATGGTGGGTCGCCAGCTGGTTGCCGGACTCGGCCACGCGATCGATGCCGCGCATACCAGCGGTGCCCATCAGCACCAGCAACAGGGCCAGCGCGCCAATGGGAAGGGTGATTTTCCAACGAAATCCGAGATCGGTAAAAAAGCGAGACATGGCGTCGCTCCTGAAGGCCTATGTGGCTATCGGCCCGGCCTTTTAACGCAGCAGAACCGCTGGTCGAAATTTATACAATTCCAACAGCGGGGCGCTCCTGCCCCGGGCGCAACGAGCGGGGCGGTCTCGCCGTGTTGAGGTGAGGATCAGTGCTGCAGCCAGATCAGTCGGAAAGAGCTGGAAGGCGACGGTATCAACAGCGAGCGCGTAGGCGCACGCGACGCTCAGCGTGCGCGCGGCAGACACCGCCGTGAGTGTCCGCGTCAGGACGAACGTATCGGTTCATTTTCCTAGGGCAGCTGATTACGGCCACCCGCGTTCGGACACTATTGCGCCAGCCGCTCGCGCACCTCAGCGTAGGGATAGGCCTCCAGCGAGGCAAAACCGGGAATCTGGCGCGCCTTGAGCTTGGTGAACGCCGGCACACTGATACCGCACAGGAAGCGCGTCAAGCACTCGGTGCTGGGCGCGTTGCCCTTTAGCTGCGTATAGCGCTGGCTGAATTCGGCGCACCGGGCAACGAGGTCCATATCGCTTAGTGATGCCAATGCGGGAGGCTCAGGCAGTTGTGCGACCTGTTCGCGACAGACCGAACAGTGTCCGCACTGTTGCGGCGCCTGGCGGTCACCGAAATAGGCAGCCAGCCGCTGGCTCAGGCATTCGCGGGATTCGAAAAGCGCCAGCATGTTGTCGATACGGGTGATCTCGCTCGCTTCGTGCTGCTTGAAATAGGCATGCAGTTCGACGCTCAAGGCCTCGGCGCCGAAGTCCGGATCGAGCAACGCATAGACGTCCGTCATTTGTTTGCTTTCGAGCTCGATCCATCCCTTTTCCTGGAAATACTCCAGCGCCTTGACCACCCGCGCGCGGTCCGCGCCGTGCTGTTGATAAAGCGCGTCGAAATCCAGCGTGCACCAGGTCCGCGCCCGGGCCGAGGTGTGCACGATGGCCTCCACGAACTGGCGGCGCTCGCCTTCGAATTTCGCGACCAGCGCCTCGGGCTCGAGCAGGTACTTGAACCGATATTCAGCGAAATAAGCGAAACGCGGCGCGATGATGCCGCGCAGCTCCAGCTGCACCAGCAGCGTTTTCAGCGGCAACTGCCGGATGTTGCTCTGATCCGAGAGCTGGTTGAGCATCAGCTCCCACTGCCCGCCCGCACCAGACTGCAGCAGCTCATCGAGCACGCAGCGGATGCCATCGAGCTCCGGCGTGTCGCCATAGACGAAGTTCTGCAGCACGCTGAGGCTGTCCCGGTTCGCCAGTACCAAACAGTCGGACGGCTGCCCATCACGGCCCGCACGGCCGATTTCCTGACTGTAGTTCTCCACCGACTTGGGCAGGTCGTAGTGCACCACGTTGCGGATGTCCGACTTGTCGATGCCCATGCCGAAGGCGATGGTGGCAACGATGCAGTTCAGCTCGCCCGCCATGAAGCGCCGCTGGATCGATTCGCGCAGTTCATGCGCCATGCCGGCGTGGTAGGCGCTGGCCGGGAACCCGCGCTGCGCCAGATGCTCGGCAACCTGCTCGGCCGTCTTCTGCTGGGTGACATAGACGATGGTGGGCTGCCCGCCCTTGTCGGCCAGCCACTCCACCAGCCGGCGCTGCTTGTTGAAGCCACTGACTGGCTCGACCAGCAGATTGAGATTGGGCCGGTAGAAGCCAGTCGTCACGACGTCGTCCGGCGCAATCGAGAATTTGGTCTGCATGTCGGCAATCACGGGCGGTGTTGCCGTGGCGGTCAGCAGCAGCACCTGCGGGATATTGAATTGGAGCTGGTAGTCGGGAAGCTTGAGGTAATCCGGGCGGAAGTTGTGCCCCCACTCGGAGATGCAGTGCGCCTCATCGACGACCAGCAACGAGATCGGCACTTGGCTGATGAAGTTGCGGAAGCGTTCGTTCTTCAGCCGCTCCACCGAAATCATCAGGATCTTCAGCTCGCCGGACTTGGCGCGGGCCATGGTCTCGCTCGCTTGCTCGCGGCTCTGCGCGGAATCGATGCTCGCCGCGGCGATGCCGTGCCGGTGCAGAAACGCCAGCTGGTCCTGCATCAACGCCAGTAACGGCGAGACGACCAAGGTCAGGTGCGGCAACAACAACGCCGGCAGTTGGTAGCACAGGGATTTGCCTGAGCCGGTGGGAAAGATCGCCGCGGCCGACCGCCCGGCCACCACGGCGCGAATGGCTTGTTCCTGGCCGGCGCGAAAGCCGTCGTAGCCGAACGTCTGTTTGAGGCTCTGTTCGATCATGCAGGTCACTCCTTTGACGGGAGGCGGAGGGTAGCAAAAGGAGGGAGACGGTACTGCAAAGCGGGTGGGCAGGTTGGGTCAGCCGTCTGAAAGGCCGCTGACTCCGTACCCCCGATCGGCGTACGGATAACAAGCAGAACGGCCAAGCATTTATCAATCGGCGAGATTGGAATCGGTAATTATCGTTAGTTAGCTAACTACCGTTATGCTTCTTGCACTCCTGAAAACAAACATAAGCGCCCGAGTCAGCTGATTCGGCCCGTGAACAGGAACAACCCCTACGAATCAGTCACAGGACCATTTGCCATGCGCGCTACCCTCGCCTCCGCGTTTCTTCTGCTTTCCGCAACTTCCGTCGTCCATGCCAGCGGTGCGGAACCGCAGCGTTATACCTACGGTGCCCAGCTCGATATCGCCTCGGTCATGTCGATCAAGATCGAGCCAACGCCTTATTGCGAAGTGACCGACGCCGTCATGACCTATCGAGACTCGTCCGGTGAGGTCCGCCAGCTGGCCTACCGGACCCTGGCCGACGCTTGTAAGAACCAGAACTGACACGGTCGCCGTGCCCTTCGGCCGCTGCCGATCTGTTTAAGATCGGCGCGCCTCGAAGGCTAAACCCACGAATTTCTGTGGGATTGATCAGAACCGATCGCGAACGATCACCTCATCGAACGGCAGCTTGCCGACCCGCGGCTTGGGGTCGGCCGCCCGCTTGCCCACCGCGACCATCAGGGCGATGACGTGGTTGGTCGGCAGGTTGATCAGTTTGGCCACGGCATCGAAATCGAAACCGTCCATGGGGCACGAGTCCAACCCTTTCCCACGCGCGGCCAGCATGAGCGTTTGCGCCATTAGGCCGCAGCTGCGCATGGCCTCGTCACGCTGTACCTGCGGCTTGCCGCGGTAGTAGTTGTCGATGGCACCGGCCATGTAGTCCTGCACCTCGTTCGGCGCACCCTCCCAGACACGGCGAACATTCTGCTCCCAGCTATCGACCTGGGCACAGACCACCACCAACATCGAGGCATCGGTCATCTGTGCCTGATTCCAGCCGACTTCACGGATCTGCGCGCGCAGCGTTGGATCGCTGACGTCGACCAGGCGTACATGCTGCAGGTTGAACGCCGAAGGGGCCAGCAACGTCAGCCGCAGCAGCTCGTCCTTCTCGTCGCGGCTCAGCTGAAAGCTGGTGTCGTAGGCTTTGACCGCCCGGCGTGTCTGGATGGCTTCTTCGATCTGCATGAACGGCTCCACGGTTTGAAAGTGTGGCTGCCATGCTATGTCGACGGAATGATCGAATCCATGCGTCTTTGCTGATGATATCTATCGCAGTCGTCGATTCTTTGGAAGGTACAGGTGGGCTTGAAACGCATAGTTCTGTATAGGCCGTAGGGTGGGCTTTAGCCCACCGATGTTGCAGGTGGCCAGACGGATTGCCCCTCATTCATCCGATTTAACAAACTGCACGCCCACAAAAAAGCCGCCCGGAGGCGGCTTTTTCAGGCTGCGGGACTGTCGCTTACAGCTCCGGACCAGCAGCCTTGATAGCGTCGGAAACATCGAATTTCTTGAAGTTTTCGATGAACTTGTTCGCCAATTCCTTCGCCGCTTCGTCGTAGGCGTTCTGGTCAGCCCAGGTGTTGCGCGGGTTGAGCAGTTGGGTGTCGACGCCTTCCACCGATGTCGGCACGTCCAGGTTGATGATCGGCAGGTGCTGGGTTTCGGCACCGATCAGCGCGCCGCTTTGGATCGCGGCGATCACGGCGCGGGTGGTAGGGATGTTGAAGCGCTTGCCGACGCCGTAGCCACCGCCCGTCCAGCCAGTGTTGACCAGGTAGACCTTGGAACCGAACGCCTGAATGCGCTTGATCAGCAGCTCGGCATAGACGCCAGCCGGACGTGGGAAGAACGGCGCGCCGAAGCAAGTAGAGAAGGTCGACTTGATGCCACTGCCCGAGCCCATTTCGGTGGAACCGACCAGCGCGGTGTAGCCAGAAAGGAAGTGATAGGCCGCCTGCTCTTCGTTGAGGATCGAGACGGGCGGTAGAACGCCGGTCAGGTCGCAAGTCAGGAAGATCACCGCATTCGGCTCACCACCCAGATTCTTCTCGGAGCGCTTCTCGACGTACTCCAGCGGATAAGCGGCGCGGCTGTTCTGGGTCAGGCTGTCGTCGGTGTAATCAGCGACGCGCTCGTCGTTGAGTACAACGTTTTCCAGCACGGTGCCGAACTGAATAGCTTTCCAGATTACCGGCTCGTTCTTCTCGGACAGGTCGATGCACTTGGCGTAGCAGCCGCCTTCGATGTTGAACACCACGCCGGTGCCCCAGCCGTGCTCGTCATCGCCGATCAGGTAGCGCGACTCGTCGGCTGACAAGGTGGTCTTGCCGGTACCCGACAGGCCGAAGAACAGGGTGACGTCGCCGTCTTCGCCGATGTTCGCCGCGCAGTGCATCGGCAGCACGTCGGCTTCGGGCAGCAGGTAGTTCTGCACCGAGAACATGGCCTTCTTCATTTCGCCGGCGTAACGCATGCCTGCGATCAGGACCTTCTTCTGCGCGAAGTTGATGATCACGCAACCGTCGGAATTGGTGCCGTCACGCTCCGGCACGCATTCGAAGTTGGCAACGTTGAGGACCTGCCATTCTTCTTTCCCGGCTGGGTTGTACTGCTCAGGATTGATGAACAGCTGGCGACCAAAAAGGTTCTGCCAGGCCGTGGCGGTGGACATCTTGACCGGAAGGTAGTGACCTTCGGAAGAACCTACATGAACGTGGGAAACGAAGTGATCCTGCGCCTTGTTGAAGGCCTCGACGCGCTCCCACAGGGCATCGAACTTGTCGGCGGGGAACGGACGGTTGATCGGGCCCCAGGCAATGGAATCCTGGGTGCTGGGCTCCTCGACGATGAAGCGATCAGCTGGCGAACGACCGGTCCGATGGCCGGTTTTCACGACGAGCGCGCCATTGGCGGCCAATTCACCCTCACCGCGTTTGATGGCTTCTTCAATCAGTTGAGCGGTGCTGATATCGATGTACACGGCGTTAGTGGCTTGCGTCATGAGTTTCCCGTCGGCCCTGGGCCGATTCCTCCATGCTGTTGTAGCCCACCGAACAATGGACTACACCGAAAAAAAGTGCGCGCGATTATGACAGAAATGACGCTGCGCTGGGTATGAGGGCGTAATGGCGAAAAGGTTCTACGCCCCCTTCCTCTTAATGGCGCGTACCGGAGGGGCCAGTCGTCCCAGCACCAGCGAACAGTTGCGCGATGTCCGCTGCATCAAAGCGATAGCTGTGATTGCAGAATTGGCAGTCGATGGTAATGGCCCCGCCCTGCTCCTCCAGCAGTTGTTCGGCATCCTGCTGACCCAGGCTGACCACCGCATTGGCCGAGCGCTCGCGGGAGCAACTGCAGCGGAAGACAATCGAGCGCGGTTCGAACAGACGCACCTGCTCTTCATGATAGAGGCGATGCAATACCGTCTGGGTGTCGAGGCCGAGCAACTCTTCGGCAGACAGCGTATCGGCCAGGGTCCGCAGATGCTGCCAACTGGCTTCACGCTCTTCGCCGTCGCGGATGCGATCGGCCGGCAGCTGTTGCAGCAACATGCCACAGGCGCGACGCCCATCGGCGGCTAGCCAGAAGCGCGTCGGCAACTGCTCCGAGGAGGCGAAATAGTTGGACAGGCTGTCCGCCAGGGTCATGCCGTCCAGCGCAACAATGCCCTGGTACCGCTGCCCGCTGGCCGGGTCGATGGTCATCGCCATAACGCCATCGGGCATCAGTTCCGGAAAGGTCGCGCCAGGCGTCAGTAGCGCCTCGTCATAACGGGCAATGCCGCGTACTTCCCGATCGCTGGAACATTCGACCATCAGCAGCGGCACCGCCCCGGAAGAACGCGCCTGCAACACCATCAGACCATCGAACTTTAATGTGCCGACCAGCAACGCGGCTGCGGCGAGGAGTTCGCCGAGCAACTGAGCGACCGGTTCCGGGTAGCTGTGCTTGGCCAGCACTTCGGCATAGCTGCGTTCAAGCCCGACCCACTCGCCGCGCACGTCGGTGTCATCGAAAAGGAAACGTTGGGTGTAATCGGAATCGAGCATGGGCATGACCAGAGCAGGTTGGCGATCAGGCCGGTAAGACGACGCGAGGCTCGGCGAGCCTTACGTTTTGCCGGTGCCTGAGAGAAGGGACCGCATTCTAGGGTGAAAGTGGCGACCGTCCAACCGCCAGCGTCAGCCTGCGTCAGAGCGAAAGCGCTGCAAGGCGCGGCGTTGCTTCTTACTGGGTTTACCGTCGGTTTCCACACCCAGACTACCGGCCTTACGCATGGCCGCAGCGTTCTCCCGGCGGGCCAGGCTCTCGGCAGTCTCGGCATAGAGCAGCTGTGCTTCCGGTGCACCCTTGCGCACCGCTGACAGGGCCTGGATAACCACCGTGCGCTCGTCGAAACCGGCGCGGATTACCAGCTCTTCTCCGATCTTCGGCTCCTTGCCCGGCTTGCACCGTTCGCCGCGACAATGCACCTTTCCGCCCTCAATGGCCGCTTTTGCCAGGGCCCGCGTCTTGAAGAAGCGTGCCGCCCATAGCCACTTGTCCAGCCGGACTTTGCCGTCGTCTTTCTCGCTCATCATTCAACTCTGCCTAGCGTCTCGTTGTCATAGGTTGGAACAGGGAGATGCGGTTGTCATGCAGCCTGTCTAGAATGCGCCGAAATCTACTGGATACGCTTTTGAACAGTCCCGACCTCCAGACAATCATCGGTTTGCGCGAATGGATCGCCCTGCCCGAGCTCGGCGTGGTCGGTCTGCGCGCGAAGATCGATACGGGCGCCAGCACCTCGGCCCTGCATGCCACCGACATCAGTGAATTCGAACGCGGCGGCAAGCGCTGGGTTCGATTCACGGCGCATCTCGGCACGCTGGTGCAGCGCCGCCACCGCTGCGAAGCGCCGCTGGTCACCCGCAAGATCATCAAAAGCTCCAACGGGCACGTGCAAACACGCTACGTCGTCCGAACGCTGCTCGCGCTGGGCGATCACCTCTGGCCCGTGGAATTTACCCTTACCTGCCGCAAGACCATGCGCTATCGCCTCCTGCTTGGGTCAAAAGCCCTGATGGACGGCAAATGGCTGGTCGACCCTGCACGCACGTACGTGCAGGAAAAACCCCAGACCCTTACCTCTCCCGGTGCCCAATGAAAATCGCCGTGCTGTCGCGCAACCCTCGTTTATATTCGACTCGCCGCCTGGTGGAGGCCGGCCAGCAACGCGGCCATGAGGTCGTGGTAATCGATACCCTGCGCGCGTACATGAACATCGCCAGCCACAAACCACAGATCCACTATCGCGGCCGCCCGCTCGAGGGCTTTGACGCGGTGATCCCGCGGATCGGCGCCTCGGTCACTTTTTATGGCTGTGCCGTACTGCGCCAATTCGAGATGCAGGGCGTTTTCCCGCTCAACGAATCCGTGGCGATCGCGCGCTCCCGGGACAAGCTGCGCTCGCTGCAACTGCTGTCGCGCCGCGGAATCGGCCTGCCAGTGACCGGCTTTGCCCACTCACCGGACGATATCGCCGATCTGATCCAGATGGTCAACGGTGCACCACTGGTGATCAAGGTGCTGGAAGGCACCCAAGGAATCGGCGTGGTCATGTGCGAAACCGCCACGGCGGCCGAATCGGTGATCGAGGCCTTCATGGGCCTCAAGCAGGACATCATGGTTCAGGAGTACATCAAGGAAGCGGGCGGCGCGGATATCCGCTGCTTCGTGGTGGGTGAAAAGGTGATCGCCGCCATGAAGCGTCAGGCCAAGCCCGGCGAGTTTCGCTCCAACCTGCACCGCGGCGGCACCGCCAGCCTGATCAAGATCACCCCGGAAGAACGCATGACGGCCATCCGTGCGGCCAAGGTCATGGGCCTGAGCGTCGCGGGCGTCGATATCCTGCGCTCCAACCACGGGCCGCTGGTGATGGAAGTGAATTCGTCACCGGGATTGGCGGGCATCGAGGAAACCACCGGCAAGGATGTTGCCGGGTTGATCATTCAATATCTCGAGAAGAACGCCGGCCCGCATCTGACGAGGACGAAGGGTAAGGGTTGAGGCGGCCATTCGCGGCGTGCGAATGCACGGTGGGCTGAAGCCCACCCTACAGACTGGTGAAGGAAGTGAATTCGTCACCAGGCCTCGCCGGCATCGAGGAAACCACGGGCAAGGACGTGGCCGGGTTGATCATTCAATATCTCGAGAAGAACGCCGGCCCGCATCTGACGTGGACGAAGGGTAAGGGTTGAGGCGCCATTCGCAGCACCGTAGGGTGGGCTTCAGCCCACCAGGCGCACTCAGACATGCCAACGCAAGGTGGGCTGAAGCCCACCCTACAGACCAGAAGATACCAAGCCCATCGCCGACACCGGGGGCACGTTCTACCTGCCGATTGGCGCTTGTTCATCATCAAACAGAAAGGCACCGGCCTAACACCGGCGTCATTAACCATCGCGGGATGCCGCGAACGCAGCACCGTAGGGTGGGCTTCAGCCCACCAGGCGCACTCAGATGTGCCAATGCACGGTGGGCTGAAGCCCACCCTACATACTGATCCTGCCCCCACCCTTCCTATGCATCGCCATTCCAGTCGTCTCGGTGATACGGATCGTTTCGATGTGCTCCCTGTTCGTCCCGTAGAACGCCTCCCCGTGGATAGTCAGCCGTAGCGAATCAACATCCAAAAACCCCCGGACCCGCTTTGTGTCGACTTCCATTCCATTGCTCTCGTTTTCTGTTGATGGGTGGTATTGATCTCTATTCCAGCCTTTCAAGAAGTCACAACTAGCCACTGATAAAAACGGACCCGTGCGCTCCCTTCGTCTTCAGTTGCTTTGCTCGACGCGACATTAAACAAGGCAACTGTACGGCCTCAACTTAATATCGCGACAGACCACAACCTTTCCCGATAGGAAACTGTTCTGCGAGCGGAAACCGGTCTCTTCATTCTGCAGCAACATCAGAGACAGATACTTTTCTGCAGGGCCGCTGATACGTATTTAAAGCACATCGAAAAAATCCCGAAAAAAACATCCCCCACCGCGAACTTACCGTGCTAAACACATTCGAAAACCTCGCCCTGCACTAGCGGCGGAGGGCCATTAATGCATGACTGCCTTTGCTTTCGAAATGTTTTTGCGGAACTACGTATGAGTTACTTGAAAGAAGAAAAGTCGAACAGGACACGACGTGTAGATAACTACAAATCTTCAGAATAAATACACACTAGCGAAATAAAGGAAGCGTATTAATTTAAGCGAGTTCCAATATTCAAAAAGTTACTTCAGCCATTTGTACGACCAGCACACTTACTGGCGGCGTTATAAAACCAATAAGAAAACCAGAGCTATCGGGAAATGCGCAAATGATATCCAGCGACCCAGCAATGTCCCCTATTGAACTGCCACAGACGTCCGATCAGGAGGCCCTCAGGTTTGGCTCCTTCGTGCTTTTTCCTCAGCGTTACCTGCTCCTCAAACAGGGCGAGCCTGTTGCGCTCGGCAGCCGCGCGCTCGAGCTGCTGATCGCCCTGACATCGCGCCCGGGGGAATTGCTGGAGAAGTCGGAGCTGATGACCCGCGCCTGGCCCCGCGTCATCGTTGAAGAGTGCAACCTTCGCGCCCAGATTGTCGCCCTGCGCCGGACCTTGCGAGAGCCCGATGCCGGCGAATGCATCGCCACCGTGCCGGGGCGGGGGTACCGATTCATTGCCCCAGTTCATGCCCACAAAGAATGGCCTTCGGCTTCCTCGCTTTCGCTGAATACGCAACCGGCGCCGCGATTGATGAGCGAAGCCATCGGCCGTGAGCCCGTCATCACTGGGCTCTGCTCACAACTTGAACAGGGCGGCCTGATTACCCTTGTCGGCTCGGGAGGTGTCGGGAAAAGCGCCATCGCTCTGGCTGTTCATGATCGCCTGGTCACGCTGTCCCCTGACAACGCGATATATGTAGATCTGTCGCACACCCCGACGCCTCCCGACGTGCATGCGCTGCTCGGCCATGTGCTTGGGGTGGCCGCGAGCGATGGGCAGGTCCGGCCGCCAGCGCCTGCGGTGCAGACTCGAGGCCTGACGCTGGTGCTCGACAATTGCGAGGAGGCGCTAGACGCCACTGCCGAGTTGGTGGAGACGCTGCTAAGACAGGTACCCGGCTGCGCCATCCTCGCCACCAGCCGTGAGCCGCTGCGTGCCGAAGGTGAGCAGGTACAGCGGCTGGAGCCGCTCGAGCTGCCGGCCACGGACATCGGTGCAAGCGCGGAACAGGTGCTGGGCCATTCGGCGATCCGCCTGTTCATCGAACGGGTAAAGCGTCACGACGCGGGATTCGTGTTAGGCGAGGAGGACCTCGTCGCGGTCGTAGGGATCTGCCGGATGCTCGAAGGCATGCCACTGGATATCGAGCTTGCGGCGGCACGCGTGTCTACCTTTGGCCTGGCTGCGCTGGAAGAGCTGTTGAGCGGTGATTTCCGCCTGCAGATGGAAGGCCGCCGCACGGCGCCGCCCAGGCATCGCTCCCTGCGTGCAAGCGCCGACTGGTGCTATCAGCGGCTCACCCTGCATCAGCAGTCCATGCTGCGTCTGGTTGCCGTGTTCAATGGCAACTTCACGCTGAAGGCGGTACGCGCAATTTCGAGGGGTGACCCGCGATTCAAGGATGTGGATCCACTGCAACTGGTCGAGGATCTGGTGGACAAGTCGCTGCTGATCGCCCAGCGGGACGCGGCAGAGCGTCATTACCGGATGCCTTCGACAACACGCATCTACGCCATGCGCAAGCTCGAGGAGGAAGGCGGGGTCGAACGCATCATTGCGCGCCACGCCGCCTACGCGCTGGCCGTGGTCAAGGAGGCTGCCAATCAGCTGGACGCCGTCGCACCGGATGCCTGGAAAAGCCTGTATGGCGCCGAGAGCGACACCGTGCGTTCGGCACTGGCCTGGGCCTGGTCCCCCCAGGGCAACCAGTCGCTGGGCCTTGATCTGACGCTGGCAGCGCTCGGTCTGCGACCGCAGCATGTGGCGATGCCGCAGCAGCCACGGGAGGCCTCGCCGCGTCATCTCAGGGTGTTGCGCTAAGCGTGATCAGATCAGCCGCGCTGCCACCAGGGCATCCGCGACGGCCTGGAAAACATTCGCAGGTATGGGGTCACCGGCCACGGTGCGCTTGCCGATCCGCTCAGCCAGCTGCGCGTCGCTGAACCGCGGCACCTGCAACTGCGCTGACTGCGCCAGCAGCTGCGCCGTGTTGCCAGGCGAGGCCGAGCAGACCACCACCGGTACCGGCGTTTCACCTCGAACATAACGCACGCCCACCAGCCAGCCATCTTCCGTACCGATCATCAGGCTCGCGTTTTCAAGGCCTGTCCGGCGGCTGGACAGCCCCTGCATTTCGCGCATAAGCCGCTGCCGCTCACGCTTGATCAGCGGGTCTCCATCAATGTCCTTGCGCTCGCGTTTTTGCTCACTCCAGGTCATCCGCATCTCGCGCCGGAACAGCCAGCGCTGCAGCAGCAGATCCAGCCCACCGAGCGCGAGATAGGCAATCAGCACCGTCACCACCAGTGGGATCAGCAGTTGATAAGCCACCGACACCATGCAGTCGGTGCCGCAGCGCGACGACCCCATCAGCGCCTGCAAGCCGGATTTTCCGACCACGAACAGGGCGACGGACAACAGGCTCACCTTAATCAGAGCCTTGAGCACTTCGATCAGGCTGCGCATGGAGAAGATCCGCTTGAAGCCGTCCACCGGATTGATCCGCTTGAAGTCCGGTTTGATCGGCTCCCCGCTGAACACCACGCCGCGCATGGTGACGATATTGGTGAGCACTGCGCATCCCACCGTCACCGCCAGGATCGGTAGCGCGGTCGCCAGCAGCAGGCGCTCGGCCATCTCCAGCAGGCGCGGCCAGACATCGTCGAAGGGCTCGACATAAAGTTGGGCAGCCAGGTCGAACAGCGCGCGAACCTGTGCTTCGGCAGCGGGCAGCATGATCGCTACCGTCAGCGTGCAGCCGAGCAGGGTCATGGCCGTGACCATGTCCTGGCTTTTCGAAACCTGGCCCCTCTTGCGCGCGTCACGCAGCTTCTTGTCAGAAGGCGGCAGCGTCTTCTCTTCGCTGTCACTCTGCTGCCCGGCCATGCTCAGCCACCTCCGGACAATGTTTTGAGCATTTCGACGGTGCCACGGAATTCAGCCAGCTGCTCGAGCATCAGCGGGATCAGGAAGGTGCAATAGATCACCATCAGGAAGGCGAAGATCAGGTTCTTCACCGACAGGGACAGGTCGAAAATATTCATCTGCGGCGCCATCCGGCACAGGTACGCCAGCATCACATCGGCCACCAGCAGGGCCAAGATCAACGGCGCCACCATCAACACCCCGATACGCATCACCTGATCGAGAATGGCCAGCAGCGCTTCCAGCGCCGAGGCGGCGATGACGGGCGTAAAGGCGGTGACCGGCCACAGGCTGTAGCTGTGGTAGAAGCCATCGACCATCAGGATGAACCCGCCGGACATGAAGAACAGAGTGATCAGCGTGACGCTCAGCAAGGTTGATGTCACCCCGCTCTCCTCCGATCCGAGCGGTTCGACAAGCTGCGCCATGGTCGAACCGCGTTGCAGGTCGACCAATTCTCCGGCCAGCTCGGCGGCCCAGAACGGAATACCGAACAGCAGGCCGATGGTCACCCCGATCAGCAGCTCCTTGATCATCAGGCCGGCCAGAAACAGCCCGCCGTAATCACGCAAGGTGGTGAGTTCGGTAAACACCGGCAGCAGCATCGGCACTGACACCACCACCGCGACACAGCTGCGCAGCATCCCCGTCAGGCCCAGACGATTGAAGGCCGGGGTGATCATGATCATGCCCAGCGCGCGGGATGCCGCGAGCCCTGAAGCGGCGATGAGCGGATAGGCCACTTCGAGAAAACTCAGGCCCAGTTCGGCATCCATCGCCGGGCGTCCGCCTACCGGGTCCAGGCCGGAAAGTTATCCAGCACATGGTTGGCCAGCGAGACCACCTGACCAGCCAGCAGTGGGCCGACGAAGATCACCACCAGCAGAACCACCACCAGCTTCACCGCCTGCGGCAGCGTCTGGTCCTGGATCTGGGTCAGCGCCTGGAACAGGCCGACACCCAGCCCGATCACGATGGCCGCGCCGAGTACCGGGGCCGACAGCAGCAGCACCGTGACCAGTGCCTGCTTCATCAGGGTGAGGAAAATGTCCTGTCCCATCGGTTTCTACCCCACGCCGCCATAGCTCAATATCAGCCCGTGCATCAGGCGCGACCAGCCGCTGACAGCCACGAACAGGAAGATCTTCAAAGGAATCGAGATGAGCGTCGGCGAGACCATCATCATCCCCATCGCCATGAGCACGTTGGCCACCAACAGGTCGATCACCAGAAAGGGGATATACAGTAGGAAGCCAATCTCGAAGGCGCGCGTCAGCTCGGAGCTGACGAAGGCGGGGATGAGCACCGTCAGGTCATCGTCCCGAAGATTGGCTCGCGCCTGCTCGGACCAGACGCTCTCGGTGGCATGCATGAAGAAACTTCGCTCATCCGGATTGGCGAAACGCGACAGGTGCGCCTGCAGTGGCGTGCGCAGTGCCTCGCCCAGATCGCGGAGCTCTTCGGGCCGCTCCAATGTGATCGAGCGACCTTCGATCTCCTGATACATCTCGCCCATCAGCGGCGAGGTCACGTAGACCGCCAGAATCAGCGCGATGCCATAAAGCACCAGATTGGGCGGCGTCTGCTGCACCCCCAGCGCATTGCGGATGAGAAACAGCACCACCGAAATCTTCAGGAAACCGGTGAGCGTTACCACGGCCAGCGGGATCAGCCCGATGGTCGAGACCACCAGGATGATTTCCAGCAGGTTCGGCTGATAGTCGGTCATGACTCGGTGAATTGAGTCAGGCGAACGCCCAATCCGGCGCCGATACGCACCAGTTCGCCACGCCCGATGCGCCGGCCATTGACCATCAGCTCGACTGCCTCGGTTTCGCTGCCCGGCAGTTCCAGCACGCTGCCCTCGCCGAGAGATTGCAACTGCACGAGACTCAGCTCCAGCGTGCCCAGCCGGCACTCCACCCTGATGGGCAGGTCATCCAGTGCCGCAGGCCCAGTCTGCTCGCCGTCTATCCGGTTCATCGGTTGCTCCTTGTTCGGGTCAAAGGTCACCAGGGTTTCCAGCACGCACAGGCTGCCGTTCTCACGCCGTGCCCTGGCCCGCCTCGTGCCCTCGAGTTCAAGCAGCAGGTCCGCTGCGTGCGGGCGTTCCAGCATCAGCACGTCACCGGGCCGCAGGCTGTGCAGCTCGGCCAATGTCAGCCACTGCCAGCCGACCTGTACGGCGAGTGGGACACGCACGGCAGGCAGGGGATGTGGCGCCTCGGCAAGATGGGCGTCTTGCAACGCGGCGACGGCCTCGGCGAGGTGGGGGGTCAGTTCCAGGATTGCCGGTTCGGCAGGCTGTTCGCCGAGCGCAACGTCCAGGTGCAGCGACAGTGAAGCGGGCAGCGCAACCGGTTCGACCAGCCTGACCGCCTCGCCCAGGTGCTCTTCCAGCGGGGCAATGAGCTCCAGCAGCGCCCATTCAAGCAGCAGCGCTTGTGCCGGTGCGGACAACGCTGCGAAGGGGCCGCTCAGCCGCAGCGGTTCCAGCACTCGCTGCACCAGGCGAGCCGATAATTGCAATCGTCCGTTCGCTTCACCGACGCGCAAGCCGATATCGACCCATTCATCAGCGGTTGTCCGCGCTGGCTGCCAGTCGATCCGCAGCGGCTGCCCACCCCACTGCCCTCTCCAGCCCTGGCGCCGCCTTAGGAGCCGATTGCGCATCGCCAGCGTTTGCGCCGCGACCCGCTCGAAATCAGCCGGACCGACTGTCGTCGTCGGAACCTGCAGGCCATTCATTCCATGCCTCCTGGCAGGACCGGCCGGCTGTCATCACCCAAGCTTTCCTCGCGTACCTCGGCGGCGCGCCGGTCGCTGAGCTGTTGCTGACGCAACAGCGGCTCCAGCGCTTCGCACTGGCGCTGCCGGTTGTACAACTGGCGTTGCAGGTCGTTCCGACGCTCATCTTCAGCACCCACCCGGGCTTCGGCCTCCAGCAGCTTGCTGGCGAGCAGGCTGCGCCAGGCCTCGAATTCGTCCAGGGTGTCGAGTGCGGTCTGGCAGGTGGCAACCGGTAGCGCACCGGCACAGAGCAGCCGCTGCAGTTCGTCCGCCTTCTCCTGAACCAGCGCATCGGCAGCCCGAGCCTCATCCCGTGCCTGTTGCAAGGCGCTCATTGCCTGCTCGTAACGCTGCTGCTGCACGGCCAATGCATGGGCCGCACGCCGTTCGCGCAACTGACGCAGATCGCGTAACTGCGCTATCGCCAGCACGTTCATGCGAGCACCTCACGCAGGTGCTGCAGGCTTTGGCCTGCCGTGCAGGCTTCGTCTTCGCGCTGGCGCAGGAAATCGTCGATCGCGTCGCGGCGGGCAATGGCTTCGTCCGCCAGCGGGTCGCTACCCGGCAGATAGTCGCCGGTACGCAGCAGCAGTTCGACCTCGCCATGGCGGGCCAGCAACCGTCGCAAATGACCGGCGAGGCGACGTTGCTCGGCGTCCACTACCTGATCCATCAACCGGCTCCGGCTTTGCAGCACGTCGATGGCGGGGAAGTGGTTGCGCTGCGCCAGCTCGGCGCTGAGGACCAGGTGGCCATCCAGGATCGACCGGACTTCCTCCGCCACCGGATCATGCTCGGCATCGCCTTCGGTCAGTACCGTGTACAGCGCAGTGATGCTGCCCCGCGCCCCCGGCCCACTGCGTTCCAGCAGGCGCGGCAGCGCGGAGAACAGCGACGGTGGGTACCCGCGACGAGTCGGCGGCTCGCCAACTGCCAGGCCGATTTCACGCTGTGCACGGGCGAAACGCGTGAGGCTGTCGAGCAACAGCAACACGTGACGACCCTGATCGCGGTGGTACTCGGCCTGGGCCGTCGCCACCAGCGCCGCCTTGACGCGCTCGGTCGCCGGCCGGTCCGACGTGGCGACCACCGCCACCGTCCGCGCCCTGGCCTGCTGGTCCAGATGCACATCCAGCAACTCACGCACTTCGCGCCCGCGCTCGCCGATCAGCCCGATGACCACCACATCCGCCTTGCAGCCACGCAGAATCGCCGCCAGCAGCGAGGATTTGCCCGCCCCCGCCGGCCCGAAGATACCCACCCGCTGACCTCGCGCCACGGTGAGCAGGCTGTCGATGGCACGGATGCCCAGTGACATCGGTTGGTCGATCAACTGGCGGGCGAAAGGCGCCGGAGGTTCGGCGTGAAGCGGGTAGCGCAACCGCCCGCTGGGGATGGGAGCCGCACCGTCCAGCGAGACACCGGCGGGGCTGATCACCCGCCCCAGCAGAGCGTCGCCCACCATTACCGCCGGGCTTTCGCCGCTGGCGATGATTTCCGTACGGGTCGAGAGCCCCTCCAGCGAACCGATGGGCGCAAGAATCGCCTCGTTGCCGTCGACCCCAACCACCTCGGCGGACAGCACGCCGCCACCGGCCGGGTCCATCAGATGACAGAGTTCGCCAATGCTGACGCCCGGCACGCATGCATGGATCAGCGTGCCGCGTATGCTGCGAATCCGCCCGCGCAGCGGTCGAGGTTGGGCCTGCTGCAGACGGCCGTGCAATGTTGGCAGTATCTGCGCCAGGCTCATGGCGCGGGCTCGGCCGACTGGGGCAACAGCGTCTCGCGCAATGCCTGCAGTTGCGTTTCCAGGGTCAGCTCGATGCTGGACGCCGCGCTGCTCAGGCGAGCCTGCTCCGGCGCCAGGCTGTCGTCGGCCACAACCGTCACGCGATCGGCGAGCACCGATCCGAGGCGCCCATGCGTCGCGTCCACCTGGTCGGGTGCAACGTACAGAATCAGCCCCTGCTGCTCACGAAACGCCGACAGCGCGCGCTTGGCGGACAGCGCGATGCGCTCGGCGACATCCACATCTCCCAGCACTTCGCGCACCACGGCCAGTGCCAGGTCGGCCAGCCCGCATTCCAGTCCGGCCAGGTATCGCTCGACCTCATCGGCCGTCGTCGCCAGCAGCCGCGCGGCGTCTTCCAGCCCTTCCTCGCGACCGCGTGCGAAGCCGGCCGCGCGCGCGTCTTCCTCGATGGTTCGGGTCGCGGCCTGAATGGTGCGAGCTTCTTCCTGCGCAGCCTGCAGAAAGGCGTAGCCGTCGATCCAGGGCTGGACCGTCTCGCTGCGCAGGATGCGCGGCGCAGGGGCGTCGGGGAGCCCACTCAACGTGGCCGCTCCTCGAGCAGCGCCTGGGCGATCTGCGGCACCAGAGCAATGGCGGCCGCCGAGATTTCCATGTCGCTTTGCGGTATGTCGAAGTACAGCTGCAGCCATCCCTGCAGCGTTTGGGGTCGCGAATGGAACCACGCCGCCACGCAGGCCTGGCCGTCACGCTCTATGGCGGCAGCGAGCTGTTCGCTATCCAGCAGAAAATCCGCCGCGCCGGCGTGGGCGCGGTGCGCCAGGGCAAAATTAAACACGTCTGTCCCCAGGCGTTCCTTCAGGCATTGCACCACCGGGCCGCGAATTTCCCGCGCCAGGGCTGCCGCATGCCACACCGCACCGCAAAGCAGCGGTAGCCGGGCGAACGCAGGGCCGTCCAGCACCAGCACCGACAGATCGGCACTTTCGCTCAGCTGCTCCAGCGGCGGCAGCCAGAAATGGCGAATCAGCAGTTGCTGCAGCCGTTCCTCAAACCGGTCGTTATCCAGCATCGCCTGGACCTGGTCCGGCGCCAGCGTGCCGTCGAAGCATTCCGCCACGCATTCAATGCGCGCACCGTGCAGCGGGCGCGCCAGCCTGCGGCTCCAGCTGGCGTGCAGGGCGGCGCTATTCATGCCTGCTCCTCCAGCACGTAGGTCGCCGGACGCCGATGCTCGCGCCAGATATACCAACCCAGTGCGCAAGCAAGGCCTAGCAGCAGGAGCATTACGCCGGCCAGCACCCACCTGGCGCGGGACGCGCTGGACTCCAACATCCAGATCCCGAGGAAGGACGTCATGGGTGGTTGTGCCTGATCACCGCGTCGCGGTTTCGCCTTGATCGCGGTGACCGAAACGCCGTCGTAGCTGAGCCCGGAAATGCTGTTGGCCACCAGCGTCTTGATCTGTGGAATCAGCTCGTCGATGACTGTGTCCGCTTCGTAACGCACCAGCACCGACGCCGAGGACGGCGAGATGACCCGTTTGAGCAGGTCGTTATCCGGAAGCACCACATGGACCCGCGCCGACAGCACGCCATCGATCTGTGAAACCGTGTGGGAGATTTCCTCACTCAGCGCATAGATCATCTGGGCACGTTCCTGCACCGGCGAAGCCACCAGGCTGTTGCTCTTGAACACATCGCCCATGCTGGAGAACTTCTGCGCCGGCAGTCCGGCATCGTCGAGCAGGGCCACCGCCTCGGCGAATCGTTCGTCAGGCACGCTGACGCTGATCAGGCCGTCATCCTGCAATTCACGCTTGGCCGCAATGCCCTCGCTCAACAGCACCGCCAGCATCTTGTTGGCTTCCAGTTCGCTGAGGTTGGTGTAAAGCGTCGAGTCGCAGCCCTGCAGCAGCAGGGTCAGCAGCAACGCCAGCAGCAGGCTCGGGCGGCGCATCCCTACTGACCTCTCATCAGGGTATTCGCCGACCCGGAAATCTGCGTTGCGCCGCGCACCACCATCTGGGTTTCGATGGAGTAGTCGAAGACCTGGCTGAGCGACCCGATGAGGCGGTCGATCTGTCCGGGACCAAGCCGCTCCGGGTCGGTGGTGGTCGGTTCCAGCGCCACTGACGAATGCGGGGCGTCGCCGGCCTGGCTTCTGACAGGGCCGGAGAACTGCTGAGATCGCTCGATGAAGCCATTCAGGCGCTCCATCAGGTTGGCACCGATCTGGTCAGGCGCGGCGCCAGCCGGCAGGCCCTTGGCCTGGCTGGCCATGTGCTCGAAGAGGTTCTGGGAAGCCTGGATCATGTCCTGCCCCGCCATCGGCGAGACAGCGGGCACCGCGCTGGTCGTCGTCATAGGGGCCTCGGCGCGCTATTCATCCGACATGGCTTCGTTGAGAATTTCCTGCGCCCTCGGCATGAGGATGAACTGCGCCCCGATGAGCACCGCCTTGGCGGTCATCTGCTCGACAAGCGCATCATCCTGCTTGGCGTTCTGCACCGCCGAATCGAATTCGGCTTCGCCGCCTTGCGGGCTGACGCTGTCTCCGACGGGGTTCACGGTCATTATCTGCTCTCCTCTGAAGTTATTGGGTCCCAGCTTCACTGACCCATTGGGGCCCGGCGCTGCCGCGGAATACCTTCACGCCTCGCTCGCGGACCGGTTCCGGCTGTGACGCGGGCGGACGTTGCTGTTCAAGTTGCTGCTGCACCATCGCCATGAATTCAGGCGGGCCGGAAACCATCACGCCGTCACCCTCGGCATTGCTGCGCAACGCGAGATGCCTGCCGGTGACGCCCAGCGCATCCAGCGAGGCCTGCAGCGCCTGCACGGCGGCGCGGTCGAGGTCGAACTGGCGCAGCTGCAATTCCTCCTCGGTGTTCACGTGAATCCTGCTGCCATCGCTGAACCAGGTCAGACCGCTGCTGCTGGCGAGCTTCTCGAGAAACTCCCCGGCGGTATCCGCGCGCAGGTTCGCCTGTGCCTGGCCCCGCACCTTGGCGGAGATCGCCATGGGTACGCCCAGGTTGCGGCCAAACGCTTCCAGCACACTGCGTACGTCCTGCGCGATCACCACGTAGGCGTACGGCCGATCGGCCCATTCCGGCTGCACCTCGGCAGCTGCCACGAGAGGTAGGCCGAGCGACAGCAGGCACGCCGCTGCGTTGCGTCGACTATCCTGCGTCAACGCGCCGATCGACAACCGTTCGCCGCTAATAACCACAAGATTTCGCAACCTGCGCACACCGCGTCTAAGCCGGCCGCCGATAGAATGCGGCAACCCCAACCACCGCCCCGAGGAGTTTTGCCCTTGCCCTGCCCCAGTGTTTTTCGTCTGTTCTGCGCCAGCCTCTTGCTGGCGGGTTGCACAACCTCCCCCCTGGGCAGCGAAGGCAACTACGCGCGGTTGATGAAGCTGGCGGGCGATATCGAGCAGCGCGGCGACAGCGCCACGGCGACCACGCTGTACCTGCGAGCCGCACAGGCCCCGGAGGCGACAGCGGATGCCTGGAACCGGCTCGGCGCAATTCGGCTCGACAGCGACGACCCGCAGGCGGCGGAACAGGCCTACCAGCAGGCGCTCGCGCTTGAGCCGGAAAACACCCAGAGCCTGCTCGGCCTTGGTACCGCCCAGCTGCGCCTGGGCTTTGCGCAGCGGGCCCACCCCCTGCTGGAAAGCGCTGCCACAGACCTGCAAACCGCTGAGGCATTCACCCGTCTGGGCATCGCCGAAGCGCAACTCGGACATATTGCGCAGGCCATTGGCGCCCTGGCCGAAGCGCGGAGACTTTCCCATGGCGACGCCGATAGCCGCAGCAACCTCGCCCTTGCCTACGTCCTCGACGGCCGGCCGGAGCAGGCGCTGCGCGAAGTGGAAGGGCTCGATCGGGCTACCGGTGCGCAGCCGCGACATCAGCGAAACGTCCTGCTGATCCAGGTGCTGGCTGGCGATCTCCAGACCGCGCACCAGGTGCGTCTGAGCCCCAGCGACGACGCCCGGCGCGCCGCACTCATCGAGCAGGCGTTGCGGATCAAAGGCATAGCCGACCCGGCCGCCCGCGCGAAGGCGATGGGACTGGTGGATGAAGGCTGAACCGCCACTCATCATTGCCCACCTCCCGTACTGCTTTGCGCTGACTGCTCCTGCCAACGCCGACGTTGCTCGGCGGACTCGTAGCCTTCCTGGTACAGCTGTGCGGCACGGCCCACGGGCGCGGCCAGCGCCGGCCCGCTTGCCCGGCCGCGCTGCAGGTCCTGCTTTCGCTCGACCATCTGCAGCAAGTTGAAGCTGTTGGCGCAGCCCGGTGGCAACATCGGCTCGCGCGCTCCATCGTCGACAGTCACAGCAGCCGCCAAGCAGGCCTCGGGCACCAGCCGTGCGCGACCCTCGGCGTAGGTTACCGTGCGGTAGCCAGAGGCATAGTGGGGCTGCTCCAGCGTGGTCTGGCAGGCACCGAGCAACAGCGGCACCACAAACATGGGGACGATCAACCTTCGAGACACGCCGACACCTCCCTCATTTCATATGGAACCCGAACGGGCTCTGCGCGGGTGCGGGATTGCCGCTGACAGTCGGTAGATCGCCAGGCATCAGCATCGCTTGGGTCTGCACCGGCTCGACCAGGTAGGGGGTGATGAGAATCACCAGCTCGGTCTCGTTGCGCTGGAACCGCTTGGAGCGGAACAGGCTGCCGAGTACTGGCATGTCACCCAGCAGCGGGATCTTCTCCACATCCTGGGCGCTGCCTCGCTGGAACAGCCCGGCGATGGCAAAGGTCTGCCCGCTGCCCACCTCGACTCGGGTGTCGGCGCGGCGAACGCGGAACGACGGCACTTGGAAACTGCCAATCCCCAGGCTGCTGGTACCCATCAGGGTGCTGACTTCCGGCCTGACGCGCAGGGCGATGCGATCGTTCGGCAGCAGGGTCGGGCTGAACAGCAGCGAAACGCCGTAAGACTTGTATTCGATGCCGACCAGGTCGCGATTGACCGGCACCGGTACCGGCACTTCACCACCTGCAAGGAAGCTCGCGGTCTCGCCAGTGGTGGCGGTGATGTTGGGTTCCGCGAGAATTTCCAGCACCCCATTGCCCTGGAGCGCTTCCAGCACCGTATCGATGTTGAAATGCCCCGAGCTCAGGCCCGCGGAGATCAGGTTCGAGGCGCCTGCCGCCGCCTGGGCTGGAAGCGCGCCGCCACTGAGCAGGCCAAATGAAAAGGTACCGTTGTTGAACAGCGCATCCCAGCTGACCCCATAGCGAAGCAGCTCCTCGCGCGACACCTCGGCGAAACGTACGCGGATGTTCACCTGGGTGGCGCCGTCGTAGGTCGTGTTGTTAACCGCGCCGTTCCAGGCCTGGCCGGTCGGATCGAGCAGCGCATTGAGGCTGGCCGCCTCTGCCACATCGCTCACGCTACCCTGGGCCACCAGGCGGTTACCGGCGGCGCTCACCTGCGTACGCCCCTTTGGATGCAGCTCACGCAAGCCATCATCGAGGGCCTGGGGGCTGGCGCTCACGTTAAGCCTCAGCGAGGCGATTTCAGCGCCCTCGGCATCCAGCACGTTGAGGCTGGTATGCCCGCTCTGCTTGCCGAACACGTAGATCACACCGGGTGAAACCACCTGCAGGTCGGCGATGCTCGGCTCGGCCACCAGCACCGAGTCCACCGGCTCGTCGAAACGCAGCACGCGGCCTTCGCCCGCGCTCAGTTGCAGCGACGAACCTGCGGTGCGCTGGGCCGACGCGGGCGCCATGAAGCCCAACAGCACTGACAACAACAGCCACATCCATGCGGGTTTCATGAGGCGTTCACCAGGGTCGAGGTATCGACGGCGACGGATTCCTCGGTCGTCGTCGAGTCCGTGTTGATCACCTTGATCGCCTGCAGGTTGTAGCCTGCCGCCAGCTCGGTGAAGGACAGCACCGCGAGCTCCAGCTCCTCGCGGGCACAGATGCGCGCCAAAAAAGGCCGCAGCTCGGGGTGCACCACCAGTACGGCCTGGCGCGGCTCGGGCAGTGCCTCACAGCACTGGCGCAGCTCCCGGAGCAGTCGCCGAAACAGTTCGCGGGCCTTGGCACTCCCGCGCGCGCCGTCCTGGTCACGCACGCCGTCGAGCAGCTTGCCGAGCGACCGCGAGCCAATCACGAATGCGCTGATCACGCGGTTGCCGTCGGCGTGCTGATGACTGATCTGGCGGGCAAGGGACCGTCTCAGGTGCTCGATCAGCGCCTGCGCATCGCCTTCGCGGTCCTTGCCGTTCCACTCGACCATCGCCTCGAGCAGGGCGCGGCTATTGCGGATCGAAACACCCTCGCGGACCAGCCCGCGAAGCGCTTCGGCCAACCGCTGGACCGGCAACACCCTTACGGCTTCCGTGACCAGCTCGGGATACTCCTCTTCCATGCGCGCCAGCAGCTGCCGCGTTTCCTGGATGCCAAGGAAGTCTCCGGCATGGCGACGCAGGGTTCGACCCAGCAGTGTCGTCAGCACCTCTTCCGGCAGCAGGTAGCCGATACCGGCTTCGTCGAGGCCTGGCTGCTCGGCGCGTGCGATCCAGGTGGCCGGCCCGCTGGTAAGAGGCGACCCGGCCTCGTATCGCTGAACATCGAGCAGTTCCAGGTGCAGCGGATCGTCCTGGTACAGCAGGCGATCCGGCGACAGCTCACCGGTTTCGAGTGGAATGCCCTCGAGCTCGATACGAAACGAGTGGGCGGCGTCCGACGGCACCAGGTGCACGGCTGGCAATGGAAACTCGATGCCAAGTTCGGCGTGCAACTCGTTGCGCAGCGCCTCGAGGCGCTGCTGGAAAGGATGCAGCGCGATGCTTTGCCCAAGACCCGGCCCGATCTTGAGCAGGACGCGGCTGTTTTCCGGCGCGGCTGACGGCGTTTCAGCCGGCGGCGCGGGTACTTCGGCTTCGCTGCTTTCGCTTGCCTGCGCCTGCGCAACTGCCTGGCGCTGTTCATTACGGCGGATGAGGTAAGCGATGCCGCCCAGCAACAGCGCCAGCCCGATGAACACCGTGGCCGGAAAGCCGGGAACGAAGGCCATCGCGACGAGGATGACCGCGGTCAACGAGAGCGCGCGCTGGCCGCTGGCGATCTGCCCGATGATCTCGCTGCCCAGATCGGCGCCGCCCTCGCCACTACTGACCCGAGTCACGACAGTGCCGGCCGCCAGCGCGATCAGCAAAGCCGGGATCTGTGCCACCAGCCCGTCTCCCACGGTCAGCAGCGAATACACCTGCGCCGCTTCGGCAAAGCTCATGTCGCGCTTGAGCATGCCGATCGTGAGCCCGCCGATGAGGTTGACGAACAGGATCACCAGCGCCGCGATGGCATCGCCCTTGACGAACTTCATCGAGCCGTCCATCGCACCGAACAGCTGGCTTTCACGCTGCAGATTGGAACGCCGCCGGCGCGCCTCGTGCTGATCGATGTCGCCGTTGCGCAGGTCGTTGTCGATGCTCATCTGCTTGCCGGGCATGGCATCCAGCGTGAAGCGCGCCGCCACTTCGGCGACCCGCTCTGCCCCCTTGGTGATGACGATGAACTGGGCAATCGTGATGATCAGGAAGATCACCATCCCCACCACCAGCTCGCCAGCGATGACGAAATTACCGAACGCCTCGACGATATTGCCGGCGTCGCCCTGCAACAGGATCAGCCGGGTGGTGGTAATCGACAGGGAAAGCCGGAACAGGGTGCTGAGCAGGATCAGCGGCGGCAGCGTGGACAGCTCCACCGGGCTGGAGATGTAGAAGGCGACAATCAGCACCAGCATGCTCAGGGCGATGTTGATGGCGATCAGGGTGTCGACCAGATAGGTCGGCAGCGGGATGATCATCATCGCGATGGCCATCAGCATGAAGGCTACGATCACCACATCGGTCCGCTGCGCAGCCATGCGGGCCAGGGCGTTGAGCCGCGCCATCATCGCGCGCTTCCTCCACGCTCGGCGATATAGCGCCGGAACAGCTGGCGCGCCTCGTCACGCCGCCCGGCCTGCAACAGCGCGCGGCTGCGCAGCAAGAGCAGCCCGGGCGCCGGGCCCTGGAGCGCCACCAGGGCATCCAGTGCAGCCAGGGCGCGCTCGCCGTCGCCAACAGCGGTGAAGGCCAGCGCCAGGTGGCGCAGCAGCGTCGGATTGCCGGGCTGAATCTGATTGGCGAGCAGTAACAGCACCAGCGCGCGCTCCGTCTGACCGGCGCGCCGATAGATGTTCGCCAGTTCCTGCAGGAGCCTTGCGGCGTCACGATCGGCGGTGTTCATCCTTCCTCCAGGTCGACGCGCTGCCGATCAAGGGATTGGCGGATATCGATTTCTTCTCGAATCAATGTCATGGCCAGGCCCCTGGTATCGGTATCCAGCGCGAGAGAGGGCAGGATGCGCTCGAGGATGTCTTCAAGAATTTCGGTTGGCCGCGAACCGCTGAATAGCGCAGGTGCGGTCTCCTCCGGCTCGCCCAGCCGTTGCAGGTCGCGCTGTAGCGCACGCGTCGCCGCTGGCGGCAGCAGCGCTTCGAACGATGCGGCCGAACGTTCCCGTGACGCGGGGACTGCATCCACCGGCTCCGTGACGGCCAGCGCGGGCGGGCGTCCTTCGGAAATTCTCATCGGTCCGGTCAGCCTTCCGCCGCACGGGTGTCTGCCGGCACGGCGACCGCTGCCTTGTCGTCCAGGGTGAAGGCAAAGCGCTGTTCGCCGCGCGCCAGGACGACCTGATCGCTTTCGATTCGCTCGATCAACCAGCCATCGCGGGTTGCGGCGCCTGGTATCAGGCGCTTGCCAGAGGCGTCGATCAGATAGGGCTCGTCACCGAACCAGATGGCCTGAAAACTGACCTGCGGTTGCGTCTCGGCCTCCGCGAGCGTCGCTTGGCGATGCAGCAGGAAACGACTGGCGTACTGGCGATCAAAGTGCCGCTGCAGCGCCACCCAGTCGGAAGTTTGACCTGCTGCATAGCGTCCGCTGGCGACGAGCTGTCCATCGCGGATGGAAATTTCCACTGCATCCAGACCGAGCTCCTCGGCCAGCAGCGCCAGCTCGGTGCGGATGTCGCCGATGGACGTTTCCGGCTGTTGTTCAACCGATACGGCACCCGCGATGTGTTGCGGGTCCTGCGCCTCGAACGCTGGACGCTCCTGCAGCATCGCCACCGCACCGGCGCAGATCAGCATGAACACGGCAGCCAGCAGCCATTGCGGCTTGCCGTACCACACCGGCGTGCGGGCGGTCGCTGTGGAGGCGGGTTCGGCCAGGCGGATACGCGCCTGCCCTAGCAGAATGTCTACCGGGAAGCGGGCCCGGTAACCGTGGCCACGGCTGACAAGCGTTTCACGGCCAGCCTCGGCTACCGTGACCGCGCCACCAATGGCCTCGATAAAAAGCAGGCGATCCGCCAGGCGCAGCCTGAGGTGTTCGTCGGCAATGCCTGCGTCACCGAGCACCAGGCCTGCCGAAGCGCCCGAGCCGATGCTGCAGATGGGTTCGTCCAGCTCCAGGGATACGCCGCAATGCAGGCCGGCCGTCACCGTGAGGGTAGGCAGCGCCTGATTCGACGCGGACGAACAGGAAGCCATGGCTGTCATCGCGATCACCCAACGACCTGCACCGGTTGGTGCTGAACGGAAAGAGGTATTGGCACGTCATGGGTGCCTGATTGCTGAAGATGGCAAAGACGGCGACGAGAGACGCCGCCTTTGCAGCCGAATCAGTTCTGCGGACGCTGCTTGGTCGCGTCGAGCTCGGCTTTCTTCATGGTCGTCAACGCCGTGATCTGCGCTGACTTGGCGATGGCGAAATCGAACGCCTGTTCCATCTGCTGGATCGAGCTGTCGGTGCCCTCGGAGTTGAGGTCTGGCGTTTTGTTCAAGGTTTCAGCTGACATTGGGATGGCTCCACTGTGGGTTACAGGTAGGGGCGGCGACGCCGTAGCGACCATCGCCATGCTGAAGAAACGGGCGGCAAGCCGGTCGTTGTTCAGCGCGTTCATCCTAGGAGCCGTATCGAATGGCGTGTTGTTAAACGTTGTTAAGCCTGCACTTCACGCCTTTTCACCGTAAGTGCCTTTAGCGCACCGGGACGCGACCGTTGCGCCAAGGGTGCCGCGGGCTTGTTTGGAATTGCGACTGTTTGCAGGCGCCGGTGCGCCTCAGGCGGACGGCGCGCCCTGGGCCGCATCCCGCGGCAGCAGCAATCCGAGGGGCAGGCTGACGCGGGCTTCAAGGCCGCCGCCTTCGCGGTTGCGCAGCTCGACGATGCCGCCGTGCTGGGAGGCGATGCGCTTGACGATGGCCAGCCCGAGTCCGGCGCCCTGCCCCCCACGAGCCCGGTCGCCGCGAATGAAGGGGTTAAAGATTTCGCCTAACTCGCTCGGATCGATCCCCGCGCCCCGATCCAGCACGCTCAGCACCACGTAGGGCGCGCTGCTGTCTCCGGAGACATGGGCCGCGACCTCTACGCCGTGGCCACCGTAGCGCAGAGCGTTCTCGATCAGGTTGACCAATAGGCGCTTGACCGACACCCGGCGCAGGGCAAGTTGCGGCATCGGTTCAACACACAAACGCACCGTCTCACCGTACTGGTTGTAGGGTGCGACCACCTCACGCACCAGCTCGCCCAGGTCGACGCTCTCCACCGGCTCGTCACTGCCGTCGCGCACGAACGCGAGAAACTGGTCGAGGATCGCGTTCATGTCCTCGATATCGCGAACCATATCCTCAGTGAGCTCGGCTTCACTGGTCATCAGTTCCAGCGACAGACGCAGGCGCGTCAGCGGCGTGCGCAAGTCATGAGACACGCCGGCAAGCATCAGCTCGCGCTCGCGGCCAGCCTGCTCGACGTCTTCGGCCATCTGATTGAACGCGCGATACACCTCGGTCATTTCACTCGGCGTATCGCTGATGGGCAGCCGCACGCTGCGTCCCTTGCCGATCTGCCGCGCCGCATAGACCAGACGTTTGAGCGGCAGGTTGAGCTGACTGACAAAAATCCAGGCCGCCGCAGTCGACAGCAGGCCGATCCCGAGGAACCAGCCCAGCACGCTCCAGATGCGCTGGCCGCGCAACGGGTAGGCGTAGAGCGGGACCTGTAACCAATCCGGGCCTAATTCGGGCGCCCGTACCCAGATGGCTGTCTGTGGCTGGATACGTACACGGACCTCCGTGCCGGCGCCAAGCTCCGTCTGCATCTGCCGCTGGAAGATCTCGGTGTACGGCCAGTGGTACTCGCTGGGCGGTACGTCCTCGACAGCAACCCGCTGCAGGCCGGCGGCCTCGGCAATCCGTTCGCGGTTCTGGTCGTCGGCGGCCCAGTAGGCACGCAAGGTCAGTGCCGCACCGTGGCTGTATTGACGATCGACCATGACGTCCTCGTTCATCATCAGGTACACGAGCATCAGTACCTTGGAGAAGAGCACGACGATCAGCACCATCCACAGGGTGCGGGCGAAGAAGCTTTGCGGGAACCAGAGCGGGGTTTTCATAAACAAGCCGATGTAGACCGCAGGAGGCTGTGCGAACAAGCACAGCGATGAGGGGCTGCCGCGTGCAGGCTGGGTCGGGCGCTGCGCCGCTTAGCCAACCGAATCGTGGTGGGCTGAAGCCCACCCTACGACGCTGGGGAAAAACGACGAGATCCGTGAGCCACCCAGTGATACAGACCGAGACAAGCACCGCACCCCAATCCGGCTCAGCGCCGCGCGCATGTGCCGGCGGCTATTTGTTTCCATCAGGCACGAACACATAACCCACGCCCCAAACCGTCTGGATGTAACGCGGTTTGGACGGGTCAGGCTCGATCAGGCGTCGCAGGCGGGAAATCTGCACGTCGATGGAACGCTCCAGCGCGTCCCACTCGCGCCCACGGGCCAGGTTCATCAGCTTGTCGCGCGTCAGCGGCTCGCGGGCGTGCTGCACCAGCGCCTTGAGCACAGCGAATTCACCGGTGGTCAGCATGTGCACCTGATCGCCCTTCTTCAGCTCGCGGGTGCCGAGGAACAGCTCGTAGTCACCAAAGGTCACCGTCTCGTCTTCGCTGCCCGGCGCGCCCGGTACCTGTGGCGCCTGGCGGCGCAGGACCGCACGGATACGTGCCAGCAGCTCGCGTGGATTGAAGGGCTTGGCCAGGTAATCGTCGGCGCCCTGCTCCAACCCCTGAATGCGACTGGCCTCGTCGCCCTTGGCGGTGAGCATGATGATCGGGATCTGGTTGCCACCGGTGCGCAACCGGTTGCAGGCGGACAGGCCATCCTCGCCCGGCATCATCAGGTCCAGCACGACCAGATGGAACAGCTCGCGGCTGAGCAGACGGTCCATCTGCTCGGCACTTTCCACGGTCCGTACGCGATAGCCCTGCTCATCAAGAAACCGCTCGAGCAGACGCCGCAGGCGGGCGTCATCGTCAACAATCAGGATCTTTTCGCCTTCGCTGGCGGGTGCAGTGCTGCTCATGAGAACTCCCGGAATGATCGACGGCGCATTATGCGCGCAGTGTTGTAAACGCAACTGACAGCCATTGTTAGCAGATTTTGCGGGGGGAAGCCGAGAGCCAAAGGAATGAGTCGGCGTACCCACCACTGGCTTTTTCGTCCGACTGCCCGCCTCAAGCCGGCCGCTGCCCTTATAATCGCGCCCTTTCGCGCAGGCACGGCCTGCATGGTTTGACTGACCCAGGTAGGTTCATGGACAGCATCAACTCCCGCATTGCCGCTGAATTGGGCGTGCGCCCGCAACAGGTCGCCGCCACCGTGGCGCTGCTTGACGAAGGCTCCACCGTCCCCTTCATCGCCCGATACCGCAAGGAAGTCACCGGCAGCCTCGACGACACCCAGCTGCGCCTGCTCGAGGAGCGCCTGCGCTACATGCGCGAGCTGGACGACCGTCGCGCCTCGATCCTTGCCAGCATCGAGGAACAGGGCAAGCTCGCGCCCGAGCTCAAGCGTGAAATCGACCTCGCCGACACCAAGACCCGCCTCGAAGACCTTTACCTGCCTTATAAGCAGAAGCGCCGCACCAAGGGCCAGATCGCCCTGGAAGCCGGCCTCGGCGAGTTGGCCGACGCGATTTTTGCCGATCCTGAGCTCAATCCCGAAAGCGAGGCCGCACGCTTCGTCGATGCCGAGAAGGGCTTCGCCGATACCAAGGCGGTGCTCGAAGGCGCCAAGTACATCCTGATGGAGCGCTTCGCCGAAGACGCCAATTTGCTGGCCAAGCTGCGCGACTTCCTCACCCACAACGCCACGCTGAGCGCGCGCGTGGTGCCCGGCAAAGAAAACGAAGGCGCCAAGTTCAGCGACTATTTCGAACACGACGAACCGCTCAAGAGCGCGCCGTCACACCGTGCGCTGGCGATCTTTCGCGGGCGCAACGAAGGCGTGCTCAGCGTCAGCCTGAAGGTCGGCGACGAGGCGCCCGGGACCATGCACCCCGGCGAAGTGATGATCGGCGAGCGCTTCGGTATCTCCAACCGCGGGCGAGCAGCGGACAAGTGGCTCGGCGATGTGGTGCGCTGGACCTGGAAAGTGAAGCTCTACACCCACCTGGAAACCGACCTGCTCGGCGAACTGCGCGACAAGGCCGAAGACGATGCCATCGGCGTCTTCGCCCGCAACATGCATGATCTGCTGCTGGCCGCGCCGGCCGGTCCGCGTGCCACGCTGGGGCTCGATCCGGGTTTGCGCACCGGCTGCAAGGTGGCCGTGGTCGATGCCACCGGCAAGCTGCTGGACACCGCTACGGTCTACCCACACGCGCCGCGCAACGACTGGGACGGCACCCTGGCCGTGCTGGCCAAGCTCTGCGCCAAACACAGCGTCGACCTGATCGCCATCGGCAACGGCACCGCCAGCCGTGAAAGTGACCGGCTCGCCGCCGACCTGATCAAGCAGGTGCCGGGCCTCAAGCTGACCAAGGTGATGGTCTCCGAGGCCGGCGCTTCGGTGTACTCGGCCTCGGAACTGGCCGCCAAGGAATTTCCGGATCTGGACGTCTCGATCCGCGGCGCCGTATCCATCGCGCGGCGCCTACAAGACCCGCTCGCCGAACTGGTGAAGATCGAACCGAAAGCCATCGGCGTGGGCCAGTACCAGCACGATGTGTCCCAGCTCAAATTGGCGCGCTCGCTGGATGCCGTGGTGGAAGACTGCGTGAACGCCGTCGGCGTCGACGTCAATACGGCTTCGGTGGCGCTGCTGGCGCGGATTTCTGGCCTGAACACCACCCTGGCGCAGAACATCGTCGCCTACCGTGACGCCAACGGCGCGTTCAAGGCACGCAACGAGTTGAAGAAGGTGCCACGTCTGGGCGACAAGACCTTCGAACAGGCGGCCGGCTTCCTGCGCGTGATGAATGGCGAGAACCCGCTGGACGCCTCGGCCGTTCACCCGGAAACCTATCCATTAGTCAAACGCATCGCCCAGGACACCGGGCGCGACATCCGCTCACTGATCGGTGACTCGGCGTTCCTCAAGCGCCTGGACCCCAAGCAGTTCACTGATGAAAGTTTCGGCCTGGTCACCGTCAGCGACATCCTGCAGGAGCTGGAAAAGCCCGGCCGCGATCCGCGCCCCGAGTTCAAGACCGCGGAGTTCCAGGACGGTGTCGAGAAGCTCAGCGACCTGACACCCGGGATGGTGCTCGAAGGTGTGGTCACCAACGTGACCAACTTCGGTGCCTTCGTCGACATCGGCGTACATCAGGACGGCCTGGTACACATCTCGGCGCTGTCCGAGAAGTTCGTCAAGGATCCCTACGAAGTGGTCAAGGCCGGCGACATCGTCAAGGTCAAGGTCATGGAAGTGGATATCCCACGCCAGCGTGTCGGATTGTCCATGCGCATGAGCGATACCCCAGGCGAAAAGGCGGACGGCATGCGCGGCGGTGGCAACAACCGCAGCGGCCAGGGCCGTGGCGAGCGCAAGGCGGCCAAGCCAGAGGCCAAACCGGCTCCGGCCAACAACGCCATGGCCGCGCTGTTCGCCAACGCCAAGAACCTGAGGAAATAAGGTGCGGGAAGTCGAAGCAGTGGGGAGCAGCAGCGCCTTCGGGCGTCTGCTGGGTCTTGAAATCGTCAAGGCCGAGAATGGCGAAGCGGTGCTGCGCCTGGAGATGCACGACGGCTTGCGCAACCTGCACGGCAAACTGCACGGCGGCGCGCTGTTCTCGCTGATCGACACCGCGATGGGCCAGGCGAGCCACAGCCTCAACGGCGGCGAGCCCAACAGCGTCACCCTGGAATGCAAGGTCAATTACATTCGCCCGGTGACCGAAGGCGAGCTGACCTGTCGCGCCTGGGTGGTGCACGGCGGCCGGCGCACTCAGGTGCTCGAAGCCGAAGTCCATCAAGGCGAGAAACTGGTCGCCAAGGCGCAGGCGACCTTCTCGGTCTTGTGAGGCATTGCGCCGCAGCTGAGGGTTCGCTGGAAACGCCCTGCAGCAGTGCGGGGTCCAACGCTGACGGCCTCTTGTAGAGCGTGCGATCCACCCCCATATTGTGCCGACTGACGCGTGAAGGAATTCCCAATTGAGCGATCTTCTCTCCCACCGCCTGGCGTTGCTGGCCGAGCATCAAAACCTGTCGCTGCTCTCGCAATGCCTGCATGGGATCGAGCGCGAATGCCTGCGAGTCGATGGCCAGGGCCAACTGGCGTTGACGCCGCATCCCCGCGCACTGGGCTCGGCACTGACGCATCCGAAGATCACCACGGACTATTCCGAAGCGCTGCTAGAGTTCATCACCGGCACCGAAACCGATCCGCAAAAAACGCTGACCGAGCTGGACGCGATCCATCGCTACACCTACAGCAAGCTCGGCGATGAGCTGCTCTGGAGCCCGTCGATGCCCGGCCACCTGCCGGACGAGTCGCAGATTCCCATCGCCGAGTACGGCAGCTCCAACATCGGCCGTCTCAAGTACGTCTATCGCCAAGGGCTGGCATTGCGCTACGGCAAGACCATGCAATGCATCGCCGGCATTCACTACAACTTCTCGCTGCCCGAGGCGTTATGGTCAGTGCTGCAAGCCGACGAAGGCGATGACCGCTCGCAGCAGGATTACCAGTCCTCGCGCTATATCGCACTGATCCGCAACTTCCGCCGCTACAGCTGGCTGCTGATGTACCTCTTTGGCGCCTCGCCGGCGCTGGATGCGAGTTTCATGCGCGGCCGTTCGCACCAGCTCCAGCAGCTCGACGACGACACCCTTTACCTGCCCTACGCCACCAGCCTGCGCATGAGCGATCTGGGCTACCAGAGCAATGCCCAGGCCGGCCTGACGCCTTGCTATGACGATCTGCCGAGCTACACCAGCAGCCTGCACAAAGCCGTTTCGACCCCCTACCCCGAGTACGCGGCGTTGGGGACCAAGGATGCCGACGGCAATTGGCAGCAGCTCAATACCAACGTGTTGCAGATCGAGAACGAGTACTACTCGAACATTCGTCCCAAGCGGGTCACGGCCACTGGCGAGCGGCCGCTGCATGCCCTGCGGGCGCGCGGGATTCAGTACATCGAAGTGCGCTGCCTGGACATCAACCCCTTCCTGCCACTGGGCATCGACCTCGACGAGGCGCGCTTCCTCGATGCCTTCCTGCTGTTTTGTGCACTGCAGCAAAGCCCCTGTCTGGCCGAAGGCGAATGCAGTGCCAGCAACGACAACTTTCTCAGGGTGGTCAAGGAAGGCCGCAAACCGGGCCTGGAGCTGCGGCGCTGTGGTGAAAGCCTCTCGCTGCAGGCCTGGGCCAATGAAGTCATCGGTGAGATCAGCAAGGTTGCGGCATTGCTGGACCAAAGCCACGGCGGCGAGCATCACGCCCGCGCCCTAGCCGCCCAGCAAGCGAAGGTCGACGACAGCAGCCTGACCCCTTCGGCGCGAGTCCTCCACGAACTGCAGAGCAACCGCGAAAGTTTCGGTGAATTCGCGCTACGCCAGACGCGCCGCCACGCCGCTTATTTCCGCGAACAACCACTGCCGGACACCGACCTCCGCTACTTTGACCAGGCTGCGCGCGAATCCCTGGAACAGCAGGCCGTGATGGAAGCCGGCGATGAATTGGACTTCGACAGCTTCGTCGCCGAATACCAGCGCAGCCTCACCGCCTGAACCAGCCGTCGTTTCGTTACCCATGACGAAACGACGGCAGTGGTTGATATCACTGATATTTATAGCGCGTCATAGCCGCTCTACCCTCTTGCCAACAGCGCCGTTGCTCGGCAAATCCGTTCGGGCCGGGAAATCTTCGCGGGGTGCACCTCTCTAAAATTCTGTCCCTCCCGTGCGGCCGCTTCCGACCGCCTGTGATGGGCACCAGAACAATAAAAAGAGAGGTGCACGATGTCTTTGCTCGACATGCTGATATCCGCCCGCAGAGGTACGCTGGCAACGGCGACCACGATCGGCTTGCTGTTCGCATTGGTTGTCCTGACCAACAGCGCCATTGCGGCACCGTCCCCGGTCGCCGGTGCCATCAGCGGCGGCGGACCCGCATTGGCGCAACTGCGCTATGACCTCACGCTTACGTCGTTCGACGGCACGCCCATCGCAGTCACAGTGTTCCAGCCGGCATTGGCCGAAGGTCAGGCTGCGCCGCTGTTGATGTACAGCCATGGCTGGGGCGGAAGCCGCTCCACGGCGCTCAACGAGAGCGACTCGCTCACCGCCGCTGCGCGGCGCGCCTGGGAATCAGGCTACTTCGTATTGACCTTCGATCAGCGCGGCTTCGGCGACAGCGGAGGCAAGGCCAACGTCCAGGACCCAGCGATCGAAGGCCGTGACATTCAGACCTTGCTGGACTGGGCCGAAGGCACCCTCACCCCGCATCTGGCTTATCTGCGCGGCGATCCGCTGGTGGGCGGTATCGGCCTGAGCTATGGCGGGGGCTTCCAGCTCATCGGCGCCAGCATCGATCCGCGCTTCGATGCGCTCGTGCCGATGATTACCTGGCATGACCTGTCGTACAGCCTGACCCCCAATGGCGTGCCGAAAACCTTGTGGCTCACGCTGCTCAGCGGACTGGCGCTGAACGACCAGGCCCCGTGGATTACCGAAGCCTATGCGCAGTCGCTGTCTGGCAATGTCAGCGACGAGGCGACGCAGCGCCTCGCCGGCAATGGCCTGGGCGCCTTTTGCGGCCCGGACGGCCAAGCGCCACGGGTCGATGCGTTCTTTATCCAGGGCGCCAATGACACCCTGTTCAACACGAACGAGGCCGCCTGGAACTACCAATGCCTGCGCCAAGCCGGCAACGACGCCTACTTGCTGGTTTCCACCGGCGGTCATCTGCTGCCCGGCATGCAGCAGGGCGCACTCGGTTCGGTAGACGCTGACGTGCAGTGCGGCGCGAGCAACTACCGGATCGCCGACCTGGCCTACAACTTCCTCGACGGCAAGCTTCGCAAGCTCCAGCGGCGCATCGACATGCCACGGGTCTGCGTGACGCAGAGCGAACAGCACGGCATCGTCGCCGATCAGATGCCGCGCGGTGGTTTGCAAGTGAATGTGAACAGCGGCGACCTGCTGGTCGGCCCACCGTCCCTCGATTTGGTGTTGAATCTGCTGTTGAAGCTGGAGCCGGCAAGGCTCTCTGAAACACTGAGCCGCCTGTCTGCCAGCAGTGTGCGCATCCTGCTCGGTGCGTTGAGCGGCCTCGGCAAAGGCAACCCGGAACAGATGACTGCACTGCTCAATGAGTTAGTGACGGCGCTGCCGCCTGAGCTGATCGCCGAACTGGGTAGCGCGCCGCGCTTTGTGCCGCTGTACCGCGCCAGTGGTGTGCAGACGCTGGCCGGCCTACCGCTGGCCGATCTGACGCTCGAGGGTGAAGCGGCCCTTGATCCGCGGGTGTTCGTCGGTCTCGGCGTCAAGCGTATGGCCACCGGCCGCAGCGAGCTGCTGCAGGATCAGATCCTGCCGCTGCGGGGCGTCGGAACACACAGCACGGAGCTGATTGGCATCAGCACCCAGTTGCAGCACGGCGACGAGGTCGGTCTGATGCTCTATGGCTTCCACCCGCAGTACACCCTGAGCTTTTCCAGGCTACCAAGCGCGGTCAACGTGCGCGGTACCGTCCAGCTGCCGTTGCATTGAGCCGATGGCGGGCGTTGCGCCCGCCATTTAGCGTCACAACGCTTTCTCGAAAATCTTCGAGTTGCGCTGAAAGTTGTAGAACGAAGCCCTTGCCGCCGGCAGTCGCTCAACGCCGCTCGGCTCGAAACCGCGCTCGCGGAACCAGTGCGCCGTACGCGTGGTAAGCACGAACAGCGTTTTCAACCCGAGCTTGCGGGCGCGGGCTTCAATGCGCTCGAGCAGTTCATCACCGCGACCGCCGTGGCGGTATTCGGGATTGACCGCCAGACAGGCCAGCTCGCCCGCATCGGAATCGGCAATGGGGTAGAGCGCGGCGCAGGCAATGATCAGCCCATCGCGCTCGACAATGCTGAACTGCTCCACTTCGCGCTCCAGCACCTCACGCGAACGTCGCACCAGAATGCCCTGCTCTTCCAGCGGAGTGATCAGGTCGATCAGCCCGCCGACATCTTCGATGGTCGCTTCACGCAGCTGCTCGAACTGCTCCTGCGTCACCAGGGTGCCGTCGCCGCCGTCGCGGGTGAACAGCTCATTGAGCAACGAGCCGTCCTCGGCATAACTGATCACGTGGCTGCGCCGCACGCCGCCCTTGCAGGCTTGCGCAGCCGCGTCCAGCAGCTCGGCCTGATAGCTGCCGACCAGTCGTTCGAGATAGGCCGGGATCTGCGGCGGACGCAGTTCGCGCACCAGTTTGCCCAGCTCGTCGCGCAACCCGCGCTCAGCCCCATAGAGCACCAGCTTGTCAGCCTGCAGATCGACCGCCGCGCGAGTGGCGATGTCTTCACAGGCGATGTTGAAGATCTCCCCGGTGGGCGAATAACCCAGCGGCGAGAGCAGCACGATGGTGCGTTCGTCGAGCAGACGGCCGATGCCCTTGCGGTCGACCCGGCGCACCTCGCCGGTGTGGTGAAAGTCCACGCCATCGAGTACGCCGATCGGCCGCGCCGTGACAAAGTTGCCACTGGCCACGCGCAAGCGGGCGCCCTGCATCGGCGAGGCGGCCAGGTCCATCGACAGCCGCGCCTCTAGGGCGATGCGCATGTGGCCAACGGCGTCGATCACACACTCCAGTGTGGCCGAATCGGTGATACGCAGGTCGCGGTGAAAGCGCGGTTGGATGCCGCGTGCGGCCAGCCGCGCTTCAATTTGTGGACGCGAGCCGAACACCAGTACCAGCCGAACCCCGAGGCTGTGCAACAGCACCAGGTCATGGACGATATTGGCGAAGTTCGGGTGCTCCAGCGCGTCACCCGGCAGCATGACGACAAACGTGCGGTCACGGTGAGCGTTGATATAAGGAGAGGAGTCGCGAAGCCAGCTAACGTAGTTGTGCATGTGCAGAAAGCCTTCAGATAACCGCTTTTTTCAGTCCGCAAGACGGGTCGAGTGAGTCGATGCAGGGAGCAAATTCATGCTGCGATGGGGATCGCCGAATCTGCCCCTATCCTCGGTTCGCCGGTTGAAGGCAATAGTGTTCGATCATCTGGCGTAGCAGCCTCACAGTGGGTTCGATTCGGTCGAGATCCAGGTATTCGTTCGGTTGGTGCGCGCAAGCGATGTCGCCCGGACCGAGCACCAGCGTCTCGCAGCCGAGCTGTTGAAGATAAGGCGCTTCAGTGGAGAAGGCCACTGCTTCGGCGTCGTGTCCGGTGAGGCGCTCGGCCAGCTTGACCAGTTCACCCTCAGCGGGCTGATCGAACGCCGGTACGCTGGGAAACAACGGCGTTAGGTCGATCTTCACCCCGTGCCTGTCAGCTACCGGGCGCAACCGCTGACTGATGGCCTCGCGCAGCTGTTCCGGATCCATGCCCGGCAGCGGCCGCAGGTCGTACTCCAGCGAGCACTGGCCGCAGATCCGGTTGGGATTGTCGCCGCCATGAATACAGCCCAGATTGAGTGTCGGCTGCGGCACGTCGAACAGCGGATTGTTGTACTGCCGCTGCCATTCGCGCCGCAGCGCAATCAGCTCACCCATGACGTCGTGCATGGCTTCCAGCGCACTGTGGCCAAAGGCGGGATTGGATGAATGCCCGCTCTGCCCGTGAATCTCGATGCCTTCCATCATGATGCCCTTGTGCAGACGCACCGGCCGTAGCCCTGTCGGCTCACCGATCACCGCCGCGCGCCCCAGCGGCCGTCCTGCCTCGGCCAGCGCACGCGCACCCGACATCGAGCTTTCCTCGTCGCAGGTGGCGAGTATCAGCAGCGGCTGTTTGAACGGCTGGTCGAGCAAGGGCAACACAGCTTCGATGATCAACGCGAAGAAGCCCTTCATGTCACAGCTACCGAGGCCATACCAGCGGTCATCGGCCTCGCGCAGCCGTAACGGGTCGGACGACCACAGTTCGGCGTCGAAGGGGACGGTGTCGCTATGGCCGGCCAGCACCAGGCCACCCGGACCGCTGCCGTGGCTGGCGAGCAGGTTGAATTTTCCGGGCGAGATTTCCTGTGTCTCACAGGCGAACCCCAGGTCGCCCAGCCACCCGGCGAGCAGGTCGATGACCGGCCGATTGGTCTGGTCCCAATGTGCCTGGGTGCAACTCACCGACGGCGCGGCAACAAGGGCGGCAAACTGGTCTTTGAGCGAGGGGATGGGCACCGGCAGCCTCCTGAAAGACGGAAACGAATGCCCTCAGTGAAACATGAAACGCATCGCCGCAGCCTTACCGCTGGGGTAAAAACTGCGGCGACGGTCAGATCAGACGAAAATCGCCCGGAGAATCGTGAAGAATATGATCGAGAGGAACGCGCCGGCTGGCAGTGTGATCAGCCAGGACATGAAGATCGATCCGACCACGCCCAGGTTCAGGGCGCCGATACCACGAGCGATGCCGATGCCGAGCACTGCGCCGACCAGCGTATGGGTGGTCGAGACCGGCAAGCCGATGGCCGATGCACCGACCACGGTGGTTGCGGTCGCCAGCTCGGCAGCGAAACCACGGCTTGGGGTCAGCTCGGTGATTTCCTTGCCGATGGTGGCGATCACCTTGTAACCGTAGGTCGCCAGGCCGATGACGATACCGACCGCGCCCAGCAACAGCACCCAACCCGGCACCGCGGATTTCGCTGCAATCTCAGCGGCGCCGCCGGACTGAATAACCCCGACCACGGCAGCCAGCGGGCCGACGGCATTGGCCACGTCGTTGGCGCCATGGGCAAAGGCCATGGAGCAGGCAGTGAAGATCATCAGGACCGCGAAGACCTTCTCCACACTGGCGTAATGGAACGTGCGATCAGCCTCGACGTCCACTTTGATCCGCGACAGCAGCGCGATACCGGCAAGCATTACCAACACGCCGAGCGCGAACGCCAACAGAATGCCCTGACCACCGCTCAGGGTAAGGCCGACATGCTTGAGGCCTTTGGTAACGGTCATCAGTGCAACCATGAAGCCGGTCAGGAACATGTACAGCGGCACGAAGCGCTTGGCGTTCAGGAAGGGGTCATCGGTGTTGATGATCAGTTTCTGCACGCTCATGAACAGACCGAAGGCGACAATGCCGGACAACATCGGCGTCACCACCCAGCTCGCCACGATCGGGCCGATAGCATCCCAATGCACCGCATCCGTCGACACGCCGACCGCGGCAAAGCCGATGACCGCGCCGATGATCGAATGCGTGGTGGAGACCGGCCAGCCTTTCATGGTCGCGATCATCAGCCAGGTGCCGGCCGCTAACAGCGCGGACATCATGCCCAGCACCATCAGATCGGGCGAGATGACTTCCGCATCGACAATGCCGTTCTTGATCGTCTCGGTGACTTCGCCGCCCGCCAGATAAGCGCCGCAGAACTCAAAAATCATGGCGACGATGATCGCCTGCTTGATCGTCAGCGCCCTCGAACCCACCGAGGTACCCATGGCGTTGGCGACATCATTGGCGCCTACGCCCCAGGCCATGAAGAAACCGAAGACGCAGGCGAGCACCAGGAGTACGAAGCCGTATTCCGCGATAAAGGACATAAGGAATTACCTGTTGAAACCAGAAAAGACGCTGGCACCTCAGCGCGCCAGCAATTGTTCCAGACGGTTGCCGACGCGCTCGGCACGGTCAGCCACGTCACCAATCCATTCGATGATCTTGTAGAGAAACATCACGTCTACTGGCGGCAATTCCTTTTCCAGCTTGAACAGCGCACGGCGTACCGTGATCTGCATGCGGTCGGTTTCACGCTCGATTTCCTCGAGCTCCTCGACCATCTTTTCGACCAGCGTGGCTTCGCGACCGGCAAAGCCGGTTTCCAGCAACGAGTCCAGTTCCTTGAGCGCCTTCAGCGCCTGGCAGCTGGCATCGACACTGCGCTGCACGAAGGCCAGCATTTCCGGCTGCAGCGCCGGTGGAATGGTCATGCAGCGGCCCAACATCAGGCCGGCGATGTCCTTGGCGCGGTTGGCAATTTTGTCCTGTACACTCAGCAGCTCCAGCAAATCCGAGCGCGGAACCGGCAAAAACAGGCTTTTGGGTAGATGCTGACGAACACTCTTCTTGAGCTTGTCGGCCTCGTTTTCCAGTCGAGCCATCTCTTTCTGGATCTGTTCGACCCGTTCCCAGTCTTCTGCTGTGATCGCCTGAAACAGCGGCACCAGGTTGGCGGCACATTCGTGAGACTTGGCCATGTGCTGTTGCATTGGCCCGATGGGCGAGCGTCCGAACAGGCTGACGAAAGGATTGATTGGCATAGGGAACACCCCGGCTTCTGAAGGCGGCAAGTATACGGATGCGCTCAAAGGGCCGCTACCAAGTGACGTAGGTCACACTCAAACATAGGCATCATCTCGGCACCATGCAGAAAGAAACCGAAATCAAACTTCGCGTCAGTCGCGAAACCCTGTTGGCGCTGCGCGACCATCCGCTACTAAAAAAACGCAACAAGAGCGGCTGGGAGCGGCATGAACTGTTCAACCAGTACTACGACACGCCCGAGCGCGAGCTTGCTCAAGCCAAGGTCGCGCTGCGCCTGCGCCGCGACGGCGACCAGTTCATCCAGACCCTGAAGAGCCGTGGCCAGAGCGTCGCCGGCCTTTCCGAACGCAACGAGTGGGACTGGTACCTGGACAAGGCCAAGCTGGATCTGAAGAAACTCGCAGACGAGTGCTGGCCGGCGAGCCTGGCCGAGCTGGACAAGAAGACCTTGAAGCCAATCTTTACCACCGACTTCGTCCGCGAAAAGGCCGAAATCGCCTGGGGCCGTGGCAAGGCCAAGGTGGTCATCGAAGCGGCCCTCGACCTGGGCAAGGTGGTGGTCGGCAAGCAGAGCGAGGACATCTGCGAGTTGGAGCTGGAACTGCGACAGGGCGAGCCCGTGGCGCTGCTGGAGCTGGCCGCCGAGCTCGCCGCTGATCTGCCGCTGATGCCCTGTGACATCAGCAAAGCAGAACGCGGTTATCGCCTGTATGACGCGGACAGCTACTCGCTGAGCCTGCCACCGCCACCACTCGACCCGGTCATGCCGTTGGACGACGCCTTCGCGGCCCTCGCCTGGCAGCTGCTCGGCAACAGCCAGCGGTTGGCAGAACAATACCGCTTCAATGGTCATTGGAAGCTGCTCGGCGAGTGGCTGCAGCAACTGGTGGAGTTGCGCGCCCTGCTCGGCAGCCTTGGCCAGGCGGCCCCGCGTGCGACCAGCCGTGAACTGCGCGAACAGCTCGATGCGCTGATCCAGGACTGGCGTCCGCGGATCGAAGCCGGCCAGGACGATGAAAACGCGCGTAAGGCTGCGCCCGACGCGTTTGCCGCCGAACTGGCCGCGCCGCGCTGGGGGCTTTTTTCGCTCAAGGCCTCGCTCTGGTTGCTGCAACGCGGCTGGACCGTCGGACGCAACAACCGTGGCAATCGCCAGGGTGCCGCCGAGCTGGGTAACTGGCTACCGCGCCTGCTCGGCGAAGAAGCTGAGGCGTTGCAGTTACTCCGCTATCAGCAGCAACCCGAAGACCTTGCTGAACAACGCCCGCGCATGGAGCGGCTGCTGGTCTGGCTGCACCTGGCTCGCACCACGCTGGAGTTGCCGGAAGCCGACCGTCTCTACGGCGAACTGGCGAAGCTCTATGAGCTGGCCGGGCAGCCGCTGACCGACGAGCTGCTCGATGCTCGGGTGGACCAGGCGCGCACGGTCTGGACGCTCAAGCCGTGGAAATTGCTGACCAAATAGCGGGCCGTGCCTGGCGTAGGGTGGGCGGGGCGGCGCTCCTGTCTATTGCATACCCCAACGCCCAGATATGCCTGCCTCACACACTGGTGGGCTGAAGCCCACCCTACTGAAGCTGGCGAACAAGCGACTGGGATGGCGCGGCGCGGCAAGGCGCGCCGCCACGGTTCGGCAATTACCGACGATCGGCAAAAGTGGAACCACTCAGGCAGACAGCGCGCTGATTTAACGGCAAGCTTGATCTTCGTTTCAGTCATGACCGAAGGACCCCATGTCCGTGTTGAATTCGCCTGCCCAGGATCGCTTTCTCGACCTCAATGACCTGCTGCGCGACCTGGTAGCGCAGGGCCGTTTATTGCAGGAAACCGCCGAGCAGTGCATGACCCTGCGGCGTAGTGCGGCGAATAGTCAGCAGCACCCGCTGGAGTTCCTCGGCGCGCAACAACTCGACGACCTGACGCGGCCGGGCAAGAAGCTGGATCTCGAAACCCTCACCGTCTGGCTTGCCGAACAGGCTGGACAACCCTACCTGCGTATCGATCCTTTGAAGATCAACGTGGCGGCGGTAACGCCGCTGATGTCCTACGCCTTCGCCCAGCGCCACAAGATTCTCGCGGTCGCGGTGGACAGCTCGGCCGTCACCATCGCCAGCAGCCAGCCCTTCGTGAAGAGCTGGGAAGCCAACCTCACCCACGTACTCAAGCGGCCGATCAAGCGTGTGGTGGCCAATCCGGTCGACCTGCAGCGTTTCACGGTGGAGTTCTATCGGCTGGCCAAGTCGGTCAGCGGCGCTACCGCCAATGATCAGAAGATCAGCGGAACCGGCAACTTCGAGCAGCTGCTCAACCTCGGCGCCAGCGACCAGGAGCCCGACGCCAACGACGCCCATGTGGTGAACATCGTTGACTGGCTGTTCCAGTACGCCTTCGATCAGCGTGCCAGCGACATCCACATCGAGCCGCGCCGCGAGCAGGGCAGCGTGCGTTTTCGCATCGACGGCGTGCTGCACAACGTCTATCAATTCCCGCCCCAGGTGGCGATGGCGGTGGTCAGCCGGCTCAAATCGCTCGGGCGCATGAACGTCGCCGAGAAGCGCAAACCGCAAGACGGTCGGGTCAAGACCAAAACGCCAGATGGCGGCGAGGTCGAGCTGCGCCTCTCGACCCTGCCGACCGCATTCGGCGAAAAGATGGTGATGCGGATCTTCGACCCGGAAGTGCTGCTCAAGGGCTTCGATCAGCTGGGCTTCTCCGCCGAGGACCTGCGCCGCTGGCAGACGATGACCGGCCAGCCCAACGGTATCATCCTGGTCACCGGGCCGACCGGCTCGGGCAAGACGACGACGCTTTACACCACGCTCAAGCAGCTGGCGACGCCGGAAGTGAACGTTTGCACCATCGAGGACCCGATCGAGATGATCGAGGGCGCCTTCAACCAGATGCAGGTGCAGCACAACATCGAGCTGACCTTCGCCAGCGGCGTGCGCGCCCTGATGCGGCAGGATCCGGACATCATCATGGTCGGCGAGATTCGCGATCTGGAAACCGCCGAAATGGCGATTCAGGCCGCGCTGACCGGCCACTTGGTGCTTTCGACCTTGCACACCAATGACGCCCCGAGCGCCATCACCCGTTTACTGGAGCTGGGTGTGCCGCATTACCTGCTGCGCGCAACGCTACTCGGCGTGATGGCTCAGCGGCTGGTGCGCACGCTGTGTCCCCACTGCAAGGCGCCGATCAAGCTGGACGCCGATGACTGGCAGGCGCTGACAAAACCCTGGAACGCCCCGCTGCCGAGCAATGCTCACCAGGCAGTCGGCTGCATCGAGTGCCGTGACACCGGCTATCGGGGCCGTGCCGGCGTCTACGAGATCATGCTGCTCAATGATGCGATCAAGCCACTGATTACCGCCGACACTGACCTCATCGCTTTACGCCGCCAGGCCTTCAAGGACGGCATGCACAGCCTGCGGCTCTCCGGCGCGCAAAAAATCGCCGCCGGGCTGACCACGCTGGAAGAAGTCCTGCGCGTAACACCGCAAAGTGAGCAAAAGTAGCGGAAAGTCAGGCGTAGGGTGGATGTCGCTTTTTACATCCACCTTGCTAATCAGCCAAGGCACTGACGGATTGAACCCACCCCAAACCCGGGCGATGCCGAACCTGATGTCGGCCGAGCCGAGTCAGCCCTGAGCCCTAGCCGCCCGATTTCGCTGCGACTAACGAGGCCACACGATTGGGCTCGCAATTCAGATAAGCCGAGGACTGCAGCCACGCCTGGTCCGGGTACCAGGAAAACATGAACTGCCCGCCTTTCAGACTATCGACCACCATGCGCGCCACTTCCGGGCGCACGGCTGGACAGCCCTGACTCCGGCCAATGCGGCCCTGCGTTTCGATCCAGGCGGGATTCACGTACTCGGCCGGATGAATCACAATGGCGCGCTCGCGGGCCAGGTCATTCACACCGGGCTCGAGGCCATCCATGCGCAGCGAATAGCCATGTTTGCCGCTGTAGCTCTCGGCGGTACGGAACAGGCCAATGCTCGACTGATGGCTGCCGAGCACATTGGAAAAGCGGGTCGCCAGGTTCTCGCCCGATTTCATGCCGTGCGCCACGAAGTCTTCCAGCAACAAGCGCCGCTGTCGCAGATCGAAAATCCAGAGGCGACGCTGCGAAGACGGCAGCGAAAAGTCGATCACGGCCAGCCGCTGCGCGGGATCGGCACCATTGTTGACCGCACATTGCATGGCCGCCACGGCATGCGTGAGCACATCGAGGTTCAGCGAAGGTGCGGCCGAGGACAGCTCATCCACCACCGGCTGATAGGACGGACCGGCCGCCAGAAGCGGCGTCGACAGAAACAGACCTGCCAGCAGACAAAGACGTCTAAATGAAACCATAAGCGTTGAACTACCTCATCGACGCCATAGCCGAACGTCCTGTGGTTGGCGCCTTTACGCGCCGCCGGGCGGGCGGCAGCGAAACAGGTCGAACGAAGGGCACAAAACTTCCCTCGTCGGCTGACAGAACGTTATCGTTGTGGCCCGTCAGGGCCTGGTTTTCCCAGAGTCCGCAGCGGATCAGCGGCGAAGTCTAGCAGTCGGTGGGATAGCCGGGAGTGAAGCGTTGTACAAAAAACAAGCACCTCGTCTGATAAACATGCTGTTGCTGGTGCCCATCCTGGCGATCGCACAGCCTGCCAACGACCCTCCCAACCCTATCCGCACCGCGCTGGAAACGCTGCCTAGCGCCTGCGCAGTCCCGCTCGCCAACGACCCGGTCGTCCGACAGCAACTCACCGAGCTCTACCATCGGCATCAGTTCACACCGCTATGGCGTTCCTACGCACAGCTCGACGCGCTGCAGGAACAACTCCAGGCGCTGGTTGACGATGGGCTGAACCCAGCCATTTACCACCCAGACGCCATTCGCCGGGCCGTCCAGACCTCGACGACCGACCCGCTGCATCGCGCGTGTGCCGATATTCTGGCCACCGCCTCCTACCTGGCGGCATTGCGTCACTTGGCGTACGGCCGATTGCCGCAGGATCACCTGGAGCCGGTCTGGCGCAGTCCGGGTGCCGCGGCGCCGCAACCGTTGGATGATCCGCTGCTGCAGATTGCAGACGAGGGCTTGGCACAGCTTAAGCACGCGCTCAACAAGGCCCGTCCTTCCCTGGAGCAATACCACAACTTGCGCAAGGCTCATGCCCGTTTGCGCGCCGAGCCGCCTTCGCAATGGCTACCGATCCCGCCAGGCGAAACCTTGCGCGTCGGTATGTCGGACCCGCGAGTTACGCCGCTGCGTCTTCGCCTGGCCAGCGACGGCTATCTGCTCAATGCCCCCGCACAGGGCAACATCGACACGCGCTTTAGCCAGGAGGTCGAGCAAGCGCTCAAGGCCTTTCAGCGCCAACATGGCCTCCAGCCTGACGGCGTCCTGGGCCTGGAAACCCTCGGCGCGCTGAACGTCACCTCAAGCCAACGCCTCAACCAGCTGAAAATCAATCTGGAGCGATTCCGCTGGCTGTCCAGGGATATCGAGCCACGCTCGCTGCTGGTCGACATCGCCGGCGGGCGGGTCATCTACTTCCGCGACAACCGACCGCAGTGGGAAGCGCGCGGTCAAGTCGGGCGCGACACGCGGCAAACACCCGCAATCAAATCGAACGTCACGCGCCTTACGCTCAACCCGACCTGGACCGTACCACCCACCATTCTGCGCGAAGACAAGTTGCCCAGAATTCGTGAAGACCTGAACTATCTGGCCGAGCAGAACATGCACGTGCTCGACTATCAGGGCAACGTGTTGGATCCGGCGCAGATCGACTGGAGCAACCCCGGCAACATCCTGCTGCGTCAGGCCGCGGGGCCGCACAACCCGCTGGGGCGACTGGTCATCCGCTTCGCCAACCCCTTCTCGATCTACCTGCATGACACGCCGAGCCAAGGCCTGTTCGCGCGTTCACAGCGGGCATTCAGCTCCGGCTGTGTGCGGGTCGAGTCGGTGATGCAACTGGCGAACCTGCTGCTGACGGAGCCCGAACGCGAGCGGTTCAACCGATTGCTCGCGACCGGCCGGACGCATGAGTTCGGTCTGGCCCAGCCGACACCGGTGCTCTTGGGGTATTGGACGGCAGAAGCGAACAGTGCGGGGCAGGCGCATTACCGCCCGGATATCTATCACCGCGACACTCAGCTGCTCGCCGCGCTGCAAGACACCGATCAGCACGATTTGCTGCGACGCACTACATTGAAGGAATCCAAACGGCATTAGCTGGGCGACTCGAGGGACAATCAGCGGGCCGGGACCAGACCAGAGGCACTGGCAGAGTGCCCGTAGACCGAGGTCTACTTGGCACGGAACCCAGGCCACGTATCGTTCGCAGCCGCTACAGATGACTGGTTACACACCGTACTTACCGATGCCGGAGCTTCGGCCGAGCGCATCCTCTTGCCGCCATGGATAGCCGAGCAAACGCTTTGAACGCCGAAGACATAGAGAACACAGGGATAAATGATCCACGAGCCGCACTGAGCCGCTACAGCGTCGTCGATACCGCGGCGGACGCGGCGTTCGACGATCTGGCACTGCTTGCGGCGGAGCTCTGCGGCTGTTCGAGTGCGGCCATTGTGTTTTTCGACGGAGACCATCAGCGGTTAAAGGCCTCCGTCAGTTTAGCGGGCGACCCCCTCGACATTGACCCAACGCTCCAGACGCGAGTAGTGGAAAGCTCACACGCGCAGGTCATCCACTATTTCGCTGATGGTACGGGCGCAGACAGTGCTAGCGGTTTTTATGCCGCCGCTGTGCTGACAGCGCCAGAAGGCTTGCCACTCGGCGCGCTTTGCGTCATGGACAACCACCCGCAGGCGTTGTCGGAGCGGCAGCAGGCTCATCTGATCGCACTCGCCCGCCAGGTAATGGCCTTGCTCGAAGCGCACAGCAAACCGCGCGAAACCAATCGCCAGGGTAACGGGGAGGACGGTCACGCGGCTTCGATTCGCGAAGCGGACGAACGCTACCGAGCGCTGGTTGATCTCAGCCCTCAGGTGATCTGGCAATGTGATGCCAGTGGCTCGCTGATCTTTTGTAATCGCTATTGGTGTGATTTCACCGGCTTGTCGCTGGCCGACTCGGCCGGCTGGGGCTGGCTGAACGCCGTTGCGCCCGATCACCGCGACGCGGTGCTGCACCAATGGAATACAGCGTTGAAAACCGGCAAGTCCGGCAGCTTCGAAGTCCCGCTGCTCGCCGCCGATGGTAGCCCGCGCTGGTTCCAGGGTTGCGGTGCGCCAGTCTACGACCGCGACGGGCGTTTGCTGCACTGGGTGTTGGTGGCGCAGGACATTGATGAGCGTCGCCGCGCCGAGACCGAGCGGCTCGAAAGCGAGGCGTTTACCCGCAGCTTGCTGGACTCGGCCAGCGAAGGCTTTTATTCCATCGACACCCACGGCTTCGTCACGCTGTGCAACGAGGCGTTCATCACGCTACTCGGCTTCTCCAGCCGGGACCAGGTGCTTGGCCGCCAACTGCACGACGTCATTCACCACAGCCACCCCGACGGTTCACCGTATCGCGTCGAGGAGTGTCCGATTCATCGCGCCGCCAGAAATGGCGAGCCTGCTCATGTCGAGCATGAGCTGTTTTTCCGTCTGGATGGCAGCCGCTTGCCGGTGGAGTACCGGGTGGCTCCGCTGTACCGGGACGGGGTATTGCAGGGCGCCATCTGTACTTTCACCGACATCAGCGAGCGCGCTCGCGGCGATGCACAACAAACCTATCTGCTGGAACTCAGCGATCACTTGCAGGAAACCGATCGCCGTATCGAGCTGACCGACATCATGCCCGAGCGGCTGGCTCAGCTGATGGGGGTCGACTGCATAGCCAGCGGTCGCCTCGACGAGCGCGATGAGCTGCTGATTGAGCATCAGTGGCCAACCCGCGCCGGGCGAAGGGATACGCACCCGCTGGGAAGTTCTGCGCGCACCCTGCGCCTGCGTTTGTCGCAGGGCCTGGTCGTGCCGTTCGAGGACCTGCTCGACGAAGCCGGCTGCCGCGACAATTGCGGCGCCCTGCATGACCGGCTTGGCTACCGCAGCTTGCTGTTGGCCCCATTGCTTGAACAGGCGGCCGACTGCGCCTTCCTGATGTTCGCCAGTGAAGACTCCCGGCCCTGGAGCCAGGCGGATATCTCGTTAGTACGCGAGCTGGCTGAGCGCGTCCGTTCCGCCGCCGATCGCGCGCGGGCGCGCAAGGCGTTGCTGGAAGCCGAACAGCGCGTCAGCCTGGCCAACGAAATCGCCGCGATTGGCGTCTGGGAATACGACTTCGAACGCAACACGCTGCATTGGGATGCGCAGCTGAAGATGCTCGCCGGCATCGCGCTAAACGAAACGGCGCTTTCCGTCGATGAGTTCCTCGCCCGCGTGCACGCGGACGACCGACGCATGTTGCTCACCGCGTTTCGCAGCGCCCTGGAGGGGCTCGGTGGCGGCGAGCTGAACCTGGACTATCGGATCTACGATGAAAAGGGGGACCGGTTCCGCTGGCTGACCAATCGTGGCCGTCGCCTGCTGGATGCCGACGGCAGGGTTCGACTGCTCGGAACCGCTCGGGAGACCACCGCCGAGCGCAACGCAGAGCTGAAGCTGCTGCGCATGAACGCCTTGCTCGAAGAGCAGATACAGGAGCGTCGAATAACCGAACAACGGCAGTCGGTGCTGATGGAGCTGGGCGATCTGCTACGAGGCCAACCGGACAGCATCGCCATCATCACGGCAGCCGTACGCGCCCTGGGCACTACGCTTAACGTGACTCGCGCCGCCTTCCTGACGGTCGACCCTGGCGGCCAGTACGCCACGGTCGAACGCTACTGGAGCGACGGCGCGCTGGGGGACTACCACGAGCGCATGTGCTTCGCCGATTACGGCGACTTCGTCTATGACCTGCAGAACGATGAGCTGGTCGTGGTCGATGACGTCCTGCATGACACCCGCACTGCCGCCCAAGCGTCGAGCCTGCGCCTGCGACGCGTCCAGAGCCTGGTATGCGTGCCGCTGCAGGAACAGGGGCGCCTGATCGCCGCCTTGATCCTGTTGCAGGACCGGCCGCGGCAATGGGCCGAAGAGGACATTTCCTTCGTTCGCGAAGTCGCTGACCGGGCCTGGACCGCCGATGAGCGGATGCGCGCTGAACGCGCATTGCGCGCCAGCGAGGAGCAGTTCCGCACCCTGGCCGACAACATGAGTCAGTTCGCCTGGATGGCTGACCCGTCGGGCCGGATCTACTGGTACAACAAGCGCTGGTACGACTACACCGGAACCACCTTCGAAGCCATGCGCGCCCTGGGTTGGCGGTCGGTGCATCACCCCGATCATCATGAGCGTGTCAGCGCCTCGATGAAGCGCGCCGTGGCGATCGGCTCGATCTGGGAAGAAACCTTCCCGCTACGCGGCAAAGACGGTCAGTACCGCTGGTTTCTGTCGCGCGCCGTGCCCATTCGTGACGACATCGGCCAAGTGACCCGCTGGTTCGGCACCAACACGGACATCACCGCTCAGGTCGCCGCTGAAGAAGCGTTGCGCGAGCTAAACGACAACCTCGAGCGCCGGGTCGCCGAGCGCACCCGTGAGCTGGCTGAAATCAACCATCTGCTGCACGTGGAAATGGGAGAGCGCGAGCGCGCGGAAGAAACCTTGCGTCACGCGCAGAAGATGGAAGCGATCGGCCAGCTCACCGGCGGTCTGGCCCACGACTTCAACAACATGCTGACCGGCGTGCTCGGCGCGCTCGATTTGATTCAGCGGCGGGTCGCCAGTGGCCGGGTAAATGACCTCAGCCGCTACGTCGACGCCGCGACCAGTTCCGCCAACCGCGCCGCCGCGCTGACTCACCGCCTGCTGGCCTTTGCCCGACGTCAGTCGCTGGACCCTCAGCCGGTGGACGTCAACCAACTGGTGCAGTCCATGGAAGACATGTTGCGCCGCACCATGGCCGAGCACATCGAATTCGACACCCGGCTGCAGCCGGAGCCTTGGCTGGCCTACACCGATGCACATCAGTTGGAAAACGCCTTGCTCAATCTGGTGATCAACGCGCGAGACGCCATGAGCGAGGGTGGCAAGCTGGTCATTCAGACCGGGTCCGTGCGGATCAACAGCGACCAACCCGACGCGCCCGAGCCAGGCGACTACGTCACGCTGAGCGTGGCCGACAATGGCTCTGGCATGCCGGCGGACGTCGTAGCCAAGGCGTTCGACCCATTCTTCACGACCAAGCCGATTGGTCAGGGCACCGGGCTGGGGCTGTCGATGGTCTATGGCTTCGTCAAACAGACTGGCGGCCATGTGCGCATCGACAGTACGCCCGGCCAGGGCACGCTGATCACCTTGTTCCTTCCGCGCAGCCAGGCGCAGTCAGAACACCCAGAGGCGCACCAGATAAGCCCACAAGCGGCACAGGGCGCCGAGGCCGACGAAACCGTGCTGGTGGTGGAAGATGAAGCGGCGGTCCGCATGCTGGTGGTCGAGGTGCTGCAGGAGCTGGGTTACAGCGTTCTCGAAGCGGTGGACGGCAACACGGCGCTGCCCTATCTGCAAGGCACGCAGCGTATCGATTTGCTGGTCAGCGACATTGGCCTGCCTGGCATTAATGGCCGCCAGTTGGCCGAGATCGCACGTGCGCATCGGCCGGAACTGCGCGTGCTGTTCATCACTGGCTACGCACCCAATGCCGAGGTTCGCGGTGACTTTCTCGCGCCTGGCATGGACATGCTGGCCAAGCCGTTCAGCATCGACATGCTGGGCGCCAAGGTTCGCCAACTGATCGAACGCAGCGAATAGCGGCCCAAGGAACTCTGCGGACCGCTGCGCACTCTCTAAAGGAGACCAAGCAGAGGCATCAATCATGCGCAGAACACTACTGGCGGCAATCACCCTGAGTTGTATCCCCGTGGGCGCGGCGATGGCGGACAGCGGCTTCGTCCGGCAGATTCTGTCCTCAGGCGCGACGACCGCCTCCACCTACATGACATTCCGCGACGACAAATTAGTCGCCGCAGCGCGCGAGGACGCCGGCAGTTTCGTGGCCAGCGATGGCGCCATCCGTGGCCCTTATCTGGAAGCGATGCTGCAAAAAGTGCGCAGCGAACAGCCCCAGTTGCAAGCCAGCGACATGCAGTTGGCGAACGCCATCCTCGCCGCCGAACTGCAATAGGCCACGAAGCTGGCCAGCCGATAGGTTGGCCGTAGTGCTCCGCGTGCAGCCCAACGGCGGGTTAGCCCGCCTCATGTCCAACCGCAGCATCCGGAGGAACCATGAAAAAAACCGCATCCGCCGTCTGGCAAGGTGATCTGAAAAGCGGCAAAGGCACCATCAGCACCGAAAGCGGCGCCCTGAAGGACAACCCCTACGGCTTCAACACCCGTTTCGAGGGCGCCCCGGGCACCAACCCCGAGGAACTGATTGGCGCGGCCCATGCGGGCTGTTTCTCGATGGCGCTGTCGATGATGCTTGGACAAGCCGGTCTGACCGCCGAACGCATCGAAACCAAGGCGGAAGTCACGCTGGACAAGGATGGCGAAGGGTTCTCTATCACCGCTATCGCGCTGACGCTGAACGCCAAGATTCCCGGCACCGATGACAATCAGTTCCAGGAAATCGCCAACAAGGCAAAGGAAGGCTGCCCGGTTTCAAAAGTTCTGAATGCCAAAATCAGCCTGAACGCGACGCTTGAAAGCTGATCTCTGAAGTAAACAAAAACGCCGCCCAAGGGCGGCGTTTTCGTTTCGCTGTGCTGAAATCAGCCGCGAATGTTGTAAATGTCTTTCTCGTTCAGCTCGGCGTATTCATACAAGCGGTTGAGGTAGGCACTTTGCTGTTCCCAAACCTTCGCCGCCACGGGATCTGCCGCCGCGGACGCATCAACCACTTCAGCCGCCACCTCCTTCAGCCGCGCCAGCACTTCGTCCGGCAGACGGCGCACTTCAACCCCCTGCTCGCGAAGCTGTTCCAACGCTTCCATGTTCTTGGCGTTGTAGTCGTCGAGCATATCGCCGTTAACCGCACGGGCGGCGGAACGGACGATGGCCTTCAGGTCATCTGGCAGGGTCTCCCAGGCCTTCAGGTTCACGTCCAGTTCGAAGGTGACGTTCGGCTCCTGCCAGCCCGGTGTGTAGTAGTACTTGGAGGCTTTGTGCAGGCCGAGCGCTAGGTCGTTGTAGGGGCCGATCCACTCGGTGGCGTCAATGGCACCGGTCTGCAGCGCCGTGAAGATCTCACCGGCCGGCATGTTGACCACGGTCCCGCCCATCTTGGTCAGCACTTCACCACCCAGGCCAGGCGTACGCATTTTCAGGCCGTTGAAGTCATCGACCGAATTGATTTCCTTGTTGAACCAGCCCGCGGTCTGCACGCCCGTTGCGCCACAGGCCATCGGCAGTACGCCGTAAGGCTTGTAGACCTCTTCCCACAGCTCCATGCCGCCGCCGCGGTGCAGCCAGGCGTTCATTTCCTGAGCATTGGGGCCGAACGGCAGGGCGCAGAAGAATTGCGCTGCCGGCACTTTGCCTTTCCAGTAGTACGGAGCGCCATGACCCATTTCCGCGGTACCGCGGGAGACCGCATCGAAGACTTCCAGTGCCGGCACCAACTCGCCTGCGGCGTACACCTTGACCGTTAAACGGCCATTGCTCATCTCGTTCACCAACTTGGCGAAATTTTCCGCACCGACCCCTACGCCCGGAAAGTTCTTCGGCCAGGAGGTGACCATCTTCCAGTTGAATTTCTCTGTGCTTGCGGTGCCTTCGGATTTAGCGGCTGTCTCGGCTTCCTTGTTGCAACCAGCCAGTGCGGTTGCGGCCAGGCCAACGCCTGCGGCGGCCAGAATTTGACGACGTTTCATGAGTCACTCCTTGTTGTTGTAATGCTGAATATCGGAACCCCGATGTCAGGTCGTTCTAGCTATCATATGGCTATCTTTCACTCAAGCACCGTGACTACGTACCGGAACTACGTACGTAGTACTGCCGGTTGCGACGCCGTCGCCCCGACGCCTAGAATCGCCGGCCGTCTGGGCCATAACAATAAAGGGATCTGCTATGTCGAAACACGCCCCTCCACTGCTCGGTCTCGCCAGGGGGATCGACGTAGTGAACGCTCGCTTTGGACAGGCCTGCGCCTGGCTCACCCTGTTTCTGGTCCTCGGCACCGCCGTGGTGGTTGTGCTGCGCTACGGTTTCGGCATCGGCGCAACCGCACTGCAGGAAGCTGTTCTCTACGCGCACGCGCTTGTATTCATGGGCGCGGCCGCCTGGGTTCTGCAGCGAAATGGCCACGTTCGCGTCGACATCTTCTACCAGCGATTCACCCCTCGCTACCAGGCCTTGGTCGAAGTACTTGGCACCCTTCTCTTTCTTCTGCCCGTTTGCCTGTTTCTCGGCTGGGCGAGCTGGGATTACGTCAGTAACTCCTGGGCAACCCTGGAAGGGTCCAGCGAATCGGGCGGCCTCAAGTTTGTTTACCTGCAGAAGAGCATCATCCTCGTGCTGGTTGTAGGTCTTGTGCTGCAGGGCGTTTCCGAAATCATCAAGGCCGCCTACACCATTGCCGGTCGCCTTCCCGAGCAGGAGGTGAAGCATGGCTGAGTTGATGGCGATACTGTTGTTTGTCTGCATCTGCCTGGCCCTGATGGCCGGGTACCCCGTAGCCTTCACCCTCGGTGGCGTTTCGCTGCTTTTCGCTGGCCTGGGCATCGTCACCGGCACCTTCGATGGCGGCTACCTGAGCGCGCTGCCTAACCGGTTGTTCGGCATCATGAACAACCAGACGATGCTGGCGGTGCCCTTGTTCGTGTTCATGGGCGTGATGCTGGAAAAGAGCCGGGTCGCTGAAGACCTGCTCGAGTCCATGTCGCGCCTGTTCGGCACCCTCCGCGGTGGCTTGGCCATCTCCGTGTGCGTGGTTGGCGCACTGCTTGCTGCCAGTACCGGCATCGTCGGTGCCACGGTCGTGACCATGGGGTTACTGGCGCTGCCAACAATGCTGCGCCGCGGATATGATCCGGCCATCTCCACCGGAACGCTCGCCGCCACCGGCACCCTGGGCCAGATCATTCCACCGTCGATCGTACTGGTATTGCTCGGCGACGTGATGTCCAGCGCCTACCAGCAAGCCCAGCTGAAAATGGGCATTTTCTCGCCCAAAACCGTCTCGGTAGGTGATCTGTTTGTCGGTGCACTCCTGCCCGGCCTGCTACTGGTCGGTCTGTACATCCTCTACATCATCGCCGTGGCGGTCCTCCAACCGAAGAAACTGCCTGCCCTCCCGCAGGAAGAACTCGGCCCGATCGAATGGGGCAAATTGATCAATGCGCTGGTCCCTCCGCTGTTGCTGATCAGCGCCGTGCTCGGCTCGATCCTGGCGGGTTATGCCACGCCGACCGAAGCGGCTGCCCTTGGTGCGCTGGGCGCAATGATCCTGGCGTTCTATAAAGGCAAACTGAACTTCGGCCAGTTGCGCGAAGTGGCCTATGGCACTACCGAAATCAGCGCCATGGTCTTTCTGATCCTCATCGGTGCATCGCTGTTCTCGCTGGTGTTCCGCGGGTTCGGCGGCGAAGCGCTGATCGAGGACGTGTTCGCTCAGTTGCCCGGCGGCGTCCTCGGTGCCTTCTTCCTGGTGATGGTGGTGATTTTCCTGCTGGGCTTTATCTTGGACTTCATCGAAATCACCTTCGTGGTGGTGCCGATAGTCGGTCCGGTGCTGTTGGCCATGGGGCTGGACCCGGTATGGCTCGGCGTGATGATCGCCCTGAACCTGCAGACGTCCTTCCTCACGCCGCCCTTCGGTTTCGCCCTGTTCTACCTACGCGGCGTGACACCGAAATCCGTGCCCACCAGCACCATTTACAAGGGCGTAATCCCCTTCATTCTGATCCAGATCCTGCTGCTGGTGATCGCCTACCAGTTCCCCGGCCTGGTCACCTGGCTGCCGGAGCAGGTATACGGCAAATAGGTTCAGCAGACGCCCGTTTCGACGGGCGTCTCGCTTTCCGGCGAGGGGTTTCAGCGCGATCATATGAGGCTGCAGCTACCCTAGCCGAGCCACCATGCCCATCCCGTCCGCCAGCTACTCACAACTAGCCGAACGTTTTCAGCAGCTCGATGCCTTTCTGCTGCAGCATCAGGCGCTGTGGCGACCCCGTCCGTTCACCCACCAGCATCTGGCCTGGGAAGCGGATCATCCGCAGCTGGCTCAATGGCTGCGCGGCCGCTCGCTGGAGCACGCCGAAGCGGCACACAACCATCCCGACCGTCTTAGGGCACCCGCTCCGTTTCCGCAGCTGGCCGCCCAAGCGACGGCGCTGAGTGTGGTTGACGAGCTGCCCACATCACCGAACCCAAGCACCGATGCCCGACAGTCTGTCGACGTACCCGGCCGGAAGTGGCAGCAAATCCAAGCATTCGGCTCGGCGCTACGCTTCAATCAACGTCCGCAGCATTGGCTCGACTGGTGCGCCGGCAAAGGCCATCTGGGACGGCAGTTGGCCAATCGCGGCGGCGGGCTGACCTGCCTCGAATGGGATCCGGCACTGGTCGCAGCCGGCACGCGCCTCAGCGAGCGGCTGGGCATCAACGCAGCGCATCATCAACAAGACGTGATGGAGGACGGCACGTTTGCATACCTCGACCCGACCGTCACCCCCGTGGCGCTGCACGCCTGCGGTGAGCTGCATGTTCGGCTGATCAATCTGGGGATCACGAGGGGTTGCCGCCAGTTGGCGATCGCCCCCTGCTGCTACAACCGCATCCAGGCCGACCGCTATCAACCCTTGTCTCAGCTCGCCGCAGCCTCGGCACTCGAGCTGTCCCGAGATGATCTTGGCCTGCCACTCAGCGAAACGGTCACAGCTGGCGCCCGCGAGCGACGGCAGCGCGACCACTCCATGGCCTGGCGCCTGGGCTTCGACCTGCTCCAGCGCGACCTACGCGGTGAAAACGACTACCTGCCAACCCCCTCGCTACCGAGCAGCTGGCTCAAGAAACGTTTCGAGGATTACTGCCGCGACCTGGCAGCGCTGAAAGGGCTACCCGACCCACCCGCGCTGGACTGGATCGCGCTTGAGCAACGCGGCTGGCAACGGCTGGCCGAAGTGCGCAACCTGGAACTGGTACGCGGCCTATTCCGGCGTCCGCTAGAAGTCTGGTTACTGCTCGACCGCGCCCTGCTGCTGGCCGAAAACGGTTACGCGGTACGCCTGGGCACATTCTGCGCAACCCAGTTGACCCCGCGAAATCTGATGCTGATTGCAGAGCTCGATCATCGCCGCGCAAACACATGAACGATGTCATGCAAACAACTGGCAACAAACAGTTTACTCGCGGCGAGCAATGGCTATAATGGCGCCCATCTTTTAGCCGGTATAGCTCAGCTGGTAGAGCAACTGACTTGTAATCAGTAGGTCCCGAGTTCGACTCTTGGTGCCGGCACCATACACCGCAAGACCTCAGGCCAACCTTCGGGTTGGCCTTTGTCGTTTCTGGGCCACGCTAAACACAAAATCAACACGCTAAGCGTTCTGCTTCGTCGCCTTCTTGGTTTTGGGGGATTTACCTGCGCTGCGCCTCTGCAGAAATTCTTCGATCAATTCGAGCGGAGGCACGCCAAGGGCTTCCGCAATTTCGATCAGCTCAACGACATCCACTCGACGTTCGCCGCGCTCGCATTTGGACACAAACGTCTGAGTATTCCCGAGTCGCTCGGCTAGGGTTATCTGGGAGACACCCAGCCGCTTCCTGACAGTCCGTAGGACGCCAAGCAGCAATTGATAATCGGGATTGTGGGTTGAACTCGTCATCGTGCAGTGACCAGAAGTTCACGGCACGGTAGAGTCCGATTCGGAATAGTCCAAAATCGACTATTCGCTAATCTCAACCACTCAAGGAAGGATGAATGATGCGACTCACAACGTTAGCTCTTGCCGCAGCCCTCGCCGTACCGATGTTTGCCTCTGCTGCACCAAGCCAAGCCCAGAAAGAATTCGTCAATTACCTGATCAAGAGCGGTGACGAGCCGAAGGTTAAGGACGCAACCTGGATGACCGACAGGAATTTATACGTAGGCGTTATTGATGACAGCACCAGGCGCGACGGCTTCGCTGACTATATCTGTATGGTCGCAGCTGACCACGGCCTCAAACCAGAAATGGTCAAGGTGATCGATGTGGTCAAGGTGGTTCGAACTGGCAAGTTTGAAGAGCTGGGCAAGGCTTATTGCAGATGACTCTGCTGTAGAGCCGACCCAGTGGTCCGTTAAGTCTCAGGTAGTAAGGGCACCAATCGGACGCCCTTGCTGCTGGTCTATCTATTACTCTCAATGTCTGAAACTGCCCTCGCCTGCGATGACCGTTCGTCGGGTGCGCACTGAAGCCGCTGCGATTCATTCTCATCTTATCTGTAAGCCTTTGAATTAAGGACACATGGCCTTTCGCCGTTACGGTACAAATGATGATATTCCGCATCTTTACATTCCCGGACAATCTCTCCCAAGCGCTGACGTGAGGGGGACGCCTCTCCACTAAACCCAAAAGCACTTTTATGATTTATGGAGAGACATCATGACCAATACCATCACTATCGCTGCCATTCGCAACCAGATCGTTTTGCTTGGAAAAGAGCTGGAGTTTGCCTCAGGCATTCGTGCAGTTGCCGCCGAGCAAAGGATGAAAGGTGGCGTAAGCGGCCCAGATATGCTGTTCGACCTGCTGGAAAAAACCATCTGCTCCGATCAGTTGTTCGAGTCTTATCACGACCCGCTTAACGGCGAGGAAGGCGACCTGGTACTTGGCGAAGGCGTTCCGTTCCCATCGTTAGAGGCCTATATCGCCCTGCATGCTCACTACGGCAAGGAGTGGCTGGCGCACGCCATGACTGATTACTGCGCTCACTTTGGCAGCGTTGAGCTCCGTAGCGACCCAGAGCAATTTGCTAAAGATTATTTGGAACGTTCTCGGGACAATCTCAACCACGCCGAGAAGCCAGCGCCTAAGGAATCCCCATTTGTGGTTTTCGGGCGTGAGTATGAATTGTTCAAAGGTCTACGGCCTTTGGCCTTGGCAGCCACGTTTCCAGAGAGCGGAGAGCCAATTGATTGCTTTGGCCGCATGGTAGACGAATGTATAGATCGTCTCGGCGACGATTACTTTCGGCAGGGTATCGAATCTGAAGACGCGTTCGTGGAATTGTTTAGCGTCTGCTTTGACCTGCACCAGCAGCACGGCTCGAGCGATTGGATTAAGCAAGGCTTGCTGGGTTACCTGGCCGAAGCGAAGGGCTTGAGCGATACGGATGCAGAGCAAGAGGCGGATCGGTTGATTCATGAATCGAACGAGTGGATCGCCTTACTGGACTCTATCGGCGCCCGCGGGGCGACGAAGCGGGCCGTGTACCTCACCGACCAGCTCATCAAGCATAAGCACCTGACCGACGATTACTGCCAACAGCTGGCTTCAGAATTGGTTTCAGCCGCTGCCTAACCATCAGTTAGGCGGCAACGCCTCCTAAACTGCTGAACCACAAGGCCTCCATCATGGAGGCCTTTTCGTTTATCACGACCGACGCAAATCTGGGTTCAGTTGCAGCCCTACGAAGAATCGCGAATACTTCCGAGGCTACTTCACCAGAAGGATTCGGGCGTGGAAAGAAATGCCGTGGTACTAGGGGTAAAGGCTCAAGCTGAATGGTGGCTTGAACAGCGCATCGCTAAGATTAGGGAAGAAAGGCATGACACTATGGAGGTTAACCCCTTCATGGCGCCCCTGATATCAGCACTGCATGGACATGAGGGGTTTCTTGAGCTAGCAGAGTTCTTGCTCGGCGGACATTTTTCAATTGGCCACGCCACCGGTTTCGGCAAACTTGTTGACGAAAAAATCCTGCCAAGGGTATTCGGGACCACGAAGCTGGATCGAGACGCAAGGCGGGCCGGACTTTTCAATAAGTCCTGTTTTGACAATATTGATCATGTGGTGCACAAGGGGGGCAAGCAAATTTTGCTGTCGCTCAAGGCCAGCAAGTGGACGATCCAGCTGGGCCAGGCTGTTGAGCTGAACAAATCTTTCAAAGATATACGGGATTTATTTGAGGCAGCAGAGCACCTTCACGAGCAAGTTGTAATTGCCACTTTCTATGGTCATGCGGACAGGCTTACCGATAAATACCGTTTGGTCCGCGGTATAAGCCGCGGAGCAAACCATGACGTGCACAATCTTGAGAATTACGTGACAGTGTTGGCTGGCAAAGAATTTTGGTCTTGGCTGGGTGACCATGAGGATACCCAGCTCTGGGTTATGGAAGGAATACAATCCGCAATCGAGGCCAAGCGCCAACCGCTGTTCGAAGCGCAGGCTTTGATGGCGGAATTCAAGAACTCATTCGCCCGCCGATACGCAGCATTCATCGATGAGACCGGCGTCATCGACTGGGTCAGAATTCTACAAGCCACGAACGGCTGACTTTAGACCAAGGGGAGCTGAGCCTGCTCCTCTACCTCAAAGTCGCCCTCTTCCTCAGGGTAGTAGCCGTGATCACCTGCAAGCGCCTGGCCGTTATGCCAGTATCTTTTCGTCCTAACATGTGATCGTAAGTGCTCTATCCCTGAAGGAATTTTTACACCAACGTCCGGATTGGCATCCCGACCCAACTCATCGATTCGCGTAAGCAAGTTATCGGCACATCGACCGGCCATTTCGCCGAGCCTTAACGGTACGGCGTTACCAATCTGCTTATATTTATCGGAGGTGCGGCCAGAAAACTTCCATTCGCTAGGGAATTCTTGGATTGCTGCGCATTCGCCCACGGTTAAAGCTCGAACATCGTCAGGGTGACACATGCTGGTTGAAGCGTGATTTGGCATCGTCACTACTGTGGGTGATGGGTAATCCCACGACAGGCGGCGCCAGGTAGCACTACGCCCTCCCTTTAGATACCAACTCTTGCCCATTGATTCTTTTTGAATTTCAACTGGGAGGCTGCGCCAATTGCCTCCGGGGGGCACCATTTTGAGATAGCCAAGTTTACGAGGGCTAAAATTCATAAGGCTGGGATCGGGATCAGTGAACTTCGGCCCAATGGCGTCCCTAAGGGTTTTGAATTGCTGGAGCTTATCAGCCGGACGGTTACTGTGAGTAGGCTGGGGAAAGGCTGCTTTCAGCCCGAACCTGTTACCAACCAGGATGAGGCGCTCCCGTATTTGAGGTGCTCCGTAGTTAACAGAATTAACTAGGAAACCATCAACTCGATACCCAATCTGTTCGAATTCCCGTATTAACTCGCGAACTAAGCTGCCTTTTTCTGCCATCCACGGCTCTGCTCCCTCGACATCGGAAACTAAGTTAGACGGAATAAGAGGCATAGAGTGGAGCCCACGGACGTTTTCCATGATGAATACTTTCGGCTGCAGTTCCTGCACCATCCGTAAGTATTCGAATAACATTTTCCCTCTGCCGTCATGGATTCCCTTTCGATTTCCATAAACACTAAAACTTTGGCATGGCGGTCCCCCGGCCAGGAGGTCAAGGGGCGCGCGCCCTAGCCCAGATAACTCGCGAACCTGCTCCCCGGTAATGTTTTCGACACTGCATGCTAGGACGGGAAGACTCGGTTTGTTGAGCCTGACCGTTTCCACCGCCATGCTGTCAATTTCATTGCACAGGATGGGCTCGAAACCCGCTTTTTCTAAGCCGAGGTCCAACCCCATGCCACCGCTAAACAATGATACGAATCGTCGCTTTTGCATAGATCTCGTCGGGAGTGTTCGTGGAGGAAAAACGGGAGATTATTACAGATCTGGGCTCGTAAGGCAGCGCTCCTAGACCGGCGAGACGACTTTCACACCTTGCAGCCACTCTGCTGACTCCTTCTCGTCCATATCGGCTGAGAAGGTCTTCTTCCGCTCAGGCACCTCGATACCCGCCTTTCGCATCTTGCTGGCGTACCACGCGATGGATTTGGAGGAGGCGGTGGCGCCAGAAATTTCGGCATTCACCATCGCTGCGATCAGCTTGTATGGATAGCCCATCGGGTCCATGAGGATCAGTCGGGCAAGCTCGCCCACGCCCCGCCCTCGCTTCTTCTTGGTTTCTGTTTGATCTTCCGGCGTCTCGGTGCGATCAGCCTGCGGTTCTATGTGCTCGTCGGGCACCTCAACGACCTCGCTCTGCCTGAAGGTTGTCAGATCGACACCTTGAGGCTCGGCTAGCTTGGTGATTCGCTCGATCAGTTTCGCTCGCGACGCGAACGTCTTCGGTCCGGCCTTCTTTTCGGCCAGGTTGTTGTAGATTTCCAGCAGCTCAGCGGATGTTTTTTGTCTCAGGTCCATGATGGTTCCTCATCGATTGAGCCTCCATCTTGTCGTGTCCCAGCGGAACAAGGAGCGGGTGCGCGCCCATTAAATATGCCTACTGATATCCAATCAGTCCGTCTCGGCGCGCAAGCCGCTGAAATGAAAAGAGGTGGCCGATTAAGGACACCTCTCAAGCACAGCCGAACAACATCAAGACCATGCGCGATGGGCTTCCGTCCAATGGAAGGACTCTGCTCGCTGCTTCACTTCTGGCGGGACATATAGGTCAAGTGCCCTGCAGTAGGGGAGCCCAACCAAGGCTGCCGCCTTGTCGAACTCCTCGGACCCGGGGCAGACGCCAACGGCTTTCGCGTGTACGCCAAGCGCCTGAATGACTCCACCTAAGGATGGCGAGCAAGCCAGACGGGCAATGGCGCATAGCGCCATGACCACTGGATGATTTGGTGAAAGAATCTCAGGCGTCATCATCCACCTCCAAGACCGAGCGGTCGATCTGGCGCTCGCGAAGAGCGAGGCTGACAGTGTTGATTGGGCTGGAGCGGCCACTGTCCCAGGCGCGGATAGCTACCAGGATGCCTTGCAGACGGTTCTCGCCGATCTTCAGGTACTCGGCCACCTTCTTGAAGTCTGGAAGATCCATCGCAGCAGCCAGCTGCTGAGCAGAAACAGGACGATCCTTGCTAGGCATCGAATCCAACTTGGACAGAACGGCGGCGGCTAGGGGTTCGTTCTTGGTCGATACAGCTACCTGCGCGAGATGCCCGAGCTCCGAAGGACCTGCATAAGCCAACTGCTGGAGATAGGCGGTGCGCTGAGCAGTGCCGAGAGCGGCACGGGTAAGGACTTTAACGGGACTGTCGTAGAAGGCTCGCTGCGCCACTAAAGCTGAGTGGGCAGGGCCTGCCGACTTGAGCAAGCCATCGAGCTCAGCTTGGGCGTTATCCTTGATGAGCCGAACGCTCGCCAAGGTTTCTTGCTCGGCAATGCGAGCCTTGTCGCCTGCGTCGATATTGGCTGATTTCCACCGATTGGCAATCTCTGCCTTCTTCGTAGCAACGTCTTTATTCAGTCGCTCGATGGCTTTCAGGGTGCGAGAGTGAATGGCTTCAAGATTGCCTGCCAGGTCGGAAATTTCGGCGGGGGACAGCAGCGGGGTATTGAGCAGTTCGATTTTCATGTTGGGTCTCCAAGACGGATACCCAGCTGGGGGTTGGGAAACCATTTTCCCGATTCGATAGCCACGCCAATGGACTATCCGCCTGTGAGACCAATGCTGTCGCGAGTGCCTGAACAAGCGAGCCAGCGTTTGCCCAGGCGTGTTCCGCTAATGGATAGATGCAGCCAAAGCATTGCGTAGCAGCGGGTTAGAAGTCGTCGTCATCTGATTGGTTGTTAGAGCTTCCAGTGACTGGAGGAAGACCTGCACCGCCGCAGTAGCTGCAACATCGAATCCGGCCAACAGCTTCAGTCCAGAACGGGCGCTCGCACTTCAGGCAAGAACGATACCCCACATACCTGATCACCTTGGGCGGAGAGCACAGAGGATCAACTACGGGCGTTTTAGCGGTTATGTCTCCATCGAACCGCCAGCGGCGGGGCTCTTTGATTGGCTTGGGTAATATTGAAGGGAGGGATCCTGTCGGCATGGACTGAGAGGGGGTGCCATCAGTAGAAGCCATTATCAGCTACCTCGATTGTCCTGGAATTCTCGACTCGCCATTTCCCATTCCTCAGCGGTCAGGCGAGGCATCGGTCCGACGCAGGTCATTTCCGAGCGTCTCAGCAGCTCGTCTGGTCCACCTAAGGCTTCGACGAAGCGAGGACAGGTCTTCCGCCAGATACCAGGCACCAGCTCGATCTGGGTCAATTGGTGAAGCGCCTGCTCTGCCGTAAGGGGTTCGGTTGGCTTATTCATCAGAGGAGACCTCTGTTTTGTTGGCCTTGTACTTCTCTAGCAGCGCCGTTAGTTGCTGACGCTCGGCCGCAGGCATGGAGAGGAGCGCATTTACATCCAAACCGATGTCCTCTTGCTGCACACGAATACGATCAGCCATTTGGTCGCCATATCGAAACTTCAAAAGCACTTCCAGCAGCCGATCCGAATGCTTCCTTATCAGCAGGGGCCGCTCTTCGCCTGTCGCTTTATCGACAGTGGTAGCGAGCTTGCCACCATGGATCACTGGCTCGTCATAACCCAAGGCCGCACGCCGATAGGCTTCGCCCAATAAGGCATCAAGGCCAACGTTAATTGACTCCTCCCAACGAGTGCGAAATTCCAGATCGTTTGCTTTGTGGTAGAAGGCTGTTCGTCTAGTTATTCCACATGCCTCGGCAGCAGTTTTTGGCGAGCAGGTCTCTTCTAGCACCTCAAAGAACCGCTCTCTTAGTTCAGGGGTAAACTTGTTGGCAGACATGTTGGATTACTCAAAAGTGGCTTACTACATATTCTGCGTGTGTTAAACCCGAGATAGAACCAGCGTTTCTCCTTTCGATTCATTCACTTAAATCGATGAAGACCCTTATGTTTGATTAGAGGGCGAAGTTGGCTCGCGCGCGAAGGAGAAGATGGCGCAGAGGTGAGAGAGCGAAAAACAGCAAGACTCCTGAGTTTCCGCAAGCCTCCCTTAAGTTGTTCTCCCTCATAGTGACTGTGCCTGCGATTCCCCACCTCGTTCGACCACGGCGATTTAGTTGCAGGCTGGATCGGCTCCAGGACTGTGAGACTATGCGGAGTCCGGTCGTCCCAAAGCATTGATTTTACTGCCTTTACTTATACTACTTAATCTTCACAAACTTAAATTAAAAAATATAAAAAGTAGTAAATAACTAAATGCTAAATAATAAATGGAGGCAGCTATTTAATATTTAGTATTTAGCCAAACGGCATATCCGGGAGAACTGAAAAGCAGGCTATGCTGTTGTGATTCTGTGCAAACTCGCATAACGCGCTGATCTACAAGCAAAAAAAAGCGCCAGACTTGTTTTGATGGGTCGGCGCAAAGTATGTGATTTTGTCGTTTCTTGCGTTTCAAAGGGAAAACTAAATAGCTCCTGCGAAATTAAATAGCGAAGTCCGAACACCGTGGCCGACTTAGGCCACGGTGCCAAACTCCTACTCCTCCTTGCCTGTTGCCTTCGCCCAAATGGCACGGGCGTCGCTCAGCCCTGGCAGAACCCACCTCCATACGCGGCGACCATCTTCGAGCACAACCTGACGCTCTCCAATGCCCGCTTTCTTTTTGATCTTCATGGCGAGTCCCGCCTTTGTTCTCGGTCTCGCTCCGATCGACTTGGCGTAGGCAAGGTAGTCGCGGTGCAGCTCGTCTTTATCCACCTCCACCGCAGACTCGTGCCACGGCGGATCGTCATCTGCAATCGCATAACCAGGCAATTTTCCCGACTCCAACAGATCATCCCACCAGGACTCCTCGGCGCTCTGGCTCATCATCTTTTGCTCGGCTAGCGCTTCGGTTTGAGGAACGTTATCCCGAGGGTGCCAGTTGCCAATGTCACGCTTCAGCATGTCGTGCAAAAAGGCGGCGCGACCTCCGTTTTCGAGCTGTTTATTCAGGGCATCGAAGAAGGCTTTGTCACCCTTACGGTTGGTGTTCACATTGAAAACTGCGAAGCGGCGCTCCCCATCCATGCCAGCAGGAACTACCCAGTCGTTGTTCGACGCCATGACAATGTGAACGTGGTTTCTTCCGTTAACAGCGTCTCGACCCTTGCCCTCGTAAGTGATCGTCGGCTCGGTAACCAATTGCTTGAGTACGGCCTCGCCTTCTTTATTTCCAGCCCAGAACGCTTCGTCTGCAAACAGACATACACAGTTCTGGAGGTGGGAGTTGAAGCGCCCCGTTAGGTGGCCGGGTGAGCTGATGTGGAGCCCGCTTGCACCTGCGATGTCATGGAGGGTGCGCCCCAGCGTCCCTTTCCCTGTGCCTTTTTCGCCGCGGAACGCGATGGCAACCTCAGCGACCTTCTCGGGATGCTGGAAAAGGAACGCCATCCAGTTGAGGACATATTCATAGTGTTCTTCGACACCATCCACCAGCACTTCCAGAACCAGCTGGCGTAACAGCGACCAGTTGCCTTCTTTGGGGTCGTAGGCCCAGCCCTGCCACATGTTGAGCCAGCCGTCGTGGTCTCTCGATGGATCGAAAATGATCCCCTTGTACTGGCGACGTTTAGGGCTCTTCAACCAGACATCGGCGACAGACATCAGCTTGTTATTGACCTCGGTCAGCCTGTTCTCATACATGGACCTGAAGTCACTTTTGGATAGACGCTGGTAACGTACGCGCCCGTTGAAGATTGGGTCGGCTTCCTCAGTAATGATCTGGAAACCGCTATCCAAGACCGCATAGTGCTTTCCATTCAGCTCTTGGATGATCCCATCCAGACCTTCGGCCTTTGGCTCTGCGCGCAATTCGGCGTCGTCCACGCCTTCGCCCAGGCTTTCTTCTAGCCACGGTTCGAACTCGTCCTCTGGGTCTGGGTGGGCAATGTGCCCCCCTGCTTCCTGCACTACTTTATGGAGGAACTTGATTGTCACAGGGCGACCGCGACGCCCTCCGCTTGGATTCGAATGAAGCGAATCCCATCGGCGACCAATGATCCAAGCATCGTCTTGGTAATCAGGGTCTTGGGTCGACCAGTCGATGAATTCCTGCCGACCTTCACCGTTCGTTGCGTGATGGCAAGCCATCATCAAGGTTCGCCAATGGCTCTCTTCCTTGAAATCCTCGACATCAAGAAACTCCAGGGCAGCCGCGAGCTGCTCAGGGGAGAGATCACCGAGCCCTGCCGCCTGTCCATGGGCCCTGGCCGGGCGACGGATCAGATCCAGTATCCGGCTGGGTAGGCTTTGCATTTCGCTGGGTCTGGGCGCGAAGTCGTCCCACTTGTAACGCTCGCCACAAGGATGCACGGAGCCTGGGGCGACGACTTGTCTTCCCAACGATTTAAACTCCAGCCCAGGAAAGTCCTCCAGGCTATCGACCACAGCGACGTCGGCAGGCTTTTTGAAGTAGTAGTGATCGCCACCTGAGCCTGTAATCACATGCGAAGCCAGCATCAGGTCCAGACCGTGGGCTTCTACAAACTCTGCAAGAGAGTCACGACCGTCGGGAAAATTTCGAGGATCAACATCCAGCACCACCACCGAGTCGGGCAAGCGAACGCCGATATTTCTTCCCGTTCTGGTGGCTTCAGCCAACACGGCAACAGAGTCGTATTCCTTCGCTTGCCAAGCCCCATCGCGAGGCGTCTTGCCACGAGCACGGCCGCGATTATCTACGGCATCCCACTTATGTAGAGGGATAAGCTGAAGACCCGCTGCGATCAGCCCATCGACGTCGAATGATGGTGTTCGTTGAGCGGCAGAGGTCGCACTATGGCTCTGCGATTCGATAGTTGGATTGTCGCTCTCCATAGGTTTTCCAGCATTTACCCCGCCTCGTTGCCCGACGACTAGCGGGGTATTTTTTTGTCCGTTCATCGGCCACCCCCACATCGCCTGGCGGCGATAAAGGCACGGAGGTCACCCATGCGATAGCGAGCGCCCCTTTTGCTCCGTCCAAGCTGGATGCTCGACGGCAATAGTTCGGGCGCTTTGCACCGATACCAAGTAATGGTGGCGTAGGTAATGTTTAGAACAGCTGCAGCGGCTTGCAGATCGATGAGGGCATCGTCGGGCAAGGCATGAATTTCTTCGAGCTCAGCGAACGTGAACTCTTTGGTTGGGCTCGCCATGGTGGCAGTCTCCAGTCGGCCCCACAGTCGTTGAGAACTGCGGGATATTTGACTGAATGCACACTGGCATTGGGGCTGCTCATTCGACAGTCGTTGCGAAGAACCCCTCGGTTGTTCTTGCCACCGAAAGCACTTTTGCTCCCGCAGTCATCGCCGATGGGAACCTCCGCACAACTTGGCGCGATTGGTTCAATGCTGCCCCAAGATTCAAGGTTAAACAACCAACGATTTGCTCGTATTCTCAGGCCGCCGTCACCGCTTCGGTTTGATCCGGACTGCTATGCGTCAGCGTATTCGGTACTACGTGCAACACGGGCTGCCTGAGCAAGCCAGATTGCTGCGTTTCGGCGGCTGATTGAGCTTCTAAAGCAGTCGGAGGCCAGGTTCCTTCAGTCCAATCAAGGCCAAGCGCTGCCAGAATGTAGCTCGATGCCTTTTCTTGGTATGGCCTCAAGTGCTCCACCCCAATGTTGATGTAGCCCATGGTCACGTTATTGGCAGCGTGGTTCAGTAGGTACTTCAGCTCAAGCAACGGCACCCCTGCTTGTACGGCCAATGATGCATATAGATGTCGAAGGGCATGGCCCGCCAGTCCGTTGAGCTCTGGCTGCTTCACCTCTGATACATGACCAGACTTCGAGTCGGAGGCGAAGACCCATGGGTGCTTTCGATGCATGCGAGGTGAATGGACTGCCCTGTGGGCGAGTAGCGCTTTCAACGGACCCGACAGCGGCAAGTCGAACGCCCGCTCTGCGCCACCCTTGGGGTTCGGGATATGGATAAACCCGTCATGGATATGTTCTAGCCGAGCTTCGCAGGCTGCTGTTTTACGCATGCCGCTGAGCAGCAGGAACAAATGAAGATCGCGGCGCACTGGATTCAACTGGAGAACAGCCCTACCCCACTCCTTCAATTGATCAGCGCTCGCTTCCACTTTCCGCCGTTTCAATCCATGGAAGTCGATGTTCGAGGCGGGGTTTGGTGGCAGATCGGGATGCTCTCGAAGGCCACGGTTGTAGAGGGCCCTGAATACTCGAAACGTCCCATCAGCCACTGGTGCTCCGTTTTTTGTGGTGATGCTTTTATGCCGCTCCCTTACCGACGCCCTGTTTGCGCCAATATCCATCAAGGGCTTATCTAACCAGTCGCTCAGGTACTGGCTCATCAGGTAGCGATAACCTTCATCTGTACGAGGCGATAGCTTTTTGGCAGCAAGGTGCATTTCCATTGCCTGCCTGAGCGTCATGCCCTTCACACGAGCCTTGCGCTTTTCCTCGTTTGGGTTGGCACCGCTACGCATGGAAACCAATTTCTGCATGGCAAGCTCGCGAGCTGCTTTTGCCGTTAAGGAAGGGTGGTCGCCCAACTTGACCCTCACCTGTTTACCGTTGACCAAGCTCTGGACATAGAAGCCTTTCTTGGTTTTGCTGATGATTAGATAGAAGCCTCGAAGCTCAAGATCGGCATAAAGGGTGGTCTTGCCGTTCTCGGCAGGGGCGACACGCTCGACCAAAGCCTGGGTGATTTTGACTTTCATAGAGGAAGGGTTCCGAACAAAACATAAACACGCTTTTTTGCCCCTCGAAACATGTGTTCAGGCGAGGCAAAACAAGCTCGAAACCCTATTAAGTCGCGTATTTACTGGCTTGTAAGCGCCGAAACCGTCTGATTTTTAGCCGAAACCAAATCATGGCAAAGTGATATGCGCCCGACTTGTAATCAGTAGGTCCCGAGTTCGACTCTTGGTGCCGGCACCACATAAATCAAAGGCCTGCAGCGATGCAGGCCTTTTGTTTTTCTGCTGTACGTAAAAACCCCACCCGCAATAGTCCGCCGTGATCTGATGGAATGAATGGTCCCACTTTATCTTCAGTAGGAATGTGGCGGGGCGGCTGGGGATGGCGGACCGGTGTGGTGAACTCATTTCCAGTTGATGCCCTTCTGCTTGTATGAATACTGGGGCGGCACCATTCAGCTGATCGCGTGACCCGGCAGCGTTTATTTGATGAAACTGCTCAGCATCCCGTTGACGCTGTTCATGTTCGGTTTGCTGCTAGGTACGCTCAGCTCTTGCGGCGCATCCTGCGCGCTCTGGTCTGACTGCTGACTAGTGCCGGAAGTAGGCGCTGGTGGCAGCCGATCTTGGGCATGAGTGGACATTCTTCCTTTCACTTGCGTTATTCCTCACAGCTCGCGCTTCATGCGCGTGGCCTTTTTGTCGTCTTCCTACAGTCACCGCTTCGCGCCAACGTAGGTTTGCACTCTCGATAGGCGGTGCGAGCTCTGTCAGCGGAGTCTTGGATCTTGTGGTCTGACTAGCTGTTAGGCCGCTATGAACGATTGGCCCTGACGGATTTTTATCAAGGAATCAGAAGTTGCCGATGCTCCCAGTCCTTCTGGCCGACAAGGCGTTCAGTCGTTACTACAACCGCAAGTACCTGAACCGGATGCGCGGCGGCATGGTCGCGGCCATTCTGCTGTTCGGGTTATTCGGCCTGCTTGAAGTGCTCACGCTGCCGCCCGCGGTCTACCATCAAACGCTGCTGGTGCGCCTGGCCGTGGTTCTCCCGGTGCTGTTGGCTGTCTGGGCCGCGACCTACCGCCCCTATCTGTTTGGTCACATGCAGAAGGTACTGGGAACGGCCGCGTTCTTGGTGCTCAACGGCGTGGTGCTCATCCTTTGGCTCGCGCGGCGCGAAGGTGCATCGCTGCCCTATGAAGGCATCCTGCTGGCCACCCTGTTCGTCTACCTTCTCCTTGGGCTTCGTCTGATCGGTGCGCTGGTCTGCGGCTGGGCCAGTTGTATAGCCTACATATTGATGGAGCGACACGTAGGCCTGGAAGGGGATGCGCTGCTCTATAACGCGATGTTTCTGATCTCGGCCAATATCATCGGAAGTGTTGGCGCCTATTTTTCCGACGCCGTCAGCCTCGAGAATTACAAGGCCGAACAGGCATTGCAGCAACTGGCCGAGCGGGATTTTCTGACAGGGCTGTACAACCGCCGGGTCATGCAGGAGCGCGCCTCGGACGTCTTCGCCCAAGCAAAGCGGGAGCAGCGCTCGGTGGCGGTCGCCCTGATGGATGTGGATTTCTTTAAGCGTTACAACGATCTGTACGGCCATGGCGAGGGGGATGAGGTACTGCGCCGCGTGGCCGCATCGATCCAGGCCAGCGCGCGCAGACCGCTCGATTTCACTGCCCGTTACGGCGGCGAGGAATTTGTAGGCGTGTGGTATGACTTGAGCGCGGCTGATGGCCGGGAAAGGGTCGAGGAGATATGCCGTTGTGTGCGTGAGCTTGGCATCGCCCACCGAGGCTCGAGTGCAGCGGAGGTGGTCACGCTCAGCGCCGGAGTCGTGTCCTGCGAGCCCGGGGAAACGTTTGACCTGCAGCAATGCCTTCAGCGCGCCGACGCAGCGCTTTATCAGGCTAAAGCACAGGGGCGGGACCGGGTGGTTCCGAGTTGGACGCTGGGGGCCGGCGCTACATAGATCAAAGGCCTGCAGCATGCAGGCCTCTGTTTCTTTCTGCGAAATGAAATTCGGCGGCAACTTGGCCGAACGTTCATCCCCAATTAACCCCCACCGATCGACCCATCCAACTGGCCTGACGCTCGTCAGCCGAAACGCCGTTTGGATTTGGCGAAACCATCAAGCGATGCCCCACCACTGTTCAGTCATCGCCTGACGTTGTCACCGATGCCAGCGCCCGCCGTTAGATACCTTTCCCCAGCATCTTTCCGTTGACGATTTCCCCGTAAAGGTTCACGCCGTCATTGGCGTGGTACTTATCTCGGGTTTTCTCGACTGAGCCATCAATCAAGCGTGGGTCTTGCGGTCGCTCGTGGCTGTTCATGAAGGCCGCCACGTTCCAGGCGTCTTCATCTGACAGGGTGCCGCCTTTGCCCAGTGGCATGTTTTCCTTGATGAACGCCGCAGCCGTGTTGATTCGATGCATGCCAGCACCCCAGTTGAACGAGTCCGCCCCCCAGAGTGGCGGGAATACATAAAGGTCACCAGACTTCTGCCCCTCCCCGTTCGGCCCATGACAGACGGAGCACTGTGCGTCGTAGACCTGTTCTCCCTTCGCCAGGTCGTAGCCGCCTTCGGGTTGTGGCACTTCCGGATAGGCCCGACCGGGCAGCTCTTGCCCCGTGGGTGCTCCGGTTGCAAGCCAGTAGGAATAGGCTGAAAGCGCGGCGATAACGGGGCCGTCAGCCTCGGGTGCCTTGCCGTTCATACTGAACTGGAAACAGCCCTGAAGGCGCTCGGCATAGCTGTTCACCTTGTCGTTCTTCTTTCGGTACGCCGGGTACATGGTGTAGGCAGCCCAGAGCGGCGCAGAGTTGGCTTTCCGGCCTTGTTCGAGGTGGCAGTTCGCACAGGCCAGGCCGTTGCCCACATAGTCGGGCGCATGCGTCTTGGTATCGACGAATATGGCGCGCCCTTGCTGTACCAACTGCCCGTAGGCGTTGTCAGGCAGTTCGCTTTCCTTTGGCGGTTGGAAGTACTTGCTGCTGGCGGGATCACCGGCCCCGGTCAGGATCTGCGACTGATCTTCCATCGCGATGTCGTCCGCGAGCACCGGGAAGGCCAATGACATCAACAGCAGTGCGCTTGTATGGGTCTTCATTTGGCTGCTCCTTTGTCGGTCAGGCCTGCGAAGTACGTCGAGACCGCCGTTACCTCGTCCTCGGTCAAGCTACGTGCGATGTGGCCCATCAAGTCGTTGGGGTCGTTCTTGCGAGTGCCCTGACGCCAGGCGGTCAGCTGCGACGACAGGTACTGTGCCGACTGCCCGGCCAGCGGTGGAAAGGCGTCGCCTACTCCCGTTCCGCTGGGGCCGTGGCAGGCGACGCACTCAGGGATATTGCGATCCCAGGCGCCACGCAGGGCCAGTGTTTCGCCAGGCCCGTCGACCAACGCGGTGCGGTCGATTCGCTCGACCTGCGGTTTAGGCTTGTCAGCCAGCATCGTCGAGACGGCTTCGGCTTCCTCACGGCTTAAGGCTGCCGCAATGGGCTGCATAATTGGATTCGCCCGCGCACCGGATCCGAAATCAGCCAGTTGCTTGCGCGTGTAATTAGCCGACAAGCCGGCCAGGCGGGGGAATCCTGCAGCAGCCATGCCCTCACCCTCGGCGCCGTGGCAGGTGGCACACGCCATCGCGGCGGGGTTGGCCCCGCCTTTGCTGTACACCGCAGCGGCATCCGCGGCGTGCGCGGACACCGAAATCGCAAGGAAGAGCCCGGCCAAGGGCCAGAGGGGGACGTTCATGTAGCCTCCAGATCATTCTTGTTATAGGTGCCGGTGCTGACTGACCGTGTCGTGTTGCTAGCGTTTTGACAACGGCCCCATGATGCCATTCAACGCCTCGGGACGAGGCGCGCCCTGATGCTGCTGCAGACGCCCTTGCTCATCCAGGTGATAGATAGCCGGGGTCGCCGAGGCGCCCATTTCGCCCATCAGGGTGAGGTTCGCCTCGAGCTGTTCATTCACCTCGGGCGCGATGCGCTCGACAGGTTTGAGCGTGCTGGCCTTGCCCGCGGCCTCGTGCTCATTGAGAGCCGCTTCAGGGTCTTTCGCGGCCAACAGCGCCGCGGCTTTACCCGCGCTGTCCGGGCGCAACATGCCGACCATGACGTGACGGAGCTGAACGTCGCCCGCTTCGACCCAGGGCCGCGCCTGTTTCCAGAACATGTTGCAGAACGGGCAGTTCGGGTCAGAAAACATATAGATCACCCGTGGCGCCTCAGCCACGCCATCAGCTATCCAGGTGCTGCTTTCGAGCCGCTGCCACATCTCGCTGCTCATCGGCTCATACACAAGCTTTTCAAGCGGTGCCTTGGTCAGGTCTTCGCCAGCGGCATCCAGCAAACTGCCGACCACGACATGATCACCGTCCGGTGTCAGATACAGCGCAATGCCCTGTCCGTTGTAACGCGCCGCGTAGCCCTTTAATCCGCCCGGCGCGTCGAAACTGCCGACCACTTTGGCTCCGCGCGCTTCAATGGCCTGAACTGCGGGAGGCAGCGTTTCGGCCAGCGCCCAGGGCGTCGGCAGTAAGGCGAGCGTTGAGATAAAAAACGAAAGTGAACGTACCGGTTTCATGGCTGGGTTTTGACCTCTAGTTGCTCAAGGGCGCGCGCCAGGCTGGCACGGGACAGTTCACCGAGATGGCTGCCAACTTGGCGTCCCTCGGCGTCATAAAAAAGCGTGGTGGGCAGCGACGCAGACCCTACGTGCTGGCCCAGACGACCGCCGGTGTCGAGCAGAACGTTTTCCAGGCCGAGCCCTTCGGCGTCGAGGAAGTCGGCGATCAATCGCTCGCCCTCGCCCTGGTTGACGAACAGAAAGGTCACGTCGGTGTTTTCTTGTTGCGCCTGCGCAAGGACCGGCATTTCACGCCGACAGGGCGGGCACCAAGTGGCCCACAGGTTGACCACCAGCGGCTTGCCAACGTAATCCTGCAAGGCGACGGGTTTACCCCCGTTGTCCCGCAGGCCCATCTCAGGCAGTCGCGTGCCCTGCTCGAACGCGTGCAACGCAAAGGTCCCGAACCCCCAGCTGAGCACACCCACCAGCACCGCTGCGCCCAGCGGTCGGCGCAGCCCGCTGTCGCGCCAGGCCAGCAAGGAGCCCAACAGAACGGCCACCACCAAGCCCGGCCAGGCAATAAAACCGCCGTCACGTATGTCGATCACGCGCCAGGGCTCATCTCGGAAATGCTCGACGTAGACCAGCACGAAGGCCAGCCGCGCGACCAGTAGCGCCACCAGCAGCAGCCTGAAGAGCTGTTGTTCCGGATTCCGCTCGCTGCGCCGCCCAACCCACCAGCCGGTCAGCATCGCTATAAACAGGCTCACCAGCATCAGCACATGTGGGACGGCAAGTGCCAGGGGCCCCAGATTGATCGTCAGCATCAGCCACGCTCCCTTGTCTGGTTCCATCTGTTCAGAAATTGATTCGCATCGACCTCGCCGGTGATGCGCTGGGTTCGTCGCTCTTCCCCGTCCGGGCCGATGAAGAGCAGCGTCGGCGGCCCCATGACCTGATAGCGGTTCAACAGCTCGCGACTGGCGGGATCGGTCTGCGTCACGTCCGGCCGCAGAATCCGCACGCCAGTGAGCGCCGCCTGCACCTGCGCGTCGCCGAACACCTCCTTTTCCATGACCTTGCAGGACACGCACCAGTCGGCGTAGTAGTCCACCAGCACCCACTGGCCCGCGGCCCTGGCGGCAGCCAGCTCACGATCAAGGTCGGCCGGCGCGCTGAAGCCGACAAATCCGTGGGCAGGCTCAGCGCCCTGCGAGGACGCAACCCCGCCCGTGAATACACCGAGTGGCCGCATGACATCCTGCGCGCCGCCAGCCGCTCCGAGCAGCAGCGCTACTCCCCAGACACCGGCCAGCGACGCCACCGCGCGGCTGAGTGCCTGATGCCGCACCAGTTCCCGCGACAGCTGCAGAAGCCCGCTGGCGCTCACAACCAGCAGCGCGCCCCACAGCCCTACCCAGAGTGGGTCGGACAACAGCGGACGAAGCACGTAGAGCGCCGCGACCAGAAACAGGAAACCGAAGGAAACCTTGACGCGATCCATCCACGGCCCAGGCTTGGGCAGGAAGCGATTGCCCACCGTCACCAGCAGCACCAGTGGCGTACCGATCCCCAGGCCCAGCGCGAACAGCACCAGGCCACCGTTCACGGCGTCGCCGCTTTGGGCGATGTACAGCAGCGCCGCGGCCAGCGGTGCGGTCATGCAGGGGCCCACCAGCAGCCCGGACAGCACACCCAACGCGCTGGCCCCGGCGAGGCTGCCGCCCCGGCGCTTGCGGCCGGCCTGCTCCAGCCGATCACGCAGGCCCGCCGGCAGTTGCAGCTCGAAGAAGCCGAACATGGGCAAGGACAGCAGCACAAACAGGCCTGCGAAGCTTGCGATCAGCCACGGCTGCATCAGCCATCCCTGCAGATTCGCACCTAGTAACGCCGCCACCACTCCGAGGGCGGCGTAGACCAGCGCCATGCTGAATACGTAGGCCCCAGCCAGTGCCATGCCGCGGCGAGGCCCGGCCTGGCTACCCACCACAATGCCGGCCAGGATGGGCAGCATCGGCAGCGAACAGGGAGCAAAGGCAAGCAACAGGCCGAGTCCGAAGAAGATCAGCAGGCTCCAGCCCAGCGACTGCTGCTGTAGCCCGCTGGCCAGGGCCTGGTCGTCGGCCTGAACCGGCATGGACGGAGGGGTGCTGCTGCCGCCCAGCGCTACCGTGCGGGTTTGCGGCGGATAGCACAGGCCGGCATCGGCGCAGCCTTGCCAGCCGAGTTCGAGCGACGCGAGATCCGCATCGGGAAGCTGCACTTCCAGGCTGTCGCGATAGATTCGCGAATCCCCAAAATACTCGTCATGGTACGGCTCGCCAGGCGGCAACTGCGGCTCGCTCCTCGGTGGCAGCCCTGCGAATCGCAGGCGCTCCTTGTAGAGGTAATAGCCGGGCGCAATGTCCCAGCGCAGCACGGCGCCGCCAGCGTCAGGCTGCTCGACGTGCAGCCTGAAGGCTTCGTCCACGGGCAGAAACTCCTGCTGCTTCTGAACGAAGGTGAACGGTGAAGCGTTCGCCAGCTGCGCGGTCCATAGGCAGCAGGCCAGAAAGACAAAAAGCGCTCGCATGCACAACACCCGATTACCCGATTCGACGGCGAGCTTGCCGACTCGGGATTAAGAGGCGATTAACGAGGCCTGGACACAACCTGTAAGGCTGAGCGGCGTTGAGGCACGAGCAACTCGGCGTACCATCTGCTAACGCGCCGTTAATCCAGGCGGACGATACTGACTGCTGCCTCTCAAGCGATTCCCACATGCACGTACTGCTGACAGAAGATAACGCACTGATCGCCAGTGGCATCGTCGCCGGGCTCGAAGCCCAGGGCTTCAGCGTGGCCCATGCCGCTACGGCCGGGCAGGCCGACTCGCTGCTGCGCACAGCCAGCTTCGACCTGATGATTCTCGATCTGGGCCTGCCTGACGAAGACGGCCTGCGCTTTCTCCAGCGCCTGCGCCGCCGTGGCCTCGAGCTGCCTGTGCTGATCCTGACTGCCCGGGACGCGGTGACCGAGCGGGTATCCGGGCTTCAGGCAGGCGCTGACGACTACCTCGTCAAGCCCTTCGACCTGCGTGAACTCGCTGCCCGCCTGCATGCCCTGCTGCGCCGGGCTGCCGGTCGGGCGACGCAGATGATCGAACACGGCCCGCTGAGCTACGATCCTGCCGCCTGTGCGGCGTTCATGGCGGGCGAACCCGTGGACCTGTCGCGCCGTGAACAGGCGCTGCTCCAGGCGCTACTGCAGAATCCCGGCCGCGTGCTATCGGCCGAGCAGCTCAAGGACGCCGTGTACGGACTGGGCGATGACGTTGAAAGCAACGCCCTGAATGTCCATATCCACCATCTCAGGCGCAAGCTGGGTAACGGCATCGTCGAAACCGTCAGGGGAATCGGTTATCGCCTGGGCCCTGCCGGCCATGGCTCGGCTCCCACCGAGGCACCCGACCCATGAGCTTGCGCCTGCGCCTGACCCTCACCCTCGGCTCGGCCTTCGTGCTGCTCTGGGCGCTGGCCGCGACCTGGATGCTCTTCGATGTTCGCAATCAGTTGATGCAGTCCCTCGACCAGCGCCTTGCTGCGTCGGCGCGGATGGTCGCGGGTCTGTTGGTGCAACTGCCGCAACCGCAACTGGGCGAAGGCGGTATCACCCGGCTGAGTGCGGAACAGCTGGGCATCGAAAACGGCCTGGCCTGCCAGATCAGCTCCTTGCGGGGTGAAATCCTGGCGCGCAGCCATGCGGCGCCAGACAGCACGCTCGACGCTCAGCGCACCGGCTTTCACGACCAGATGATCGGCGATACCGCCTGGCGTAGTTTCACCTTCATCCAGAACGGCATGCGCATCACCACGGCCGATCGCCTTGACGAGCGCAGCGCACTCCAGCGCTCGGTGCTCCTGGCCGCGGCACTGCCGGTTTTCGTCGCGTTGCTGGGCAGCCTGATCGTGTTGTGGATCGGCATCGGCAACGGTCTTGCGCCACTCAGACGAATCCGCACGGCCCTGGCGCAGCGCAGCGCCGACTCGGTGGATCCGTTGCACATCGAGCGGCTGCCGCGAGAACTGACGCCCCTGGTCGAAACCCAGAACCAGCTGTTCGCGCGGATCGCGCACATGCTCGAACGCGAACGTCGGCTCACCGATGACGCCGCCCATGAACTGCGCAGCCCGCTGACTGCCATCAAGACCCACCTGCAGGTCGCGGCCATGACCGAGGGCGATACCGCGAAACGGGCATTGGCCCAGGCAGAGGTCGGCACGGATCGTCTGCACCGGATCCTCGAACAGCTGCTCATGCTGGCGCGGGTCGAAGGTCGCGTGTCCTTCGATGACGGCCTCAGCTGCACGGCCCTCGACGTCGCGCAGCTGGCGATCGCTGACGCCAGTCAGCAGCCCGGGCCGCACATCGAGCTGTGCGGGGCGCAAGATGTCTGCCCTCACCCACTGGCGATGCCGCCCACCCTGGCGGTCGCGGCGTTGCGCAACCTGCTCGACAATGCCCGCCGCCATACCCGGCACGGCACAGCCATCCGCTTGACGATCTCCCAGCTGGATGAAAGCCGGGTTCGCTTCAGCGTGCAGGATCACGGCCCGGCCATCCCGCCGGAAATGCTCGAGCGTCTGACGGAGCGCTTCTGGCGCAGCGGCGAAGGTGAAGGCAGTGGTCTGGGCCTGTCCATCGTCAAGGCGATCGCCGAGCGCTGTGCCTGCGATCTGCGTTTCGAGCCGCAGGCGGACGGTCTCGTCGTCGAGTTGGTGGTCAGCCTGCAGGCTCCCGCTCCCTGAAGACGGCACCTCGATAACCTGAACGTCCAGCCACGCACACCGTCCGAATAGTTGACTGAGCAATCCGTCAACCATCGTCGGAGGTGGCAATGCTTGTTTTCGAACCTGTTTATACAGACGGCCTGGCGCAGATTTCCTATCTGGTCGGCGACAGCAAGGCCGCGGTAGCCGCGGTCATCGATCCCCGCCGCGACATCGATATCTACCTGCAAATGGCCAAGGCGCGAGGCCTGCGAATCGCCTACGCCATCGAAACACATATCCATGCCGACTTCGTGTCCGGTGCCCAGGCGCTGGCAAAGCGCACCGGGGCACAGATCATCGGCGGTCGTGCGGACAACTACGGGTTCGAGCTTCGCCAGGTCAGCGGTGGCGAGACGATAGAGCTCGGGCAGGCCACGTTGCAGGTCATGCACACGCCCGGGCATACGCCTGAACACATCTCCCTGCAGCTGTTCGACGCCCAGCAGGGCGACCAGCCGATCGCGCTGTTTACCGGCGATACCCTGTTCAACCTGGACGTCGGGCGCCCCGACCTGCTGGGCGAAGGCAGTGAGCGAAAGCTGGCCGGCGCGCTGTACCACACGCTTTTCGATCACTACCTGCCCCTTGGCGACCGGATCGAAATCTACCCCTGCCACGGCGCCGGCTCGGCCTGCGGCAAATCCATCGGCGACCGTCGCCACTCCACGCTCGGCAGCGAGCGTCTCTTCAACCCCGCGTTGCGCGAACAGCGGAGCGAGGACGAGTTTATCGATTGGCTACTGGCGGACATGCCGGAACCACCCCGTCACTATGCGCGACTGAAACAACTTAACGTGCGTTCGGGCGTACAGATGGAAGGCCCTTCCCTGCCACCGCCGCTCGCGCCGTCCGACTTCGAGACACTGGCGACGCGCGACATGCAGGTCGTGGACGTCCGCTCGATCCTCGCGTTTGGCGGCGGGCACGTACCCGGGGCGATCAACATTGCCCTGCGCAACGAGTTCGTGAACTGGGCTGGCTGGATGCTCGACGACGCTCGCCCGATCCTGCTGGTGGGCGAATCGGCCGACGATGTTCACCAGGCCGTCACTCAGCTCTACCGGATAGGCCTGGACGATATTCGCGGCTATCTGCGCAACGGCATGACGGACTGGCAGAACGCAGCGCTACCGCTGAACAGGCTTCAGGAATGGACGGTTCACGAGCTCAATGCGCGTCGTGAAGCGCCCGATGTGCAGGTGCTGGATGTACGCAGCCCTCAAGAGGTCGCGGCGGGCCGGGTGCCTGGCGCCAGGCACATCTTCGTCGCGCACCTTGCTGACCGGCTCAACGAGCTGGATCCGGACAAGACCACCGCCACCTACTGCGGCTCCGGCTATCGCGCCTCCATCGCGGCCAGCATCCTCAAGAAAGCCGGCTTTCGTGACGTGGCCAATGTCCCCGGTTCCTGGATGGCCTGGAAGGCGGCAAACCTGCCGGTTCAGAAAGACTGAAGGATCTATCGGCGTTTGAACGGCGCAGGTGTCTGGTTTGCCACCTGCGGGTGCGCGATCAGAAGGCGACCTGAAGCAGCAAGGCCGACGCGGCAACCGCCGCGACCAACCCGAAGCCTCGCTGCAGCAGGCGCCCGTCCAGGCGAGATGAAACCATGCGGCCGGCGAACATCCCGAGCACCGCACCGGCCGAAAACGGCAGCGCCACTGCCCACTGGATGCCACCCGTCAGCGCGGCGGACAACACGCCGCTGACCGACACCAGGCCGATGACCGCCAACGACGTGGCGGCAATCGAACGCATCGGCAGATCACTGAAGCGACTGAGCGCCGGCACCAGCACGAACCCGCCGCCGACCCCCAGCAAGCCGGACAGGAAACCGGCTAAGGTGCCGGACGCGGCGACAGTGGCCGCGCAGCGGGACGTCCAGTGGAAACGGCCCGTGTCGGGATTCAACCGACAGGGCACGGCCCTCGGGGTCGTGTCATCGCTCGGCGGGCGCCTGAATGCCCTGAAGGCAACCCAGAACATCACCAGCGCAAACACCACGGCGAGCACATCGTGCGCTACCCGCCCGGCCACCCAGACGCCGACGGGCGCGAGCAACACACCGCAGCAGGCCATCAGCGCCGCCGCCTTGTAACGGACAATGCCGTCCCTCAGCCCAATCACCGCCCCAACCCATGCGGCAAGCCCGACCGCCATCAACCCGATGGGCGCGGCCTGATGCAGCTCGAGCCCGACCACGAAGATCAGCAACGGCACGGTGAGGATGCCGCCGCCAGCACCCGTCAGCGCCAGGACGAGGCCGACCAATAGCCCGAGCCCGATCTCAACCATCGTTGCGCTCCGGAAGCCTTGGATCACCTTTCGATTTACAGCGACCGCAACGTTTCACTGCGGCTTCCCTGAAAAGCGTGTCTGCAACTCGTAGAGCGCCATACCTGCCAACATGGCGAGGACAAAGATCAGCGGTTCGCTCCGACCACTCAAAAGCGTCGCGACCGCCGGCCCCGGACAATAGCCAGCCAGCCCCCATCCCGCTCCGAATGCCAGGCTGCCCAGTACAAGAGGGCGATCGATCCGGGTGGCGGTGGGCATTCGCATGACATCTCCCAGCACCGCCCGGGACCGTTTGGAGGCGAAATAGAACCCGACACTGCCGACCGCAATCGCACCGCCCATAACGAACGCGAGCGAGGGGTCCCACGGACCGGCCAGATCGAGAAAGGCGATCACTTTGGACGGATTGGCCATCCCTGACAGGATCAGGCCGAGGCCGAAAATCAGCCCCGCTACAAAGGCGCTCAGCAATTTCATGGCAACTCCTCAGCCCAGCAGGTGGCGGATGACGAACACGGTCAGAAAGCCGCTGGCCATGAAGGCGGCCGTCGCGACCAGCGAGCGCGGCGACCGTCGCGACAACCCGCAGACGCCATGCCCGCTCGTACAACCGGAGCCATACCGCGTGCCGATCCCGACCAACACACCAGCCGCGATTAGCGTCAAGGTGCTCGCCTCTACGTCGATGTCTGGTTGCTCGAACGCGGCCTGAAACAGCACCGGCGCGATCACCAGCCCGGTAATGAAGGCAACACGCCAGAGCACATCGCCTTTGCCTGGCCGCATCAAGCCGCCGATCACGCCGCTAATGCCCGCGATTCTTCCGCTCAACAGAATAAACAAGGTCGCAGCAAGACCGATCAGCGCGCCCCCGGCGAGCGAGGACCACGGTGTGAAATGTACCCAGTCAATCGTCATGTCGAGGGTTCCTCGCGTTCGGGATGCTGACAGTAAAGCCGGTAGAGCACCTGCATAACCTCCATCGCTTGTTGGCTGGCGATGCTGTAATGCACTTGCTTGCCCTCGCGTCGGGTGCTGACCAAGCCGTTATGGCGCAGCACCGTGAGCTGCTGCGACAGGGTCGGCTGCACAATGCCCGTCGCACTGGCGAGGTCACCCACGCAGTGCTCGCCCTGGGTCAGCTGGCAGAGCAACAACAGGCGGTCAGGGTTGCCGAGCACTTTCAGCAAGCCGCAGGCGTCCGCGGCACTGCGACGAAGCGTTTCGATATCGAGATCTGCCATGTGGGCCATTTTTATTCAGGTGGGTCAGGTGAATTTGACAATACGATTTATCAATATATATTTCAATAGATCGTATCAACGCGGCAGCGGACGCCCGGTCGGAACTCGACCACCCGCACACACCCTAAAAATATGCGGCATCGCTGTGACTTTTCACCTCGCCGCGCCCACCCTGTCGGCGCGAACCAGGAGATCAACATGTCATCGATACAGCAGAACAGTACCCATCATGACCAGGCGGACCGGGTTCGCCGCTCAACGTCCCGACCTGTGAATCAGGAAATCGATCGGCAAACGGACGAGAACATTCGTCACTTCAGCGGGATGGGACGAAGCGCAATCCTTCAGCGTATCGACGCCCTGGATCGCGAGTGGGATGTCGAGCGCGTGCTCGAGGTCAATGCCTCCTCGCTCGCGCTGTCTGGCCTGCTGCTTGGCCTGACAGCGAACCGAAAGTGGTTTCTGCTGCCCGGCGTCGTGCTGCCGTTTCTTCTGCAACACGGCTTGCAGGGCTGGTGCCCGCCGCTGGCGATCTTGCGCCGGCTGGGTATCCGCACGCGGGGCGAGATCGATCAGGAAAAATATGCACTGCTCAGTGCGCTGGAACAGGCACCGCTGAACACTCACCACTAGCCGAGACCATCATGATATTTCGCCAGCTGTTTGAGCCCGTGTCGTCCACCTATACCTACGTACTCGGATGCGAGGACACCGGCCAGGCCGTGCTCATCGACCCGGTCATTTCCGCAACGGACCGCGACCTGGCCGAGCTGGCCAGGCTGGACCTGCAGCTGGCGTTCACCTTGGACACCCATATACATGCCGACCATATCACCGCCGCGCTGGAGCTAAAGAAGCAGACCGGCTGCCGTATCGCGGGGCCGGCTATCGACAAGCTGCCCTGCACGGATGTGGGCATCGTGGAAGGCGTCCCTTTCATAGTCGGCAGCCTGCAGTTCACGCCTTTGCATACCCCCGGCCACACGGACGGGCACTTCGCCTACCTCCTCGGTGATCGCCTGTTCAGCGGTGATGCGTTGCTCATCGACGGCTGCGGTAGGACTGACTTTCAGAACGGCAGCGCCGACGACCTGTTTCACAGCGTTAGAAACAAGCTGTTCACGCTGCCAGACGACACCCTGGTCTATCCCGGCCATGACTACAGTGGTCGACGAGTCTCGACCATCGCCCAGGAAAAGCAGCGCAATCCCCGACTCGGTGAAGCGATAACGTTGGAGCGCTTCCGCGACATCATGGCGGAATTGAATTTGCCTTATCCCAAGTTCATCGATCACGCCGTGCCGGGGAATCGCCAGTGCGGCGTTTGCCCACCCGACCTGACGGATAATTTCCGCCGCTATTGCGAACAGGTTGAGCACAGTCCTCAGGGTTGAGCACGTCATGCCAGCCCCCGTGAGGCCCGGAGAATCCCGTTAAATGAGTCACCGTTCGCAGCCTCCAGGTGACGTTGCCAAGCATCCATTCGCTACGTGAGGGATTGAATATGAAGACCCCTGATCGACCCCGTTTCCGCGTGAGCGCAGACCGGCAATCGGGAAGCCGCCGCGTTCGCTATGTTGAAACCAATCATCCAGATAGCCAGAACTGCACGATTTGCCAGCTGGATGAGGAGAACCCACCGCCGATGGAAGAACGGCCTTCGAGCCCGTCAGGTACTCGAGGGGAGAACCATGACGCGAAGCCGGAGCGATCCTGATCGGGCGATGAGATTGATAAATTATCTGTATCAACTCGTCGCGTTCGTTTGTAGTCGGTTCGTTTTGTACCACTGACGTCGACGCGCAAGACGTCGCTGCGTGCCACGGCAGCAGGACAACAAAAAAGCCCCGCATCAAACGATGCGGGGCTTTTCTGTTTAGGCTGAGTCCTGTTCCTTTCGGCCGCTCCGAGCAGCAATTCCCTACGCCGATCCTGGCGCATGCGAGTTCCTTCGCGGCAGCCTTGCCCGACCCAAACGTGGCGGGTCGGGTGCCGAGCTAGGCGTTTCGCGGCACGTCGAGACGGGTCGCGGAGCGGCTAGCAGCGGCAGCAGGGTTAAGAGGAGCAGTGATGGCAAAAGTTCCACTTTTAGAATGAAAAGGCCATCAGATTAAGTGTTTTCAACTTTGGAGGGCTCTGGCATGGGCTCGCTGGCCGTACCGCAGCCCGTCGCCAAAAAGCATTAATGCGCCGGGACCCACTATCACGCAAGCGCACGAACAAAATGATCCCGGCACGGCGAACTACGCTGCATGGCGGTGATTCAGCCTGTAATGGCCATTAGCCGAACCCGATCCCAGCTGGCCGATCGACACCATTTCTTCGGACCTGCGGGCCGGAACATAACGAATAGATTGCTGTCAGCTGAGCGTCGCCACACTCCAGCGCAACTGAAAGGCATTGCTTTGCCGCCACGGAGCCAGCCTTGAGGAGCCAGGCCACTCGATGACCGCTATCACCACCGTCTTCAACAAACTCAAAGTCTATCTATTCAACGCATCATGGATGATGGCGGAGCGGTTGCTGAACATCGGTGTGGGCTTCCTGATGGCGATCCTCCTGGCCCGTTACCTGGGGCCGGAGCAGTTCGGCATTCTCGCGTATGCCATTTCGATGACTGCAATCTTTGCGTCCGCGGGCCACATGGGCCTGGCTGGCCTGGTTGTGCGTGAAGTGGTTCAGCAGCCGGACAAGGTGCCGGAAACGCTGGGCACCACCTTTATGCTTAAGCTGACCGGCATGACGCTCGGCTTCGCGTTGATCGTCGCGTATGCGTTCTTCTTCGAAGAGGTGGGCGGCACCGAGTTCTGGATGCTCCTGATCGTCGCCTCGGCTATTTTCTTTCAGACCTTCGACGTCGTGGAGTACTGGTTCCAGTCGCAGGTGCAGGCCCGCTACCCGGCCATCGCTAAATCGAGCGCGATCCTGCTCTCGTCCGGCCTCAAGCTGTTAATGGTGTTCAGCGGCGCCGGTGTCATCGCCTTCGCGTTCGCCCACACCGCGCAATTCCTGATGGCGGCGGTGATTCTGGCAATTCTCTACAAAGGCACCACGACCGTTTCGGTGATGAGCTGGAAGGCGAGCTTCGCCAAGGCCAAGGAACTGCTCAGCCAGGGCTGGATCCTCTATGTCGGCTCGATCTTCGCGGTGATCTACATGAAGATCGACCAGGTCATGCTCAAGTGGATGGTGGGCGCCGAAGAAGTCGGCGTATATGCCGTGGCCGCGCAACTGTCGGAAGCCTGGTACTTCCTGCCGACCGCCATCGTCGCATCGTTTTTCCCCAAGCTGATCAACCTCCACGCGGCCGATCCGGCGCGCTTCAATCAACGCTTTCAGCAGCTGTTCGATGTGTTGTTCATCCTCGCCATCGCCGTTGCGCTGCTGGTGACGCTCGTCGCCGGGCCGATGATTTCGCTGCTGTTCGGGGCGGAGTACCAGAACTCCGCCTCAATTCTCACCATCCATATCTGGGCGGGCGTGTTCATCTTCATGCGCGCAGCGTTCAGCCGCTGGATTCTGATCGAGGGCGCGCTGATGTTCTCGCTGATCACACAGGGCCTGGGCGCGCTGGCCAACATTGGTCTGAACATGCTGTTGATCCCGCATTACGGCGGAGAGGGAGCGGCCATGGCGACGCTGATTTCCTATGCGGTGGCCTCCTACGCGGCGCTGCTGGTGCACAAGAAAACCCGGCCCGTGTTCTTCATGATGACCAAATCCATATTCAGTCCTTTTCGTTATGCGTTCAGCGCCGTAGGAGCCTCCCGATGAGCCTCAAGTCCCTCGCCAGAGCCCTGCCTGAGCCGGTCAAGAATCTGATCAAGGCCACCCGGGACAACACCGGGCTGGCCCTGGTCCGGCTGTTTTCCGCCAATGGCTTCCTGTCGTCCCTTTATTACTGCCTGATCAGCCGCGAGTTCGACCGCGAGCACCGCGCGGTGCTGCTGGGGCGGCTGCAATTTGCGCGGCTGATGCGTGGCAAAGGCGAGAATGACGCCTTCCTGCGGCGCAACGTACACCGCTTGGAAAAAGGGCTGATCATGCGCCCGCGTCGCGCGACCTTCGCCGAAGACTACATCGGCCCGACCGTTCGCTGCTTCGCGGATGCAGCCCAGGCCGGTGTCGCCAGTGGCCAGCAGCGCTGGGCCAATGATGTGCTCACCGATTATTTTTCAGCAGTCGGCAGCACGCCGCGTATCGACTCGGCCAAACAGGCCTTCACCAGCGCGCAGCAGCTCGACGAATCCAGCCGGTGCGTCCCCTACCCGCACAGCGAATTGCCGCCCTGCCCGGTCAGCTATGACGAGCTGATGGTGCTGTTTCGCCGTCGCCGCTCGGTGCGCTGGTATCAGGACAAACCGGTGAGCAACGAGCTGATCGAACAAGCGGTCAAGGCGGCTGCCCTGGCCCCCTCGGCCTGCAATCGTCAGCCATTTCGCTTCTATGTCAGCAACGACCCCGCCAAAGCAGCCGACGTCGCGCAGTGCGCCGGCGGCACGGCCGGCTTTCATGACAATCTGCCCTGCGTGATTGCGGTGGTGGGCGACCTGGGTTGCTACCCCGAGGCGCGGGATCGTCACGTGGTTTATATCGACGGCTCGCTCGCCGCCATGCAGTTGATGCTGGCGCTGGAAAGCCTGGGCCTGTCCAGCTGCTCGATCAACTGGCCGGACGTGGAAGAAAAAGAACGCAAACTGGCAAAAAAACTGGGCCTGGCCTACCACGAGCGCACCGTGATGCTGCTGGCGGTGGGCTATGCCGACCCAACGGGAGGGATTCCTTATTCGGACAAGAAGACCGCAGACGACTTGATTGTATTCAACTGAGGTAAGCGATGATTATCGAGATCAGAAAGGCAGGCTTCGTCAATAAAGGCGCAGAGCTGATGTTGCACGCAGCGTTGCAGAAGCTGAGGACCCGGTATCCCGACGCTACCTTCGTCATGGCCCCGACCCCGAAAAAAGCCGAGCAGCCGTTCCGCAAGCTGGTCCAGCTGGGTTTCTATCCCAAGGCCTGGCTCTGGCGCTACGGCATCCAGTGGGGCACGCTGGCCAACTTCGCGCCACGTCCGCTGCGTGAGATGTACGGCGTGGTGCTGGATAAGGAAGTCGATGTGGTCATCGACGCGGCGGGCTTCGCCTATAGCGATCAGTGGGGCGAGGATCCTTGTGCTGAGTTGGCACAGTCAACCAAGCGCTGGCACAAGAACGGCACCCGGGTGATCCTGATGCCACAAGCGCTTGGGCCGTTCAAATCGGAGAAAAACCGGGCGGCAATGAAAACGGTGGTCGATAACGTCGACCTGATTTTCCCGCGCGAGCGCGTGTCCTACGAGCACCTCACCGAGCTGGTGGGCAAGCAGGCCAAGATCAAGCAATCACCGGACTTCACCAACCTCATCACCGGTGTGCTGCCGCCGGGGTTCGATACCGAGCAGAACCGTTTCTGCATCGTCCCCAACTGCCGGATGCTCGACAAGACCGACCAGAAGACCCGCGACGCCTACCTCCCCTTCCTGATTAGCTGCACACGCTACCTGCTGGAAAAGGGCGCCAAGCCCTTCGTGCTGGTGCATGAAGGCAAGGACGATCAGCGCCTGGCTGACGAACTGTCCGCGGCGGTGGGCGGCATCCCGATCGTCAAGGAGAGCGGTGCACTGGAAATCAAGGGCATCCTCGGCGCCTGCAGCGGCACCCTGGGCAGTCGTTTCCACGGGTTGGTCAGCGCGCTGTCCCAGGGCGTGCCAGCCTTGGCCACGGGCTGGAGCCACAAGTATCAGATGCTCTTCGAAGACTACGGCTTCCCGGAAGGACTGGTTCAGGTCACCACCGATGAGGCGGAAATCAAGCGCAAGATCGATCTGGTGACTGACGAAGCCGAGCGGATCAAGACGATGATCCAGGCCCGCACCGATCAGCTCAAGCAACAGTCCGAGCAGATGTGGCAGCAGGTGTTCGCCGTGATCGATCAGTGCGAGCGTGCTCAACAGCCGCAACACCACACCGCCGGCGCAGCCTGAGTGCCCGCCGTGGCGCCGCGAACCGGCGCCACGGTTTAGTGTTTCTTACCGGCGAAACGCTGACGAATCAGCCGGTACAGGTAATAGAGCACCATCAACACCACAACGCCGGTGGATACGGGATCAAGGTACTGCGAGACCTTCTCGTACTGGGACTCGAGGACGAAACCGGCCAGCGCCAGCAGCGCCGTCCAGATCAGCGAACCCAGCGTCGAATAGATCAGGAACTTAGTCATCGACATGCCGGCGATACCCGCGGGCACCGAAATCAGGGTGCGCACCGCCGGGATCAGGCGACCAAAGAACACCGCCCCCTTACCGTGCCGATCGAACCAGTCGCTGGCCTTGTCGACGTCCTCTGGCGACAGCGTCAGCCAGTGCCCCCAACGTTTGGCCAGCCGTTTCATGCGCTCTTGGCCGAGCTTGGCGCCGGCGTAATACCACGGCAGTGCACCGACCACTGAGCCGGCCGTGCCGACCAGAATCACTCCGATGAAATTCAAATCGCCTCGCGCCGCGACGAAGCCCGCCAACGGCATGATCAGCTCCGAGGGAATCGGCGGGAAGATGTTTTCCAGCAACATCAGCAAGAACACGCCGAGATAGCCAAATGCCGAAACCACTTCCACGATCTTGTCGAACATCGCTTACCTCTGCTGTTGGTTTGAAGCGTCCTGCGCCGAGGGCTCGGGGCGGATGGGCTCTCGCCTGTTTAGTGTCAGCGCAGGCTTACCACGTGCCGCGGTTTCCTCTGCCGGTAACGACGCGTAGTAATCGGCCAGTGCCTGCATCTGCTCCGGCGTGAGCCGCTGCGCGGCGCTGTGCATGATATGGGCGTACTCCGTACCGCCACGCTTACCGGACGTGAACAGCTCCAATTGCAACTTCAGATAGGGCGCGTACTGGCCGGCAATGTTCGGGTACATCGAATTGCGAGGGCTCTCCTTGGGCCCATGGCAATGCACGCAGGACGGGATGCCGCGTTCACGCACGCCGCGCTCGGCCAGCGACCGGCCCTGGGCAAGACTGTCGGGTAGCGGTTCCGGGGCGTCCGTTCGGCTGACAGGCGGCAATTCAGCGTAATGCTGCGCCAGCGCTTTGCGCACGTCCGGCTCCAGGCGCACAGCGATTGGCTGCATGATTCCGCTGTGGCGTTTGCCACTCGCATAGGCCTGCAGCGCACCGAGCAGATATGCCTCGTTCTGCCCGGCCAATCGGGGGAACGCGCCTTCGCCCCGGCCGCCGCCGTCTTCGGCATGACAGCGGCTGCAGTTGGCCAACACCGGACCGAGCGGATCCTGCAGCGGGCGCAGATGATCGGGGGTTACCGGTTTGGCGGGCTGGTCGACTTGCCCACCCAGCGCCAGTTGCCTGTAGCGCTTGGGCGACATGTTCGACATCGCCTGGAGGAATGCCACCAGGGCCCAGACCTCATCGTCCCTCTGCTGCGCGGGCCAGGCCGGCATGGCGGTGAATTTCACGCCATTCTTCACAATCCAGAACAGCTCCTGCGGCTCCCAGTGTTCGATGCGCGGCGGGAGGAATGGCGGCTCGGGCGTCATCTGCTGAACGATCAGCGAGCGCTCCTCACCCGGGGCGCCATGGCAGGCCAGGCAGCTGGTGTGATAGTGCCCGGCGCCCTTGAGCACCAGCGCCGGATCGTCCAGAGGCGGCACCTTGATGCCCATCGACTGCGTGCTCACCGCACGACGCATGGCGTAATGCAGCACCCAGCCGGTTGCCTTCCAATGACCCGAGCTGGCTCCGATCGAGACCAGCCCCAGCGAAACCAGCACAAACGCCCCCGTGCCCGCCAACGCAGCCAGCAGCGCAACGGCCGCTACGACGCGCTTCAATGAGCCTCCGGTTAGCCAACACAGCCAGCGCCGCAAGGGCGCCGAGCATCGCTGAACCATGCGTTTAGCTGACTGAAACGGCATTGCGCTTGTCCTGTAGAAGGCCGAACAGCAGGTACAACCCGCCGATCAAGTAGGCGCTGCCGCCAAAGGCCAGCATGATCACGCCGCCCATTTGCTGGTCCTCCAGTGGGCTCATGCCTGAAAGCGGAGACCCGGTGTGCTCGAACAGCGGCCGGCTCGACATTGCCAGCAGCACGCCGAGCAACGTCATGTGCATCGAGGTCAGCAGCAGACCGGCGATGCCGGCCAAGGCGCGCTGATGGCGCACGCCGCCGAACGCGGCGAGCCACACCAACAGCCCAACGAACAGGTAGCTGCCCTGTTCAAGCAGCTCAGCCGATTGCGAGGTGCGCGCTGCATGGTGCAGCGCCGGCATGTGCCAGGCCCAGACCACGAACAGTTCGATCACCGAAGCCAGGATCGGCGAGAACAGAAAGGGGATGCGATTGGAGACGTCGAACCTGCCGCCTGCGAGTCCAATCGCTAGCAGCGGCGCCGCCACCGCTACCACCATCACATGCATCAGCATATGGCCGACGAACAACCGATCCGCCATGTCCGGTAGCGGACCGAGCCAGACAGCCGCCAGCGTGGCCAGGCCGAGCATCAGCGACAGCGGGCGCCAGATCATGCGCAACTCCTGATGAACACCACGGACAGCGCGACGAAAATCGTTGCCACGAAACTCAGGCCACTGAGCAGCAATGTCGAGAAGCCAAGGAAACGATGGCGATCAGCGGGCGTATCGAAATCATGCGGTGCCGTGGCGTGGCCAAACGAGTGCTTTCGCCAGCCACGCCAGCCGGTCAGGGCGATGCCGGCCAGCGCCAAGGCTGTCAGCACACCGATGGCAAGGCGGATATCGCCCAGTTCGCCACTGCGACCCGCCACCTTCGCGCACCACACCGCCGTCGCCACGTAACACAGCAGAAAGTGCACCGCCCAGATAGTCGGGCTGAAGGTGATTAGCCAGAGCGTGTCACGCACCTGCGGCGGGGCTTCAGGCGCCTGCTGATCGCCGCTGCGTTGCCGTTCGCTCAGGTCTTCACTCATAGCACCTCCGGGAAGCCAGCGATGACGGCGACGGTCACGCCAACGGTGATGAGCATGAAATGCCAGTACAACGCGATGTTGCGGATATCGATGTCGTGCACCGCGGTCATCCGCCCGGCCGCACGGCGCGCCAGGCAATAGAGCTGCATGATCAGGCCGATGGACAGGTGAATCAGGCACCAGAGCACCAGTACCCAGACCGTGGCGGGGTACACGTTAGTGGTCGGGTCCAGCCCACTGAAATGCGGCCCGGCCCATAGCGAGTAGGCGCCACCGAGTGTGCAGATCGCCGCCAGCCCCAGCGCGCCATAGAAACCCGCCGCCTGATCACGGACGTTGCAGCGCCGTGCCAACAGCGTCAGCCACCAGGAGGCGGCAATCAACCCCAGCCCCAATACCGGCCAGAACACACCGGGGCCGGCCGCATCGGCCGGTGGAAAATCCTCGTGAACGGTCCAGAAAAAGAAGTAGCCGAACACCAGGCTGCCGAAGGCGCTCATGTCACCGATCATGGTGATGAACATCGCCCACCAACCTACCGATTTGGCGCCCGACGCATACAGCGGCACCGTTACGTCCAGGCCGATGTCCTTTTTCGGCTTCTCCGGGATCACCGCCGTGCCGGTCCACAGCCAGATGAGGATGGTGACCAGCGCGAGGCCGCCACTGACCAGCGCTGCGACGTACCAGCTGTAGGTCGCGAAGATGAACAGGCCACCCGTAAAGATGGCCGCCCACATGCTGAGGAAGGTCGGGCCCGGCACGCGCAGGCACTGGATCGGTTCGGCATCGATGATGCTGCTGATCAGGGTTTCGCGCTTGCCCTCCTCGGCATCCGGCAGGTAGAAGCGACCAGCATCGACGTCGCGCATCAGGTTGGGCTGATCCCACAGCGGGTAGCGGCTCTTGATGATCGGGATCGAGCGCGCACCCCACGGCATGCCAGGCATTTCCGCCAGCCATTCGAGTGTGCCGGCGTTCCACGGATTGCGCTTGCTGTAGGGCTGGTTGCCCTTGGGCCGCATGACATCCCAGACCAGCACCGCGACGCCGGTGGCGAGAATGAAGGCGCCCACGGTCGACACCATATTCAGAACGTCAAAGCCCATGTCCGGCGCGTAGGTGTAGACGCGTCGCGGCATCCCCAGCAACCCGGTGAAGTGCATCGGCAGAAAAGCGATGTTGAAGCCGATGAACATTAGCCAGAAGGCGATCCGACCCAGACGATCAGACAGCGTCTTGCTGCGCGCGAGGGGAAAGAAGTAATACAGGCCGGCGATCACTGGGAACAGCATGCCGCCGATTAGCACGTAGTGCAGGTGCGCGACGATGAAGTAAGTGTCGTGCGCCTGGAAGTCGAACGGTGCCAGCGCCACCATCACCCCGGTCAAGCCGCCGAGCACGAAGATCGCCAACGCACCGGCGACGAACAGCATCGGTACCGATTTGACGAAGCGTCCCGCCAGCGCCGTTGCCAGGAAGCAGAAGATTTGCACGCCGGTAGGAATCGCCACCGCCTCGGACGCAGCCGAGAAGAAGGCCAGCGAGATCGCCGGCATCCCGGTGGTGAACATGTGGTGGACCCACAGCCCGAAACTGATGAACCCGGTGCCCACCGCGGCCAGCACGATGAAGCTGTAACCCACGATGGGCCGACCCGCGGCGGTGGGCACGATGGTCGCCACCAGCGCCACGGCCGGCAGAAAGATGATGTAGACCTCGGGGTGGCCGAAGATCCAGAACAGGTGCTGCCACAAAAGTGGATCGCCGCCGCGGGTGTGGTCGAAGAACGGCCAGTCGAAGGCGCGTTCCAGCTCGAACAGGAGGTCGCCCGCGATCAGCGGCGGGAAGGCGAAGAGGATCATTCCGGCCACGACCAGGATGTACCAGGAATACAGCGGGATCAGGTTGATGCGCATGCCCGGCGGCCGGGTCTTCAGCACGCCGACGATCAGCTCCACGGCGGCGGCGATCGACGACACTTCGATGAATGACAGCCCGAGCAGCCAGATGTCCGCGCCGAGGCCGTCCTGATACGTGGTGGTGAGCGGCGGGTACATGAACCAGCCACCCTGCGGCGCAACGCCGAAAAAGATCGAACCGCAGACGAACACGCCACCAATGATGAAACACCAGAAGCCGTAGGCGGACAGCCGCGGGAATGGCAGGTCCCGCGCGCCGAGCATCTGCGGCAGGATCAGGATCGAAAAGGCTTCGAAAATCGGCACGCCGAACAGGAACATCATCACCGAGCCGTGCAGGGTGAACACCTGGTTGTAGGTTTCGGCGGACAGCAGATCGTTGTTCGGCACGGCCAGCTGCGCACGGATCAGCATCGCCAGCACACCGGCAAAAAGGAAAAACAGGAAGGACACGCCGGTGTACCAGAGCCCGACCTCGGTGTTGTTTACCGCCGACCAGTAGCGCCAGCCGGTGGGCGTCTTCCAGGCGGCGGCGAGGCGTTCGGCCTGGGCCTTGGCACGGGCCTCGTCCTGCGGGTCGCGGTATGCAATCGGCTCGCTCATTTCAGGCCCTTCAGGTAATGCGCCATGGCGTTCAGCTGTGCCTCGGACAGCATGCCGAAGGCAGGCATTCTCACGTCCGGCTTGATCTCACTGCTGTGGCCGATCCAGCGTCGGAAGGCGTCGACATCGGCTGGCAGCGTGCCAGCGGCCAGGGTCAGGCGGCTGCCGACGTGGGTCAGGTCGGGCCCGACCGTGCCGTCTGCTTCGGTGCCGCGCACCTGATGACAGGCACCGCAGCCATTGGCGAGAAAGGCCTGCTGGCCCGCCTGCTGCAGTTCCGTTTCCGGTTGCTGCGCGGGCTTGGCCTGCTCGGCAAGCCATTGATCGAAGGCGTCTCGCGTCATCACCACCACGGCGAAATTCATCAGCGCATGGGAAGTGCCGCAGTATTCGGCGCAGGCGCCACGGAAGGTGCCGGTCTCGGTCGGCTCCAGCATCAGCTCATTGGTGCGCCCGGGAATCATGTCGACCTTGCCGCCCAGCGACGGGATCCAGAACGAATGGATCACGTCCGGGCTGGTCAGGCTGAAGGCCACCCGCTCGCCCACCGGCAGTCTTATTTCGTTCGCCAGCTCGACGACCGCCCCCGCCTCGGTCTGGTAGCTCACGCGCCACCACCATTGCTCGCCGGAAACGTCCACGCGCAGATCGATATCCGTCGTCGAACGGAGCGGCGGCATCAGCATCAGCCCATACGTCAGCAGCCCGGTCAGCACCACGACCGGGAAGATGATGCCGCCGCCGAGAATCAGCCAGCGCGCGCTGCGAATGCCATGCGCCTCCGGGTGCGCCTGGGTCGCGTAGAGCGCGATGCCCATCACCACGGCCCAGATCAGCAGCCCGCCGCCGCACATCCACCAGAACAGCTCGGCGATGCTCTGCGCGCCGGTGCCGGCAGGGTTCAAAGCCGATTGCTGGCCGTCGCACCCTGACAGCAACACGAGCAGCAGCAGGCCGAAGCCATGCGCTCGACGGCGTGCCGGGCTGAGGTCAAAGGTTCGGGTGGGCCACATAGTCCGCCTCGCTGGGGGTCACGTTCTGTGACACTCCCAAGGCCGGAAAAGTTGGATAACTCGCCAATCCGTGGCCAGCGGACCCTCTGCCCGCTGCGCTTGTCCCAACAAGGAAGGCAACGATTCGGAGTACGCATGGAGACAGACAGACGCCATCGACGCTACCTGCTAACGCTGGTTGGCGTGTTCCTGCTGATCTGGGGCGCGCTGGCGATCAACCCCCTCAACCGTCATGACTGGTTGCTCGAAAACCTGCTGGTGCTGGGCCTGGCCGCCGCATTGTTGCTGGGCCACAAACATTACGTGCCGTCGCGCAGTGCGGGCACGTTAATTTTTCTTTATCTGTGCATTCACCAGCTCGGTGCCCACTACACGTACGCCAATGTGCCTTACGACGATTGGTGGCAGGCGCTGACCGGTGAGAGTCTGAATGAGCAGATGGGATGGGACCGCAATCAGTTCGACCGCCTGGCGCATTTCAGCTATGGCCTGCTGCTGGCGTTCCCGATACGCGAGGTGTTGATTCGTCTCGGCCTGCGTCCCGGGATCTGGAGCCTGGTGCTGCCCGTGGACATCGTGCTCTCTACCTCGGCGGTCTACGAGCTGATCGAATGGCTAGGGGCGGAAATGCTCGACGGCGGGCTGGGGCGGACGTTTTTGGCGACCCAGAATGATCGCTGGGACCCGCAGAAAGACATGGCACTGGCCACCGTTGGCGCGATTATCGCCATGCTCGTGACGGCCTTTGCCGTTCGCCCACGTCGTGACCTCTAGTGAAAAGGTACTGGAAGGGCCCGCTGAAGCGCCGCGTGGCCACCACGCTTCACGGCCGCGCTGTGCTGCCCAAACGCCCGTTCTCATCGGCTGTTTCTGGTGTGGTAGTGATCCCGATGCGCCGTAGATACCAGAGGTATGCCAGGTGCGAGCAACCCCAGCCAAGGAACACGCCGAGGGTGTTGGCGAGCATGTCGCCCAGCGACGCCTGCCGGTTAGGCAGCAGGCTCTGACCGATCTCGATCAGCAGCGCGGCGCCAAGGCTCGCCGCAATGGTCCAGAAAGCGCGCCACTGCGGGAAGGCCAACCGCAAGGTGAAGGTCAATGCGGCAAACCCCAGCATGTGGTGCAGCTTGTCTTGCTGGTCGAACACCTGCGGCACCGGCTCGGGCCGCAATCCGCTGAACAGGATGACCGCGAAAACCACGAGGAATGGCAGCGCACGCAAGTAATTCATAGGCAAACGGAGACTCTCGCAGCGGTCGAAGAAAGAAGGGTGGGCAGGGCCCGAACGGGCTGAATATATAAGGAGCGTCGGTAACCGGCGGCGTAAGATAGCAGCCCCCGTGACGCGCAGCGTACCGACCATGTTGTCTGGCTCGCCCGCTATGGAGCCTGATCACCGTCGATAGTTCGCGGCGGTCTGTAACAAATTGCCCGGCGGTCGACGCGCCGCACAATTCAATCAACGCTTCAGCCGGCTAAACCGAACCTCGATCACAGGGTCCGAGCTGTTAGGATCGAAAAAAGCTGCGGCGCCGGTGATTGCCGTCAGCCAACTGCACCATGGGAATCGAATTTGACACACCCCACCTCGCCGCCCGGCAGTCTGCAGCGGCAATCGAACACTGACGCTCAGGCCGCTACCCTTGCGGCCGGCGGCGACTGGACGCTCAAGCATTACGCCGCGCTTCGCCGTGAAGTCGAGCGCACCCGTCGCCAGGTCGCCGAAACCGATCGCGTCGAACTCGAGGCCATCGGCGAACTGGACACCGCGGGCGCCGGCTTGCTGGTCGAGTTGCTCGGGCCGGCACGGGTGGCCGAGGTTGAGGTGTGGGCACCGCAGCTTGCCCCGGAGCGACTGGCACTGCTGAAAACCGTCGCGGCCTCGCTGAACAAACCCGAAGCCGAGCAGGCGCCCGATACCAATGGCCTGGCCGACGTCCTGGCGCACGTGGGCCGCACGGTTTCCGGCGTCTGGAACCAGCAACGGACGCTGCTTGGCTTCATCGGGCTGACGTTGCAGACGCTGTTTACGGTCATGCTCAACCCACGGCGCTGGCGGATCACCTCCCTGGTTTCGCATATCGAGCAGACCGGGCTGGACGCGATCCCCATCGTCGCCCTGCTGACCTTTCTGGTGGGTGCGGTCGTGGCCTTTCTCGGCGCCACGGTGCTGGCCGACTTCGGTGCCACGATCTACACCGTCAACCTCGTGGCCTTTTCGTTTCTACGCGAGTTCGGTGTGCTGCTGGCCGCTATCTTGCTCGCCGGCCGCACCGCCAGTGCGTTCGCGGCGCAAATCGGCGCGATGAAGTCCAACGAGGAAATCGACGCCATCCGCACCCTCGGCCTCAGCCCGATTGAGCTGCTGGTGCTGCCGCGCGTTCTCGCGATGCTGATCACGCTGCCGATCCTGACCTTTATCGGCATCCTCAGCGGTATCGTCGGCGGGCTGGTGGTGTGCTCGCTGGCGCTGGATATCTCGCCGGCGATGTTCTTCACCATCCTGCAGCGCGACATACCGCTCAATCACTTTCTGGTCGGGATCGGCAAAGCGCCCGTCTTTGCCTTCCTGATCGCCGTGATCGGCTGTCTGGAAGGCTTCAAGGCCAGCGGCAGCGCGCAATCGGTGGGCGAGCACACCACGTCCAGCGTGGTGCAGTCGATCTTCATGGTGATCCTGCTCGATGCGATCGCCGCGCTGTTCTTTATGGAGATGGGCTGGTGAGGACGAATGAACCCGTGATCCAGGTCAGCGGCCTGGTCAACCGCTTCGGCAAACAGGCGGTACACGTCAACCTGGACCTGGATATTCGTCGCGGCGAGATTCTCGGCGTGGTGGGCGGCTCCGGCACCGGCAAGTCGGTGTTGCTGCGCAGCATCGTCGGCCTGCGCCGTCCGAATGCCGGCAGCGTGAAGGTATTCGGCGAGAACCTGCTGAAGCTCTCGACCCAGCGCCGTTCGGAAGTGGAGCGGCGTTTCGGCGTGCTTTTCCAGCGCGGCGCCCTGTTCACCTCGTTGAACCTGCAGGAGAACGTCGCCCTGCCGTTGATCGAGCATGCCGACCTCAAACGCGCCGATGCCGAGCACCTCGCGCGGCAGAAACTGGCACTGGCCGGCCTGCCACCGGAAGCCGCCTGCAAGTTTCCTGACGAGTTGTCCGGCGGCATGGTCAAGCGTGCGGCGCTGGCCCGCGCGCTGGCGCTGGACCCAGAAGTGCTGTTTCTCGACGAGCCCACCGCCGGCCTCGACCCCATCGGCGCGGCGGCCTTCGACCAGTTGATCCTGACCCTGCGTGACGCGCTGGGTTTCAGCGTGTTTCTGGTGACCCATGACCTCGACACGCTCTACACCATCTGCGATCGCGTCGCGGTGCTGGCACAGAAGCGCGTACTGGTCGTCGACACCCTCGAAGCCGTCGCCGCCACCGACGATGAGTGGATTCGCGAATATTTTCACGGCCCGCGTGGCCGCGCTGCGCACAATGCGGCGCTTATGTTGGAGACACCCTGATCATGGAAACCCGCGCCCATCATGTATTGATCGGACTTTTTACCGTGGCAGCCGTCGGCTGCGCCCTGCTCTTCGCGCTGTGGCTGGGCAAATCCAGCATGGACCGGGAATACAGCTACTACGACATCGGCTTCAGCCAGGCCGTAAGTGGCCTGTCCAGCGGCAGCTCGGTGGAATACAGCGGCATCAAGGTGGGCGATGTGACCGAGCTGTGGCTGGAGCCGGATGACCCACGCAAGGTGCGCGCACGCATCCGCGTCTACGGCGGCACGCCGATCAAGACCGACACCCAGGCGCGGCTGGCGCTGGCCAACATCACCGGCAGCATGGTCATCCAGCTGCACGGCGGTACACCCGACGCGCCACGGCTCGAGGGCGAGCGCGATGACCCGCCACTGATCATCGCTGATCCGTCATCGCTCAGTGCGCTGCTGGAAAACGGCGAGGACCTGATGAGCAACATCAACAATCTGCTGCTCAGCGCCAACCAGATCTTCTCCGAGGAGAACACCAGTCGGCTGAGCCGCACACTTGAGCATCTGGAGCAGGCCACCAGTGTGCTCTCCGACCACCGTGGCGATCTGGCGCAGACGCTGCAGCAGTTCAATCAGCTGAGCCAGCAGGCCAACACGGTGATGGGTGAACTGTCGAGCCTGGCGCGCAACGCCAACGGCCTCTTGGATGATCAGGGCCGTAGCGTGCTGACCAGCGCAGCGCAGTCGATGGACACGCTGGACCAAGCCACGGCTCGGCTGGACAAGCTGCTTGAGGAAAACGAAGGCGCGCTGAACAACGGCATGCAGGGCTTCAACGAGCTCGGCCCGGCCATCAACGAGCTGCGCACTACCCTTGGCGCGCTGCGCCGCGTGACTCAGCGCCTGGAAGACAACCCGAGCGGCTTTCTGCTCGGCCGCGACAAACTGCAGGAGTTCAACCCATGAACCTTCGCCACTCCCTGTCCCGCCTCGCACTGCTCGGGCTGTTCGCGACGCTCGCGGCGTGTTCGATCCTGCCGGAGTCCGAGACCCTTCGTATCTACCTGCTGCCCACGACGCCCACGCCGCAGCAGGCCAGTACACCCGCGCTCCAGCATGCACTGCGCATCAATACACCCCAGGCCAGCCGCATCCTTTCGAGCCAGCGCATCGCCGTGGTGCCGCAGGGCAACCAGATCAGCGCCTATCAAGGCGCGCGCTGGAGCGACGCCGCGCCGGTGCTGCTGCGTGATCGCCTGATTGAAGCCTTTCAGCGCGACGGCCGAATGCCGTCGGTGAGCAACGAGGACGTCAACCTCTACGCTGACCTCAGCCTGCACAGCGACCTGCGCGCCTTCCAGACGGTGTATGTCGACGACAAGCCAGTCGTGGTCATCACGCTCGACGCGCGCCTGGTCAACCGCAACGACCAGCACACCCTGGCCAACCACCGCTTCGAGGTGCGCCAACCAAGCACTGGCACTGGCGTCGAGCAGGTAGTGGAGGCTTTTGGCCAGGCCAGCGATCGCCTCAGCGCTGAGGTTCTTGAGTGGACGCTCGGCCACGCACGTAAATTGCCGTAACCCAACATAACGGCAGCTAATCGCACCGGTATTGATCCAGATACACACAAAGTGCGTGTTAGAGCGCCTAACATGGCTCCGGACTTCACAACAGCCGGAGCAGATTCATGAGTCAGCCACGCACCCGAGCCGCGCTCAAGGCCCTTGCGTTCGTAGTCGTCATCGCTGTCATCGGCGTCCTGCTCTGGAACGAGTTGCGTCCGAGCGGGCTGGGCGACGGCTTTGCCAGCGGTAACGGGCGTATCGAAGCGACCGAAATCGACGTTGCGACCAAAAGTCCCGGCCGCGTGCTGGAAATCCTCGTGGATGAAGGCGATTTCGTTCAGCCCGGCCAAGTGCTGGCGCGCATGGACACCGAAGTGCTGCAGGCTCAACTGAACCAAGCACGTGCCCAGGTCCGTCAGGGCGAGAACGCGATCCTGACGGCCCAGGCCATGGTCGCCCAGCGCGAAAGTGAACGCGCCACAGCCGAGGCCGTGGTGACCCAGCGCCGTGCAGAGCTCACCGCCACGCAGAAGCGCCATCAGCGCACCGAAACCCTGGTGGCGCGCAATGCCATGGCACGTCAGCAACTCGACGATGATCTGGCTGCGATGCAAAGCGCTCAGGCCGCCTTGGCCGCGGCGCGCTCTCAAGTGATTTCTGCCGATGCCGGAATCGCCGCGGCCAAATCCCAGGTGATCGAGGCTCAATCCTCGGTCGAGGCCGCTCAGGCTGGCGTCGAACGGCTGCAGGCCGATATCCGCGACAGCGAGTTGAAAAGCGACCGCGTCGCCCGCGTGCAATACCGAGTGGCGCAAGCGGGGGAAGTGCTCGGGGCGGGCGGCAAGCTGCTCAACCTGGTTGACCTGGCCGATGTGTACATGACGTTCTTTCTGCCGGAGCGCCAGGCAGGTCGGGTCGCCATTGGCTCCGAAGTACGCTTGGTGATCGACGCCGCGCCGCAGTACGTGATTCCGGCGCGGGTCAGCTACGTCGCCAGCGTTGCGCAGTTCACGCCCAAGACCGTGGAAACCGAAAGCGAGCGCGAGAAGCTGATGTTCCGGGTCAAGGCAAGGATCGATCCCGAGTTGCTCAAGCGCCATATGGAGCAGGTCAAGACCGGTTTGCCGGGCGTCGCGTACCTGAAGCTGGACGCTGACGCCGAGTGGCCTGCCCACCTGCAAATCAACGTCACGCCATGATCGAGCAGCCAGATGCGGTGGTGCAGGTTGATGGAGTCAGCCTGCAGTACGGCAAGACGCACGCGCTCGACGAGCTGACGCTGACCCTGCCCGCTCGGTGCATGGTCGGGCTGATCGGCCCCGATGGGGTGGGCAAATCCAGCCTGCTGGCACTGATATCCGGCGCACGCAAGCTGCAGCGGGGCACGATAGCGGTGCTCGGCGGCGACATCGGTAACGCCGCCCATCGCCGCAAGGTGTGCCCGCGCATCGCCTACATGCCTCAGGGTCTGGGCAAGAATCTCTACCCGACGTTGACGGTTTTCGAGAATCTCGAGTTCTTTGGCCGCCTCTTCGGCCAAGACGCTGAGGAACGTCACTGGCGTATCGCCGAGCTGACCCGCAGTACCGGGCTGGCCTCCTTTATCGAGCGACCAGCCGGAAAGCTTTCCGGCGGCATGAAACAGAAACTGGGGTTGTGCTGCGCCCTGATCCACGACCCCGATCTGCTGATCCTCGACGAGCCCACCACCGGCGTCGATCCGTTATCGCGCGCGCAATTCTGGGAGCTGATCGAGCGCATCCGCCGCGACCGACCGCAGATGAGCGTGCTGGTCGCCACCGCCTACATGGATGAGGCGCAGCGTTTCGATCACCTGGTGGCGATGGACGCCGGCAAGGTGCTGGCTACCGGCAGCCCGGCAGAACTCCTGTCTCGTACCAGCAGCGACTCGCTGGAACAGGCTTTCATTCGCCTGCTGCCGGAAGACAAGCGCAGCCAGCACCACGAACTGGTCATCCCGCCGCAGCCGCAAAGCGACAGCATCGCCATCGAAGCCCATGGCTTGACCATGCGTTTCGGCGATTTCGTTGCGGTGGATCAGGTGAACTTTCGCATCCCGCGCGGCGAGATCTTCGGCTTTCTCGGCTCCAACGGCTGCGGCAAGACCACCACCATGAAGATGCTCACCGGACTGCTGCCAGCCAGCGAGGGCGAGGCGCTGCTGTTCGGCAAACCAGTGGACCCACACGACATGCAGACCCGCCAGCGCGTCGGCTACATGTCACAGGGGTTCTCGCTGTACAGCGAACTGACGGTGCGGCAGAACCTCGACCTGCATGCTCGGCTGTTCCACCTGCCGGCAGACCGCCGCGAACCACGCGTGCGAGAAATGCTCGAGCGCTTCAGCCTCACCGATGAGGCCGACAGCCTGCCTGGCAACCTGCCGCTGGGCGTGCGGCAGCGCCTGTCGCTGGCGGTGGCCGTGATTCACAACCCGGAAATTCTCATCCTCGACGAACCGACATCAGGCGTCGATCCGATCGCCCGCGATGGGTTCTGGGCGCTGCTGGTGCAGCTCTCGCGCGAAGACGGCGTCACGATCTTCATTTCCACCCACTTCATGAACGAAGCGCTGCGCTGCGACCGTATCTCGCTGATGCATGCCGGCCGCGTACTCGACAGCGATACGCCCCAGGCACTGATGGAAAAGCGCGGACTGCCTACGCTGGAAGCGACCTTCATTGCCTATCTCGAAGAGGCCGCTGCGGCGAACGCAAGCGGCCCCTCACCCGGCACGCCGGGACCAGGCCGCGCCCCTGAGCGGCCCGCGGCCAGCACACGACAGGCCCGCTTCAGCCTGCGCCGGCTGTTAAGCTATTCCCGCCGCGAGGCCATGGAGCTGCGCCGCGACCCGATCCGCGCCACGCTGGCGATGCTCGGCAGTGTGATCCTGATGTTCATCATGGGATACGGCGTCAGCTTCGATGTCGAGAATCTCAGCTACGCCGTCCTCGATGGCGATCAGACCACCACCAGCCAGCACTACCTGATGAACATCGCTGGCTCCCGCTATTTCGAAGAGAAACGGCCACTCGCCAGCCACGCTGAACTCGACGCGCGCATGCGCAGCGGCGATATCAGCCTGGCGGTAGAAATTCCGCCAAATTTCGGCCGCGACCTCAAACGCGGCGCGGTCCCGCAGATCGCGTTCTGGATCGATGGCGCCATGCCCATGCGCGCCGACACCATCAAGGGCTATGTGCAGGGTATTCATCTGACTTACCTGCAGCAACTGGCCCGTGAATCGGGTGTGAGCGGACAGCTTTCGCCAGCCGATGTAGCCATCCGCTACCGCTACAACCCCGACGTGCAGAGTCTGCCGGCGATGGCTCCGGCAATGATTCCGCTGTTGCTGATGATGATTCCGGCGATGCTGACCGCACTTGGCGTGGTACGGGAAAAGGAGCTGGGGTCGATCACCAACTTCTACGTCACGCCGACCACTCGCCTGGAGTTCCTGCTCGGCAAGCAGTTGCCCTACATCGCGCTGGGCATGTTCAACTTCGCAACGCTGGCGCTGCTGGCCGTATTCGTCTTCGGCATTCCGATCAAGGGCAGCATTCTTACCCTCTGCCTCGGTGCGTTGCTTTACGTTGCCTGCGCCACGGGGCTCGGGCTGCTGATGTCGTCGATCCTCAACAGCCAGATCGCCGCGATCTTCGGCACCACCATCGTCACCCTGCTGCCGGCCATCCAGTTTTCCGGACTGATCCACCCGGCCTCCGCGATGGAGGGGTTCGGCGCCTTTATCGGCCAGCTCTATCCGACCACCCATTTTCTGATCATCAGCCGCGGGGTGTTCTCCAAGGCGCTTGGGCTGGCGGAGCTGTATCCCTATTTCATCCCCATGCTGCTGGCCATTCCGCTGCTGACGCTGCTCAGCATCGCCGGCTTGCGTAAGCAGGAGAAGTGAAATGGGACCTACCCGGCGATCACTCAGCAACATCTTGCAGCTCGGTCTCAAGGAGCTGCGCAGCCTCTATCGTGACCCGGCGATGCTGGTGCTGATTCTCTATTCGTTCACCCTGGCCATCTACGAAGGCGCGACCGCCGTGCCCGAAGCGCCGCACCGCGCCAGCATCGCGGTCGTCGACGAGGACCGCTCGCAGGCCTCGTTACGCATCATCAACGCGTTTCAGCTGCCCTATTTCATCGAGCCGAAAGCCATCAACCTTCAGCAAATGGACAGCGGCATGGACGACGGCCTGTATACCTTCACCCTGAACATTCCGCCGCGATTCCAGGAAGACCTGCTGGCAGGCCGCCAACCGACAATCCAGCTGAACGTGGATGCCACCCAGGTCAGCCAGGCGTTCACCGGTGCAGGCCACATCCAGCAGATCATTGCGAGCGAGACCGCCGAATTCATCAAGCGCTACCGCTCGGGCGATGCCTTGCCCGTCGAGGCGGTTGTGCGCACGGCTTTCAATCCCAACCTCAGTCGCGCTTGGTTCGGCGCCGTGAACGAAGTCATCAACCAGATCACCATGCTGGCGATCATCCTTACTGGCGCGGCGCTGATCCGCGAGCGCGAACACGGGACCATCGAGCACCTGCTGGTGATGCCGGTGACGCCGTTCGAGATCATGGTCAGCAAGGTCTGGGCGATGGGTCTGGTCGTGCTGACGGCCGCAGCCTTCGCCTTGCGCTTCGTGGTCGAAGGCTGGCTCGACATTCCGGTCCAGGGTTCGCTACTGCTGTTTGCCGGCGCGGCCGCACTGCATTTGTTCGCAGCGACATCCATGGGGATTTTCTTCGGGACGGTGGCGCGTTCCATGCCGCAGCTGGGGCTACTGGTGATCCTTACGTTGATTCCGTTGCAGATCCTCTCGGGCGGCGTGACCCCGCGCGAAAGCATGCCGGAGCTGGTGCAGACCATCATGCTGGTGGCGCCGACCACGCATTTCGTCGAGCTGGCGCAGGCCGTGCTGTTCCGCGGCGCCGGCGCGTCGGTCATCTGGCCACAGCTCTTGGCGCTGTCGGCCATTGGCGCGGTGTTCTTTCTCGGGGCGTTGTCTCGGCTGCGGACGTCACTACGTTAGCCGGCGTTTGCCGCTCGCGACGCGAGCTAATCGATTAGGCGGTCGTCTGCGCCAACCGCCGAGCCCGCGTCAGTGCAGACGGATACGTTCGTCGGCAGTTCTGACGCTGAGCGGATCTCCGCCATTCGCGACACCATCCGCCGGCTGGCGATCCGTACCGCCGGGTCGTCGCTGGCCATGAGTTCGAGGGCGAATGCAGTCAATGCTTCGGAGAGTTGGGCGAGGCTGTGCACGGAGCGGCTCAGCTGATCGGCGAGCAGGTTGTTTCGGTTATGCATTCCATTGCTACCGGTGATAATGGCCACGCGATATTACGTTATCCATGTGAGCCCGCTACCCCGCCCTTCGTCTGAGATAAGCGGCGCCGGATAGATTGGGCCCGCCCCGCCCCCCGTTGTATGAATGGCCCGGCTGCAGCAAACTTTCGAGTCGCCCCTGCAGCCCCACTTCACGGCCGGGAATTTTTGTATTTTCGGCGGGTCTATCCTGCCGACATGCCAAGAGCCTTTAGCTCTAGTAGCGCGCCAAGGAAGCCTATCAACATGCGCATTCTCGTTACCGGCGGAGCCGGATTCATCGGCTCTGCTCTGATCCGCCACCTTATTCACGACACCGAGCACAGCGTCCTCAATCTGGACAAGCTGACCTACGCGGGCAACCTCGAGTCGTTGGCTGAAATCGAAAGCAGCGACCGCTATCAGTTCCTGCAGGCCGACATCGCCGACCGCGAGCGTGTCAGCGAGGCGCTGCTCGACTTCCAACCAGACGCCATCATGCATCTGGCGGCCGAATCTCACGTCGACCGCTCCATCGACGGGCCGGCCGAATTTATCCAGACCAACATCGTTGGTACCTATCAGCTGCTCGAGGCCACCCGCGCGTACTGGCAGAGCCTGTCAGCCGAGCGCCGCGAGGCCTTCCGTTTCCATCACATCTCCACCGACGAGGTGTATGGCGACCTGCACGGTGTTGATGACCTGTTCACCGAAACCACGCCCTACGCGCCCAGCTCGCCCTACTCGGCGAGCAAGGCCTCATCCGATCATCTGGTTCGCGCCTGGCAGCGCACCTACGGTCTGCCGGTACTGATCACTAACTGCTCGAACAACTACGGCCCCTATCACTTCCCCGAGAAGCTGATCCCGCTGGTGATCCTCAATGCCCTGGATGGCAAGCCCCTGCCGGTTTACGGCAACGGCACCCAAGTGCGTGACTGGCTGTTCGTCGAGGATCACGCGCGCGCACTGTTCAAAGTGGTCAGCGAGGGCACCGTCGGCGAGACCTACAACATCGGCGGCCACAACGAGCAGAAGAACATCGACGTGGTGCGCGGCATCTGCGCGCTGCTCGAAGAGCTGGCACCGCAGAAGCCTGCCGGCATCGAGCGCTTCGAAGATTTGATCACCTTCGTCAAGGACCGCCCAGGCCATGACCTGCGCTACGCCATCGACGCCAGCAAGATCGAACGCGAGCTGGGCTGGGTTCCGCAGGAAACCTTCGAGACCGGCCTGCGCAAGACCGTGCAGTGGTATTTGAACAATCTGGAATGGTGCCGTCGCGTTCAGGACGGCAGCTATCAACGTGAGCGCCTTGGCGCGCTGGAGAACGCATGAAAGGAATCATCCTCGCCGGAGGCTCCGGTACCCGTCTGCACCCCATCACCCTGGGCGTATCCAAGCAGCTGCTGCCGATCTACGACAAGCCGATGGCTTATTACCCGATTTCGGTGCTGATGCTGGCCGGCATTCGCGACATCCTGCTGATTTCCACGCCGCAGGATCTGCCGCAGTACAAGAATCTGCTGGGTGACGGCAGCCAGTTCGGAGTCAACTTCACTTATGCCGAGCAGCCCTCGCCGGATGGCCTGGCCCAGGCGTTCCTGATCGGCGAAGACTTCATCGGGGATGACTCGGTGTGCCTGATCCTCGGCGATAACATCTTCCACGGTCAGCATTTCACCGAGAAACTGCAGCGCGCCTCGGCCCAGGAAAAGGGCGCTACGGTCTTCGGTTACTGGGTCAAGGATCCGGAGCGCTTCGGCGTGATCGACTTCGACGAGACGGGTAAGGCCTTGTCGATTGAAGAGAAGCCCGCCAAGCCGAAGTCCAGTTATGCCGTGACCGGCCTGTATTTCTACGACAATGATGTGGTGGAGATCGCCAAGTCGATCAAGCCCTCGCCGCGTGGTGAGCTGGAAATCACCGACATCAACAATGCGTACCTCAAGCGCGGCGACCTGAGCGTCGAACGCTTCGGCCGTGGCTTTGCCTGGCTCGATACCGGTACCCACGACAGCCTGCTGGAAGCCTCCCAGTACGTGCAGACCATCGAGCATCGCCAAGGCTTGAAGGTCGCCTGCCTGGAAGAGATCGCCTATCAGCACAAGTGGATCGACCGCGAACAACTGCTGCGCCGCGCCGATGCACTGGGCAAGACCGGCTACGGTCAGTACCTGTTCAAGCTCGCCGGTGAAGATGCATGAAAGTCATCGAAACCGAGATCCCTGACGTACTGATCATCGAGCCCAAGGTGTTCGGTGATGAGCGCGGGTTCTTCTACGAGAGCTTCAACGCCGCGGCTTTCGAGGCTGCGACGGGGGTCAAGCGCAGCTTCGTTCAGGACAACCACTCCAAGTCCCAGCGTGGTGTGCTGCGGGGGCTGCACTATCAAATCCAGCAGCCGCAAGGAAAACTGGTGCGGGTCGTGGCCGGGGAAGTGTTCGACGTAGCCGTGGATCTGCGCCGTAGCTCGCCTACCTTCGGGCGCTGGGTCGGCGTTCATCTGGATGCGCAGAACCAGCGCCAGCTGTGGATTCCGGAAGGCTTTGCGCATGGCTTCGTAGTGCTCAGCGAGAGCGCTGAATTTCTCTACAAGACTACCGACTACTACGCGCCAGCCCACGAGCGATCGTTGCTCTGGAATGACCCGCAGATCGGCATCGACTGGCCATTCACCGAGCCGCCTCAGCTGTCGCAGAAGGACATCGACGGCAAGGTACTCAGCGAAGCGGAGCTGTTCGCATGAAAATCCTCATCACCGGTAGCACGGGGCAACTGTCTCAAGCGCTGCAAACGGCGCTTGCCGGTGAAGGGAAGGTTCTAGCCCTGGGGCACAAGGTGATGGACCTCACCAAGCCGATGCAGATCCGTCAGCAGGTACGCCTGCTGCGCCCGGATCTGATCATCAACGCGGCCGCCTACACCGCGGTCGATCCGGCACAGGGCGACCGCGATCAGGCATACGCGGTGAACGCCATCGGCCCTGAAGTATTGGCCGAAGAAGCAGCCGCTTTAGGCGTGCCGCTGATTCACTATTCCACCGATTATGTGTTTGATGGCCGCAAGCCCGAGCCCTATCACGAAGAAGACGAGCCGCGCCCGTTGAGCATCTACGGAGCAAGCAAGCTTGCCGGGGAACAGGCGATCCAGGCTGTCGGCGGCCAACATCTGATCCTGCGGACCAGCTGGGTGTACTCGCTGCACGGGCGCAATTTCCTGCTGACCATGCAACGCTTGCTGCAGGAGCGTGACACCCTGTCGGTCGTAGACGATGAGGTCGGCGCACCGACCTGGGCCGGCACCATTGCCGCGGTGACTGCCGATATGGTGCGCAAGTGGCGCACCGGCACCGGCGGCCCCAGCGGGCTGTACCACCTGACCGCGACCGGTGAGACGTCCTGGTACGGCTTCGCCTGCAGCATCGCGCAGAACCTGGAGCGCCAGGGCCTGCTACGGGCTCGCCTGGAGCCCATCTTGTCAGCGGACTACCCCACCGCCGCCGAGCGGCCGCTCAATTCACGGCTCAACTGTGCACGCTTGCAGCGCGACTGGGGCATGGTATTGCCGGACTGGGAGGCCGCCTTGCATCAATGCCTGGGTAACGCCAACGCTCATCAGGCGAACCACAGCATGCAGGCCACACAGAGCCTCTGAGGCTCCAGCCCGGCAACCGCGCTCAGGCTGCGGCTGCGGTGCGCGAGGCGATTGCTTAACGTGCATAATGTCGCCCGAACGACAGGCGCACCCGCATGACCCCACCCGAACCTCCTCGCCGCCCACGCTGGCGCAATCTGGCCCTGGTTGCGCTGCTGCTGGCCCCGCTGCTGTGGCCGTTGCAAGAGCTGGCCGAGCGTTACTACCGTAACGAGCTGACCGAGCAAAACCGCCAGACGCTCGACCTCTACGTGGCCAACCTGCTCGGCTCCTTGCGGCGCTACGAGGTGCTGCCGCGCATCTTGGGTGACTTGCCCACGCTACGCTCTGCGCTGCGCCAGCCAGCGAGTCCGGCCGCGAAGGATCAGGCCAATCGCCTGCTCGATCAGCTGCGCAAGGAGACCGGCGCTGATGTGATCTACCTGATGGCGCCGGACGGCAACACCTTGGCGGCATCGAACTGGAACGACGAAGACAGCTTCGTCGATCGCAACTTCGCCTTTCGGCCGTATTTCAGGGAAGCCATGGCCGGCAAGCTTGGCCGGTTCTTTGGCCTCGGCACCACCTCGGGCAAGCGCGGCTACTACTTCGGTGCGGCCGTGCGCGACGGCGACGCGGTCCTCGGGGTACTGGTGGTCAAAGTCGATCTGGACCACACCGAGACCCTCTGGGGCACGACGCCCGAGCAACTCATGGTGACCGACAGTTTCGGCGTGGTGATCCTGACCTCGAAGCCGGAATGGCGATTCCGCGCCAGCCGGGCGCTGGATATCGACGAACGCGAACAGATCGCCTCCGACCGGCCCTACCCAACGCTCTCGCCCCAAGACCTGACGCTCGACATCGACACCTGGCTGATCCAGAGCCGTGAGCTCAAGGAAACCGGCTGGACCGTGCGCATTCTGGCCCCCATCAGCCTGGTCGAGCGGCCGGTGCAAACGGTCGTGGCGATTGGCGCCGCCACCTTGGCTGCGTTGTTGCTGCTGCTCGGGCTGTTGATGCAGCGGCGCCGCCACTACCTCGAACGTATCGCACTGGATGCCAAGGCGCGGCAACAGCTCGAGCGTCGCGTGCAGGAGCGGACGCAGGACCTGGAGGCGCTGAACAGCCGGCTCAAGCAGGAAGTCCTGGAGCGGGAGCAAGCCCAGCAGGAGCTGGTCCGCGCGCAGGACGAGTTGCTTCAGGCCGGCAAGCTCTCGGCACTGGGCACCATGTCGGCGAGCATCAGCCATGAACTCAACCAGCCGCTGGGGGCGATTCGCAGCTATGCGGATAACGCCCGCGTGCTGCTCGATCAGCAGCGCAACGAGGAAGCCCGCGATAACCTCAAGCTGATCAGCGAGCTGACCGCGCGCATGGCGTCGATCATCGCCCACCTGCGCGCCTTCGCCCGGCGCGACCGGCACGCGCCGGAGCGGGTCGCGCTGCAACCCGCACTGGATGACGCACTGGCCTTGTTGGCCAAGCGCCGCCAGGCAATGGGTGTTGAGCTGATTCGCGACCTGCCAGAGGCAACGCTATGGGTGCAGGCCGGTGAAACGCGATTGCGGCAGATCCTCTCCAACCTGCTGGCCAATGCCCTCGATGCGCTCAACGAACGGCCGCCGGGACGGCGAATCTGGTTGCGCGCCGAACGCCAGGGCGATGGCGTGCTGCTGACCCTGCGCGACAACGGCCCGGGGTTTTCCGCCACGGCGCTGCAGCGTGCACGCGAGCCGTTTTTCACGACCAAAACCAGCGCCCAGGGGCTAGGCCTGGGGCTGGCGATTTGCGATACCCTGACGCGTGCCCTGGACGGCCAACTGACCATGGCCAACCATCCAGAAGGCGGCGCCCAGCTCAGTCTTTACCTGCGATCCGCCGACCCGGGCGTCGCCTTCCCCAGCGAGGACTAGCATGACCAGCCAGATCGACCCGCACGTTCAGGTAGTCCTGGTCGACGACGATCCGCACCTGCGCAAGGCACTGAGCCAGACACTCGACCTCGCCGGGCTCAAGGTCCTCGGCCTGAGCGATGCGCGCGGACTGGCCGGCCTGTTGCCGCCGGACTGGCCCGGCGTCGTGGTCAGCGACATCCGCATGCCGGGCATCGATGGCCTTGAGCTCCTGCAACAGCTGCACGCTGTTGACAGTGAGCTGCCGGTCCTGCTGATCACCGGCCACGGTGACATTCAGCTCGCCGTCCAGGCCATGCGCGCCGGCGCCTACGATTTCCTTGAAAAGCCCTTCCCCAGCGAGGCGTTGCTCGACAGCGTTCGGCGCGCCCTCGCATTGCGTCAGCTGGTCCTCGACAACCGCAGCCTGCGTCTGGCCCTGGCCGACCGTCAGCAGTTGTCGACGCGCCTGCTCGGTCAGTCATCAGCCATGCAGCGGCTGCGCGAGCAGATCGGCGCACTCGCCGGAACGCAAGCGGATGTACTGATCCTCGGCGAAACCGGCGCTGGCAAAGAGGTGGTCGCGCGTGCCTTGCACGACCTGTCCAGCCGCCGCAGCGGGCCCTTTGTAGCCATCAACGCCGGCGCTCTGGCCGAGTCTGTCGTGGAAAGCGAACTCTTCGGTCATGAGGCAGGCGCCTTCACCGGCGCGCAAAAGCGCCGTATCGGCAAGTTCGAGTTCGCCAACGGCGGCACCCTGTTCCTCGACGAGATCGAGAGCATGAGCCTGGATGTGCAGGTCAAGCTCTTGCGCATGCTGCAGGAGCGGGTCGTCGAGCGCCTGGGTGGCAATCAGTCGATTCCGCTGGATATTCGCGTCATCGCCGCTACCAAAGAAGATCTCCGCCACGCCGCCGATCAAGGCCGCTTCCGCGCCGACCTCTACTACCGGTTGAACGTGGCACCGCTGCGCATCCCACCGCTGCGCGAACGCAGCGAGGATCTGCTGTTTCTGTTCCAGCATTTCGCCGAAACCGCGGCCAACCGTCATGCACTGCCGATCCGTGAGCTGCGCCCCGAACAACGGGCGCAGCTGCTGCGGCACACCTGGCCGGGCAACGTCCGTGAACTGCAGAACACGGCAGAGCGTTTTGCCCTCGGCCTGGAGCTGGGGTTGGACGATCCTGCACAGACCCCCGACGGGATGGCCGCAACACCGGCGAGCGCACTCAACGAGCAGGTCGATGCCTTCGAACGGGCCTTGATCGCCGCGGAGCTGGCTCGGCCGCATTCGTCGTTGCGCAGCGTCGCCGAAGCCCTTGGCCTGCCCCGCAAAACGTTGCATGACAAACTGCGAAAACACGGTCTGGTGTTCAGCGATGCTGGCGGAAGCTCGCCGGATGAGCCGGAATAGCTGGCGGATTTCCGCCATATCTCAGGTCGACGAATCGGATTTTCCTGCGCTGCGACCTTTTGCCACCTGTTTGTCACACTTGTCCGGCTAGCTAGCGCGCACAGCCTGATTCATCCGGGATTAGGGGAAGCTGCGAACTAGACGCGCTGGCTGAGAATTATTCGTCAGCATTCTGCCACTACACCGGTAAACTCCCGCGTCACGAGGGCAGGCTTCGCGCTTCTGGCACAGCACTTGCTCTCGCTAACCCCAATGAGTTGGTGAAACAGGTCGGCCGTCGGCGTCGCGACTTTTCGTCGATGACGCCTAGACTTGTCTTGCTGGCTACAGCCGAGTTGCCGCTTCGATGCGACAGCTCAATTCACAACAAGAGGAAAACAACAATGTTCAAACTGACCGCCACGGCGCTTGCCTGCGCTCTGTCACTCGGTATCGCAGGCCTGGCCCAGGCTGCCGACCCGATCCTGATCAAGTTCTCCCACGTGGTTGCCGAAAACACGCCGAAAGGCCAGGGCGCCAACCTGTTCAAGAAGCTGGTCGAAGAGCGTCTGCCCGGCAAGGTCGAAGTTCAGGTGTACCCGAACTCCTCGCTGTTCGGTGATGGCAAGGAAATGGAAGCGCTGCTGCTGGGCGACGTACAGCTGATCGCGCCTTCGCTGGCCAAGTTCGAACACTACTCCAAGGGCGTACAGGTGTTCGACCTGCCGTTCCTGTTCGACAACATCGCTGCGGTTGACCGCTTCCAGCAGAGCGAAGCCGGCCAGAGCCTGCTGAGCTCCATGGAAGACAAGAACATCACCGGCCTGGGCTACTGGCACAACGGTATGAAGCAGCTGTCCGCGAACAAGGAACTGCGTGAGCCGAGCGACGCGCGTGGTCTGAAGTTCCGCGTACAGGCCTCCGCCGTGCTCGACGAGCAGTTCAAGGCCCTGCGCGCCAACCCGCGCAAGATGAGCTTCGCCGAGGTTTATCAGGGTCTGCAGACTGGCGTGGTTAACGGTGCCGAGAACCCCTACTCGAACATCTACTCGCAAAAGATGCATGAAGTGCAGAAGCACATCACCGAGTCCGACCATGGTCTGCTCGACTACATGCTGATCACCAATACCAAGTTCTGGAACGGCCTGCCGGCTGACGTTCGCGGCGAGCTGGAAACCATCCTGGACGAGGTCACCGTAGAGGTGAACAAGCAGGCTGACGAACTGAACCAGAAAGCCAAAGCCGACATTCTGGCGGCGGGCACCACCGAAATTCTGGTCCTGACGCCGGAAGAGCGGGCCAAGTGGCGCGAAGCGATGAAGCCGGTCTGGAAGAAATTCGAGAGCGACATCGGTGCTGATCTGATCAAGGCCGCTGAAGCGTCCAACGCTCAGTAAGGTGATTGGAGAGGGCGGCACGGTTCGCCCTCTCCACGCTGCCCCGACAGCTCAGTGAAAAGAACAGAGCTCAGGCGAGCATGACGAACGGCCCCCTCAGCCTAACGTTTCGCCCAATACGTTATTTTTCATTGCCCTGTCGCCCGGTTACCAGACCGGTTCATGGCGCACATTCCGTACGCCTGTCGAAACAATGCATTTCATCGGGAGATGTCATCCATGAACGCCCTCTGGCGCGTCTGGGACCACTTCGAGGAGGGTTTCATTGCCTTCCTGCTGGCCGCCATGACTCTGGTGACCTTCGTTTACGTGGTTCTGAACAACCTCTACACCATTTTCTACAGCCTGGCGGATTCCTTTCCAGCCGCGGAAGACTTTTTCTTTTCGGTCGGTGATTTCGTCATCGGCCTGGCCCAGGCCATGACCTGGAGCACCGCATTGACCAAGGCGCTGTTCGCCTGGCTGATTTTTTCCGGCCTGGCCTATGGCGTCCGTACCGCCGGACATATCGGCGTCGACGCGCTGGTTAAACTCGCGCCCCGCCATATACAGCGCTACATCGGCGTGATCGCCTGCCTGTTCTGCCTCGGCTATGCCGGCCTGCTGACCGTCGCCAGTTTCGAATGGATTCAAGCGCTGTTCACCGCCAACATCGGTGCTGAAGACCTCGGTCATGTCGGCGTCAAGCAGTGGCATATCGGCATGATCGTACCGTTCGGCTTTGCCATGGTGTTCATCCGTTTTGTCGAGATCTTTGTGCGCATCCTGCGCAACGAGCAAACCGGCCTGGGGCTCGCCGACGAAGCGGCCGAAGCCGCCAAGCTTGGTGAAGAGGAGCCGAAGTAATGACTATCCTGTTCCTCTTCCTGGCGCTGTTTGCGCTGATGTTTATCGGCGTGCCGGTGGCCATTTCGCTGGGCCTGGCCGGTTCGCTGACGATTTTCTTCTTCAGCCCCGATTCGGTGCGCTCGCTGGCCATCAAGCTCTTCGAGACCTCCGAGCACTACACGCTGCTGGCCATCCCGTTTTTCCTCCTCGCCGGCGCATTCATGACCACCGGCGGCGTGGCCAAGCGTCTGATCGATTTCGCCAACGCCACCGTCGGCCACATCCGTGGCGGCCTGGCAATCGGTGCGGTGATGGCGTGCATGCTGTTCGCCGCGCTGTCCGGCTCGTCGCCGGCCACCGTGGCGGCGGTCGGTTCCATCGCCATCGCCGGCATGGTCCGCTCCGGTTATCCGCAGGCCTTCGGCGCCGGTATCGTCTGTAACGCCGGAACCCTGGGCATTTTGATCCCGCCGTCGATCGTCATGGTGGTGTATGCCGCCGCGACCGAGACCTCGGTGGGCAAGCTCTTCATGGCAGGCGTGGTCCCCGGCATTTTGCTGGGTGTCGGCCTGATGCTGGCGATCTACATCGTCGCGGTGAAGAAGAACCTGCCAGCCATGCCGCGCGCCTCGTTCCGCGAGTGGCTGTCCTCGGCTCGCAAGGCGCTGTGGGGCCTGCTGCTGATGGTCATCATCCTCGGCGGTATCTATTCGGGCATGTTCACCCCGACCGAAGCGGCTGCCGTGGCGGCGGTGTATTCCGCGTTCATCGCGCTGTTCGTGTACAAGGACATCACCATCCGCGATTGCCCCAAAGTGCTGCTGGAGTCGGGCAAGCTTACGATCATGCTGATGTTCATCATCGCCAACGCCATGCTCTTCGCGCATGTGTTGACGACCGAACAGATCCCGCAACAGATCACGGCAATGGTGCTCGAAGCAGGCCTTCAGCCCTGGATGTTCCTGTTGGTGGTGAACATCGTGCTACTGGTCGCCGGTGCGTTTATGGAGCCGTCGGCCATCATTCTGATCCTGGCGCCGATCCTGTTCCCGATTGCCGTGCAGCTGGGCATCGACCCGATCCACCTGGGCATCATCATGGTGGTGAACATGGAGATCGGACTGATTACACCGCCGGTGGGGCTGAACCTGTTCGTCGCCTCGGCCGTCACCGGCATGCCGGTGACCCAGGTCATCCGCGCCGTGCTGCCATGGTTGGCATTGATGCTGTCGTTCCTGGTACTGATTACCTACGTGCCGTCGATATCGCTCGGCCTGCCCAATCTGCTGGGCATGTAATCTCAACGAATCAAAGTGTTTACCTTTAGCCCGGCCCTGCGCCGGGCTTTTTTATGGGCGTCATGCCGTCCGGTCTCAGAGCGCCAGCACGTCCACGGGCCGGCGCCGGAACCAGCCAGTCAGCGAAAGGCGTTCGGCCTGCGTGATCATCACTTCATGCGGAAACTCGCCCGACAGAAACATCAGCAGATGCCCATCCAGCGGTGGGATATCCAGCGTCTTACCGTCGGGCAAGTGCATGCGCAGCTCGCCGCCGTTGTTCGGTTGCCAATCCGGATTGAGGTACAGAACCGCCGTGATGCAACGGCTGTCGTCGTCGCGGAAACGATCCAGGTGGGTCTGATAGAAGGCACCGGGCGGATAGAGGGCGAAGTGGCACTCGAATTCTTCGAGGCCAAGAAACAGCTCGCGGTTGAGCGTTTGACGCAACTCGTCCATGACGGACAGATAGCCGTCGGAGACCGCCGCCTGGCCCTCTTCCAGCCAGTGGATGTGATCACCGCGAATGCCTTCATGCACTGCCTGCTCCTCGCCGCGCCCCACACCAGCCGGTGCCAGCGCACCCTCCGCGTAGCGCCTGCGGCACTCAGCGGCCAGCTGATGGGTCACATCACTGGAGAGGAAGGAACTCTGCAGCGACCAGCCGCGCGCGGCAAGGTCGTCGATGATCGAAGAGAACGGCAAAGACATTGACTCCAATGGGTCGGATTACGCGTCCGCGCGGCCTCGGTGGGCCCGCACGGAAACAGCCGCTGAGTCTAGCAGCAGCGCTTGCGCTCCTCGACAGGCCGGGGTCATGGCGCAGAAAATAAACAGCCCGCCACAGAGGAGCTTCCATGCGCGCCCTTATTGCTTGTGTATTACTCGCTGTCAGCCTGAACACCTGGGCCGATCGTTACGATGAACTCTACGAGGCTGCAGGCTGGACGGAACAACGCGCCAATTTTTCCGATGCCCTGACCGCGGCCCAACAGCGCTACAAGAACACCCTGCCCCCTGCGGTTTTTCAGGCGCTGGTCACCAACAGCAACCGGCGTTTTGCCGTCGACGCTATCGATCAGCGCGCCAAGCAAGCGTTAGAGAAGCACCTGTCGAACCCTCAGCCCGCGCTGGACTTCTTCCAGTCGCCTCTGGGCCACAAGGTTGTCGCGGCAGAAACGCTGGCCGGGCGGCGCGAACAACTGGCCCGCTACGAGAATGGCTTGCCTCGGATGGAAGCCGGCAGCAATCGGCAGTTGCTGATTCGCCACCTGGCTCAGGCGTTGCCCGCCGCTGAAGCCGGCGCAGAAGTCAGCCTGGCACTCGCCGGCGTGGCGGCCGATAGCCTCAGCCAGATGATTCCAGGCTTGCTCGGCGGCGGTCAGGCGCAGGGCTTGCTGGATGGCCAGCGTGAGCGTCTGCAGCAGCAGGTCGAAAGCGACCTCGACAACACGTTGCTGTTCATCTATCGCGACCTCTCGGACGCCGAGCTGGAAGAATTCGTCGAGTTCGCCCAATCGGAGGCTGGCAAGCAGTACTACCAGGCGGCGCTACAGGCACTGCGCGCGGGCCTCGCCGTCGGCATGAGCAGTAACGAGATCCAGGCGCACGCCAGCCCTGCGGGCAATGGCCTGGCAGTTAACTCAGCCGTTCGCTGAGAAAATCGAAGTACGCACGGCGAATGGTTTCGCGCTCGTTGACCAGATGATGACGCGCACCCGGAAGTCGAAGGATGTCCGGGGCGGTAAAGGAGCGCTCGAGGACGGGGAGATTGTGTTGCCAGTCCACGGTCATGTCGGCCTCCCCTTGCACGATGATCGGACTGTGCAGGCTGCGCGGCGACCCCTCGATCCGAGGGATCCAGCGGGACAGCGCGCCGACCCAGGCGGTCGGCAGGATGTCCGGCTGCAGCGGGTCTTTTGTCTGAATGAAGTCGAGAAAGGCCGGATCGCCGGAGTTCTCACTGAAGCGGCGGGGGATTTGCGTGACGAAGCGCCGCGCGACTTCGTAGCTGAGTCGCGACCAGCCCCATGCGCGTGGCCGCACCAGAGGTGCTAGCAGGATGCCCCGCCCTGGTTGCGGGTGCTCCGGTTGGTTGAGCAGGTAATCGAGCACAATCGCGGCTCCCGTGCTCTGTCCGAGCAAGTGCCAAGGCTGCGGGAGCTCCAGGTCCAGCGCTTCGCGCAGAAGACCCTGCAGTACCGCCTGATACTCAGCGAACTCATTGATGCTGGCCCGCGGCCCGCTGGACAGGCCATGCCCCGGCAGGTCACAGGCAAGCACCGCAAATCCCATGCGCAACCCCCAGTCCACCACGTGTCGGTAGAGACCCATGTGGTCGTAATACCCGTGCAGCACCAACAGCGTCGCCACCGGTTGCTCGGGACACCAGGACTGCGCGGCGACCTCGTAGTCATGTACCGAAAAGCGCCCCAGGCGCCGCTGGACGTTGCGGTGGTGCAGCAGATCCAAACCGTAATAGGCCTGGTAGTAACGCGCGTCGTGGCTAAGCTCGGCGCCCTGCGTTATAGGACGGAGCTGGGCACGAAGCGCGTCGGGGTCGATTCGCGAAGGCATGTCAGGTTTTCTGGCTCGAATGGAACGAGATATTCAGCTCTGCAGCGCGACGTGGCAAGCTGACGGCTCACTCGACGAGCGCCGCCATGTCCGTACGCAACAAATATCTGCTCGCAGCATTGATCGCGCTGCTATGGGGCGGTGCCATGCTGGCGGCCTTCTGGTGGTTCGAGGCACGCTACCTGCGGCCATTCGCAACCGAACGCGCTGAGCTGTTCTCTGGTGACAACCTGGCATTGCCCGGCAGCCTGGGAGGCCCTGGACCCGTTCGCGTGGTGCATTTCTGGGACCCGGCATGCCCATGCAATGCGGGCAACCAGCAGCACCTGGCCGACCTGCTGCAACGCTTCGGCAGCCAAGGGGTGAGCTTCTATGCGCTGCAGAAGCCAGGCACCCAAGGGCGCCTACCGCTGCAACTGAGCGGCCTGCAGACCCTCACAACCCTGCCCGGCTCGCACAGCCTGCCCGCCAGCCCCGCAGTCGGAATCTGGGACGCGAGCGGCCGCCTGGTCTATGTCGGTCCCTACAGCGAAGGCGCAGTGTGCAACTCCAGCAACAGCTTCATCGAACCGATCATCGAGGCGGTGTTGGCGGGTCGCAAGGTCACCGCCACGCATTCACTCGCAGTGGGCTGCTTTTGCGATTGGGGCGAGCGCCAGCCTGCCAATGATTGAGCAGGCAGCCGCTTGGCTGCTGCCTTCACCCCAGCCATCAGCTATGCGCTGATGGCGGCGTCGCAATTGCTTTGTCGATCGTCGGGGTCCAGCTCTGATTCGCACCCTCGTCCATCGCCTGCCGCATCGCGCGCACGCGGCGCTTCTCGGCACGACGGCTGAGGTACCAAGCGATAAACGTCGCCAGCGACACAACCAGCAATATCAAGCTCGCTACCGCATTGATCTCAGGTTTCACACCCAGCCTGACGGCCGAGAAAATCTCCATCGGCAACGTGGTCGAACCGGGGCCGGAGACAAAGCTGGCCAGCACGAGATCGTCCAACGACAGTGCGAACGAGAGCATCCCGCCTGCGGCCAGCGAGGGCGCGATCATCGGCATCGTAATCAGGAAGAACACTTTCCAGGGCCGCGCCCCCAGGTCCATCGCGGCTTCCTCAATGGACTGGTCGAGCTCACGCAACCGCGCCATCACCACCACCGCGACGTAAGCCGAGCAGAACGTGGTGTGCGCAATCCAGATGGTCGCGATGCCACGCTGCGCCGGCCAGCCGATCAGCTGGGCCATCGCCACGAACAACAGCAGCAGCGACAAGCCGGTGATGACTTCCGGCATGACCAGCGGCGCCGTTACCAGGCCGCCGAACAGGGTGCGTCCACGGAAGTTGGGGATCCGGGTCAGCACGAACGCCGCCATGGTTCCCAGTACAACCGCTGTCACCGCCGTATAGAGCGCGATTTCCAGAGAACGCATCACCGCGCCCATGAGCTGACTGTTATCCAGCAGGCCGGCATACCACTTCAGCGACCAGCCACCCCAGACCGTCACCAGCCGCGAGGCGTTGAACGAGTAGATGACCAGCAGCACCATCGGCAGGTAAATAAACAGCAGCCCAAGCACCAGGATCAGATTGGAGAAACTGTAGCGCTTCATAGCTTGCCCTCCAGTTCCTTGGTCTGGTTGCGGTTGAACAGGATGATCGGTACCAGGAGGATCGCGAGCATGACTACCGCCAGGGCCGAGGCCACCGGCCAATCGCGGTTATTGAAGAACTCCTGCCAGAGCACCTTGCCGATCATCAGCGTCTCCGGGCCACCGAGCAGTTCGGGAATTACGAATTCGCCTACCACGGGAATAAACACGAGCATGCAGCCGGCAATGATGCCGTTCTTCGACAACGGTACGGTGATCTTCCAGAACGCGCTGAGGTTGCTGGCGCCGAGATCGGATGCCGCTTCGAGCAGGCTCAGATCGTGCTTCACCAGGTTGGCGTACAGCGGCAGGATCATGAACGGCAGGTACGAATAGACCACGCCGATATAGACGGCCAGATCGGTGTTCAGGATTTGCAGCGGGGTGTCGATCAGCCCCAGGTTCAGCAGCACGCTGTTGAGTATGCCGTTACTGCTGAGAATGCCCATCCAGGCATAGACGCGAATCAGGATGGCCGTCCAGGTCGGCATCATGATCAACAACAGCAACACCGTCTGCAGATCCTTGCGAGCCCGTGCGATGGCATATGCCATGGGGTAACCAACCAGCAAGCACAGGAGCGTGCTGAAGAACGCGATTTTCAACGAGCCCGCATACGCGGCCCAATAGAGGTCGTCTTCGCTGAGGAAGATGTAGTTGCCGAGATTGATCAACACCTGAAGCTGCTGGTCGGCGTAGGCGAAGATATCCGTATAAGGCGGAATCGCCACGTCGGCTTCGGAAAAGCTGATCTTCAGCACGATGGCAAACGGCAGCAGGAAGAACAGCATCAGCCAGAGGAACGGCACGCCGATGACCAGCCGGCGTCCGGTATTCAACCGCGAGCGCCTCATGCCTGCAGCACCACGCCGCTGTCATCCCACCAGTAGACGTACACCTCTTCCTCCCAGGTCGGCAGCTTCACGTGACGCTCGGCGTTCGCCATGAACGCCTGCAGCACACCACCGGACGGCAACTTGATGTAGTAAACCGAATGGCCGCCCAGATAGGCGATGTCATGCACGACGCCCTTGGCCCAGTTGTAGCCGGGCCGCTCCAGTTCCGGTAACTCGGTGCCGATCAACAGTTTCTCGGGCCGAATGGCATAGGTGATGTGCTTGTCCTGAGCGCGCGTGCTGATGCCGTGGCCGACGTAGATCGGATTTTCCAGGCCAGGGCTGGCAATCACCGCGTGATCGCCCATGTCTTCAATCAGCTCACCGTCGAACAAATTAACGTTGCCGATGAACTCGCAGACCAGGCGGCTCGCCGGGGTCTCATAGATATCCATCGGGCTGCCCACCTGGGCGATCCAGCCCAGATGCATGATGGCGATGCGTTCGGCCATGGTCATGGCCTCTTCCTGGTCGTGGGTCACCATCACGCAGGTCACGCCGACGCGCTCGATGATTTGCACCAGCTCGAGCTGCATCTGCGAGCGCAGCTTTTTGTCCAGAGCGCCCATGGGCTCGTCGAGCAGCAACAGCTTCGGTCGCTTGGCCAGCGAACGCGCCAAGGCCACGCGCTGACGCTGGCCGCCGGACAGCTGATGCGGCTTTCGCTTGGCGTACTGACTCATCTGCACCAGGCCGAGCATCTCTTTGACACGCGCCTGCACTTCGTCCTTTGGCAGGCCGTCCTGCTTGAGGCCGAAGGCGATGTTCTGCTCTACGGTCATGTGCGGAAACAGCGCGTAGGACTGGAACATCATGTTGATCGGCCGCTCGTAGGGCGGCATATCGGTGATGTCCTGACCGTCGAGAAATATCCGCCCCTCGGTGGGCCGTTCGAAACCCGCCAGCATCCGCAGCAGGGTCGATTTGCCAGAACCCGAACCGCCCAGCAGGGCAAAGATCTCGCCCTGATGAATGCTCAGGGAGACATCATCGACCGCCACCGTTTCATCGAACTTCTTGGTGACGCGGTCGATCTTCAGCAGCACCTGTTTGTTCTGGCTCTCACCGGTGAGGGCCTTTTTGTAGGCGCTGGAGGCAACGGCCATGCGCGAACTCCCGATTGAAATATTGGGCCCGGACGGAACCGGGAGACGGTATTGCACCAGGGCAAGACAACGCAGCCAAGGCCGGCGCCCGTCTTGCCCTGTGTACGGCTATTGGCCGGACTTGACCTTGGTCCAGGTACGGGTCATCAGACGCATGATCTTTTGCGGCAACTCCGCAGAGACGTACAAGCGGTCCAGCACGGCCTGCGGTGGGTAGATCGAGGGGTCGTTCCGCACTTCTTGGTCCATCAGCGTGTCAGCCTTGGTATTGGGGTTGGCATAACCCACGTAGTCACTGACCGTCGCGATAACCTGGGGGTCCAGCAAGTAGTTGATGAACGCATGGGCCTCATCGACATTCTGCGCATCAGCGGGAATGGCCAGCATGTCGAACCACAGGTTGCCGCCTTCCTTTGGAATCGAATAGGCGATCTCGATCCCCTTGCCCGCCTCGTCGGCACGCGCCGCCGCCTGGAACACATCGCCCGAGAAGCCGGCGGCGATGCAGATGTTGCCGTTGGCCAAATCAGACACGTACTTGGATGAATGGAAGTAGCGCACATACGGCCGGATCTCGAGCAGCTTGGCTTCGGCCTTGGCGTAATCGTCTGGATCGGTGCTATTGGGATCCAGACCGAGGTAATTGAGCACGGCGGGGATCATCTCGTCCGCCGAATCCAGCAGGGCGATGCCACAGCCAGCGAGCTTCTTCGCGTTCTCCGGCTCGAACAGCACGGCCCAGGAATCGACCTTCTCGATGCCCAGCGCAGCGGTCACTTTTTCAACGTTGTACCCGATGCCGTTAGTGCCCCAGAGGTAAGGTGCAGCGTAGGCATTGCCCGGATCGTTCTTCTCCAGCTGCTTGAGTAGCGCCGGGTCAAGGTTTTCCCAGTTCGGCAGCTTGCTCTTGTCTAGCTTCTGAAACGCCCCGGCACGAATCTGCTTGCCGAGGAAATGGTTGGATGGCACCACCACGTCATAGCCCGTGCGGCCGGCGAGCAGTTTGCCCTCCAAGGTTTCGTTTGAATCGAACACGTCATAGACCGGCTTGATGCCCGTCTCTTTCTCGAATTCTTCCAGCGTGGTTTCGCCGATGTAGTCGGACCAGTTGTAGATATGCACCGTGGCAGCCTGGGCGGATGCAGCACCGCTGACCGCAGCGGCGAGAAGAAGCGACTTCAATGTCGAAGGCATGAGAGTGTCCTCTTGTTGCAGACCGCGCCGATCAGTTGGCGAAAGGCGGGCTGTTTATTGGAAAAACCTCAAAAAAGCAACTGGCACGACGCACAACCGATACGGTTGTAGCCGAAAGGCGATACGGGAAACGGATCGCAAGCCAGAAAAAGCAGGCCGTATAGCGCCCTTCGCGCCGTGTTACCGACTCGCACAGCTCCGCATGCGGGCTGGCGAGCCGGCTACGCACAATCAGCGACCGGATTTGATCTTGGTCCAGCTGCGGGTCATGGTCCGTTGGGTCTTCGAATCAAGATCCGGGAAGGTGTAGAGCTTTTGCAGCACGGCCTGGCTCGGGTAGATGCCCGGGTCGGTGCGAATCGCTTCATCGACCAGCGGGGTGGCCGCCGCATTGCCGTTGGGGAACTGAACATAGTCGGTGATCGAGGCCATTACCTCTGGCTTCATCAGGTAGTTCAGGAACACGTGAGCGCTGTCGACATTCTTAGCATCGGCCGGCACGGCCAGCATGTCGAAGAAGGTGCCGGCACCTTCCTTGGGAATGTTGTAGCTGACCTTGACCTTGCCGCCCGCTTCTTCCGCGCGCGCTTTGGCCTGGTAGATGTCGCCGGAATAACCGATAGCGACGCAGACGTTGCCGTTGGCCAGGTCCGAGATGTATTTCGAGGAATGGAAGTAGGCAACGTTCGGACGGATCTGCATGAACAGCTCTTCCGCCTTCTTCAGCTCGTCGCTTTTAGTGGTGTCTGGCTTGTAGCCGAGATAGTGCAGCGCTGCTGGCAGGATCTCGGTCGGCGAATCGAGGAACGAGACGCCGCAGGCCTTCAGCTTCTCCATGTTTTCGGGCTTGAACACCAGATCCCAGGAATCAACCGGGGCGTCCTCACCCAGCACTGCCTTGACCTTTTCAGGGTTGTAGCCGATGCCAATGGTGCCCCACATGTAGGGCACGGCGTACTGGTTGTCCGGATCGCTGGGTTGCAGCGCTTTGAGCAGATCCTTGTCGAGATTCTCCCAGTTCGGCAGCTTGCTCTTGTCGAGTTTCTGGAATACGCCCGCCTTGATCTGCTTGGCGAGGAAGGGGTTGGACGGCACCACCACGTCATAACCGGAGCTGCCGGCCAGCAGCTTGGCTTCCAGCACTTCGTTGCTGTCGAAAACGTCGTAGACCACCTTGATGCCGGTTTCCTTGGTGAAGTTGTCCAGGGTGTCTTCGGCGATGTAGTCCGACCAGTTGAAAACGTGAAGAACCTTGTCTTCGGCCTGCGCAGCGCCAGCAACCGCGCCGGCCAGCGTCATCGCAAGTAGTGTTTTGGCAAAGGGTTTCATCCGTGCAGCTCCTGTTGTCGTCATTTATGTCGGTCGAGGCTAGAGGCAGGGCGGAAAGATGAACGCCATCTCCCATCACTTCCTGGCAGCTAACTGGGCCTGTGCCGGCATCGACACACCCCTCGGTAAGTCTGGCCAAAGCACGCGCGCAGTCTGGCAAGGTCGCTATCCGTTTTTCAACAACCCGAACGAAGTTCGCACCACGCTCGTAACAGTAGTTCAGGCTCCAAAAAGAGCACCGCGGCCGGAAGGCTGTGTTCAGCTGACGGCATCCTTCGCGGTGGCGTCCAGGCACAGGCGCACCTTGCTGATCAGCTCGTCGATCTGCTCCTCGTTGATCACCAACGGTGGAGAAATGATCATGGTGTCCCCAACGGCGCGCATCACCAGGCCGTTACGGAAGCAATGTTCGCGGCACAGCATGCCGACGCCCGGATCAGCAAAACGCTCACGGGTTTTCTTGTTCTTCACCAGCTCCAGCGCGCCGAGCATGCCGACGCCACGCGCCTCGCCCACCAGCGGATGCTCCACCAGCTCACGCCAGCGAGACTGCAAATAGGGTGCCGTCTTTGTCTTGACCCGCTCGACGATCTTCTCTTCGCGCAGGATGCGGATGTTTTCCAGCGCCACTGCCGCAGCCACGGGGTGCCCGGAATACGTGAAGCCGTGATAGAACTCGCCGCCTTCATTGAGCGTGTGCACCACTTCGTCGCGCACCACCACACCACCCATGGGCAGGTAGCCCGAGGTCAGGCCTTTGGCGATCGGCATCAAGTCCGGTGCGTTGCCGTAATGGTCGCTGCCGAACCACTCGCCGGTGCGGCCGAAGCCACAGATCACTTCGTCAGCGATGAACAGGATGTCGTAGCGGGCCAGGATTTCGCGAATCTTCGGCCAATAGCTGTCCGGCGGAATGATCACGCCGCCGGCGCCCTGGATCGGCTCGGCAATAAAGGCGGCGACCTTGTCTTCGCCGACTTCTAGAATCTTCTGCTCCAACTGTTGTGCGACGCGGACACCGAATTCCTCCGGATCCAGATCACCACCCTCGCCGAACCAGTAGGGCTGGTCGATGTGCTCGATGCCCGGGATCGGGCCATCGCCCTGCTCGTGCATGGCCTTCATACCGCCAAGGCTGGCGCCGGCGATGGTCGAGCCGTGATAGCCGTTCCAGCGACCGATCACCACCTTCTTCTGCGGCTGGCCCTTGATCGCCCAGTAATGACGCACCATGCGCAGCACGGTGTCGTTCGCTTCCGAGCCAGAGCCGGTGAAAAACACGTGGTTCATGCCTTCCGGTGCAATCTCGGCGATCGCCTTTGCCAGCGCGAGCGCCGGAGGGTGTGCCGTCTGGAAGAACAGGTTGTAGTAAGGCAGTTCACGCATCTGCTTTGTTGCCGCCTCGACCAGTTCCTCGCGGCCATAGCCGAGGTTGACGCACCAGAGCCCCGCCATGGCGTCGAGGATCTTGTGACCTTCACTGTCCCACAGATAGACGCCTTCGCCCCGGGTGATGATGCGCGTGCCCTTGGCATTCAGCGCCTTGAAATCAGTGAACGGCGGCAGGTGATGGTCGCGGCTCAGGGCTTGCCACTGCTGGGTTTGCGAATCGCTCATCAGTCACCTCTTGATAAAATTCATGCATGTTTGGTGGATGAAAACAGCGTCATCCACCCTACGGCCCATCCATCCAAAGCCTCGTCCAACGTTGGTGGATCACGCTTCATCGATCCACCGGGTGGCGCTCCACCGGGTAGCGTCCCACCGAACAGAGCCATGGTGGATGAAAAGAGCGCCATCCACCCTACGGCTTTTCTTTACACCGAGAGCATCAGGAACTCCCGTTCCCAGGAACTGATGACCCGATGGTAGTTCTCCTGCTCGGCGCGCTTGACCGCGACATAGCCGGTGATGAATTTCGGGCTCAGGTACTTTTCCAGCTGCCGGCAGTTTTCCATCCGCTCCAGCGCCGCCTCCAGCGTAAGCGGCAGGCGCAGGTTCCGGCGCTCGTAGCCGCGACCCTTGACCGGCTGGCTCGGCGTCAGCTCCTCGACCATGCCGATATAACCGCAGAGCAGGCTGGCGGCGATGGCCAGGTACGGGTTGGCATCGGCGCCCGGAAGACGATTCTCGACCCGGCGGTTCTGCGGATCCGAGTCCGGCACGCGCAGGCCCACGGTGCGGTTTTCTTCACCCCACTCCACGTTGACCGGCGCCGAGGTGTCCGGCAGGAAGCGGCGGAACGAATTAACGTTGGGCGCGAACAGCGGCAGCAGCTCGGGGATGTACTTCTGCAGCCCGCCCACGTGATACAGAAACAGCTGGCTCATGGTGCCGTCGCTGTTGGAGAAGATATTGCGCCCGGTTTCCAGGTCCACCACGCTCTGGTGCAGGTGCATGGCGCTGCCCGGCTCGCCCGTCATGGGTTTGGCCATGAAGGTGGCGGCGACGTTGTGCTTGAGCGCCGCCTCGCGCATGGTGCGTTTGAACACCAGGATCTGATCGGCTAGGTGCAGCGCCTCGCCATGACGGAAGTTGATTTCCATCTGCGCGGTGCCTTCCTCATGGATCAGCGTGTCCAGGTCCAGCCCCTGGGCCTCGCACCAGTCGTACATGTCCTCGAACAGCGGGTCGAACTCGTTGGCAGCGTCGATGGAAAACGACTGCCGCCCCGTCTCCTGGCGGCCCGAGCGCCCTATCGGCGGCTGAAACGGCAGGTCAGGATCTTCGCAGCGCTTGGTCAGGTAGAACTCCATCTCCGGCGCAACGATGGGTTGCCAGCCCTTGTCGGCATACATCTTGAGCACGCGCTTCAAGATGTTGCGTGGCGAAATCTCGATGGGGTTGCCCATCTTGTCGTAGGTGTCGTGAATTACTTGGGCGGTGGGCTCGATGGCCCAGGGCACCAGAAACACGGCATCGGGATCGGGACGGCAGAACATGTCGATGTCCGCCGGGTCGAGCAGCTCGTAATAGATGTCATCTTCGACGTAGTCCCCGGTGACGGTCTGCAGGAGCACGCTTTCCGGCAGGCGCATGCCCTTTTCGTCGAGGAACTTGTTGGTGGGAGAAATCTTGCCGCGGGCAATGCCAGTCAGGTCGCTGATCAGGCATTCCACCTCGGTAATCTTGCGTTCTTTCAGCCAGCCGGTGAGCTGGTCGAGCTTGCTGGACATAACGACCTCAGAAATTAATGAAACGAGCGCCGTGCCGGCCCGCGCTCAGCGCCGTCCTGCGCGTTCCTGGCAAGCGCGAGCAAAGCCCTCGAACAATGCCAGGTAGTAAGGGTGCTCATGCACCTTCCACTCCGGATGCCACTGCACGCCAAGGGCGAAGCTGCGCGCACCCTCGACGGAAAACGCTTCGATCAACCCGTCCGGCGCCAGCGCCTCGATGCGCAGGCCATGGCCAAGCCGCTCCACGCCCTGACCGTGCACTGAATTGACCTCAATCTGAGTGGGAAGACCGATCTGTTCGAATAAGCCACCGGGCTGAACATGCACCGGATGACTGAGGCCGTACTGCACCTCGACCGGATCGTCCGCTCGCTCGCGGTGATCGGCGAAGGGACCGGCTTCATGAACCTTCTGATGCAAGCTGCCGCCAAAGGCGACGTTCATTTCCTGAAAGCCACGACACACGCCAAACACCGGTATGCCGGTCTCTACCGCGGCGCGGATCAAAGGAAGTGTCAGCTGATCACGCGACGGGTCATGGGGCGTGCCTTCGGCACTGGCGGGACCGCCGTAATGATGCGGCTCGACATTGGACGGCGAGCCGGTAAAGAGCAGGCCGTCTACGCTATCAAGGAGTGCAGCGGGATCAATCAGGTCGCCGAGCGCCGGGATGACCAGCGGCATACCGGCTACAGCCGCCGCGCGCAGGTACTTGTCGCCGGCGATGTGGAAACTGTGGTGGCCGATCTGCCTGGTACAGGCCGAAACGCCGATCAATGGCACGCGAGGCATGGGATACTCGTCTTTTCGGATGGGGCTCGTCGGAGAGTAGTCTTGTTCATTTTTATAGACAATAGCCGAGCAATCCTGCTTCGGAAAGCGCTGCCAGCGCAGGGGGAAATTTTCCGCAATTGCCCCAAAACCGCCCAGCGTGGGCCTTGACGGGGCACTTCGGGGCGCTATTGACAGCGACAAGGCTTTTCGATTGACTCCAAGACACGCTGTTTGATGATTGAAATTTTTAACAATTAAGGTGCTTCATCATGCTTCCGCCGCCGCGTGCCGTTCAGCTCAACGAAGCGAACGCATTTCTCAAGGAACACCCGGAGGTCCAGTACGTCGACCTGCTGATTGCAGACATGAACGGGGTCGTCCGGGGCAAGCGCATCGAGCGCGCCAGCCTGCACAAGGTGTATGAAAAAGGCATCAACCTCCCCGCCTCGCTGTTTGCCCTCGACATCAATGGCATCACCGTGGAGAGCACTGGCCTGGGCATGGACATCGGCGACTCGGACCGAACTTGCTTCCCGATTCCGAACACCCTGAGCAACGAACCCTGGCAGAAGCGCCCCACCGCGCAATTGCTGATGACGATGCATGAACGTGACGGCTCGCCCTTCTTTGCGGACCCGCGTGAAGTGCTGCGCCAGGTGGTGAGCAAGTTCGACGAGCTGGGTCTGACCATCTGCGCTGCGTTCGAGCTGGAGTTCTACCTGATCGACCAGGAAAACGTTAATGGTCGCCCGCAACCCCCGCGCTCACCGATCTCCGGCAAGCGCCCGCACTCCACTCAGGTTTACCTGATCGATGACCTCGACGAGTATGTCGACTGCCTGCAGGACATCCTCGAGGGTGCCAAAGAGCAGGGCATACCCGCCGACGCCATCGTCAAGGAAAGCGCCCCGGCGCAATTCGAGGTTAACCTCCATCACGTCGCGGACCCGATCAAGGCGTGTGACTACGCGGTACTGCTCAAGCGACTGATCAAGAACATCGCCTACGACCATGAGATGGACACCACCTTCATGGCCAAACCCTACCCGGGCCAGGCGGGTAACGGCTTGCACGTGCACATCTCGCTGCTCGACAAGAACGGCAACAACATTTTCGCCACGGACAAACCGCTGGAAAGCGAAACGCTGCGCCATGCCATCGGCGGGATTCAGCAGACCATGGCCGCCTCCATGGCGTTCCTCTGTCCGAACGTGAACTCTTATCGACGTTTCGGCGCGCAGTTTTACGTGCCTAACGCACCCTGCTGGGGCCTGGACAATCGCACTGTGGCCCTGCGCGTGCCGACGGAGAGCTCGGACTCCGTGCGCATCGAGCACCGCGTTGCGGGCGCGGATGCCAACCCTTACCTGCTGCTGGCAGGGGTTCTCGCGGGCATTCACCACGGGTTGACCAACAAGATTGCTCCGGACGAGCCCATTGAGGGCAACTCCTATGAGCAGGTCGAGCAGAGCCTGCCGACCAACCTGCGCGATGCCCTGCGCGAGCTGGATGACAGCGAAATCATGGCGCGATACATCGACTCCACGTACATCGACATTTTCGTCGCCTGTAAGGAAAGCGAGCTGGCCGAGTTCGAGCACTCGATTTCCGATTTGGAATACAACTGGTATTTGCACACGGTCTGACGGGTAACCCGGTTGCGTTGGGCCTGCCCGCGCAACCGTCGGCTATCGCGAGACGTCACACCTGGTTTGCCGTGCGGTCCCTATCAGCGATTCCTCTATCCGGCTGATTGCCACGAAGCCCCCGGGTGGCTTCCAATACCCATCCATGACAACCGCCGCCCACCAGCACGATGATTGACGCCTCGCACCGGCCCGTTTTTCGCCGGCCATTTGTCGGTGTTCAGGTCAGCCGCGGGCCTCGTTGCGCGGAATGCTGTTCGCCGCGGTCAGATGTCCGCCAACTGATGAAACGCCGCCGCATTCGGCGGCCTTGAGATTGCCGTTCCTTCGCAGGTAAAACGATGACCACCCTGACCACCGCCCCACGTGCTGACGATTTCCACATGCCCGCCGAGTGGGCGCCGCATAGCCAGACCTGGATGGTCTGGCCGCAACGACCGGACAACTGGCGTAATCAGGGCACGCCGGCACAGGCGGCATTCACAGCGGTGGCCAAGGCCATCGCACGCTTCGAGCCGGTTACGGTTTGCGTCACCGCCGAGCATTACGTAGCGGCACGGGCGCAATTGGACGATCCGCGCATCCGCCTGGTCGAGATCAGCAGCGACGACGCCTGGGTACGCGATACCGGTCCGACGTTCGTGATCAACGGCAAGGGTGGCTTGCGCGGCGTAGATTGGACGTTCAACGCCTGGGGCGGGTTAGAGGGCGGCCTCTATGAAGACTGGCAGCGCGACGACGAAGTGGCCCGCAAGATTCTCGAAATCGAGCGCTGCGATCGCTACCGCACCGAGGGCTTCGTGCTTGAAGGCGGATCTATTCATGTTGACGGTGAAGGCACCCTGATCACCACAGAGGAATGCCTGCTCAACCGTAATCGCAACCCGAATCTGTCCCGTGAAGACATCGAAAAGGTGCTGGCCGATTACCTCGCGATCGACAAGGTGATCTGGCTGCCGCACGGCCTCTACAACGATGAAACAGACGGTCACGTCGACAACTTCTGCTGTTTCGTTCGTCCGGGCGAAGTGCTGCTGGCCTGGACCGATGACCGCGACAATCCCAATTTCGAACGCTGCCAGGCCGCGATGCAGGTATTGGAACAATCGCGTGATGCCTGGGATCGCCAGCTGGTGGTGCACAAGATGCCAATCCCCGGGCCTTTGCACGCCACTGAAGAGGAATGCGCCGGGGTCGTTCCACTGATTGGCAGCCAACCTCGCGATCCGTCGATTCGACTGGCCGGCAGCTACGTGAACTTCCTGATCGTGAACGGCGGCATCATCGCGCCCTCATTCGACGATCCCCTCGACGCGGAAGCCGAGGCGATCCTCAGCCGGCTGTTTCCTCAGCATCAGGTGGTCATGGTGCCGGGGCGTGAAATTCTGCTCGGCGGCGGCAATATCCACTGCATCACCCAACAGCAGCCTGCCGCATCGAGCCGCGCCACGGCGTAGCAATCACCATGGGAGTCGCCAGCCATGCGTTTTGGAGCCTTTCTACTGTGTGTGCTGCTGGCGCCCTCGGTGCAGGCCATCGAGCCCTATTCGTGCCGCAACGGCTTCTTTCCGGCATTTGCCGGCGAGGTGCGTCACGCTGAGGTGGTCACCGGCGCCGGCGAGCGGGTGCATTTCAGGGACGATGCTGCTGGCTGCCCCGACGCGCCGTCCTGCCAGCAAAAGGCCTACCTCGTGGAGGGCGACACGCTCCTGGTCGGTAATCAGGCGGACGGCTGGGCCTGCGTCTGGTACTTCGCCGAAAAGCGGGAGTTCGTTGGCTGGGTGCCGGCCAACAATATCGACATCGAAGCCTCACACACGCCTACGGCCGACGACTGGATCGGCCGCTGGGTGCCGATTGCGGGCGGCAACAGCATCGTCATCGCGCGTCCATCATCCGGCGACGCACTGGCTGTCGAAGGCGAGGCCATTTGGCAGGGCGGGCTCAACAGCGCTGGGGAGCGGGTCGTGCACCTTGGCGCCTTTGCCGGCAAGGGGCAGCCCGCAGGCGATTTGCTAAAGATTGCCGAAGGCGATGACGACTACGACTGCCGCGTCACTCTGCAATACGTGGCCGGCAACCTGGTCGTCACCGACAACAGCCACTGCGGCGGGATGAACGTGCGTTTCGACGACGTGTACCGTAGAGCGCCCTGAACACTTAAGCGCGCCTTCCCTTGCTTGAAGCGCAGCCGTTTTGGTCTAGAATTCAGGTCTTCAACGGGTTCGCGGGCCACCACCGCGACCACCCGACCTGATCACTTATCCACCAAAACAGGAAACCAGCTGCTGTGCTGACGCCCCGCTCTACCCTACCGGCTTTGCTGGTCCTTGCGCTTGCAACCAGTGGCTGCGATGACGAAGGCGACCCCGGTTCTGATCCCAGTGCGGGATACGTTCCACCCACCCTCGAGCAGCTCCCCGACTGCAACCAGATCGCCGCAACGCTTGGCCCCATGGTCGAAGGCCTGGTGCTGGTCGACGAAGAAGACGGCGGCCGTTATGACAATGTAAGTGTCTACGGCATTGGCTGCACATGGCTATCCCAGGAAACGCAGTCCGGCAATGCGTTCGAGGTGGTCAAAGGCGGCAGCATGGCTATTGGAATCACCATCGACCAGGAACCCCAGGACGCCACGCTGCTTCGACAGATGGGCATGGTGTATGACGATCACAGAGTCGAGGAAATCGGTGGATTCGTGGTGGACCTGAGCAAGCAGATGGACCCCGCTGCGCAGCTGGGCATCATCGGCCCGCAGGTGGTCGTCGGCAGAGTCACCGTTACCACTGCGGCGGGCGGTATCGTTTTGCAGAAGGTCGAGAGCATGCAGGGCATTACCAACGACCAGGCAATCGAAGGTGCGGTGGCCGTTCACAATATGCTTCGTTGAGGGCTGTAAACCGACGTGGCACAACGATGAACACATCAAGCGCTTAGCCGGCGCAGCGAATCATTCAACGCAGAACAGACATTCAACAGAAGGAGCAAACATGTCTTTAGCAACCGGTCTGCAGCGGCTGTCCATGGCGAGCGCAATGATGCTGGTCAGCCTCGGTGCACAGGCTCAGGACCCGAACCCAGAGATGATGATGTCCAACATGCATACGCAGCTGGCCAATTTCGGCGGCGCTATGCACACAACGGCCAAGGTCTGCGGAGAGTCGTCAGACGAACAGCTGGCTGAGCAAAAAGAGAAGCAAAGAGCCCTGTCGATCCAAAACGGTATGGACGCGGCCGCTTTTGACAAAGCCTTCAACGCCGGTGCAAGCGAGGCGAAGGCAAAATGGGCAAGCATCCCGGCCTCCGAACATCAGGCCAAATGCGATGAGTTCAAGCAAGAGATGGAAGCGTTAGGCCAGCAGTTCATGCAGTGACAGCGCTCGCGGCCGACGGCATAGGCCATCGGCCGCGACGAGGCGCGACCCACGGGGCCAGGGCGCCACTCAGGACACGATGACCTGGTTCTTGCCCAGACGCTTGGCGGTGTACATCGCCGCATCTGCCCGGGCGAACAGTGCGCTCAGGTCAGGATCGCTGGCTCTCAGGTAGGTCACGCCCAGGCTGATGGTGACACCAAAACGCTGTCCATCGGGGCTGGTGAAGACCAGACGCTGAATCTCGCGCTGCAAGCGTTCGGCGATCTGCTCGGCGAGATCGGGCTGGCAACCCGGCAACAGCAGGGCAAATTCTTCGCCGCCGATGCGGCCAAACAGATCCCCGCGACGCAGCACCGATGAACCGCACTGGGCCACGCGCTGCAATACCTGATCGCCCATCTGATGACCGTGGGTATCGTTGATCCGCTTGAAGTCATCGATGTCCAGCAGCTGGAACGCCATCGGCGTGGCGTACTGCCGCGCCAGATCGAATTCGCGCTGGGCGCACTCGAAGAAATAGCGACGGTTGCTGCTCTGCGTCAGCACATCAATGGTGGCCAGCCGCTGCAGCTCACCCTCGAGCTGCTTCTTTTCCGTAATGTCTTCGGCGATGCCGACGATGATCGGCCCGCGCGCGCTGTCGGCACTGTGGGCGATGAAGCACTTGTCGCTCAGCCAACGCAGCTGCCCGTCGGCACGGATGATGCGGTACTCGCGCTCTTCAACGGCGCCTTTGTCCAGCACCTCGAGCATGGTCTGTTGCGCGTACTCCAGATCGTCCGGGTAGATGCTGTTGCGCCACTCCCCATAATCGGCCAGCAACAAGGCGGCTGAGCGACCGAACACCTGCTCGTACGCCGGGCTGACGTAAATCATCTGTTGCGCCTGCCAATCGAACGCCCACAGCACCGCATTCACAGCACCCATCAACGTGCTGAACAGCTGCTCGCGCTCGCTCAGTCGTTCGACCTCGGCGCGGGCATGCATCAGTGCCAGAAGTGTTTGCGCCTCGGTCGGCGGAAGGATGCCGACCCCCTTTTCGCTTCGCTGCTTCACCAGACTCATACCTGCGTTCCAAAAATGGCGTCAGGCACCGGCGGAGACCCGCTGAGTAGCTGTCGCAATAACACCAGAATGCAGTTCAGAGAGTGGCGATCGAGCAAAGTTCCGAACGGCTCCTATAGCCCGAATCCTGCCGATCAAAGGTCATGCAGGGACGACAGCCGGCCGTAGCGAGTAGGTTCGCAGGTGCTCAGCGAATTCCCGCAGTGACTGGATACCGCTGGCCTCAGCGTCCTGCACCCACTGTTTCATCGCAGCCAGCATGTCGTGACCGTTGGCGCTGGTACGCGTCCAGATCTGTTGCAGCGCCAGACGCTGCTCGTAAATGACCCGCAACGCCTGGCTCTGCTCCAGGATCACCTCGATACGCTGCTGTTGGTCGTCCTGCAGCAGGCTCGGCTCACGCGACAGCAGCCGCTTGGCACGGCGGAACTGGTGCCGGACAGAGGCGTCGGCACGCTGCAGCTCCAGCTGTACCAACGGTTTGATCACCAGCTTGCGGTACTGAGCCATGATCTGGAACCGGTTGTTGAGGATGGCCATCACACTGTCCATGTCCAGCTGATGCTTGGCCTCGACGCGGTGAGCAATCGGCGCCGTCCGGTTCACCTTGGCCAGACCCAGCAGGCTGAACAGCTTGATCCAGGCCCAGCCCATGTCGAATTCCCACTTGCGCACCGACAACTTCGCCGAATTCGGGTAGGTGTGATGATTGTTGTGCAGCTCTTCGCCGCCGATGAGGATGCCCCAGGGGACCAGATTGGTGGCCGCGTCGCGGCATTCGAAGTTGCGATAGCCGACCGCATGCCCCAGCCCATTGACGACGCCTGCCGCCCAGACCGGTATCCAGATCATCTGCACGGCCCAGACCGTCAGGCCGATCACACCGAACAGCGCCAGATCGAGGCCGAGCATCAAGACGATGCCAAGGTTGGGAAAACGCGAGTACAGGTTGCGCTCGACCCAGTCGTCGGGGCAGTTCTTGCCGTAGATGCGCAGGGTCTCCTCGTTCTTGGCTTCTTCCATGTACAGCTCCGCACCGCGCCGCAGCACCGTGCCGAGCCCCTTCTGCACCGGGCTGTGTGGATCGTCTGGAGTCTCGCATTTGGCGTGATGCTTGCGATGGATAGCGGTCCACTCGCGGGTGTTCATCGCCGTGGTCAGCCACAGCCAGAAGCGGAAAAAATGCTTGAGGCCCGCGTTCAGCTCAAGCGAGCGATGCGCGGAATAGCGGTGCAGATAAACAGTGACCGCGACGATGGTGACGTGGGTCAGTAGCAACGTAGCCGCTACCACTTGCCAGGCGGAAAGGTCGAGAAAACCGGTGTACCACATAGTGTCGCTGCCTCGCGGTGTAGAGTCCGATACGCCTTTGCGAATCTGCGACCTATTGTCCTCCCCCGCCCGAGCGCATACACCGCCGTCTGTCGTTCGACGCGCTTTTTTCATTTCAGGGTCTGACAGAAAACCCCGCCGTGGCCGATAGACCACAAGCACGGACAGCGCTTTCCAGATAGCATATCGCCATCACCTTTTTAAATCTCTGCACCTCGCCACGTCGCGTGAGGTCAGGCAGCGCGGGCCGGTGCCCAAGAATGACCATGACTCCTACGCGTCCTCCGACTCACCCCTGCTGGATTCTCGGCCTCGGCAGCGTGATGTTGGCATTGCTATTCGGCGGCCTCGCCTTCAACGATTACCGAGCCCGGGACACGGTCTGGTCGTTGCAGGCCGCTCAGCAGGGTGAGCTGCAGGCGCTGGCCTTGCGCAGTGCCCAGCAGGGTCTGGAAGAACAGGCGCGGCTGATCGCCAGCACGCTCAGCGCCGGGCCCGAAACCCTGCGCCTGATCCGCCAGGCCGACCGTGCGGTTAAAGCCGGCGCTCAATGGCATGGTCCCCGCCTCACCCGTATTCGTCAGCAACTGACTCAGTCGCTCACGCCAACCTGGAAGGTGATGCAAGCACATGGCGCGCTTCAGCTGCAGCTGTTCTGGGGCGACGCCGGTATCGCGCTGTTACGCATGCAGGATCTTGACGCGTTTGGAGACGCCGTCGCGGATCGCAGACCGCTCCTCTACAAGGCCTTGTCACAGGGGCAGGTCGTGTCCGGCCTGGATGTTGGCCAGCACAGCGCCGGCAACCGCGCCATCGTGCCGATACGCGCCAGCAGCAACCCCGACAGCGAGGTCATCGCCGCCCTGGAGGTCGGATTCGGCATTCTTCCGGACCTGACCGATCTCGGCGAGCAGCTGAACGCCGGCCTGGGCCTGCTGGTTAACCGCGCCGAGCTGGAACACATGCTCTGGACACCCCCGGTCGGCATTCAGCTCAAGGGCCTGCGTGGCTGGCTGCTCGACACCCATTCAGCCCCGCAGATCCTGCATTGGGCACAGCAGCAATCGTTGCCGTCGCCCGAAGCTGGGCAAGCGCTGCGCATGCTCGAGTCGAACGGACGCAGTTTCCTGCTCAACCAGATCCCGCTGCATGACGTCATGGCCGAACACAACCCCGGGCGCCTGCCCATGGCGGTTGCGCTGGTCTGGCGCGACATCACCGCGGCACTCAGTGAGCAGCGGCAGGCGGAGCGGCATGTGCTGGTGAAGTGGACCTTGGCGTGGGCCATCGCCGAGGCTCTTCTGCTGGTTCTGACCTTTTTGCTACATCGCCGCGGCATCGTTCAGCGCATCCACCGCGTTCGCGATATTCGCCAAGAACGCAGCCGTCGACGGCTGCTCGAGCGGGGCCAGAAGATCGCCAGCCTGTTGCCGGGCATGGTCTACCAGTTGAAGCGTTCGCCGGAGGGCGTCTACAGCTTCGTCTATGCCAGTGACGGCGCCCGCGACCTGTACGGCATCACCCCGGAACAACTGATCGACGACGCCACCATCGCGTTCGCGGCTGTTTATGATCCCGATCGCCCGGGCTTGAGAGCCGCGATCGACCGCTCGGCCGCCACGTTGGGCAGCGGCACGACGCGCTATCGCATCCATAACCCGAACAAAGGCTTGATCTGGGTCGAAGTGCGCGCCACAGCCGAACGTCTACGCGACGGATTTGTGCTTTGGCACGGATTTATCGCCGACATCACGCCGCTGATGAGCACCACCATCGCGCTGCGCGAAAGCGAAAGCCGCTTCCGCAGCATGGTGAGCAACTTGCCGGGCGTGGTGTACCGCCGAGACGGTGACACCGACCGCACGATTCGCTACCTCAGCGAAGGGATCGAACGCCTGACCGGCTATCCCGCCCGCGACTTCATCGCACCGGGTACGCGCCAATACAGCGATCTCATTCACCCGGACGACCGCACGATTGTCCAGGACGGCGGTGCAGAGCAGCTCGAACGCACCTACCGCTTGATCAATGCGCAGGGCGAAACACTGTGGGTTCAGGAAAACAGCCGTGCGCTACGCGACGCGGATGGCCGGCTGCAGTGGTACGACGGGTTCATCTGGGACGTCACCGCCCGTGCCATGGCCGAGCAGGAAGCCCATGAACGTGAACGGTACGTGCGTCTGCTGATCGCGAATGTCATCGACGCCATCATCATCATCAACCAGCGCGGCCAGATCGAAACCTTCAACCACGCGGCCGAGCACATCTTCGGCTACAGCGAAGCGGACGTGCTCGGGCAGAACCTGTCGATCCTGATGCCTGAACCCCATCGCGCCGCCCACGACGGCTATCTCGAAGCCTATGAGCGGCGTGGGGAGGGCCGCAGCCTGGAGCAGAACCGGGAATTGCAGGCCGTTCGCCGCAACGGCGAACTGTTTACCATCGAACTGCGTGTCTCGCAGATCAGCCACCGCGGTGAACGCAAGTTCATCGGGCTGGTGCGCGACATTACCGAGCGCAAGCGCGTCGACCGAATGAAGAGCGAATTCGTCTCCATCGTCAGCCACGAATTGCGCACCCCGCTGACCTCAATCTCCGGCTCGCTGGGACTGATCGTCGGTGGCGCGGTCGGCGAAATCCCTCCCGCCATGGGACACATGCTCGGTATAGCGCAACAAAACTGTCAGCGCCTCGGCCTGCTCATCGGCGACCTGCTGGATATGGAGAAGCTGGTGGCCGGGCAGATGAGCTTTGAGCTCCTTCCCCAGCCGCTTTCGCCGCTGCTCGAAGACGCACTGCGCGCGAACCAGGCCTACGCGGATGCACTCGGTGTGCGTCTTGAGCTGGGCGATCAGGCGGCCGTCACGGTAATGGTCGACGCGCATCGCCTTCAACAGGTGCTGGCGAACCTCCTGTCCAACGCGGCGAAATTCTCCCCGGCCGGCGAAGTCGTACTACTGAGCAGCCGCCGTCAAGGCGATCAGGTACGGGTCAGTGTTCGTGACGTCGGCCCCGGCATTCCACAAAGCTTTCGCCAGCGGATATTTCAGAAGTTTTCCCAGGCCGACTCCTCGGATACCCGCCAGAAAGGCGGGACCGGTTTGGGCCTCGCGATCAGCAAAGACCTGATCGAACACATGAACGGGCGCATCGGGTTTGATTCGGAGCTGGGCCAGGGCGCCTGCTTCTGGTTCGAACTGCCTGCGCAAGACCTGCAATAGCGGACTATTTTCACAGTGACGCGCCCTACACGCAGCCAGCGGCCGAATTGCTGGCGCATGAGCGCGCCACTACTGTCGTTGGAGATCGCGCATGAGTGAGCTGAAACGGATTCTGCATGTCGAGGATGACCCCTCCATCCAGGCGGTCGTCAAGGTGGCGCTGGAGGCGATCGGTGGCTACCAGGTGCAACCTTGCTCGTCCGGTCAGCAGGCACTCGACGAGGTCGAAGCCTTTGCGCCCCAGTTCATCCTGCTGGATGTCATGATGCCCGGCATGGGCGGACCCGAAACACTTACGCGCCTCGGCGAGCGGGTCGATCTGACGCAAATCCCGGTGGTGTTCATGACCGCCAAGGTCCAGCCCGGCGAAATCGAGCACCTGCGTCAGCTCGGCGCCCATGACGTAATCGTCAAACCTTTCGATCCGATGCGCCTGGCAAGCCAGATTCAGGCAATCTGGGATGCCTGCGGCGCGCAAGCCGTTGGGTCAACCCCCTAATCCCGCACGAGAGCCCTGCAGATGGAGTCACCGAAGTCGATACCGGCGTTCTCCCCGCCCCGCGAGCTGTCCCGCCTCGCAGCATTGCTGCGGTACGAGATTCTCGACACGCCGGACGAAACCGCCTTCGATGACTTCACCCATGTCGCGGCGTACATCTGCAACACCCCGATCGCCCTGATTTCGCTGGTCGATGACCATCGCCAGTGGTTCAAGAGCCGCCTCGGCCTGGATGTCAGCGAAACCCCGCGTGAACTGTCGTTCTGCACCTATACCATCGAAGGCCAGGGCATCTTCGAAGTCAACGACGCGCAAGCGGATCAGCGCTTTCGCGACAACCCCCTGGTCACCGGCGACCCGAATATTCGCTTTTATGCGGGCGCACCACTCACGACCCCGGATGGATACAACCTCGGCACACTCTGCGTAATCGACCGCGAGCCGCGCCAGCTCAGCGAAGCGCAGCGTGGCGCACTGGTGCGGCTCAGCCGGCAGATCATGCGCCTGTTCGAGGAACGCCTGCAGGCCCACCGCTACGCGGAACAGGCGGCGCTGCAGCAAGCTCTGCTCAACAGCGCCGCCAGCGCCATGCTGGTCACCACCGCCGACGGGACGGTATCGGGGGTCAATCCGACCGCGGAGCGGCTGTTCGGCTACACCGAGCAGATGCTGGTCGGCCATCCGCTGACCTCGGCGCTGTTCCCTGTGGAGGCACTCGCCCGCCGCGCCGCCATTCTCAGCCAAGAACTGGGCGAGCGCATCGAGCCGGGCTTCGCCGTGCTGACCATGCCGCTACTCGAAGGGCGGCGTGAAATGCGTGAATGGCGTCTGCGCCATCGCAACGGTGACAGCGTGCCGGTGCTGCTAAACGTGTCGGCCATTCACGACGAGCATGAACTGCTGCGTGGCTACATCGTCAGCGCCTATGACCTGGCCCACCAGGAGCACTTGCAGCTGCGGCTTCAGCAGATCGCGGCGCAGGTGCCGGGCATGCTGTTTCAGTTCTGCTGGCGACCCGGCGGCGACAGCTCGTTTCCCTACCTCAACGAAGGGGTCGAGGACATTTACGGGCTGAGCGCGACCGAGATGGCACGGTCCATTGCGCCGATTTATGAGCGGGTGCATCCGGACGATCGCGAACACGTTCTGCAAAGCGTCCGCTACGCGGCGTCGACGCTTACTGCCTGGCATTTCGAACACCGTATCCAGCATCCGCGCAAAGGGATCATCTGGGTCGAAGCGCGCGCGACACCGATGCGGCAGCCCGATGGCTCAGTGCTTTGGCACGGGCTGGTCACGGACATTACCGAGCGCAAGGGCGAACAGTTCGAACTCGACAAACAGCAGGAAATGAACCGACGCCTGCTCGAAGCTTTATCCGAAGCGGTTGTGGCCTGCGATGCCGAGTGCAACCTGACGCTGTTCAACCACACCGCCCGGCGCTGGCATGGGCTCGATGCGCAACCGATTGCACCGGAGCAATGGGCGAGCGCTTATCACCTCTTCCACGCCGATGGCGTGACGCTCATGACCCAGGATGAGATCCCGCTGATCCGTGCGCTGAAGGGTGAACACATCCGCAACCTGGAAATGACCATCGTGTTGCACGGCACGCCCCGCTACGTGCTGGCCAACGCCGACCCGATGTATGCCTCAAATGGACAACAGAACGGTGCCGTGGTGGTGCTGCACGACATCACCGAGCGCAAGCAGATCGAAATCATGCAGCGTGATTTCGTCTCCACCGTCAGTCATGAGCTGCGCACGCCGCTGACGTCCATCACCGCGTCGCTGGGGTTGATCTGCGGCCAGGTGATGGGCGAAGTCCCGGAGCACCTGCAGGAGCTGCTGGATATCGCTCACCAGAACAGCAAACGCCTCAGCGCGCTGATCGACGACCTGCTGGACATCGACAAGCTGTACGCCGGCAAGATGCGCTTCGAGCTGCAGGAGCAACCGCTGCGCCCCTTGTTGGAACAGGCACTGCGCAGCAATCAGGGGTATGCCGAGAATTGCGCGGTCAGCATCGAGCTGGGCAGCTGCCCCGCGGTCGCGATCAATGTCGACGCGATGCGCCTGGAGCAGGTGATGAGCAACCTGTTGTCCAACGCCGCGAAGTTTTCCCCAGCGGGCGAAACCATCGATGTCTGGGCGGAAACGGTCGAAGGCCAGAAGGTCCGGGTTGCCGTACGGGATAAGGGCCCAGGCATCAGTGAAGGGTTCCGCGCGCGGATCTTCCACAAATTTGCCCAAGCTGATTCCTCCGATACCCGGCAACAGGGCGGAACCGGACTGGGCCTGGCCATCAGCAAAGAGCTGATCGAGCACATGGACGGCGAGATCGGCTTCGATTCGATACCCGGCGCCGGCGCCTGCTTCTGGTTCGAGCTGCCGTGCCAGCCGCTGCAAGAGCCTCTGCCATGAAGCCTCTCCAACGCATTCTGCATGTCGAAGATGTTCCCTCGATCCAGGTAGTGACCCGCATCGCCCTGCAGAAACTGGGTGGCTTCGAGGTCCTCAGCTGCGCGTCCGGTCAAGAGGCGCTGGCTAAGGTCCAGGCGTTCGGGCCGGACATGATCCTGATGGATGTGTCTTTACCTGAGATGGACGGCATCGAACTGTTACGCCAACTCGCCTCACTGATCGACTTGCAGCAAACGCCCGTCGTGTTGCTGACCGGCCAGGCGCAGGACCCCGCCGATCCAGCAGAGCTCCAGCGGCTCGGCGTCCGCAAACTGTTACAGAAACCCTTCGACCCGCTCCAACTGGCGACACAACTGACTGAGATATGGAATGCCGAGCATGAATGACAGCGCGGGCGACACGCTGCGGAGCCAGCTTCAAGCGCTGAACGAGAAATTCGCCGAACGCCTCAATGACGAGCTGACCGAACTCGACCAACGCGCCGAGCAATTGCCGCAGGCACGCGAGCAGGAACAGCGCCGGCACATGATGTTCGATCTGCACGAACGCCTGCACCGCCTGGCCGGGACTGCCGGCACCTTTGGCTTCACCACGCTGGGCGAGCAATCACGCGTACTGGAACAACGCGCTGCGCGCTGGCTGGACGCCGCCAAACCTAGTGGCCAGGCGCTATCCGCGTTCGTCAGTGCGGTCCGTCAGTTGGTCGCTGCCGAGCGCGCGGGCAGCCTCGAGCGCACGCCGGCGATGCACGCTGAGCGCCAGGACGCCATGGCCGCAGGGTGCCGCATCTACCTGCTCGAACAGGATGAAGAGGCCGGCCAGGCGATGTGTCAGACGCTCGGCAATTTTGGCTATGAGGTGCTGCTGTTTCCCGAGATCGCATTGCTGCAGACAGCGGTCCAGGGGCAGCTGCCGGATGCCCTCATCGTCAGCCAGCACGACGGCGAACTGGACGCGGTCAGTGCACTACAACAGAGCCTGGACGCGCCGTTACCGCTACTGGTGATCGGCCATCGCGTTGATTTCGTCAGCCAGCTCGCCGCTGTGCGCGCCGGCGCGAAAGGCTATTTCACGCGCCCGCTGGATGTCACCCGGCTGGAGAACAGCCTGGAAAATATCCTGAATCTGCAACTGAGCGAGCCCTATCGAGTTCTGATCATCGATGATGACGAGGACCTCGCCGCCCGCTACAGCCTGGTCCTGCGCAATTCGCAAATGCTGGTCGAGACCCTGAGCGACCCCAGTCAGCTGTTCGATGTCATGCGCGCGTTCAATCCGGAAATGGTATTGCTCGACATGAACATGCCGGAGTTCACCGGCATCGAGCTGGCGCAGATGATTCGCTTGAATGATGAGTGGCTGCGCGTGCCGATCATCTACCTCTCCGCCGAAACCGACATCAACCGACAGATGGCTGCGCTGCTCAAGGCAGGCGACGATTTCATTACCAAACCCATCAGTGACAACGCACTGGCCGCGGCAGTGTATTCACACGTGCAGCGTGCCCGCTCGCTGAGCATGGCGCTGTCGCGCGACAGCCTGACCGGCCTGCTCAAGCACGCCGACATCAAGGAGCAGGCAGCGTTGGAGGTCGAGCGCGCGCTGCGCAGCGGCAAGCCAACCAGCGTGGTCATGCTGGACCTCGATCACTTCAAACAGGTCAACGACCAGTACGGTCATGCCGCGGGCGACAATGTCATTCGCTCGCTCGCCAACTTGATGCGCCAGCGCCTGCGGCGTATCGACAGCATCGGCCGCTATGGCGGGGAGGAGTTCGTCGCGGTGCTGCCCGACTGCCCGGCGGACCAGGCCAAACGCATTTTCGATGAGATACGCGAGCGCTTCGCCGCGCTGACCTTTCATGCAGGCGCACGCACCTTCAGCGTGTCCCTCAGCGCCGGCATCAGCGAAACCAACGGAAGCGCCAGTGCCAGCACCCTGCTCGAACGCGCCGACCAAGGGCTCTACGCCGCCAAACACCGAGGGCGTAACCAGGTGCAGATCGCGCAACCGGACTGATCGCAGAACCGGCAGAGGCCAAGCGAACCGCGTCGTTATTCTCGACTCCAACTACACTGCAACGAACCCGAGACTGTTCGCGGGGTGCCTGGCGTGCGACGGTGCACGTCCGCTTTAGCCAAACGCCCCGCCGACCATGCCCTCAACCGGCGAAAGGAGTACCGGTTTGCCCGCAAAACACTCGATCAGCTGGCATTCGCTTGCCTTCCTGATTGCCTTTAGTTTGCTCGTCGCGCTTGGCTGGTTAAGCAAGCGCACGCAAGAAGCGGTGCTGACCACCAATCAGTCGGTTGCCCATCGCCTGGAAATCATCACGGCGGCCCAGGCGATTCTTTCCTCCTTGCAGGACATCGAGACCGGCTCGCGCGGCTTTGTTCTGACAGGCGACCCGGTCTACCTGGAACCCTACGAGCTCGGCCTGACACAGCTCGAAGTGCACCGCCGCAGCCTCGAGCACATCGTTGGCGACGGTGAGTTCCCAGATCAGCGTTGGTTCGACCAGTTGGATCGCAACATGGCCGAGCGCCTGATCATCACTGCCGGCAACATTCAGGCGCGCCGCGACGCCGGTCTGTTAGCCGCCGCCGAGCGCCTGCACCAGGCCGGGGGCAAACGGATCATGGATCGACTCCGAGGGCAGCTCAACGCGCTGGAACAGCGGGAACGCACGCAGCTCGCCGAAGCCAACCGGGCCGTCGCCGAAACCATTGAGCGCAGCCGACTGCTGGCACTGATCGGCACATTGATGGTCATCGCGCTGTTTCTTGCGGCCTTCTGGGCGATTCGCCGTAACCTGCAGATCCGCCAAGCGCTCACCCTCAAGGCCCAGGCGGGCGAGGCACGGCTAGCGGCCTTGCTGCAAGCCATTCCGGATGACCTCTACGCCATCGACGACCGCCGCCAGGTGTCTTCCCTTTCCCAGGCCAACGACACGCGAGGGCCGGCGCCGGAGGCTATCGAGCCCCTGCTGGTCGAGTTGCTGCAGCAAGCGGACGAAACGCACCAGCCGCGGCAGACCACCTGGTGCGAGCTGCAAGGGCGCGGGACCTTCGAAGTGCGCCTGGTGCCGACCGGGCTGGGCGATCACCTGGCCATCGCGCGGGATGTCACCGAACTCCAACGCAGCCGTGACACGCTCGAAGATCAGAAGGTATTTCTGCGGCGAGTGGTGGATACCGACGAGAACCTGATCTTCGTACGCGATCATCACGGCCGCTTCCTGCTCTGCAACAGCGCCTTCGCCGCCCTGCTCGCCGCTCGCCCAAGCGACATCGAGCAACGCCGCGCTGAGGACATCAACGACGCTCAACGGATATTGCCGCTGCTGCAAGGCGAAGCCGAGTTGCTGGGCGGCACAGGGGAGCTGCGGATCACCGAGGTCGGCCTGACCGATGCACAGGGTCATGAACGCTGGCTGCAACTGCTCAAGCGCCCCATGACCATGTCCAACGGTGCCTGTCACGTCGTCACCGTGGCCGTCGACATCTCGCTCCGGCGACGGATGGAGCAGATGAAAACGGAGTTCATCTCCACCGTCAGCCATGAACTGCGTACACCGCTGACGGCCATCCGCGGCGCGTTGAGCATGCTGGTTGGTGGCATTGCCGGCGACATCGATGCCGGCGCGCGCCCTCTGCTGGACATCGCGCACAAGAACAGCGAACGCCTGGTGCGGCTGATCAACGACATTCTGGATATCGAAAAACTCGAGGCCGGACGCCTGCCGTTCAACATCAGCCGCTGCGATGTAGCCGTGCTGATCGAACAGGCCATGAGCGATATCACGCCATACGGTGATGAGTACGGCGTCAGTTTGCAGCTCGCACTACCCGGCGGGCCGCTACACGCACTCGCGAATCTCGATCCGGATCGCTTTGCGCAGGTGATGGCTAATCTGCTGTCCAATGCGATCAAGCATTCTCCTGTCGGCGGCGTGGTCCGCGTCGACCTGCGCAGCGACGGCAGCAGCCTGGAGATCGGCGTTCAGAATCAGGGCCAGGGCATTCCGGACACTTTCCGCTCACGTATCTTCGAACGCTTCGCGCAGGCCGACTCCACGGACGCCCGCAAGCGTGGCGGCACCGGGCTCGGCTTGGCGATCACCCGTTCGCTGGTGCAGCAGATGCACGGTCGGATCGGCTTCGATTCCGAGGACGGCAAGGGCACGCGATTCTGGATCAGGTTGCCATTGGCACCTGCGCACCTCGCCCCTGAGCATCCGTCAAAGATGCTGCAGCCCACACCGGCTGGTGAGGCCTCCCGGCCCGTCTCCCGGATCCTGGTACTCGAGCCCGACGCGTCTGCCGCCGAGCAGCTGGCCAGTGCGCTGCAGCAACACGGCTACGCGACGCTGATCGCGGACACAGCTGCCCAGGCCCGCGACATGCTGGCCGAGTTCGACATCCAGGCGATGACGCTCAGCCCCACGCTGAATGACGAAGACAGCATCACGTTCCTGCAAAACCTGCGCAGCCAGAACACCTATCGCCATCTGCCGGTACTTATTGTCAGCCTGCAACCACAACGACGGGACAACGACGACGGTGAGTTGCGCGGCGGCGCGGTCGGCGTGGTCGACTGGCTGCATAAGCCGGTCGACCCATCACGCGTCATGGAAGTGGTGCGGGCCTGCCTTAACACCGGCCCGGTGCGACCGAAGGTGCTACATGTCGAGGACGATGAAGACCTGCGCATCTTGTTGGCCCGGCTGATCGAATCGATGGACATTGACCTGGACGGTGCCGCCACGCTGGCCGAAGCCCGCGGTTTGCTCGCCCGGGAACGCTACGATCTGGCGATCCTTGACCTGATGCTGCCCGATGGCGACGGTAGCCAGCTGTTCGATCAGTTGTCGCAGACGGTGCCGCCGCCACCGGTGATCATTTTTTCCGCGCTCGATTCACCTGTACAGGACAGTCGGCTGGCGCTGCGCCAGCTGGTCAAGTCACGCCATGACGGCGACGAACTGGCCGCGATGATTCAACAATTGCTTCAGCACTGGCCGCCCGGCCAGAACCCGAATTCTGATGAGGTCAACGCATGAGCGATTCCGCCAACCCGCGCATTTTGATGGTCGAGGACGAAGAGGACATCGCGTTCCTGATCCGCTTCATGCTCGAGCGCCACGGCTTCGTGGTCGAGCACGCCGCGGATGGCCGTCAGGCGTTGGAAAAAATCGCGAACGCCAGCCCGCCGGACCTGACCCTGATGGACATCATGCTGCCCTACCACGACGGCCTCGAACTGATCGAGCGGCTGCGTGCACAACCTGGCTGGGAAAACGTGCCGGTCCTGATGCTGACGGCCAAGGCGCGCGAAGTCGATATCGTTCGTGCGCTTGAGCTGGGTGCCGACGATTACGTGACAAAGCCCTTCCAGCCGGAGGAACTGCTGGCGCGTATCCGCCGCCTGCTGAGGAGGTCCCGATGAGTCGGTTCCACCTGGCATTGGCAGTGACAGCCGCCGCCTCATTTATCCCGTCGCTGGCATTGGCTGACATCGCGTCCGCCCAACGCCAGATCGACGCGCAGCAATTGAATGCAGCCGCAGCGACCCTCGAAGCCCACCTGGCCGGTCATCCAGAGGACAGCGAAGCGCGATTTCTGCTGGCACGGGTGCGGGCCTGGCAAGGGACGCCAGAGCTGGCGTTACCGCTCTACAGGCGACTCCTGCAGCAAGAGCCAGACAACGCGGACTATCTGCTCGGCCAAGGGCAGGCATTGTTGTGGGCGGGCCGCCCGCAGGATGCGCTGGATTCGCTGGAACGAGCGGCGGAGATCGCACCAGACTACGCCGACGTTCAGCAGGCCATTCAGCACGCCCGCGCGGCGCTGAGGTCTCCGGTGACCACGGCAACCCCCATCACGCACGCACCGGCGCAGCGCCGTCATGAGCTCGAGCTGTCGGCCCGCCAGGATTGGCTGGATAACGGCTTCGACAATTGGCGCAGCCAGCGCCTCGATTACGCCTCGACCCAACCAGACGGGCTCGGCTGGTACGGTGCGCTGCTGCGTGAACAACGCTTCGGCGAATGGGACCAGGGCGTCGAGGCGGGCGCCGTGGTCGCGCTGGACGATAACTGGACGCTGCAACCGGAAGTCGGCTATCAGCCGTCACCGTATTTTCTGCCCGAATGGCACGCTGACCTGCGCCTGCAACGACTCCTGCCCGATGGTTTTCTCGGCGCCGTCAGTGTCAGGCGCACCGACTACGAAACCACTCGCGTCGATCGACTGGCCCTCAGCGCCGAGCGCTACTGGGATTCCTGGCGCGCGGGGTACACCCTGAATATCACCGATGTGGCCAACGCCGGGACGCCGATCGGTCATGATTTGGCGTTGGACTACTACTACGCCGGTCTCAGCTATGCCGGCCTGCGCGCCACGGTTGGCGAGGAAGAGGCCGTCGAAGAGCAGCAGCTGATCACGAGCGATGTGCGCGCCCTCAGCCTGCAAGGCCGTCACTGGCTCGATAGCCGCTGGGCGCTGACCTGGGAGCTCGGCCACCACCGTCAGGGCGATTACTACACGCGTCGATGGCTGCAACTCGGCGTGCGACATGCTTTCTGAACCCTCCGTAAGCTGCCCCGTCTGGCTCTGCGACGTACCGCGCAACGCGTGGCAGGCCATCTGGCCGGAAGACGCTATGTTGCAGCTCGCGTTGTATTGCGCGTTGGGCCTCGCGATTCTCACTGTGCTGGTGATGGTGCAAGTCATGCTGCTCGGTGAAGTGGCCCGTCGCCGAACGGCACGGCGCCAGCAGTTCAATGACCAATGGCGCCCCTTCTTTGCGCTCTGCAGCCTCGACGATGCGCTGCCAGAGCCCGCGCCGGCGTTGCCGCGAAGTCGACAGCTGTGGTTTCTCCTGCAATGGAACCGCACCCAGCTGCAGTTGCGCGGCGCGGCGCGCGCGCGCATGAACCGCGCGCTTGTCGCCCTCGGCATGGATCGTCAGGCCTTGGCGCTCCTGCGCGGCCGGGTACGCAGCAAGCTGATCGGCCTGACCTGCCTGCGCCACCAGGCCGATCCGGCACACTGGGACGCCGTTCAGCCCTTGCTGATGAACCGCAACGCAATCGTTTCGCTGGCCGCCGCGCAGACCCTGATCGCCATAGACGCGCCCCGTGCAATGCAGGTGATTCTGCCGGCTGCCGTGTCGCGCATCGATTGGGCCCTGCCTCGTCTGGCCAGCCTCTGCCAGCAGGCCGGCGAACAGGCCGTGACCATGCCGCTGCTGATCACCCTTGCCGGTTCCGAAGACCCGCGGCGTGAGCGTTTGATCGGCCTGCTTGTTCACGGCGAACCCCGCCACGCCGCTCCGTGGGCCCGCGCACGCCTGGAAGAAGACGCCGCACCGGAGCAGCTTCAGGTCGCGCTACGCTGCCTCTGCGAACTGGGCGACCCCCGTGATCGGGGCCGATTGCTGCATGCGCTGCGGCACAGCCATGCCGACGTGCGACTGGCCGCACTGCAAGCCTTGCACAAACAGGCCGGAAGTGAAGACAGCGGCGTGTTCATGCCGTTGCTTGCCGATACCAGTTGGTGGGTCCGTCAGGCCGCGGCAGACAGTTTGGCAACACTGCCGGGCGCCACCCCCGAGCGGCTGCAGGCCTTACTCGGCCAGGTCGAAGATCGCTATGGGCGGGACGCACTGAGCCGAGCGATCGCGGAGGTTCGGCGTTGAGCATCGACTGGCTGTGGTGGTTGCAACTGGGCTTTATCCTCTACTTCCTGCTGCTCAACGGGATGTACCTACTGCTCAATGTGCTGTCGATGGTCAGCCTCATGGGCTATATCCGTCAGCGGGCCGAAACCGGCGAAATCGCGGCGTATCTGGGCGTCGAGCCGCCCGTTTCGGTGCTGATGCCTGCCTTCAACGAACAGGCGACGATCCGAACGTCGGTGCGCTCCATGCTGCAGCTGCAGTACCCCGAATTCGAAGTGGTGGTGATTAACGACGGTTCAAAAGACAACACCCTCGCGGTGCTGATCGACGAGTTCGAGCTGGTGCCACATCCCGAGCCACTGCGTCAGGCGGTTCCTCATCAGCCGGTGCACGCGATCTACCGTTCGCGGCGCTACGCCAACCTGCGTGTAATCGACAAGGCCAACGGTGGCAAAGCCGACGCGCTGAACGCGGGCATCAATGCGGCGCGGCACGGGCTGTTCTGCGGTGTCGACGCCGACTCTATTCTGCAGCGCGACAGCCTGTTGCGTGTCGTTCAACCCTTCCTTGAAGACGAACGCACCGTTGCGGCGGGTGGTACCGTGCGCATCGCCAACGGCTCGGAGGTACGGGGCGGCTTCCTGATCCGCGCCGGGTTGCCGAGCAACTGGCTGGCGCGCTTCCAGATCGTGGAATACCTGCGCGCCTTTCTATTCGGCCGCCTCGGTTGGTCACCGATGAACGCCGTGCTGATCATCTCCGGTGCCTTCGGCCTGTTCGACAAGGAGCGGGTCATGACTGTCGGCGGCTACCGCACCGACACGGTTGGCGAAGACATGGAGCTGGTGGTGCGGCTGCATCGCTATCATCGGGAACACCGCATTCCCTACCGCATCCGCTACCTGCCCGATCCGATCTGCTGGACCGAGTGCCCGGAAGACCTTGGCACGCTGGGCCGTCAGCGCAGCCGCTGGCAACGTGGCCTGGCGGAAAGCTTGGGTCGTCACGCCCGCCTCGCCTTCAGCCTGCGCGGCGGCGCGCCGGGCTGGCTGGCCTGGCCGTTCATGGCATTGTTCGAGTGGGTGGGCCCGCTGATCGAGCTGGTCGGGTACGCCTTTATGATCGGTGGGTTCGCGCTCGGCGTGGTGTCCTATCCCGCACTGGCCGCCTTCCTGCTGGTAGCGGTCGGCATGGGCATTCTGCTCTCGGTCAACGGCCTGCTCTTGGAGACCCTGTCGTTTCGCGTGTACGAACGGCGCCGCGACATGCTGCGGCTGTTTCTCATGGCCGTGCTGGAGAACGTCGGCTATCGCCAGCTGAATACGCTCTGGCGTTGCCGCGGGCTGTGGCAATGGTTTTCGCGTCGCAAGCATCAATGGGGAGCCATGCGCCGCAGCGGAACCTGGGGGCAGTAGGGTGGATCACGTTCTATCGATCCACCGCGTGCCGCGTGCAGCCATCGGTGGATGTAAAAGGCGACATCCACCCTACGCATGGCCAGCTCTTCATTGGGGCTTTGATGACGCACGGATCGTAGGGTGGGTCGCGCTTTACCGATCCACCGCGGTGCCGCGTGCCGCCATCGGTGTATGTAAAAGGCGACATCCACCCTACGCATGGTCAGCTCCTCACTGGGGCTTTGATAACGCACGGATCGTAGGGTGGATCACGCTCTACCGATCCACCGCGGTGCCGCCATCGGTGGATGTAAAAGGCGACATCCACCCTCGGCATGCTGATGGTTTACAGCTTGATCCAGGTGGCTTTCAGTTCGGTGTACTTGTCGAAGGCATGCAGCGACTTGTCGCGCCCGTTGCCGGACTGCTTGAAGCCGCCAAACGGTGCGGTCATGTCACCGCCGTCGTACTGATTGATCCAGACGCTACCGGCCCGTAGCGCCTTGGCGGTCAGATGGGCCTTGGACAGGTCCGACGTCCATACCGCAGCGGCGAGACCGTAGGGTGTGTCATTGGCGATGGATACGGCTTCGGCTGCGGTATCGAAGGTGATGACCGACAGCACCGGCCCGAAAATCTCTTCCCGCGCGATCTTCATCGCATTGCTGACGCCATCGAAGATGGTCGGCTCAACAAAAAGCCCGCCGGTTTCCTGCAGGGTCCGCTGACCTCCGATGAGCACCTGGGCACCATCATTACGGCCGGCCTCGATGTAGCCGAGCACCGTATCGAGCTGCTGGGTATCGACCAGGGCACCCACATTGGTCGCTGGGTCCAGCGGGTTGCCGGGCTTCCAGCCTTTGAGCGCCTCGACCACCAACGGCAGGAAGCGCTCCTTGATCGAACTCTCGACCAAAAGCCGCGAGCCCGCCGTGCAAACCTCGCCCTGGTTGAACGCGATGGCGCTCGCGGCCGCCTTGGCGGCGGCCTGCAAGTCCGGTGCATCGGCAAAGACGATGTTCGGGCTCTTGCCGCCAGCCTCCAGCCAGACGCGCTTCATGTTCGACTCGCCGGCGTAGATCATCAGTTGTTTGGCGACGCGGGTAGAACCGGTGAACACCAGCGTGTCGACGTCCATGTGCAGCGCCAGCGCCTTGCCAACGGTGTGGCCATAGCCCGGCAGCACATTGAGTACGCCCGCGGGGATGCCGGCTTCGATAGCCAATTGAGCCACACGGATCGCAGTCAGCGGCGACTTCTCGGATGGCTTGAGTATCACTGAGTTACCGGCGGAAAGCGCCGGACCGAGCTTCCAGCAGGCCATCATCAACGGGAAGTTCCAGGGCACGATCGCCGCCACCACCCCGACAGGTTCGCGGGTGACCAGGCCCAGCTGGTCATGCGGCGTCGCCGCGACTTCATCGTAGAGCTTGTCGATCGCCTCGCCGGACCAGCGCAACGCGTTGGCCGAACCGGGGATGTCAATGTTCAGCGAATCGCCGATCGGCTTGCCCATATCGAGGGTTTCCAGCAACGCCAGTTCTTCGGCATTGGCCTGGATGAGATTGGCGAAACGGATCATCGTCGCCTTGCGCTTGGCCGGGGCCATGCGCGACCAGACGCCAGACTCGAAGGCCATGCGCGCGCTAATCACGGCGCGGTCGGCGTCGGCCTCGTCACAACTCGCCACTTGCGCCAGCACGCGGCCGTCGACCGGGCTGATGCAATCGAACGTAGCCGCCGAGCTGGATGCGGTGTATTCGCCCTGGACGAAAGCCCGTCCTTCAATGCGCAGGTCACGGGCACGCTGTTGCCAGTCGGCGAGAGTCAGGGTGGTCATGAGGCGTCCTCTGGTGTGCGTCGAATGTTCAGAATGGCACCCTAAACCAGCAGCGCCAGGCCTATCAATATTTTTTACGAAGGGGCCGTTTCTGCCTTGTTTTGTTCGTTTTATTAAACATAGACTCGCCGAAACTGCTGGCCACACGCGGGAATATAGGCCGCGTCACAGCATAGCCGTCGAAAACGCCCTGCCGGAGCGAGTCATGACCCACGATTCCACCGAACATTTCTGGATGCCGTTCACCGCCAATCGTCAGTTCAAAGGCAACCCCCGGCTGCTCGAAAGCGCTGAGGGCATGTATTACACCGACACCAACGGACGCAAAGTGATCGACGGCACGGCGGGGTTGTGGTGCTGTAACGCCGGGCACGGGCGACGCGAAATCACCGAGGCAGTCAGCAAACAGATCGCTCACATGGATTTCGCACCGACGTTCCAGATGGGCCATCCATTACCGTTCGAACTCGCCGAGCGGCTGGCGCAGATCAGCCCCGCCGGGCTCAATCGCGTCTTCTTTACCAATTCCGGCTCGGAATCGGCCGACACCGCCTTGAAGCTTGCGCTCGCCTACCAGCGCGCCATCGGCCAGGGCAGCCGGACGCGGCTGATCGGGCGGGAGCTGGCCTATCACGGTGTGGGTTTTGGTGGTATTTCAGTGGGCGGCATGGCCAACAACCGCAAGGCGTTCGGTGCGCTATTGCCGGGGGTCGACCATCTGCCGCATACGCTCGACATGGCACGCAACGCCTTCAGCCGTGGCCTGCCGCAACACGGTGCGGAAAAAGCCGACGAGCTGGAGCGACTGGTTACGCTGCACGGCGCGGAAAATATCGCCGCCGTGGTTGTGGAACCCATGTCCGGTTCAGCCGGTGTGATTCTGCCACCTGAGGGCTATCTACAGCGCTTGCGCGAAATCACCCAAAAGCACGGCATCCTGCTGATCTTCGACGAGGTGATCACCGGCTTTGGCCGCGTCGGCGGGGCCTTTGCCGCGCAGCGCTGGGGCGTCACGCCGGACATCATCACCTGCGCCAAGGGACTGACCAACGGGGCAATCCCGATGGGTGCCGTGATCGTCGACGAGAGGATTCACGACGCGTTCATGCAGGGCCCTGAAAGCGCCATCGAGTTTTTCCACGGCTACACGTATTCCGGTCATCCGGTGGCCTGCGCCGCAGCGCTGGCGACACAGGAGATCTATCAGCGCGAAAACCTGTTTCAGAAGGCCATCGAGATGGAAGGCTACTGGCAGGACGCGCTATTCAGCCTCCAGGGCCTGCCGAACGTAGTGGATATCCGGACCGTGGGGCTGGTGGCCGGCATTCACTTTGCGGCCCACGCCGATGGCGTCGGCAAGCGCGGCTATGAAGTGTTCCGCCAGTGTTTCGAGGACGGGCTGCTGGCGCGTGCCAGCGGCGACACCATTGCGTTGTCGCCTGCGCTGATCGTCGAACGAGAACATGTCGACGCCATGATCGAGCGGCTGGCCGACGCGATTCGCAAAACATGCTGATCTAGCACCAGAAACGAAAAAACCCGCCGATTGGCGGGTTTTTCTTCAAGGGCCGATCAATTACTTGATCTTGGCTTCCTTGTACATCACGTGCTTACGCACGACAGGATCGTACTTCTTGATCTCGATCTTGTCGGGAGTGGTGCGCTTGTTCTTGTCAGTGGTGTAGAAATGGCCGGTACCGGCGCTGGACACCAAACGGATCAGGTCACGCATGATAGTTCTCCTTAAACCTTTTCGCCGCGAGCGCGGAGTTCAGCCAGAACGGCGTCGATGCCGCGCTTGTCGATAACGCGCATGCCTTTGGCAGTCAGGCGCAGACGTACGAAGCGGTTCTCGGACTCGACCCAGAAGCGGTGATGCTGCAGGTTCGGCAGAAAACGACGACGGGTTTTGTTGTTCGCGTGGGAAATGTTGTTCCCGGTTACCGGACCCTTACCGGTAACTTGACAGACTCTCGACATGCCTCAGCCCTCTAAAACCACATGCCCAACCCGGCATGGGTTGGCCGCTTGAATTCACTAGTCATTTGGCGCTCAGCGCCACGTTTCGTTGGGGTCTTACCGGCTACGCGACAAGCGAAGAAACCGGGCCCCTAGAAAAGAGCGCTGCTTTATATCAGAAAGGCCCTGGAGCAACAAGCGCGGTGTGCTTTTCTCGTTCCTGCCTATTCGAGGGTGAGCGTCGCAAAGACCGCCGCTGCGCAGGGCCGCATGGTTTCGCCGTTCGTCGACCTACACGCTGCGACATCCGCTTCATATAGAGGTATCTACCGCCATACTGACGCCGGTGCGCAGAGAGGCCGCATGACGCCCGCGTTCTCGGTGCGAAGACTTGTTATTGGCACTGAGAGCATCCACCGGCTTTTATGAGGCTCGCGAAACACCATTCGCGAACTTTTGTTTTGCACTGCGGAATGCAAGGCCGTTTTTTTCCGCTACTATGGAATGAACGCACGCGGTCCGCCGATTGCCATCCTAGCTTGGCGTCCAAAACGGACCTTTATACGGCACGCTGCCGGCTTACAGGCGATCTGCTATCGTTCGCGCCCGCTGCCCCACAACCAGACAGACCGACACCCCATGAGCGACGCTGAAGACATCGAGAACCCCAAGGATCGTAAATTCGTCGAGGCCCTGTCACGTGGGCTGGATGTGCTGCGCGCCTTCACCCACGGCTCGGTGGTGATGGGTAATCAGGATATCGCTCGTATCACCGGGCTACCCAAGCCTACGGTGTCGCGCATGACCTACACCCTGACCAAGCTCGGCTATCTCAGCTACTCGCAGCAACTGGAGAAGTATCAACTCGACTCCGGCGTGCTCGCCTTGGGTTATGCCTACGTGTCCAACCTGCGTGTTCGCCAGCTGGCCAAGCCGTACATGGACGAGTTCGCCCGCCGCACCAATACCTCCGTTGGCCTGACCTGTCGCGATCGGCTATCGATGATCTACATCGAAAACTGCCGCCCCGCCGAGGTCTCGACATTGCGCATGGATGTTGGGGTGCGCCTGCCACTGGCGACGACCTCCGCAGGCCGCGCCTTTCTGGCCGCGACGCCCGAAAAAGAGCGCGAGCATCTGATGGCCGCATTGGAAACCAAGTACGGCGACGACTGGCCTGCCATGAAGCGATCGCTGGAAGACTCCTTCGAGGAGTTTCGTCAGCACGGTTTCTGCCTGTCGCTAGGCGACTGGGACCGGAACGTGAAGGCGGCCGGCGTCCCGCTGCACCTGGCTGACGGCAGCATCATGGCGCTGACCTGCGGCGCGCCGTCGTTCCAGCTCAGCGAAGAGACCCTGCGCGGCTCGCTGGCACACCAGCTGGAGATGCTCGCTCGCGACATCGAGAGTCTGGGCGTCTGACCGTCTGCTGGCCAAGCCGGCCCTGTTGTCGTGCCCATACGAGCAGGCCGTGCACATACGCCGCTTTCACGCGGCAACCGCCGGATCAGGCAGGAACGAGCGTTAAGTTTTCACTGCGCCCTGACGCTGGCCCAGGCGATGTCCGCCAGCAGGTCTCTGCAATCCACCAACGCGGTACGTGATCGTCCAGCCAGCCAGTTGCGCGCCATGTCATGGCAAGGCCCGATCACCACGGCCAGAAAACAATCACCCGGCATCCGTCGAAAGGCGCCGCTGTCGCGGTGCCGACGCAAGATGGCGCTGACCCGCTCGCCATGGGCCTGATTGACGTCGCGCAGCCGTTCACCCATTTCCCCCGCCTCGACCCGTCCGCGGTTGTGCAGAACGAAGCGTGCCCAGTCGGGATTCTCCGTGACCCAATCGATGTAGCTCGTGACGAACAGCCTGACACAGGCCTCGGCATCCAGCGTTTCGATCAGCCCAGCCTCAAGCCGCGCGGCGTATTCACCGATGCCCTCCAGATAAAGCGCGGCGATGATTCGCTCGCGGTTACCAAAATGGTGGTAAAGGCTACCGATGCTGGCGCCGGAACGGTCGCGAATCATCTCGATGGTGGTCGCCTCAACCCCAAACTCGGTGAAGCAGGCGAGCGCGGCCTGGAGGATTTCCTGCTTGCGGCTACTACGGGCCATCCGACCTCCAACGTAACTAGAATTATTTTCTAGAATTATCTTCCACTGTTCGTATACTGCACCGATCGCGGCAATCCAAAAAGTGCGGAGAACTGAAGATGGCGACGATACAGGCTGGAGAGCGTTGGATCGATAACGGCAATGGTCACCTTTTGTCCAGCTACTGGTACCCACCGAGCGGTGCGCCACGCGGCGCCGTTTTGATTGCACCGGCCATGGGCGTCAAGCAACGCTTCTACGCCGCGTTCGCCAGTTGGCTGGCCGACCGTGGCTATTTGGTCGTCACGTTCGATTATCTGGGCATGGGCCGCTCGCGCCAGATTCCGCTGCGCCAGCTCAAGGTGGACATCCTCGACTGGGCTCGCCACGACTGCAGCGCGGTATTGGCAACAGTTGCGGAGGAGGCTGGCGCGCTACCGCTCTATTGGATTGGCCACAGCGTCGGCGCGCAGATCCTGCCTCTCGTCAAAGGCCACGAGCGGCTTACCCGAATCGTCACCATTGCGGCCGGCAGCGGTTACTGGCGCGAAAACAGCCCGCAGATCAAGCATAAGGCCTGGTTGCTCTGGCACGGTCTTGCCCCGGCCCTAACCGCCATAGCCGGCTACTTTCCCGGCGACCGCATCGGCGCAGTGGGTGACTTGCCGGCCGGCGTCATCCGCCAATGGCGCCGCTGGTGCCTGCATCCGGAATACCTGATCGGGGTGGAGGGCGAACCCATGCACCAGGCGTTCGCCGCGGTACGGACCCCGCTGACGTCGCTGTCATTCACTGATGACGAGATGATGTCGGCGCGCAGTACCGAATCGCTGCACGGCTTCTATACCGGCGCACCGAAGAGCATGCAACGCATAGCCCCGAGTGAAGTGGGCGCGGATCGTATCGGTCATTTCGGCTTCTTCCGTGAAGCTTTCGCACCGACGCTCTGGTCGGGCTATTTGCTGCCAGAACTTGAACAATGCCAGCACAACCCGCCTGATGCGCTCGTCAACGCGAGTTAGGCTAAGAGGCGCACTGGCCAGAGGAAGGCACTTCCCCCCGTAGGGTGGGCTTCAGCCCACCACCAACACCATCTCGGGGGGCTAAAGCCCCACCCTACGCAGCAATTTAAGCGCTGCTCTCTTCGCCTTGCATCGCGCTCGGGTGGCAGGTCCGCTTGCCCTTCGTCATCACCTTCACCACAACGGTGAGCTAAAGCGGAGCGCCGGTCAGCCCGTCATATAGAGGGATGCCTGCAAAGCAAAACCGGGCCATATGGCCCGGTCGTGTGTCGCGATTGCGCGTTACGCCACCTGCATCAACTTCGCGTACGCCTTCAGGTGATGATCATCGTCACCGAACTGGTGGGCGATCATGACCAGGCGCTTGGCGTGGTGGGCGAGGTTGTATTCCCAGGTCATGCCGATGCCGCCGTGCAGCTGGATCGCTTCCTCGGCCACCTTGCGTGCGGCGCGGGCACAGATGTACTTGGCAGCGGCGATGATGCGGCGGCGGTCGTCGTTGTCTTCGCCGTCGGCAAAGGTCGCAGCGAGGATCGCCATGCTGGTGGCCTGTTCCAGCTCGGTCTGCATGTCGACCATGCGGTGCTGCAGCACCTGGAACTTACCGATCGGCACGCCGAACTGCTTGCGCGTCTTGAGGTAGTCGAGGGTCAGCTTGCAGGCCTCGTCCATGCTGCCCAGCGCATCGGCGCACTGCGCGGCAATGGCGCGGCCCTGCTGGTAGCGCAGGGCAGGCAGTGCATTGCCGATCTCGCCAAGCACGGCGTCAGCACCGACCTGCACGTTGTCGAGGAACAGCTCGCAGCCCTTGCGTCCGTCGATGGTCGGGTACACGCGGCGGCTGACGCCTTGAGCATTCGGATCGACCAGGAACAGGCTGATGCCGGCCTCATCGCGGCTATCACCTGAACTGCGTGCGGAGACGATGATCTTCCCGGCGCTGTGCCCGCCAATCACCACAGCCTTACGGCCGGACAGGCGATAACCGCCGTCGGCCGCTTCGGCTTTGGTCTGTACATCGTGAAGATTGTAGTGGCTCTGCGGCTCGTCGAATGCCACCGCCAGTTGCAGCGAACCGGCCGCGACCTGCGGTAGCAGATCCTCTTTCTGCGCGTCGCTGCCCAGCTGGTTGAGCAGGCCGCCGCCATAGATAACCGATTGCAGGTAGGGCTCCAGCGTCAGGCCGCGACCCAGTTCGGTCATCACCAGCATGGTTTCCACACCACCGCCGCCAAAGCCGCCGATCTCCTCGGCAAACGGCACGGCGGTCAGGCCTAGCTCGCCCAGCTGCCCCCAGAACTCGGAGGAAAAGCCCAGCTCCGACTCGCTGAATTTCTCGCGCTGCTCGAACGGGTAGGCGTCGCGCACCAGACGCGCCGCGGTGTCTTGCAGCATTTGCTGCTCTTCAGTCAGTTTGAAGTCCATTGCGGTGCCCCCTTACAGCTCGAGAATCATCTTCGAGACGATGTTCTTCTGGATTTCGTTGGAGCCGCCGAAGATCGACAGCTTGCGCATGTTGAAGTAGTCGCCAGCGAGCGACGCGCTGTAGTCGGCGTGCAAGAGATCGCCTTCGTAGTCCAGCTGCATTTCCTCTTCAAGGAACGGCAACGCGTAAGGGCCGATAACCTTGCGCAGCAGGCTGGTGATCGCCTGGCGGATCTCCGTGCCCTTGACCTTGAGGATCGAAGACTCGGCACCAGGCACGCCGCCCTCCTTCGCCGCCGCGAGGATGCGCAGGGTGCTCATCTCGATAGCCATCAGCTGCATCTCGACCTCCGCCACCTGAGCGCGGAACAGCGGGTCTTCGAGCATCGGTTTGCCATCGCAGACTTCCTTCATGGCGATGCGCTTGAGGTGCGCCAGCGCTGCCTTGGACGCGCCGATACCGGCCAGGCCGGTGCGCTCGTGGGTCAGCAGGTATTTGGCGCAGGTCCAGCCCTGGTTTTCCTCGCCGACGAGGTTTTCCACCGGCACGCGGACGTTATCAAAGAAGACTTCGTTGACCTCATGGTCGCCGTCCAGGGTGATGATCGGCCGCACGCTGATGCCCGGCGTGCTCATGTCGATCAACAGGAAGCTGATGCCGCGCTGCTGTTTGGCTTCAGGGTCGGTGCGCACCAGGCAGAAGATCATGTTGGCGTGCTGGCCGAGGGTGGTCCAGGTCTTCTGGCCGTTGACCACGTAGTGATCGCCGTCGCGCACGGCGCGGGTCTTCAGGCTCGCCAGGTCGGAGCCGGCGCCCGGTTCGGAGTAGCCCTGGCACCACCAGTCTTCACCGGAAAGAATGCGCGGCAGGTAATAGTCCTTCTGCTGTTGGGTGCCGAACTTGATGATCACCGGGGCGACCATGTTGACGCCGAAGGGCACGCTACGCGGTGCGCCAAACGCGGCGCACTCCTCGTCGAAGATGTGCTTTTCCACCGGGCCCCAGGTGGTGCCGCCCAGTTCCACCGGCCAGCCCGGCGCGTACCAGCCGCGCTTGACCAGGATCTGCTGCCAGCGCTGATGGTCTTCCTTGGACATATGCTTGCCGAGCTTGACCTTGGCGGCGATGTCCGCCGGCAGCTCGTTTGTCAGGAAGGCGCGCACTTCATCGCGGAAGGCGAGCTCTTCGGCCGTGTAGTTGACGTTCATGGGAAGGTCCTCATGGTGCGTTCGGATTGCAGGCGGGTCGCGCTCATTGCCCGGCCTGCCATTCGGTAAAGGTGCGGCCTTCGGCGGCCAGTTTTTCCAGCAGCGGCGCTGGCTTCCACCAGTCGCCGCAACGTGCGTGCAGTTCCTTGACCCGCGCCAGTACGGTGTCCAGGCCAACGCTGTCGGCATAGAACATCGGCCCGCCGCGGAAGGCCGGGAAGCCGTAACCGTTCAGGTAAATCACGTCGATATCGCTGGAACGCTGGGCGATGCCTTCTTCGAGGATCTTCGCGCCCTCGTTGACCAAGGCGAAGATGCAGCGCTCGACGATGTACTGCTCGTCCAGCGCCTTTCGCTCGATGCCTTTCTCCTGCGACGCTGCTTCCAGCATAGGCACGAGTTCGGGGTTCTCCAGTGGCGTGCGGTTGCCCGGCTCGTAGCGGTAGTAGCCGGCGCCGGTCTTCTGCCCGAGCATGCCGGCGGCGCAGAGCTTATCGGAGACCGTGGGGAAATCCAGATGCGCCGGCAGGGTCGCGCGCTGGCGCTTGCGGATCGCCTGGCCAATATCGAGACCGGACAGATCGCGCATGGCGAACGGCCCCATGGCCATGCCGAAGTTGCGCAGAGCGCCATCGACCTGCTGCGGTGTGGCGCCCTCTTCCAGCAAAAATTCCGCCTCGCGGCCGTACTGGAAGACCATGCGGTTGCCGACGAAGCCGTCGCAAACGCCAACCACCACCGAGACCTTTTTCAGCTGCTTGCCGATGGCCATGGCGGTGGCCAGCACTTCATTGCTGGTCTTCTCGCCACGCACCACTTCCAGCAAGCGCATGACGTTGGCCGGGCTGAAGAAATGCAGGCCGACTACGTCTTCAGGGCGCTTGGTGAAGGCGGCAATGGCATCCAGATCAAGCGATGATGTGTTGGAGGCGAGAATTGCGCCTGGCTTGCACACAGCGTCCAGCTTTTCGAACACCTGCTGCTTGACGCCCATTTCCTCGAACACGGCTTCGACCACCACGTCCACGTCTGCCAGTGCAGCGTAGTCAGTGACGCCTTCGACCAGCTTGAGGCGCGCTTCCATCACCTCCTCGGTCAGGCTGCCGCGCTTGACGCTGGCGGCGTAAGTATCACGGGCGCGCTGCAAGCCGCGCTGCAGCGCCTCGTCATTGATTTCCAGCAGCTTCACCGGCACACCGGCATTGGCAAAGCTCAGGGCGATACCGACACCCATGGTGCCGCCGCCGATCACCGCGGCGGTCTTGATCGGCCGCGGTTTCACATCGGATGGCAAATCGTTGATCTTGCCCGCCTGGCGTTCGGCGAAGAATGAATGAACCAAGGCGCCACGCTGCGGCGAATCCAGGCACTCGGCGAACAGCTCACGCTCACGCTTGAGACCTTCGGCCAACGGCAGTTGGGTGGCCGCCTCGACCGCCGCGATGCAACGCAGCGGCGAGAACAGCCCGGGCATGCGCTTGGCCACCTCGGCGTGCTTGGCGCGGATCAGGGCCTCGTTGTCGGCGCCCTCCAGACCTTGAGTCTGTTCGCCCGTGCGGCGTGGTGCGCGGCCTTCCTCAACCATACGACGGGCATAAGCCAGGCCGGCGTCCACCAGATCACCCTCGAACAGCTCGTCGACGATCTTGTGCTCGACCGCCTCAGCAGCACTGATCGGCGTGCCGCTGACAATCATGTCCAGCGCCTTCTCGACACCGGCCAGACGCGGCAGCCGCTGGGTGCCGCCGGCGCCGGGCAACAAACCCAGCTTCACTTCCGGCAGACCGACCTTGGCGTCCTTGCGGGCGATGCGGTAATGACAACCCAGCGCGACCTCAAGTCCGCCGCCCAGCGCAGTGCCATGGATCACCGCTACGCTCGGCTTGCTGCAGCCTTCGATAACCTCGATTACCTCCGGCAGGCTCGGCGCTTGCGGAGGCTTGCCGAACTCCTTGATGTCGGCACCTGCAATGAAGGTGTTCCCTTCGCAGACCAGCACCACCGCACGGACCTGCTCATCCGCCTCTGCGCGCTGAAAGGCCTGCAGCAAGCCCTGACGCACCGCTTGCCCCAGTGCGTTGACCGGTGGGTTATTGACCGTAATCAGAGCAATCTCGCCCTGACGTTCGAGCCGTACGACATCCGTCATGACAGGCCTCCGCTTGTGAAATGGTGATTGGATTTGTTATTTCACGGAACTACGTTTCGCACAGCAGAATAGTTGAGTCATTTCTGCATGTCGAGAGACTGGCTGCAAACGTCCCGACTGACAAGGCTTGGTCGACGATCAAACGGGCTCGAAGCGCAACGTGACCCGTTTGGCGGCAGATCTAGACCAATCGCTGTGGTACCAGCCCATAGACGACACCAAACAGCCGCTGTAACTCGGTAACCGCGCCCGTCATAGGCGAGCGGGATACCCCTTCATAAATAAGAAAGGAGCCGGCTCCGGGACGGGAACCGACTCCTTGCAGCGCTCGGGATTACAGTCCGAGACAGAGGTACTTGATTTCCAGATAGTCCTCGATGCCGTACTTGGAGCCTTCACGGCCCAAGCCGGAGGATTTCACGCCGCCAAATGGCGCCACCTCGGTGGAAATCATGCCGGTGTTAACGCCAACCATCCCCGACTCGATCGCTTCGGCCACGCGGAATACCCGTCCCAGATCGCGGGCATAGAAATAGGCTGCCAGCCCGAACTCGGTATCGTTCGCCAGCGCGATGCCCTCGGCCTCATCCTTGAAGCGGAACAGCGGCGCCAGCGGTCCGAAGGTCTCTTCCTTGGCCACTTTCGCATCGTGCGGCACGTTGACCATCAGGGTCGGCTCGAAGTAGCTCCCGCCGAGGCTGTGCGCCTGGCCGCCGGTAACGACCTGAGCACCGTTGGCCACCGCATCTTCGATATGCTCCTTGACCTTGGCCGCGGCGCGGTCGTCGATCAACGGTCCGATGTCGACGCCTTCATCCAGTCCATTACCGACCTTCAGCTTCGCCACGGCCGCCTGGAATTTCTCAGCGAACGCGTCGTACACACCCTCCTGAACATAGATTCGGTTGACGCAGACGCAGGTCTGACCGGCATTGCGGTACTTGGACTGCATGGCCCCCTTGACGGCCTCATCGAGGTCCGCATCGTCAAACACCAGAAACGGCGCATTGCCGCCCAGTTCCAGCGACACCTTCTTGATCCGCGGCGCACATTGGGCCATCAGCTTGGCACCGACCTCGGTAGAACCGGTAAAGCTGATCTTGCGGACCGTCGGATTAGCCGTCAGCTCGTTGCCGATATCGCCCGCCGAGCCGGTGACGACGCTGAACACGCCTTTAGGTATACCGGCCCGCTCGGCCAGTTCCGCCAGCGCCAATGCGGAGAAGGGCGTCTGGCTGGCCGGTTTGACCACCATCGTGCAGCCCGCTGCGAGTGCTGGAGCCGCCTTGCGGGTGATCATCGCCGCCGGGAAATTCCACGGCGTGATGGCCGCGGTCACGCCGATCGGCTGCTTGATCACAATGATGCGCTTGTCTTTCTGATGGCCTGGAATGGTGTCGCCATAGACGCGCTTGGCTTCCTCGGCGAACCACTCGATAAACGAGGCGGCGTAGGCAATCTCGCCCTTGGACTCGGCCAGCGGCTTGCCCTGCTCCAGGGTCATCAAACGGCCCAGGTCGTCCTGGTTCTCCATCATCAGTTCGAACCAGCGGCGCAGCTTCTGCGAGCGCTCCTTGGCTGTCAGGTCACGCCAGGCCGGCAACGCGCGCTCGGCGGCGTCGATGGCCCGACGCGTCTCGGCGGCACCCATCTTCGGCACGGTGCCGAGGATCTCGTTGCTGGCCGGGTTGTTGACCTTGATCGTTTGTCCGCTGTCCGCGTCCTGCCAGGTTCCATCGATATAGGCCTGCTGGCGGAACAGCGAGGTGTCTTTGAGTTGCATGGCAATCTCCTTCGAGCCGGCGCCGGGCGCCGATAAATGGACAAGGCCGACTGGCCGGATGTAAGGAAAACCCGCGAGGATGGGCCTACCCGTCAGAGCGAAAGGCCGCTGCCAGGTTCCTGAAGCGCATCGAGCGTTTGAAATCTCAAACGAAATCCTAGGCCCGGCGCCGGAACTCCCGCAACAACATGTTCGAAAAAACTAACGCTTCATAGCCTAGCCTGATAAGCGCATACGCTCGCGGCAGTCAAACCAGACGCCACTCGCCCGCCGAAGCGCCATGGACGACCGCCGGCGAGATGCGTATGATTGCGCCCGCGCCGCACCAGTAGCTCAGCTGGATAGAGTACTGCCCTCCGAAGGCAATACTCACCGAGTTGAGAAGGGTGTCAGCTAATGGTCAAATAGACCGCCGCAACACATGCGCACCAGTAGCTCAGCTGGATAGAGTACCGCCCTCCGAAGGCGGGGGTCGTGGGTTCGAATCCCGCCTGGTGCGCCATATCTCTTTGTTTTATAAACTTTTTTATAAAGCTCAAGCCGATTCAAATCTCGTGCTGGCCCACTCCTGCACGAACCTCCCGATGTCGGCCGTCAGACGCGACGAGCACTGCCCTGGCCACCGTTTTTGGCTGTATTTCGGGCTGTGCCAATTCTGTGCCTATACCGTGCCGCATCCTCTGACGGAGTGCCATCCCTTGCCACCTGCACGAGCACTAGCTCATCGCGCGACGCACATACGCTCAAAACAGCCGCGCTGCACTCAGCCGAATTCAGAAGCTCAGCCCTTACCCCACAAACGTAGCTCCCGATCCAGACCATGGAAAACGCAGCAAGTGATAAGACAGCTGAACATAATCTGAATCGCCCCTAGTTTCGTAGACACCTCCAGGCCTCATAATACGGCCCACTAGGAGGAGTCATGAGCAACCCGCGTTATCCCGAAGAATTCAAAATCGAAGCAGTCAAACAGGTGACCGAACGAGGTCTGCCAGTGGCGGAGGTAGCTGCTCGTTTGGGCATGTCGACCCACAGCCTGTATGCCTGGGTTAAGCGCTACAGCAAGCCCCAAGAGCGGCGCGCGCAAGAGGACGATCAGCAAGCTGAGCTGCGTCGTCTTCGTACCGAACTCAAGCGCGTGACCGAAGAGCGAGACATCCTAAAAAAGGCCGCCGCGTACTTTGCCAAGGAGTGCGGCTGAAGTACGCCTTCATCAACCAGCTATCCGCTGACTATTCGGTTCGCCGCCTGTGCCTGACGCTGAAAGTACATGCCAGTGGTTACTACGCGTGGCTGGCTGAACCGAAGTCGGCACGAGCCAAGGATGATCAACGCCTGCTTGGACTGATTAAGCACGCGTGGCTAGAGAGCGGCGGTGTGTACGGCTACCGCAAAATCCACGACGACCTGCGTGAGCCTGGAGAAGCATGCGGCAAGCATCGTGTTGCTCGACTGATGCGCTTGGAAGGGCTGCGCTCACAGACAGGGTATCGTCGCCGACCGGGCCGCTATGGTGGTAAGCCTCCAGCGGCTTCACCGAATCATCTGGAGCGCCGATTCAATGTCACCGAACCCAACAAGGTCTGGGTCACGGACATCACCTTCATCCGCACCTATGAGGGCTGGTTGTATTTGGCGGTGGTGCTCGATCTGTTCTCGCGGCAGGTAATCGGTTGGTCAATGAAACCGCAGATGACCAGCGACCTGGCTATTGATGCGTTGCTGATGGCAGTTTGGCGGCGTAAGCCAAAGCAGGAAGTGATGATTCACTCAGATCAGGGGAGCCAGTTCAGCAGCGGCGACTGGCAGAGCTTCCTGAAAGCCAACAACTTGCTTGGCAGCATGTGTCGGCGCGGCAATTGCCATGACAACGCAGTAGCGGAAAGCTTTTTCCAGCTGCTGAAGCGGGAACGGATCAGGCGAAAAATCTATAGCACCAGGCAGGACGCACGCGCTGATGTGTTCGACTACATCGAGATGTTTTACAACCCAAAACGCCGACACGGTTTCAACAACCAGCTGTCACCAGTAGAGTTTGAGAAGCGACATTTACTGAGCCTGGGAAGTGTCTAAGAAATCCGGGGCGATTCAATCTTCATCGCCCTTCTCCCAAGGGGTAATTAAACATGAATCCGCATAACACGCAAGATTACAGCTGTACGTATATGCGCCCGGCACATAAGTAGGCCTATTGTGTCGGTTGGTGACGGCGGGGCTGGTCTCAAATAGGCCAGCCACCAGCATAGCTTCCACAGCCCGCTGGATCAGGTCTCGCGCTCCTTGGCGCAGCAGGTCGGTCAATGGCTTATTCATGGCGGCGTATCTGGCTGATTTGTTTGGCGACTAACAATCAACCAGATACGCCGCTTTTTTCAATTCCTCAAACACTACATTCAGTTATAACTCGGTTAGGCGCCATATAGGCCTCAATGACCTTCATTCCCACATAAAACACGCTAGCCGGGTGAGTGACTCGCAGCGCTGATCCGTCGCGAAATTTGTACACTTGGTAAAATTCTTGCTCCCCACGTCCCCATAAAAACTGTGAATCTAAGTACCCCCATTCAAATTCTGCTGACCGAACTTTTTCGCTCACTAAGATCTCGATCTCCTCTCGTGGGAGACCATCTGTTGCAGCCAGAATCCTGTATGCATCAAGGGGCTGCAGCTCACGCGCCCGGTTAGCCCTAAGCGCCTCCTGAGCACTCTTGACGTCTTGCCCCATAAAGCAGCCCAGCCACTCGCACGGCCCTTCGAGATAGGAGATCATCCATAAATCTCCATCCGCATCACGCCAAAGCTGCGAACGGCTAGAGCATCTGTCCTGCCCAGGCTCTACTGATGTCAGACTGAACGGCAGGACCAAGCCGGTTCCATATGGCGATTCCCATCCTCTACACAAGGTAACGCCTAGCCTGCCAGACCGCCCGGGGAAGAATTCAGTGTGCCCATTTTCCAGTATCATACCGCGCTCCTTATATCGGTAACCGTTACTCCCTCCAGCATAAGCGACTGAAATTTCTGAGCAGCCGAAGTCGTTGCACTTACCCCAACCTAGGCTGAGCAGAGCCGCTGGCCTAAGCATGCCCTTCATAGCGAACCGCCAGGGCTGAGCAGAATGGAGAGCTGATTGGCGGAAGTATTCAGCCGCTTTAAATGCTGACTGGCGGCCTGGTAGATCTCGCCGAAATGAACGGGGGAAGACAGGAAAAAGTAATGCGCGGTGATGGGTACATCGACCTGCTGGCGCAGCCAGGCCAGGTAGGGCTCCACTAGCTCGGAGGGGTATGAGCAGAGCAGTTCGACGCTATCGAAGGACACCGTGTTCAGCGTCGCCAGAATCGGGCCTGCCTCAGCACCTGCAACTGCCTTGAGATCATTCCCGCCAACCCAGCTGGCCAATACGCACTGCTTCTTTACCACTGTCCCTGTACTCCCGACCTCCCTATTGCCCATCAACGGGCAGGAGAAAAAATGTGCTCTGGTTCGCGCCTTGGATAGTAACCAATACGCTGATCCGGGTCTTTAACTGCCTGACTGGATGTTCAAGTTGCGCTTTGCCGACAGTGGAACCGTTGATCCAAACGCAGCTCGGCGGGTGAATGGATCACGCTCGCCGCTGCCAGGGGGAGAACAATGAAGGGGCCTTTCGGCCCCTTCTGCACTTAGTTAGCCAATAAGCTTTCAAGCTTCTCGATCAGAAAGTCCAGCGGGCTACGGCCCTCCAGGCGCTTTTCGAACACGTCATTACGGCGGTAGGCGACCCAGGTTTCGAGGGCATGCCGATTATCTTTCTCGTAGCCGGAGCCGAGGATGCAAACAAGCTCTGTGCCATGGGGGTTCTCAAGGTAACGACTCATGGCTGAGGCCAGATGCTTGAGGTACTTATGCTCGCGGGCCTCCATAGATAGATGAAGAGGGCTCACGTTGTCGCATTTGATCAGTTTCATGGTGGAACTCCTCAGGCCTTGAGATTGGCTTTGATCAGGTTGTCGAAGGCACTGCCATCACGGCGAGTCAGGTTGGGCACATAGCGCGAATAGACACGGAACAGCATCTCGGTGGTGGTATGCCCCATCTGCCGGGCGATCCACTCCGGGTTTTCACCAGCCGCCAACCACAGGGTCGCGGCTGTATGACGGGTTTGGTAGGGGCGCCGCCTACGCAAACCCAGATGACGTAGCAGCGGATACCAAACCCGGTCGTTGATGTTGCGGTATGCGTGCGGCGTACCTTCGCGGGTGCAAAAGACGAACTGTCCGCTGCCGGTTTTCTCCCGCTGGCCGAGGAGCGCCTGGTAAACAGGCTCGGACATATCGATCTCACGCTGCGAGCCGTCGTTCTTCGTGTAGTCGAGCTTGCCGCCCACCCAGGTTTCACGGATCAGAATCTGCCGCCGCTGAAAGTCGACGTACTTCCACTGCAAACCATCAATTTCGGCCGTCCGCATACCGGTGAAGAAACGCACCGTGTAGTAGTTGCGGAAATCGTCACGCACTGTGCCGAGGATCTGCAGCACCTCATCCAGAGTGAAGGGCTCCACGTCTGTCTTGGGGACTTTCAGTGATTTGATGTTAAGGTATGGCGAGGTAAACTCGAAGCGGTCAGCTGCCTCACTAAGGATCATGCGCAATGGCGTCATGATGTGGTTGATTCGCGTCGCTGTCAGACTCTGACCTTTCTGCCCGGGGACTTTGCCGAGTGCCGAGCGGAATGACAGAAGTTCTGCTTTGGTGATGGCGCTGACCTCTTTCTTACCGAACTCAGGCAGCAAATGCTTATCAAGGGTAAGGCGCACGGTTTTGGCGTGCGTATCACGCCATTCGACCTTCATCTCCTCAAACCACAGTTCTGCAAAATCCTTGAACAGTGGTGTTTTCAGCGATGCACAGCCAGCCTGCAGCCGACTGATCTCTAGCACTTTGCTGCTTTGGGGGAAGTAGGTGGCGTAGTCGAAGCTCCCAAGGGTAATTTCCGCTTCGATGCGCTCCAGGATCTTCTCGAGCTTTTTCCGGTTAGCGGGCGTATCAGGCAGCGCGGTCTGCTCACGGCAGCGCTGATCCAGATATGTGAAGTCAAAAAACAGCTTTTCGTTGTCGGAGCGGGCTCGAATTTTACCCATGGCAGATGCCTCCACCGGCCATCGGGACCAGCCCGGAAGTCCGCGAGAATTTCTGCATGTCTTCTTCGACGGCTTCCCAGATGAAAAGTATCTTGCGGCCGCCAAAGGGGCGGAAGTAGTGGATCCCCTCGAGCAGGACTGAATCTTTCAAGCGATTACGGATGGTGCGCGCGTCGTACTTCATGCGCGTGGCCAACTCTTCGGTAGTCAGGTATGTGTGAGACATGGCTATGCCCTCTCTGCTAAATTGAACGTCAGCGGATTCTTATGAGCTTCTGAATACTCATAATGATCTCCTACAGATCAATATAACGCTCATTTTGAGCTTTGCAAGAGCAAAATGATCTTCTGAAGATCATTTTTCGGAGATTAGAATGGTCAAGTGCCATTTATCTCGCTTACTGGGCGAGCGGAAGCTGAAAATCAGTGACGTAGTCAGGGACACAGGAATGAATCGCGGAACCCTCACGCGGCTCTATCACGAGACCGCGCAGCGCGTGGAGCTCAAGGACCTGGAAACGATCTGCCAGTACCTGAACTGCCAGGTGGGCGATTTGCTGGAACTGCAGGATGATCCGGAGGGCTGAACGCCCTCCGGACTTGGTCAGGCGCGGAAATGCCAGTCGATCGAAGTCATTAGAAAGAGGTAGCGCAATGCTGCGCCGGAATGATGGTTCCTTTCCTGATCAGTGAAACCCGCACCTGTAAGGCGTAGCCTAGCGCGGATCCCGAGGTGCGTATTCTCAACAAGCCTGTTCTCGGGCACCTGCTCTATAAACTTCAAACGGGGCTTCCGTAACACTTTTCGCCAAAGGCTTTTGGTTCGCTTGGGTGCGCGCTCATCGTAAATGATGAACTCAATATCGGCGGAGGGAATCCGCAGCTCAGACAGCACCCATAGGTATTCTCGGACGCTCTGCTCATGCTGCCCAGAGTTGAATCGCAACGTCGTATCGCTCGCCCAGCAGCGCTCGACGAAATCATCCAGCACCCTGTTTGTTTTTGCCTTATATCTGCCGTCAAGCAATCGGTAGAGTCGGTCAGCGTAGGCAGCTACGCCAGCTAAACCTCCGTGTCTGGGCGGCCTGGGCACCAGCTCAACTTTACCGTTCGGGTCGCAAGTCGCCGAACCGCTAAGGCGGTGCTTACCAAGCTGACGGATATACCTTGCCCGCTCCAGCATGGCCGATCGATCCGCATCGGAAAACTCCACCCAGTCCATGTTGACCGACTGTCCTGATGCTTCCTCGTACGCTTGGTATGCGAGCATAGACGAGATTTCATTCATCCTTGTCAGAGCCCACCCTTCGCCGTTCGATTCTATGGGGCTCATCGGGTAGCTAACTTTGCGACGTTTACTGCGTTTGTATACCCCGATACGACCGATGATGCGCCGCATATGGCGGATCTCAGCTGGCAACCCTGGCGCAGCCAAATCTTCTGGCTTACTTGGCAGGCTGACCCCGGCAATTTTTGCGATGACATGGCCTGGGGGCCAAAACTTGGGCTCCCATTGCCAGCACAACGCCGATAGCCAAGACATGCAATGCACATAGTGCAGCAGCGACGTCTTGGGGCTCGCATGGCCGAGCACAGCGCTGGTGATATGGATTACACGGCGGGTGGCGGCTTCCCGGGAATGGAAAAACGCACCATTTAACCTATCTGCATCCAGCAACCACGCCATCGTCTGAGATTGCTCACCGAAGAGAAGTCCAGCGTTTTCGCCTGCCCCTAACGCTGTGGTGACCAGCTTGAAGGTGAGCCAGGTTGCAGCCGAGTGCCGCAGGTGGTGGTAGTGCATATCCGAGCATCCCGTAACCCGGCGAAGGGAGGCATGGATTTCTGGTAACAAGGTCGATTCGGAAACCCATCGTGTCCGCAGCTCGGGGATACAGAACAGAAATTCCGAATATGGACTTTTCTCCTCTTCGTCATCACGCAACCCCGCCAAGCGCTCAATCAACTGCAGCTCATCTGGCTCGAGCAACACATGGAGCGGTAACGTACGCGTTGAGTTGCGCGTTTTGAGTGCACGCTGAGAGTGGGGGCGAATATGCAGAGCCGCGGGGAGGTTGAGCGCGGTTCGCTGCTCAGCCGATAGCGGCTTCAGGTTCGGATGCCGTCTACGCAGTGCAGCTGCACGTGCGGCAGATAACGTCGGTAACTGCAGATCGCGGCGCAGTAACTTCAGTGACTCATTACGCCGCAATCCCAGTCGGTATCCGAAAATCACCATAGCTTGCGCGACCATAGCGATACGCGGCGAGCGATGGCTTAGCGGACCTATGGCCAGGTCTCGCAGCACCTGACGATATTGCTCTTCATTGATGATCTGGGCATCAACGAACTGAGGCGTTTTCCCAATGCCCAATGCGGCATAGGGGCTGATTGGTGGATATGAGAAACTGTTTTGCAGGTATCCGTGGAACTCAAGCAAACCCTTGGCTAAGTTTCTTCTCATTGCAGCCGTGGGCTGCGTCTCCAGCAGCGCTTCATACAACTCCTCTAACGCGTCCGGCGGAACGTCTAGGATCGTCCCGACGGACAATAGATTGTCCAACCCAGCGCCGACGTCTCGAACGTAGTTGGCGACTGTTTTAGGCTGCAACGGGTTGCCATAAAACGAGCGGCCATGAAGCAGAGACGACGCCCAACCGGTTATCAACGCCTCGAGCGTCTTAGGTAACTGTTCCTCATCGCGTATTGAAACCCGTCTTTTACGGACGTTGCGACATAACGCCGTCAGCCATCCAGGAACACGTTGTTCGGCCCTACGCAGCTGGTGTTTCTTTCGATTTCGTTTTTCTTCGTGGTTCGGAGATGGTTCCCCATGTAGATGCAGCCATGAGTCCGTCAGAACAGAATGCGTCACGTAACCGTATCTGGTGGTGTAATTGATCAACAGCTGCGGCAGCTGCGTTTGGCGCTGGATACGCAGCAGCTCAAACAGTCGACTGAGAGACGCGGGTTGGCTCTGACGACCTACCCCACCTACGGCCAATGCCGCCTGAATACAATGCAGCTTGGCATCCCTCTTCGACAGAAAAGGTCTTATTTCGCGTAGATCTGGAGCGCAACGGGACATCAGTGCCAGTGTTATCGGATCTGGGAACCACTGCCGACTCTCAGCCTCGGGTTGCCCACGGATTGAAAGCTTGAGCCGGAACTCTGGTATCCCAGATACCCAAATAATCTGACCTACATCAAGCTGGGTCAGCGCATTTAGCTGGGGGATGTCCATCAGCGCGCCATAGTAGGCGGCGCTCAGCAGGAGTAGCCCAACCCGGCAGTGCGGGGTGAGTTGCTCAAGGTCTTGCCTGAGCGCCCGTTCCAGCGAATCGATCACGTCTCGACTGGCCGAGATGTTCTGTGCTGTGTACAGGTCTGGATTGATTGGATTTGCGGGACGCCGCGTGTCGATCGCTATGTGAGCAAGCGGAAGGCTGGGGTTGAATCGCCGCGCCCGGCTTGTTACGTCTCGCAGTGCATTGCGTAATGTCGAGCTTTCCAGCTGATTCTCAAGCTCACGCATCTTTCCGAGAGGAAAATTTCTCAGCGAACGTTTACCGCAGAGCCATTCTCCGATGACATTGTTGGAGTCTTTGCAGCGCTCATTGAGCGTCTGGAGAAATTCGCTCTTCCACTCTGGATCGTATTTTTCAGGGCTCCATATTGCTGAAAGCATTTCCTCAGAAAGGGTCGAAATGGTCATTTAGCCTCCTTAACTAGGTGGCTGTTGCGAACCATCCAACCGAGCTCTCTCATCAGCGGCAATAAATACGCATGGAGGCTCTGGACATAAGCGCCAGGACAAAAGCTTGAGAACGACTCTTGGGGCGCCTCGCCATGCAGCCAGTGCCCCATGAATGCGGCAAGCGTTTCAGGCGGGCACCCACGCTCTGCGAGCTCAGTCCTCAGCAACTTGCGGAAACCGTTCACTGGATGGGGTGTAAAACCAACCACTTGCCGCATGTATGCGTCGATATGTGACGGACGGATTTCCTCGTAGTACAGCCGGTTGTCATCAGCAAACCGCAGGAAAAAACCGGACTTAGGAGGAGTCTGTGCAGGTAGTCCGTATTTGAACTTCACACGAATTGCACAGCAGTGCGCGTCGTAGGCCTCTAGCTGCCGACGCAGTAGCTCAGGCATCACTACCAGACGGCTCATGTGACCGTCATCTGCGCCTTTATCGCCCAGTGCGCCGTGGCCACTTCGTTGCTCGAACTCTTCCACTGCTTTTAGCGGGTTGCGGATGGCTCGACACGCGGTCGCCATTAGGAACATGAGGATGGTCCAGAGCGTCAGGCAGTTGTGCCAATGAATCAGCTCTTGAATATCTTTTCGTGGGCGTTTGCGCAGCACTGCGAGCAATGCTTCAAGATTGTTTTTTAAAGCGCTAAGTTTTAGACAATTTCGGGCACCAACCGCCATCTCTGAAGAGCTAATGACGTTAGTAACTGGCGCCTCCAAACCTACTGTGCCGTAAATAGCGGTTAATACATTTCGCACTGAATGACAATAGAGGCTGCGTAGGTGATCAACGCTGTATTGGGTGTAATAAAGCGCAGTATTAGCCGACAGGCAAGGCAGCCCGGACAACATCGTGGCCGCAACCACATCGTGTGTATCGGTGATTATTTGGCGATGTAAATAGGAACGAATCTTGTGAACTGTATATCGCGGGTCACCTCCCCCCAATTCTTTCAAGAGGACACGAACTTCGCTCTCAATTTTCTTAACTTTCCCGGCAAATACGGCCGTTCCGGTCGTAGATGGCAGCGCTCTGACTCCCAATACTAACGTCGCGGCTCCCACCATATCCGGTACTGAAACTGCCGCCCCCCTCTTTCGAACCGTTGCAGGGGGCAGTTGCTCCTCCGCAGCGTAGTCTGGTGTAGGTACTAAAAACCTGAACTCAGCAGACTCCAAGTCTTTAGCAGGTATAAGCTCAAACGCCACCCGCGGGCGCGCGCCGCCCTCAGAGATCTGTAGTTTTGTGCAATCCTCAAGTGACCTGCCGAACCAGAGCATGAGATGTAGGGCGAGTAGCGCCTCCATACGCGTACGGATTCCTACCTGCTCTGATAGTGGCGCCGTGCGGAACCGCTCCCGGCAATGCAAAAACTCGTCAGTGACGCTAAACAGTAAATTTGCTAGCTCGGGCAACGTCAGCAGGTCGTATCCGAACGGCAGGAACTGCCGACTACGCGCAATATGGGCGAGGATGCCCTGATGACTGAGCAACTCGGCGACAAATGGCCTCACCTCGCCGCCGGTATCGATCAAACAGAGTTCATCTGGCGCCGTGATTTCGCCGCCGGGCAATTCTTCGTCGAAATCATGGTCTAGCCGTGGAACAACAAAACTAATATGGCCTGGCAGTAGATCGGGATCGTCCGGATCATCAAGAGGGAACTTGGTTACCCCTTGACTTACTACCACACCTAATCCGGAGCGGACTGGCATCCTGCCTCGATGATTGCCACCACCACCACGACGCTCAGGTGGCTGATCGCCCCCGCAATAACGAACTAGCCGGGTAACAGCAGGAAAGGCCTCAGCATGGACGTCGACTGAAATACTGGGATCGAAAACTGTGCAGCTCCGCATAAATATGGCTGGACTAGACCAAATATTTAGCTCTGCAGGGACGGTCAGTAGTTCCTTCGCGCAAAGCGTACGCAGCTTGAGATATGCATTGTATTTCTGGCCGCGAAGGTCCGATGCACCAGAGCTCTCCTGATGCGCCACCAGTAGCTGTCCTACAAGCCGGTAGTAATCTGGCGCGCCATCAACATCGGCCGGCTCATGCCATAACATTGCATACGGGAAAGCGTAATCCTGGACGCCCTGTCCAATGATTGGATTACGCCTGCGCGCCTCATCTCCGGAAAAAAAACGAGGGCCCAGGGCTGAGATGAACCGCGGATTGCTCCTATTAGAAATTATCCAGTGACACTCATGCCGCCAGACCACGGGATCAAAATCACCGACGAACAGAACCGGCGGCTTTTCCATTTCATTCAGCGCGTTTAACAACCCTTGGATTATTCGGGGAAAATCTATGAGCTGAGGATGAGCATCTATAAATTTCAGAATCTCTGTTATGACAGTTACGTCACGCCCGGACCCTGCTGCCAGCTGTAGCAGCTCTTTGAATGTGGTTTCGCAGCCGGCATCCCTTGGCTGGCTTAGTGAGTTCGACATCAGCTAGTCCTATCGTGTGAGTACTAGCTAATAGTGCTAAGCCGAAGTCCCCCGATTCGGGCATGCCATGGAAATCCAGAAGCTGGTTCTGATTTTTCAGAATCGGCTGACACCACACCTGGTTTTCCGCGCATGCGCGGAAAACCAGGTCGATACACCGAGTATTCTCACACGGATTCCGCGCATGCGCGGGTTGGAAGCGCTGCAGCTTCCAAAGTCGAGATCATCCCCCTCCAGGCACTAGACATAGAGCCGCCCGCTCACTATTCGATAATATTTTCGGTGCCTAGGCATATCGAACTGGAATCGGTGCACTTGCTCTGAGCACTACCTCATAGAGCGGTGAATTTCTCGCCTGCTCAAAATGGAGGAAATGCACATGCGTAAAAGCGACTGGAAAGCCCAGGTCGGCCAGTTCAGCGACCGCGAAATAGCGAGGAGGTTTGGGGTGGGAGCGACTACCGTCCGCCGGTATCGAAAGGCCAACGGTATCGCCGAATTCAGCTTCAAGCTAGAACTTACACAATCGCTGATTGAGCGGCTGGCAGTACAGACGGACTACAGCCTATCCAAAGACCTCGGTATTCCCGCAAAAAGTATTAAGGAGGCTCGAACTGAGCTTGGTATTCCGGAGCCAAAACCCCTCCGGCCTAAGTTCCAACCGCTTGAGGAAATTTGGAACGAGCAAACGATCGCGCTTCTTGGCACTATGCCCGACTACGAGTTAGCCGATAGGCTAAAAGTTAGTAACTACCCAATCAAAGCGAAACGAAAAGAATTGGGAATAAAAGCATTTGAAAAATCATATCCAAAAATCACTGCTAAAATTGCAGCCGAGTTTGGTTTGACCTCTGACCGTATTTTAGCCGAGCGCCTAGGCGTTTCCCCCAGCTATATCCGTAGAGCGAGACTTAGATGGCTGGCGAAAGACGAACGACCTACCGTATAATTTTCATTAACTAGCTAACCCAAAGCGCCGTATGCTTTGCATAGCGGCGCGACTATCAGGTGTTATCCAGCCCGCCTCGGGAGCACCTAATTTAAAAATAGCGCTCTGGCTTATGCAGGTACAGTGCATCCATTAATGTCGAGGCAGTTTTAATGAAGATCAAGCCGATTCGTACTGATGGTGACCTAGCTACCGCTTTGGCGCTTTTGGAGCAACTGTGGGGTGCCCCGATCGGTACGCCAGAGGGTGATGCGCTAGAAGCGCTCGCAGCGTTGATCGAGAAATATGAAGACGAACACTATCCGATCCCACGTTCTGATCCCGTCGAGGCCATCAGATTCCGAATGGAACAGCATGGGCTCGGAGTGATCTAGCGCTCCCTGGGCATTCGCTCCAACCGACGCCATCCAGCCGCGCGAATCCCGCAATCGACAAGATGCTAGAAGCCTAGGGTCCGTAAGCCTCGCGATGGAGTAACAGGCTGATCACGACGTCCGTGATGACATCCATTTGATGTGCTCACTTCCAAGCAACCTACGGCTGCTTTCGGCCAGAAGCGGAAGCTGGCGACAGTGCATCGGGTGCCATGTTGTAGCCATCTGTCGATGGCAGCTTGCTGCAGACTGGTTTGTAGCACCTGTTGACAGCCTGCTGCCCCAGATTGATTAATAGCGGCAGATGAAAGCGCTTTACCGACTTGCCTTAACGTTAGAGAAGAGATTGAAGGCAAACTCGGGCTTTCTTGCGGCCTCTCCGCATGCTCTAACCACTCCAATTTGAATGGATGGTTTTCGCATGCCTGTTCGTCAGACATATCTATGCCTGTTAATCCTCGGAACCGCGTTCTGGGGGATTTCGTTTGCCTTCACCAAAGTGGGTGTTGCGGACGGGTCACCCTTCGTATTCCTGGGGTACAAGTTCGCACTCGCTACGCTAGTGCTTTGCGTGATCTTTTTCAGACGGCTGAAACTGATCAACAAAGAAACGCTCCTGGCCGGCGTGGCCATAGGTCTACCCTTGTGTTTGGGTAACATTTTCCAGACTGTCGGGCTTCAGCACACCAGCATCACCAACACCGCCTTCATCACTGGCCTGGATGTATTGCTCATCCCGGTCTTCAAGTGGGCTCTCTTTCGGAAGCGCGTCGAGCCTCGAATCTGGCTCTGCTGCGCCGTCGCGCTGACAGGGCTCTATCTGATCGTTACGAGGGCCGGGCTTACTCTGAATCCAGGTGACATCTGGATCATGTGCTGTGCAGTCTTTTTTGCCGCATATGTGCTCACGGTTGGCTTCTTCTCGCATAAGTACGACTCGATGCTTACGGTCATCACTGCGCTGGCTACCTGCGCTACTGGATGCCTTTTTGCTGCACTTTTCGACGCTAGGGCCGAATGGGCCCCAATGGATTCCTCCTTCTGGGAAGGAGTTCTGTTCTGCGCGTTGCTCGCCACAGCCTTCATGTACGCGGTTCAGAGTGCTGCGCAGAAGTATCTCGAAGAAGAAAAAGTAGCCCTGACCTACCTGTTCGAGCCCATCTTCGCAGCATTCGCGGGAGCGATGCTCCTTGGCGAAACCTTGGATGGAAGAACCCTGGCCGGTGCAGCTCTCATCTTTTCAGCTCTGCTGATCGCCGAGATTGATGTACCCAAGTTCTTATCCCGCCTGCTGCGCGCCCTGTTTGCCCCGTGGGCTAGGCGCCAATGAGTATTTGGATGGAATTCTGTGGAGGCTTTGGTCGGTAGCTGCCGGAGGCAGCATTTGGCCGATTGCAGCCGGTGACGACAGGCACCTGTCGGCCAAAAGCAGCCGCTCGGATATCTCTGCAAAAGCTGGGCTCTTCACTCGACGAAGAAATCGAGCCGTGTTGAGATCTGTGTCTATACTTTGACTGTTCAAAAATCTGGTTTAGCTCTTGGGGTATGGTGCATTTGTCATGCAGTTCTACTGAAGCTGGAGCATCGATTTTGCCTGGCTAGCATCACACAGAAACCATATTTCTAATGGGCAAACAGTCATTTTTTGGACCGCAGCGATATCGATGGATCTCATGAAAGCCAAAAATAAGGAATAGCTATATGTCTGGGACGTTTGAAATATACAACGACAAAGCGGGTGAATTTCGTTTTCGGCTCAAAGCCAACAATGGCCAAGCAATTCTGGCCAGCGAGGGCTACAAGGATAAGTCTGGATGTCTAAATGGAGTCGAGTCAGTCAAAAAAAATGCGCCTGATGATGCACGCTACGAGCGTAAGGCCAGCGGGGCTGACAAGTTTATGTTCAACCTTAAGGCGGGTAATCACCAAGTAGTCGGGACGAGCCAGTCATATGCCTCCGAAGCCTCACGCGACAAGGGTATCGAGTCGGTGAAAAACCACGCACCCGACGCTAAGGTTGTTGAGGTGGGCAATTAATCGCTTCAGTCTGTTCAAAATCACTTGGGCATTTCGTTGAGATGGGCGGCTGAGTATTCTTAATAGCCGCTTTTCCCTGCTCGGATGTGATCGACCGCTTCTGGCCGGTTGCAGCCGGTCAGACGTCTAGCTCGGTCTGTTACATCAGCGTAGGTTCTGAACCCTTTCGAGATGAAACGCATGGTAAAGATAGCCGGTGCAGGCAGCAGATCTACGATCTGCCTTCCACCGCGCGGAAGGTCAGCTTGCGAAGTATTTATTCCTTTACCTCACCACCCGAGGTGCGTAGTGATCGCTTAGTGCGGCCTCGTACCGCCCTAAGCAAATTTCGCAAATTTATTTAGGTAAATTACTCAGAACCCAGACGTTGAGAGCTTGCCGCAGTTCTTCATTCATATTTGAGTATGCCTGCTGCAGCATAGCTATTAGTCTTTCTTTATCAGACATTTTGGGTAGCCAATCATCAATGCATAGATGATCCACATTACGCCCAATGCGGATTGCAGCGATAACTAGGTCCGCTACAGCTCGTGTGTGGTTTGCAGAGTATGCCGCATCGCCTACGAATTCTATATCCAAGCTCTTTAACAGCTTAGAGCATTCGAACACACCGACATCACCTAGAAAGGCTGTCGTATCTATTTCGCAACCCAAGCCACATATGAAGCCAGTTGAACGTCTAGACCTCTGTACAAAGAAAGTTTGTAGGAAGTGCCAGTCCCCAGTTCCTGCGGCAGACGGAAGGTTTAGAGCGGCAATCCCACTGAGATACCTGTTCCGCGTGGTTTGAGGGATAACAATGCTAGACATAAGATCGAATCCATCACTAGCGTCATGTTCTGATCAATGAAGCCTTGCGCAGCATAAGACTATGATTGGTATACGCCTCACTGCATCCGGCGAGAGTGAGTACACGACGATTTCATAAGCCCCGCATATTGCTCTTATCATTCACTGAGCTAATAGGAGCAGAGTCATCTAGAAAGATTATTTTGCCAATAAATTCATGCATTTTCTCAAAGCTCCCAAAGAGAAGATGTAACACCCTCAAACTAACAGAAAGCTCATCTTCTAATGAATTGAATTTGGTACCAATTAAGCTTCGCTGGATATCCGAAATAGCTCGTTTTTTTAATTCTAGTAGATAATTCTTGTCATATCCAAGCTGTGAAGTGGTGTAGTCCGCGAGCCCTTCGAAACCGATGCCTAGCCATCTTTTCTCGCTTTGATAAATACCCGCTATAAAACTTGAGTAACGGTGCTCATTAATATCAAATTTTTCAAATTCTTCCCAATCATTAAAACTCAGACCACACTTGCAGTTATGCCAAAAACCGTCATCGGTTTCATTAAAAATTGAAAAACTTTTTGCACATGCTTGGCATTTATCTACCAAACGTACATTACAGTGTGAGCAAACAGTTACACGATGAAACTGATGCACTTTTCTCCAATAGCTAAATCCGTTTTGTTCCATGTCGTGCTTAGAGCATCTAAGGCAGATTTTAATGCTATGGTGAGCTATGTAGGAGTTTCTAACGGATCTGGTGGCTGAACTGTAATTGGACAAATATTCTACGTTTTTACCTGTAGTTAAATAAGCATGGACATCGTACCCAGTGCAAGAGCTTAGCAACAATTCTAAGCTATTAGCTGTGGTTCCAGTATTTAGTTCGGATAGTTTGGCAATGCTTTGCTTATTTATATGCCACTGGTTTATGCCGAATTTGGCATCGTGAAAATGTCTACTAACCGAACCGCTGACAATTCTGTCTCTAGCTAGAAGCGAATTTATCGTCTCGCCTGCCTGAGGTCTTACGACCAAACTGGATAACATCTATCACATCCGAAATAGCGATGGCCGAACGAGCTAGCCTTCGTGACCAGACCTTGAAACAGGTTTTATCCCCCAGAGACAGTTTTTATCCCTGAGGAACACTTCTTGGTGGTTTACAAATAATTCTGACAATTTCAGCCCCTTGGATCAGGGGCTGGGCCCGCTTTGAAGTTAGCATTGAGATAATAATATTTCGACAATTCGCATGGTGAGAACGATTAGATGCAGGATTTTTGCCAAAATATTCTGACAAATCTCAACACCCAAAGAGCGTAAACGGTTGGCTACCAGAATTTCCCGCCAGAGTAAGCTCACTACGGTAAGCAGTTTCGCGGGATTCGGATGCACCCGCTCTGAGGCCAGCGAGTGTTTACGATCAGCTCGCAAATCGTCTGCTGGGTCTGTTCTTCGGAATCGCGCCGGATGATAAACCTTCCACCGTTGCAGATTTTGTCATCGTAGGGCCACGCTTCGAAGGCTGCTTCCTCGCATCACTTGAATATTCTAGCGTCTGTTACTCCACAGGCCTTCGCTGTACACATACCGACCCATGTCATGGCGATTTGCTGGTCACTTAGGAGCTCGGGCTTCGACCTGCGGACCTCCTTCATTCCTCCCGCAGCCTCGGGGTACGCAAACATCCCACCGAATTTCGTCACGCCATGCTTGAAGTTGAAAGTATTGATATCATATGGACCAAAATGTCTAAACACTGACCTTAGAGGTAATGATAAATGTCCCGACTGGCAGAGTACCGTAAACTGGAAGAGCAATTGAAGTCGCAAATGGCCGAACTTGAGGCCATGAGAAACGACAAGAGCCTTAAAAAGGATATGGAATTTGAAGATAAGCTTCGCTCGCTGATGGGTGAATACAGCATTACTCTACCTAGTTTGATCAATATTCTTGACCCGCAGTTTGGGACTCGTCGCGCTCCGGTTCAGCAAGGCCCGACACCACGCCGTGCTCGTCAGGTCAAGACATACAAGAACCCTCACAGCGGTGAAATAGTTGCGACCAAAGGTGGCAATCACAAGGTCCTGAAAGGCTGGAAAGCAGAATATGGAACGGATGAGGTCGAAAGCTGGATCCAGTGATAGCTTAGATCCCTCTGGTTTCAATAAGAGGTCTAATTAAGGCCTCTTAAGTTACGCATGAATATGCATTGGCCGATCCGCCGAGCAGCACAAAGCAGTACGCCACGGATTAGCAGAGGTGGCCCGCTAGTTATATTGGCCATATCGCAAATCGCTAAATAGCGTGATTTTTAAAAGCCTGGCGCCTCGATCAGATAGCCCATTCCGCGAGCAGTTTGTATCAGCTTCGGCTCGAACTCATCATCAATCTTTGCCCTTAACCGGCGTACCGCCACCTCGATTACATTGGTATCGCTATCGAAGTTCATGTCCCATACTTGGGAGGCGATAAGTGACTTTGAGAGCACTTCCCCGCGACGCCTAAGCAATAGCTCAAGAAGTGCGAATTCCTTTGCAGTTAGGTCTATGCGTTTCCCCGATCGCGTAACCCGTCGTCTCAGCAAGTCCATCTCAAGGTCGAGGAGCTTGAGTATCGTTTGGTTGGGAGCATGGCTGCCGCGGCGAAGCAGCGTGCGTATCCTGGCAAGCAGTTCGGAGAAAGCAAACGGCTTGATGAGATAATCATCAGCGCCCAACTCCAATCCCTTTACTCGATCCTGAACCCCGTCTCGGGCGGTAAGGAATAGCACTGGAACGTCATTACCGGCAGCGCGGACATTCTTTAAAACCTGCCACCCATCCAAGCCAGGCATCATCACATCTAAGATGAGCAGGTCGTATTCCCCGTGAAGCGCATGCTGAGCAGCATCAGTCCCGTTCTCTACTCGATCGACAGTGAAGCCGGCCTCCGTGAGCCCCTGCTGTAGGTAGGTGCCTGTTTTCGGCTCGTCTTCAGCAACAAGAAGCTTCATAAGGTACTCCTGCAAGCATTTAGAACAGTGTGGCGGTTGTCGGTCCTTGCATCCAGTACCTTACAGAAACGTAATGCTCGCATCATCTGTCTGACAGCTTCTAGCGTTAACGTCTACACCAGCAGTTGCCCCCACACTCTGCTTTTTGGCCATTTCCATGCTCCTTTGGCCTATTGGCGCCTTGATGGCGCCTTTTTTTTTGCATGCTGGAACAGAACCTATTTACAGCAGGTAAAGATGCCATACACGCAACCTGCGCTTTCGCTTGTACTCACTTCTTCTGCGTTACTGACGAAACCGTAATGTTTCGATCAGGTTTCTGACAGGGACACTCGGTTAGCTTACACACAAGCCCAAGCCTCTGTTAATGGAGCTGCGCTGGGTCTCCCGTATCTTCGTAAACAAAGGTAAAAAGTCATGAAACTTTTCAAATCCCTTTCTGTACTGCTCGCCATCGCAGCAAGCTCTTCCTATGCAATGGCAGAAGGTGGTGGTGATCGTACCTTTGCTCGTATGGAGCAGGCTCGCCAAGTAGCGATCGCTAGTTATCAGGCTGACCAGAACGACCAAGCCCAGGAGCTAGCCGCGAAGGAAACTTCAGCGAAGCACGCTCATGCTAATTGCTGAAGCGAAACCGTACGCAGATTTGACTGCGCAGCTCTTAACTGTGGCAGCTTCTGCGATGTTATAGCTGCCACGGTGCTGGTATAGGCAGAAATGTTTGTAGAACCGGCGAAGCCGTTATAGCTACTTCGAACCATGGCTCGTCAAAAACCTAACCTAATATCTTCGCACCGAGCAGACCAAGTTTATACTGGCTAGTAGGTTACAACCCTCTTGAGCGGCTAAGATTTGATAATTATCCAATCTCATGAGGCCTTCTAGACTGCCCGCAAAGCCTGGAAAGATCCGCTGAAAAGCAGTGAATGAGCAACAAACTGCTAATGAACTGCTAGATTATGGCCGGACCTTTTTAGCGGCTCTTATCCAGCCCGCGGTTTAAGTAAAGCCAGCTAAAGTGACCGGAACTCTGATCGCAGACGTTTTCGGGGCGCTTTAAACTTACAAAAATGTAATCACGCGTTTTTCTTCGGCATGCCATATTTACGAATAATGGCGAGTCGCTTGATAAGACAGACCGTGCGCGAGCTTCTAAGATCGATTAACGCTGGCAACACCAACCCTAAAGGCTGGTTTCGGCTTGGCTCCTTAGCTTGATTGGAACGTACACATGCAACGTAAAACCTCTAGGCGAACCTTTGTTAAAGGCTTGACTGCCGCAGGCCTCCTTGGCGGTCTTGGCTTGTGGCGAGCTCCGGTCTGGGCAGTGAGTAGCCCAGGCCAGCCCAGCGTACTAACCGGCACGGAGTTCGATCTGCTGATTGGGGAGACGCCGGTCAATATCACCGGCGCGGCCCGGACAGCGATGACTATCAATGGGACCATCCCAGGGCCGCTTCTACGTTGGCGTGAAGGGGATACCGTCACGCTGCGCGTCAGGAATAAGCTGAGCGAAGATACATCGATTCACTGGCACGGCATGATCCTGCCGGCCAACATGGATGGCGTGCCTGGATTGAGCTTCCACGGCATCGCTCCCGATGGCATGTATGTATATAAGTTTCAGGTTAAACAAAACGGTACTTATTGGTACCACAGTCATTCAGGCCTACAAGAGCAGGTTGGTGTCTATGGCCCGTTGGTCATTGATGCTAAGGATCCCGAACCGTTCAGCTATGACCGCGACTATGTCGTCATGCTGACCGATTGGACCGATGAGGATCCCGCTCGAATCCTTTCTAAGCTCAAGAAGCAGTCAGATTATTACAACTTCCACAAGCGCACCGTCGGAGACTTCATTAACGACGTGAGCGAAGACGGCTGGGCCGCTACGATTGCGAATCGGAAAATGTGGGCTCAGATGAAGATGAGTCCCACCGACCTCGCCGACGTAAGCGGTTACACCTATACCTATCTAATGAACGGCCAAGCACCAGACGGGAACTGGACCGGTATCTTTAAGCCCGGCGAGAAGCTTCGCCTGCGGTTCATCAATGGCTCGGCCATGAGCTATTTCGATGTCCGCATTCCAGGGCTGAAGATGACTGTAGTCGCAGCCGATGGCCAATACGTCAACCCAGTTAGCGTCGATGAATTCCGCATTGCCACGGCAGAAACCTACGATGTGATTGTGGAGCCTGCTACCAAGGAGGCTTACACGATCTTCGCTCAATCGATGGACCGCACAGGGTACGCCCGAGGCACGCTGGCGATTGCCGAAGGGCTAAGCGCTGCTGTTCCAAAAACCGATCCTCGACCAATAATCACTATGGACGACATGGGAATGGATCACGGCAGCATGGGCGGTATGGCGGGCATGGACCATGGCGAGGGCATGCAGGGCGACATGAGTGGGATGGACCATAGCAACATGTCCAGCATGAACCACGGTGACATGCAAGGGATGGGCGGCATGGGCGCAATGGCCGGAATGGATCACAGCAAAATGGCTGGGATGTCTGGGATGGACCACTCTGCAATGGCCGGGGTGAGCGCAGCTATGCAATCGCACCCGCTCTCTGAGTCCAATAACCCGCTGGTGGACATGCAGACCATGAGCCCAACGCATAGGCTGAATGATCCAGGTATTGGCTTACGAGACAACGGCCGCCGAGTCCTGACCTATGGCGACTTGAGAAGCACTTTCCCGGATCCGGACGGCCGTGAGCCAAGTCGAACAATAGAACTCCATCTCACCGGCCACATGGAGAAGTTCTCCTGGTCATTTGACGGCATAGAGTTCTCTGATTCGGAACCCCTGCGGCTCAAATATGGAGAGCGGGTACGCATCACTTTGGTCAACGACACCATGATGACCCATCCAATTCACCTCCACGGTATGTGGAGTGATCTTGAAGATGAGAATGGGCAGTTCATGGTTCGCAAGCACACGATCGACATGCCTCCAGGTTCGAAGCGCAGCTACCGCGTAACAGCTGATGCGCTCGGTCGCTGGGCCTATCACTGTCACCTACTGCTTCACATGGAAATGGGCATGTTTCGTGAAGTCCGAGTGGATGAATAAGAGGAACCTTATATGGGAAATTCTATGAAGCGTAAAACTCTTATCGGCAGCGCTCTTATGTTTAGTTTGCTGGGCGTAATGAATATGTCAGCTGCGTTTGCAGAGCAAAAGCATGATCAGCACAAGCAATCATCGGCTTCATCGCAGAATCAAGGCAACAAGCCGGCATCTCAGACACAAGGCACCTCTAACTCAAAAATGAACCACGGCGACATGGATCATGGCTCGATGGACCATGGAGAAATGGAGCACGGCAAGATGGATCATGACCCCAAGGCCACTGATACTGAGGTGGATTCGCACCATGACCACTAGACTTTCTCGCTTTGCTCTGATTGCGCTCGGAGTTTCGTTGAGCGCAGCGGCTGGAGGGACAGCCAACGCTGCCGAGATGATGGATCACTCGATGCATCAAACCCCTCCCACTGAGGCAGCTCAAGCCCCTGCATCTTCAGCCAAGCCCGCAGCTAAGAATCATGGCTCCGGTGGGCAAATGGACCACTCCGCAATGGGTCATGATGCGATGGACCATAGCAAGATGAACCATGGCCAAATGAAGCATGACGATACGCTCGAAATGCCCGGCATGGTTCATCCCTCGTTCATTCCAGTATTGACCGATGCGGATAGAGAAGCGGCTTTCCCTGGTCTTCAAGGTCATACGGTCCATGACAAGTATCTGGCCTGGTTTCTTCTGCTAGATCAACTTGAGTACCAGAACGCAAATGAAGGTAGCACCCTCAGTTGGGAAGCTACTGCCTGGGTTGGTGGCGATATCAATCGATTCTGGTTTCGCTCGGAAGGTGAGCGAACGAATGGCGTTACTGAAGACGCGGAAATTCAGGCGCTCTACGGGCGTGCCATCAGCCCCTGGTGGGATGTGGTAGCAGGTGTTCGCCAGGACTTTAAGCCAGAGTCGCCGCAGACGTGGGCGGCTTTAGGCGTCCAGGGGATGGCTCTGTATGGGTTTGAGGCGGAAGCCACCGCCTTCGTCGGTGAAGGTGGGCAGACAGCAGCACGTTTTGAAGGCGAGTACGACATTCTCCTCACTAACCGGCTCATCCTCCAACCGACTGCCGAGCTCAATTTCTATGGCAAGGACGATCCTGCACACGGAGTGGGCGCTGGTCTCGCAAATACAGAGGTGGGGCTCCGCCTCCGATACGAAATCGTTCGTGAGTTCGCACCGTACATCGGCGTCACGTGGAGCCGGGCATACGGTAATACCGCTGATATGGCGAGAGATGACGGCGAAGACCTAGATGAGGCGCGGTTCGTTGCTGGCATCAGGCTTTGGTTTTAAGGTCCCTCGATGAAAAGAATAATTATTAGCTTCGCTGCCTTCTGTGCTCTAGGCCTGTTGGTAGTGGCCGGAGTTGTTTTCTCAGGACTGATTAGCGTTGCCGCGGATGATCCTCATACGGGAGTCGTGCACGCATTCCTGGAAACTGCTCGCAATCGCTCGATTGAGGCTCGCTCCGAAGACATAGCCGTGCCATCTCTCGACGATGAAGACCAAATCCGCGCCGGGGCGGGGAACTACGACTCGATGTGTGTGGGTTGTCATTTGGCGCCAGGCATGGCTGAGACCGAGCTAAGCAATGGCCTTTATCCCCCTCCTCCCAGCCTGGCTGAGGCGGGGCTATACGATGACCCAGCAAAAACATTTTGGGTCATCAAGCATGGCATTAAGGCCACTGGGATGCCCGCGTGGGGTAAAAGCATGGCTGACCCGTACATCTGGGGAATGGTGGCTTTTCTGCAGAAGCTTCCTGAGTTAGATGAAGGAGCGTATCGAGCACTCGTTGCGTCTAGCGGTGGTCACCAGCATGGTGGTGGGGAGACCCCAGCTGGGCATAGTGAGCAACACGGCGAGATGGCCTCGGGCGACCACCATCAGGGCGACAGTGGCGGCTCGGATCACCATGGCTCCAGCAGCACAGGTGGAGCATCCGGCCAATCAGGCTCCGGTCATCATGGTAATAACGAAAGCGATGACCATCATGCGTCCGAGGAGCCCCAGGCGGTTGAGCACAGCAATGGCAGTGACAGTGCCGATGCGGAAGGCAAATCCCCTTCAAAAAACCATGTGCACGCAGACGGGAAGCAACACGAGCACTAACATCCGGTATATGTGTGCCTATGCGGTTCTGATCGAGGCTCTAAGAAAGGCGGTTCAGCAAGCAGAGGATCGGCCCTAGGCCATCCTAGTCGACGCAACGGTACCGGAGGGCTTTGCAATTGCTTCCTTCCTAAAAGTTAGGCCGCAAGGCCAGTAACTTACCTAGTTAAGCGGCTTGCGCTCCGGCCGTTCCCCAACGAATACTCCCAGTCGTGGCGACAGGGAGCTCCCTCATTTTCAACTCAATCATCTCGAACAGACTAGCGAAGCCGTACAGGCAATCTGACGGCCACATCGCCACCAACTGCGCCCGCAGATCCCCGGTGCGGTTGGACTTACCTTACAACATTGTAATGAGGTTTTTCGAAACGGGCTCGGTAGGAGCGTGTCGTAATTCAGTGTCTGCTAACAGGCTGATGAGCCATATCGGCCAGTAAGCAAACGACGAAATACAACTATCGAACCCTGGAGAACGTAAATGACAAACTCAATGTTCGCATCCTGTATCCAAGCTTGTTCGAACTGTGCCCTAGTGTGCGAAATGTGCGCCTCTGCTTGCCTACGCGAGGATGATGTAAAAATGATGGCTCGCTGCATCGAGCTTGACCGCGACTGCGCGGACATTTGCAGGTTGGCTGCCACACTGATGAGCCGCGAAAGTGAATATGCTAAGGAGTTCTGCGCCCTTTGCGCCAAGATCTGCCGTGCATGCGGAGAGGAATGCGCGAAGCATGAAATGGATCATTGCCAAGAGTGTGCGAAGGCGTGCATGAACTGCGCTGAGGAATGTGAGCGAATGGCAGGATAACATCCGTAACTCACTGCTCTGGCACTACTAAATTGGGAGTGTCAGAGCCCCTCGAAGAATAAGAAAAGCCATGGTGCGCTTAATGTTCGCGCCTCCATGACATATCGAAAAAGTGCGTACGATACCCGCAACTGCCAAGAGCGAATCAATCCCTGTCCAGCAGCATTTCATTCCAAAGCGAAATACGAATAGTTACGCGCTAGCAACTCTTACTTAGCCACCGATGATCGCCACCGTAACGGTCTATTCTCTTGCCACTGTCTCCCGATTGAGCGCTGAAAACTAATTGAGTGAATTAGCATGAAAGCTCCTGGCAAAAAGGCGGTCCAACAACAACCAAGCGGGCCATGCGACCTTATTTTGCTGGGAGAAAACGAAAATGGTTTTGCGAATATTCCCATCGCAGCGATTGGCTTTGCTGCTAGTACTGCTCGCCGTTCTGCAACTCAGTGGCTGCGCCGTTTCCCCGCGCCTGAAACCAAGCGACCAGCCAAGCGTTGCTCGCAAAACCTTTGTCATCACTGGTGCCTCCAGTGGCTTCGGCCGCGGCGTGGCGCTCAAGCTTGCCGCTCTGCAAGGCGACGTGGTGCTAGCGGCCCGCCGGACCGACGTGCTCGAAGAACTGGCCGCGCAGATACGCATGGCTGGAGGATCGGCACTGGTGGTGACCACCGACGTGAGCAACCCGAACGAGATGCAGGACTTGGCACGAGCCGCCATCGAGCGTTTCGGCAGGATCGACGTTTGGATTAACAACGCTGCGGTCGGAGCGCTGGGTCGTTTCGAGGACGTTCCCGTCGAGGACCATGCGCGGATCGTGGATGTCAATCTTAAGGGCATGATCTATGGCAGCCACGCAGCCATGCGCCAGTTCAGAGCTCAAGGCTTCGGCACGCTTGTCAACGTGGGCTCAGTCGAGAGCGAGATACCGCTGGCTTATCATGCCTCCTCCGCAGCGACCAAAGGTGGCGTCATAAATCTCGGCGCGGCAATCGCTGAGGAGATTCGCCTGAGCGGTAGCGAGACCATCAATGTCGCCACCGTCATGCCCTGGGCTGTGGACACACCGTTTCTGGTAATCAATTTGCCCTTTCTAGTTCATTGATCAGGGACTTCATTTCTGCGATTTCTCGGCGCTGAGCGTCGATGATTTCGTCAGCTAACTTGCGGACGCGAGGATCTGAAATCTGAGCTCGTTCACTTGTTAGGATTGCTATGGAATGGTGGGGGATCATGGCCTTCATGTAGTCCGTGTCGTCTACCGTCGCTTGCCCACGTACAAGCCATAGTGCAATGGTAAAAGCTACTGCACTTCCTGCCAATATCGCTAGGTTTATTGACTTACGCTTATACATGTTGAGCATGAATGCGAGCATGACTACTGCCATTACCGCGCCCATCACTAATGCCATCCAAGCGCGAGTCTCGCTCCAAAAAACATGCTCGAACGAGTAAGTATTTAAGTACATCACGCCATACATAATGATCGTAGACGTGGCTACCATCGCTGCAAAGCGCCAGTAAGACATTTGCATAGTTAGACCTCTTTAATGATTGCTGCTGGATCGGCGACTCAACGTGTTCGCGCAGCCCTGCTTAGAAGTGGCTTTCGAATGCTCTCCTAAAAACGGACAAGCCGAAGATGATGAGGTTTCGATTTTTTGAGAAGCTTACAAAAATGTAATCATCGACCGCTTTAAGACCGGCTTAAAGCGCTGCCAGCGCTGTACTACGCGTAATGTTCCCCTGAACTAATCAATCGCTAATAGCTTATAAGCAGACAATACCAACGTCGCGCTATGGACCACTGCGCGAAAGAGCGGGCCCACTAAGATGGCCTTCAAGCCTTGAGACCCGACTACTCGGCTTAGCAAGCCCAAAGAGTTATCGTGAGCAATAGAACACTCGGAGAGAACAATTCAGCACCCAGCATATGCCACGTTCTTGTCGAGTGTGACCGCAGGGTTAGTATTCGCACATTAGATGTGTGGCGGCTAAGACGGCTGGGTGTAGCTGGCTCCAAAACTGAGCGGCGAGGTTATTCTGTCCCAAGCCGCGCCTTTCGTGGCGCGCGGGACCTCACTCACTTTGAAACAACAGACCTTCGATTCGATCATGTTCTTCCGGTGTTGGCAGGGCAGATGAGTCAACATTGCCAATACTATTTGGCTGACCATTTTCTGGTGGGCCAACTTCAGGGTGGTAGGCGCCATCTGCGTCGAAAGCAACCCAGCCGTACAATTCTCGGATGACTTCGGAAGGATGGCCATCTTCCATTGCCACATACCAGTCCGCCAATCGGAAACGCTTACCGGCAAGCTTAGAAGTAGCCATTTCGGCTCGAACCAGCGCCAGATATAGCGGGTGCGGCAGTTCCTCTACGGCGCCGGTTTCGTCGAGCAAGAACGTGAACGAGGCGTGCGACCGTTGCTCTGTAGAACCGGCTCGCTCCTCTTCCTCGCCTAAGGTAAAAACGGGAGCAAAACCGCCCCCCTCTGTTCTGAAGTTGGTCGTCTGGCCTTGGTAGACCCTGGCAGCGTTCCACTGCACCTCGCCAGCATAAGCGTAAGCGCGCAGATCAAACTTCATCGATCGTACCTGAGGGTCGGCGACGATTCTACGCTCGCCAGGAGCTACAAGGGACTGGGCCACGTAGTTTCCGCCAACGATTTCTTCCCAAACGCGCTTGGTGAGCTTGTCTCCTCGGTATGCACCGCGACTACCATACCCGCTGACAGGCTTGAAAAAGAGGCTACGGCGGTTTTGCCACAGGTGCTCTGCATTACCATGCCCGACAGGAACGGTAAGCGGGACGTATTGGGCCAATACGGTTCGGATTTGCTGATCAACGCCAATCTCTTCCAAAAAACGTGCGTTGGTTAGGTCAACCAACCTGCGTTTGTCGGCGTAAAGGGCATAGGCCTGAGGGTGTGGCGTTACCGTCACGACATCAGCCAAATAAGCGCTGCGCAGCGCGCTGCAATTGTCGCCTTCCAGATAGAAATCGGTGAGTCGGTTGTAGACGAGATCCACAGGCTTTCCGTCGACCAAGAGGGACTCGTTGTGAAAGGCCAGATCGGCTGGGTCTGCGATTAGGCAGTCGATTCCTGCTGACTCGAATAACCGCTGAAAAAGAAGGAACTCCGGATACAGATATTGGGCTTGTGGGCTTTCATCCAAGATCACCACGCGCGTGAGCGGACGTTGCTCGCCGCTCGTAGACCATTCCTGGGCGAACATATCCAGAATCGAACGCTCGAAGCCGCCGGGTCCATCCTGACCTGGCGAAAGCCCGACTACGCCGCTGCAACAACTACGCTGCGCGCGGGCGAGCAATACGTTTAGCATCGCTCCGCCCGCATTTGTGTTTATTTCGATGAGCCCAAGCTTGTCATCATCCAGATGGAAGTCGTAGCCAAAGAAGACGCCGCGCGCACCCCGAGGATCATGTCGTGCAATAGGAGGTGCAGAATCCAGAGCATGCTCACGCCAACCGGGCGAACTCACGGTCTGCTCGATGGCCTGAATAACCTCATTAACCTGGCGCAGCCGCAAGGATGAAACAAAGACCGGTCGTGCTGCAAACACATGGGGGCAACGTGACTTCAATAGCTCCGACAGCTCTGAATTCCCAAGCTGTTCGGTCAATGAGTTTACGAGCGCAGCTTGATCTAGGCTTACGCAGAAGCACGCTTCGTTGAGCGCTGCGGCTGTCGAACCGCATTTTCTTGATGAGGACGCTTGCACGTGAAACCTCCAGAACCAAATATACAGGTACGAAAGCCTTGGCCTCCTCCGGTTCAGCCGGGCATTTGTATAAGCGTAGATCAGCGTCGTTGCCAGCACTTTGCCATTAACTAGACATCAGCCTTGGAAGCGTCATTGTGAAAGTCGTGTGCCCCTCAGCTGATTCGCAAGCGATGCGCCCCTTGTGGGCCTCAACAATCGACCGTGTGATAGCCATGCCGAGGCCCGCATTAAGGGTAGTACCTTCGCGCCTTGCGGTATCCACCCTGTAAAATCTGTCGAATATTCGAGTGTGAAGCTCGGCTGGAATAGTAATGCCGCGGTTGGTTATAGCTGTCGAAACCGAGTTACCACTCTCGCTTATTTCAACCCTGATAATGCTGCCTTCCTCTGCATACCGAACTGCGTTCGAGACTATGTTTGAGATGGCCCGTCTTAGCATTGATTTATCGCCATGTACCGACCCATCGCCTGAAAGCGCGATTTCGACCTTCTTGTCCTCGGCTGCGAGCTCGTAATATTCGATAACACTCGTGGTCATCTCAGCCATGCTGGCCCCTTCGGCACTGGGCGTAATCTTCCCATTGTCCGCTTTGGCGAGGAACAGCATGTCATCGACCATCTTTGACATGCGCCTAAGTTCTTCGAGGGCGGAATACAAGATATCCTTGTAGTCGGTATTTTCGCGGTCGCGCAAGAGCGCGACCTCCATTTGGGTCAGCATGCTGTTCAGCGGCGTTCTTAGCTCATGCGCGATGTCCGCTGAGAAACCTGACAACCTGAGGAATGAGTCATCCAAGCGCGAGAGCATTTCATTGAAGTTGTCTACGAGTTTATGAAGCTCGCCTGGCACTGACTCGGTTGGAATTCTGGTATCCAAACAATTGGCAGTTACTGTAGAGGAAGTCTTAGAGAGTTCATCGATCGGTTTTAAACCCTTCCTGATCAGAACCACACCTAAAGCGCCACTCAAAAGTGCACTGACCACCAGCGTATAAGCGAACCATTGCTGAATCATTTCGAAGAAGTGGACTCGATGCGTTACATCCAAAGCCAGATAGATGACTGTGTCTTGCCCTTCGACCCACTGGTTTACTTTTCTGGTAATGCCACTGTACTGATGCCCAGCGAAATTTACTGTCCAACGTTCCTCTTGGATGTCCGTGACAAGTGGTAGCAAGCTCTCAGAGAGATTGTGATGTGAGTAGACTGTCTTGCCGTCTACTACAACTGCAGTTGCGAAGCCAAAGGAGTGCTCAATAACGGCATCGATCCTTGAAGCGGTCTCAGGCCCAAATGCTGAGCTGTTGAGCAGCGTACGCTCTACTGCAGCGGCCTTTTCATTAAGCACTTGTGCATCTTTGCGTTCGAAATGGAGCTGACAAAAATAATTAAAGCTGATTGCGGCCGCCAGCAGCACAACCGTAACCACGAGCATGAAAGCTATCGCCATTCTGCTCGTCAGTGACACTTTTCCCATCAGTACGGTCCTGGTTAGGCCATCAAGCACAAAAAAGCAGGTGGGGCACCCCCCACCTGCTTCGATCATTGTTACTCACACCCTCATATCCTATGCTGCGTCTGGATTTTCGCCATTTTGCGAGTGGTCGGCTTTGGCGGCCCCCATCATCTCACGACACTCTTTCATCATTCCACGCATGTCACCCATCATTTCCATATGCTTGTCGCCGCTCATCATGCCGGTTTCTGAATGGCTTTGGTCCGATTTATCTACCGCTGCGAAACTCAGTCCGCTCGCCAGGGTGATTGCGATTGCTGTAACGGTGATGGCCTTTCGCATGTTAAATCTCAAAGTTCAGTGGGTTATTCGCTTTTGCTTGATAAGGTGTTTTCGCCAACGTTGGGCTCCTCGGGCTTGTCGCATTTACCGCTAGACATATGCTTCATGCATACGACCATCATCAACAAGCAGGGCAAGAGAAAGAGCAGGCTTGGCAGCGTTGTTGCCAACGCCGCAGTGCTTTGGTTCAGTAGCATGTAGCCAACCACAGCTGCGGTTAACCCCGTTACGACCGGATTGCGCTGCAGTACGCTTTTAATCTTGGATATTATGCCCCTCATCTAACTATCCCTCGGATATTAAGCTTGGCAGATTAGCCATTGTTCACGCCAACTGGGGTGCTCAGAAACTCTACCGTATGGATCTTCCCGTCAGGGGTCTTGACCGTCATCTCATACGTCTGGACTTGGGCGCTTGTTCTATAGTTTTGAATCATTCGAGTCGTGCCGGTCGCGCCAGCAGGTGCGATGCTCAGCACTTGGCCTTCTTTTACAAGCTCCTTAAGGGTGGGCTTTGCTCCTGCCGAGTCATTTAAGCGATTCAGCGTACGTTCGCTTCCGCCTTCGGCCATTGCAAGCGAGGAAGCAACGGTCAGAATAAAAGGAACGATTACTTTGGTTATGCGGTTCATGGTTTGCACCTCTTGGTTAGTTGATGCCTGTAGATTAAAGGCTTGCTACTTACAAGAAGCTGTTGCCAAGGTTACAAAGCTGTAATCCCTCATTTTCGTGTTGGTACGACCGCCGCGCCTGCGGCAGTCGTTTTCAACTTCTACTGCTTTTCGATGCGGGTAATGGTGGAATCCATGCCCTTCGAGGAGAACTCGAATTCGACCTGGTCCCCTTCTTTCAACTTTTGGAGCTGATCAGGCTTCGCTTTGAAGCCCATCGTCATAGAAGGCCAACCCAGCGCTTCGACCGGGCCGTGTGCAATGGTCACGGTGCCGCTCTCGGTGTTCACTTCCTTGACCGTGCCGATGGCTGTAGCGGTCTGTCCCGCCGACTTCTGGTCCATTGGCATGTTCATGCCTTTGTGATCCATCGGCATGCCGTCCATTGGCTCCTTGTCGGCGGCATAGGCGACTGGCACCAGGAAGAGTGAGGCAAGGGTGATGTGCTTAATGTTCATGGATGTTCTCCAGTGGGGTTGGTTGCTTGCTGGGTGGTAACTCGCAATTGCCGGCGGCGCATCAGCAGGTAAGCTGCCGGCAGAACGAACAGGGAGAGCAAAGGGGCGGTGATCATCCCGCCCACCATGGGCGCGGCGATGCGGCTCATGATTTCGCTGCCGGTTCCGCTACCCCAGAGGATGGGCAGCAGACCGGCGATAATCACTGCTACGGTCATGGCCTTGGGGCGCACCCGCTGCACAGCGCCTTCGCGGATTGCGTCGAGCAGTACGCCTTCGCCATGGGCTCCAGCGTTAACCCGATCTGTCCATGCGTTCTTCAAATACAGCAGCATAATGACGCCGAACTCAGCAGAAACGCCTGCCAGTGCGATGAAACCGATTCCTGTCGCTACGGATAGGTTGTACCCGAGCAAATAGAGGAACCAGACGCCACCGGTTAGGGCGAATGGCAGCGTGGCCATGATCAGCAACGCCTCCCCAAAGCGCCCAAACGTGAGGTAGAGCAAGACAAAAATGATGAGCAAGGTAGCCGGCACGACGAGCTTCAGCTTCGCGTTAGCTCGCTCCATGAATTCGAATTGGCCGGAATAGCTGATGCTCATGCCGGATTCGAGCTGGACCCCTTTGCTGATCTTTTCCCTCAGATCGCCCACCACAGCCGCCATGTCGCGGCCACGAACATCGACGTAAACCCAGCCCGACAGCCTTGCGTTTTCGCTTTTAAGCATTGGCGGCCCGTCGGTCACCTGTACTTTGGCCACGGTCCCCAACGTGATCTGGCTGCCTTGCGGCGTGTAGATCGGTAGGTTGCGCAGATCGGATATCGAGTCGCGCCACTCGCGGCCATAGCGGAGGTTGATCGGATACCTGGCGAGCCCTTCCACGGTTTCACCAATGGTTTGACCACCGATGGCACCGGCCACGATCGATTGCACGTCCGCGATATTCAGGCCGTAGCGTGCGGCGGCGACACGATCGATATCCACATCGATATACCTGCCGCCGGTCAGTCTCTCAGCAAGCGCCGAACTGACCCCAGGCACCGTTTTGGCGATTTTTTCCACTGCCTGGGTGGCTTTGTCGATCTGTGCCAAGTCAGTGCCATACACTTTCACCCCGATCGGGCTCTTGATACCCGTCGCCAGCATATCGATACGGTTTCGAATCGGCGGGATCCACAGATTGGCCAATCCAGGTACCTGTACGGTGCGATCCAACTCCTCAACCAGCTTGTCAGGCGTCATCCCAGGGCGCCATTGATCCTTCGGCTTGAACTGAATGGTCGTCTCGAACATTTCCAGCGGGGCGGGATCGGTAGCGGTGTCGGCTCGACCAGCCTTACCGAACACGTGTGCAACTTCTGGAACCGTTTTTATGAGCCGGTCCGTCTGCTGCAGTAGCTCAGAAGCCTTCTGAGCGGAGAGGCCTGGAAGCGCAGTGGGCATATAAAGGAGGTCACCTTCATCCAGCGGGGGCAAGAACTCCCCACCAAGGCGAGAGGCCGGCCACAAGCCTGTCAGGAAGACCAGAACAGCCACCAGCAGAGTCATCTTGGGCCAGCGCAGTACCGCGTCCAGGGCCGGCTTGTAGATCCAGATGAGGCCACGGTTGAGTGGATTACGGTGTTCGTCAGGGATTTTGCCCCTGATCCAATACCCCATGAGCACCGGAACCAGCGTGACAGACAGGCCCGCGGCGGCTGCCATTGCATAGGTTTTGGTGAACGCCAGTGGACCGAACAGCCGGCCTTCCTGCGCCTCCAGGGTGAACACTGGAATGAACGACAGCGTGATGATCAGCAGGCTGAAGAACAATGCCGGCCCCACTTCAACAGCCGCGTCAGTAATGACCTTCCAGTGCTCCTGGCCCTTCAAGGTGGAGTCAGGATGCCGCTTGTGCCAGGCCTCAATGTGCTTGTGGGCGTTTTCGATCATGACGATTGCTGCATCGACCATCGCTCCGATGGCGATCGCGATGCCACCCAACGACATGATGTTGGCGTTGATGCCTTGCCGCTGCATGATCACAAAAGCAATCAGGATGCCGATCGGCAACGACACGATGGCGACCAACGACGAGCGCAGATGCCACAGAAAAATCGCGCAAACCAACGCAACGACAATGAACTCCTCGATGAGCTTGTGCGTGAGGTTTTCAACGGCACTGTCGATCAGCTTGCTACGGTCGTACGTCGTGACGATTTCGACGCCTTGGGGCAGGCTCGCTTTCAGCTCATCCAGTTTGGTCTGAACGGCAGCGATGGTTTCCCGAGCGTTCTTGCCGCTCCGCAGGATCACCACGCCGCCGACTACCTCACCTTCACCGTCAAGCTCGCTGATGCCCCGGCGCATTTCCGGGCCGAGCTGGATATGCGCAACGTCCCCTAGCGTCACTGGCACGCCGCCGTCGAGACGCAAAGGAATGGCTCGAAAGTCTTTGAGTGTCTTGAGATACCCGGTCGCACGGACCATGAACTCGGTTTCTGCGAGTTCCAGAACACTCCCGCCGGTTTCACGGTTGGCTTCATCGATCGCCTTTGCAATCTGCTGCTGCGTCACGCCCCTGCTTGCCATGCGCACGGGATCCAGTACGACCTGATACTGCTTGACCATCCCGCCTATGGGCGCGACTTCCGCCACGTTGGGCAGTGTCTTGAGCTCATAGCGCAGGAACCAATCTTGCAAAGAGCGCAGCTGCGAGAGGTCATGTTTGCCCGTTCGGTCTACCAAAGCATATTGGTAGATCCAGCCGACACCTGTGGCGTCAGGGCCCAAAGCGGGTTTGGCGGCGGCGGGAAGCCGACTCTGCACCTGACTCAGGTACTCCAGCACCCGAGAACGGGCCCAATAGAGGTCGGTGCCGTCCTCAAACAGGACGTACACGTAGCTATCCCCGAAGAAGGAGTAGCCGCGGACCGTCTTTGCGCCGGGGACAGACAGCATGGTCGTCGTCAGTGGGTAGGTGACCTGATTCTCAACGATCTGGGGCGCCTGCCCGGGGTATGGCGTGCGGATGATGACCTGAACGTCGGAAAGGTCTGGCAATGCATCAACAGCGGTGTTTTTGACCGACCAGACACCCCAAGCCACCGCGAACACAGTAGCCAGCAGGATCAGAAAGCGGTTGGCCACTGACCACCGAATTATGGCTGCGATCATGGCTGGCCCCCCAGCTTCTCGATGTGCTCAATGACCAGGCCCTCTTCGCTTTCACGCGCGCCGACACGAACGCGATCGCCGGTCTGCAAACTTGTTAGGAGCGATTGATCGGCAACCGGAAAGGACATGGTCATGCCGGGCATGTTCAGCGTCTTGAACGGCCCATGCGAGAGGCCAACCATGCCATCTTCCAGGCTGACGATCGTACCTTCAGCCTCGTGCAGCGCAGGTTCTGTAGAAGTTGCAGGCTTCTCCAAGCCCTGAGCGGTCAGCCCGCGTAGGCTCGCCTCTGAATCGAGGAGAAACTGACCGGACGCCACGACCTTCTGACCGGCTTCCAGCCCTTCAAGCACCTCTGTCTGGTCATTGAACTCTCGGCCGATGCGGACCTCAACGGGGCGGTAACGGCCTTCATTCTCAGCCAACATCACCAATGCTCGCCGGCCGGTGCGAATGACCGCCTCGGATGGGATGACCAAGACATCTTCAACGTTGCGACTCAACGTCACCTCGGCCGTCATGCCGGGGCGAAGCCGCTGCTGCGGGTTAGGTAGTTCGACCCGGACACGCACAGTGCGGCTATTCAGGTTGGCTTGCGATAGTACGGCCTGGATCGTGCCTTCCAGAGATTCACCTGCAAAGGCGGGGAGGCGCGCGGTGACTGAGTGCCCTGGCGCCAGATTGGTGATCTGCGCCTCAGGCACAGCTATCTCTAGCCATACCGTCTCCAGTCCATTGACGCGTGCGAGAGATGCGCCGGCGGGTACGGTCATGCCCTCGCGAACGTCGAGGCTGTTCAGCACGCCGCCGATTGGGCTCGTTACGGTCCAAACGGGGCGCGCTTTACCGGTTCGTTCCAGTTGGGCAATGACATCCGACGGCATGCCGGCGAGGCGTAACCGCTGTCGGGCCGCTGCGAGCAGTTGGGGTTGGCCGACCCCTTTGAGCGCCAGGTACTCTTCCTGTGCGGCAGCCCATTCGGGAACCAAAAGATCGGCTAACGGCGCGCCTTTTTCGATGACATCCTCCGGTGCTCGGTCGTAAACGCGCTCGACAAAGCCACCGGCACGCGCCTGCACAACCGCCACGTCTCGCTCGTCAAACATCAACGCGCCTGTCGCTTCGAGCGACTGGCTGATCGATTCACGCGTTACGGTTGCCAAGCGCACGCCGAGATTCTGCGTCACGCTCGGGTCGATACTGATCGATGCCCCGTCGCTTCCCTCATCTGCATAGCGTGGAATCAATTCCATATCCATGAATGGCGACTTGCCCGGCTTATCGAACTTTTGCTGGGGTACCATAGGGTCATACCAATAGAGCACTTCCTTGTCTTCTTCTGCAGGCGATTGTCCGAAGGCTGCGGTAGGCAGACCGATTAGCGCTGCAGCGCTAATCATCAGAGGCAGACTGAAGGCGAGTACCAGCCGCTTGTGTTGGAATGTCATGGTCGGGTATCTCCAAAGGCGAAATGCAGGCGGGCATTGCTCAACGATCGATCGCGGGCGACGTCAATACGCCGTAGCCGGGTCTCCACAAGCTGTCGTCGCGCTTCGATCACAGCGGTCAGCTCACCGCTTCCGGAGCGGTAATCGGCCATGGCAAGGCGGACCTTCTCTTCAGCGAGGGGTAGTAAGGTTTTGTCGAGGCGGATGAGTGCGCGGTCCAGACGCTGATACTCAGCGAGGTCAGTACTCAGCTCTTGGTTGTACAGGCGCAAGGTCGCTTGGCGCTGAGCCTCGATCTGGGCAAGGCGAGCTCGTTCGGCCGCGATCTTCGGATCCTGCCGAGAGCTGGTAAACAGCGGCAGGTCGAAGCTGACGCTGAGGTTCACCATGTCGCCGTACTCACGGCCACGTCGCAGGTAGTCGACCCCCCAACTCCAATCCGGTGTTTTCTCTGCGATGGCCTGGTGAACCTTTGCCTCCGCTTCACGAGTCATCGGGTCGAAGGCGAGTAACGCCGGGTGCCGGTTCAGGTTGTGCTGATAGTTATCAACGGCGGCAAGCCATTGCGGCCAGTCACCTGTAAGCGGCTGGCCTGCTAGCTCGCCTATCCAGCGCCGGAGGCCGGCCCGCGCAACAGCCTGGTTACGCAGCAGCTCATCCTCTTGTTCAGCCAGCAATGCTGCCTCTTGCCTCGGAAGTACGCTGTCTGCGGTTTGTCCGCTGCCGCCAGCAATGCGGGCCTGAACAGCCCGCGAAAGGAGCTGATTCTCGCTGTAAAGCTGCTTGAAAAGGCTTAGCTTCTGCTCGACCGCGAAGCTAGCGATCCATGCCTCGGCGGTTGCTTGGCGCACACCGAGACGTTCAACCGTTTGCTGGGCGTTTGCGAGCGCAACACTAGCCTGCGCGGCCTCGACACGAGCGCGCCTTTTCGCTCGGTTTGGCACATCTTGCATGACCCCAACCATTTGCATGGTCATGGCCTCTTGCTCCAACTGCCAGCGAGCGTCACCTTCGATGGGCACGCTTTGCAGTCCAAGCTTAAGTTTAGGGTCAGGAAGCTCGCCGGCAGGGATTGCAGCGCTGCGTGCGGCCACCAGGTTGGCGGCTTGCGCATGCAGCGAAGGCGCGTCTTGCTCGGCCACGCTCAGAGCTTGTTCTAAGGTCAAAGCGGACGCTAACCCTGGAAACGAGAGCGCGCCCATGATCAAGGCGGCCACGTACGGCGGCGCCCAATAAATACGGGGTTTCATTTGCGAAGGATTCCTGATCTTTCATGCGAGCCAAAGGCGCGCGGTAGCCGGCCCGAATGCTCACTCGGGCGGTTCCTATAATTTGATCGGAATTAGACGCGGGGTGGATGCCAGACGGCGTCTAAAAGGCTAGAGGGGATCAGGCCGTTATAGGGAGTGGTCACGGGTTTAGCAGCAGGCATCAGCTGGGCTTTTATTGAGACAAGCTGAAGGATACTTGCAGTTTTGCATTCTTGGCCCGTCTTGCAGACGGTCGCCGTTCCATGCTCATTCGCTTCACAGCACTCGTGTTCAGCACCGTCATCGGCGCCAACCATCGAAGCGTGGTCGGTCGTCATGGCGCCCACACCTTCCATATCGGACATCACGTGATGCCCGGACGATCCAACCGGCATGAGCATTTCCGCTATCCCATTGATCGGAAGCGCAAGCACTAGCAGCAGGATAAGGAAGGAGCGCATGTAGGACTTCATATTTCCAGCTTACGGGGCAATTCATGAGCAATCAATGAGGCTTCGGTCGCTTCGCAACCGAAGCCTAAGCCTAAGCCTAAGCCGACAGGCTTCAAACTACACGCGTTTGACGGAGCCGGAGTGCGTTGAACACAACCGATGCTGAGCTGAGGCTCATGGCCAGGGCAGCAATCATCGGAGACAGCAACAGTCCGAAGAACGGATAGAGCAGACCTGCGGCAATCGGGATGCTCAACCCGTTGTACATAAAGGCAAACAGAAGGTTCTGACGCATATTGCGAACCGTCGCCACCGAAAGCGTGCGCGCGCGCAGTATCCCCATCAGGTCACCTTTAACGAGCGTAACTTGGGCGCTGTTCATGGCGACGTCAGTGCCCGTGCCCATCGCTATGCCGACATCAGCCCTGGCGAGCGCCGGCGCATCATTTATTCCGTCGCCTGCCATGGCGACTACTTTACCTAGGGCTTGTAGCTTAACCACCAGCGCCTCCTTGTCCTGCGGCTTCACTTCGCCATGCACCTCATCGATCGATAGCTCACGAGCCACCGCGCGGGCAGTGGTAAGCCCGTCGCCGGTGGCCATGATGACTTGCACGCCCTCCGCTTGGAGCCGCGCTACAGCTTCCTTGGAAGTCGGTTTGATTGGGTCCGATACGGCCAGCAAGCCGGCAAGTGCCCCATCAACAGCCAGGTACACAATGCTGGTACCGCTCTCGCGCATTTTTTCTGCCTGATCTCTCAACGGCTCGACGCTCACACCCGTATCTTCCATAAGCGCGGTGTTGCCTAGTTGTAGCTGCTTGCCTTCCACCAGACCACGGACTCCGATACCTGACCCTGACTCGAAGGTCTCTGGCTTCGCCAGCTGGATACCTTCGCTTCTGGCATGGTCTACGATCGCGTGGGCTAGGGGATGCTCACTACCTTGATCCAAGCTGGCAGACAAACGGATGACTTCCTGCGAGTCAAACGGCGTGACGCCTATGGCCCGATCGAAGACAGGTCGGCCCTCGGTCAAGGTTCCTGTTTTATCGACAATCAGCGTGTCTACCTTACGGACGTTCTCGATGGCGCCTGCGTCTCTGAAAAGCACTCCGCTTCCAGCCGCTTTGCCTGTGGCAACCATGATCGACATAGGCGTTGCAAGGCCAAGTGCGCAAGGGCAAGCAATGATCAGAACCGCAACTGCATTGATCAGGCCGAATACCCAGCCCTGCTCGGGTCCAAACAGGCCCCATGCAAAGAATGTCAGCAAGGCGATACCAATGACCGTCAGCACGAAATAACCCGCAACCGTGTCCGCCATTCGCTGCATGGGTGCTTTGGAGCGTTGCGCATTCGCAACCATCTGGACGATTTGTGAAAGCATAGTCCCGGAGCCAACCCTGGTGGCTCGCATGACAAGCGAGCCGCTCGTGTTCATCGTCGCGCCGATAAGCGAATCGCCTGTCCGCTTCGTCACCGGGACGGGCTCGCCCGTTAGCATGGATTCGTCGACGGCGCTCTCGCCCTCCAATACTTCTCCATCCACCGGTACCTTTTCACCAGGACGAACGCGCAGATGGTCACCCTCGTGAACATGTGTAAGCGGAATGTCCTCCTCGGAACCATCCTTGGCGATACGGCGAGCTGTTTTGGGCGATAGGCCAAGCAAGGACTTGATTGCCGAGGACGTCTGGGAGCGGGCCTTCAATTCGAGCAGCTGCCCTAAAAGCGTCAGGGAAATGATGACCGCGGCGGCTTCGTAATAAACGCCTATCCGGCCGCCCACAGTGAATGACTCTGGAAATATGCTCGGTAAGACGGTTGCTACGATGCTGTAAATATACGCAGCCCCTGTGCCAAGCCCGATCAACGTCCACATGTTTGGGCTGCGATGCTTAACTGATGCGAAACCGCGCACGAAAAATGGCCAACCTGCCCACAAGACAACCGGGGTCGTAAGGGCTAGTTCAACCCAGTTCTGGCTAGCGCCGTGAAACAGCGGTATCGCATGTCCCGCCATTGCCAACAGGGTTACTGCTACGGTCAGGGGCAGAGACCACCAGAATCGCTTCGAGAAGTCCTTGAGTTCGGGATTCTCCTCCTCGTCGAGTTCAGGGATCAGAGGTTCCAATGACATCCCGCAGATAGGGCAATCACCTGGACCCATTTGGCGGATCTCAGGGTGCATCGGGCAGGTGTACTCGGTCGTTGCATCACCGGCGGACGCCTTCTGTGCGGGCGGCGTGGATGCCTGAGGCGATGACCCATGAGCCTGCTGTGCAGCAAGATATCTAGCAGGATCAGAACGGAACTTGGTCCGGCACCCCTGGCTGCAGAAGCGGTAAGTGGTTCCTTGGTAATCCTGCTCATGCTCGCTGTTCTCTTTCACCTTCATCCCGCAGACCGGGTCTGTGAGCGGTGCTGATCCTTTCGTTTGGTCAGGCTGATGGTGGCAATGCGAGGAGGTCATGCGGGCTCCTTATGGATTGGTTAGCAACGAACAGCCTACTGCGGGGACGTTTGTGGTTTTTCCGATGCTTACAGCGTCCGACAACCAATATATGCAAAGCGTCCTGACCAAAGGCTGAAGTAACCATTACATTTCTGTCAGGTTCTCCGGTATGTCAGGTCGTACGAATGCTGAAGCGAGCTGCTGAAAAAAGTAGCTCGCGCGAATACCGCTTGCTGGCCTAGCCTATGCCTCCCTTATCCGAAGCCCGGCCGCTTTCTTTTAATGAATACCGAACCGTGCAAAGCCTAAGCGCAGGTGCTCTGTTTTGATAGAAGCCGTAATTTTTGATGTCTATGGCACACTCCTGCAAATCAGTGAACGACGGCGGCCATTTCGCAAGCTCTTAAAACAGGTACGCAGCCAAGGTCGTCAACCTAGGGCCGATGATGCCAGGACATTGATGACACGAAACTTGGGGCTGGCCGGCGCCGCCGACCTGTTTGGTACACAACTAGGTAACGATGAGCTTGCTATTTTGGAGCTTGATCTCTACGCGGAACTGGCCAGCGTGCGTCCCTATGATGATGCCCTGCGGGCACTGGAAAGCCTTAAGAGAGCGGGGCTGAAAGTGGCGCTGTGCTCCAACTTGGCTACCCCCTATGCCATACCTGCCAAGTTGCTACTGCCTGAGTTTGACGCCTATGCCTGGAGCTTCGAGGTGGGCGCGATCAAACCGGAGCCAGCGATCTACGAACATCTGCTAAAGCGGTTGGGTTGCAAAGCGTCTTCCATTGCAATGATCGGCGATACATTGGAGGCCGATGTGTTCGGTCCCGAAAGGCTGGGAATGCATGGCTTCCACCTCCAGCGCGATGCCATCCGTGGTCCTGACCGATTAGCTAGCCTGATCGAATTTGCAGACCACATTTTGGGCACGGGGACTGTCACTAGAACGTAGCACTAGCGCACATCGAGGTCGCCTCCAGCTATCGGCCTTCAGTTCAAGCACTCACAACTCGCTTGTAGTGCTTTTCCTGACGATGGCGCTCCCAAAGTCCGTTCGCGCATTGGCCGCAGCGGTTGTGATCACTCAGGCATTCGTAGAGCTGATTGGTTAAGCGGGGCTACCACCAACAGCGTGAAGGAAAGCCGATCAGTGCGGCTTCGTCTCGCTGATGGACTTTGCAGCCCACGTTCTACAATACCCACCATCCGCTAACGGCTAAAGCTGCGTCGCCAGTTTTAGCTGACGCCGCTAGACCCGGATGGCTTAGAGGCATGACGACGCCTTTTTCTGTAACGGGAGCTTCTTTAGCTCTTGAGCGCCAGAATACGCCGAGCGCCGTTTAGAACGATGAATCCCACAACGGTACCGATAATCAGGTCTGGGTAGTTTGACCCAGTCCAAGCGACGAGCGCTCCGGCGACTATAACCCCCATGTTGATGACCACATCATTGGCGGAGAATATCCAGCTCGCTTTCATGTGAGCACCACCTTCCCGGTGTTTGGAAATAAGCAGCAGACAGCCCGTATTGGCGAGCAATGCCAGGAACGCAACGGCGATCATTATCAGCGACTCGGGCTCACTACCGAATACAAAGCGCCTAATCACCTCTACGAGCACGCCGAGTGCCAAAATTAGCTGGAGAACACCAGCAAGGTGTGCAGCACGCACCTGCAGACTGACGCTACGTCCAACTGCATAAAGGGCTAGGCCGTACACTGCCGCGTCAGCGAACATATCGAGCGAATCGGCAATCAGGCCCGTGGACCTGGCGATCAGGCCAGCGGTCATCTCTACCACGAACATGAAGGCGTTGATGCCTAACAGTAAACGCAGGGAGCGGGATTCCTGTGTAGAGTCCGCCGAATTCTCGGCGGCTTTGATCATCTCTGGGTCGGCAGCGACGGTTTTCTGAAGAGTGGCGCCTAGCCCTAACGTCGCCAGCTTTGTGGTTATGGGCTCAACGGCACCGCAATGCATGACATCTAACCGACGGTCCGACAAATCAAAAGTCAGCTTCCGAATTCCGTCCAAACCACTCAGGGCCAAGCGGATCATTCGCTCTTCTGATGGACAATCCATTTTTGGCACGGCGTAAACACTGACCCATTGTGCTGTCGTATCGGCAGGGTTTTGCACACCGGCATCGGCGGCTGGTGTCGCATCGCAGCCGCAACGATCGCCATCGGATTTGCTCATGATACGGCTCCACTTGAAATCGAAGATGGGATCATTAAAAACCTTATAGCTACCATAAGGTCAATAACGCAGAGAACCGAAGAGGATTCGCGCGATGCGCATTGGTCAGTTAGCAAGGCTAGTAGGGATTGATACACAGACGATCCGCTTCTATGAGCAGCAGGGATTGTTACCTCCGCCTAATCGTCAGCCGAACGGCTATCGGGTTTACAACGAGAAGCATGGCGAGCGGCTAGCGTTCATCCGACGCTGCCGAATTCTGAATCTTTCACTTCCAGAAATTCATGCACTCCAAAGTTACCAAGATGACCCTGGCCGGCCTTGTGCGGCCGTTAATGCCTTGCTTGATGATCACATTTCTCAAGTCAGGTCTCAGATAGCCGCTTTGCAATCACTGGAACGACAACTCGTTTCGCTGCGGGCAAATTGCAACGATGGGCGGGAAGTTAAGGCTTGTGGAATTCTCGCGGGAATAAGCGAGGACGCATGCGTTAAATGAATGGCGTTCGGCGCGCGGGGCTGAACATCTCGGCCATATGATCCCGGGTCCGCATGCGCATGCGGTAGATTAAGGCCAGCATCAGCGTGTAGCGCTTCGGCAGTAAGCAGTCCTTCAACTCGGCTACGTCCGACGCCGCGGCTTGGGCAGCAAAGTGGCGGATCTTAGTGTCGACAATTCCTTCAAAAATGGAACCCAGATCCCCGAAGCTCTCTAGCTAAGCCAGATGGTCGATCAGTACCTCTAGGTGCTTGCGAGATGGCTTCTTGGGTGACTGCTTCAGCGTATTGAAGTCACTCTGGCGTCGGCCGAAGTCAGTGTCGAGCAGATCCTTTAGCTTGTGGATCACCTCGACTGGCGTTCTGGTTACTACGAGGTTGAATATTGCCTCTTGGGATTCGGCATGAATTCGCTCAGCGAGATCATTTAGAGTCGAGTAATCTAGGCAGATCAGCTCTTCGATTACGGAGTTGATGATGTCGGCGCGCTGGTCAAGCACAAACGACATCGCTTTGGCATGCCGCTCGGCGAGCTCCATGGCATCGGAGCCGTAGAATACCGTCACACCGAGGCGAGCTCGGATCGCGTTCATGTGGCGATATTGCTGGAACCACTTGTATTCCGCGAGTTTCACCTTGCTACGCTGACCTAACTCTCCGCGAATGAAGTCCACCAGTTGACCAGGGACGTCGGTGATATCAGGAAAATATCGGAGCACCTGAAAGGTCTTGAGAAGAACGGCGAGATTGAGGTGAAAGGGGGCCTTGGACTTGCTCCGTACCCACTTAATCTCATCATCTGAGAACGAAAAATCACGCTGCAGTTCAGCTTTTGAATACGCCTTTGGCAGGGTGGGATACGCCGTACGCTCTAATGAAGCCATAGGAACTCCTTTTCTGAGGAGTCAGAAAAGATAGTCCACGATCAGAGGCTGTGCGGTCTATTTGGTAAACTCGTTTGGCATCAACACGTTACGAGCGGAGTGAGTGAATTTTCCCTTTATCTCGGCATGACCCCTCCAGTGGCCTCACCAAATCATCTTGAGCGTCGATTCAATGTCACCGAACCCAACAAGGTCTGGGTTACGGACATCACCTACATCCGCACCTATGAGGGCTGATTATTTTTGGCGGTGGTACTCGATCTGTTTTCGCGGCAGGTAATCGGTTGGTCGATGAAGCAGCAGATGACCAGCGACCTGGCTATCGATGCATTGCTGATGGCGGTTTGGCGGCGTAAGCCAAAGCAGGAGCTGATGATTCACTCAGACCAAGGTAGCCAGTTCAGCAGCGGCGACTGGCAGAGCTTCCTGAAAACCAACAACTTGCTTGGCAGCATGAGTCGACGTGGTAACTGCCATGACAACGTGGTAGCGGAAAGCTTTTTCCAGTTGCTGAAGCGAGAGCGGATCAGGCGAAAGATCTACAGCACCAGGCAAGATGCTCGCGCTGATGTGTTCGACTACATCGAGATGTTCTACAACCCAAAACGCCGGCATGGTTTCAACAACCAGCTGTCGCCGGTAGAGTTTGAAAAACGCTATTTCCAGAGCCTGGAAAGTGTCTAGGAAATCCGGGGCGATTCATGCACCATCATTTGCCTCCCCCTCACGCAAGGATTGGTCTCACCGCTTTCGATCTCTGCTGAGTCTGGGGAAGTTCCAGCAAAGCAATGAAAAGCCTTTTTAGACATACTCGATTGACCACTTCTGGCCGATAGCTGCCGCTCATCCCACCGCGTCGTGTACCGCTGCGACGGCATCTCGCGCCGCATCGCCCACTTAGGGGCTGCAGGGATACGACCGAGTCGCACTGTACCCCTGCCCTCGGGCATTAATCCGGTCGACTACAGCCATCAGCCGATCGGTACCCGGGCGTGTTAACGGGGTAAACCCTAACCCAGCACGACGTGGGCTGGAGCGATGGCTCAGCCTCGACTGCATTCTCGGGGCGCTCGCCAGTTTCCGGTCAGCGCTCAGCTAATTCCGGTCATGTAGTCGACCATTCTTTTCGGCTCTGGCGGGCAGCCGGTGCCCTCGATAGCGCCTGTGGAATACTGCACGAGATGTTCGCAACCCAGCAACGACGTGGGCTGGAGTAGTAGCAAAACCTCAACTGCATTCTCGGGGCGCTCGCCAGTTTCCGGTCAGCGCTCAGCTAATTCCGGTCATGTAGTCGACCATTCTTTTCGGCTCTGGCGGGCAGCCGGTGCCCTCGATAGTGCCTGTGGGAATGCTGCACGAGATGTTCGTAACCCAGCAACGACGTGGCAGGAGTAGTGGCAAAGCCTCAACTGCATTCTCGGGGCGCTCGCCAGTTTCCGGTCAGTGCTCAGCTAATTCCGGTCATGTAGTCGACCATTCTTTTCGGCTCTGGCGGGCAGCCGGTGCCCTCGATAGCGCCTGTGGAATACTGCACGAGGTGTTCGCAACCCAGCAACGACGTGACAGGAGTAGTGGCAAAGCCTCAACTGCATTCTCGGGGCGCTCGCCAGTTTCCGGTCAGCGCTCAGCTAATTCCGGTCATGTAGTCGACCATTCTTTTCGGCTCTGGCGGGCAGCCGGTGCCCTCGATAGCGCCTGTGGAATACTGCACGAGATGTTCGCAACCCAGCAACGACGTGGGCTGGTGTAGTAGCAAAGCCTCAACTGCATTCTCGGGGCGCTCGCCAGTTTCCGGTCAGCGCTCAGCTAATTCCGGTCATGTAGTCGACCATTCTTTTCGGCTCTGGCGGGCAGCCGGTGGCCTCGATAGCGCCTGTGGGAATGCTGCACGAGATGTTCGTAACCCAGCAACGACGTGGGCTGGAGTAGTGGCAAAGCCTCAACTGCATTCTCGGGGCGCTCGCCAGTTTCCGGTCAGCGCTCAGCTAATTCCGGTCATGTAGTCGACCATTCTTTTCGGCTCTGGCGGGCAGCCGGTGCCCTCAACAGCGCTTGTGAGAATGCTGCACGAAAAGACCGTAACCCAGAAATGACACGGGCTGGAGCCATGGCAAAGCCTCAACTGCACTCTCGGGGCGCTCGCCAGTTTCCGGCCAGCACTCATGGAATTCCGGTAGACGCGACTTGGCTCCGTCAAGGTCGTGCGTTGAAATCTTGAGTCAGTGCGTAGTGCTGGCCACGCTCGTTATAGTGAAAGGGGTCATACCCATAGCAAAGCCGAGGTCTAACGTGACTATAAAAAATGAAGATCAAATGGCAGCCACAGATACTCCGCATGCAGGCAAGGTTGGGGATCCACAGGTCCTTGAGGGTGATCTTCAGTAACCACGCCGACTACGGTTACCATTGGGTAAGAAAACCCAATAAAACACCTCCCTTCAATGGCCAAAGCGCTCTGCAGTTAATGCTGTCTGGCCGTACTGCTGAACTGGCCGAGGTGCGCCGCTATCTAGATTCGGTACGAGAACCACCTTTCTAAATAAAGTTGTCGTAACGCATCGAAAGCATCCGGGAATTCCTGGCGGCGCAGCCACGTCTCTTGAGCGCGATTCACAAAAAAAAGCAGCGTTTAACTGAAGGGCGGCACCCTGCTGAATTTCGAAGTCGGGAGCCTTGGGGCAGGCATCGGCTGCAATTTCACTGGTATACGCCGTGCTCGATGCGCTGCAAGTATGCCTCGACAGCCTGCAACCCTACCGGATCAGTGATAATTGCCGATGGCATCTCACCATTGAAGTACCTGCAGGGTCGGCCAAGCCATTCCTCGGCCAGTTTCTGGTTACCAAAGACGCTAATCGCCCGCTCCAGCACTTTGTTGTACTGGCCAGAGCTTAACGGAACCGATTGTTTCCTTACTGAAGGCTTTTTGCGCATCACGACCTCTTTCGAATTGGAGAAACTTCACGAGATCTTTTGAGTTGAAAGCTGCAGCGCTTGTGCCGCCGGAGGATGCAAGGTGCATCCATTCACAATCAATGCGCGCCATCACGATTACGCCCCTTTTAGAGTCCCGGGTTCTAGCCGGGTTCTACCCCGAGAGCACGCGCGCTGATGGGTATGGATTGCAGTTTGCCACTCTTCACGCTAGCTGGGGTTATGGCTCGGCTGAAGAATCTCAGCGATTCTAGACGCGTTGCCCGGGATGGCTTTTTCTACGACGGCGGTACCCTACCTCTGGAGCTCAGACTGGCGCAGTATCTTAGGCCTTTCCAGGATTCCCTCTAGAACGGTGAGATCAACGTCAGTGAAAAACACGCCGCTCATTACGGCAGGACGCTTTCGGAATAAAACTAAGGACGCGAGACTTCTACATCTTGCCGATCGGCTTTGATGTCGTGAATTAAACCGTAGGAAAAGCGGCTTTCAAAAGCGCTGGCAGCACCTCGGATGCTCGGCCAATCAACATCAGCTCGTTGGCATTGCCGAGGGAGACGTCCGCAAGATTGACATGGATTACGGTAGCTCCCGCAGCGAGTGCTATTTCCGGGATGTCCGCCGCAGGCGTAACGATGCCTGAGGTACCTACAGAGATCAGTACCTGGCACGTTTTCACCATATGCATGGCTGCTTTCCAGGGAGCCATGGGTAAATCCTCTTTGAACCAGACGACAGCGGGCCGCAATTTCCCATTGCAGCGTCTGCAACGAGGGGGCTCTACCTCCTGTCCATCACCATGTACCACTAGCTGCTCCTCACTCAGATCGGCAGGCCGATGGCAGGCGAAGCATTTCGGCTGCGCAAGACTCCCGTGTAGATGAACCACGTCCACCGACCCAGCGCGCTCGTGAAGGTCATCAATGTTCTGAGTCACTACGAACACCTCCCTGCCTGTGGCAGCAAGTCGCGACGGCACTAGATGAGCTGCATTCGGTTGGGCTTGTGTAGTCTGATGCCTTCTCCACAAATACCATCCCCAAACGAGCGCAGCGTTGGCACGGAACGCCTCTGCGGTCTCCAATCGCTGGGGATCGTACGTTGCCCAAAGCCCGGTAAGCTTGTCGCGGAAGGTGGGAATACCACTTTCCGCGGAAATACCAGCGCCCGTGAAGAACACCACGCTACGGGCGGATTGCAAGGCGAAGGATGCTTGCTGCATGTCGCTCATGAGGGACCTGTCTGATGATGCTTTATGGCTGGATCGTTAGAGCAGGTGTCATAGCTCGATGGTCGAGCGCCCGACTCTAGCGATGAGCAGAGCAGCGGCTGGTGGAATGCGATTACCCTCCTTCGGTATTCATCCTCAGGCGCCTCGTTCACCAGGCATTCCTCAAGACGCCCCAGCGAGAAAACTTGAGCGGCAGAGAGGTAGTGCCTAAGCAGACTTTTGGCAGAACGGCGGATACCCTGCGGTAAATCTTCGTCACGAGAGAGCTCACGCAGGAACGCCTCTGTTTTGACGATTGCGCGCGTTCGCTCATAAGGAAGGGTCAATCTCGTTATCTCCTGATCATGAACTAAAAGCCCCGGCTAGCTAGCTCACCAACGCCGACCATCCAGTGCGCAGTTCAGCGCCTCGGGCATCGAAGCAAAAGTGGTGAAGCCGTACCAAGTAGGGGGCGATGTCCACTAGCGTTTTACGAGCTGAAAGCTGCAGAGCTTGTAACGCCGCAAGATTCAAGGTGGTCCAATCCTGATCAGAGCGCGTGATCATGATTACGCTCCTTTTTGGCCTCCCTCCATTCCATCCACTTGGCAAAACCCCACGCCGCGGTTCCCATTGTCAGCAAGGCCCAGAGTAGCCATTGCGGAAATTGGTACTGGCCGCTTAGCCAAAGACCTGCGCCTCCGCTAAGCATCGCCATACAAAACCATCTCATCAGCCTGTTCCCCGATTACATACGAGATACCACGATAACCGCATGCTCTCCTGTGCTAACGCCAGTGCTGAAAATTTTGTCGGCTCCGAGATTTGGAAGTGAGAATGGAAAGCCTCCGAATTCCCGACGCAGCCTTCATACTGCCGAAAAACCTGGTCGCCTGGGAACAGCGTGAGCATGCGATTTGGTGGAGGTTTCCCAGTGAGCGCTTGTGGCGGTCCTGTGATTTTTTGCAGGACCGCCACCGACATCTTGCGGTAATCGAGTGCAGCGACACTGGCTACAAGAGCGAAGTCTCGATGACAGATCAGTGAACTGCTGATGGATTAGCTGAGTGCGGCATGGGAATAGTGAATTTGCCCGGTGGTATTGCGGGATTTTCAGCTCAGCAACGGCGGTGGTAGCTGGCAGGCCTGCGGCGAATTTAAATATCAGAAGCTGCGGATAGAGATGAGGGGCGTCGTCGTTACAACGCTCTGGGCCTAGGAGCTTTTTGCTATTCTGTCGGCCTGCGCCGCGGGACTTCGTTGGCAACGGCTCGCCGTTGCTTCCCCCTGCGGACACCCATTCAACCGTTTCCTGAGGTCACGATGCGAAATCATGTAGTGATTGAGGACTGGGATGGCGACGGTGCTATTCGCCTACCCGACGAAGTTCTGCAGGAAATGGGCGTCGACGTTGGGGACACGCTCTATCTGCTCGAGGAGTTCGTAGGCACTACTCGTTGCCTCGTGCTCAGTAAATCGCCGCGTATCCCTGATCGTGTAGATGAGCTGGTTGGCCATTGGGAGTCGTTTGGCAAAGACTCCGCCGAGATAAACGCCAAGGACGAGTGAGCTGACTACCCAGCCTGCTGCCCGCGAATCCTGTTTGACGCTCTACCATTGGCCCCAGCAAAGAGCAGAGACCTTCATGCATAGACAAGGGCCGATAGCTTTTGGCCAACCACGTTCCTAGGTTGCGCAAAGGTAACAGCCCAGGACAAAAAGCAGGTTTTACGAACTCAAGCGCAGCATGATTGTAGTCATGCATCCCAAGCGCTGATGGAGCCGGGGCGGCGCCAGGTACCAGCGATCTATTAACCTCACTGAGCTACGATGCTCGCTGCAGGCCGCGAGGAACTCCGGCTCAATGAGACGACAGTAAGACGCGTCAGGGTCTAGCTAGTGGTCAAAAATCGATATTCCGGATTTCGTTTTTTGTGCCAAAGGTAACTGCCCTCAGACGCCGCTATTAGCCTTAAACTGCAGACACGGTAAAAGACGAAATCCTTGCAGTACGGCACTTAGAGCCATTTTTGAACGCTTGCCGCCAATCAAGATTTCTGTACCGCATTGCCCTCCGAAGGAGGGGTCGTGGGTTCGAATCCCGCCTGGTGCGCCATCTCTCTTCGAATGATCGAGTTCTGCTTAGACACTCGATCATTGTCTGATAAGCCCCACCGTTTACCCGCGAGCTCTCAGCCGTGCTCCCCGTCAGGAGCTGTACGCGTGCGGGCATGCTGACGGCACTGTCTTTAGGTTTTCTGCCAGCTCCCTATGCGTGGAGCCATCCGCTGCGCCTGAACCGTGCGGGCCCAACATGGCCCTGGCGCGACAGACGCGCTCTGATCGAGACCAGCAGCACGCAGCGAATGACACGCTAGTCTGCTTTCAGCTGCTCGATGATCCCTTTCTGTTTGAGTTCATCAAGCGCACTGGTGTCCAGCCCTAGCTGTGACAGCACTGCGTCGGTGTGCTCGCCCAGGCGTGGCGCCGGTCGGTTGTATTCAACCGGTGTATCGGACAGCTTCAGCGGGCTGCCGACCATCTGGAAGTCCGGGTTCATGGGATGCGGGATGTTCACCAGCATGTCGCGCGCCAGTACCTGCGGCTCGGCTAACGCGCGACCGATGTCGTTGATGACACCCACCGGCACTTTCACGGCGTGGATCTTCGACACCCAGCGGTCGGCGTCGTCCGTGAGAAAGTGCTCGGCCAGGAGCGCAACGAGAGGGTCGCGGTTGCGCACGCGGTCAGCGTTGCGGGTGAAGCGCGGGTCCAGCGGCAGATCCGGCAGGCCGATGGCCCCACATAGCGCCACGAACTGGGCGTCGTTGCCACAAGCAATGATGAAATCCATGTCGCGTGCACTGAACACCTGATACGGCACGATGTTGACGTGGGCGTTGCCCTGCCGTCCCGGCGGCTTGCCGGTGCTCAGGTAGTTTTGGCTCTGGTTGCCGAGTGTTGCCACCTGCACGTCCAGCAGCGCCATGTCGCAATGCTGGCCGCGGCCGGTCTTTTCACGCGCCAGCAACGCCGCCTGAATGGCGATCGTGGAATACAGACCCGACATCACATCGGCGACGGCCACGCCGACCTTCTGCGGGCCAGCACCCGGCACCCCGTCTTTCTCGCCGGTGATGCTCATCAGCCCGCCCATGCCCTGGATGATGAAGTCGTAGCCGGGCTCCTCGGCGCGCGGTCCTGTCTGCCCGAAACCGGTGATCGAGCAGTAAACCAGGCGGGGGTTGAGCGCCGACAGGCTGTCGTAATCGAGGCCGTACTTGGCCAGCGAGCCGGCCTTGTAGTTTTCGATCAGCACGTCGGACGTCGCAGCGAGCGCGCGTACCAGTTCCTGCCCCTCTGCGGTGGCGATGTTGATGGACACCGACAGCTTGTTGCGGTTGGCGGACTGGTAGTAAGACGCCTCGGCGCTGTTCCCGCCTTCCGGGGTCTTCATGTAGGGCGGGCCCCAGCCACGGGTATCGTCGCCCACACCCGGCCGCTCTACCTTGATCACTTCCGCGCCCAAGTCGGCCAGTATCTGACCGCACCAGGGGCCTGCCAGTACTCGACTCAGGTCCAGCACCCGAATCCCACTCAATGCACCCATATCGCTCATCCTTTCAACGCGGCCGCCCGTTGGCCTTCGGCCTGGATTGATTGCCGTGCTCGGTCACGCTCAGTATCAGGACCGGTCCCCAACCGATGCCGATGCACAGGTGGATGACCGTATCACTCTTGCTCCTGTGCTGCAGACCACACCAAACGGCCACAAGGCTGACCGGACGGCCGCACGGCATATCGGGCGGTCTTAGGTGTTAGGGCTGCGCACGCAACGTTAGTTGTTCAAGGGCACGCGCGAGACTGGCGCCAGACAGTTCGCCGAGGTGGCTGCCAACCTGGCGCCCTTCGGCGTCGTAGAAAAGCGTGGTCGGCAAGGCAGACGACCCAATGTGCTGGCCAAGCCGTCCGCCCGTATCGAGCAGGACGTTTTTCAGGTCGGGCGCTTCGGCCTTGAGGAAACCGGTAATAACTTGCTCGCCTTCCCCCTGATTGACGAACAGGAAGGTCACGTCCGCCTCTTTACGCTGCGCCTCGGCCAGCACCGGCATTTCCCGGCGGCAAGGCGGACACCACGTCGCCCACAGATTGACGACCAAGGGTTTGCCGACATAGTCCCGCAAGGCAACCGGCTTGCCCTGGCTGTCGCGCAAGCCCATGTCCGGCAGCCGTGTGCCCTGCTCGAATGAGTGAACGGCAAAGCTTGCGAAGCCCCAGCTCAATACACCAACCACCACTGCGGAGATAAGCGGTTTGCGCACGTCACGGTCGCGCCAGCCGAACCACCCGCCAAGTAGAACGGCGGCCAGCACACCCGGCCACGCGATAAACCCCCCGTCACGAATGTCGATCACGCGCCAGGGTTCGTCACGAAAATACTCGGCGTATACCAGCACGAAGGCCAGGCGTGCGACGAACAACGCGACCAACAGCATTCTGAACACGTGCTGTTCGGGATTGCGCTCGCTGCGCCGGCCGACCCACCACCCCGTGAGCATTGCCAGAAACAGGCTCACCAGTAGCAGCACGTGCGGAACCGCCAGAGCCAAGGGCCCCAGATTGATCGTCAACATCTGCCTCGCTCCATTCTTCGCTATGGATGCCGGGGTTGGCATAGCCGTCACCGAACAACAAACGAGCCCATCGTCTCGTCAATGCGTGTTGAGCAGAAGCGTTTTCATGGCGCGCCCCTGTCGCGGGCAATTAGGCGGTGGGGTGTGCGGCAACGGACGTGGCGGACGGCGAGCGTGGCGGACGGATACGAGTGCGCGTAAATGGTGGGCTGTAGAGGGTGGGCTTCAAGCGAACCAGACGTTGTGGGCGGCTTAAACCCGGCGACCGGCGTTTGCGACCAATCGCAGAACAGGCGAGCCTTCACCGCCTTCCGGGGCACCTTCGAATAATAGGCCGTCCGCCAATTGTTGAAGGCGAACGGGATCGTGTACGACCACTTCCCGGTTTCTGACTTCAACGATGCCCTGCGCGCGAAAGCTGGCGAGCACACGGGACAGGGATTCGATAGCCAAGCCCAGATGGTTCGCTATCTGCCAACGAGCCATGGGGAGGCGGAAGTGCGTGGCCGACAAACCGCGGCCGGCCAGCGTGGACATCAACTGTGAAATGAACTTGGCAACACGGGTTTTGGAGCGCGGGGCAGCCAGTCGCAAGCGCGCTTGCCGGCAGGCCTGCAGTTCACGGCCGAGCAATCGAGCCAGGTACCGATCCAGCGACGGATTGCTTGCGCTCAACTGCGCCACTGCATCAAACGGAATCCTGCAGACCGACGAGGTTTGCATCGCCATGGTGGTCGTCATGTAAACGCCGTCATGGAGCGCCGTGACGCCGACAAAATCACCGGCCAGCAAGAACGCCATGATCTGCTCATTCCCATAGCCGTTGATTGTCGAATTTTGCAGCGCGCCGGAGCGCAAGACATACAGGGCATCGGCGGGCTGTCCTGCCGCGAACAGCTGATCACCCTTGTTCAGCATTGGCACATTTGTCACCAGCCGCTCCAGGGTGTTCAGGTCGCGCCTTTTCAAGACGCTGGGCAGGCACTGGGCCGCTCGAATGCAGCGCCGGCAATGGGCCCGATCGGCGCCGGCCAGTTCAATCAACTCCACTTCATGCTCCCTTCCCCGTCGCGACAAGCACCCTGGATAACAGCCACTAACGTAACTGCACGGCCTTGGCCGCATAGTCGTCGCTGTTGATCTCATGGGTCTGGAGCACGGCTTCGAGTTCCTGCCGGATGCCGGGATGCGTGACCACCTCGAGGAGCGCCTGCAGCTTACGAATCACCCACTTCTGCCCGCGATCCACCAGCGCGAGACGATCACCCAGATCCGTGATCGCCATGCATTTCTCATAAAACGCGCCGCGCCCATGGGCAGGCTCGGCGTCGAGCATGATCAGGCAATCGCGAAGCCGCTTGCAGCTGTCGGCTTCGCCACGGTGCACTTGTTGAAGGACGCCTTGCTGGATATCCGATGTCGCTTCACGGAGGCTGGCATTGGCCACCTGTGCGCCCGCGCGCTCCGCGGCCAAAAGCTCATTGAGTGCCGCGATCAATTCGTCGCGCGCGATACCTAGCTGATCCGCTGTCATGTTTCGTCCTCTTGGCTCTATGCCGAGTCACTGCGCCGAGTCGCTGCGTGCCGTACGATTGCATCCGAATCAATGGCACCGCGGATCTGGATGGGTTTGGTCAACCGCAGCGCACGGCAGCCATGCTAGGGCGCAGGAACCTATACGGAAAATGAAAGATAATGCGGCTATAACGCAGAGATTTTGTAGTCAATGAGATTTGGAGGACGGATGAGCTTCGCCGACGATCATATCCGGACGTTCAAATTCCGCCGTCGAACGTTCAGCCTGCTGTCTGCGCTGGTGGTTATTGGCAGTTTCGGAGCGCTGGCCTTTATGACCTTCGATGACGCTGTCTTTGGCAAAGCAGAGTGGCTGGTGCTTGTTCTTGCGATCGGCCTGCTATTGCTGCTCAAGCGCCACCTATGGCGTTGCCCTGCCTGCGATAGCGTGCTGGAAATGGGCGGGATCAACGTACAGGATCTGAAGCGATCCCATCAAATGCGCTGTAAACGATGCGGCGCATCGCTGCAATAGCACACGTGCAACAACCAATGCGCAAACGGGCTTGCCGGGTAGCAGACCGGCCAATGTCCCGGCGCTACAGCGGCTTCAGCGTTCTGCCACGCCTCGCAGCATCACGAAACACGCTTTCATGGCACGTCTTGCCACTGCGGCGGGTCTAGAGTCAGGCATAAGGTGCCGAACACATAAGCTATTGAAATGAAAGAGACGCTGCGTCCCGGCACGTGCAAACTGCCTCGTTATCCGGGATAGCCTCAGAAGGAAACCCACCGTGTTTGCGATCGACAAAGTGCTGCTGTTGGCTGCGATCCTCATCCTGTTCGGCGTGCTTTCCAGCAAACTCTCGGCCCGCCTGGGCCTGCCCGTGCTGGTGCTGTTTCTGCTTACTGGCATGCTCGCCGGGGAGAGCGGTATTGGCGGTATCGCGTTTGACAATGCCGTCGCCGCCCACGCGCTCGGTACGCTGGCGCTCGCATTGATCCTGTTCGATGGCGGGCTGCAGACACCCGCTTCGTCGATCAAGCTGGTGTGGAAACCCGCCTCGCTGCTCGCAACCGTCGGCGTGCTGGTCACGGCTGCCGTTGCCGGGCTCGCGGCGGCCTGGATGCTCGGCCTGCCGATCCTCGAAGGCATGCTATTGGGCGCGATTATCGGATCGACCGATGCCGCCGCGGTGTTCTCGCTGCTCAGAAACGCCGGCATTCACATCAATAAGCGGCTCAAATCGGTACTGGAAATCGAAAGCGCCTCCAACGATCCCATGGCGATTTTCCTGACCGTGGGCCTGCTCGAAGTGCTGGTGAACGGGATGCCGTTGGGGTGGGGCCTGCTCCAGCTGTTCCTGATGCAGATGGGGATCGGCGCGCTGGTCGGCTTGGGAGTCGGCTGGTCGGTGCTGAAGCTCTTGCACCGGATCAAGCTGGTCGCCTCCGGGCTGTATCCGGTACTGGTAACCGCCGGCGGGCTGCTGGCTTATGGCATCGCCGCCAACCTTGGTGGCAGCGGCTTCCTGGCCATATTTGTAGCCGGCGTCATGATCGGCAACCAGCAGTTCGTGTTCCAGCGCAGCACCTTTCTTTTCATGGACGGCCTGGCCTGGCTTGGCCAGATCACCATGTTCGTGGTCCTGGGGCTGCTTGTTCATCCCGCATCACTGCTGGAAGTCTGGTTTGAAGGGCTCGTTATTGCGGTTGCGCTGGTGTTGGTTGCACGGCCGCTGGCGGTTGCGCCGTTGCTGACGCTGTTCGGGTTCAATCTCAGGGAAACGGCGCTGGTGTCCTGGGTTGGTCTGCGCGGGTCCGTACCGATTATCCTCGCGATCTTCCCGCTGCTGTTCGGGCTGCCAAACGCGCCCCTGATTTTCAATGTGGTGTTCTTCGTCGTGCTGATCTCGGCCACGGTGCAGGGCTCGACGTTGCCCCTGGTTGCTCGCAAATTGGGGCTGACCGAGAAACCACCGGCCACGCCGGCCGCCACACTCGAGATCACTTCTCTGCAAAACGTGGATGCAGAAATTGTGGAATACACGCTGGGCAAGGACGCCCGGGCGATTGGCCGGTTGCTGTCGCAAATGGCGTTACCCGAGGGCGTTGTGGTGGCGATGATCACCCGAGGTGACTGCGTAATCCCACCGCGTGGCTCGACACCGCTTCAGCCAGGCGACCATCTGTTCGTGGTGCTCAAGGCCGATAGCCGGGCATTCGTTGATTGCGTCTTCTCACAGGCGCTGGACGCCGCGCGAGGGGATCTGCCTGACCACGAGCTTCGACTCAAGGGAAGCACCAAACTCGAAGACGTCTGGCGGTCCTACGGAATCGACCTCGCCGTGGACAAACATCAAACGCTCGACCGCTTCGTCAAGGACGCGCTGGGCGAAACGCTCCGCCCGGGTGCAGAGCTGCGCGCCGGTACAGCCCTGATCGCGGTGCGCGAGGAGCTTCACGGCCGCATCACGACCGTTGGTATACGGGCGATTCCCGACGAACCGACGACCCCTGGCGCTGCCCGTGCCCGCAGCAGGCATTGATATCAACACTGAGCGGTGATGGATGACTCGTCTCATCGGGACGTTTCGTTGCTTACGCGTCTGGGAGCGCTATGGCGGAGCGCAGCCTGTTGCGGCAGCATGCGCCGATACGGATCGAGAATGAGAGGCACGCGATGATCGACTTCAACAACAAGGGCTTTTTTAAACTAAAGCAGAACGACGAGTTCGCGGAGCGCGTCAGATCGCTGCTGTTGGACGACGAACAAGTCGTCGATGCTTACAAATCCATGCGTGACGGCGTGGTATTCACCACCAAGCGAATCATCGCGGTAAACGTGCAAGGCCTCACCGGTAGCAAGAAGGATTTCACGTCCCTGCCCTATAAGAACATCGTCGCCTATTCGGTCGAGACGTCTGGCACCTTCGATCTGGATTCCGAACTGGAAATCTATTTCTCGTCGCTGGGTAAGGTGAAGTTCGAATTTACGGGCAGGGCTGCGATGGTGGAGATATCGAAGCACATTTCGCGGCATTTACTGTGATCTAAACCGAATGGGTCGACCTGCGATGCGCTTAAGCCAGACGCTCCGCAACCGGATACTTGTCGTCGTGGCGACGGCAGTGCTCTGCCGTGTCGCAGGAGCCGATGTGGCAGCGGCGGACATCGACGCGACAATAGACGAAGCTGCGCAGACGTTGATGGCGCGCCACGCGATTCCCGGTCTTGCGATTGCGATCACCGCCCAGGGCACGCCGCGCTTCTATGAGTACGGTGTGGCATCGACGACGACGCAGCAGGCCGTGACACGCGAAACGCTGTTCGAGATCGGCTCGGTCAGCAAAACCCTGACCGCCACATTGGCGGCCTATGCCGAAACCCAGGGCAAGCTCTCACTCATCGACAGCCCGAGCCGCTACCTGCCCGCCCTTGCAGGCAGCGCGCTGGATCAGATCACGCTGATTGACCTGGCGACTCATACCGCTGGCGGCTTTCCGTTGCAGCTGCCCGATGAGGTTCGTGACGATCAGCAGCTGATCGACTACTTCAACGCCTGGCAACCGCAATACCCACCGCGCACCCACCGTACCTACGCCAATCCCAGCATCGGGCTGCTCGGCAGGGTTGCCGCGAAGAGCCTTGGGCTTCCCTACGCCGACGCGCTGCAGAGCGAGCTGCTACCGAAGCTCCAAATGCGTTCGACTTTCATTAAGGTGCCGGCCAGCGAACTGCTCCGCTATGCGCAAGGCTATGACAAGGACGGCAGACCGGTCCGACTGAACCCTGGGCTGCTGGCCGACGAAGCCTACGGCGTCAAAACCACTAGCGAAGATCTACTGCGGCTGGTCGAGATACAGCTTGGCGTTCGCGAGGTAGATGACGCGGTCCGACAGGCCATGGCTGCGACCCGGTCCGGTTATTACCGCGTGGGTGCCATGACGCAGGCGTTGGTATGGGAGCACTACGAATATCCAGCAGCGTTGGACGATGTGCTAACGGGAAACAGCAGCAAGATGGCGCTCGAAAGTCATCCCACGACGCCGATCAGACCGGCTTTGCCACCGCAGGAGGATGTCTGGGTCAACAAGACCGGATCGACCAATGGCTTCGGCGCCTACGTGGCGTTCGTACCGGCCAAGCAGCTCGGCATCGTCATCCTGGCTAATCGGTATTACCCGAATGAGGCGCGCGTAAAGTTCGCTTATCGCATCCTCGGACTACTGCACTGACCACCAAGCTCATTGCAGATGGTCAGACAAAGGCGGCTTGGGTGGGCTGAAGCCCACCCTACCGGTGGACCCGTCGCCTATCGCGCGGGTCGGAGGCTACCTTATCGATCAAGCTCTGCGCCGATCGCCTCATCCTGAGCAGTTTTAGCGACGGTTTCCGTTCGTTCCACCCGCGTTTCCGTTGTTTGGCCACTTTCCGACCGGATCCCAAGCGCCATCAGCAGCGTCTCAGTAACTTCCATAAAGGAATATCCATCGGCCCATATCTGCGTTTCGCCGTTCAGCCTGTTATCCATGTCTTTCCATTCCTCGACTGGAGCGCCCGTCCAGTCGTTCGTTCGAATTGTTTTGGGCGTTGCCGACTAGCAATACACAGCTACAGCACCGAGCGTGCCATTCGAGTCCTGAAACATTTTTCATTGAATTTCAATAAGTTATGAAACATGCCATTCAGAACCGCCTTGCAATTTGCATGGCAAGCGCAGAATTGCCGTGCGATGTGCACGTGACCGCTTCGGTTTCAAACGGGCCGGCTGTTTGCCAGCAGAGGGGACGGAATGCGGCGTTGGGCTACACCAAACCGAGCGTGAGCGCCGCGAGCACTAGGTAGCGGGCGCCCTTCGCCAACGTTACCAACAGAATGAAGCTCCAGAGCGGCTCACGCAGCATGCCGGCCACCACCGTCAACGGGTCGCCGATGATCGGCACCCAGCTCAACAGAAGAGACCACCGACCGTAGCGGTGGTAGCTGTCCTGCGCCCGTGCCAGCTGTCGCTCTGAGACCGGAAACCAGCGCTTATGCTTCAGCCGTTCGACCGATCGGCCAAGCAGCCAGTTGACCAGCGACCCCAGTACATTGCCGAGCGTCGCCACCAACAGCAGCGCCACGGGTGAAAAGGTGTTGCTGGCCAGGAGCCCGATCAGCACCGCTTCTGATTGCGCAGGCACCAGCGTGGCAGCCGCGAACGCGGCCAGGAACAGACTGAGATATGCGGCCAGGTCAGGCATGGACTACAGAAGTGCAAAAGGTGAACGGCCTCGAGCGCGGGCTTGCCAAAACACGCTGCGATGCAGCACTCACCGCTGTCGAACCGACAGCTTCATCAGCGCCCCGGCTGTGGCCGAAAGCCCGGAACCGCGCCCGGACGGTCCACCCGACCGGCCGGTTGCGTGCAATTGAGGTCCCGAAACGGTTGCCCATCAAGCAGTTCCCAGCCGTGACCTGGTGAGGTCTGCCGGCAGATGATCGTGCCGTCAGCCTTGCTTTGCCATTGGTAATAGGGTGCCGGGCCGGCCACCACCAGGTTCGGCATGAGCAGGCTTAGTAAAAGAAGGAGGAGGCGCATGATCGAACTTCTAGGTGAGCTGGCGCCACTTTAGCCGGATCGGCGCACCGTGCAAGTGCGGTGATTGCGCCATGGCTACGCTGCGTTGGTTGTCACGGCGGTATGGGCGTTTCGTCTCATGCCGCGTCATCCCACCGTAACAGGCTGTCGGCCGGATGGTGTCGGGCGGGGCGAGCAACGCAGGCGATTAATGACTGCGCACGGTGGTTCGCGTTTCCCTTGGTCCCGCCGATGGTCCTGTTCAGAACCAGACCTTCTCCGCCTCGCGCATGAAGATCTCCACGGTTTTCGGCCCGACGCCTTCGAACGCCGCCAGGCGCTTTTCCAGCTCCTCACGGTTCGCGCTCTGCTCACGCAGTGTGCCGAGCTTGCCGTCGTATTCACGGTTGAGCGTGTCGCACAACTTGAGCAGTCGCTCGGCAGTCGACTCGTCATAGCGAACGTAACGCGCCTCTCCGAGCATGTTCACCAGTTCCCGCCAACTGCAATGGCCAAGCTTGCGTGGCGTGTCGCGCCGATGCTTGTCGACGATCACTCGATAGGCCTCGGCGGCGATGTCCCGCTGGATACGTTTGCCGAACAGAAAGCTGGCGACGAACCACTTGAAAAGCTCACCTTCTCCCTTCTCGACGTCGATACCCAGGTCCTCCGCACTGATTTCGCGTGCCATCGTCACCTCGCTGCACAGCCTTCCTTATCCGACGGCATCCAGGGCAGCGGGTTTCATGCTCAGCCATCGCAATCGGCAAGATTCCGCCTAGTGCCGCTTTAAAGATGAGCAGTTTTCCGCCCATGCGCGGCGTTCGATAAAGTGCAAGCCGCTTGCCAAGGCCATCGCTGACACTGGCACGGCTCATGCTATGTCTACTCCTGCCCGATGCGATCAACGACAAGAAAAGCCGCACAGCGCACTCCTGCTTTCCCTCATGAAAGCCATTTCGTGTGTCTCCGCCTGTTCTTGTCCCGCTTGCAGCACAATGGCTGCAGCTGATCGGCTATCGTCTGTTCTGCGAAACCAATAACAACGAAACGGAGAAACACAATGAGATTGACCAAACGCTTCAGCCTGCTTGCTGCCGCAGCGGCGTTCACCGCCAGCACTGCCGCAGTGGCCGCGCCGACCTTCATCAATATCCTGACTGGCGGCACCAGCGGTGTGTACTACCCCATCGGGGTGGGCATTTCCCAGCTGTACAGCAAAGGCATCGAAGGCTCGAAAACCTCCGTGCAGGCCACCAAGGCTTCGGTCGAAAACCTCAACCTCCTGCAAGCCGGTCGTGGCGAGCTGGGCTTCGCCCTGGGCGATTCGGTCGCCGATGGTTGGAATGGCGTTGAAGACGCTGGCTTCAAGGCCCCGCTGAAGAAACTGCGCGCCATCGGCGGCAGCTACCCGAACTACATCCAGATCGTCGCCAGCAAGGATTCGGGCATCAAGACACTCGCCGACCTTAAAGGCAAATCCCTGTCCGTGGGCGCGCCGAAATCCGGTACCGAACTCAACGCTCGCGCCATCCTCAAGGCAGCCGGCCTGAGCTACGAAGACATGGGCAAGGTGGAATACCTTCCGTTCGCCGAGTCGGTCGAACTGATCAAGAACCGCCAGCTCGACGCCACGCTGCAATCGGCAGGCCTGGGCATGGCTGCCATTCGTGACCTGGCGGCTACCATGCCGCTGAACTACGTTGAGATCCCGGAAGACGTGGTCGCCAAGATCAATAACGCTGCCTACCAGGCTGCAAAGATCCCGGCCGGCACCTATGACGGTCAGGAAGCGGACGTTCCCACCGTCGCCATCACCAACATCCTCGTGACCCACGAAGGTGTGTCCGACGACGTTGCCTACCAGATGACCAAGCTGCTGTTCGAAAACCTCGATCAGCTGGGCAACGCTCATTCGGCAGCCAAGGACATCAAGCTGGAAAACGCGACCAAGGCACTGCCAATCCCACTGCATCCGGGTGCCGAGCGTTACTACAAGGAAGCGGGCGCACTCTAAGTACGCCGCGGGCAGCGTCCTAGCTGCCCTGTTCCTGAACCGTGGGCGCTTTGCGTCCACGGCTCCACCGACCCGAATCTAAAGAGGCGCTAGTAAAACCAGCGTGTATTCCACGGCAGGTTTTGTTAGCGGCTCTACGCGACCACGCATATCAGCTCGAGGCATTTCATGAGCGAACTACAACAAGAACAAGGCTTGGCAGGCAGCGCCGCCGATTGGCCCAAGACGCTGTTCTATGTGGCCCTGCTGTTTTCCATCTATCAGATCATCATGGCCGCCTTCCACCCGGTCTCGAGCCAGGTGCTGCGCGCCGGACACGTTGGCTTCCTGCTGATGGTGGTCTACCTGAGCTTTCCTGCCCGCGGCAACGGTCGCCCCTGGCAGCCGTTTGCCTGGGTCCTGGCGCTGGCGGGCATGGGTACGGCGTTCTACCAGTGGTACTTCGAGGGCGATCTGATTCAGCGCTCCGGCGACCTGACCACCATGGACTTCGTCGTCGGCATCGTGCTGATTGCGCTGATCTTCGAGGCTGCGCGCCGGGTAATGGGCATTGCCCTGCCGATCATCTGCGGACTGTTCCTGGCTTACGGACTGTTCGGCGAATACCTGCCAGGCGACCTGGCGCACCGAGGCTACGGGCTCGATCAGTTGGTCAACCAGCTGGCCTTTGGCACCGAGGGGCTCTACGGCACGCCCACCTACGTGTCGGCCACCTACATCTTCCTGTTCATCCTGTTCGGCTCGTTCCTTGAACAAGCGGGCATGATCAAGCTGTTCACCGACTTTGCCATGGGCCTGTTTGGTCACAAGCTCGGCGGCCCTGCGAAGGTGTCGGTGGTGTCCTCAGCATTGATGGGCACCATCACCGGATCGGGCGTCGCCAACGTGGTGACCACCGGCCAGTTCACCATTCCGCTGATGAAGCGCTTCGGTTACCGCCCGGCCTTTGCCGGTGGCGTCGAGGCAACGTCTTCGATGGGTAGCCAGATCATGCCGCCGGTCATGGGCGCAGTGGCGTTCATCATGGCCGAAACCATCAACGTGCCCTTCGTCGAAATCGCCAAGGCGGCGCTGATCCCGGCGCTGTTGTATTTCGGTTCGACCTTCTGGATGGTGCACCTGGAAGCCAAGCGCGCCAATCTGCGCGGCCTGCCAAAGGATCAATGCCCAAGCGCCATGGCCGCCGTGAAGGAACGCTGGTATCTGCTGATTCCGCTGGCTGTGCTGGTTTACCTGCTGTTCTCGGGGCGTACTCCGATGTTCGCCGGGACCATCGGCCTTGCACTGACCGCCATCGTGATTCTCGGCTCGGCCATCATCCTCAGAGTGTCGTCATTCGCGCTGCGGATCGCCTTCTGGATCGCCCTGGGGCTGCTATGCGCCGGGTTCTTCCAGCTCGGTATCGGGGTGATATTCGGTGTCATCGCCGCGCTGGTGGTGGCCTGCTGGTTCATCAAGGGCGGCCGCGACACCTTGGTGATCTGCCTGCATGCGCTGGTCGAGGGTGCACGTCACGCCGTACCGGTGGGCATCGCCTGCGCACTGGTGGGCGTGATCATCGGTGTGGTCTCGCTGACCGGTGTCGCCTCGACGTTCGCCGGCTACATCCTGGCCGTCGGCGAGAACAATCTGTTCCTGTCGCTGATCCTGACCATGCTGACCTGCCTGGTATTGGGCATGGGCATTCCGACCATCCCCAACTACATCATCACCAGCTCTATCGCCGCGCCGGCATTGCTGGACCTGGGCGTGCCGCTGATCGTCTCGCACATGTTCGTCTTCTACTTCGGCATCATGGCCGATCTCACTCCGCCTGTGGCATTGGCCTGCTTCGCAGCCGCGCCGATCGCCAAGGAGAGCGGGTTGAAGATCAGCATGTGGGCCGTGCGGATTGCGATTGCAGGCTTCGTGATGCCGTTCATGGCGGTCTACGAACCAGCGCTGATGATGCAGGGCGACAGCTACCTCATGACGCTGTACATGCTGCTCAAGGCGGCGTTCGCTATCGGCCTCTGGGGCGCCGTGTTCACCGGCTACCTGCAGCGTTCGTTGAGCTGGTGGGAGCGGATCATTGCCTTTGCCGCCGGCGCTGCAATGATCGCCTCGATCCCGATCAGCGATGAAATCGGCTTCGGTCTGGGTGCGATCTTTCTGATCCAGCACTACTGGCGGGCCCGCCGCGCTGAGCCGGCAACCGCGTGATCGGACTCTGTCTGGGCCTGGCCGGGGTGGTATGGGCAGAGGTGCCTACCGACGATTTCACCCTGGCCTGGAACCACACGATCGAGAAGATTCGCTGGGAAGAGGATTACCGCGTGACGCCGGACGGGCTGCTGCTCGGCGAAGCGCGGGTCAAGGGTTCAGGTGCCGGGATGGAAATCCCGGATGATGCCGAACTGCGTGACGGGGCCTGGCACTACCAGCGCCAGATGCCGCCGTTACAACCCTTGCGAGTGGGGCGAACCCCCGAAGCAGGGGACTACCAACTGTGTTTCAACCAGCGTTGCCACGCCTTGAGCGAATGGCTCGGTCCGCCAAAAGCGGAGCAGCCCGCGCTGGAACTCTGGAGCTGCGCCGCCTCGGCGGTCGGCTCCTCCTGATTCTGTGTGATGCTTTGCCGCGTTAGGGGCGCATAGATCGCCCGGCGGATCGGTGAAGTGTGCCCGCCGTTAGCTGGACGTCTTGCCGCGCTCGGGATCACGTCGCGGTGGATCGGTAAAGCGTGATCCACCCTACGTTGGGCTCAGCGCCGAGGTCGCTTAAACACCGCCTGCACCGCTGCGCGCAGGTTGATACCAGCGAAACCGCCGGTTTGATCACCTGTTCGGGCAGGTTCATGGCGATGCTGCTGACCACTACCGGCGTGAGCAGCCACAGCCACGATCCGCCTGCCCGAGGCACGCTGCTGTCCGTTCGGTCTTTGTCGCCCGGCTCGTCTAGGCTCAACTAAAAGATCGACTTAGGAGGCAGCACATGAAACACATCGCCGCGCTGACCGCTACGGCACTGCTGATAGGCGTATCGCCAGCCTATGCGGAGGCTTTATTGCCTGGGCTATGGGAGTTCTCAAGCGACAACATTGAGGTGAACGGCATGGAAATGCCCGGCGTCGCGGAGATGATCGAACAGATGGACAGCCTGCCGCCCGATCAGAAGAAAATGATGGAGGACATGCTCGCCGCACAAGGCGTCGAACTGGGCGCCAACGGCATGCGTATCTGCCTGAGTGAGGCGCAGGTGAAATCTCGCAAACTGCCATTCCAAGACGAACCGGGATGTAGCCAAACGATCACCGAGCAGACCCCTAGCCGCTGGTCATTTACCTTTGAGTGTCCGGACGCGAAGGGCCGCGGTGAGACCCGGCTGATTAGCGAGCGTGAGGTGGCGAGTTCGATTGAAAGTGAATACCGGGTCGGTAGCCAGCAAGGCAGCAGCCGCATGCAGTCGCGAGGAAAGTGGCTTAGCGCAGACTGCGGCGGCCTGGAACCGCGAAGCTAAACGCGAGGTTTCACGTGGAACCTCGCGTTTAGGCTCGCCCTACTCCGTAACCCACTCGCCGCTGCTGGTTTGTTCGCACGCAGGCTGCAGAAAGCGTGCATCGCTGGCGACACCGTAATAAAAAATGTCCTGCCGATAGGGCATGTTGGACACCTGCGCGTTGCGGCAGATACCGAAGGCGCCGCCTGGGCACTGCTCAACGAAGGTAACCTCGACCTTCTGATCTTTGAGCTGGGGCTGGCAAAAGCCTGATCGGAACAGCTCGGCCGGAATCGTGCGGTTCTGCTGGCAAAGCTTCACCTCGATCCGCTCATCCTGGCTGTGAATAATGCAGCCCTCCGCCCACGCCTGGCCCACGCTCCCCAGCAACAGCAGAAAACACATTGAACGCATCGATCGTCACCCTTGATCTAACCGCCGCGACTCTAGCATGCAGCCATGAAAACCGCTTTCAACCTGCTCACCGAAAACGCACCATGTCGCGATGCTGAATCAGATACCCACCCACGTGATTTGTGGCCCTCTCGGCGCCGGCAAGACCAGCCTGATTCGTTCGTTGCTGGCGCAGAAACCTGCAGCCGAGCGCTGGGCGGTGCTCATCAACGAGTTTGGCCAGATCGGGCTCGACGCCGCATTACTGAGCACCGACGACGCAGGGGTCAGCCTGGCCGAGATCGCCGGCGGCTGCCTGTGCTGCGTCAACGGCGTGCCGTTCCAGGTCGGTTTGGGCCGGTTGTTGCGCAGGGCTACGCCGGATCGGCTGCTGATCGAACCGTCCGGACTCGGACACCCGACCGAGCTATTAGCGCAACTTGTCACGCCACCCTGGCGCGACGTGCTGGCGCTTCAGCCTGCCGTCAGCGTGCTTGACGCCGCCGCACTTGCTCGTGGAGAGCCGTTGCCGCAAAGCCAGCAGCAGGCGCTCGAGCACTGCGGCCTGGCGGTGCTGAACAAAAGCGAAACGCTTGACCAGGTGCAACGTCAACGCGTCGCAGCCCGTTTGCCGTCGTTAACCCTGCACTGGACGCAACAGGGCGAGCTGCCGATTTCCAAGCTGCCCGGTATCGACAAACGCGCCGGTAACGACGTCGATCGACCCATACCGGACCCCGCGGCCTACACACCACTCGCGATGTCCGGTGCGGTCTGGCTGGATCCGCAACAGCCGTTCTGCCAGAGCCAGGGCAACGCAGACGGCTGGAGCATTGGCTGGCGTTGGCACCCGAGCCAGCGTTTCGATCTAGCGCTGGTTACACGATGGCTCAGCGGATTGAGCTGGCGCCGGGCAAAACTGGCGCTCCACACCGCCGATGGCTGGCGGTCGGCCAATGCGGTGGCCGCGGAGGCGCTGGCATTCAAACCCAGCGAATGGCGGAAAGACTCCAGGTTGGAGCTGATCTTTGCCGAGCCACAGGACGATAAGCAGCTGACCGCTGACATGCAGGCTTGCCGTCAGTAATCAGGTTCAATCGTCCCGCCGTCGCCAATCGTCGATCTGAATGACTTGCCCTGAATCAGGTGGTGTGCGGAAGGGGTGCGCATCCATTTCAATCGGGCCCGGCCGGGCGCCGAACATGACGATGCTGCCCTGATGACGCTGCTCGCCGGTCACGGTGAACTCGAAACCGTAGACCCGTGCGAAACGACGTTGCCCTCGCCCATCGCGCAACAGCCCCAGCCGCCGAAACGCGACGTTGCCGTCAAGCAGTGCGACATCCATCTTTTCGCAATGGCGCCGTACCGTTGCCAGCGCTCGCTCGCGGATGCCATGGGAATGCCAAAGCCAGGCCGCCGCCGTCATCAGCAAGAGTAAAATAAACAGATTGCCGAGGGTTATCATCCGCAGTGCGTCCTGCGCCAGCCTAACGAGAGCGACTCGCATCGACCCGACGCTGCCGGCGTCAGCCATACGTCAGCCACGCGGCTCAACTTTCCAGCCAGACGTCACGCGCCCAATGCCAGACCGTCTCCCAACTCTGGTCTGTCATCTCATGCTCGCTACCATCGAACAGCATGACTTCCCCTTCCAGGTCGACGACATAAAAATCAGGACCGTCCTGACAGATCGGCAACAGATCGCGCTCGACACCGGCATCCCACGCGTTGGCCGCTACTTCCGGCAAATAAGTGTGCGATTGCGGGTCGGCAGCGGTTACCGGCTCCAACCGGCCGTACACCACGTCACTGACGGTCAGCAGGAATTCGCGCAGGCCGAACGGCAAGTTGATCAGCAATTCCTCTTCGACTTCGACCAACCGGTCATCGTCAGGCAGCTCCAGCGGTACCGGCACCGGTTCGTTGAGTTCACGCAGTTGTTCGATCACCTCTTCCATGGCAGGCCCCCTTTCGGTCATCAGGAAATGCGCCGTTTATACAAGCCCTCGCATTGGCTAGCCAGTACCAGTCGCGCTAAAGTGGCGGCCGCACGAAAAAACGGCGTTTCTCACGCCTTGCAAACGCAGCGCCGCAGGCACCAACCTGGACAACAGCCGCACGGATGCCGGCTCGTAGCGCTCAGTCGCTCGAGCCTGACGAGGAGATAACGTGGCATCCACCGTAGAACAACAACGGCTCGCGGAGGCTTACGCCCAATGCGGTGAAGAGCCCATCCATATCCCCGGCAGTATCCAACCCCATGGCTTTCTGCTGGTGCTTGACGAGCCGCAGCTGACCATCATCCAAGCCAGTGAGAACGTTTCGAAGTGGCTCGGCGTCAATGCCCAAGCCTTGCTCGGCCGCCCTTTGACCGACCTCATCGGCGAGTGCGGCTTTGCCGATCGCTTGGCCACCCTGGCCGAGGATGACCACAATCCGTTTCATCTAAGGGATATCAGCTTCACGCTGCCGGATCGCACCGATCGTCCCTCGTTTGCCTTGATGGCTCACCGCTTTGCTGGGCAACTGATCGTCGAATTTGAATCCGCAGGCAGCTCCGGCCAAGCCTACGATACGCTTTATCCACTGATGCGCACCTTTGTTGTGCAGCTCCAGGAGGCGCAGGAGCTCGAGCTCATTTGTCAGCTGGCCGTGCGCGAGGTCAAGCGCATCACTGGCTTCGGCCGGGTCAAGGCATACCGTTTCGATGCACAAGGCAACGGTCTGGTGCTGGCCGAAAATGCTGACGAGGGTTATCCGCGCTACCTCGGGCTGTGCTTTCCGGCCACAGACATTCCGCCACAGGCACGCCAGCTTTATAAGAGCAACCTGATCCGGGTGATTCAGGACGCGAACTACCAGCCCTCCCCGCTGGCTCCGCCGCTCAATCCGAACACAGGGAAACCGCTGGACCTGAGCTTCGCCTCGCTTCGCAGCGTGTCGCCCGTCCATCTGCAATACATGCGCAACATGGGCACCCTCGCGTCCATGTCGATTTCCATCGTCATTCGCGACCAGCTCTGGGGCATGATTTCCTGCCATAACGCCTCGCCGCGCGCGGTGAGCTACCAGACCCGCACGGCCTGCGAGCTGCTGGGGCGAATTCTTTCGTTGCAGATCGAGGCCAAGGAAGGTGCGGTACTGGCTCAACGCAAGCTGGAACTGCGGCGGCAGATCGTCGAGCTGCTTTCGGCGATGGCTGATCGCGACAGCGTGATCGAAGGCTTCAAAAGCCTGCCCTCGGTGGCGCTTGCGTTTGCCGGCGCTACTGGCGCTGCGATCGTTTCCGGCGAAAGTCACGAAACGGTCGGTGAGACGCCGCCGCCCGAGCTGCTGACCCGTTTGACGTTGTGGCTGTCGCAACAGCATGAGCGGCTGTCGTTCAGCACCGATTGCGTCTCGCGCGATATCGCCGCTATTCCGGAACTGGCCGAGCACTGCGCCGGCCTGTTGGCGGTATCGATTTCGCGCCTGCACCCGCACTACTTGCTTTGGTTCCGCCCGGAACAGATCAAGACGGTGAACTGGGCAGGCCAGGCGGATAAGCAGAGCGACGCGCACGGCCGTTTGTCACCGCGCGACAGCTTCGAAAGCTGGCGCGAGACCGTCCGTGGCTACGCCGAGCCCTGGCAGCAGGTCGAACTGGAAGGCGCCCTCGAGCTGCGTACCGCCGTGCTCGGCATCGTGCTGCGCAAGGCCGAGGAAATGGCGCAGCTTGCCGGGGAGCTACGCGAAAGCAACAAGGAGCTGGAGTCGTTTTCCTACAGCGTTTCGCATGATCTGCGCGCCCCGTTGCGGCACATCGCCGGCTACACGGAACTGCTGGGCGAGCTTGAAGGCAGCAAGCTCAGCGAACGCGGCTTGCGCTTTCTCGACAACATTGGTGACGCGGCTCGGTTCGCAGGGACGCTCGTCGACAACCTGCTGAGTTTTTCCCAGATGGGCCGCGCCGCGCTGCGCCTGTCTGACGTGAACCTCTATGCGTTGGTCGAATCCATTCGTCAGGAGATGGCTCCGGACTGCGAGGGCCGGCAGATAGAATGGCAGGTCCATCCGATGCCGATTGTGGTAGCGGATGCCGCTTTCATTCATATGGCCCTGCGCAACCTGGTCTCCAACGCGATCAAGTACAGCCGCAAACGCGAGCTCGCGGTCATCGAGATCGGCGCCGAAGAGCGGCCCGAAGAAATTATCGTCTACGTCCGTGACAACGGTGTGGGCTTCAACATGCAGTACGCCAACAAGCTGTTCGGTGTGTTTCAGCGCTTGCACCGAATGGAAGAATTCGAGGGCACCGGCATCGGTCTGGCCAGTGTGCGCCGGATCATCGAGCGCCACGATGGTCAGGTGTGGGCCAACGGTGAGGTCGGCCAGGGCGCAACTTTCTTCTTTTCGCTGCCCAGACTCAGCTACGCGTCATCCATTTAGTACGGGACCCTAAATGCTCAAACCCATTCTGTTGGTCGAGGATAATCCTCACGACCTGGAGCTGACACTGGTCGCGCTTGAGCGCAGCCAGTTGGCCAATGAGGTGATCGTCATGCGTGACGGTGCCGAGGCGCTCGACTACCTGCTACGTCGTGAAGATTATGCAAGCCGCGCCGGTGGCAACCCGGCCGTGCTTCTTCTCGACCTCAAGCTGCCCAAGGTGGATGGCCTGGAAGTGCTCAAGACCGTACGTGAGACCGCCGAGCTGCGCAGTATTCCCGTGGTCATGCTGACCTCTTCGCGCGAAGAGCCCGATCTGGCAAAAGCCTATGAACTCGGGGTGAACGCTTACGTCGTCAAGCCGGTCGAATTTCGGGATTTCGTGGCGGCCATTTCGGATTTGGGGATTTTTTGGGCGGTGCTCAACGAACCGCCACCGGGCTCGTTTCGGCTGAAGCGCCAACGCCGCGACCGTCCAGACGACGACACCCGTGACTGAGAAGCCTGCGCTTCATACGATCTCAACTGAACCACGACACGCCGTGCGACTCCCGCGACAGGATGGTTATGCCGCCGAAAACTACTATCAGCGTCCTGTTCGTCGAAGACAGCCCGCACGATGCCGAACTGGCATTGCTGACCCTCGAGCGGTGTGGTTACACCATCGACACGGAGATCGTCTTCGACCGCGCAGGCGTCGTCGAAGCCTTGCAGCGTCGGCGCTTCGACCTGATTCTTTCGGATTACATCCTGCCAGGCTATTCCGGTAGCCAGGCGTTGCAGGAAGCCAGACAGCTGGCCCCTGACACACCCTTCATCTTCCTATCCGGCGTATTCGGAGAGGAACATGCCGTCAACATGATGCGCTCCGGCGCCATCGACTATGTGCTCAAGCAAAACCTCGGATTCCTGCCCAAGGCCGTCGAGCGTGCCCTCAGCGAAGTCCAGGAGCGCCGAGGCCGCCTGCGCGCCGAAGAAGCCCTGCGGGAAGTGGAGGTGCGCGCTCGTCTGGCGATCGATGCTGCCGGCCTGGGCATGTGGGATTACGAGCCGGAGAGCGGCACGATGATCCTTGATCGACGCTGCCGCGCAATGTTCGGTCTGGCAGACGATGTGCCCGTCAATATTCGTGAGTTCGAAGCGCTCTGCCATCCGGACGATTTGCAGCGCATCCGCGAAGAGATTTGGGCCACCCTCTCCTACGCCGACGACAAGGAGTTCACTGTCGATTACCGGATTCTGCTCGACGACGGGCAGGTGCGTTGGGTGGAAGTCCGTGGCCAAGGCTTCTTCGAAGACGGAACAGGCAAACGTTTCATTGGCGTGGTGATGGATGTCACCGAACAAAAGCAGGCCACCGAGGCGCTCAAGCGGATGAATGAGACGCTTGGCGAGCGCGTCGAGGCGCGTACCCGCGAGCGCGACCGCACGTGGGAATTGTCGCGCGACCTGCTCGTGGTGATGCGCTTCGATACGACGGTCGTCGCCCTCAACCCCGTCTGGGAAACCACCCTCGGCTGGCCCCGTAAACAGCTGGTGGATCAACCTCTGTGGTCCTTGGTGCATCCCGATGACCTCAGTGCAACGCTCGAGGAAACCGCTCGCATCCGCCAGGGCGATGTGACCGATCGCTTCATCAACCGCATGCAGCACAGCGACGGTGGTTATCGCTGGTTCTCCTGGACGGCCGCGCCTGAAGGCGATCGGATGTATGCCGCCGGGCGAGACATCACCAGTGAAATCGCAGCGGTCGACCGGCTCGCCGCCGCGAACCGCGAGCTGACCGAGCAGATCAAAGAACGCGAGCGCATTGAAGCCACTCTGCAGCAGATGCAGCGTCTCGAAGCCGTCGGCCAGCTCACCGCCGGGGTTGCCCACGACTTCAACAACCTACTGACCGTCATACTCACCAGCGCCAGCTTCCTCAAGAACGACCTTGAGCGAGGCGCACCGATTGCCAAGTCACTGAGCCGCCTGCAATACATCCAGGAATCCGGCGAGCGTGGCGCAACCCTGACCAGCCAATTGCTGGCCTTCGCCCGTCGCCAACAACTGGCGCCTAAAGCGGTAGATCTCAACGACACACTGGTGGGTCTGCTCAGCCTCTTGCACAGCACGCTCGGCGGCGCCGTCACCATCGAAACCGATACCCGCGCCGGGCTCTGGCATGCGTTGGTCGACCCAACCCAGATCGAGATGATCATCCTCAACCTGGCGATCAATGCCCGCGATGCCATGGGCTCCAGCGGTACGCTGACCCTCAGTACGGCCAATGCAGTAGTCAACACCCCCCCTCTGCGCGCCGAAGAGCCCGTTCCCGGCGAGTACGTGGTCCTGTCCGTCACCGACACGGGCACAGGCATGAGCGATGAGGTTCTGCAGAAGGCATTCGAACCTTTCTTCACCACAAAAGAGGTGGGCAAAGGTTCGGGACTCGGATTGGCACAGGTGTTTGGCTTCGCCAAGCAGTCGGGTGGCGGCGCACGAATCGAAACCAACCTGGGTGTCGGCACGACGGTGAAGGTCTACCTGCCCCGCGTGATGGCACCGGAACTGCCGACCGGTACGCCCGAGCCCGATCACAGCACGCCCATCGGCGACGCGTCCCACACGGTGCTACTGGTCGACGACGATAACAGCGTGCGAGAAGTAACCGCACAGATGCTAGGCAACCTCGGATACCTGGTCATCCAGGCTGACAGTGGCCAGGCGGCATTGGACCTGCTGCAAGATGGCGCAAGCGTGGACCTGCTATTGGCCGATTTCGCCATGCCGGGCATGAATGGCGGGGAACTGGCACGCGCTGTCCTGTCGCGTTATCCAAAGCTGCCTGTGGTATTCGTCACCGGTTATGCCGAGCTCGGTGAACTTGGCATGGGTACCTCGACGATTATTCAGAAACCGTTCCGCGAAGAGCATCTGGCCGCAAAGCTCAACATGGCCCTTAAAGAAAGTGTGCCGGCCTGATGGAGTCGCTCCGTTCTCGCCTGCGAGCGGCTACCGCACCGCACCATCAGCGCGTCGATGCCGCCTTTTCTGCGTTCCCGCTGGAGCAAATCGACGGCTACCGTGACTTTCTTCGAGCACATGCCCAGGTCGTTGACCCGCTGGAAGTCGCGCTCGAAGCATCCAGAATCGAAACCATGGTCGGCGATTGGCCGCAGCGTCAACGACGCCACGCGCTGTCTGCGGATCTGGCGGAGCTGGAAGGCCGGCCACCGGTAACGGAATCAATCTCCTATCCACTTCGGCCTGGCTGGTGTTTGGGCGCGGCCTACGTCATTGAAGGGTCACGGTTAGGCGGGCGCGTGCTGGCTAAACGCGTCGCCAGCAGCAACCCCAACGCGCCGTTGCGCTATCTGGCTGGCCACGGCACGACGCCGTCATGGGCGGCTTTCCTCGAGCAGCTCGAGCGGCACGGTAAAACCCACCCGTGGGAGGATGTGCGGGCCGGCGCGATGGATACCTTCGAACGCTTCCTCGCTGCCGCAAAAACCCAACGTCCATAACGCAGAAAAGCCCTTTCGGGCTTTTCTTCTGACTTCAACCGCTGTCGCCTTTATTCCACCGTCACACTCTTGGCCAAGTTGCGGGGCTGATCGACATCGGTTCCGCGCAGCACCGCGACGTAGTAGGAGAGCAGCTGCAACGGCAGGGTATAGAGGATCGGGGCCAGCACATCGTGAATGTGCGGCATGCTCACGATGAAGGTGCCCTCGCCGTTTTCGATGCCGGCTTCTCGGTCGGCGAATACAATCAACTCGCCGCCCCGAGCACGGACCTCCTGCAGGTTGGACTTGAGCTTTTCCAGCAGCTCGTTGTTAGGCGCCACCGTCACCACCGGCATGTCCGCATCAACCAGCGCCAACGGGCCATGCTTGAGCTCACCGGCTGGATACGCCTCGGCATGGATGTAGGAAATCTCTTTTAGCTTGAGCGCGCCTTCCATCGCCACCGGATACTGCGCGCCACGGCCCAGAAACAGCGTGTGATGTTTCTCGGCGAAGTGCTCGGAGATTTTCTCGACCGTGGTATCCATTGCCAGGGCCTCGCCCAAACGGGTCGGCAGTCGGCGCAGCTCGTCGATCAACTCCGCTTCCAGTGCCGGGGCCAAGGTGCCGCGCACTTGCCCTAACGACAGCGTCAGCAGCAGAAGGCCGACCAGCTGCGTGGTAAAGGCCTTGGTCGAAGCCACCCCGATTTCGGGCCCGGCCTGTGTCAGCAGCGTCAGATCGGACTCGCGCACCAGCGAGCTGATCCCAACGTTGCAGATCGCCAGGCTGGCGAGATAGCGCCCCTCCTCGTCCGTACGCGCCTTGGCGTTTCGCAGCGCCGCGAGCGAATCGGCGGTCTCGCCGGACTGAGAGATGGTCACGAACAGGGTGTTGGGCTGCACCACCACCTTGCGGTAGCGGAACTCACTGGCGACCTCGACCTGGCAAGGGATGCCAGCCAGTTCTTCCAGCCAGTAACGGGCCACCATGCCGGCGTGGTAGCTGGTACCGCAGGCGACGATCTGCACGTTACGCACCTCGGCAAACAACTCGGCAGCCTGCGGCCCGAACGCCTGCACCAGCACCTGATGCTCTCCGAGGCGGCCTTCAAGGGTGCGCTGCACAACCTTGGGCTGCTCGTGAATTTCCTTGAGCATGAAGTGGCGATACTCGCCCTTGTCAGCGGCTTCGGCGCCCTCGTGGTACTGCACGCTTTCGCGCTCCACCGGCTGACCATTCACATCCCAGATCTGGACGCTCTCGCGGCGGATCTCGGCGATGTCACCTTCTTCCAGGTACATGAAACGGTCGGTCACCTGGCGCAATGCCAGCTGATCGGACGCGAGAAAGTTCTCGCCCATTCCGAGACCAATAACCAGCGGGCTGCCGCTGCGCGCGGCGAGCAGGCGATCCGGTTGCTTGGCGCTGACCACTGCCAGACCGTAAGCGCCATGCAGCTCCTTGACCGCCGCCTTGAGCGCGACAGTTAGATCGCCGAGCTCGTCGAGCTTGTGTCGCAGCAGGTGGACGATGACCTCAGTGTCGGTGTCGGAGACGAAAACGTAGCCCAGGCCCTTCAATTCATGGCGCAAGGCTTCGTGGTTCTCGATGATGCCGTTATGCACAACGGCCAGATCTTCACCGGAAAAATGCGGGTGTGCGTTGCGCTCGCAGGGAGCCCCGTGGGTGGCCCAGCGGGTGTGAGCGATGCCCAGGCGCCCGTTGAGCTGTTCCTGCTGTTGCGCCTGTTCCAGCTCGGCAACCTTGCCAGAACGGCGCAAACGATTGAGCGCGCCATGGCCATCCAGCACCGCAATGCCGGCGCTGTCGTAGCCGCGGTATTCGAGGCGCTTGAGGCCTTCAAGCAGGATTGGAGTGATGTTACGTTCAGCGACGGCGCCAACAATGCCACACATGTTCAGGTCTCCAGATGGGTTTCGACGGCCGCGCAGATCAGCTTGACGCCGCGGGCCTGAATGCTTGAACGCGCCTCGGCGGTGAGGCGATCGTCCGTTATAAGGGTATGAATGTCGGCCCAGGGCAATTCCAGATTGGGTATGCGCCGGCCAATCTTGTCGGACTCGGCGAGCACGATGACCTCGCGCGCCACTTCGGCCATGACGCGCGACAGGCCGAGCAATTCATTGAACGTCGTGGTGCCACGCTGCAGGTCGATGCCGTCGGCGCCGATGAACAGCTGATCGAAATCGTAGGAACGCAGCACCTGTTCGGCCACCTGCCCTTGGAAGGACTCAGAATGCGGGTCCCAGGTGCCGCCGGTCATCAGTAGTGTGGGTTCGTGTTCCAGCTCGCGCAGGGCGTTAACCACACCCAGCGAATTAGTCATGACCAACAGGCCGTGCTTGTGGCCCAGTTCGGGAATCATCGCGGCCGTGGTTGTGCCGCTGTCGATGATGATGCGGGCGTGCTCGCGGATGCAGCTAACGGCCGCTCGAGCGATGGCTTGCTTCCAGGGCGAGACCGGCTGGGCGCTGTCGCCAATCAGCTCCTGCGGCAAGGGCACCGCACCACCGTAACGGCGCAACAGAAGACCGTTTTTTTCCAGCGCGGCGAGGTCCTTGCGTATGGTGACCTCGGACGTCTCGAAACGCTTGGACAGCTCATCGACGCTCACTTCGCCTTGCGCATTGAGCAAGGCGAGAATGGCGTGGCGTCGTTGCGGTGTGTTGCGTTTCGACATTGCTTAAGTTTCGATTCGAAAGATAATTCGCGAATCAAAACTTATCTAGTCGCCCTCGTCAACCGCCGTGAGGCATCAAACGCGGAAATAGCCCATGAGACTCTGCTGATGGTTCGCCAGCTGGTTCAGCGCCTGGCTGACCCGCGCAGATTCATCCGCCTGTCCGGAAAGCGATTCAGTAACGTCCCGTATCCCCGCCACATTACGGTTGATTTCCTCAGCGACCGCGCTCTGCTCCTCAGCGGCGCTGGCGATTTGCAGGTTCATGTCGGAAATCACCGCCACCGCATCCCCAATCTTACGCAACGCCGCGACAGCATTGCCCACCTGGTCGACGCTGCCCTGAGCCTGACTACGGCTGCCCTGCATGGCTGTTACCACATCGCGGGTACCGCTCTGCAGGCGCTCGATAACCTGGCGGATCTCTTCAATGGACTCCTGGGTGCGCCGGGCCAGGCTGCGCACTTCATCAGCCACGACGGCGAATCCACGCCCGGCTTCGCCAGCCCGTGCCGCCTCGATCGCCGCGTTAAGGGCCAGCAGATTAGTCTGTTCGGCAATCGCGCGGATCACCTCCAGTACCGATCCAATCTGCTCGCTGCTGGCTGCCAGACTCTCCACTTGAGTCATGGCACGGTTGAGTTCATCCGCCAGACTGCCGATGCTGTGCGTGGTGTTGTCGATCACGCTAAGCCCCTCGTGGGTGGCCTGGTCCGCGTCCCGTGCCGCTTCAGCGGCTTGCGCGGCGTTGCGCGCGACGTCTTGTGCAGTAGCGCTCATTTCCTGCGACGCGGTCGCCACCTGATCGACCTCGCGGAATTGCTGCTGCATGCCGGCGCTGGTCTGGCTGGCGATAGCAGCCGACTGGTCAGCACTGCTGCGCGCGTCCTGCACCGAGCGCTTCACATCTGCAATGGTCGGCTGCAGCTTATCGAGGAAGCGGTTGAACCATCCCGCCAGCGCCCCGAGCTCATCATCACGGCTGTATTCCAACCGGCGCGTGAGATCGCCTTCTCCACTCGCGATGTCTTTAAGCATCGCCGCCACCCCTTTGATTGGCCGGGTGACGCCACGCGCGGTCAGCCACATCAGCACAAGACCCACCAAACCCGCGCCAAGCCCGATGGCCAGCGCAATGATGCTGTCCTGTCGGCTCTCCTGTTGCAGTGTCTGTTCGAGGCGCAACGCCGGACTTAGGAGCACTTGGCGCGGTACTTCCAGCAGCACACCCCAGGGCGCCAGCTCAGGGATCGGCTGTACAGGCTGTAAAACTCTCAGCATGTCGCCGTCTTCAAGCATGGCGAGCCGGCCGGCATCTACCGCGCGAGCGATGGTCTCGCTTTCATCGCCAAAGGCGGCGCTGAGCGGCTTGCCCAGCAGTCCGGCATCACGACTGTGCCCACCTAAAAGCTTCGCTGGGCTGATGACGCTTAGCTGGCCTTCGCCTTGGTAAAGTTCCTGATGGGCCTGTTCGCTCAGTTGCTGAAGCGAGGCAAGACTGATGTCCACGCCCACGACACCGATGACCTTGCCGTTGTCGATAAGCGGAAACGCGACACTCGTCATGAGCAGCGGCTTGCCCTCGACCTCGTCGAAATAGGGATCCAGAAGACAGACCCGCGCGCTGTCGCGCGGGCAGCTGTACCAGGCGTTATAGGGCGCGCCACTGATACCGGGCGTGGTATCCGCTATCTCCGACTCGGCCATGGTTTCAGCGCTGAGCTCGCCGGGTGTGCGTTGTGACCAATACAGCGAGAAACGCCCGGTGTCATTTCCCCCCATCTCCGGGTTACCGATGAACATGCCGTCCTTGTCATCCAGCGCATCCGTCTCGAACACCACGTAGAGCCCGATGAGAGACGGATTGGCCCGCAACGCCGTTTGAATTTGATGGTGAAGGTCTTCGCGGAGTTCGAACGCATTGGACATCCGTTCTATGGACTGCTCGCGCAACGACAGCACTTGCCTCGCAAACCCCAGACCATACTGATAGGCGTCGTTGAATTGCCGCTCGATGCGCAGAGCCTGGGACAATCCACGTGCTTGCAGGTTATTGCGTGCCGACTCCTCGAGCATTGCGCTGCTCGAGGCGTTGACCAGCGCGACAGTCTGATGCGACTGATAAAGCGATGCGCTGACCAGCAAACCGACGATCAGCAGCAGGCATAAGCCTGCCAGCAGGGTGAGCTTCCACTGGATAGACAGGCGGTTCAGGGAGGGCATGTTGGCGTCCTGTGTGGTTATGCCCTTCTATCGACCAAACCCCCGATCACTTGAGTACCGCTGGTAAGAACACGACTCGCCCGAGCACAGGGCGAGCTTCAGTAGGCGTTACTTGCGGGATTTTTCTGGTCGCTTCCAGCCACTTATCAGTGCCTGGCGAGCACGTCCTAGCGCTAGCGTGCCGGCTGGTACATCAGCCGTGATAACTGAGCCCGCCCCTGTTGTCGCTCCATCACCCAGCGTCACCGGGGCCACCAGCGAACTGTTCGAGCCGATAAAGACGTCTTCGCCCATGACCGTGCGGAACTTGTTGGCGCCGTCATAGTTGCAGGTGATGGTGCCGGCGCCGATATTGGTTCGCGCGCCGATTTCCGCATCGCCCAGATAAGCCAGATGTCCAGCCTTGGCGCCCTCACCCATGTGTGAGTTTTTCACCTCGACGAAATTTCCGACGTGCGCCTTCGCGCCCAGTACCGCACCGGGACGCAGGCGTGCGAACGGTCCGCAGTCTGCACCCTCGCCCAATTCGGCGCCTTCCAGATGGCTGTTGGCCTTGACCACGGCCCCGCGGCGCAGTGTGCTGTCTCGGATAACGCAGTTCGGCCCAATCTCAACGCCGTCCTCGATGACGACGTTGCCTTCGAGAATCACGTTCACATCGATTAGCACGTCACGCCCAACGGTGACCTCACCACGCAGATCGAAACGCGCCGGATCACGCAGCGTCACCCCTTGGCTCATCAAGCGGCGTGCGGCCCGCTGCTGAAAATGGCGCTCAAGCTCAGCCAGTTGAATGCGATCATTCGCACCTTGCACCTCCATGGCATCCAGCGGTTGCTCGGTCGACACGACCAAGCCATCACAGACCGCCATGGCAATCACATCAGTCAGGTAGTACTCGCCCTGCGCGTTGCTATTGGACAGCCGCCCCAACCAATCGCCCAAACGCTCGCCCGGCACCGCAAGAATTCCCGTATTACCTTCGGCAATCAGCTTTTGCTCAGGCGTGGCATCTTTGTGCTCAACAATCGCCTGAACCGCACCCTGCCCATCGCGGACGATTCGACCGTAACCGGTTGGATCAGCCAGCTTCACCGTGAGTAGCGCAAGCTGTTGCGGACCGACTTTTTGCAGGAGGCGCTCGAGCGTTGCGGCCCCGATCAGCGGCACATCACCGTAAAGAATTAGCACCCGCTCGGCCGTGAGAGCCGGCAGCGCCTGGGCCACGGCATGTCCGGTCCCCAACTGCTCGGCCTGCACAACGAAATTCAGATCGTCCGCAGCCAACCGTTCACGAACCTGCTCGGCACCATGGCCAATCACCACGTGTATGGCTTTCGGCTTGAGTCCTCGAGCGGTATCGATGACGTGCCCCAGCATGGACTGTCCGGCGACCGGGTGAAGTACCTTGGGCAGAGCAGAACGCATGCGCGTGCCCTGGCCAGCAGCGAGAATGACGACATCGAGAGACATGGCAGATCCTGAACAATCGTGACCCTGTGGGCCGACGTGAGAGGTTGATATCGGAATACGGAAAAAGAAAAAGAAAAAGGGTAGCCAAGGCTACCCTTTTACTCGTTCGCGATGAAGCAGTCAGCAGATCAACCGCGGCCGTACTTCTTACGCATCGCCTCGATGGTCCGAAGCTGAGCGGCAGCCTCGGCCAGACGAGCAGCAGCAGAGCCATAATCGAACTCTGCGCCTTTCTCATGCAGCGCCTTCTCGGCGGCTGTCACGGCAGCTTTCGCCGCCGCTTCGTCCAGGTCCTTGGCGCGCGTAGCGGTGTCTGCAAGCACCTTCACCATATTCGGCTGGACTTCAATGAAGCCGCCTGAAATGTAGAAGATTTCTTCGCCGCCACCCTGCTTGATCACTCGCACCGGACCGGGCTTGAGATCGGTCAGCAGTGGGGCGTGGCCCGGCAGAATACCCAGGTCACCCAGGTGACCATGAGCGACAACCATCTCCACCAGCCCCGAGAACAGCTCTTCTTCCGCACTGACGATGTCACAGTGGACTGTCATAGCCATACTTATGCCTCGGTAATGAGCTTGGCTGGCAGCGGTGGCCGCCAGCTGAGCTTATTGGCGCCCGCAAGCGGGCGCGCCAGTTACAGTTTCTTCGCTTTCTCGATGGCTTCGTCGATTCCGCCAACCATGTAGAACGCCTGCTCCGGCAGATGATCGTAATCACCATTGAGGATGCCGGCGAAGCCACGGATGGTTTCTTTCAGCGAGACGTACTTACCCGGCGAACCGGTGAAGACTTCTGCCACAAAGAAAGGCTGGGACAGGAAGCGCTGGATCTTACGAGCACGGGATACCAGCTGCTTGTCAGTTTCCGACAGTTCGTCCATACCGAGGATCGCGATGATGTCCTTCAGTTCCTTGTAGCGCTGCAGCACGTACTGAACGCCGCGAGCGGTGTCGTAGTGCTCCTGGCCAATCACGTTGGCATCCAACTGACGCGAGGTAGAATCGAGTGGATCGACCGCCGGGTAGATACCCAGGGAAGCGATGTCACGCGACAGAACCACGGTAGCGTCCAAGTGAGCGAAGGTGGTCGCCGGAGACGGGTCGGTCAAGTCATCCGCAGGGACGTAAACGGCCTGGACGGAGGTGATCGAACCGCTCTTGGTGGAGGTGATGCGTTCCTGCAGAACGCCCATTTCCTCGGCCAGTGTCGGCTGATAACCCACCGCAGATGGCATACGACCCAGCAGCGCGGACACTTCGGTACCGGCCAAGGTGTAACGGTAGATGTTGTCAACGAACAGCAGAACGTCCTTGCCTTCGTCGCGGAACTTCTCGGCCATGGTCAGGCCGGTCAGTGCCACACGCAGACGGTTTCCTGGTGGCTCGTTCATCTGGCCATAGACCAGTGCAACCTTGTCCAGAACGTTGGAGTCCTTCATCTCGTGATAGAAATCGTTACCTTCACGAGTACGCTCACCCACACCGGCAAACACGGAGTAACCGCTGTGCTCCATGGCGATGTTACGGATGAGCTCCATCATGTTCACGGTCTTGCCAACACCGGCACCACCGAACAGACCGACCTTACCGCCCTTGGCGAACGGGCAAACGAGGTCGATAACCTTGATACCCGTTTCCAGCAGCTCGTTGCCGCCGGCTTGCTCAGAGTAGCTCGGAGCGGCGCGGTGAATACCCCAGCGCTCTTCTTCGCCAATCGGACCGGCTTCGTCGATGGGGTTGCCCAGCACGTCCATGATCCGACCCAGCGTGGCGGTGCCCACTGGAACGGAAATCGCAGCGCCCGTGTTGCTGACGTCCAGGCCACGCTTGAGGCCTTCGGTCGAGCCCATGGCGATGGTACGGACAATGCCGTCGCCCAGCTGCTGCTGGACTTCCAGGGTGGTTTCAGCGCCCGTGACTTTCAGCGCGTCATAAATGTTCGGTACCACATCGCGCGGAAATTCCACGTCGATAACGGCGCCGATGATTTGAACGATACGTCCGCTACTCATGTTTGGTTCCTCTGAATATTTGAACCGTTCTTAAACCGCGGCAGCGCCGCCGACGATTTCCGAAATTTCCTGGGTGATCGCAGCCTGACGGGCCTTGTTATAGACCAGTTGCAGGTCGCCGATCAGCTCACCGGCATTGTCGGTTGCGTTCTTCATGGCGATCATCCGGGCAGCTTGTTCAGCGGCACCGTTTTCGACCACGGCTTGGTAGACCTGGGATTCCACGTAGCGAACCAGCAGCGCATCCAGCAACAAGCGGGCGTCGGGTTCGTACAAATAGTCCCACTTACCTTTCGGCGCGGTCTGATCGTCACTCGCGGCCAACGGCAGCAGCTGGGCGACGGTCGGTTTCTGCGTCATGGTGTTGATGAACTTGTTCGACACCAGGTAAAGACGGTCCAGACGGCCTTGATCGAAGGCGTCCAACATGACCTTGACGCTGCCGATCAGATCATTGATCGACGGCTCTTCGCCAAGACCGTTGACTGCCGCGACCACGTTGCCGCCAAAGCTGCGGAAGAAGCTCGCACCTTTGTTACCGATCACGCACAGGTCGGCTTCGACTTTGCTGTCGTGCCATTCCTTCATGTTCTTGATCAGCGCCTTGAACAGGTTTGTGTTCAAGCCGCCGCACAATCCACGATCGGACGACACGACGATGTAACCGACACGCTTGACCGGACGCTCAACCATGAACGGGTGGCGGTACTCCGGGTTGGTATTGGCCAAGTGGCCGATTACCTGCTGGATCCGCTCCGCATAGGGGCGACTGGCAGCCATGCGCATCTGTGCCTTGCGCATCTTGCTGACCGCCACCTTTTCCATGGCGCTGGTGATCTTCTGCGTGCTTTTGATGCTCGCAATCTTGCTGCGAATCTCTTTTGCGCCTGCCATTTGACACCTATCGGGTTAGCAAGCGAGAGCCTTACGGCTCTCGCTGCGGCTTACCAGGATTGGGTGGCCTTGAACGACTCGATACCGGCTTTGATGCCCGCGTCGATTTCGTCGTTGAAGTCGCCCTTCACGTTGATCTTGTCCAGCAGAGCAACGTGCTCATGATGGAAATAGGCAATCAACGCCTGTTCGAAGGCGCCAACCTTGGCCACTTCGATGTCCTGCAGGTAGCCACGTTCAGCTGCATACAAGGACACCGCCATGTCGGCGATGGACATCGGCGCATACTGCTTCTGCTTCATCAGCTCGGTGACGCGCTGACCATGCTCGAGCTGCTTACGGGTCGCTTCATCCAGATCGGACGCGAACTGGGCGAACGCCGCCAGTTCACGATACTGAGCCAGCGCGGTACGGATACCGCCGGACAGCTTCTTGATGATCTTGGTCTGGGCAGCACCACCCACACGAGATACCGAGATACCAGCGTTAACGGCTGGTCGGATACCTGCGTTGAACATGGACGATTCGAGGAAGATCTGGCCGTCGGTAATCGAGATCACGTTGGTCGGAACGAACGCAGATACGTCACCAGCCTGGGTTTCGATGATCGGCAGAGCGGTCAAAGAACCAGTCTTGCCCGTCACGGCGCCATTGGTGAATTTCTCTACATACTCCTCGGAAACGCGCGAAGCACGCTCAAGCAGACGGCTGTGGAGATAGAACACGTCACCTGGGTAGGCTTCGCGTCCTGGCGGACGGCGCAGCAGCAGGGAAATCTGGCGGTAAGCAACAGCTTGCTTGGACAAATCGTCATACACAATCAGCGCATCTTCACCACGGTCGCGGAAATACTCACCCATGGTGCAGCCGGCGTAAGGAGCCAGGAACTGCAGCGCAGCGGATTCGGATGCCGAAGCGGCGACGATGATGGTGTTAGCCAGTGCGCCGTGCTGCTCAAGTTTGCGAACCACGTTGGCGATAGTCGATTGCTTCTGACCGATCGCGACGTAGACACATTTGATGCCGCTGTTGCGCTGGTTGATGATGGCGTCGATGGCCAGGGCCGTCTTACCGATCTGGCGGTCACCAATGATCAGCTCGCGCTGACCGCGACCAACCGGGATCATCGCGTCGACTGACTTGTAACCGGTCTGCACCGGCTGGTCGACCGACTTACGCCAGATCACGCCAGGGGCGACTTTCTCAACCGCGTCAGTTGCCTGCGCGTTGACCAGACCCTTGCCGTCAACCGGATTGCCCAGTGCGTCGACGACGCGGCCCAGCAGTTCCGGACCTACCGGTACTTCCAGGACGCGACCGGTGCACTTCGCGCTCATGCCTTCGGTCAGGCTCTGGTAAGCGCCCAATACCACGGCACCTACGGAGTCTTGTTCCAGGTTCAGGGCCATACCGAAGACGCCGCCAGGAAATTCGATCATTTCCCCGTACATCACATCGGCCAGGCCATAGATGCGAACGATACCGTCAGAAACGCTGACGATGGTGCCTTCGTTACGCGCTTGGGCAGACACGTCGGAACTACCGATGCGCTGCTTTATGATTTCACTAATCTCGGAAGGATTCAGTTGCTGCATGCCACGACCCTCAAATCAGGATTTCAACGATTCGGCCAACTGGCTCAGTTTGCCGCGGACCGAACCATCGACAACCACATCGCCGGCGCGGATGACAACGCCGCCGATCAGCGCAGGGTTCACGACCTGCTGGGGGTTGACGGTACGATCTAGCCGCTTCGACAAGGCGGCAGCCAAAGTTTGGAGTTGCGCAGGAGTCAGCTCGAAAGCTGTCTGCACTTCAACGTCGAGTGTCTTTTCGGCCTCAGCCTTGAGCTCCTCGAACAGCTCCCGAATGGTCGGCAACACGTCCAGGCGATCGTTATCGCCCAAGGTGGAGACGAAATTTCGGAACGCTTCATCGATGTCGCTACCGAACAGCTGAACCAGCGTCTGAACTTTGCTTTCGCTAGTCAGACGTGGGTTCTTGAGCAGTTCGGCAACTTGGGGAACGTCAACGGCGACCGCAGCCAGGCTCAACATGCCCGACCAGGCATCAATTCGACCAGCCGAGCTGGCGAATTCAAAAGCGGCCTTTGCGTATGGCCGAGCAAGCGTCTGGGTATTGATCATCGCTTGCCTCGCTTAGAGTTGGGAGGCCAGTTTTTCGACCAGATCGTTGTGCGCCTTGGCGTCCACCTGGGACTCCAGAATCTTCTCCGCACCCATGACGGCCAACACGGCTACCTGGTTGCGCAGTTGGTCCTTGGCACGATTCACTTCCTGCTCGATTTCAGCGCGGGCACCGGCAACCAGTCGCTCGCCTTCGGCGCGCGCTTGTTGCTTGGCTTCTTCAACGATTGCATTGGCCTGCTTGTTGGCTTGCTCAAGAATCTGGGCAGCTTGGCCCTTGGTCTCACGGAGGGTGTTGGACACCTTTTCCTGAGCCAATTTAAGGTCTTGCTGCGCACGGCCTGCGGCGTCCAGCCCTTCGGCAATTTTCTTCTGGCGTTCTTGCATGGCCTTGGTGATTGGCGGCCATACGTACTTCATGCAGAACCAGACGAAAATAGCGAAAGCGAACGTTTGACCGAACAGCGTCAAGTTAATGTTCACAGCGATATACCTCGTGCTATCTCGTTCGACGCGGTTGTCAATTCCACGGCAACGGGGCTCGACAAGCGAACCCCATCAGGAACCGGAAAAGTCTTAAGCAGCGACAACGAAGATGAGGTACATCGCGATACCAACACCGATCATCGGTACGGCGTCGAGCAGACCAGCCATCAGGAAGGTCTTGGTTTGCAGCTGAGGAGCCAGCTCGGGTTGACGAGCAGTGGATTCCAGCAGCTTGCCACCCAGCAGGGCGAAGCCGATGCCAGTGCCCAGGGCACCCAGACCAATCATGATGGAGGCGGCGATGTAGACGAGTTCCATGTAAAGCTCCTGAAGCTAAGGGTTAAGGTTTTCTTGGTTGAAGCGAAACAGATTGAACCGGATCAGCGGTTACGGCGTGAGTTCGGCATGACCATGATCTTCATGCGCTGAGCTCAGGTACACCACGGTCAGAACCATGAAAATGAACGCCTGCAGCGGGATCACCAGAATATGGAAGATCGCCCAGGGCACATTCAGGGTCCACTGCACGTAGAACGGCAGCAGCGCGATAAGGATGAATACCACCTCACCGGCGTACATGTTGCCGAACAGACGCAGAGCCAGGCTCAGCGGCTTGGTCAGCAGACCGAGGATCTCAAGGAACAGGTTGAACGGAACAAGCGACCAATGGTTGAACGGCGTGAATGCCAGTTCCTTGGTGAAGCCGCCCACGCCCTTGACCTTGAAGCTGTAGAACAGGATCAGAATAAACACACCCAGCGAGAGACCGAAGGTGCCATTCGGGTCGGCAGTCGGAACGATCTTGAAGTACGGCAGGCCCATCAAGCTGGCTAGGCCAGGGATGTAGTCGACCGGAATCCACTTCAGGCTGTTCATCAGGAACACCCAGACAAAGATGGTCAAGGCCAACGGAGCAATGAGCGCATTGCGGCCATGGAAGGTGTCCTTCACGACACCTTCGACAAACTCGACGCACATCTCAACGAAGTTCTGCAGACGGCCCGGGATACCGGCAGTTGCACCTTTGGCGGCCATGCGGAAGATCAGAATGAAGATCAAGCCCATGAACAGCGACCATCCGAGCGTGTCGAGATGGACTGCCATGAAACCCATGTCGCGAGCCTCTAGACCGGACTGAGCAATGGTCCAACTAGCCTGATCGACTACCGAGCCATCTGCACGCACGTAGCCTTCCGGCAGTTTTCCGTAAGTCAGATTCTGCAGGTGATGTTGGATGTATTCCGCCGGGGTACTCGCCATAAACGCCTCAGTGCTCAATGCTTCGGATTATTTTTCATCAGCAGGAGGGCGCTCGCTCCAGCGCCTAAAACCAAGAGGTAACCGACGAACAAGGCTGCCGGTTGCAGTGGTTTCACTCCCACGAACACCAGCGCAAATAGCGCTGCTGCCAGAATCTGTTTACCCATTTCACCAGCCCAAAGGGACTGAACGATGGCTCTAGCCGATCTCGCGCCAAAATAGCGAAACGCTTTGAACGCGAAGTAAAGATTGGCCAAAAACGCGATCAAGCCACCGAGCAATGCCGAATAGCCGGCGACCATACCAAAAAACAAGAAACAAAGAACGCCGGCAACCACTGCTACAAGTACTTGTACCGCTAGTACGCGTACGACCGGTAACCGATGGAGAGGTGTCTTGTTGCGAATATTCACCGTGCATCCATCAATAAGGCGCGTTCGCTATCCACATTTGATTGCAGTCAAAAAAGCGCCGCGAGTATAGGAGCAGCACACCCTGCGTTCAACCTTCAGGTAGCAGTTTCCGACTGACACTACATAATTTTTTGTTTCAGCGAATGTGGGCCAGCACACCCTGTAACTCATCCAGCGAATTGTAGCGGATGACGAGCTGGCCCTTGCCCTTTTCGCCATGTTTGATCTGAACCGGAGAGCCCAAACGTTCGGCCAGTCGCTGCTCAAGGCGTAGGATATCGGGATCGCCCTTAGGCGCGGCTTTCGAATCCTTACTGTTCAACCACTGCCTGACCAACGCCTCGGTCTGCCGTACGGTCAGTCCGCGTGCGACAACGTGTCGCGCGCCTTCGACCTGCTGGTCGGCTGGCAATCCGAGTAGTGCACGTGCGTGGCCCATTTCCAAATCGCCATGAGACAAGAGTGTCTTGATCTCCTCCGGCAACGCGATCAATCGCAACAGATTGCTGATTGTCACTCGAGATTTCCCGACGGCGTCAGCGACCTGTTGCTGAGTCAATTGGAACTCTTGCTGCAGGCGTTGCAACGCCACCGCTTCCTCGATGGGGTTTAGGTCTTCACGCTGGATATTCTCGATCAAGGCCATGGCAATGGCGGCTTCATCAGATACGTCGCGCACCAGCGCCGGAATTGTCTCAAGACCCGCTTGCTGGCTGGCACGCCAACGACGCTCGCCGGCAATGATCTCGTATCGACCCGAGCCGATTGAGCGAACCACGATTGGCTGCATGACCCCCTGCGTGCGTATCGAGTGAGCCAGCTCGTCAAGCGTCACCGGATCGATGTCACGCCGCGGCTGGTACTTGCCACGCTGGATGATATCGAGGGGCAACTGCTGCAGTTCACGCTCATCCGTCTGGGCGGCATGCTCATGCACAGCCGTAACGTTGGCGCCCCCAAGTAGCGCATCCAGTCCGCGTCCCAGGCCTCTTTTTTTGGTCGCCATGAAAAATTCCTTATGCGGTTACGCTACGGGCGGCGCGGCGCTGACGGCGTGACAATTCGCCGGCCAGTGCCAGATAGGCCAAGGCGCCCTTGGATTGCTTGTCATAGACCAACGCCGGCATACCGTGACTGGGTGCTTCGGCAAGCCTGACGTTGCGCGGTATCACCGTGTCATACAGCTTTTCGCCAAAATGCGTCTTGAGTTGTTCGGTGACGTCGTTGGTCAGGCTGCTGCGCGGGTCGTACATCGTGCGCAACAGACCCTCGATTTTGAGCGACGGGTTCAGCGCCTGCCCGATGCGCTGGATCGAATTGACCAGGTCCGTCAGCCCTTCGAGCGCGTAATACTCGCACTGCATCGGAATGATCACGCCGTCTGCCGCTGTTAATGCATTGATCGTCAACATCGACAGCGAGGGCGGACAATCAATGAGGATGTAGTCGTAATTCTCACGTACCGGTGCAAGCGCCTCGCGCAGGCGATGTTCTTTGGTCGGCAGCTGGAGCAGCGCGACTTCTGCCGCTGTCAGGTCACGATTGGCGGGTAGCAGCTGATAGCCGCCGTGCTCGGAATACTGCATGGCATCGACCAGGCTACATTCGCCAATCAACACGTCGTAAATCGAATACTCAAGACTCAACTTATCCACACCGCTGCCGGTGGTTGCGTTGCCCTGTGGATCAAGGTCGATAAGCAATACCCGGCGACGAGTCGCGACAAGCGAGGCGGCCAGATTGATGCAGGTGGTGGTCTTGGCTACACCGCCTTTCTGGTTGGCGATGGCAAATACTTTAGCCATGGTCAGTGTCTGTCCGGGTCATGAAGTGCGGCGCAGTATCAACAGATGGCGTTGCCCTTGGCAACCGGGAACCTTGAGAACCAGGCAGCGCGCCAGCTGGAAATCCGCGGGCAGTGCCTGCAGCTCATCATCCGGCTGAACGCCTTTCATGGCGAGCCAATACGTGTCGGAATTACCGAGGTGGCGCGTCCAGTTTGCAAAATCAGCCAGCGAACTGAACGCTCGCGAGGTAATGCCGGTAAAGGCTTGCTCCGGTTTGAATTGCTCCACCCGGCTGTGCACTACATCGACATTATCGAGTTTGAGTTCGAGTTTGACCTGGGTAAGGAAACGCGTTTTTTTCCCATTAGAGTCGAGCAGTGTGAAGCGCCGCTCGGGAAACAGAATGGCCAGTGGGATGCCTGGCATCCCACCGCCACTGCCCACGTCGAGCCATCGCGAACCGCTCTGCTCCACATGCGGCGCGACGCTGAGGCTGTCGAGCAGATGGCGCGACACCATCTCCGCTGGATCACGCACGGCAGTCAGGTTGTATGCCTTGTTCCACTTGTTCAGTAGCGCAAGGTAGGCGAGTAGCTGTTCTTGCTGAGCGTCGCTCAGCTCCACGCCCAACAGTGTCGCACCCTGTTTGAGTTCGTCGACGAAACGCGTGTGTTCAACGTCCATCAAGCACTTTGCTCCAGCTTCTGCCCAGCGCTGCGTTTCTTCAGATGAATCATCAGCAGTGAAACGGCCGCTGGAGTCACACCCGGGATCCGCGACGCCTGGCCGAGGGTTTCGGGACGAGCGTGGGACAGCTTGTGCTGGATTTCCTTCGACAGTCCGGAAATCGTCGAGTAATCCAGATCCGACGGCAATGCGATGTTCTCGCTGGCTCGCAGCCTGAGGATTTCTTCCTGCTGACGATCGATATAGCCGGCGTACTTGGTTTTGATCTCGACCTGCTCAGCTACCTGCGGATCATCGACGCCAGTGCCAGTGAGCTGGACCAGGCTGCGATAGTCAATTTCCGGGCGAGCAAGCAGATTCAGCAAGTTGTATTCGTGGGTCAGCGGTGTTCCGAAACGTTCGGCGATGGCGTCGCCTTGCGGCGTTGCCGGGCGTACCCAGGTGCTCTTCAGGCGCTGTTCTTCCTGCACGATGCTTTCGCGCTTGCGCTCGAACGCTGACCAGCGAACGTCATTGACCAGCCCAAGCTCACGCCCTTTTTCGGTCAGCCGCAAATCGGCGTTGTCTTCGCGAAGTATCAGTCGGTACTCGGCGCGCGAGGTGAACATGCGGTACGGCTCTTGGGTACCGAGCGTAATCAAATCGTCGACGAGCACGCCGAGGTAGGCCTCATCGCGGCGCGGGCACCAGCTTTCCTTGCCCTGCGCGCGCAACGCCGCATTGGTACCGGCCAGTAGACCTTGCGCGCCAGCTTCTTCGTAGCCGGTAGTGCCATTGATCTGGCCGGCAAAAAACAGCCCTGCGATGACCTTGGTCTCCAGGCTGTATTTCAGATCACGCGGGTCGAAATAATCGTACTCGATGGCATAGCCGGGCCGAACGATGTGAGCCTGCTCCATACCACGGATGCTCTGCACGATCTGCAGCTGAACATCAAACGGCAACGACGTTGAAATACCGTTGGGGTACAGCTCATGTGTCGTCAGGCCTTCGGGTTCGATAAAGACCTGGTGGCTGTCTTTGTCGGCGAAGCGATGAATCTTATCTTCGATCGACGGGCAATAGCGTGGTCCCACCCCCTCGATAACGCCGGAGTACATCGGCGAACGGTCGAGGTTGGCCGCGATGATTTCATGGGTGCGTGCGTTGGTATGGGTGATCCAGCAGCTGACCTGCCTGGGATGCTGCGCCGCATGCCCAAGGAAAGACATCGGTGGGATGGGCGTATCGCCTGGCTGTTCGGTCATTACCGAAAAGTCGACGCTTCGACCGTCGATACGCGGTGGCGTGCCTGTCTTCAGACGGCCGACCCGAAGCGGCAATTCGCGCAAGCGTTTGGCCAGCGCAATTGAAGGCGGGTCCCCGGCGCGGCCGCCTGAGTAATTTTGCAAACCGATGTGGATAAGTCCGCCGAGAAAAGTGCCGGTGGTGAGAACCACCGACTCTGCAAACAAACGCAGCCCCATCTGAGTAACCACGCCTTTGACCTGATCCGCTTCCACGATCAGATCGTCAGCTGCCTGCTGAAATATCCACAGGTTCTCCTGGTTTTCAAGCGTCCCACGCACAGCGGCCTTGTAAAGCACTCGATCAGCCTGCGCGCGGGTCGCGCGAACGGCAGGTCCCTTGCGGCTATTGAGCACCCGGAACTGAATACCACTTTGGTCCGTGGCCGTCGCCATGGCGCCGCCAAGCGCGTCGATCTCTTTGACCAAATGGCTTTTGCCGATACCCCCAATGGCTGGATTGCAACTCATCTGCCCCAGCGTCTCGACGTTATGGGTGAGTAGCAGTGTTTTCACACCGATTCGAGCGGCTGCCAGCGCAGCTTCGGTACCGGCATGGCCACCGCCGATAACGATGACGTCAAAACGGGAAGGGAAATCCACCACGCACCTCGTGCCTGTTCAGATGAGTTCTGGGGAAACGCGCAAGTATAGGGGCTGGGGTTCCGTGAAAGAAGGCCCTTGAACAAAAAATGACCAACTGCCAACGGCGTCCCGCAGAAACCCGGAATATATAAAAAAGAGAAAGAAATGATTTAAAGCTTATTTTTATGTTTATAAATATGCAGCGATAATCTGTGGATAGATGCCCGCAGCGCCTAGAAATCAAGGCGTGCAGCGTACCAAAACGTTGTGTTTATCCTGGGCTGCGCCGGTGGGATGCCGGTTTATAGCCTGTGTGTAAATAAGTGACTTATGCACAAGCGCTTTACACACTCGCTTATTCCAAGGGTTATGGACCGATCTTAAGACGGGTTGTCCACAGCCCTTATGACCGACTCATTTGGTAGATAATAACGAGGCATAGCAGAACGGAATTCGCTGAACCGTCTGTTTCCGGCTGCAACAGAGAGGGAACGCGAGACCAAACGCAGCGGTTCGTGGAAAGGCCGGGGCGTTCCCTGCTCCCGGCGTCCGATAGGCGCGCGCGGATAATGGCTACGGTTGACGACCTTATTTCCCGATGCAAAAGCTGGAAAATATGCGACCCAGGAGATCGTCGGAGCTGAAGGCACCTGTGATCTCCCCGAGCGCCTGTTGGGCCTGACGCAAGTCCTCAGCTAATAGCTCTCCCGCCCCGGCTAGGGTGAGTTGTGCATGGCCATGGTCGAGGTGCTCGGCGGTCTGCCGCAGCGCGTCCAGGTGCCGACGGCGGGCGCTGAATCCGCTCTCCGCGGTCTGGTCGTAGCCCATACAGCTTTTCAGGTGCTCACGAAGCATCTCCAGCCCATCACCGGATCGCGCCGAAAGGCTCAGCATGCTGTAGCCGTCTGGATCGATCGAAAGTGCGGCCTCCTCCCCGGTCAGGTCGGCTTTGTTGCGGATCAGCGTCGTCTTGGCGCGATCTGGCCTGACGGTAAGAAAATCGGGCCAATCGGAGCTGTCAGGGCCTACAGACGATGCACTGGCATCCACTACCAGCAATATCCGGTCAGCGTCTTCGATGGCCTTGATGGCGCGCTCCACACCGATGCGCTCCACGTGATCATCGGTGTCCCGAAGGCCTGCGGTGTCGATGACGTGCAAGGGCATGCCATCAATATGGATGTGTTCGCGCAACACGTCGCGCGTGGTGCCGGCGATGTCGGTGACGATCGCGGCTTCACGGCCGGCTAATGCGTTGAGCAAGCTAGACTTCCCAGCGTTGGGGCGACCGGCGATCACCACGTTCATGCCTTCACGCAGCAGTGCGCCCTGACCGGCTTCGCGGATCACCTCGCTCAGCTCCTCCCTGGCGGCCTGCAGTAAAGCAAGCACGCGGCCATCGGCTAAAAAATCTATCTCTTCCTCTGGGAAATCGATCGCCGCCTCGACATAGATGCGCAGCTGGATCAGCTTTTCCGTCAGCTGATGCACTCGACGTGAGAACTCGCCTTGCAGCGAACGCACCGCGTTGCGCGCCGCCTGGGCAGAACTGGCTTCGATCAGGTCGGCGATCGCCTCGGCCTGTGCCAGGTCCATTTTGTCGTTAAGGAAAGCTCGCTCGCTGAACTCACCCGGCCTAGCCAGCCGAACCCCCAGTTCTACGCAGCGGTGCAGTAGCATGTCCATCACCACAGGCCCGCCGTGACCCTGTAGTTCTAATACGTCTTCGCCAGTAAAAGAATTAGGGCCTGGAAAAAAGAGCATGAGGCCTTCGTCGATGACCTCACCGTCATCGGAGTGGAACGGACCGTAATGTGCGTGGCGGGCGGTGGGTTCGCGTCCGCTCAGCGTAATGGCTACCGCTTTCGCTCGAGGGCCTGACACCCGTACAACGCCTATGCCGCCTCTCCCTGGAGCGGTGGCGATTGCAGCGATGGTTTCGCGATCGTGGCTCATGCATGTCTCCCGGACGGATCGGAAAAAAGCAAAACGCCCCAATCAAGGGGCGTTCTGTTCACTCAGCAGATCAGGCTGCGGCTGCGGTCTGCCTCTCAATCTTGCGCGTAATGTACCACTGCTGCGCAATCGACAAGACGTTGTTGACCACCCAGTACAGCACCAGACCGGCCGGGAACCAAAGGAAGAAGAAGGTAAAGATGATCGGGAGCATCTTCATTACCTTGGCTTGCATCGGATCCGGCGGCGTGGGGTTCAGCTGCTGCTGGATGAACATGGTCAGACCCATGATGATCGGCAGAATAAAGAACGGGTCCTTGATCGACAGGTCGGTAATCCAGAACATCCAAGGTGCCTGGCGCATTTCGACGCTTTCCAGCAATACCCAGTAGAGCGCCAGGAACACTGGCATCTGAACCAGGATCGGCAGGCAGCCGCCCAATGGATTGATCTTCTCCTTCTTGTAGAGCTCCATCATCGCCTGGGACATCTTCTGGCGGTCATCGCCAAACTGCTCCTTGAGCGCCTGCATCTTCGGCGATACAGCGCGCATGCGCGCCATCGACCTGTAGCTGGCAGCCGAAAGCGGGAAGAAGGCCAGCTTAATGACGATCGTCAGTACGATGATCGACCAGCCCCAGTTACCCAGCAGTGCATGGATGTTCTGTAGCAGCCAGAAAATCGGCTGAGCGATGAACCAGAGAATGCCGTAATCAACGGTCAGACGCAGGCCGGGAGATAACTCTTCAAGTTCATCCTGACTTTTGGGTCCCGCGTACAGCGTGGCATAGGTTTCACCCTGACTGCCTGGCGCCACCGTCACGCCAGGGCCAGTGAAGCCGATGATGTAGTTGCCCTGGCTGTCTTTACGCGTCTGTACCTGATTGGTCTGATCGGGCGCGGGAATCCAAGCGGTTACGAAGTAATGCTGCAGCCACGCTATCCATCCACCTTCGACGGTTTTCTTGAGGCTGCCGTCATCCATGTCCCCCATGGAGACTTTGGTGTAAGGCTCGTCTTTTGTCCAAAGGGCAGCGCCTAGGTAAGTTGCCGTACCGGTCGCTGTGCTCGATGAGGGGTCACCGCTGTCATCACGCTTCAACTGACCGAACATATAGCCAGTCCACGGTTTCTGACCTTGGTTCTCAATCAGATAGGTGACACGCAGGTCATAGTCGCTTCGGTCAAAGGTGAAGCGCTTGGTGTAGCTGACGTCGTTTTCGCTGTATTTAAGGTCGACGACCAACTGGTCCTGACCCTCTGCCAATTGATACTGCTGTTGCTCACTGCTGTACAGGGGGCGACCACTGGCTTTATCAGGACCGTCACCAATTAATCCACTCTGGGCTTCATAGGTCCGCTCCCCGCTACGTTCGAAAAGCTGGAAGGGGACGTCGGGACGATCCTGGCGTCGGGGAAACTCAGGCAAACGCAGATCGACTATATCGCCACCGCGTGGGTCGATTGCCACATCCAGTACATCGGTGCGGACTCGAATCAGCTGGGAGCTAGCCTGAGTTTCCGGAAGCGCGCTCGCTGATTGATCGCCGCTAACGGCCGGGATATCACCTTGTAGATTTTCGGATGTAGTGGATGCCGGCGTCTCGGGCAGTTGAGCCGCCGTGGTTTGTTCCTGGCTGGTTTCGGCTGGCAGCGCCGCCTGACCATAGTCCTGATTCCACTGAAGAACCATCAGGTAGGCAACGACTGCCAGAGCGACGAGCAGAATCGAGCGTTTGATATCCATGGTTACTCGGTCATCGAAGATGAATGGGAGGTGTGGTTGGTAGGCACGGGATCATAACCACCCGGATTCCATGGATGGCAACGGCCAAGCCTGCGCAGGCTCAACCAACCACCGCGCAGCAGACCATGTTGTTCGATGGCCTCTTGGGCGTAGCAGGAGCAAGTCGGGTAGAAACGGCAGTGGCTTGCCATCATTGGGCTGATGGCATACCGGTAGATCCGAATTGGGATCAAAGCCAGGTTACGCATGGGTGGGCTTGGCCTGTTCCGGATGACTGGCGCTTTTGGTGCGGGAGAGCCGCCTCCAGAGCTTGGCAAATTGACGTGCCAATTCGGGATTATCAAGATCAGCCAATCCCTTACGCGAGATAACCACGATATCCCATCCCGTCAGTTCCATCTGGTGGAGACGAAAGGTTTCACGCAGTTGCCGCTTGATGCGATTGCGTTCAACGGCGAGTTTGATGCTCTTTTTACCGATCACCAGCCCGATGCGAGGATGGGGTAGGTCATTTTCGCGTACCAGGAGCAGGATGTTCCTGCCCGGTATCTTGCCGGAAGGGGAGTCGAAGACTGCTTTGAACTGGCGCGGGGTAAGCAGTCGCTTTTCCCGAGCGAAGTCTCGACTCACTACCTGTTCCGAGGTGTTCAGACTGCCAGGCGCTTACGACCTTTGGCGCGGCGACGCGACAGTACCGCGCGGCCGTTCTTGGTAGCCATACGAGCACGGAAACCGTGAGTACGAGCGCGCTTGAGGGTGCTGGGTTGGAAAGTGCGTTTCATGATGCGTTACCTGGTGATCCATCGCGGGCCGGAATGGCCCCCTTTTAAGAGACCGGCGATTGTAGAGAAGCTGCGCTGTGAGGTCAATTTCTGGCCAGCACGGATAAGAAGAAAAATAATAATAGAAGAAAAGAATTAAAGCTTCCTTGATATAGAGCTTATAGATGGTGATGCTCTTTTCTGTGGATAAGCGTCTACAACGCAGGCAGCACAGGCCTCTAAGTAATCTTGAAACCCTTTAGAAAGCCGTGCAGTTGCCGTGTGAAAAGCGTGCGTAGACTGTGTGTAAGTAGAAGAGTTATGCACAGGCCACGCTGTACATACTTCCGACACAGGCTTATCCCAAGCCTTGCGGTACAGTTATCAACATGGCTTAGGTGAAAATTTGAGGTCGACACACTGCTGTTGGCTTCGTCCTCCGCTTGGTATTGCCGTTGAATTGTGGATAACCGAATCGCCGAGGGCTACAATGCCTGCCATTTAGAAAGCTTGGCAGCGTGTAGGAGATCCT